>CAVVBV010000029.1:0-329714 GCA_963746545.1 uncultured Gammaproteobacteria bacterium
CTTTGTCTCGATATTTCTGGTAAAAAGGTGAAAGTTTCCTTATTGGCTAGAGCGCCGACAATGAAACTTTTGAATCGATTAAAGCCTCTCTTGAAGCCCGGCCTGAAATCGAAAGCGTTCTATACCTTATAACATTGCAGCGGCTTCACAGGTAATGGTTGCCGTGAAAGCAAGATGGCAAAAGCAGATTCAGTCGGGGAGATCATGATAATATTAATTAGTGCGAAAAAGAATTAAAGTAGACCAACCGGGCGATTATGTGACATTTTTTTAGCGGGATACAATGGACTAGACTCAAGATGCGTTACGGGAACCGTTTTTGATCCCCTCTATTTTTACCACTAATAAATACGTAGTACTCATAAAGGAATACTAAAGTGAAAACCATTAATTATTACATTCCATGACCGTAAAAATTAACTTCCCTAACGAATCTGATCAGACGATCCGACCTGAGGCAGCTGAAAAAGTAGTATTTCTGATCCCGTTAATTTTCAGGATGAAGTGAGAGGTTTCAGACGTTAGGCTTGAGGTGTAAGGTGTGAGCCACATAAAACACCTTTTTTGTTCAATTCCGACTTATACTCCTTATAAAATGTCGTTATCAGGTAAAATATATGCGAACTTGTTAAAACATATATACATAAAAAATGTTATAATTTTGGAATATAGGTTAATAATTGAATTATTAAAGTTATAAACTGATAAGATCTTAAAAACAATCATTGATGGAATAAATGAAATTCCTGAATGACATTAAAGAATCGGATGATCATATTGAAGAAGCGTCGATAAGTACAAATCCGAACGAAGGTGATATTGGTTGGAAGTCCAAAGCTTCATCACTTTCTTTGCCTGAAGTAAATGCATCAATACCCGTTGATTCATCTGCAAGTTTCTGGCGAAAGCTTTTTGCTTTTTCAGGACCGGGATTTCTGATTGCTGTAGGATATATGGATCCTGGTAACTGGGCAACTGACCTGGCCGGCGGTGCACGATTTGGCTATATGCTTTTGTCGGTCATTATGATCTCCAACCTGATGGCCATTCTTTTGCAGCATCTTTCTTTAAAGCTTGGTATTGTATCAGGTCGCGATCTGGCCCAGGCATGTCGCGACAGTTATTCTAAACGATTCTCAATCTTTTTATGGATCCTTTGCGAAATAGCAATTGCTGCATGTGATTTGGCTGAGGTAATTGGTTCAGCTGTTGCACTTAATTTACTATTCAAAATTCCTTTGGTTGTTGGTGTTGTTCTCACTGCATTGGATGTTCTTGTTGTCCTGTATCTTCAAAAGAAAGGTTTCCGTTATATCGAAGCCCTCGTTGTAGGTCTTATTGCAGTTATCGGAGTCAGTTTTCTTTATGAACTTAATTGTATCCAATCCTTCTTTCAGGGGTGTTCTAGGAGGTTTTATTCCCAATGCACAAATAGTTGTTAATCCTGGCATGCTATATATTGCCATAGGGATCTTAGGCGCTACTGTCATGCCGCACAACCTTTATTTGCATTCCAGTATAGTTCAAACCCGTAAATATACCCGGAATATTGAAGGAAAAAGAATGGCGATCAAGTTCGCTACCATAGATTCAACTTTTGCACTTATGCTCGCACTTTTCATTAACGCGGCAATATTAATTCTCAGCGCTGCCGCTTTTCATGGTAGCGGGCATGAGGATGTTGCAGATATAAATGATGCTTATAAGCTGTTAAGCCCTCTTCTG
This sequence comes from uncultured Gammaproteobacteria bacterium, assembly GCA_963746545.1. Classification (GTDB taxonomy): domain Bacteria; phylum Pseudomonadota; class Gammaproteobacteria; order Steroidobacterales; family Steroidobacteraceae; genus SCUD01. The sequence goes on from CAVVBV010000029.1 coordinate 1,726, forward strand.
GGAGCGCCCCTTGCAAGTATTCTCTTTGCAATAGCCCTACTTGCTTCAGGACAAAATGCTACATTGACAGGCACCATGGCAGGTCAGATTGTAATGGAAGGATTTCTGAATATAAGACTGCGTCCATGGGTACGAAGATTGCTTACCCGTCTTGTTGCTATAATTCCTGCGGTAATAGTCGCAAGTCTGTACGGCGCCAAGGGCATTGGAAGCCTGCTTATCCTTTCACAGGTGATACTCTCAGTTCAGCTAAGTTTTGCTGTTGTACCTCTTATATTGTTTACCAGCGACAAGGCGAAAATGGGTTCGTATGTTAACCCTGGCTGGCTAAGGAATACTTCATGGGGAGTTGCAATAATCATAATGGCGCTCAATAGCTTTCTACTATACCAGATAATTGTTGGAATATTCAAATAGATCAGGAATTCATTAATAGATTACCAATGTATAAAAACATTCTTATACCCCTTGAGAACAGCTGCTTTGATGATGTAATACTTACTCATATCCGCCCTCTGGCAAAGCTCACCAATGCCCGTCTGACATTAGTCCATGTTGCCGATGGGTTCATGGCAAGGAACCAAAAGGATTTGGGCGAATCAGACGAGATGCGTGATGACTATCAGTACCTCAAGCGCTGTGAACTTGAACTTCGTAATGAGGGATTTGATGTCAGGACAGTGTTGCTTTCCGGTGAACCATCAAAAGAGATTCTGGCCCTGGCTGAAAAAGGGCATTATGATCTGATTGCCATGTCTACCCACGGTCATCGTGGATTAAGTGATTTTATTCTTGGTTCAGTTGCATCTGATCTACGACACAGTACAAGAATTCCTGTGTTGCAGATTAAGGGATGAGAATTTTGTATTCTAAAATTTGCATAGGTATAATAGCTTACCACATAAATAAACATCAATTCTTTAACCTTCACCTGAAAATGTTTTTGGTTCAGATTTGATTTTTATCATATGAATTTCTAAATTTGTTAATTATTAAAAGAGAATCATTCTCCTTTAAAGATAGTCAGGAATGAAAATGCATGAGATAAGAAATAAGCTTGTTGAGAAAGGACTCAAGGTAACTCCCCAGAGGATAGCTATTCTGGAAGCTATCATTAAACTTAATAATCATCCCACGGCTGAAAATATTATAGATGATATCAGGAAGAACAATCCGAATATAGCTACCGCAACTGTTTATAAAGTACTTGAAGCTCTGGTGGAAAACAGATTAATAAAAAAAGTAAAAACAGAAAAAGATTTTATGAGATATGATGCAAGAATGGAAAGCCATCATCATATCTATTGTTCAGATGCAGACAGGATTGAGGATTATATGGATAACGATCTAAATGAACTCCTTGAAAATTATTTTGAAAAAAAGAAAATATCCGGTTTCAAGATTGAAGATCTTAAACTTCAGATCATTGGTAAGTATATAAAACCCAAAAAATAACAGATATGGAAAATAACTCAAATGAAGGCAGCAAATGCCCCGTTACCGGAGCAACACAAAAGCACAGTGTTGGCACCGGCGGTACAAAAAACCGCGACTGGTGGCCCAATCAGTTAAAACTGAATGTACTGCGGCAAAACTCTTCTCTGTCTGACCCTATGGGTGGAGATTTTAACTATGCCAAAGAATTCAGGAGTCTTGATTTGGCAGCTATAAAAAAAGATCTTCACAAGCTAATGACCGATTCTCAGGATTGGTGGCCCGCTGATTTCGGTCACTATGGTCCGTTGTTCATCCGAATGGCATGGCACAGTGCAGGTACATACCGCACAGGTGATGGCCGTGGAGGAGCAGGAAGCGGACAGCAACGCTTTGCCCCGCTTAACAGCTGGCCCGATAATGTCAATCTCGACAAGGCACGAAGACTGCTTTGGCCGATCAAGCAAAAATATGGACGAAAAATATCCTGGGCCGACCTTATGATCCTTGCGGGCAATGTGGCACTGGAATCAATGGGATTTAAAACATTTGGTTTTGGCGGTGGACGTGCAGATGTATGGGAGCCGGAAGAAGACGTTTTCTGGGGTTCCGAAACCAAGTGGAAGGAAGCTGATAAACGCTATTCAGGCGAACGCGACCTCGACAATCCTCTTGCAGCCGTTCAAATGGGATTGATCTATGTGAATCCGGAAGGACCAAACGGGAATCCTGATCCGGTTGCAGCAGCTAAAGATATTCGCGAAACATTTGCCCGTATGGCCATGAATGATGAAGAAACCGTTGCACTTATTGCCGGTGGACATACCTTTGGCAAAACCCACGGAGCCGGTGATGCGGCACTTGTCGGACCTGAACCCGAAGCAGCCGGCATTGAAGAGCAGGGACTGGGCTGGAAAAGCAGGTTTGGTTCAGGAAAAGGAGGCGACACAATCGGCAGCGGTCTGGAAGTTACATGGACACAGACTCCGGCCAAGTGGAGTTTTTATTTCTTCGAGAACCTGTTTAAATACGAATGGGAACTGACAAAAAGCCCGGCCGGAGCTCATCAGTGGGTAGCAAAAAATGCCGATAAAGTCATGCCTGATGCCCACGACACATCTAAAAAGCATGCACCAACCATGCTTACAACCGATCTTTCTTTGCGTTTCGATCCCGCTTATGAAAAAATTTCCAGACGTTTCTATGAACATCCTCTTGAATTTGCAGATGCTTTTGCACGTGCATGGTTCAAGCTGACTCACCGGGATATGGGACCTCGATGCACGCTATCTAGGTGCTGAAGTACCCACAGAAGAACTTGATCTGGCAGGATCCGATACCCGCAGTGAATCATACCCTTGATCGATGAGAAAGATATTGCTGCCTTAAAAGCTAAGATATTAAAGTCAGGATTATCTGTATCTCAGCTGGTATCAACCGCCTGGGCTTCTGCCTCTACTTTCCGTGGATCTGATAAACGTGGTGGTGCCAATGGTGCCCGCATTCGTCTGACTCCTCAAAAGGACTGGACTGTTAACAATCCTGCTCAGCTAAAGAAAGTATTGGAAAAGCTGGAAAGTATTCAAAAAGAATTCAACAGTGCCCAATCTAAAGGGAAAAAGGTTTCTCTTGCTGACCTTATCGTATTGGCAGGATGTGCCGGAGTTGAAAAAGCTGCAAAAGATGCAGGTCATGCTGTTAATGTTCCTTTCACTCCAGGTCGTATGGATGCATCGCAGGAGCAAACCGATGTGGAATCATTCGCTGTGCTTGAACCGGCAGCCGATGGTTTCCGCAACTATCTAAAAACGAAATACACCATATCTACCGAAGAATTATTAGTCGATAAAGCACAATTGCTTAAGATCTGACTGCTCCTGAAATGACAGTTCTGGTCGGTGGTATGCGTGTTTTAAATACAAACTACGACAACTCAAAACATGGTGTTTTCACTAATCGTCCCGAGGTTCTGACTAACGACTTCTTTGTAAACCTTCTCGACATGAGTACTGTGTGGATGCCTGCATCTGAAACCAAAGAGACATTTGACGGACGTGATCGCAAAACAGGCGCATTAAAATGGACAGGAACCCGCGTGGATCTTATTTTTGGTTCGAATTCAGAGCTCAGAGCGCTTGCCGAAGTATATGGAAGCATCGATGCCCAGGAAAAATTTGTTAAAGATTTTGTTGCAGCATGGAACAAAGTAATGAACCTTGATCGATTTGATCTGACTTGATCATTTAATTAATTGAATACTCCTAAACCTAATCTTATCCAATGCAAAAAAAAATTAAGAAGGCAATACTAAGTATCTTAATAGTATTAACATCTATTGTAAATGCATTTTCGCAGACAACAAATAAGTATGAGTTTACCCGGATAGAGGATAATTCATTCTTACTTGAGGAAGCATACAACCAGGAACCCGGAGTAATTCAGCATATCTCATCATTTCAGTATATGAAGGGTCATATATGGCAGTATACATTTACAGATGAATGGCCGGTACCAAGAGAGAAGCATCAGTTATCGGTCACAATTCCTGTCATGAACAATGGAGCAACCGGTATTGGAGATTTGTTAATAAACTACCGTTATCAGGCCGTTTTAAGGAACCAGCTGGCATTTTCCCCGAGGTTTTCCCTTATTTTGCCTTCAGGAAACTGGAGAAAAGGGTTGGGTGCGGGAGTACCTGGTTATCAGTTCGATCTTCCGGTGAGTTATCTGATATCGACCAGATTAGTTACTCATTATAATCTTGGATTGACTTTAATTCCAAATGCAAAAAATGCTGATGATACAAGGTCGGATCAGATAATTTACAATTATGGTTTGAGTATAATACTTCTTGTAAACAAGAATTTCAATTTTATGCTTGAAACTGCAGGATACACAACCTCAATAAAGATTTCCGGTTCAAAGACAACAACTTCCCGATCATTGTTTATAAGTCCGGGATTCAGGTATGCAATTAATTTCAAATCTGGATTGCAGATTGTCCCTGGTTTCGCAGTGCCTGTTGGTATTGGCTCATCAAAAGGATCTTCCGGAGTATTTGGATATTTATCCTTTGAACATCCATTGTGGAAACCGGAAAATTAAAAAGTAGCGATTATTTTATTATCCTCAGGTCATTTTTTAGTTTGCTGAAAAGAGCTTTGTACTCATCCGGTACTTTTTCCAGATCAACAGGTTTGCTGTCTGGAGCCAACAGCAAGCTCATAGTAGTTGCCATCTTTGATACTGTGGAGCTGCAGGATCAGGCTGAATGACTTCAAGGAGTGTATCCAGCTCTTTCACAGTAAGATTTACTTCAGTCTCCGCTGACTTTGTGACAGGTATAAATCCTCCTGTACGTATAAGTTTTATTTTCATCGCCTTGCTATACTTTTGCTTCATCCCATCCCTGTCTGACCGCTTTTGACTCTGAACTGTTAACACCGAACATCTTCTCTGCGTGAGTTATTGTAAGATTTTTTATATCCTCAAATTTAGAATCCTGTGCCAGGCCGGTATCGGTCAGTACAGAATACCAGATACGTCCTGCTTTTTCCCATGCATATCCTCCTATGTTAAAAGCTGTAACATAAAATGCAAAATTAGGAATTCCCGAATTGATATGTACTCCTCCCCAATCTCCCGATTGGGTATTTGGCAGGTCCTGATATCTATCCATTGTGGCAGGCTGGGGATCAGTCCCCAATTCAGGATGATTAATATACGCGGTACCTGGAGCTTTCATACTGCGTAAGGCATATTTCGGGCCAATCATCACCTTCTCACCAATCAACCAGTTAGCTTTCTTCGCATCCTGATTATTAAATCTTTGTTTGATCATTATACCAAAGATATCGGAAAAGGATTCGTTCATTGCACCGGCCTGTTTTTCGTAATCAAGGTTAGCTTCATGTTCCGTAACACCATGTGTAAGCTCATGACCTATTACGTCAATATCGCTTGTGAAACTAGTAAAGACTATTCCGTCTCCATCGCCATAAACCATTCGCCTGCCATCCCAGTAAGCATTATCCATTCCCCTGTCGTAATGCACATATTGTCTGATGAGCATCCCATTATTATCTATGGAGTTCCTTCCAAATAACTGCCAATAGAAATCCCATGATGCCTTCCCGCCCTTAATCACATTCTTCCCGGCCACGGAAGTTATCTTCTGATTTTTCTTTGAATCCCACAGCAATATGGCGCCGGCAAGATCAGTCTTTTGCTTACAGTCATAAACTTCCATTTGCATTATCTGTTTCCCGGTTTGTTTTGATATCTGTCCAAGGATGGTTTTCTCGTAAAGACTAGCTTTATGAAAAAAGATCCTGTCGTTACGGAACCGGTAGTTCCTGAAGTTTGTATTGATTGCCATGTCGGCAACTTTTTTATTGTCCGATTCCATTAGCCTTGTCAGCATGTAAGGAGGAATGATGCAATGAATGTGGTTGAAATGGTTTTTGCACATGATGATTAAACTTTTAGCAGACAAGTATAAATTTAGGAAATTTCTGAATAAAAAACAAAACACCTGCACGTTTTGGTGTGCAGGTGAATGTTCTGTTATTCGCAATAACAAATCTGACCGGAAAGAACCGTATCAGGACTGCTGATTCTTAAAAAGATTCAGATAGCCATTATTTTCCTCCTAATAGATATGTAATTGAAATGCCAATAGCTCTGTTTTTCATTTCCGCATCACTTGATGACGTAGGTACCAGATTTGCCAGACCTAACCCGTATTGGGCTGAAATCAGGAGACCATTGAGATTTACCCCTGCTCCAATATTTATTCCAAAATCAAGAGGTTTCATATCGTTATCCTCTGTGTTGCCGAAACTTATATCTGCAGATTCACCATCACTTTCTGCCTTACCACCTATGCCATATGCGACATAAGGACCAGCGAAGAAAGCTATTTTAGTTTTCCCTGCACCAAAATAATAATTTAAATTAATAGGAATATCGATGTAACTTGGAGCAATAGAAGACTCATAAGACTGTTGTAAATAAGTAATTTTATATTTTGATCCTTTGGTTGAGTAAAATACACCCGGTTGCACTACTAAATTATCAGTTATGGAGATTTCAGAAATTAAACCAACATGAAAACCTACCAGCATCGTAGGATCAATACTTATTCCTGAACTTTTTAATGTCATGGTTGAGAGATTCACACCAGCCTTTGGGCCAAATTTAACCTGACCTTGTAAGCTTATAAAAACAAACGCAAGGAAGATTGTTAGACTAGATTTCAGGCAGTTTTTCATTTTCATAATAATTTAGAAAGTCTACTCATATAGCTTTTCGACATCCGCTCCGTTGTTTAAAGTGGTTTCTGGTCTCCACTTATATTATTTATTTCTCACATTAGTTTGGCAACCTTTAAAACCGTCCCAGGAACCAAGATACAAATTATTTTCAACCTGGGTATGAACCAAAAATGAATTTTCCAATCATTTTTTCTTTGGTGCCTTAACTTCTCCGCCGGGTGAATTAAACACTAGTTCGGTTCTTTGCCAGGCAGCTTCGATTTTACATAATCTGCCTGTTCAGTCATGCCCCTTGATTGCTTACTGGAAGCTATGCCGTTTAAAATCATACCATTTAAATAAGGATCGGTACCGGGAGGAATAATTGTAGCGTCTCCATTAACCACGGAGTAACACGGTGTTTTTCACGGAGTATCACTGATTAATAAATCACGGAAAATTGAAGGTAAAGTCATAATCGAGATAAAATCGGTTGATGCTCTTAATCCGGTTTATCTTGCCCAGCTAATGACTTATCTGAAATTATCCAAATGCAGGATCGGATTCTTGATTAACTTTAATGTACTGTCTTTAAAAGATGGCATAAAAAGGGTAATAATATACAATAAGGAGATTCCTCCTAAATCAATAAATCTACTTGGAGTTACACTCTGCCTAACTCCGTGTTACTCTGTTCATTATCCAGTGTTACTCTGTGGTTAAGTATTCATGCACAATTTCGATATTACCCCTCCTGTTGAATTAAACACTAGTTCGGTTCTTTGCCAGGCAGCTTCGATTTTACATAATCTGCCTGTTCAGTCATGCCCCTTGTTTGCTTACTGGAAGCCAGGCCGTTTAAAATCATACCATTTAAATAAGGATCGGTCTGAGGAGGAATAATTGTGGCGTTTCCATTAACCACGGAGTAACACGGAGTTTTTCACGGAGTATCACTGATTAAACAATCACGGAAATTTGAGAGTTTTTATTTTAAAAAACTATCTTTATAGTGTCTCGCTAAATTTCGATTATTATGACTTTATTGTATCAGGAACTTACCAGTTCAATTTTACATTGTGCTTACAAAGTACATAGTACATTAGGGCCAGGTCTTTTGGAATCTGCATATGAAGAATGCCTCCACTATGAGCTTGATAAATCTGGCCTCACAGTAATTAAACAGAAACCAATGCCGCTTGTGTATGATGAAAAGAGACTCGATCTAGGTTACAGGATTGACTTGCTTATTGAAGGTAAAGTCATAATCGAGATAAAATCGGTTGATGCTCTTAATCCGGTTCATCTTGCCCAGCTAATGACTTATCTTAAGTTATCCAAATGCAGGATCGGATTCTTGATTAACTTTAATGTACTGTCTTTAAAAGATGGCATAAAGAGGGTAATACTATAGAATATAAAGATTCCTCCTAAATCAATAAATCTACTTGGAGTTACACTCTGCCTAACTCCGTGTTACTCTGTGCATTACTCAGTGTTACTCTGTGGTTAAGTATTCATGCACAATTTCGATATTACCCCTCCTGTTGAATTAAACACTAGTTCGGTTCTTTGCCAGGCAGCTTCGATTTTACATAATCTGCCTGTTCAGTCATGCCCTTTGATTGCTTACTGGAAGCTATGCCGTTTAAAATCATACCATTTAAATAAGGATCAGTCTGTGGACGATACTGCTCCGGAATTTCATCGCGAAACCTTACGATCATATCAATGCCCTTCTTGAAATTGGCTGTATTATTTACCCGTTTCAGAAAGTTGGTAAAGGGTTGAAGTATGTTGAACTTCTGATTCCCAAAAGGCAGATTATCAAATCGTGCAGCCAGGGAATCAAAATCATTTTCATTTGAATAATTGAATAATATATTGGTTATTGCATCAGCCAGGGCACCTTTTACATGTTGTGTATGAAAACACTTCTGGCTTCTTTCACAGCCGCTGAAGTATCAATGACTGCCAAGCGCAACAAGTGCTTTACCGGCAATAGAATAAGATGAGTCATCTCAGCGATTTAAGAAATAATGGCTTGTATGTAACATTTTTATATTTTCCCAGGACTTCAATAGCACCTGCTCTTACCAACTGATTTCGGATCATTTGCTGCCATATCAACCAAAAGAGGTTCGACAGATCTTCTTAACTGAGTCATTCGTAATATTTAACTTCTGCAAAGTATAAAGACGTAATCCATAATACTTGTCTTTCAAAGCAGTTTTCATAAAGTCCAATGCTTTATTGATCATCAGTCTGGTTCCTGGCAGCAAAATCAATAGCTTCCCTCCTGTCGAGATACAATCCTGCATTTTTATATTGAAATATGTAATTATCAAGGGTTTTGTTTTCGGTTTTTTCACAAAGAAGAATTTTATCTCCGTCAACATTTATAAGATCGGGTTTTGAAACAGTATGGAAAAGTAAATGTATCAGCCTGATGTTCAATCCAGACATTATATCGCTTTTTTTCGCGTACCCTGATATACATCTATTGCAACTGGCAGTTTGAAAATCTTTCCTGACTGAGTTTGTTTAATAAATACTTTAGCGGTTTTGCCAGGAGTATCATAATCATAATTTATATCAAGCTTTGGATGACCGCTTCCATAATACCATTGGTTCCAGAACCAGTTAAGGTCCTGACCTGTAACCTCTTCAAAGGCAAGACGGAGATCCTGCGCTTCAGCTGAATTGAATTTTCTTGTTCGTCAGATACAGATTTGAATGATTTGAAGAATGGCGCTGTCGCCAACATAGTTCCTTAGCATATTCAAGAATTCGTCCTCCTTTCTGATAGCTCACAAGATCGAACACATCCTCACGGTCACTATAATAAAAACGAACCAGGTCTTTCTTCTCATTGCCTCCTCGCAGATAATTCTGCATACCGTTATAATTATGTTCATCAGCCAGCATCCTTACCATGTTTATACTCTTCCCATAATATTTCACTGAAGTCGGCAAGTGATTCATTCACAGTTATATTGCTCCAGCTTTCGCATGTAACATAATCGCCGAACCACATGATGAAACAGTTCATGGGCAATAACATCTTCCCAGCTATTCCCATCAATCAGTTGCCTTGCATCCTGTTGTGCAGATTCGCCGTGCAGAGTGGCAGTTGTGTTTTCCATTGCACCGCTTACATAATCTCTTACCAACAATCTGAGCATATTTTGGCCAGGGATAATCCACACCTGTTATCTTCGAATAAAAACCTATCATTTCCGGTGTAAGTCCAAAGATCTTCCTGGCAACAGGTGCATATTCCTTTTCAACATAATAACTCACTTCCTTGCCTTTATAGTTGTCTTTAATGATGGAATATTCTCCGACTGCCATCATCATAAGATAGGGAGCATGAGGCAGATTCATTTTCCAGGTATCGGTACGGGTTCCGTTATTGTTTTTCTTGCTGCTTACCAGAATCCCATTTGACAGTGTCTGGTATTTATCAGGAACAGTCATGATTGATCTCATCAGTTTGTCTTTGATTTGGTTTATCTATTGTAGGAACCCATCCGGAATTAGATTCAGTTTCTCCCTGTGTCCAGATCTGTAGTAGGTTTCTTTTTATCTTTTCCCAGAGGATTAATAAAATAGAGACCTTTAGCACCTGATATTGCATGCGCTTCCTTTCTTTTTTATATCATTGGGTTTGGCAATATAATCAATAAATACAGTATAGTTTTCACCGGCTTTGTATGTTTTGTCAAGAGTGATAAAAAGATTTAAGCTGTCATAGCGATATTTCAAAGGAATGTTCTTTCCTGCTTTGATTAATGATACTTCATTAATATTCATAGCATTTTGCATCGAGTCGTAAAGAATCTGTAGGATAGAAATGAGGATGAAGAGTGATCCAGGCTTTTCCATACATCCACGATTTTGATATAATCGAAACTGACATCGAGTTTTGTATTGAACAAGGTCATTGATTTTTGTTGCACTGGCTCGGTAGATATTTTCCCAGCTTTCTGGTATTTGACAGAATCCGGTTTTTGGGAATAGCATAGCAAATGAAAGGAGAATAAATGCTCCTGTAAGAATTTTTTTCATATTTATATTTTTATGATGATTGTAGACGTTATAACCCGCTTATAATCCTAGCTTTAATAGACTCAAATTCCGAATCTGTAATCAGCTTATTATCGAGCATCTGTTTTGCCTGCTGCAATTTTGTAGCAGCATCTTCCGATGCATTTGCTGTTTGCTGACTTCCTATATTAGTACCTATAGTAACCCCTCCGGATTTTGCTCTTAATTCCTCGAGTTCACGTATCCGTCTTTTTTCCCTCCACGACTGGTCCTGAGCCTGAGCCAGACGATAGATCTTTTCAGCCTGCTCCTTTCTGAAACCAGGTAAAACCAAAACCTGATTTGAATCTTTGGAAATAGCCAGATCGGTAGAACCAAATATTTTCATAAAAATGTCGGCTCCGAATATTCCTACTTTTATTTTGGCATCACCAAGATCCTGCCATCTGAAATCGGTCATATCAAATCCACCCAGTAATCCCCTTTTGATCTTAATGAATCGTCCGGAAGTTGCAGCAATAAGAATCCGCCTGTTTGTGAGGGCAAATAATCTTCGTTGAATTGCCCAGGCTTCAAGTGTTTCTCCGGTTACAAGAACCGAATTCAGATGTTCAAGTGCCTTGTTTAAGTGGGAATCTTCTGATGAATTATCATTAGTTGCCATGGTGAAAAGGACTTTACGTAATTGAAACAATTTAACATCAAAATTAAATTAAATGTTCAGATCTGAATGTTAATTGTTTAACATTTACAGAATCCCTGATGATTTATTTTTGTTTCAAAAACATTCTACCTTTCCAATTGTTTGTTTACTAAATAAGTTACAAAATAAATTAAGTATATAAGAATCACATTCCCATTCTGCACAAAAAATTCCATGTTAATTCTATATTATAATATTAATACTAAATAAAATAAGTTGATGAAAACACTGATTAGACGTTATCCTCAGTTCTCCAAGAGAATGATAATTGCAGGGTTCTTTGTTTTGTTAGTTATTTCATGTTCAAAGGTTACTAACGATCCCAATTTAGCTAATAATTATTGTGGCACAATAAAATGGACCAATACAATAGGTTTATCAGGAACTTTTATCGGGACAATAGTTGACGATCATTATAATCTCCAGTCTGTTGATTTCAAAGAAGATGGAACTGGCTCTATTCATGAATTTCATCGAGCAAATAATACCAATGTGATCCTGAATGATAAAGCCGGCTGGACATTTACGTATGATGCGGGAACGCTTGTAAAACTTGTTATGGGTGATGCGACAGATCTTGTAACTTACACCTTTGACACCGACTCCCATCTTACAAAAACTGAAATTCAGAGTACGGATGGGGATGAGACTAAACAAATAATATTCAACTATACCTATGATATTAATGATGATCCGGTTAAAATTGTTGGTCATGCAGTAACTACAACCAGCACAGGAACAAGTTCCGGCGATTACGACATCACTGCTGATTACCTCACCGATAAACTCAATTTATTACCCCTCGTTCCTGAAATTACTCCTTTTTCTATCTATTATGCATATACCTATTATTTAAGCAGACACTTAATCAATAAATGGGTGATCAAAATTACTGGCACAGGTGAAGATAAAAAACCTATTCCTCCAATAAACTTTACCCAGCAATATACATACACGTACGATGCCAATGGGAACGTCTCAACAATGGTTCATACTGGTAATAGTAATAATAAGTTCACCTTTACTTATTCGGATTGCCATTAAAAATTAAAGGCCACACCATGTTGTGGCCCTACATTCTTGTATTTTTGGACCAGTAGGGTCATGCCATGGCATGACCCTGTTTGCTTATCCAATATTACTCTGCCTTAGCTTGCGTAATTTCCTTCGCTGTCTCCTTAGGTTTCTTGTATAGATAACCGAATACATCACCGGTATCAGTACCAGAGTTAAGAATGTTGCAAAGCTTAACCCGAAAATTATTGTCCACGATAACGGTCCGAAGAACATTACATTATCTCCTCCAAAATGCAGATGAGGGTTAAGATCTTTCAGCAATGTGCGCAAAATTGATATTCATACCTATCGCCAGCGGAATCAATCCTAGTATCGTAGCAGTTGCAGTCAGTATCACAGGTGTGATACGTGTCAGTCCGGCCTGGATGATCGCCTGACGGGTTTTTACTCCCTGTTCTTTCAGCACATCGGTAAACTCAACAAGTAATATTCCGTTCCTCACAACAATTCCTGCCAGTGCAACAATACCCATTCCGGTCATAATAATCGAAATTGTCATACCGAAGATCATATATCCCAGTAACACTCCTATAAGGCTGAATACCACTTCGGAAACTATTATCAGCGCTTTAGACATTGAGTTGAATTGTGTTATAAGGATGAACATAATCAGGAATAAACAAAGAATCATTGCCTTTGAAAGGAATACCATCGATTCTGCCTGATCCTCCTGTTCACCCGTAATGCGTATATCTATATCAGATGATTTAGCGAACTGAGGTATCACTTTACGCAGTTCGGCATTTATAAGGTTTGCGTTGAATCCGTTAAGAACATTGGATGAGATTGTGATAACCCTCTTCAGATTGAGACGGTTGATCTGTCCGTAACTGTTCACGTATTCAACATGTGCTACCACTGAAAGAGGTATTTTACGTATTAATCCCGAATTCATATCCATGTATGTTATCGTAAGATTAAGCAGTTGTTCAAGATCTTTTCTCTGATCTTCCTGAAAACGCAGCATTATTGAATACTGGTCCTCTCCCTCACGGTATTTTGCTACTTCCTTGCCTAACTGTCCGGTCCTTATTGCATCACCAACAACAGCTGCTGTTATGCCTTCCATATTGGCCCGTTCACGGTCAAGTTTTATGATGATCTCCGGTTTTGTTGATGCAAAGTCAGATTTTAACTCTTCGATACCGCCTATCTGCAGCGAGTCGACATACCTTTTAAAACGATCGGCGGTCGAAGAAAGTTCTATCAGATCATCACCCGCTATTTCTATATTCACAGGTTTACCTGTCGCCGGTCCGTTTTGTTCTTTATCAACAACTATTTCAGCCCCCGGAATATCTTTCAGGGCATCACGCATACCATTCATATAAGCTCCTGTACTCTGGCCGTGACGGTTCTTATACTCCACGAAATTTATTGAGATCTTGGCCAGGTTCGATGATTTACTTGAATTGTCAAAACTATTATCAGAAGCCAGGAATGCTACGTTTGTCACAACCGATTCCACAATAGGATTCTTCTCACCGAGAACTCTCATGACCCGGTGTTCTGCCATAGATGCAACAGAGTCAGTTACAGTTATTTCGGTACCAATTGGCATTTTAACATATACCATGATTGTATTTGGTTCGCCATCGGGAAAAAACACCACTTTAGGTTTTACGATGTTGTTCAGCATCATTGTGAATACAAATAGCGCTATCATCCCCCAGAGTATATAACCCGGTCTTTTACCCTTAAGAACCCATTTCAGAGTATTCTCGTACTTCCGCATAATTGCAGGAAGCGTAGTAGTCTGGAACTTCCTGATGACCTTATGTCCGAATAAATCATGAAGAAGAAAGGAAATTGCAATGAACACTATAAAATTTGCTATTCCCCTCACACCAAGAAGATAAAAAGGTAGTGATATCAATATAATAACGAGGGTGGTTATGAATACTTTCCTCATGTTAACTGGTGCATCTTCATCATCGAGCTTCATGAAATCCACAGCAAATACCGGGTTAAAGATATAAGCCACTATTAATGAAGCAAAAAGAGTAATAATGAGTGTTACAGGAATAAATACCATAAAACTTCCGACTATTCCCGGCCAGAATGCAAGCGGGAAAAACGGAGCAAGCGTGGTGAGCGTACCTGAAAGTATCGGAACAAAAACTTCTCCGGCCGCAAACTTGGCGAGGATGATTAATATCCATTTTGGTCTTCCTGCGAATACGATGGGTATTCTCAATAACCACAATAGCATCATCTACAACAATACCGAGTGCAAAGATGAACGCGAACATCACCAGCATGTTCATTGAATATCCGATCCATGGCAAAACAAGAAATGCAATGGCCATTGATAATGGGACTGCAAGAGCAACAAACAAGTGCATTTATAAGTCCCATGAAAAACATAAGAACAATGGTCACCAGAATGAATCCAAGAATTATTGTATTATTAAGTTCATTTACTGTATTCCTGGTGTTTCGCGACTGGTCACCGGTTACCTCGATTATAAGGTTAGAGGGCAGTTTGGTCTTCTGCATATCGGTAATTATAGCTTTTATCTTATCTGAAGCATTCAGAAGGTTCTGTCCGCTCTTCTTGATTACGTTGAGTGTAACAACGTTTTTCCCGTTATATCGTGCGAAATTTTCAGGTTGATGAAAACCATCACGGATCATGGCGATATCTCCAAGCTTAACAAGTGCCCCGCTTGAGGTATTAATAACAATATCTTTTATCTGCTCAATATTTGTAACTTCACCGACTACCCTTATGGCACGGCTCATTCCCTGCAGATCAATGTTACCACCTGATACTGTCATGTTGTTGAGACTGACAGCCTGTTCCACATCTCTGAAAGTAAGGCTGGCAGCCCTCATCTTGTACATATCAATGTCAATCTGAATCTCGCGTGTCAAGAGCACCTCCGATCTCAACCCTTGTAATCTCTTTCAGTGTTTCGATTCTGTCCTGCAAATCATCGGCGTATTTCTTAAGACGGTCAAGAGGTATATCACCTGAAAGATTTATATATTGTATAGGGATCTCCGACAGGTCAATCTCCATTACAGCAGGTTCGACAAAAGATGGATCAGTTGGTAAATCAGGCTTTGTCTTATCAACTGCATCATTAACCCTCTGTTTTGCTTCCTTTATCTCAATACCGGTATTAAACTCCACGATTACAGCTGAAAAATCCTGAACCGACCTGGATGTGATCTTTTTAACCCCGCTGATAGATTTAAGATTCTTCTCCAAGTGGCCGAGTAACCAGATTCTCCATATCCAGCGGAGATGTACCAGGATAAATTGTGCTCACAGTGATCATGGGGATCACAATCTCAGGGAACTGTTCCTTGGGGATAGTATAGTAATTTATTAAACCAAATACAGCTATAATAAATACCAGGACATAAACACTTAGTTTGTTGTCTATCGCCCAGCTCGTGGCGAAAAATTCTTTATACTTCTTTTCCATAAAAATCTGTTTTTACTCTCTTAGTACTGCATATAAGAATAGTGCTTAGAATCTCACATATTCACCTTCTGCCAGTTCCTGGTAACCAACTGATATGACTCTGTCACCAACAGTTAAACCCTTAAGCACTTCCGCAACACCGTTATAACTGTTCCCAAGGAGGACCGGTTGTTTGAATGCGGCATTGTATTTTTCCTTTGAACGTACCACATAAACATAACTGCCGTCCTTGTCATTCTGAACAACATTCATGGGAACCTGAATAGCATCTTCCGAATGATAGTCGTTAATCTGTATAATAGCAATCATATTTGCTTTCAAATTTTCTATCCCGTCTAAAAGCTTTGTTTCAATAACAAATGTCCTGTTAACCGGATTTATGTATTTACTTACAAAATCAATTTTCGCGATAACCTGCTTATTTATGTCGGGGAACAATACATTCACTTTATCGCCTAACTTGACCCTGGCCGAATAGGCTTCAGACACTTCTGCACTTACTCTCAGGTTTTTAAATGCAACCACTCTGTAAGCAGCTGATCGCGGATCAGGAGAAACCACACCTCCGACTTTTATATTGCATTCTTCAATAGTGCCATCAATAGGTGATTTAATTTTAAATTTATCAACCTGCTGATTTAATGAAGAAATCTGCTTCTCAAGCGACTCTTTGTTGGTTTTTGCCTGAAGATATTGAACCTCGCTGCCGATTTTCTGGTCCCACAGACGTTTCTGCTTATCGTACATATCAGATGCAAATTTGTACTGCGATTCAAGACCCTGCATCTGGCTGCGGTACTGTTGATCATCAATCTGAGCCAATACCTGACCTTTTACAACCTTTTGACCAACATCGGCAAATTTTGAAGTAATGGTACCGGGCGCTTCAGCAAATACTGCAGCATTCAGATCTCCATCGAGTTTACCCTGAACTCTTACATAATGATCGAAAATGCTGGATTTTATATCTTTCAGTCCGACAAATTTGAATTTTTCAGGATTCAGAGAGTCCTTCTTCCCTGATTGCAGCTCAACTTCAAGAGCTTTTATTTTTTCTGTTATCGCAGATTTCTGTTGTTTTAATTTTGATAGTTGTGCCTCTTTATTACTGCTGCACGAAAACATCAGGAATGACATTACTGTTATTGCAATACTTAATTTAATGGTTTTCATATCTGATCTGATTTGTTTTATTATTCTGATTATAAAATTTTAATTATCTGGAAGCTGCTCAAAATACGTCAAGTTTTGCTTTGGCATTCAACAATGAAAGGACAGAGTTATAATAATTTGATTCAGCCGTTAAAAACTGAGCCTGATTCTGTGTGAGTTCGAAACTGGTTGATACACCCTCTTTATACTTAATTACACTTTTGTCGTAGACTTTTCTTGCAAGCTCCATGCTTTCCTTATTGGTTGAATAATTACTAAAAGCGGTCTGGTAACTGCTTTTTGCAGTTTCAAACTCCATTACCAGACCCTGCTTCCACATTTTCTTTGTTCAGACGGGTCTTCATAAGATCAAATTTTGCCTGTCCTATATTTGCAAGGCGCAGACCACTTGTTACAATTGGAAGAGTTAAGGTAACCCCGACAACATCTTTAACGGCAAAGTTGAAGGCCGGCATATTGGTCTGCTCCTGATGACGGTAAAAAGCAGAAATAGTCGGAAGAAGTTTAGATTGCTGACGCTTTAAGCATCAGATGATGACATCTTTTCCTGATCAGTGATCATAAGATAGTCAATACTGTTTTTTACATTATACTCCGGAGTAGCAAGGTATTGTGTTGTTCCCTGGTTAATAATTCCCGGGAAGACTGTCGGTTAAGTTCTACTGTCTGATCAAATCCAATACCAAGCTGGTATTTAAGAAGTTTCAGTGAAATTTCCTTCTGTGCTTCGATTGAGGTAATAAGAGTCTGAATGTTTGACCGTCCTATTTTCATCTGGTCAACATCAGTTTCTTCATTAAAGCCTTCCTGGTTCATTTTTACCAGATCACTGTATGTCTGGTCGGTAGACTTAAGACTCTCTCTCAATACTCTTGCATTTTCTTCAAGAACCAGGACAAGATAATATGTTGTGGCTACGGTTTCCTTTGTCTGGTCCTCCGTCTTAACAAGTGTTTTCTCAGTAACCTGTTTTACCACCTTCGATGCCTGAAGACCTACCAGGTATTCACCGCTGAAGATGAGCTGGGAAACTGTAAAATTTAATACTGTATTGTTTCTGACACCCTAAAGCAATAGGAGGAGAATCCTTATATGCATTCTGAAGGTCTGATTTTGTAACAGAGCCATCGGGCAAAGAATTTATATCCAGAACCGGGCCGAAACTTAATTGCGGAATCACAAACTGATGCTGATAATTGGCATCAAAATTTAACTGTGGAAGCCCGGTCGCAATATTTGACCATACCTGTTTGTCCATGCTGCTGACATCTAACCTGCCAGATCTTATCGCACGGTTATTCTGAAGTGCATACGTCTGCGCTTCAGATATTGAGAGTTTAAGTATTGTTTTTTTATCCTGAGCGGATCCTTCAACAATTGATCCGATAAGAATAAAGATCAGAAGGTTTTTACGCATAAAATTCATACTATAAATTATTTATTATAAGCAGTTTCTAATTCTTTTACTTTCTTTTCCAAGGACAACTAATTCCTTTTTCAGTTGCTATACCTCGAACATGATATGTAAGAAGTTCTACAAATAGTTTTATTGAAGTGAATTCTTCAGTCGTAAAGAGTTCATTAAGGTGAGTCGTTTTCTGTTCTCCACAGATATAATTTTGCAATTACTTCTTTGTTCATTTCTTTTCGATAAAGTCCCTCTTTAATTCCTTTCTTCAGGTTTAGCGAGAATATAGTTGTAAATTCCTTCCCTGCCGGGCTTTTACAGTTTTTTGATAATGGTGCAGGATAGTATTTTTTAAGGTCATATTCTGTTGCAGGATTCTGATCGCGCATCAGTTTATTCATGAAAATTGATATCTCAAATAACTCTTCAATGGCATTAAAACCAATTCTGAAACATTTACATATTTCTTCCTGCCTCAATGCAATTTCATTATCGACAAATTTCCCGACAAGATCATCTTTGTCTGTAACGATACTGATAAAGGGTTTTTTTAGAAATGCCCAGCTCTCTTGCAACATCGTCCATTGTTATACTTTTTATTCCGTATTTCATGTACAATCCACGAACTTTCAGAAGTATGTTTTTCAACTCCTCATTCATGCCGCAAAAATAATATCAAAAAACTTAGGAAACAAATTTTATATAAAATGTTTCCGAAGTTTTTTTAATAATTTAACAAAAATGTAACAATACAGGTTCACTCAAATTGTAAAAGTGAGTTGACGGAAAATCAGATAAAATTAAATATGTCTCAAAGAATCTTCTGGCTTGCGATGAATTTGCATCCGGCACATCTTCAGGCCATAGTATCATGAAATGGCATGGCATTATCAATAGATTCCATGATCTAATATTAAAATAATTTCTGTAATATTGAATTCAAAACTGATTCAATATGACGGAACAGATTAAGCAAATTGCTGAAAGAATAAAAGAGATCAGGGAGATCTCCGGAATTTCTGCCGATACTCTGGCAGATAAGTTAGATATTACACATGATCTATATGAAAAATACGAAAGCGGAAATACAGATATCCCTGTAGGAATTATCTTTAAGATATCCGAACTATTCAATATTGAACTTTCCGTTATGCTTGGCGGTGATAACCCTAAACTTCGTATTTATGGAATAGTAAGAAACGGGAAAGGATTAAAACTTGAACGCAGGAAACAATATAAGTACGAAAGTCTTGCCTATAATTTTATTCATAAAAAAGCCGAACCTTTCATGGTTACTATTGATCCTAATGCTGAAAATACATTGCTTGAATTTAACTCTCATCCCGGACAGGAGTTTAATTTTGTAATCAAAGGGACAATGATGATTATAATTGAAGGACATGAAATTATTCTGAATGAAGGTGATTCGATTTATTTTGATTCAGGATACAAACATGCAATGAAAGCGATGAATAATGAACAGGTAAAGTTTCTGGCAATAGTTTTATAATACATATTAGAAAAGAGAACAATGATACTTAAAAAATATCTTGACAAGATTGAGTTTAACTCTTATCAGGAATTTCAGGCTGAGTTCAAAATAAAGATCCCTGAAAACTTCAACTTTGCCTATGATGTTGTTGATGAAATTGCTGTCGCCAATCCTGCCAAAATAGCAATGGTGTGGTGTGATGATAAAGGTAATGAAGCCACCTTTACATTCGGACAGATGAAATATTACAGTGATAAGGCTGCCAATTTCTTCAAATCGGAAGGCATACATAAAGGTGATCCTGTGATGCTTATTCTGAAAAGACATTATGAATTCTGGTTTTGCACACTTGCTTTAAATAAAATCGGTGCAATTACAATTCCGGCAACCCATCTGCTTTCTACAAAGGACATTATCTACAGGAATAATGCAGCCGATATAAAAATGATCGTTTGTACTCCGGATCCTGAAGTAATTAAACATATTGAGGAATCAGAAAGCAAATCACCAACGTTGAAAAATAAAGTTATGATTGGTGCGGATCGTAAAGGCTGGCTGAATTTTACCAGAGGGATCGAAAAAAGTTCTGAAAACTTTATCCGACCCTCATCAGGTGAAGCCACAACGAATTCAGATATTATGCTCCTCTATTTTACTTCAGGAACTACCGGAATGCCGAAAATGGTGAACCACGATTTTATTTACCCTCTTGGACATATTCTCACTGCAAAATACTGGCAGAATGTAATGGATGATGGTCTTCATTTTACTGTAGCAGATACCGGATGGGCAAAATCAGCCTGGGGTAAATTGTACGGTCAATGGTTATCCGGAAGTGCCGTAATGACCTATGATTATGACAAGTTTGTTCCAAAAAATCTTATGGAAGTAATTGAAAAATACAAAGTAACAACTTTTTGTGCACCTCCCACCATTTACAGATTTCTCATTAAAGAAGATCTCACAAAATTTGACTTAAGCCATCTTAAGTATTGTGTGGTTGCAGGAGAACCATTAAACCCTGAGGTTTTTAAACAATTCTACGATCAGACAGGAATCAAGCTGATGGAAGGATATGGACAAACAGAATGTACAGTAGCTGTGGCAACCTATCCATGGATGAAGCCCAAACCAGGTTCAATGGGAATGCCTTCACCCGGATATGATCTGGAGATTGTCGATGAAGAGGGCAAACCTTGTGAAGCAGGAAACGAGGGAGAGATAGTGATACGAACTGACAGGAGAAAACCTGTCGGCATGTTTAACGGCTATTACCGTGATGATCAGTTAACTGCAAGTGTCTGGCAGAATGGTGTATATAAAACAGGTGATATGGCATGGTGTGATGAAGATGGCTACTTCTGGTTTGTTGGCCGTGCCGACGATGTTATAAAAAGCTCCGGATACCGTATTGGTCCGTTTGAAGTCGAAAGTGCTTTAATGGAACATCCTGCTGTTCTTGAATGTGCAATTACCGCTGTACCTGACCCGGACAGGGGTCAGATTGTCAAAGCAACAATTGTTCCTTCAAAGAATTATATTCCGGGTGAGGAACTTGCAAGAGAACTTCAGGAGCATGTTAAAAAAGTAACGGCACCTTATAAATATCCGCGTCTGGTTGAATTTGTAACTGAACTTCCTAAAACAATCAGCGGGAAGATCAGAAGAGTTCAGATCCGCGATGAAGACAATAAGGATTAACTGAAAATTATTTTTCCAGAATTTTTTTCAGGTTCTGTAACCCTTTTTCAAGGTCGTTTCCAACCATTTTATTCATATTCATAAAGAGTAACATCAGATTCATCGGATATTTCATCTTTCCGTTGAATTTCCATTCAATCCTGGTCTGGCTGTCAGATACTAAAACTGTAGACATCGAAGCAAGACTTATTGACTTAAAAGGTTTAATAAAGCGGATCTCATAATCAACTCTTTCGCCATCAACAACCTTAAGTATTTCCTGTTCTCCCTTACCAACATTTTTATTTTCACTGTCCCAGGCAGAAACAAAACCACTGGTCCCATCTGTGCCCCTGAATTCTTTTTTCATGTCGGGATCCATAGTGGCCCATACACTGTACTCATTCTGGTTTTTTAAAAGTCTGATATAATCAAAAACCAAAGGTTTTGGTTTATTAACAATTACCTCACGAGAGACGGTATATTCCTTTTTTACAAACATTCCGATTATTAATAATAATACAAGAATGCTTATGACTATTACAACAATGACAATTAATGTTTTCATGATTCTGTTTTTTGAATAAACAAATACTTTTCGGAAATGTTTAGATCACCATACGGATATCATATGATAGTCTTTATACCATATTAAGACTATCCCAGATTATACTTATTATCAAAAATGGCAGTAAGCCGTTGAGTCGTTACGCCCTTTGACCACCGAAGCCTCGTGCGAAGGTGGTTTGTGCCTTATCTTACCTTCGTCTGGTTTCTTCTGTCGGGAATAAGGTTCTTAGCAGAACCGAACCTGTTAGGGATCCGGCTATTATGTTGTTGTCTTGTTGTCTTTACCGGATTATTATCAATCAGAGGAAAAGGATGATCATCAACAACCTGAATCTTTTTTGTTATCAGCTTTTCGATATCCTTCAGATATTCTTTTTCTTCTGCATCACAAAATGAAATAGCCGTACCGTTCGCACCGGCCCGTCCTGTCCTGCCAATACGGTGGACATAAGTTTCGGAGATGTTGGGAATTTCATAGTTGATAACATACTCAAGATCATCAACATCAATCCCACGGGCAGCAATATCAGTTGCAACAAGTACACGTGTAGTCTGTGCTTTGAAACCTGAAAGTGCTTTTTGCCGTGCATTTTGTGCTTTATTTCCATGAATCGCTTCAGCGCTGATATTTTTCTTTTTAAGTACTCTGACAACTTTGTCGGCACCATATTTGGTACGTGTAAACACCAGTGCCGTTTTTATCTTTTCATCCTTTAATAATTCAAGTAAAAGTGAATTCTTATTTCCCCTGTCAATAAAGTAGACAAACTGGTTCACTATATCTACTGTTGATGCAGATGGTGTAACCTCCACTTTCACAGGTTTATAAACAATTGAGCCAGCCAGCTTCACAATCTCGGGAGGCATAGTTGCTGAGAAAAAAAGTGATTGTCTTTTTTGAGGAAGAGCTGCAAGTATTTTTCTTACATCATGTATAAAACCCATATCGAGCATCCTGTCAGCTTCATCGAGAACAAATATTTCAATATCCTTTAATGAGATAAATCCCTGGTTCATCAGATCAAGCAACCGGCCCGGAGTTGCAACAAGAATATCCACACCATTTCGTAAGGCGTTGGTCTGGGGATGTTGATTCACACCACCGAAAACAACAGTGCAGGTCAATCCTGTATGACGGCCATATGCTTTAAAACTCTCTTCGATCTGGATAGCCAGTTCCCTGGTTGGTGTAACTATCAGACTCCTGATCTTTTTCTTTCTGTCGAATGATTTGTTCCTGCTTAACAGCTGAAGAATGGGAACTGCAAAAGCAGCTGTTTTTCCTGTACCTGTCTGAGCACATCCTATCAGATCGGTTCCCTGCAGTATAATCGGAATAGCCTGTACCTGTATTGGTGTTGGAATTGTGTAACCTTCTTCTTTTAACGATTTAAGTATTGGTTCAATAATGTTCAATGATTCAAAATGCATCTATAAATATTTAAGTGATAAAGTCCGGGATAAGTAAAATCGCGATGCTTCGCGATTCTACAAGTTATCATCCGGATTGAATGGGGCCAAAGGTAGTCATTATTATCGGGAGTTTCTGATTTTGTTATAACAGGCTGAATACAAGGCGTGAGGCATAAGGCAAGGATGCATGCACTAACATGTACCAACAGCTGTAACTGTACAGCTATTAAGTACTAGAAGAGTGCTGCACTGTAAGTCTTACACCTTCCTGATAAGTAGTGGGACTAAAATTAAACCTCTTCTCGAATTTTGATGAATCGAAAAAATAGTCTCTTTCATACTGATACATCATTTCCGGCATTTCTTTCATTACCGGTATAAAAATTCCAAGAATCCTTATCAGCCAGACGGGCATAACCAATACTTTATTTGCAACTTTCATTTCTCTGGCAAAAAGTTCCACAAATTCTCTTCCGGTAAGTGTGTTTTTATCAGTAGGGAGATGCCATACCGTATTATAGGCATCATCTGTATTTCCAAGCAAGGCAGTAGCTTTTGCAGCATCCGGAGTAAAGGTAAATGAGTGTTTCCTGTCAGCATTAATGAACCAGTTGGCTGCTCTTCTTTTTTAAAAAATTTTTATAAACCATTTCAATAACAAAGCTCTTCTCGTTACCAGGACCATAGAAATCGGCAGAACGTGCAATAAGAGCCATCAGTTTTCCTGCTTTTACTTCATCCATTATCATCTGTGCAATCTGTTTCCTCACAGCACCCTTCTTACTTGGCGGATTAATTTCAGAATCCTCAGTCATGTGCGGAATAGCATTGATATCATACATATAAACATTGTCGAAAAAGACCAGTCTGGATTTATACTTAATACATGCATCTATAGTGGCTCTTATAAATCGGGGCCATTTTTCTTCCCAGACTTTCAGGTTATAGTCAAAACCCACAACAACATAAACAACATCTGACCCTCTGACAGCCTGATCAACATTTGCCGGAAATGATAAATCAGCCGGAAAGAGTTCATCTGTTTCATTTACTTTCCTTGGATTACGGCTTACAAGCCTTATTTTATCGGTGTATTTTACTAGTTCCTTTGCCAATACAGAACCTATTGTACCGTTTGCTCCTAAAATTGTTTGCATAGCTGCATAAGTTATAAGGCTTCTTAGAATTTGCCCCTGTTTTACCTTTCAGTACAGAATAACATCGGATAAACATGAAAGTTCATTTAAATATGAAAGGCACAACAGTGCACAACGGCGCAAGAGGCACAACGGCACAGAGGTAAAACAATAATTAAACTCCGCCTATAGAGTCTGCAGGACCGCACGACCGCAGGACCGCAGGACTGCAAGACAATAAGAAAGTCTGAAAGTTTTACTTCGTTTTATGGTGATTCCGATCCTTTCTTCTCTCCTCCCGGTGTGAGACCCATAGTTAATGCCGTCATACCGGCCAGCCCGCCGAGTTGCATGGTTTCAAGTGCTGAGCTTGGGACAATTACAATGGTGGAGTTTGTCTTTAATCCTTCATATAACATATTCATTGCCCTTAGATGAAGAGCAGTAGGATTATCAGCGTATGTTTTGGCAGCTTCTCCGAACTTTTCGGCTACCTGCCTTTCTGAATCACCAAGGATCACTCTTGCCTGGCGTTCCCTTTCAGCCTGTGCCTGCATCGACATAGCATCCTGCAGGGAAGCAGGGATAAGAACATCTTTAACCTCAACAGAGATCACATTTATACCCCAGGGTTCGGTACGGTCGTCAATGATCTTCTGAAGCTGTTCACTCATTTTATCTCTCCCCTCAAGCATCTCCGACAGCATGGTCTTACCGATGACGTCACGTAATGCTGTCTGAGAAGCCCAGTTAATGGCATTTCTGTATTCAGCTATTTCAAGTGCAGCTTTCTTGGCATCAAGTACCTTCCAGAAAAGAACTGCATCAACATCAACAGGGACAGTATCTTTTGTAAGAGTTTTTTCAGCAGTAAATGATGTTGTTATCACTCGGTTATCGATCCAGTATGCAACATTATCAATGATTGGAATTATAAAAAAAAGACCAGGTCCCCTGAGCGACTGGAATCGTCCCAGCCTTAATACAACTGCTTTTTCCCACTGATCAGCTATCTTTATTGCTGATGAGACAATAATGGCAATGAGAAAAGTAATTACTCCAATCACCATAGTACCTGTACCAGCCAATTGACTATTTCCGGAATATGCGATGGCTAAACCGATGGCAATAATGACAAAAAAGATCAAAACTGAAAAAGAACTTCGTGTTTTCATAAGTATACCTCCAATTATTTAATAAGTTATAAATCAGATGAGTTACCGGTTCCTGATGTATCGGATCGGCTCAGATCTTTTACATCTTTTCCGGATAATACCAAATTTAGGTAATTAAAATAACGATGCAATAATATTATGAGGCGTGAGGCATGTGGCCTAGGGCAAAGGGTGTCTTTTGAACAATGATATAATTTCTGTGTTTTATTTTTCATAAATAAATTCAATTTACTAAAGAATGGAAACGGTGAAAAATAAGATAATAACTGTTGAAACGACAGTTATGGCGCCGATAGAAAAGTATGGAGTTATTGGACGAACCCGGTCATATCACTAAATGGTGTTTTGCTTCAGATGACTGGCATGCTCCCTATGCAGAGAATGACCTGAAAGTGAATGGCAAGTTTAAAACGAAAATGGCTTCAAAAGATGGGAGTGCCGGTTTCGACTTCGAAGGTGTATACACCAGAGTAATCAGACATAAAGCAATTGAATATAGCATTCCCGACGGAAGGAAAGTTGTTATCACATTTGCTCGTCATGGAAAAGGAACAAAGTGGTTGAATCGTTTGATGCTGAAAATGAGAATCTCTGAGATGCAAAAAGAGGATGGCAATCCATCCTGGACAACTTCAAAAATACGTCGAATCAAAATATTAGTCGGCCCGGAGGGAATCGAACCCTCGACCCCATGATTAAGAGTCACGTGCTCTGCCAGCTGAGCTACGGGCCGGATGTGGCCGCAAATTAACTCAAATACTTAGAATTTTGGAAATAAAATACAATCAAATTTCAAAGATCCGACTCATCAGTCAAAAAATTGCCTCTTCTGAATTTAAAACTGCACCGGAAATTGTGAAATGGATGGGCGCAATGCAGGCTCAGGATTATGCAATGGCAAAATGGGCAATTGGAGCCAGGTTGGCTGGAACGACTGACAGAAAAGTGGAGTCTTCTATTAATAATGGTGAAATACTGCGTATTCATGTATTGCGTCCTACCTGGCATTTTGTCGCTGCGGATGATATTCACTGGATGCTTCAGTTATCAGCACCAAAAATAAAATCTTCATTAGCAACAAGACACAAACAACTGGAACTGTCTGAATCTGTGATAACAAAAACCAACTCCATAATTGAAAAAACGCTTTCAAAAGAAATATACTTAACCCGCGATGAACTGGCAGATGAGTTTCACAAAGCCGGAATCAGGACAGACGATAACAGGCTCAGTCATATACTGTTTCGTTCTGAAATGGATGGAATTGTGTGTAGCGGACCAATTAAAGAGAATAAACTTACTTATGCGCTGCTTCACGAAAGGGTCCCTCATAAAAAAGAATTCTCGAGGGATGAATCACTTGCTGAACTTGCTAAAAGGTATTTTAATAGTCGCTGCCCGGCAACTCTTGAGGATTTTATATGGTGGTCAAATCTTACAGTTACAGGATGCCCGCAAAGCAATGGATCTCATCAAATCAGATTTCATTTCTGTAGACTATGGCTTCTAAAAAATACCTGATTCCAAATTCATTTTCGGAAGCAATCATCGGCAAAAGGGATCTGTTCACTTATTACCTGCATATGATGAGTTCCTGATAAGTTACAGGGATCGTAGCAGTTCACTTTCAGAAGTCAGCAATAAGAAAACTGTTTCTAATAATGGCATTTTTTATCCGACAATCGTTGTAAATGGACAAGTTGCAGGTATCTGGAAAAGAACTTTTCAAAAGAAAAAAGTAACTGTTTCAGTTAATTTTTTCAGACCCCTCAAAAAATCCACGATAAAAAATATTGGAAATAAAGTCCGTGTTTTTGGCAGGTATTTAGAACAAGAAACGGAATTCATTCTCAACCTGTGAATCCCGAGAGGATATATCAGATTCTCAAAAATGGTCAAAAATACCTGTGTTCAATTTATTCTGTAACATCCTGTTTCAATCTGATCGTTTAACTATTCACCTATCAAGAAGAAAAAAGAGTAAATTTGCTAATTAATGAGGTGTTGTTTAGCCTTTTGTACTTCGATTACCCTTCATGATTTTGAAAATAATCATGGAGTCTGACCTCTGGATGGGGAATTGATATACAAATATTACGTAGCATAATAAATGAAAAAGTTTTTATCATTTTTATGTTTAATATTATTATCGACTAGAATTCTTAGCCAGAGTTGTGCTATTTTAGCTAAAGCCAATAACATGACTCCTGATAAACTTTGCTCTCCTGTTACTGCGTCCTGGAATGTAACTTATACCGGGGTGAACGACGGAGGCACACCGGTTCAGATATTTTATGACTGGGATGACGGATCCACTCAAACTGCTACCACTGTTAATACGGGCCCGGGCATATTCCAGTCAACTGTCACACACATTTATACTTCTGCCGGAACTGTCTGTAATTATCATCCTCAGGCAACATTGGTAGTCAATGGGGTACTCTGCTCCTCCTCTTCTCAGCAACAGATAGTTACTGTGTGGGATGATGATGATCATAATGGCGGACATATGCATATCAATCCTACTGTCTATCCGATATGTATTGGAAATGGTGATAATGTTCGTTTTCAGGATCTTACGCAGTTTAACTGTGTACCACCTCAGGAAGATGGATGTACCGAATCTCTTTACCAGATGGGTTCAATGGATTTATGGAACCGACATAACAATGACAGGAATCCCGGTAACAATAAATGGAACTCCACGAGTTTTTCCTTATACAACTCCGGTTATAACTTTACCAGGCCCGGTAACAGGTTCAGGTGTGTTATCCGATCTGATAAATGTGGCCAATGATAAACTGCTCGGGCAATATTTTCAGGTTACTTTAAGAAACTGGAATTATTGCAATCCTTATGATGATCCAAATATTCCGGGACCTCCTGCAGATCCGTGTAAACGGTGACCATCCTCCTGTAACAACAACTGCAATAATACTCATCGTTCCATATCCCGATGCAACAATAAATCCTGTAGCCAATTTATGCCTTAATGCTCCTCAGGTCACTTTAACAGCACACGATCCCGGAGGAATCTGGTCAGGTCCCGGTGTTACAGGAAATATATTTGATCCTGCAGCAGCAGGTCCGGGAACTCATATTATTACCTACACTATAACTACTGCAAGTGGTTGCAGCGATAGTGATCAGATAACTATAACTGTTTTTCCAATGCCAGATGCAACTATCACTCCTGCAGGCATCGTTTGTTTTAATGATCAGGTATTTACACTGACAGCACATGATCCAGGAGGAACATGGACAGGTGCCGGCATTGTGGGAAATACATTTGATCCGGCTGTTGCCGGCATCGGAAATCATATAATAACTTACAGTATTACTAATATAAACGGTTGCAGCAGTTCTGATCAGATAACAATAACTGTTGATCCGGCTCCCGATGCAACCATTACTCCTGTAGGTACCTTGTGTATAAATAGTCCGGTTGTTACATTAACTGCACATGATCCGGGCGGAACATGGACCGGACCAGGGATTACCGGAAATATATTTGATCCGGCCGTTGCCGGTGCAGGAAGTCATGTCATTAATTATACTATTGTTAATGCAAACTGCAGCGCTACAGATCAGATAACAATAATCGTTGTGGCAAAACCTGATGCCACAATAACTCCCGTAAATAATTTATGTATTAACGGTTCAAAAGTTACTTTGATCTGCACATGACCCTGGCGGTATCTGGTCAGGACCAGGAGTTACGGGAAACCTTTTCGATCCCTTGCTTGCCGGTATCGGAACACATACAATTAATTACACCATTACAAATGTCAACGGATGCTCCGCTGCCGATCAGATATCTGTTACTGTAATGTCTGTTCCGGATGCAACAATAACTCCTGTAGATACTATGTGTGTTAATAATCCGGCCATTACCTTAGTTTCAAAAGATCCGGGAGGTGTATGGTCGGGGGCTGTCTCAAACAATATTTTTGATCCTGCTGTGACAGGTGTCGGAAACCATGTCGTTAATTACACAATTACAAGTATCAACGGATGCAGTGATGCTGACCAGATAACGATTTCCGTGATGCCCGTTCCGGTGGTTAATATAAATCCTGCCGGAACATTCTTTATCAACAGTCCTTCGCAAACATTAACTGCAACACCGGCCGGTGGCATATTCTCAGGAGATGGTATGACAGGCAGTGTTTTTAAGCCAAGCGCCGCAGGCCTTGGAACTCATGTTATACAATATCAGACAATTCCTGACAGATTTGGCTGTATGGGAACCGACACCATTCATATCAAGGTGATAATGCCTCCGCTTCCTGTAGCAATCTTTGAACCTGATACAGTCAGGATGTTCTCCGCTAAGATGTCCAGTTTCGTCAATAACAGTATCAACGGAGAATCTTATCTATGGGATTTTGGTGATAAAGTATTTTCAGTGGAGAGAAATCCGTCTCATACTTATTACACTCCCGGTAATTATATAGTATCCCTGACTGTGACAAATATTGCAGGACAATCGATTCATACAGTTATAATTACTGTATATCAGAATCCTGTTGCTGTTTTCAATGTATATCCCACCGAGGTAACAAATAACTCTCAGATTGTCGTTTTCTCCAACTATTCATATTACGATGAACTTCGATTATGGAAGTTCGGTGACGGAACTACTTCCACAGAAGAAAATCCCTGGCACAAATATGAATCGGAAGGTACCTTTAATATTACATTGGTAGTGACATCAAAAGACGGATGCGTAGATTCTTCAACTTTTTCAACACCGGTTAATGTAAGCTTTAAAACAGGAAAAATTGAATTTCCAAATGCTTTTGTCTGGAACAGGACCGGCCCTACAGGAGGATACTGGCAGGAAGGCAGAGTAGACGATGGAGTATTCAGACCACATTTTGAAAATATAATAGAATATAAACTGCAGATATTCAACCGTTGGGGAGTACTTATTTACGAGAGTAATGATTTACAGAAGGGTTGGGATGGATATTTCGGAAATGGAAATCTGGCTCTTGAGGGGGTCTATGTGTGGAAAGTAAAGGGCAGGTTTATAGATGGAAACTATTTTGATAAGGTGGGTGATGTGACTTTTTTGCATTAAAAGTGGCTATGTCATTATTTTAAAGATTATAATATCTTTAAAGAAAAAAATCAATAATATGAAATCAGCGGAAGAAAAAGCAATAACTTCATTCAAAGCCGGCCTGAATTGCGCACAGGCGGTATTAACAGCCTATTCAGATAAACTGAAGTTCGATAATGATCTGGCATTAACTGTTTCATGTGGATTTGGAGGAGGAATGGGCCGACTTCAGGAAACTTGCGGGGCAGTTACCGGATCATATATGGTTCTTGGTATTTATAACTGTGGCAGGTTTTCTGAGAACAATGACAGAAAAGAGCAAACCTATTCGATGATACAAAAATTCAGCGGGAAATTTAAACAAATCAATGGCTCCACCGATTGTATGTCATTATTGAAAAGTGATCTAAAAACAGAAGAAGGACAACGCTATGCCAAAGAAAACAATCTGTTTGAGACTATTTGTGAAAAATGCATTTCGGATTCGATCAGGATTGTTGAAGAATTAATAGAAAAACCATCAAAACAATAAAAAATAAACTAAATAGATTCATTCACTTCCTCACCGGAGCTCTTCCATATAAGACAGAATGTAAGATAAATAAAATACCTACGATTAAAAACGGAGCAATAACAATAAGGGAACCCGGATTTCCTGAAAAAGAATGAAAATAAATAAAACCAACAATTGATGCCAGTATAAAAAGAATGCCTCCTGCAACTTCCCATTTCCAGGCAATAATTAAAATTGCGATTAAAATCAGGACCGGGATGTTATGAATAAGGAATCCCAGCATTTTAGCACCGAAGGTTTCATTTCCTCCAAAGGAATCCAATGAGAACATCGCCATAAACAGAATCGAAAGAATAGTTAAAATCCGTGGAATCCAAAATAAAATTGTCGATTTCATTTCTTCATGGTTTTAGTAATAAATAATTGACATTAAATGTTGATCTGATCTGCATTCTGATTTAAGATATCCCAT
The DNA here is from genome assembly GCA_963746545.1 of uncultured Gammaproteobacteria bacterium. Lineage (GTDB taxonomy): Bacteria > Pseudomonadota > Gammaproteobacteria > Steroidobacterales > Steroidobacteraceae > SCUD01. Next base: position 33,783 of record CAVVBV010000029.1, read on the forward strand.
TTTGACATTTTAAAATTACAACTCTTTTCATAAATATCACATGCTATTATCTATAAATTAGTTGTGCGAAATCTAACTTTATATGAAAATAACTTTTCTTGCTTTGAATAATTATGTTTCATAATTTTGATGTTACAAAAGGACAAAAAAATGCTTAAGACATTACCCCGAAAATTTTATTTAAAGAGACGTGAGTTCCTCAAAACGACTGCTCTTGCAGGAATTACAATCGCTTTACCAGGAATTACAGGTTTTTCTCAGGATCAGGATGCTATAAATAGTTCATACGAACGGCTTGCTGACTCATTAAATAAGCTGCCCAATTCATTTCCCAGAACGAAGTCAAACATTGAAATCACATTGCTGAAAAAGATCTTCCTACCCGAAGAAGCCAACCTTGCAGGTCAGCTGACCATTACCATGGAACCTGTAGATACTATCGCAAAACGTGTCGGGCTATTTTCTGAAGAAACAGCTAGCAGACTTAAGAACATGCTGGAAAGAGGTTTCGTGTGGGGAGATGCGAACAAAGGTGTTTACAGGCTGGCTCCATTTATTGTCGGTATTTATGAGAGTCAGCTTCCCCGGATGGATCATGAACTGGCACACCTGGTTGAAGAGTATTTCCATCAGGGTGGAGCTGAAATAATGAGACCTCAACCTACAATCCACAGGGTTATCCCTGCACAAAGCGCTGTTAAATCTGAATGGATTCTTCCATACGACAAACTCCGCGAACTCCTCTTGTCATGTAATACCTTCAGAGTAAATAATTGTATCTGTCGTACTCAACAGGATCTTGAACAAACAAGGCGATGTACGTTTCCTCTGAATGTTGAGCTGATATTTTATAGAGGTTCGGAATCCTCTGATCCTCCTGTTGCACCATTTATTACAAAGGATGAAGCTCTCGCAATTCTTGACAAAACCGAAAAGATCGGACTTGTTCATACTTCCAGAAATGTAGCTCAGGGTATATTTTATATTTGCAACTGCTGTGGATGCTGTTGCGGTATTTTAAGGGGTATTAATGAATTTGGCATTGAGAAATCCGTTGCTGCGGCAAACTACTATTCAGTTATAGATCCTGAAAAATGTACAGGATGCGGAACCTGCATCAAACGATGCCAGATGCATGCAATTGTTGCAGAAAATGAAATCTCGGTAGTGAACCGTGCAAAATGTATTGGTTGTGGCTTGTGTGTCACAGGCTGTAAGGCAAGTGTAGCCCGACTTGAACTTAAACCTGAACTGGATAGAATAGAACCTCCGAAAGATTACTCAACATGGGAACACGACAGGCTGGTTAGCAGAGGAATGGTCTAGATCGACGAATATTGCAATAAACAGTACCCGGTGATGGGTTAAACAAGATAAAAGACAAAAGGAGAAAGTGGAGGAACGAAGTGACAACATCCCGCAAAGCAGGAACAAAAGGAAATGCATAATACAAAACACCCTGGAAGGGAAAAGTAATCAACTATCTCATAAAAAAACAAATAATTTTAGCTTTTAGCTTTGAGTAAGGAGGGTATCTGATCGGGATATCCAGGAGATTAGATTTTACCAGTACCGATCGCAGATTCGAAAATGTTTCAAATGACTTCTTCCCATGATACCTGCCTATACCGCTGCTTCCAACTCCACCATAAGGCAGATAAGGAGATGCAATCTGCATAACAGTCTCATTAACACATGCATTGCCCGATCTTGTTTTTTTCATGAACTCACGAATAAGTTTTTTATTCCGTGAAAAAATATAGGTAGCCAGAGGTTTTGGATTCTGTTCAATAATGCCATATACCTCATCGAATTCTTCAAAGTCAATTACAGGAAGAACCGGACCAAAGATCTCTTCCTGCATTATCGGATCACCGGGTTTTACATCTTTAATGATTGTAGGAGCAACATATCTGGATCCTGGATCAGTAACTGCCTCCTGTTACTATCTGACCGTTCTTCATAAGTCGCTGCAAGTCTGTTTACATTTTCAGAACTTATAACTCTTGCAAAATCATCACTATTCTGCCGGGTTGGCACCATAGAACAACCTGATCTCCTTTGAAATAAGCTCAAGGAACTTATCCTTCACCTTTTTATCAATCAACAGGTAATCGGGACTTACACAGGTTTGTCCGCAATTAATCAATTTCCCCCAGGCGATTCTTTTTGCAGCAAAATCAAGTCTGGCATCGGCCGCCACAACACATGGATTTTTTCCTCCCAGTTCAAGTGACAACGGAGTGAGATTTTCAGCTGCTTTTTGCATCACATGTTTTCCTACTCCGGGGCTACCTGTAAAGAATATATAATCGAACTTCTGGTCAAGAAGATAGTCACTTATTGTATGATCACCATGAATCATGCAGACCAGCTCCACAGGTAACTGGCTCAGGATTTTTTCCATCACCTGTGCTATATTGGGGACCTGACTTGAAACTTTAAGAATCACACAATTGCCTGCTGCCAGGGCGCCCACCAGAGGCATAAAAGCAAGCTGAAACGGAAAGTTCCATGGTGAAAGCACCAGTACCTGACCATATGGTTGAGGAGTAATATAACTATGTGAAAGAAAATGTACTATAGGAGTTCTCACTCTTCTGACTCTGGCCCATTTTCTCAGATTGCGTATGGTAAAGTTCAATTCTTTTATTACAAATCTCGTTTCGGTGGCAATTACCTCAAACTCAGGTTTGTGAAAATCTTTCCATAAAGCATCAACAATATCCTGTTCATGAAGTAGTATGAGAGAGCGCAACTTTTTCAGAATATCAAGCCTGTAATCTGATATTTAATGTTTTACCTGTGGCAAAAAATTTTCGTTGAGCTTCAATTATTGAACTGATCTCTTCTTTTTCCATTCGTTTTCAAGAAGTATTAATTGTTTAGAAATTTCTTTAACATCTGCACCTTCTTTTGGAGGAATATTGTTCATGCAATACTCTGCCATTGCAGTAATTGTCAGGCTGGGATTTACACCTATATTACCCTGTATCACTGAACCGTCGGTAATATAGAAATTGGGATATCCATGTACTTTCAGATTTTTATCCACAACACCTGTTTCAGTAGTTTCTGACATCGGACATCCTCCAAGAATATGAGCAGTAGTGGGCCGGTTGAAAAACACTTCAAGCAGAATATTCTGTGGTATCCCTGATACCTTTCTTGCATAACGTTCCATTACCTCCTGTCCTACCGGAATAAAAGCAGGTACTTTTTTGTGTCCGCTGTTATCGATCTTCATTTTACCACCAAACAAATTCTTTTTCCAGATCATCTTCATGGCATTATCTGTTGATTGCATAACAAGGAATATCACGGTTTTGGACGACCAGCTAAAGTTAAAAACCGTTTTCAGGAACAGAAGTGGATGAGTAATGGTTCTTACGAAGAGTTTCCATGTCCTCTTAAGTGATGTATCTGCTCCTTCAACTGAAAGACCGAAAAACCATTTCATTGCATTTGATTTATCAGGATATTTTACGATCTCAACATGAGTATGTGGATCGGGACTGAATACAGATGTTATTGCCAGACCATTATTAAGTTTTTCAAAGCCACCTGAAACAGCACATAGAGTTTCGGCATTGGTTCTTAATTCAAATCCAAGCTTGTCTGACAAAGATGAAAGTGTATTATATTTGTACTTCTGTTTTAGCAAAAGTTCCAGTGTTCCCAGTGCACCTGCAGCAACAATTATTCCTTTTGCCCTGAAAACTGTTTTTCTCCCTTTGAAGAATGAGGTTATCCGTTTTGTTTCAATATGATATAGGTTATCATGACAGGATATTTTTTCTGCTTTCGTTCCGGGAAGTATCTCCAATCCCATTTTTTCTGCAAACCATAAATAGTTTCTGTCAAGGGTGTTTTTTGCATTCTCCCTGCATCCTACCATGCATCCTGCACATTCAATACATCCTTTTCGAAGCGGACCCAGTCCGTTGAAATAGGGATCCGATTCTTGTTCTGATCCATCAATATTAACACCTACATGAACAGTATCAAATGTATCATGAGCATTCATCTCTTTTGAAACTTCTTCAAGAATCTTGTCTTCGGTATTCAGTTTCGAATATTTTTTTCTCCCAAGCATGAATGAAGCCCTGTCATAAAAAGGCTCCAGTATTTTTTTCCAGTCACCGAAGCGATACCAGGAAGAGTTTCTGAAAAATTCATCAGGAGGAATAATATAATGTATTTGCATATACAAGGCTTCCGCCTCCAACACCTGTTCCGCTAAGAATACTGGCAGTAGGATAAAATGATAATTTTTGAAATCCGAAAAATCTGAGTGCCGGAACCCAGAGATATTTTGGAATATTCCAGTTTGTTTTTGGAAAATCACCAGGATTGTAGCGTTTTCCCTGTTCAAGAATAAGAACAGTATACCCTTTCTCAACAAGACGCAGTCCGGCAACGCTGCCACCGAATCCTGAACCAATTACTATATAATCATAAATCATTAAAAATGTATTGATTAGGAAGGTAAGACGCAAATATAGAAAGTCTGTTGAAAAAACCGACAAAAAGTGATAAAGAAAATAGAAAGGAAGTTATTAGGTAATGGGGAATTAGGTAAGAAGCAGTAATTAATTTAAAAAATAAAAAACATGCTTAGTTAAACATTTATTCAACAGAATTGTTATTACTATATAAAATATTTTAATAATTAAATTTTTTAACATTATGAAAAAGTTTTTGGTTTCATTTCTTGGTGTTTTCGGGACTTATTTTCCCGCTACTGGCACAGATTGATCATGATTATAATGCTAATGATCGTGGTGCCGGTTGTAAATGCTACTATTACTAAGGAACAGGTACCTCCAGCAGTTGTTAAGGCAGCTCAGACTCAGTTTGACTCTGAGTAATTCTGCAACATGGTCCAGGTTTCCTTACGCTCTAAAGGAATATGGCTGGGTTTATGACGTTGGAGCATCTGATATTGCGCTCGATCGCTATGAAGTTACTATGAAGAATAAACAAGGTCATGATTTATTTGCCGTCTATTCTGCAAAAGGGAGAGCTGGTCGAAAGCAGAGAGCTTGCTAACAATGTTGCTATGCCTGCCAATATTCAGGAAGCACTTGCCAAGAGTCAGTACAAAGACTGGAAAGTAGTTGGAGACAAGGAGTTGATCAGGTTTTATCACGACAATGATACGAAAAGTGTAGAACAGCATTTCAGACTTACAGTCGAAAAAGATGGTGTGAAAAGAAGTATATCTTTTAACTTCCAGAACAAGGATATGAAATAATATCCGACCTGTTTAAAGAGAATCGAACGATCAGAATACGATTTTGATCTTTAAAAGTGACATAAGAAATCCCCGGAAAATTATTCCGGGGATTTCTTTTTATTTATTGAATCGCAGTTTATCAAATGTTTTCATGTTCAGGTGCTATAAAAAGGTTTATTATTCTGAGGATAAGAGCTTTCATAAACCTGTACATAAACTCAACTCCATCATAAAATTCTTTAACTCCTATTCTTTCATCTTTCCCATGTGCACGGACATCATCCATATCTACCAAACATTCCTGAGACACCGTAAACCGGAATTCCCTGTCATGCGCAGATATTTACCATCTGTAGCACCAGTTGACATTATCGGGGATACATTTACACCCGGCCACATAGCTGAAGAAATTTTATTCACCGGTCCGGTAACATCATCTCGTAAGGGTGACAAAGGTGCAGTGAATGAGGAATTAGGTACGTGTAACAGATATCTGATTATCTGCCAGAACAGTTTTCAGTACCGACGTAACATTTTCAGGAGTATCATCAGGGAGCAATCGACAGTTTATTGTTGCCTGCGCTGTCTGGGGGAGGGCATTCTCTGCATGTCCGGCACTCATCATAGTGGCAACACAGGTAGTACACATCATTGCATTATAGTAGGCCGATGAAGCTCCAACCCGTCGGGCAGCTGCTGTGTCGGGAGGAGTCTTTAACAGAGCAAGTATATCCGATTTTAACTGACCTGATTCACCGTCTGCGATTTTTTCAAAATAATTGTGAGTTGTTTCGTTGAGCCTGACAGGAAAATCATAGCAGCCCAGACGGATAAGGCCGGAGGAGAGTCTGTAAATTGCGTTATCTTTAACTGGCAGGGAGCTGTGACCACCGTTGTTCTTCACTTCGAGCCTGAAAGAAACATAGATTTTTTCGCTGGTTTGAATCGCTATTGTAACAGGTTTCCCATTTTTCGAGTCTCCGCCGCCGCCATCAGGATTTATACAGAAATCTGCATCAATTAATTCTCTGTGATTTGTTATGAGCCAGTTAACCCCATTTGCGTTGCCCATTTCTTCATCTGCAGTCAGCGCAATAATAATATCACGGTTTGGTATATATCCTTCTTTTTTTAGCCTGATGACATTTGCTATCAGGCTGGCGTCTTCGTTCTTAACATCAGTTGTACCGCGACCATAGAAGTACCCGTCTTTTTCCAGAAATGTGAAAGGATCAACTGACCAGTCCTTACGAAGAGCTTCAACCACATCCAAATGGCAGATGAATAAAACAGGCTTTGATTTCCCTTTCCCCCTGAAACGAAATACAAGGTTCCTGTGCTGCTGGTCGGGCCCGATAACCAGAATGTCGCTGGCAGAAAAACCGGCAGATATAAGTCTTGCAGCCATTGCCTCTGCTGCTTTAGTACTGCCGTAACCGGAAGTTGTATTTATCTCTATCAGCTCTTTGAATATATCTCTGGCAAGTTTTTGATATTCGGATATTTTATCCTGTGATATCGCAAAATAAGTGAACCACAAGAAAATAAATAGCAACGATACTCTTTTCATATCAAACTATCATTAAATGCTCAGGAAATATACGCATAATTGTCGCCAAATAGTCCTCAGCATATTCAATGGAAACAAAAATTGTTTAATTTTGAATTACTCCTAATTAGTGATGTAATCAATAATTTAACAAAATGTATTCCTGAAAATATCTTCTAAACTTTAATCCATTCATTATGAATAAGACCCCTAAATTCTTCAGATTCTTTGCTATACTGACCGTAGTTGTTTTCGGTATATCATGCTCCAGAGCTCCACAACCTCAGACAGACAAACTTAAAATCAGCTATGAGAAATATATCATGCCAAACGGACTTCAGGTGATACTTCATACCGATCATTCCGATCCAATGATTTCCTATGCAATAATGTACCATGTAGGCTCCAGCAGGGAAACTCCGGGTAAAACCGGATTTGCCCATCTCTTTGAGCATCTGCTGTTCGGTGGTTCAGAGAATGTTCCGACCGGAACTTTTGATAAGATCATTGAAGGTGTAGGTGGAACCAATAATGGTTTTACTAACCGTGATATAACAACTTACTATGAGATGTTTCCTAAGAATGCCCTGGAAAAAGTTTTATGGCTGGAATCAGACAGGATGGGATTTTTTATAAACTCCATTACACAACACTCACTTGCTGTTCAGCAGAACGTTGTCACCAATGAAAAGAGACAGTAGCGAGGATAATTCGCCTTATGGATTCACTGAGTATGTTATAGATAAAAACCTCTATCCTTCTGTTCATCCATATAACTGGGAAGTGATCGGTGAGATGGCTGATCTGAAAAATGCTTCTCTGGATGATGTAAAAGCATATTATGGACATTTCTACGGACCTAACAATGCTACACTGGTGCTTAGCCGGAGATTTCAATTCAGACTCGGTTAAGATGATGATAAACAAATATTTCGGCGAGATAAAATCACATGGGGAAGTTGCCTCGCGCAGCGCTCAGATACCAACACTTGAAAAGACAAAAAAACTTTTCCACGAAGATAATTTTGCGAATGTCCCTGAGATAACCCTCGTATGGCCTGCACCGCAGTCCTATCAGAAAGATACCTATGCCCTTGATTTCCTGGCTAAAATTCTCGCAGATGGTAAAAAAGCGCCATTATACAAAGTTCTGGTTAAAGAGAAGAAACTTACATCAAGAACTTCTGCTTATAACAATTCAAGTGAGCTGGCTGGTGAGTTCACTATTACAATCAGAGCCAACGAAGGGAAATCACTCAAAGAGATTGAAGATGCTGTCTATGAAAGTTTTGCCCGTTTTGAAAAGGATGGAATAACAGAAAAGGATATTGAGAGAGTTAAGGCTTCAAGCGAAAAGAGTTTCTACGAAGGAATCAACAGCGTCCTGGGTAAATCATTCCAGCTCGCCATCTACAACACCTTTCTCAATGATCCCGGATATATCGAAAAAGATATTGAAAACATTAAAGCTGTTACACTGAATGATGTAAAATCGGCTTACGAGAAATACATTAAGAATAAACCGCATATTGTAACCAGTTTCGTTCCAAAGGGGAAGACCGATATGATTGCTGATGGCTCTGTACCTGCAGGTGTGAAAGAGGAGAACATAAAGGAAGCAAGCCAGGTAGAGATTGCCGGCACCGGTAATGAAAAAATTGTGAAATCACCATCAACCATAGACAGAACAGTCGAACCTCCTGCCGGAAAAGCGCCCGAAGTTAAAGTCCCACTGGTATGGAAAGCAACTCTGGCCAATGGTATTACAGGTTTATGGAATTCAAAACACTGAATTGCCTCTGGTTGAGTTTAGTCTTGTAATCGATGGCGGAGTATTTCAGGATAATACTGACCTCCCCGGAGTAGCTAGTATGGTTAGCAAGTGTGCTTCCTCAGGGAACCAAAAACCTTACACCGGAGGAACTGGAAGAACAAACAGAATTACTTGGCTCAAGTATTAACATGTATGCAGGACGTGAAGAAATGTCAATTACAGCAAGCGCTCTTTCGAGAAATTTTGAAAAAACAGCAAAGCTTCTTAAAGAGATGCTCCTGGAACCACGCTGGGACACTGCAGAATTTTCGATGGCGCAGACAAGAACAAAAAACAGCATTATACAGTCAGAAGCACAGCCCAGAAGCGTTGCCAGCCTTTTGTTTTACAAACTGCTTTACGGCACGGATAATATCTTCGGCTATAATACCAGGGGTACAAAAGAATCTATCGGCAAGATAACAATGGCCGATTTAAAGAGTTATTATGACAGGAATTTTTCACCAGGCATTTCAAGAATTCTTGTTGCAGGCAATGTTTCAAAAGAACAGGTCCTTGATGCTCTTAAGCCTTTCGAGACTGAATGGAAATCTAAAGAGGTTAAATGGAATACTTACCAGGTTCCTCAGAACCCGGATAAATCCCGGATATATTTTGTTGATATACCGGGGTCGAGGCAGTCGGTAATATATGCAGGATATCTTGCCTTGTCCAGAAACGATCCTGATTATGTTAAAGCTGACTTTGTGAACTACAGGCTCGGCGGAGCATTTACCAGTATTCTGAACCAGATCCTTCGTGAAGAGAAGGGATTTACTTATGGCGCCTCAAGCTATTTCCAGGAAATGAAGGCCAAAGCTCCGTTTGTTGCTGCTACCAGTGTCAGATCAGACGCGACTTTCGAAACAGTTAAAATAATCAGGGATGAGATGGAGAAATATCGCAATGGAATTAATGAAAAGGACCTTCAGTTCATTAAAGACTGCATGATTCTCTCTAATGCCTTAAGGTTCGAAACAAATGGATCGCTGGTGGAGATGCTATCGACAATGTCTAAATACGGACTTCCTGATAATTATATTATGGAAGAAGAAAATGTAATTAAGAATATGACAATTGAAGAGCATAAAGCAATTACTGATAAGTATATTATACCGGATAAGATGTTTTATGTGATTGTGGGTGATGCAACAACCCAGCTGAAACCACTTGAAAAGATAGGATTCGGCAAACCGATACTGATAAAACCTTAATTAGTCCACTTTCACTCTGTGATACTTTGTTTTTGCCTTTGTGTCCCTTGGTGGTTAAATGATTTTTTTTACCACTAAGGTACACGAAGGATCACATAAAGGTTCACAAAGAGCTTTTTAACCACGGAGTGCACGGAGTTACGCGGAGTCAGGCCGTGGTTTTAATCCGTATTACTCTGTGTCCTCCGTGGTTAATTTCTTTTCTTCTATTCTCTTGTCTCATTATTTTCCGGTAATATTAAGTGTTGCAACATAATACCCCGGATCGACCTTAATAACTGCATTCTCAATATCAAGTTTTATTGTTGTGAAACCGGTCTTTGGATTGATTGATTTCTCCTTTCCTGATACAAAAATTTTAAGCGGCATATTAAATCCTGCAACACAGTTGTTCCATCTGAAGGTCAGATTATTACCTTTTACAAAATATTCAAATACAGGAATTCTTACATCTCTCAGGTACTGGTCAAAAAATGGTTTCAGGTTAATGCCGGTTTTCTCACTCAAATAATTCTCAATCTGAGAACCTTTTACAACCTTATGATAAAAATCATTATTCAGACCACGCAGAATAGCTCTCCATTTCTCATCATCATTAACTATCTGACGCAGAGTATGAAGCATATTGCCTCCCTTATAGTACATATCATGCGAACCTTCATTATTTACATTATAAAATCCAATTATTGGTCTGTCATTCAAAATATTCGCCCGTGTACCCAGCACATATTCGCTTCCGGCTTCTTTTCCATAATAATACTCGACATAGAGATTCTCTGCATAATTTCCAAAGCTCTCATGTACCCACATATCGGCAATATCTTCATATGTAATACTGTTAGCAAACCATTCATGAGCCGATTCGTGAATGATGATAAAATCGAATTTTAATCCCCATCCGCTATTGCTCAGATCGGTTCCCCTGTAGCCATTCTTAAATCCATTGCCATAGGTCACCGAACTCTGATGCTCCATTCCAAGATAAGGTGCCTCAACAAGTTTGTATCCGTCTTCATAGAATGGATACGGACCGAACCAATGCTCAAAAGCTGCCAGCATCATTGGTACCTGTTTAAATTGCAGTCTTTGCCTTCTCAAGATCTTCCTTCAGAACATAATAATCGCAATCAAGAGGTCCCTTTTCACCATTATAAATTTCAGAAAAGTGCACATAATCACCAATATTGATATTTACTCCGTAATTATTAATCGGGTTAGCAACAAACCAGTTGTATGTTTTTGTTTTATTCTTCTGCTTTACAACACTTCTCAGTCTTCCGTTTGAAACATCCATAAGGTTTCCAGGTACATTCACACTTATCAGCATACTATCAGGTTCATCGTACATATGGTCCTTGCATGGCCACCACAGACTTGCACCATCACCCTGACAGGAAGAGGCAACAAAAGGCAAACCGTTTTTGTCCTTCTTCCAGGTAATACCTCCGACCCAGGGAGGTCTTGTCGATACTCTGGGTTTCCCTCCATAAGTCAGAACTACAGAATAGATCTTTCCCTTCTCCTGCTTCTCAGCAAGTTCAATCCAGTATACATTACCTTCTCTTTTGAAGTTAAGAGACCTATTATTCTGTTCTGCTTTTGTAAGGCTCAATCGGCTCCTGAAGATCTATCTGCATCAGAGCAGCCGGTTTGAGAACCCTGTATATATACTGTGTTAGTTCCGTAAATTGAACTATCAGAGAGGATTGACTTTAATATCAAGATGATAATACTTGAGGTCCCACCAGGCTCTCTCAGGTGTTATTGATCCCCGAAGTGTATCCTGATGGGTAAATTCAATTTTTTGAGATGATAGTGATAACGGAAAGACCAGTATAATACCGGTAATTAAGACAGAGTATAAAATAGATGCTTTTTTCATTGACAGGATTTTTTAAGATAAAAGACAAAAGTATAAAGACAAAAGACAACAGGCAAATTAAGATACAGGCAATTACTTTTATCTTTTACCTGCCCGACTAAACAAATGTCTCAATAAAGATTTAGTAAATAATTCAGTCGTTCAGGCGGGCTTTTATCTTTTGTCTTAAGTAAAGAGAATGCTCTTGTAACAAGGGTATTGAGAAAATAGTAGAATTAACTAATTTAGAGAAAATTTCTAAAAACCTTTTATATGAAAAGAATATCAGTCTTAACATTCCTGATGATTGTGATAACAATCTGTATCAGTGATTCTTTACTGGCACAGGATTCACCTCGCATCCGCGAATCATTCAACCAGGGTTGGAAATTTGTAAAATATTTTAATGCTTCCAACGAAGCTGTAGCAACCGATAAGGAGCCTGAAAATCTTCAGCTCCCTGCAGTCAACGATAATAACTGGAGGTCAGTGGATCTTCCCCACGACTGGGCAATTGAGGGTCCCTTCAGCGATACTCTGGAAAATAATACCGGACTGTTACCATGGAAAGGGATCGGATGGTACAGAAAACATTTTACCATCAGCGACAATGATAAAGGGAAACGTATATATGTCGATTTCGATGGAGCCATGGCAAATGCCAAAGTATGGCTAAACGGGAAATATGTAGGTGAATGGCCTTATGGATATACATCTTTCCGTCTCGATCTTACACCTTATATTATTACCGGAAAGGAAAATATTATTGCTGTACGACTCGATACAAAGAACTGGGATTCAAGATGGTACCCGGGAGCAGGCATCTATCAGGAATGTCTGGCTGGTAAAAACGTCACAGTTGCATATTGCAAATAATGGTGTTTTCTGCACTACTCCGGAGATAAGGAAAGAGCAGAGGAATACTCAGTGTCCAGGCTGAAGTTGAAAGTCATTTAAGTGATGCCGTACCTGTTTCGGTTAAAGCCTTGGTTTATAAACTGAATGATAAATTTGAACCTTCAGCTACTCCGGTTGCTGAATCAATCGTTGCTACTGCAACTATCGAGGGAATGAAAAATCATGACTTTCAGGTTGGATATTCCGGTTAAAGATCCTGTTCTTTGGGATATAAATAAACCTGAACTTTACCGAGTTACAGTTATTGTAATGCAGGGCAACACATGTTACTGACAGATATGAAACCAATTTCGGTTTCAGAACTTTGAATTTTACTGCACGCGATGGTTTTCTTCTCAACGGAAAAAGAGTTGAAGTCAGGGGTGTCTGCAATCATCATGATCTTGGAGCGCTTGGCGCTGCTTTCAATACTCGTGCCGCTGCACGGCAGCTTGAAATTCTGAAGGAGATGGGCTGCAATGCCATAAGGACAAGTCACAATCCTCCTGCCCCGGAACTGGTTGATCTTTGTGATAAAATGGGATTTCTGATAATGGTAGAAGCTTTTGACACCTGGAGAACCCCGAAGAAAAGAAAAGATTATAATCTGCTTTTTTATGCCTGGCATGATGAGGATCTCAAGGCAATGGTCCGTCGCGACCGTAATCATCCTTCAGTATTTATGTGGAGCATTGGAAATGAGGTACCTGATCAGAGACAATCCTGACCTCTCAGAAAGTCTCAGGACAATTGTTAAATCGGAAGACAATACCAGGCCGGTAACGTCCGGATGCGACAAGGATGAGTCAGGAACAAATGGTTTCCAGAAAACACTTGATGTATTTGGGATTAATTATCGTCTTTATAGATATGAAGCATTCTTTGCATCTGAAAGACAATGCTAATCTTGGATTAATCTCAACCGAATCAGCTTCAACAGTCAGTTCCAGAGGTGAATATTTTTTCCCGGTTGTACAGGGTGACCTTGACAATAATCTGCCCGGAAAAGGGATCTTTCAGATAACGTCTTATGATGTTGCTTACCCGGCATGGGCAACCACTCCTGATCAGCAATGGACGCTTCTGGATAAATTTCCGGCTGCAATGGGCGAATTTGTATGGACAGGATTCGACTATATCGGTGAACCAACACCATATAGTGGTGATATGACAGGCCTCAAACCAACTTCATGGGGTTATAAAGCAAACACTTAAAATGCTTGAGAAACAAGGTGTAAAAGAGGTTCCTTCACGAAGCAGTTATTTTGGAATTATGGATCTGGCGGGATTTAAAAAGGACCGCTTTTATCTGTATCAGTCGAGATGGAGACCAGAATTGCCAATGGCTCATATTCTTCCTCACTGGAACTGGCCCGAAAGAAAAGGTCTGATCACACCTGTGCATGTTTATACATCAGGTGATGAAGCTGAACTCTTCCTCAATGGCAAATCGCTCGGAAAAAAGAAAAAGGGTGAATTTGAATACCGTTTGAAATGGGATAGTGTTGTTTACCAACCCGGTGAACTTAAAGTAATTGCCTATAAAAATGGTGTCAAATGGGCAGAGGATGTTATGCGAACAACTGAAAAAGCATCCCAGCTCTCTGCAATTGCAGACAGACCTGTTGTTCATTCCGATGGAACTGACCTCATCTTTATAACTGTCAGGATTGAAGATAAAAACAAACTTCTCGTTCCCGGAAGCAATAACCAGCTTAACTTCAGTATTGAAGGTCCGGGAAGAATCGTTGCGACTGATAACGGTGATGCTACCAGTCATGAGTCTATTTCAGGCCAGGTCAAAGAAAGCCTTTAATGGTTTGTGCCTTGTAATTGTTGCAGCGGAAAAAGGAGCTACAGGTTCATTTACAGTTAAAGCTGAATCAAAAGGACTTAAAGCAGCAGCTGTAAAAGTCGATATCGCTCACTAGAATTCTGATTGCCCCCCTTGCCCCCGCTAAAGGGAGGTCGTTAATTTGATGCTCTTGTTGCTCTTTATTTTGGAACCTCCAAATACATAAAGGTTCAAAATCTAAGATCACAAAGAATTAACTGAAATGGACGACTTTGGGTCCTGCGGGCATACGGTGAGTGCCTTTGGGGGGCAAAAATACAGGATGACAGTAAGCCCTTTGGCAGGGCAACGTCATCAACCAAGCGCAAACTGGTAAATGGATTTTCTACCCGATCCTCTTTGTATAGAATAGCTTATCGTCGCCATCAGTATAAAAGTCCTTCAGTGTAGCTTCCAGTATGAAATTATTGTTGATATAGAATGCCCTGGTTGGTTCATAATGAGGCAACCCTGAGGTTTCTGCTATCAATATTTTACATCCCATTGACCTTGCCTGATTGCATGTCTCTTCCAGAAGTTTCCTGCCAATGCCTTTACCGCGAAAATCGTTATGAGTAGCGATCCAATAAAGATCAAAACAGGTTGTAGACATACTTATCGGGCCGAAACAGGCATAGGCAGCCGTAACACCATCAACTTCAGCAAAAACGAAATAATAACCGGTCGATTCGCCATGAGCAAGTCTCTCTGCAACAAGTTCAGCAGCTATTTCAACTTCATGGTCGTAGAAGAACTTTGTTGATTCAACAATCTCCATGACTCTTTGTATATCATTTTTTTCGGGTATTGTTCTGAATGTAATGTTCATATTGTATAGTTTAAAAGTTGAAAAGTTGAAAAGTTGAAAAGTTGAAAGTTAAGGTTGAAATAGTTCAAAAAGATTTAAAAATATTAAAAGTTGTAAAATTAAGAATTAAGTCGGATAAATAATTGTAAAAAACGGAGCTATTGGCATTTAATAAGAAGTGTTTTCATAAGAGTCCTTACAATATCAAGATAAATTTCTCTGTGTAACTCAGTGCTTCTCTGTGTACCTCAGTGTAAGTTCTTATTTGTTTTTGTTACACAGAGAACCACTGAGAATCACGGAGAACCACAGAGTGAAGAAACCCTCATAAGCGATTCAGGGGTTTTTATGTTGAAATGTTGTCACTCCTCAAAATCCAATTTCCTTCAGTGTTGCCATCCGGGCCACTGTTTCAATTGCAATTGCAGCAAAAGCAGCACCATAATCAAGATCGATATTTTCAAGAGTGTCTTTTGTATCGTGATATCCACTCCTGTTAATATCGTAGTTCTCCATAAAAAGAACAACCGGAACACCGGTATCGGAAAATATCTGACCGTCTGTATTAAAAATTGAGCTATGAGGATTATACTGCGTACGTACCTCTCCCTTTAAAGCCAGATGCCTGGCAATTTCAGGTATCTCCTGAGATTCTTTAATCCGATGTCCCCGGTCCTTATTCAATCTTTCAGGCTGTCTGTTCCATTTATGTGTACACTCATTCCAGATCAATATTCGCAAGATGAGCCTGATAAGCAAGAAATAATGATGCAGCACTTTTACCAGGTGAAATCTGGAATATATCCTGGTCAGTATCACGGTTATGACCTATCATATCCATAACATATACACCAACAATTTCGGTTTCTGATAAGTTTAAATTTGTCTTTTCATCAACTTTCAGGTTCAGGTTTTTCTCGATCAAGTGACTGACAGAAATGACGTGCACCCATACAATCAGAAGGGAACTCTTCTCCGGTCAGATGCAATAAGCCAGATATCGCGTTCAAGCTTCCCCTCTTTTGATAGTTTTAAAAGGATCGGTGCTGCCTGTAAAAGTGTTGAGCTGGCAGAATAATTATCGTCTGCACCTTTTGCTGCTAACCGTGCTCCTGATCCGCCTCGTTCCTTTTCATAGACATCTTCCATATAGGCAGTGTCGTAATGATCTCCCAGGACTACTGCCTGTTTTCGGTTTTTTCCGGGTATAACCACCAGAATATTGCGTTCATGAGTACTTCCTTTCTGGTTGGCAAGCCAGCCTCCGTATTGCAGAAAATCAAATAATGTATCCCACTTAAACGGCAGTTCTCCAACAATTGCCTGCCCTTCCATTCCTGCATCGGTTATTATCTTGCGATATCTTTTAATAAAATAATCGCCAAGGTGTTCAAGATCGCGATGATGTTTCTGAACGATCGACAGCGTGGTTTCATCAAGCATTATATCTGCATTATCTTTATAGACGAATTCTCCCTGTGAAAGAAATTTAATATCATTCCACCACTGTTCTTCGAACTGTCGTGTTGCTGTTTCAGTATAGGTCAGCGGGTCAGGGAGTTGTGAATCATAATTCTGTTCAATAATTTTTTCAAGAGCTTCTCTTACCTGATTGGTCTTTTCAGGAATAGTTCCATGAATATCCAGTTCATCAAGCCATTGTTCCAGGGTTTTATGCTTTGCAATATTCAACAGGTTCTGGGCAAAGGATCTGGTTAAAGTTTTCCTGTTCTGTTTTTCCCAACTCTCAAGTAATGAAATAATGTTAAGAGAAGTCTGGTGAGCATAATGATCATTATGCGTATTAAAATCATGCAAGGCTGAAAGATACAATTCACGTCTCTGCATTCGTGGCCAGAGCTCTACAGGATGAGTCATATCCTTGTCACTCTTATGATATCCTGTAATATAACCGTACAATGATTCAGATTTTATCACAGCCTGATCCGATTCTGCCGGGACAAAGGCAACAAGGGGACGGTGCAGATACATTTCATGCTCCCCGACGCGCATCGGCGGATAGAAGAACCTGTACCCGAAAAGTCCTCCTTTTGAAAAGGTCTTCTCCACCTCCAGTATTTTTCTTCTGTTGGCTTCGGGGCCATCTAATAAAAGTTCGAATTTATTGTTCCACAGCTGGCTGTTACAGGCCAATGGCTTATTATATAAGCCCATTGCATCAGGTTCTGTACTGAACAAAGCTTTTATCAGTTTTATCTTATGTGCTATCTCATTAAGTTCATCCTGATATCTCTGGACACGCTGCCAGCGATGGGTACGATGATAAGTCATCATGAATAAGATTTTCGTTTATTATCAGGTTCTTGCTATCGGGATGCGGTTCATGCAGCCATCCCGATTGTGTCACCCGGAATCCTCCAATCCCCCTGTTTCGTGCAACAAGGTTAAGTAACGGAATCTGAGCAGCTACAGGCAATTCCTTTTTCAGACGGAGATAACCAGGCATACCCCAGAATACCAGGCTTCCCGGAAAAGGAAGTAAAGATAAATTTCCTGACAGATATTTGTTCTTTACTGTTTCAGGCAACAGGCTGAAAGGTCTGAATGTCAATAGATATCTGACATCAGTAAATGAAGAATCATCTTTAACTATAAATTTCTTTGTCCAGCCGGGAAGTACAGATCCTTCCGAAGACATTATCCTGAATCCCGCATTGAAAAGAGATTCAGCATCGGATAGTTTTTCTCCATAAGCATCTGATAAAAGATCTGTAAAGAAATGATACTGATTCAGCTTCCGGTATTTCAGTTCCGGGTGCATGTAAAAAAACTTTTCCAGAAAACCTGTTCAGGTTCATGTATACTGTTCCCAAAAAAGGTCCATATCACTCTTCCTTTATCATCCTGTGTACGGGAAAGCATCAGCGGCAATAATGTTACATATCTTTCATGAATCAGAGATCCGGCGTGAGAAGCCAGTTCCGGAGGCCAGTATGGGTTATTCATAAGGTTTTCATCACCATGTCCGCTTATAAAATGTTGCGGAAGTCCCTTACCAAGTTTCAAAATGTTACTCATTATCTGGTGTCCGATATGTTCAATTCCCGGCTTAAGTTCATATTCCTCTTCCATTTCTGAGATCTTCCATCCAAACGGATCATCTTCACTCAAAATACCATGATCGGGTTTACCATATGGTTTATATCCAAGCCAAGGTGGTGGCATAAACTCCGAATAAGCAGTTATCGGATAACATCCATTGCATCTGAACCAGGGATATCCTTTCAGAAGTTTTTGCCAGCCAAAAGGAGTTTTTTCTTCCATAGTGTTTTCCTTTTTAACGTGAAGTTAAAAATTAAATGACGTATACCAGATCTGAAAATTTATAGTTATTAATTTAAAATTCTTTCTATTTCAGATTATCTGGTTAATTTTGGCAGAATTGATTTTTATATTTAATAATTAAGTAAGTAACTCTTTATTGTTAACAATATAATTTTGATTGTGAAAATACTTAGACTCTTAATTAAATTCTTACTTGGTATTTGTATTATCATTTTGATAATACTGACTCTGCAATATTTAGTTACTCCAAAATATACCTACCCCGAACCAGGTGTATTTGCTGGTGATTATATCTATAATCCATACCGGAATATTGACCCGGCAAAATGGAGGATGGCTAATTTTCATGCCCATACACGAAAGATTTTTGATAAAGCGAACAAGTGCTTCAAAATCAAATATTTTACTCGACAGTACATATAAGTCATTTGATTATGATATTATCAGTATTTCAGATTATCAGTACATAAATCTTTATGAAAGTAAAAACAAATGGTTTGTTCCTGTATATGAGCATGGTTATCAGTATTATAAAAATCATCAGCTGGTTTTAAATGCCAAAAAGGTAAGCTGGCTGGATTTTCCTTTCCGACAGACTTTGGATAATAAGCAATTCATTATAAACAGATTGAAAAAGAATACATCAACTCTCATTACTATTGTGCATCCTTTTTATAGAAAAGCTTATTCTTTAAATGATTTTAAATACTTAACAAACTATAACTGTCTGGAAATTGCAAATTCTAAACGTCTCTTTACTTCTTATTACGACGCAGCTCTTTCATACGGACACCCGGTTTTTATAATGGCTGATGATGATTCACATGATATGAAGAATATCTGAAGATGTTTGCAGCAGCTTTAACCTGATAAATACTGACATGGTAAGGGACTCTATTTTAAATTCGTCTTAGAACCGGTCGTTCAATCGGAGTAAAATTCAATTTAAGTTCTTTTAAAACCAACGAAGAAAAGAGAGCTGGATTGCTGAAATTGCCTGAAGTTAACTCTATTACTTTTAAAATGATACTCTTGCTGTCAGTTTGAATACAGTCTGTGAATTCAATTAAATTCATTGGTCAGAATGGAACTGAAAAAAAGAGAATCATAAATTGTTCTACAGGATCGTATTTCTTTAGCAAGGAGGATACTTACATCAGAACCGAAATTGAATGCAATGACGGCACTATCTTTTTTCTTAACCCTCTCTTCAGGTATGATGGGATAAAATTAACAGAATATGCACCTTCATACAATGTTCTGAAGACCTGGGCATGGCGATCGGCAGTTATTTGCATATTACTATTAACCTTTATTATCTGGTACCGTAAAAAATAGATGTATAACCTCAAAAAGATAGTTGTTGTGCTGCCTGCTTACAATGCAGCCTTAACACTTGAAAAGACCTATAGGGAAATCCCTTTCGAGATTGTTGATGAGGTAATCCTTGTCGATGATGACAGCAAGGACAATACACTTGACCTGGCAAAAGAGCTGGGAATAAAGCATATTATTCACCACGAAGAAAACAAGGGATACGGAGGGAATCAAAAAACCTGTTATAAAAAAGCTCTTGAACTGGGTGCTGATATTGTAGTGATGTTACATCCCGATTATCAGTATACTCCACAATTAATTCCGTCAATGGTAAGCATTATAGGAAGTGGTTTATACCCGGTTGTATTTGGGTCGAGAATATTAGGAAAAAGTGCTCTTACCGGTGGCATGCCTAAATACAAATATATCTCAAACAGATTCCTGACATTAGTTCAGAACATATTGATGGATCAGAAGCTGACAGAGTACCATACCGGTTACCGGGCTTTCTCAGCTGAAGTACTTAGAAAAAATAAATTTTGATCTGAACTCTGACGATTTCATTTTCGATAACGAGATAATTGCTCAAATCTTTTACAATGGTTTCAGTATAGCAGAAATAACATGTCCAACCAAATATTTTGACGAAGCATCGAGCATTAATTTCAAAAGGAGTCTGAAGACCAGCAAGGGCGACATCGTCGCGGAGCATGTCGTCTGCGCGACCGGAAATCACGCGCGCCAGACCGGGCGGATGTTCGGGCTCAACCTGCCGGCCATCCCGGTCGAGCACCAGTACATCGTTTACGACGAATCGCCCGAACTGAAAAGTTATCGTATGGCAGGCGGGCGCGAACTCGCGGTGCTGCGCGAATCGGACAAGTCCTATTACCTGCGCGAAGAGCGCCTCGGCTGGATCCTCGGGCCCTATGAGGTCGGCGCGCCGGCGCGCTTCGCCGACGGCGTGCCCGAGTGGTTCGGCAAGAGCCTGTTCGAAGGCGACATCGACCGGCTGCTGCCGTATGTCGAGGCCGCGCAGCGGCGCGTACCGGCGCTCGCGAACTGCGGCATCAAGGATGTCGTCAACGGGCCGATCTCCTATACGCCCGACGGCAGCCCGATGGTCGGCCCCGCCTGGGGGCTGCGCAATGTCTGGATCAACGAGGGCCACAGCTTCGGCATCACCGCAGCCGGCGGCTCGGGCTGGCAGCTCGCCGAATGGATCGTCGAGGGCGAGCCGGGAATCGACATGCTCGCGGTCGATCCGCGCCGCTTCGGGCCCTACACCAGCAAGCGTTACGTCGTGAAGAAGAACGAAGAGACCTACCGCAATGTCTTCGTGATCCATTTCCCGGACGAAGAACGCCCCGACGCGCGGCCCGCCAAGACGAGCCCCGTATACGACAAGCTGAAGCAGATGGGTGCGGTGTTCGGCCAGCGTTACGGCTGGGAACGCGCGAACTGGTTCGCGCCGGCGGGCGTTGAGGCAAAGGACCAGTGGAGCTTCCGCCGTTCGAATTACTTCGAGCATGTCGGCAACGAATGCCGCCGGCTGCGCGAGCGCGTGGGCGTCATCGACCTGACGCCGTTCACGAAGCACGAAGTCTCGGGCCCGGGCGCCGAGGCCTGGCTCGACAGGCTCGTCGCGAACAAGGTGCCGGTCAAGGTTGGGCGCATGGCGCTCAGCCACGCGCTGACCCGCCGCGGCGGCATCCGCTCCGAATTCACGATCACGAAGCTCGCCGACCAGCATTACTACGTGGTCAGCGCCGGCGCCGCCGAGCGTTACGACAGCGACTATTTGCACAAGATGCTGCCGGGCGACGGCTCGGTGACGCTCCGCAATACCACGACCGCGCGCGGCTGCTTCGTACTGGCCGGCCCGCGTTCGCGCGAGGTGCTGGCGAAGCTCACCGACCTCCCGCTCGACAACGCCGCCTTCCCGTGGCTGACGGCGCAGACGAGCGAGGTCGGCCTCGCGACCGACGTCTATCTGCTGCGCGTCAATTTCGTCGGCGCGCTCGGCTGGGAGCTGCATTTCCCGATCGAGTACGCGCACCACCTGTTCGATGCGCTGTTCGAGGCAGGAAAGGAGTTCGGGATCGGCATGGCCGGCATGCGCGCGATGGAGTCGCTGCGGCTCGAAAAGTCGTACCGCATGTGGGGCAGCGACATGACCCGCGACTACACGCCGTTCGAGGCGGGCCTCGACCGTTTCGTGCGCATCGACAAGGGCGAATTCAACGGCAGGGACGCGCTGAAGAAACAGCTCGCCGCCGGTGTCCCCAACCGCTTCGTGACGGTGGAGGTCCACGGCGTCACCGACGCCGACCCGCTCGGCAACGAGCCGCTGTTCGATGAGAAAGGCACGATGATCGGCCGCGCGACTTCCGGTTATTACGGGCACGTGCTGAAGAAGAGCCTGGCGATCGGTTACGTGCAGCCGGCCTTCGCGGCCCCCGGCACGCGACTGCAGATCGAGATCCTCGGCGAGCGGAAGAAGGCGACCGTGCTGGTCGATTCGCCGTACGACCCCGAGAACAAAGACCTGAGGGCCTGAAGGCCGCGCACGGTGAAGCGTCAATCCTGGTCCGGACTCCAGCTGTTGTGGCGCAGCCTCGGCAGGCACCGCGGCTGGCAGGAGCAATGGCGGCGCGCGGAGCCCAAGCCCGCCTACGATGCGGTGATCATCGGCGGCGGCGGACACGGCCTCGGCACCGCGTATTACCTCGCCGCCGAGCATGGGCTGACCAATATCGCCGTGCTCGAGAAAGGCTGGATCGGCGGCGGCAACACCGGCCGCAACACGACGATCATCCGCTCCAACTACCTGTTCGACGAGAGCGCCAGGCTCTACGACCATGCCGTGAAGCTGTGGGAGCACCTGTCGCAGGAGCTGAACTACAACGTCATGTTCTCGCCGCGCGGCGTGATGATGCTCGCGCACACGGTGCACGACGAGCAGGTGCTGAAGCGCCATGTGCACGCCAACCGCTGCAATGGCGTGGACAACGAGTGGCTGACGCCCGGGGAAGCGAAAGCCTTCTGCCCGCCGCTCAACATCGGCGCGGACATCCGCTATCCGGTGACGGGCGCCGCGCTGCAGCGGCGCGGCGGCACGGCACGCCACGATGCCATCGCCTGGGGTTATGCGCGCGCCGCGGACGCCCTCGGCGTGGACATCATCGAGAACTGCGAGGTGACGGGCATTCGCCGCGACGCGAGCGGCGCCGTCGAGGCCGTCGAGACGTCGCGCGGCCCGATCCGGAGCACGCAGGGTCGGCGTCGTCGCGGCCGGCAATTCGAGCGTCGTCATGAAGATGGCCGGCGTGCAGCTGCCGCTCGAGAGTTACCCGCTCCAGGCGCTGGTGTCGGAGCCGGTCAAGGCCGTCTTCCCCTGCGTCGTGATGTCGAACAGCATCCACGCGTACATCAGCCAGTCCGACAAGGGCGAGCTCGTGATCGGCGCGGGCACCGACGTCTACACTTCTTATACGCAGCGCGGCGCGCTGCACGTCAACATGCACACGCTGGAAGCGATCTGCGAATTGTTTCCCTGCTTCCGGCGGCTGCGCATGCTGCAGGAACTGGGGCGGCATCGTGGACGTGACGCCGGACCGCTCGCCGATCATCGGCAGGACGCCGGTGCCGGGGCTCTTCGTGAACTGTGGCTGGGGCACGGGCGGCTTCAAGGCGACGCCGGGATCCGCGCATGTCTTTGCCTGGACCATGGCGAAGGACGAGCCGCATCCCATCAATGCGCCCTTCACGCTGGAGCGCTTCCGCGACGGCGTGCTGATCGACGAGGCGGCGGCCGCGGCCGTCGCCCACTGAGCCGCCGATGCTGCTGATCCGTTGTCCGTATTGCGGCGACAGGCCCGAGCTCGAATTCGCCTACGGCGGACAGGCGCATCTCGCGCGGCCGGCAAAGCCCGCGGATCTGAACGACCAGCAGTGGGCGGAATATCTCTACGTGCGCGCGAACCCGAGGGGCCTGCACGCCGAGCGCTGGCGTCATGTACGCGGCTGCGGCCGGTTCTTCAATGCGCTGCGCGACACGACGACCGATCATTTCGCCGCGACCTACCGGATCGGCGAGAGCCCGCCGGCATGAACGCGTTTCGCACGCCGGGCGGCGGCCGGGTCGACCGCACGCACCCGCTGCAATTCACCTTCGACGGCAGGACATTCGAGGGCCTGCAGGGCGACACGCTCGCTTCCGCGCTGCTCGCCAACGGCATCCACCTGGTCGGGCGGTCGTTCAAGTACCACCGGCCGCGCGGCATCCTGACGGCCGGCGCCGAGGAGCCGAGCGCACTCGTCACCGTGCGCCGCGATGCCGCGCGCTCGACGCCGAATCTCCGCGCCACCCAGGTCGAGCTGTACGACGGCCTCTGCGCGGAATCCCAGAACCGCTGGCCGAGCCTCGACTTCGACGTGGGCCGCCTCAACGATTTCCTGTCGCCGCTGTTTCCGGCCGGCTTCTACTACAAGACTTTCATGTGGCCGCGCTCCGGCTGGGCGCGTCTCTACGAGCCGCTGATCCGCGCGACGACGGGACTCGGCCGCGCGCCGCCACTGCCAGACCCCGATCGCTATGCGCATGCTTACGCGCACTGCGACGTGCTGGTCGTCGGAGCGGGGCCGGCGGGACTCGCCGCGGCGCTGGCCGCGGCAAACGCCGGCGCACGCGTGATCCTCTGCGACGAACAGTCGGAGCCCGGCGGCTCGCTGCTCGCCGGTGCGCCAGCACGCATCGACGGCGCCTCCGCCGCAGAGTGGATTGCGCAGACGGTCGCCGCGCTCGCGCGACAGCCACGGCTGCGGCTCTTGCCGCGCACGACGGCATTCGGCTATTTCCCGCATAACTCGGTCGGGCTCAACGAACGGCTCACCGATCATCTCGCGCAGCCGATTCGCAGGCCAGGCGCGCGAGCGCCTGTGGCAGGTGCGCGCGCGCGAAGTGGTGCTCGCGACCGGCGCGATCGAGCAGCCGCTCGTGTTCCCGGGCAACGACCGGCCCGGCATCATGCTGGCCGGCGCCGCGCAGGCCTATCTCAACCGCTACGGCGTGCGCGCGGGATCGCGCGCGGTGCTCGTGACGGCGACCGACAGCGCCTACCAGGCGGCCCTCGACCTGCGGGCCGCCGGCGTGCAGATCGTCGCGATCGCGGACCTGCGCGAAAGCGCCGACGGCGTATTGCCGAGAGCCGCGCGCCGCGCGGGCATCGAGACTTTGTTCAACGCCAGCGTGCTCGGCACGCGCGGCAACCGGCGTGTCAGCGGCATCGAACTCGCAACCGTGGACGAGCGCGGCCGCGCCGAGCGGCGGACGCTGTCCTGCGACCTCATATTGATGTCCGGCGGATTCACGCCCAGCGTGCATTTGTTCTCTCAGTCGCGCGGCAAGCTGGCATGGAGCGAGGCCGCGAGGGTATTCGTGCCGGCGGCGTCGGCCGAACGCGAGCGCTCGGCCGGCGCCTGCCGCGGCCTGGGCGATCTCGCAACCGTGCTGCGGGACGGCGCGGAGGCGGGCGCCGAAGCTGCCCGCGCCTGTGGCCATCGCGCCGTGATCCGTCCTTTCACGGTCACGGGCGATGCCGTGCGCGCGGACACCTATCCGGCCGCGCCGGCGCAGCAGACATCAGGCGGCGGCTCGAAGGCTTTCGTGGACTGGCAGAACGATGTGACCACGAAAGACCTCGCGCTCGCGACGCGCGAGGGCTTCCGCTCCATCGAGCACGTCAAGCGTTACACGACCGTCGGCATGGCGACCGACCAGGGCAAGACGTCGAATCTCAACGCGCTCGGCATCGTCGCAAAGGATCTCGGCAAGACCATTCCGGAAGTCGGGCTTACGACCTTCCGCATGCCTTACACGCCGATCACCTTCGGCAGTTTCGCCGGCATGGCGCGCGGCGACCTGTTCGACCCGGTGCGCACGACGCCGATGCATGAATGGGCGAAATCGCAGGGCGCGGTGTTCGAAGACGTCGGCCTGTGGAAGCGGGCGCGCTATTTCCCGCGCGCCGGCGAGGACATGCATGCTGCCGTCGCGCGCGAATGCCGGGCCGTGCGATCTACCTGCGGCATCTTCGACGCCTCGACGCTCGGCAAGATCGCCGTCGTCGGCCCGGATGCGGCCGAGTTCCTGAACCGGCTGTACATCAACAGCTGGTCGAACCTCGCGGTCGGCCGCGCGCGCTACGGCATCCTGCTGCGCGACGATGGATTCATCTACGACGACGGGGTCGTCGCGCGCACGGCGCCGGAGCGCTTCCACGTGACCACGACGACCGGCGGCGCGGCGCGCGTGCTCGCGATGATGGAGGACTACCGCCAGACGGAATGGTCGGACCTCCAGGTCTGGCTGACGTCCACCACAGAGCAGTGGGCCGTCATCGCGGTGCAGGGCCCGGCGGCGCGGCGCGTGCTGCAGCCGCTGGTCGAAGGCGTCGATATTTCAGCCGGCGCGCTGCCCCACATGGGCGTGGCGACCGGCACGATCTGCGGCACTCCGATGCTGCTGTTTCGCGTCAGCTTCAGCGGCGAGCTGGGCTACGAGATCAATGTGCCGCCAGAAAGCGGCCGCGGCGTCTGGGAGGCCGTCCACGCCGTGGGCCTCGCGCACGGCATCACGCCCTACGGCACGGAGACGATGCATGTGCTGCGCGCCGAGAAAGGCTATCGTCATCGTCGGCCAGGACACGGACGGCACGGTGACACCCGAGGACGCCGGCCTCGCCTGGGCCATCGGTCGCGGCAAGCCGGATTTCGTCGGCAAGCGTTCGCTCGAACGCGCGGCGATGAAGGATCCGCAGCGCAAGCAGCTCGTCGGCTTGCGCACGCGCGATGCCGGCACGGTTCTCGAGGAGGGGGCGCAGGTCGTCGAAACCGCCGGGCAGAAGCCGCCGATGAAATTGTGCGGCCATGTGACGTCTTCCTACTTCAGCGCAGCGCTCGGGCATTCGATCGCGCTCGCGATGGTGGCTGCTGGCCGCGCGCGCATTGGGCAGACACTCTTCGTGCCGATGCCCGGCGGCGACATCGAAGTCGAAGTGACCTCACCGGTGTTCTACGACAAGGACGGGGCGCGCCTGCATGGCTGAATCCGCCACCCGGCCCGCGACGACGGACGGCACCGGCTGGCTGCGAACGCTGCCGCCGGCCGCGCGCTTCATCCTGCAAGGCGGACCGGACGCGCGCGCGGCGGCGGGCGCTGCATTCGGCATGCCGTTGCCGGTAGAACCCTGCCGCGCCACGTGGTCGGGCGACCGCGCGGCGCTATGGCTCGGTCCGGACGAACATCTGCTGCTCGCTGCGCCGGAAGACGCACAGATTCTGGCCGCCGGTCTCGAAGCGGCGATGAAAGACATCGCACATTCGCTGGTGGACGTCAGCCAGCGCCAGCTGGCATTTCAGGTCAGCGGGCCGCATGCCACCGCGATACTGAATGCCGGCTGTCCGCTGGATCTCGACGCGGCCGCTTTCCCGACCGGCATGTGCACGCGCAGCCTGTTCGGCAAGTCGGACATCGTCCTCTGGCGCACAGGCGCCGACGAATTCCGTCTCGAGGTCTGGCGTTCCTTCGCGGATTACGTTTCGGCGCTCCTTCTGGAGGCCGCCCGGGACTTCGTCGTGCCCATGCAATGACATGGTGCCGGGATTTCCGCCCCGTCTTGCTTAACAACAGGCTCTGACGGAAGATCAGCCATTCCTGATGCAGGGGGCTCCCATGCGGAACATCCAGAGCGCCGTTCATTCCGTCCTTCGGCTTGCGGCCTGTGCAGCACTTGATCGGCAGTGCGTCGCCAGCTGCTCTTGCGCAGCAGGCGGGAGGCACGACGGCAGCTGCGCCATTCGAGGAAATCGTCGTGACTGCCCAGCGCCGCGAACAGAACATCCAGGACGTCGGCATCTCGGTGACCCCGCTCGGTCAGGAGACACTGCAGGACCTCAATATCAAGACCGCGACGGACATCGTGCGCGCGGTGCCGAGCCTGAAGATGAACGCTTATTCCTCGTCGCAGGTGGTGTTCAATATCCGCGGCGTCGCGCAGAACAGCTACGGCGACGAGCAGGAGCCGCCGGTCGCCGTGTACCAGGACGACAGCTATTCGAGCTCGATCAACCTCGCGAGTTTCCCCGTGTTCGACCTGGAGCGCGTCGAGGCGCTGCGCGGTCCGCAGGGAACCTTGTTCGGGCGCAATGCCACGGGCGGCGCGATCCAGTTCATCTCGCGGAAGCCGACCGACGAGTTCGAAGGCTACGTGACGGGAACCTATGGCCGCTTCAACCAGCAGATCATCGAAGGCGCCATTTCCGGCCCGTTCTCCGACAACATGCAAGGACGGCTTGCTTTCATCAGCAACCAGGACGACGGCTTCATCAAGGAGCTGTTCCCTGGCCAGAAAGACCGCGGCGCGAACAATCATTACGCCGTGCGCGGACAACTGGCCTGGCAACCCACCGATGGCACAAACGTCAACCTGATCCTGCGCTACCTGCGCGCCGACAAGGAACGCCAGGCGGGCCTTTATTCGCATGAGCCCGCCTGCCCGAATGCTCAGCGGCAGGGCGAGTTCACGCCGGCGACACTGGATTGTCCATTTTGGGGAGGAGGCCCGGGTGCAACCGGCACTGGCTACCGCAACGACGCGATCATCCCGAGCCGGGGTGGCGACCCCTGGGCGACTGATGAGTCCTCGCTCTCCTATGTCGACCGGACGATCA
Source organism: uncultured Gammaproteobacteria bacterium (assembly GCA_963746545.1). Classification (GTDB taxonomy): domain Bacteria; phylum Pseudomonadota; class Gammaproteobacteria; order Steroidobacterales; family Steroidobacteraceae; genus SCUD01. Next base: position 62,354 of record CAVVBV010000029.1, read on the forward strand.
AGGCCGCGACGCTGCGCATCGATTCGAAGATCGGCGAGCTGGACCTCGTGTCGATCACCGATTACCAGAAGGCCGACAAGTTCTACATCGAGGGTGGCGATGCCTCGCCCGACTTGGGCGTGGTTTTCTACCAGGGCAGCGATCTCAAGCAGTATTCGGAGGAGCTGCGCCTGTCGGGTAGTTTCGGCAACAACCAGATCGTCGGCGGCGTTTACGGCATGAAGGTGGACGGCGACTACACGGGCCAGTTCGCCGATCCTTTCTATTCCGATTTCTGCGATGGCGATCCTGCCTGCTCCTACATACCGGTCATCACGGCGTCGCAAAGCACGACATCATTCGCCGTCTTCGCGCAGAACGAATGGAAAGCCACCGACAAGGTCAGCCTGATCGCGGGCCTTCGCTATTGGCACGACCAGCGCAAAGGCGCGTACTACGGGGACGAGGCGAGCAACGGCATCCACATCGCGTTCGACCACACACAGGTGGTCGGCACCTCCTTTGACGTGCCCTTCGACCAGACGGTCGTTCCTGTCACGCTGACGCCGGGCGATGCGGACGCGACATTCGACGATGTCACCGCGCGCCTCGAGGTTGATTACCGCGTCGGTGACGACGTGCTGCTGTTTGCGAGCTACAACCGCGGCAGCAAGAGTGGCGGCTTTTCGTTTTCGACCGGCACACCTTTTGCTGATGGCGTCGCGGGCACGCCTCTCGGCACCGACGCGCAGTTCCTGAACGGCATTCCGTTCAAGCCCGAGGTACTGGACTCATTCGAAGTGGGCGTCAAGTCGACGATCAACCGGACGACCACCTTCGACGCGACCGCCTTCTATTATGACTACACCGACTACCAGGCGTTCGTGCAGCTCGGATACAACCAGACGATCATCAACCTGCCCGCGAAGGCCTACGGCCTGGAGGCGGAGATCAACTCCCATCCCGTCGAGGGCCTGACCCTGCAGCTCGGCGTGTCCGCGCTCAGTTCCAACGTCGAGGACATCGTGCTGCCGGACAGTATCACGCACGTGGAGCACGACCTGCCGCAGGCGCCGAGCTTCTCCGGCAATGCGCTGGCGCGCTATGAGTTCCCGCTCGCCGGCAACACCGCATCGGTGCAGGCCGACGTCCAGTACACCGACAAGTTCTGCTTCACCGTACTGTGCGCTCCGGTCGAAAAGGAAGCGGGGTACTCGGTTGCCAATGCGCGCATCGGCTATGCGGCCGAGGACGGGCGCTGGGCGGTCGCGGGCTTCGTGGACAATCTCACCAATGAGAAGTACCGCGTCTACGCATTCGACAGCTCGTTGTTCGCGGGCGTCGTCGCGGGCGTGTACGCGAAGCCGCGCACCTATGGCCTGACGGCGACCTGGCGGTTCGGCGCTGCATACAACTAGCCGCCATCTGGCGCCGCCGTGAAGCTCGCACGGCACTTCTACCGGCTCCCGGTCCGGTTTGACGTCGAGCGGTTGCAGGCCGAGGTCGAGGCCCTGCCCGCAGATGCCTGGTCGCGCCACCCGAACGAATACGAGGGCAATACCGCTGCGCGGCTGATCACCGTCGGCGGCACGCAGAACGATTCCGTCGGCGGCGAGATGCAGCCGACGCCGGCATTGCTGCGCGAGCCCGTACCTGCAGCAGGTGCTGGCGTCCTTCGGCACGGTCTGGTCGCGGTCGCGGCTGATGCGCATCTCGGGCGGCGGTTCGGTGCCGGCGCACAGCGACATGAACTATCACTGGTTCCATCGCGTGCGGGTGCACATCCCGGTCATCACGCGCCCCGAAGTCCGCTTCCATTGCGCCGACCAGAGCGTGCACATGGCGGCCGGCGAAGCCTGGATCTTCGACAACTGGCGATCGCACAAGGTCGAAAACCCGGCGAGCGAAGCGCGAATCCACCTGGTCGCGGACACGGCGGGCACGTCGACGTTCTGGCGCCTGGTCGCCCAGGGCCGGACGGAGAACTTCGGGCAGCCGGATCCGGATTCGCGGCTGATCGCGTTCGACCCCGCTGCGCGGCCCAGGCTGCTGTTCGAGCGCTTCAATGCTGCGCCGATCATGCCGCCCGCAGAAGTCGAGCAACTGGCATTCGACCTGCTGGCCGACCTCGCGCCCGCGGACTCACGCCCTGAATCCGCTGCAGCGGTCGGCCAGTTCGTCAGGGTGATCGTCGATTTCTGCCACGACTGGCGTTCGCTCTGGTCGCTGCACGGCGATGCGCCCGATTCGAAGCCCCATTACGAGCAACTCGTCGGCTTCACGCGAAAGAACCTGGGACAATTGCCTCCGGTGCGCGTTGCCAGCACCGGCTACAGCGCACAGGCCGTCCTCACCGCGCGACTGTGTCCCAGTTACTCGGTGGCGACGGCGGCGGCCGCCGCGAGGCCGCGGAATTCAACGTCGCTTCGGCGACGCCAGACCGGGCGGCAGAGCCGGGCAAGCTGCCGATCATCGAGCGCCCGATCATCATCCTGAGCGCGCCCAGGGCCGGCAGTACGCTGCTCTTCGAGACGCTGATGCAGGCGGTAGGCGTTTACACGATCGGCGGCGAGAGCCAGAGGCTGATCGAGAGTATCAACGCGTTGCGCCCGGGCGGCGGAACCGCAACTTCCAACCGGCTCACGGCGGAAGACGCGACGGCCTCGATCGTCACCGAATTACGCCGTCGATTCGCGGTTAAGGCTCGCGATCGCGACGGCGCACCGCCGGCAGAGGGCGCCAGCATCCGGCTGCTGGAAAAGACGCCAAAGAACGCGCTGCGCGTTCCGTTCCTGCTCCAGGTCTTTCCCGATGCAAGATTCATATTCCTGCATCGTGAACCGCGCGCCAACCTCAGCAGCATGATGCAGGCCTGGCGCTCGCACGGTTGGGTCACCTATCGCCGGCTGGCCGGATGGAACGGCCCCTGGTCGATGTTGCTGCCGCCCGGCTACGAGCGCCTGAAAGACCGGCCGCTCGAGGAAATCGTGGCATTCCAGTGGCAGTCGGCGAACGAAACGATCCTCGACGACCTCGCGTCCGTTCCCCGCGACCGCTGGACCACCGTGCGTTACGAGGACCTGATCCGGGATCCGCGCGCGGAAGTCACGAAGCTGCTGGAATTTGCCGGGCTATCGATGGATCCGCGGCTCGCCGAGTACCTGTCGAAGCCGCTGCCGCTGTCCCGCCACACGCACACCGCGCCCGATCCCGAAAAGTGGCGGCAGGATGCGAAGGAGATAGAGCGCGTGTTGCCGGCACTTGCGGCGATCAACGCGCGGTTGGGATCCTAGGTGGTGCCTTTCAATGGCACGGCTTAAGTTCTACTGCAAGCGCATGCGACTCCGTATCACCGATGTTCTCCGCTGCGTGCGTGGTGAAGTCGCGCCAATAGAGCTCACCAGCCTTGCGCGGTGCCTCGGAAGTTGAGCCGTCTGGCAAGGTAACGCGCATGGTCGAATCAGAGAATACATAGACGACGCCTGGAGGATGGGAGTGCATCGGCTCCTTTTGGCCCGGCTTCGCCCGGTACTCCAGGACCCGGAGGCGGTCGTTCTCAAAGCGAACGTCGTACAGTTGCGGCGAGAGCTTTATCGGATCCATCTCCGGCTCGGCAGCCGCCACCACATTAATGGCGACCAAACCTCCAGCTACCGTACCGAGCACAAACGATAGAAGAACTTTCATACATACCTCCCGTCGCTGAGACTCATTGCGCTAGTTGGGCGGCAGGGCGCCATAGGGAACGTGGCTGATCAGCCGAGTACCTATTGCCAACCACTGAGGCGTGGATCCAATGATGTCCTCAGTGAATGTGCCCACCATGAGAGCCGCTCCTCCAAGGAGCGTCATCAGATGGAGCCGGCGTTGAGATAGAAGATCGTAGCCCAGAACGGCCGCAAGGAAAGCGAGAGTGATGTAATTGGACGCTGCTCCGACAATAGGGAGCCGGCCGACAGCCGCCCCGAACACGGCTAGTGTCGCGAGAAGAATGAGGCGTTTGTGCCATTGCGGCCGACGACGAGTCAGAAAGGCAGCAATCGCGAAGCTGGCGAACATGAACATGTCCAGCAGTTCGCCGAAAAAGAAGGAAATTGTCGCAGCGTCGCCACCCGCGCGATAGTCGCGCGCCGTGGCCCAGAACGCGACGGTCAGGCCGGACGCCACCATGAGTGGAATCAGGGCGACAGCCAAAAGGCCAAGGCGGCGATGGAGGGCGACATTCCGCGAGGCGACCAGACTGGTTTGGGTAACGAGCAGGCCGATCCACGTGAAGAACAATGTCCCGTGGACGTAGACAAACCAGGGAGCCGCAAACGAATGGCGGGCGAGAGGAACAAAGAAAGTGCGCGTGAAGCCTGCGAGGACGAAGACCGCCACAAAGAGGCTGAAGATGACGAGATAGCGTCTCCGCGGGGCGGATGGGCCTGCGGGAGAACGGGGGATTGGCGTGGCAGTGCTCAACGAGATCTCGATTTTCAACAGCGGCGTGACGACAAGCGCCGACGGCTGCATCGCTTAGTTAGAAAGAGTGCGGTCTTTCTATTGCAGCTCAAAGAGAGATTCACGCGCCGCGATGGAAATGGCTGCCGGAAAGGAGCATTGTCGGCTGCAGTACTCTTTCTCCGCTTCCGGTCACGTCAATGCTCTTCCGGTACACGTTCGTCCCCTGCCAAGCGCCAACCAATGATATGTTAAAGGGAACTTGCTGCATGCTCGACGGGGCCAGCATCGTTTCCGCTCGTAAGCTCGATGCCATTGCTCAGCTCAGCTTTAGAGACGTCAGCGCAGTGCGCGAAGGAGTAAGCCTCGATCTTGGGCCTGTGAGTTCGATGAAAGTTGGACGAATGCGAAGCACCAGGTAGACCCAAGAGCGCCGACCCAGCGCGGGTATGAGGAGCAGTCGCGACGTCACGGTAAATTCGAGCGTCACATCGAAACCGTCTGGCACTGACGTGTCATTGTCTTCATCCGCAAGCGACGCTGTGGATGTGTAGAGGACGAAGCGTCTATGTCCAGTGCGTCGCGCTGCGCGCTAGTGAACGCCAAAATGTCCAAGGTGCCGGTCAGCAGCATCTGCGCGGCCACGTAGTTCAGGGCGACGACAAAGGAGATGGGCATGGCGACCAGCAGCAGCAGGGCCATAAGCGCGGCCTGCGTCTTGTGAACCGGCTTCAAGAGCTGATAGAGCAGCAGGGCCAAGGGTACCGCAAGCGCCGTAGAGAGCACGTCGCTTACCACTCCGATGCGGAAGCGGAGATCAGGCCCTGCAAGCGTCCGCGCGATGACGTTGAGGTCGTCCTGAACCAAGGGGGCATGATAGAAGCCGAAGAGTGTCGCTACTCCGAGCGACAAATACACGGCGCCTGCCCACTGCGCGAGCCGCTTGGTCTCCTCAGGTGTTCGCTCCAACTGTGTGGTTGTCATATGGCCTTCTTTGTCCGGTGATCGCATTGGCTCACGGTTGCGATCTCATTTGCGGCCTAACGCTCGCGATCAGCGGCGGCGCGCGGTCGGCGCGCCGCTCGCCCGCATTGCGGTTGAGTTCCCGCCTGCAGTCCTTGCAAGCGGCGTGACGACGCGCGGCGACCGCTGCATCGCATAGTTAGGTCTCATGGTTGCTTAGGTCGCATATCAGCGCGAACCCGCTCGTTGAGTTCGGCAAATTCACGAACCAACGAATCACATGCCGCCTTCGAACCGCCACATAGGACGTCCATCGTTAAATAGATCCCACCGTCCTTCTCAAACGTGATGCGCTTTATTGCAGCCGGATAGGCTGGATTGCCTTGCGGCGCAAAGGACCAAAGCGCAAAGACCTTTTCCGATTCCTGGTCCTCGACGATTGTCCAGCCGCGCTCTTCGTGGATCTTGGCACCGGGCTTGCGTCGCAACGCTTCTAGTGCAGCGGATGGCGATTCATAGCCAATCGGCGATCCCGCAACTTCTGGTAGTGGCTCTGAATCCGGCGGCGCAGGGACGACCTCCTGGGCAGCTGCACACGGGATCAAGGCGATCGATATAAGTAGAACGAGAGTCTTCATGAGACCTAACTACAATTGGATATGAAAAGTGACGTCATGTTTTACGTCATTTCGGCCTGTTAATCACCCGCCACGCGCGCAAGTGATTGACTGAGACACGACTCATTATCGCTGTGAGGCCTGCCAACCAGGCGCTACGTAGTAACTCTCCGTGGCCGCCGGCAACAGCGGCTTTCCGAGGATGTGATCGGCAGCTTTCTCGGCCAGCATGATCGTCGGCGCGTTGAGATTGCCCGTCGTGACTGACGGCATGATCGACGAATCCACGACGCGCAGTCCGTCGATGCCGATCACCCGTGCCTCGGAATCGACCACCGCCATCGGGTCATCCCGCGTGCCCATCTTGCAGGTGCAGGATGGATGAAAGGCGCTTTCGACCTTGTCGCGGACGAACGCGTCAATCTGCTCGTCGCTCACGCATGCTGCGCCCGGCTGGATCTCCCGGCCGCGATAGCGATCGAATGCTGCTTGCGCGAAGATCTCGCGCGTCAGGCGCACGCAGGCGCGCATCTCCGCCCAGTCGTCGGGATGGCTCAGGTAGTTGAAGCAGATCTTCGGCTTGTCGAGCGCATTGGCGGTCGCGAGGCGCACCCAGCCGCGACTCTTCGAGCGCATCGGCCCGACGTGTGCCTGGAAGCCGTGCTCCTTCGCCATGGACGTGCCGTCGTAGGTGACCGCGAGCGGCAGGAAATGAAACTGGATGTCGGGGTAGGGCACGCCCGCGCGACTGCGGATGAAGCCACCGGTCTCGAAGTGGTTCGTGGCGCCGAGCCCGTCCTTGAAGAGCAGCCAGCGCGCACCGATCAGCGCCTTCGACCAGAGGCCCATCGACGAATAGAGGGTGATGGGCTCCTTGCAGGCGACCTGGAAATAGAACTCCAGGTGATCCTGCAGGTTCTCGCCGACGCCCGGCATGTCGCGCACAACGCCGATGCCGTGCTGCTTCAGTTCAGCAGCCGGCCCGAGCCCCGAGAGCTTCAGCAGTTGCGGCGAATTGATTGACCCGCCGCAGACCAGGACTTCACGGCGCGCGCGCACCTCGTGCAGCGTGTCGCCGCGGCGATAGCGGACGCCGACCGCACGCTGGCCTTCGAACAGGATTCGCGTCGCCAGCGCATGCGTGCGCACGGTGAGGTTGCGTCGCTGCATCGCCGGGCGCAGGTAGGCGTTGGCGGCGCTCGAGCGGCGCCCGGCGCCGACCGTCATGTCGAGGCGCCCGAAGCCTTCCTGCTGGTAGCCATTGATGTCGTCCGTACTGCGGATAGCCGGCCTGCTGGCCGGCCGCGAGCCAGGCCGCGTGCAGCGGATTGGCGAGCGTGCCGTAGCAGGTCTGCAGCGGGCCCGCATCGCCGCGATAAGCGTCGCCGCCTGCGGCGCGCGTTTCGGCGCGCCGGAAATACGGCAGCACGTCGGAATAACTCCAGCCCGTAGCGCCTTCCGCTTCCCAGCGATCGAAGTCCTGCGCGTTGCCGCGCACGTACACGAGGCCGTTGATCGAGGAGGAGCCGCCCAGGCCCTTGCCGCGCGGCGTGTGGATCCGGCGCCCGCCGAGATGCGGTTCCGGTTCCGTGTAGTAGAACCAGTTGTACTTCTTCATGCCCATCGGGATCGCGAGCGCCGAGGGCATCTGGATGAAGATCGAGCGGTCCGAGCCGCCGTACTCGAGCAGCAGCACGCTGTGCTTGCCGTCCTCGGTGAGCCGGTCGGCCAGCACGCAGCCGGTGGAGCCGGCGCCGACGATCACGAAATCGAAGGCCTCAGTAGGGGGCATCGATGTCGCCCTTCGCGACATACACGCTCTTGAGCTGCGTGTAATGCTCCATCGCGGCGCGGCCGTTCTCGCGCCCGAGCCCGGAGAGCTTGACGCCGCCGAAGGGCAGTTCGATCGGCGTCACGTTGAAGTGGTTGATCCAGCAGGTCCCGGCCTCGAGCCGCGCGATCACGCGGTGGGCGCGGTTGAGGTCGTTGGTGAAGACGCCGGCGGAGAGTCCGAACTCGGTCGCGTTCGCGCGGCCGATGACTTCTTCCTCGTCCTCGAATTCGAGCACCGACATCACCGGGCCGAAGATCTCCTCGCGGACGATGGTCATGTCGTCACGGCAGCCGTCGAAGACCGTCGGCTCGACGAAGAATCCCTTTGCAAGTGCGCCGTCGGTACGACGGTTTCCGCCGACGAGCACCCGCGCGCCTTCCGCGCGACCGCGGGCGATGTAACCGAGGACCATTTGCATGTGCTCCTCGGAAATGAGCGAACCGACCTGGGTCGCCGGGTCCATCGGGTCGCCGATGCGCATGGCGCCGACACGCGCGGCGAGCTTGCCGAGAAACCGATCCTTGACCTTGCGATGCACGAACACGCGCGTGCCGTTCGAGCAGACTTCGCCCGCGGAATAGAAATTGGCGAGGAGCGCGCCCGGAAACGGCCTGGTCGAGTTTCGCGTCTTCGAACACGATCAGCGGCGACTTGCCGCCGAGCTCGAGCGTCACGGCCTTCAGCGTGCCCGATGCGTCGTTCATCACCGCCTTCCCGGTGCCTACCGAGCCCGTGAGCGAGACCTTGCGGATTGCCGGGTGCTGCGTCAGCAGCCGTCCGGTCCCGGAATGGCCGTGCACCACCTGGAAAATGCCGGGCGGCAAGCCGGCCTCGCGATAGATCTTCTCGAGCTCGACGGCGGAAAGCGGCGTGAGGCTCGCGGGCTTGAAGATCATCGCGTTGCCGAAGGCGAGCGCGGGAGCCGACTTCCAGCAGGCGATCTGCAGCGGGTAGTTCCAGGCGCCGATGCCGGCGACGATGCCGATGGGCTCCCGGCGCGTGTAGCCGAAGGCCTGTGGGCCGAGGTCGATGTATTCGCCCGCCGCGCTCTGCGTGAGCGCGGCGAAATACTCGAGGCACTCGGCGCCCGAGATGACGTCGACGACCCGGGTTTCCTGGATCGGCTTGCCGGTGTCGCGGGTCTCGAGCGCCGCCAGCGAGTCGTTGCGCTCGCGCAGGAGTTCGGCTGCACGGCGCAGGATCCGGGCGCGTTCCGCCCCCGCGAGCGCGGCCCAGGCGGGTTGCGCCTCTCGCGCGAGGCGGACCATGGCCTCGATTTCCTCGGGGCCGGCCACCGGGACGTCGCCGAGGCGCTCGCCGGTCGCGGGATTGAAGGAGACCAGGCGATCGCCGGTCGCGGTCATGAAGCACCCGCGCGCTTCGCGGCCCGCGCAGCCGTGCCGGGAGTTCCCGGTTCTGCGAAACTATCTGAGGGTTGTCACAAAGTCCTTTTCTGCGAATTGTTGCGGGGACACGAACATGCCGATGAATTCCCCTGTGGAACGATCATTCGATAGCCGGTCGGGCAGGTCAAGGGCGACGCGGGTGGCCCGGTCCGGATGCCTCGCGCTGGTCGCCTTGCTTGTCGTTCGGCCCGCACGCCGCCCTGGCGGACGCCGCGCCCGAGCCCGCGTCCTGCCAGACCGTGCGCTTCTCGGACATCGGCTGGACCGATGTCACGGCGACGACGGGTCTCGCGAGCCACCTGCTGCGCAGGCTCGGCTACTTGCCTGCAGTCACGGTGCTGTCCGTGCCGGTGACCTACGCGTCGCTGAAGAACAAGGACATCGACGTGTTCCTCGGCAACTGGATGCCGTCCATGGAGGGCGACAGCCGTGCCGTTCTTTGCCGACGGTTCGGTCGAAGTCGTCGGCGCCAACCTGACCGGCGCGAAGTACACGCTCGCAGTCCCGGCCTACACCCACGAAGCCGGGCTCAAGGACTTCGCCGACATCCAGCGCTTCGGCAAGGAACTGAAGCACGAGATCTACGGAATCGAGCCCGGCAATGATGGCAATCGCCTGGTGCTCGAACTGATCAAGAAGAACGACTTCGGCCTCGGCAGCTTCAAGCTGGTCGAATCGAGCGAGCAGGGCATGCTCGCGCAAGTCGAGCGCGCGACCGCCGCGAGGGAACCGATCGTGTTCCTCGGCTGGGAGCCGCACCCGATGAACACGCGCTTCGACATGCGCTACCTCACCGGCGGCGACGCGAGCTTCGGGCCCGACTTCGGCGGCGCGACCGTCTTCACGAACGTCCGCGCGGGCTACCTGCGCGAATGCCCGAATGTCGGGCTCCTGGTGAAGAACCTGCGCTTCACGCTGCGCGGCGAAAGCGAGCTGATGGCGAAAATCCTCGACGGGCATATGGCGCCGGAAGCCGCGGCCGAGGATTGGCTCAAGTCGAATCCCGACGCCCTGAAGACCTGGTTCGAGGGCGTGAAGACATTCGACGGCAAGCCGGCGCTTGCAGGAATCCGCGCCACAACCCGTCGCGCGCGCCGCGCGGCGGCTTCGAGCCCTGGGTGACCGGGCACAAAATTCCGCTCGGCCGCGCGGTCGCGGGTTTCATCGAATTCATCAAGGTGCACGGCAAGGCGTTTTTCGCCGGCACTTCGACCGTGATCCGCGGCTCCGTCGACGGCGTGAATGCCCTGCTGTCCGGGACGCCCGCGCCGCTCCTGATCCTCCTGGTCGCGGCGCTCGCCTGGCTGCTGCATCGCTCGATCGGGCTCGCGATCTTCATCGTCGCGGCGCTGCTATTCATCATGAACCAGGGCTACTGGGCGGCGACGCTCGAGACCCTGGCGCTGGTGTTCGTCTCGGCGCTCTTTTCGACGGTGCTCGGCGTGCCGATCGGCATCGCAGCCGCGCATCGGCCGCGGCTCTACGCGGCGCTCAGGCCCGTGCTCGACCTGATGCAGACGCTCCCGACCTTCGTCTACCTGATCCCGACGCTCGTACTGTTCGGGCTCGGCGTCGTGCCCGGCCTGATTTCCACGGTGATCTTCGCGCTGCCGGCGCCGATCCGCCTGACCCACCTCGGGATTTCCTCCGTGCCGAAGCCGCTGCTCGAAGCCGGCGACGCATTCGGCGCGACGCCGCTGCAGCGTCTATGGAAGATCGAGCTGCCGAGCGCGACGCCCATGATCCTGGCCGGCGTCACGCAGTGCATCATGCTGTCGCTCTCCATGGTCGTGATCGCGGCACTGGTCGGCGCCGGCGGTCTCGGAGTCCCGGTCGTGCGGGCGCTCAACAGCGTGCAGGTGGACGTCGGATTCGAGGCGGGCTTTGCGATCGTGCTGCTTGCGATCGTCCTGGATCGCATCAGCCGGCCAGCGGACCGTGGAGCGTCCCGATGAACGCCGCGCTCGAGTTCCGGAATGTCGACATCCTGTTCAGCCGCGAGCAGGGGCGGAAGAACGCGCGGGCGATCCGCGACGCGCTCGCGCGCCTCGATGGCGGCGCCACACGCGAGGAGATATCCGCGGCCTGCGGCGTGGTCGTCGGCGTCGCCGGCGCGAGCCTCAGCATCGCGCCGGGCGAGATCTGCGTGATGATGGGCCTCTCCGGCTCCGGAAAATCGACGCTGCTGCGCGCCGCGAACGGACTGACGGCCGTCACGCGCGGCCAGGTGCTGATCGACGACAAGGATGCGCCGATCGATGTCGCCCATTGCGGCACGGAGAGCCTGCGGCGCCTGCGGCGCGAGCGCGTCGCGATGGTGTTCCAGCAGTTCGGGCTTCTGCCCTGGCGCACGGTCGCGGACAATGTCGGTCTCGGGCTGGAGCTGCGCGGCGAATCCGTGGCCGAGCGGCGCCGGATCGTCGCGGAGCAGCTCGAACTGGTCGGCCTCACGCAATGGGCGGACCGCGATGTCGGCGAGCTGTCGGGCGGCATGCAGCAGCGCGTCGGCCTCGCGCGCGCATTTGCGACCAAGGCCGACATCCTGCTGATGGACGAGCCGTTCTCGGCGCTCGACCCGCTGATCCGCGACAAGCTGCAGGACGAATTGCTGGCGCTGCAGGAACGGATGAAGAAGACGATCCTGTTCGTGAGCCACGACCTCGACGAGGCGCTGCGCCTCGGCGACCGGATCTCGATCATGCATCACGGCCGCATCGTGCAGACCGGCAGCGCGCAGGACATCGTGCTGCGCCCCGCCGACGACTACGTCGCCGAATTCGTGCGGCACATGAACCCGCTCACGGTGCTGACCGGCGCGATGATCATGCGCAGCTGCGAGCAGATGGCCCGGTCGGACGGCGCGCTGTGCCTGGACGACGCGCGGCATTACCAGCTGAAGCTCGATCCGCAGCAGGCGCCGGCCGAGTTGCGCCTCGACGGGCAACCGCATCCGCTGAAAGTCGTCGGGGATGACGCGGCCTGCGCCGAGGGCGAGCGCGCCGTCATCGTCGCGCCGTCAACGCTCTCGCTGCAGGCGCTGATTCACCTGCGCCGCAGGACCGGCCACCCGGTGCTGCTCGCCGAGGGCGGCCGGGTGCTCGGTGTTTGCGGCGAGACGGAAATCATCGGCGCGCTGTCGGCGCGCGGCGCGGCCTGAAGCGCCGGCACTACGGGCGCGGCAGCTACAGGCGCGGTTTGCGCTTGAAGTCGAAGAGATTCGTCAGGTCGCCGATCGCGGGGCGATTCACCGGCACGTAGGGATCGTCGGCCGTGTGCACCGGGTTCGGCAGGTTGTCGCGGCTGCGTTCCGTGATCGGCGGCAGGCTCCAGTTGTACTCGATGAACTTGGCGATCGAGGCGTGATCGTAATACGTGTGATCGACGTGCCCTGAGCGCGCGTACGGCGAGATCGCGAGCAGAGGGATGCGCGTGCCGTCGCCGAAGAAGTCGATCGGTTGCACGTAGCCCGAGTCGTAATAGCCGCCGCCTTCGTCGAAGGTCACGAGAATCACCGTGCGTTTCCAGACCTCCGGATTGGCCCGCAGCCGGTCGATGATGCCGCGCACCAGCTCGTCGAATGACGGCTCCATCGCATAGCCCGGGTGGCCGGAAACGCTGTCGTAAGGCGCGATCACGGAAACCGCTGGGAAGGTCGCCGCGTCCTTTACGTCCACGTAGAACTGTTGCAGGTCCTGGAGCTTTGCGCGATCGGGGCCGGTCATCGTCGATGTGAAATAACTGAGCGTGTCGCACATCGCGCAGTATTCCTTGTCCGTGTTCTTGCCGTCGTTGCGCCCGCCGGAATACCACTTCCACGACACGCCGCCGGCAGTCATCGCGTCGCCGATGTTGCGCATCGTCTGCGGAGGCAGCACGGGCAATACCGCCGTGCCCTGCCGCAAGCCGCCATCCGGCAGGTAGGCGGGCTCGAGGTTGTTGACCATGTAGTAATTGCCGGGCTCGCAGTTGCCCTCGCGGAAGGCCTTGTAAGGCAGGCTCGCGAGATAGTCATGGATCGGCGCCACGCCGGGAGCGGACCGGTCCGCGCAGGCGACGAGCGTGCCGCCCTGGTAGCCGTCCTCGGTGTACCAGTTGTTCGTGCCGGGCTGGGGATTCGGGTTCTCGATCATCTTGGCGGGCGGCACCGCAGGCTGGGCGTCAGCCGTGTAGAAACCGACGTCACCGGCTGTCGCCAGCGCGAAATAGTTGGCCGTCGTGCCGCCGAGGATCGGCTGGTGGTAGTTGTCGGCGAGCGCGTACCTGTCCGCGAGCGAACGGAAATACTCGGCGTCGCCGGCTGCCATGTTGTAGAAGCCCATCGAGACGCCGCCCTGGTAGTTGCGGCCGGGCCCGAATTCGGCCGCGACGTTGCTGCCGCCCATGCCGACCGTTTCCGCGGTCCAGACGAACAGGTCCTTCTTGCCGCCGTTGATCTGCTGCCACATCTGGAAGAAGCGATGGATCGGGTCGCCGGTGTGCGCGCCGTAGCCCACGTGCTGCGTGATCTGGTACGGGCCGTTCGGCAGCTGGTTGCTGAAGCGCGCGTCCGGGACGTCGTGCTGCTGGCCGAACGCGCCGAAGGCGTAGGGCTGCGGCAGCGTGGAATAAGTGCCGGTCACCTTCGGCGTCGGCGTGTAGACGTCGAGGACTTCGGCGGTGTGCTGTTCGGCGAGATTGAAATTCGGGCCCGGCGAACCGTCGGCTCGCACGATGCCGCGCGACAGCAGGTTGCCGACGGCCTGCCGCGACTTCGGCCGGTAGGTCGCGAACAGGTTGTCGAAGGTGCGGTTCTCGCCGACGATCACGATGACGTGCTCGATCGGCGTCCGGGGCGCGGCTGCCAGGTTGCCGGCGGCGAGCAAGCCGATGACGGCCGCAACGACGGATCTGTGAAGCTTCATGCTTGCACTCGCTTCCCCGGCCCGTGGGGCGGGGGTGCCAGGTGGACTCCACGCCGGCCGGACCGCGATGGGTCCGGCCGGGGCGGAGTGAAGGTCTGTCAGGTCAGAACTGGCCCTGCAGCGACACGAACCACTGCAACGGCGCGCCAGCCAGGAATGTCTGGTTGTCACCGCTATTGCCGAAGCCATTCGAACCGATCGTCGAGATGTATTTCTCGTCGGTCAGGTTCGTGACGTTGGCCTGGATCGACAGGTTCTTGCCGAAGCCGAAGTCCTTGAACCGATAGCCGAGGCTCATGTTGACGACGTGTAGGACTTGACCTTGCCTTGGCCATCACCGTTCGCGGGACAGGGCGGGGTCAGCGGATCACACAGGCTGTTCGTGTACGTGAAGTAACGCTTCGCCGGTGAAATCAACCCCAAGCTTGCCGAAGATCGTGCCGTTGTCGTAGCTGAGCTCCGACTTGAGCAGTTCCTGCGGCGCGTCGACGACTTTCTTGCCGCCGGTCGGGATGATGGTCGTGATCGGAACGCCGCCCTCGCCGAGATCGATGCGTGTGACGTCGTCCTGGTACTCCGACTGGTTATAGCTCAGCGAGGTGTACCAGCTCCAGTCATCCATGAACGCCCAGCGCACGCCGAGTTCGGCGCCATTCGTCCGCACGTCGCCGACGTTCTGCAGCACCACCGGGTTACCGACGATGCCGGCGCCGATCGTGTTGCCCAGCAGCCGGTCCTTGAAGTCGACGTAGTAGACCGCAGCCACCGCCTGGAGATCGGCGACGTTGTAGCGCCAGCCCAGTTCATACGTCGTCGATGTCTCCGGCTGTCAGGCCGCCGCTGTTCTGCAGCAGCTGGAAATTATCCGGAGAAGTTGCAAACGGCGATGCGCCGGTCGCGGCGGCGATGAAGGCGCGCATGTTCTTCGTGATCGCGCCGAACATCTCCTGCGAGTCGTTCATCTGGTAGTTGAAGCCGACCTGCGGCAGGAAATCGTCGGAGGCCTTGATCGTTCCCGCCAGGCTCGTGGCGAAGCGCGTATCGACGATTGCCTTGGCCTTGTTCTGCACGCTGAGCGTCTTGAAGCCGAAGTTCACCTTCAGGTCGTCACCGATCCCCCAGACATCCTGCACGAAGAACTGGTTGGTGCTGGTGCTGAAGGCGTATTCCCATTGCGTGAAGAATGGATCCCTCATGAATTCGAGCGAATCCCGCTGCGGGGCCGCCAGCTCGAGTCCGTAGAAGCGACGCGCCTGGTGGAAGTCGTTGCCCTCGGTCCAGAGGCCGGTGCTGACGGTGTGGTTGCCCAGAGTCCATGTCAGAGGCCGACGTCATGCCGCTGCGATCGATGCTGTATTCGGTCGTGCGGACCGAGATCGGCGCCGAGTTCGCGAGCGAAATCGTGCCGCCGTGGCCATCCGGCGCTCCGGACACCGTTGATCACGAACGATGCGGCCGTCGACAGGTATGGCGTGAACCAGATGCCCTGCCCCCAGTTCTTGTGCGCGTAAATGGTCGTGTCCCAGGTGAGCTTTTCACCGATGGGCAGATTCAGCGTCACGCCGCCGAGGTCGTCCTTGCGCAGGCCCGCCGCGTTCGCGTAGGAGTCATCCGGAGACGGCCCCGATCGGCGCCGGATACGGACCCGGACACGCCCTGGTAGATGTGCGCCACCTGGACCATCAGTCGGCCAGTCGCTCGGGGCCGAGAGATTGTCCCAGTCGTAGCCGTGACGGCTGATGATGTCGAATGACAGGTCCTGGTAGTCGTTTTCCTGGCGGTCCGACCAGTTGTAGAACGCCGTCAGCTTGCCGTCGTCGCCGATCGGCAGCACGAACTTGAAGTTGACCGCTTCCTGTTTCTGCTCGCCGAATCCCTTCCACTTGTCGGTCTGCTGGTTCGTGTAGCTGATGTAGGCGCGCGCGCCGACGGCGCCGAGATCGCCCGTCTCGAAGCGGATGAAGCCGCGCTGGTCCGAATCGCTGCCGCCGGTGAGCGCGACATTCAGGCCGAGCTCGTGTGAGGGGTCGATCGAGTAGAACTGCAGCGTGCCGCCGAGGTTGCTGCTCGAGGCGGTCTCGAGCGAGCCCGCGCCCTGCGACAGGACGGCATTGCCGATGTTCTCGGAGGAGATCGCGCGGCTGATGTGCAGCCCGTTGTGGTTGCCGTAGCTCATGTCGCCGAGCGGCACGCCGTCGAGCGTGAAGCCGAGCTGGTTCTGGTTGAAGCCGCGCACCGTAATGCGGGTCGACCACTCGTAGGCACCATAGGGATCCGCGGACTGGAAGCTGACGCCGGGCAGCTTGGAGATGATCTTGAGCGCGCTCGTGCCGGGCGCTGCCTGCTCGATCTCGATGGCGCTGACCTCGGCGACCTGCCGCGACTGGCCGCGACCGAACACCAGGACTTCTTCCAGCGTCGTGTCCGCGGGTTGATCCGTATCGGCCGCCTGCACATTCGCGGCCGCGAGTACGCTGGCGACAGCCGCCGCAATATTGAACGCGCGCGTAAGCGGCGCCCTCTTCACTGATGCCGTCATGAATCCTCCTGATGCATTTTTTTGGTCAGCAATTCGATGCCGCAGGCAACGATTTTCTTTATTGAACATGCGGATTATTACAGTCTGAGCTTCTTACCCCCGCCGTGCAACGTCGCCGGCCGCGCAGCAGCGATCGCCTGCGACCGTAAGTCGTTGTTTCTATGAACAAATAGGACTCGTGATCGACCTTCCGCGACGCACGACTGGAAAAGCGTCCGCCGCAGCGCATTTTTCCATCCGGCGATCAATTCCGCGCGCCGCACAGGCGCAATGCCCGGCATGAATGTCGCACCGGTTGCCCAGGTCGCGGCGACGGCCTTCAGGTCCGGCCAGACGCCGGTCGCGAGTCCGGCGAGGAATGCCGCGCCGAGCGCCGTCGTCTCGAGCTGCGTCGGGCGCTTGACGGGCGCGTTGACCACGTCGGCGAGGAACTGGCAGAACCAGTCGTTGGCCGCCATGCCGCCGTCGACGCGAATCGCCGCCGCGCCCTGCGCGCCGTCGCCGGCCATGGCCGCGGCCAGGTCGAGGGTCTGGAACGCCACCGACTCGAGCGCCGCGCGCGCGAGGTGCGCGCCGGTGGCGTCGAGCGTCAGCCCGCAGATCAGGCCTCGTGCACTCGGCTCCCAGTGCGGCGCGCCGAGCCCGACGAATGCCGGCACCATGTACACGCCGTGACTGTCCGGCACCTGCATCGCGAGCGCGGCCGTCTCGGCGGCGTCCTTGATGATGCCGAGCCCGTCGCGCAGCCACTTGATGGCGGCGCCCGCGACGAAGATCGAGCCTTCCATCGCATAAGTCGTGCGCCCGCCGATGCGATACGCCGGCGTCGTCAGCAGGCGATGCCGTGACAGCACTGCCGTTTCGCCGGTGTTGAGCAGCAGGAAGCATCCTGTGCCGTAGGTGGACTTGATCATGCCGGGCTCGAAGCAGGCCTGGCCGATCAGCGCCGCCTGCTGGTCGCCGGCGACGCCGCCGATCGGAATGGCCCGGTCGAACAGGCCCGGCGCGGTCTCGCCATAGAGCGCGCTGCTGTCCTTCACCTCGGGGAGCATCGCGCGCGGCACGCGGATCAGGCGCAGCAGTTCCTCGTCCCACTCTCCGCGATGAATGTCGAACAGCATCGTGCGCGATGCATTGGTCACGTCAGTGGCATGCACCCGGCCGCCCGTCAGGCGCCAGAGCAGGAAACTGTCGATCGTGCCGAAGGCGAGCTCGCCGCGTTCCGCGCGCGAACGCGCACCCGCCACCTGGTCGAGCAGCCAGCTGACTTTCGTGCCGGAAAAATACGGGTCGAGCAGGAGCCCGGTGCGCGACCGGACCAGATCCTCCGTGCCATCGTCCTTCAGACGTGCGCAGGCCTCGGCCGTGCGTCGGTCCTGCCAGACGATGGCGTGATGAATCGGCTTGCCGGTGCTCCGGTCCCAGACGACCGCTGTCTCGCGCTGGTTGGTGATGCCGATCGCGGCGATGTCGTGCGCGCCGAGGCCCGATCGCTCGATCGCTTCGCGCGCCGTCGCGAGGGTATCGCGCCAGATGTCTTCCGCATCGTGCTCGACCCAGCCTGCTGCCGGGTAATGCTGGCGCAGTTCGCGCCGCGCGATCGCGAGCGCGAGCCCGAGCTCATCGAATACGATGCTGCGTGTCGAGGTCGTGCCCTGGTCGATCGCGAGTATGTGGCGCGGACGGCTCATGGCGTCGCCGCCGCCGGGCGCGCCGAGCCGCTGCGCTGCAGGTATTCCGCGAGCCTTTGCTGGTCTGCGGGCGTGGCGTGCAGGCCGGTCTTCGAATGCCGCCAGTAGATGTCTTCCGCCGATCTTGCCCATTCTTCGCGGACCAGGTAGTCGACTTCCACGCGCGTCATGCCGCCGCCGAACTGCGCGCCCAGGTCCTCACGCGAACCGACGCCATCCAGCAGCCGCGCCGCGCGCGTGCCGTAGGCATGTGCGAGGCGCCGGGCCTGCGGTTCATCGAGGAACGGCCAACGCCGGCCGACTTCGGCGGCGAATGCCTTCATGTCGCCGCCCGGAACGTCGCCGCCGGGCAGCGGCGCGGACAGCGTCCAGGCCGGGGCCAGCGGTCCGAGCTGCGATTCGAGCTTGTCGAGCGCGAGTTCCGCGAGTCGCCGATAGGTCGTGATCTTGCCGCCGAACACGGACAGCACCGGCGCCTGGCCTTCCGCTGCGTCGACGTCGAGCACGTAGTCGCGCGTGACCGCCGAGGCATTCGACGCCTCGTCGTCCCACAGCGCGCGGATGCCCGCGTAACTCCAGACGACATCAGCCGGCCCGATCTGCTGCTCGAAATAGCGATTGACCGTCTGGCACAGGTATTCCGTCTCCGCTGGCGCGATCGCGGCCGGTCCCGGCTCGCCCTGCCACGGCACGTCGGTCGTCCCGATCAACGTGAATTCGTCCCGGTAGGGAATGACGAAGATCAGCCGGCGGTCCGCGTGCTGCAGGGCGTAGGCGTGATCCCCCTCGTAGAGGCGGGGCACGACGATATGACTGCCCTTGACGAGGCGCACCGCCTGCTGGCTGATGCTGCCTCGGCATTTCGACAGCACATTCGAGATCCACGGCCCCGTCGCATTGACGATGGCGCGCGCGCTGACGGTGTACGCCTGCCGCGTCGTTTCGCAGTCGATGTCGGCCCGCCACAGGCCGCGCTCGCGCGCCGCGCGCACCAGGCAATGACCGACGCGCACGGCGGCGCCGCGCTCGGCAGCGTCCTTGGCGGTCAGCACGACGAGGCGGCTGTCGTCGACCGTGCAGTCGGAGTAGGCGAAGCCGCGACGGATGCTGTGGCGCAGCGGCCGCCCGTATGGCGACGTGGCAAAGCGCACGGCCGCCGACGGTTCGAGCGTGCTGCGGCTGCCGAGCCGATCGTAGAGGAAGAGGCCGAGCCGGACTGTCCAGGCGGGGCGCAGCCACTGTTTGTAGGGCAGCACGAAGCGCATGCGACTGACCAGGTGCGGCGCGATGGACAGCAGCCGCTCGCGTTCCGTCAGCGACTCGCGCACCAGGCGGAACTGGAAATACTCGAGGTAACGAAGGCCGCCGTGCACCAGCTTGGTGGTCGAGGAGGACGTGTAGTGGGCGAGGCCCGCCTTCTCGACCAGCAGCACGCGCAGGCCACGGCCGGCCGCGTCACGGGCGATGCCGACGCCGTTGATGCCGCCGCCCACGATGAGGAGATCGAATGTGTCGCCGCCGCTCATGTTTCATTCTGCATCAGGCCTTGATGCGGGTCATGCCGGGATCGTACAGGGGCGTCAGGGACACGGAAGCCGGCACTCGCTCGGTGGCGACTTCGAGTTCATAGGCGCCCGACAGCAGATACCCGGCGTCGACGCCATTTTCCGGTTCGCGCACATAGCCGTAGCCGATGGGTTTCTCGAGCGTGTGGCCGAAGCCCGCGCTCGTCAGCCAGCCCGCGCGCAGGCCATTCCGGAAGATCGTTTCACGCCCCAGCAGCACGACGGCGGGATCATCCACCGTGAAGCAGGCGAGCATCCGCGGCAGGCGGCGCTTCTTCTGTTCCTCGAGCGCCTCGCGGCCGAGGAACGGAATGCCGCCCTTCAGCTTCACCGCCCAGCCGAGCCCGGCCATCAGCGGCGAATGATCGGGACCGATATCGGCTCCCCAGGCGCGATAGCCTTTCTCGAGGCGCAGCGTTTCGATTGCGCGGTAGCCGGCGTTGGCGATGCCATGCGGGCGGCCGGCCTCCATCAGTGCGTCATACACGCGCGGGGCACGGTCGACGGGACGTGCAGCTCCCAGCCGAGCTCGCCGACATAGGTGACGCGAAGCGCAATGACCTCCACGCCGGCAATGGCGATCCGTCGGCATTGCGCGAACGGGAAAGCCGCATTCGACACGTCGTCCGGCGTCGTCGCGGCCAACACGTCGCGGGCACGGGGTCCCATCAGTGCGAGCACCGAATACTGGTCGCTGACATCGGCGAGCCGCGCGTCGAGACCGGCGGGAATGTTGCGGCGGATCCAGTCGAAGTCGTGATCGCGAAGCCGGTGCCGGTGACGATGTAGAAAACGTCGTCGGCGAGACGCGCGACGGTGAGGTCGCATTCGATGCCGCCGCGTGCGTTCAGCATCTGCGTGTAGGTCAGCGTGCCCGGGGGCTTTGCGACGTCATTGGCGGCGATCCAGGAGAGCGCGGCTTCGGCGTCGCGGCCGACCATCGGGAATTTCGCGAACGACGTCTGGTCGAAGAGCGCCACGCGTTCGCGCGTCGCGCGGTGCTCGCGCCCGACCGCCTCGAACCAGTTCGGCCGCCCATAGCTGTAGACGTCCTCCGGCTTCTCGCCGGCAGCGAGGTCCGCGAACCAGTTCGGGCGTTCCCAGCCGAGCTTCTCCCCGAAGACCGCGCCTGCGACTTCAGCCGCTCGTAGAGCGGCGACTTCCGCAATGGCCGGCCGGACGCTGTATTCCTCGGTAGGCCAGGCCATCGTGTAGTGCTTGCCGTAGGCCTCGAGCGTGCGGGTCCGCACCCAGTCGATGTCCTGGTGGTGGCGGCCGAAGCGGCGGATGTCCACGGGCCACAGGTCGCTCGGCGGCTCGCCGTGCACGACCCATTCGGCGAGCGCCATGCCGGCGCCGCCGGCGGACGCGATGCCGAAGGCGTTGAAACCCGCGCCGACGAAAATGTTCTTCACCTCCGGCGCCTGGCCGAGGATGAAATTGCCGTCGGGCGTGAAACTCTCGGGGCCGTTGACGAGCTGCTTGACGCCAGCGGTCGCAAGCGCCGGCACGCGCGCCAGCGCCTGCTCCATGATCGGCGTGAAATGGTCCCAGTCGGAATCGAGCAGCGTGAACTGGAAATCGGACGGCAGGCCGCCGGTCGCCCAGGGAATCGGGTTCGGCTCATAGCCGCCCATCACGAGACCGCCGACTTCTTCCTTGTAGTAGGTCAGGCGGTCCGGATCGCGCAACGTCGGCAGCCCGCGCGTCACGCCCTCGATCGGCGTCGTGACCAGGTACTGGTGCTGCACCGAGACCAGCGGCACGTTGACGCCGGCCAGGAGGCCGAGCTCGCGCGTCCATTGCCCGGCGCACAGCACGAGCTTCTCGCAGGCGATCGCGCCGCGATCCGTTTCGATCCCGCGCAGGATTCCGCGCTCCACGCGGACGCCCGTGACCGTCGTCTCTTCGTGGATTGCGACGCCGCCTGTGCGCGCGCCGCGGGCGAGCGCCTGGACGATGTCGCCCGGGTTGGCCTGGCCGTCGGTCGGCAGGAACGCGGCGCCGACGACATCGTCCACGATCATCGGCGGCCAGAGATCGCGCGCTTCCGCGGGCGACAGCAGGTGCATCTCGAGCCCGAAACTGTGCGCGGTCGTCGCCTGCCGCTTGACCTCGATCCAGCGCTCCGCGTTGCAGGCGAGCCGCAGTCCGCCATTCATCTTCCAGCCGGTCGCGAGGCCGGTCTCCGCTTCGAGCTTGTCGTAGAGCGCGACCGAGTAACCGAGCAGCTGCGTGATGTTGGCATTGCTGCGCAGCTGCCCGACGAGACCCGCGGCATGCCAGCTCGAGCCGCACGACAGCTTGCCGCGCTCGATCAGGATGCAGTCGGTGATGCCCATCCTGCCCAGGTGATAGGCGACCGAGCAGCCGATGATGCCGCCGCCGACGATCACGATCCGGGCGGACCGGGGCAGCTCGCTCATTGGTCGTCCAGTTCGTCGAAGGCGGCGAGCGCCGCCTCGAAGCGCGCCAGGTTCTCCGCGGTGTAGGCACGGTAGTCGAAGTCGACCTTCGAGTGGATCTCCGACACCATGCTCCACATCGTCTCGCGCAGCAGCGACGCCGCGGTCATCGCGGCGAAGCGCAGGCCAAGCCGATCATCGGGCCGGCTTCCGAAATACAACTCGAGCATCCGGTTCCGCAGTTCTCGGCCGGGAATTCGTTGTTCGACGCCAGTCCCGCGAGGTCGAACAACGGCGAGTTGAATCCCGCATATTCCCAGTCGACCAGCCACAGGCGCGTGCCGTCGTCGATGAAGTTGGTCGCGAGCAGGTCGTTGTGACCGAAGACCGTGTCGGCCTGGCCCCAGCGCCTTCTCCAGGCGCGCGGCCGTGTCGAGCAGCCGCGGCAGTGCCGGGCAGTGGCGGCTGCCGCCGGCGGTGAGCGTGCGCGCATAGTCGCGCACGACCTGAAACACCGAGAACATCGGCGTGGCGCCGCGCAGCTGTCCGGGTATGTCGCGGTGACAGCGCTTCAGGAGATCCACGATGCGATCGAGATTGCCGGGGTCGCGCGCATCGGCCGGCGAGAAGGTCCGTCCGGGGATGAATTCGAGCACCAGCGCGCCCGGCTGCGAGTGGATCACGGCCGGCGAGACCCCGGCCGCGTGCGCCGCGCGGTTCGCCGCGAGTTCGTTCGACCGCACGATGCCGTGCTCGGGGATGTCGTCGCCGATCCGGACGAAATAGCGCTGGCCCCGGTCGACGACGCTGAAATTCAGGTTGGTGATGCCGCCCGAGATCGGCTGCGGATCGACCGGCCCGTGCCAGCAGGAAAGGCCTGCAACTATCGTCCGCGGATCCATGGATTCACGCATCGGTGCGGTGTTTTGATTATGCTGCGGACTTCGGAAGAGTATCAGATGAACGACGACCAGCTAAAGCAATTGCTGCAGACCGCGGTCGATGCCGCGCTCGCCGCGGCGGTGTGCATCCGCAAGTACTTCGGCGGACACGATCTTGGCGTGCAGCAAAAGCGCGACGGCTCGCCGGTGACGCTCGCCGACCAGGAGGCGGAGGCGGTGATCCGCGCGCATCTCCTGTCGAAAGCCGCGATCGGGCCGCTGGACATCCTCGGCGAGGAGCAGGGATTCACCGGCCAGGGAACGCGCTGGCGCTGGACGATCGATCCGATCGACGGCACGCGCTCCTTCATTCACCGAGTGCCGCTGTTCGGGACGATGATCGCCTTGCAGGACATGCAGGATGAGCGGCCGGTGCTCGGCGTCATCCACCTTCCCATTCCCGGGCTGACCTATGCGGGTGCCAGGGGGCAGGGCGTCACCTGCAACGGGAATGCGCTGCGCATCGCGGAGTCGGTTGCGATCGAGGACGCGATCATCGGCGTGGGCGACATCGCGCAATTCGTCGCGGCCGGGCGATTCGAGGATTACAGCCGCCTGTCAGCGATGCACGGTTACGTACGCGGCTACACGGATTGCTTCGGCCACGGTCTCGTCATCAGCGGCGCGCTCGCGGCGATGATGGACCCTGCGCTCAATCCCTGGGACATCCTGCCGACGCAGGCGCTGGTCGAAGAGGCGGGCGGCATGGTCCTGCTGCGCCGTTCCGGCGTGCCGGGAAAGGTGGACTCGCTGTTCGGCAGTCGCGCGCTCGTAGAGCATCTCGCCCGCGAGCTTTCCTTCACCGCTTCCTGACGGAATTCAGATTCCCCGGCGCCGCTCGAATCGGGTCAAGAGCCCGGTCCCGATGGTCGTCACGAAGCAGACCCCGACCAGCAGCAGGAACACCGCCTCCACGCCGCGGGTCTGCTTCAGCCAGCCGATGATCGGCTCCTGCAGGATCGGGCCGATCGACCCGAAGCCGTTGATGACGCCGGCGGCGAGCGCGGCCTGGCGCCGGCTTCCGACGTCCATCGCGCAGGCGCCGGACAGCAGCGAATCGGGGCCCATCGCTGTGAATCCGATCAGTCCCAGCAGCGCGATGAAAAGCACGGGCGAAGTCAGGCCGACGAACCACATCAGCGTCGTGAACACGAGGCAGCCGGCCGTCATCCAGAAAATCACCGGCGTGCGCCTGGAGCCGGGAATGCGATCCGACCAGATGCCGGCAACGATCACGCCGAGGAAGCCGATCCAGTCGAATGCCGTGGACCAGTAGGCTGCAACCGACGTCGTCATGCCGAATTCCTCGCCCAGGATCAGCGTGGACCAGCTGTCGAGCGCATATCGGAGAAATCGCAATCCGATATAGATAGCACCCATTGCAACAATCGATGCGATGAATCCGGGCGGTAGCGGCGGTTCGCGGACCGCGGCGCTCTGCGTGCGACCCGGAATGATCGACGTCGGGTTCGGCCTCGTCTTCCAGCGACAGGCCGACGGATTGTGGCCGCTCTTTCGCGTACAGGACGAAGTACACGGTGAACGCGAGCAGCACGATGCTCGAGCCGAAGCACGACCATGCCATGCCCAGCCAGCCGAGCAGGAATCCGGCGAGGCCCCTGCCCGCGATCGCGCCGATCTGGTAGCAACTGCCCCAGATGCCGAACAGCGTTCCGCGCTCGGAGCGGCGCGTCCAGTTCGCAAACAGCGCGACGTTGTGCGGCCAGCCCATCGCCTGTGCAAGGCCGTGGATTCCCATGGTCACGCAAATCCACAGGAATACGCTTGCGAGATGCGAATCGACCAGCCAGCCCGAACACGATGTTGCAGCCGGCGGCAGTGCACATGCCCCAGGCGAGCACGCGCCGGCTTTCCAGGCGCCGGCCGAGCCAGACGGCGACGAACTGGCCCAGCATGTAGGTGATCAGGTAGATGGTCCACGGCCAGGCGATCTGGACGTCATCGAAACCGAATTGGTCCTTCAGCGGATGCTTCAGGACGGCGTAGACCTTGCGGGCGAAGTAGAAGCCCGCATAGGACAGCCAGGTCGCGGTGAACAGCTGCATCCGGTAGCGGCGCAGCAGTTCCGTTTTTCTTGCGTTCATTTGAATGACCTGTTGGCGAGATCGAGGCCGCCGTCTGCGATATCGTCCCAGAATCGCGGCGGCAGCGTCCGATAATGCGTGCAGCTCGCGGTGGCGAGCGCGGTATTCGATTCGATGTCCGACGCGCAGCAGGTGACGAAGACGGAGCGCATGCGGGCGGCCCTGGCCGCCATCAGTCCCGCCTGGCTGTCCTCGAACACGAGCGTCTCGGCGGGATCGACGCCGACCGCGCGCGCCGCGAGCAGGTAGCCCTCCGGGTCGGGCTTGGTGCTGCTGACGGCATCGCCGCCGATGCGCGCGCGCCGGTCGATGCAGTCGTCGACGCCGAGCTTGTCGAGGAACGAATCGATCACGGAACGCGGGCTCGACGACACGACGCCGAGCTTCAGCCCGCGCGCCGCCGCGGCGCGCACGGCCTCCGGCGCCCCGGGAATCGGCTTCACGTCGGTCGCGACGTCATTCCAGTGCGCGAGCAGGTCGGCCGCGATCACCGTCGCAGGGATGTCGATCTTGGTGCGTTCGCGGATCTTTTCGGCGATGTAGATCCAGGTCCGGCCCTGCGTGTCGGTGTGCGGCAGCCTGAAGTCCTCGAGTCCGTATTGCGCGAGGACGCCGCTGACCGACTGGTCCGAGTGAATTTCGCTGTCGACCAATGTGCCGTCCATGTCGAACAGCACGGCGTGCACCGGCCGGGTCCGTGCTGATTTCGGGTGCGCTCATCCGGCGGCCTCGACGGCGATGCCCGCCGCCTCGAGCCGGCTGCGCAGGCCGGCGAGCTGCGCCGCGTAGTGGCGCCACTCGTCGACGGCCGAGTGATAGATGGGCCGGCGCACCTGGTGCGCGCTGGCGGTCGCGCTCGCGGCGGGATTCAGGTGGAAGTCGAGGCAGGCGTCCTCCCACTCGAGGCCGCAGAACTCGAGCAGCCGGCGCGTCTCGCCTTCCTGGTCGGCGACGAGGCGCTCGTAGGACAGTTCGTGGATGACGCCCGGCATCGTGCGCTGCCAGTGATCCATCAGGCGGCGGTACGCGATGTAGTACTGCGCGAGTTCGTCGAGGTCGTAGGAGAACGGGTAGCCGTCGCGGAACAGCATCCTGTAGATCGCATAGCAGGCGGCCTGCGGCGTGCGCGCGACGTGGACGATCCTCGCGTTCGGCAGCGCGCGCCGGATCAGGCCGCAATAGAGGTAATTGACCGGCATCTTGTCGATGAACCGCGGCGCCTCGCCGGCCGCCGGCCGGCAGCGCGCCAGGTAGTCCCGGCCGAGCGCGGCGAAGTCGAGCTGCGGCGAAAGCGCGATCGCCTGCCGCTGCGGCAGGTCGTCGCGCCGGATTTCGCGCGCGCGGCGGCCGCGAACGCCAGCATGAAATGACGCAACTCGCCGGCCGCGCGCACCCCGGAGTGGCTCGACAGGATGCGCTCGACGAGCGTCGATCCGGCGCGCGGCAGGCCGACGATGAAGATCGGCGCATCGTCCGCGGCGCCGGCGGTCGGTTTCGAGGGGCCCTCGGGCCAGGCTTCGATCATGGAATCCACGACGCCGAGGTCCGCGGCGACGTCGTACGTCAGCTGCCGGCGCCGCAGGCGCGCGCCGCGCGCGAGCAGGGTCCATGACTCTTCGTACCGGCCGAGGTCCGCATATTCCTTCGCGAGGGCGTAGCAAAGCTGGACTTCGCCCGCCGCGTCGGCGTCTCCGCGCTCGAGCATGGCCTCGAGTTGCGCCACGTGATTGCGTTCCGGGGTCTGCGTTCGCAGGTTGGCGCGGTTCGTGCAGCTCTCGTAGTGCTTCGGGTCGAGTTGCAGGACGCGGTCGTAGTCGGACTTCCGATTCCTCGAGCTGGCCGAGGTTCTTGCGCAGCACGGCACGGCTGTACAACAGGAGCGCGTCGTCTGGCGCCAGGCGGCAGGCGCGGTCGTAGGCGGCCAGCGAAAGCGCGTGCTCGTCCGCCGCGCTGTAGAACAGGCCGATTGACGCAAGCGCGCGCGGATTGTCGCCGGCGGCCTCCTCGGCCGCTGCGGCGACGCGCAGGGCATCCGGACGCCGCCGCAATCCATCGAGGCACTGTGCGAGCCGCAGCAGCGCCGAGGAATCGCCCGGGGCGGCGGCGACGGCGCGCTCGGCGAGTTGCAGCGCGCGTCCGTGCTCGTTGAGATGCTGGGCGATCACGCTCGCCAGCAGCCAGCCCGGGGCGAACGAGTCGTCGCGCGGCATTCAGTTCGCGGCAGCGCGCGTCGGCTTCGCGAAAATTGCGCGCCTGGACCAGGCGCAGGACTTCACCATAGAGCGCATCGCGACCGGTGGCCGCGCGGCCGGCTGCGCCATTCACGGTCGTGGCCGCCTGGTCCCGACGAGCGCCGACCAGCCGAGATTGCCGGTGCGCGACGCCTTGCACCACAGCGCATAGCGTTCCAGCGTCTCGGCGACGTCCGCCTCGCTCGCAATCGCGGCGAGTTGCGCGCGCTTGGCCGCGATTCCGGCCGTCAGGAGGTCGAATGACGGCAGCACGTGACGGCTCCAGTCCTCGACGGCGATTCCGTCGAACCCGGCGGCGATGAGGCCCTTTCGATAATCCTCGGCGGACCAGAATCCTGGTGCCGAGATTTCGGTAAGAAGGGCAGCGGCATCCGGCGCCGGCTTGCCGACGACGACGAGATCCGAGATCGCGATCGTGCCGCCGGGCCGCACGACGCGCGCCGCCTCGGCGAGCGCGCGCGGCTTGTCCGTCGAGAACAGCAGGGAATCCTGGCACCAGTAGACGTCGAAGCTCGAGTCGGCGAACGGCAGGGCGTGATAGTCGGCGTACTCGTAGCGGATGCGCTCGGCGCCCGCGAGCATTCCGCGTCCATTCGGCGGCGATGGCGAGCTGGGAGCGCGCGATGTTGGTGGCAACGACCCTGGCGCCGCGCTTTGCCGCCAGGTAGCGCGCCGTGCCGCCGACGCCGCAGGCCGTCTCGAGCACGTGGCGCCGGGCGCGATGTTCGCGAGCTCCGCGAGCCGGGCGGTCGCGCGCAGCGCCGCCGCACGGATGTCGTCGTCGCCGTCCTCCAGGAAACCCGGATGGATCTGGTCGCCGTAGACCTCCAGCATGGCCCGGTACATCGGCGCGTCGTAGCGCCGGATGATCTCGGCCTGGAAGTCGTCGGCGTCGGGTGATTCGGTCATCGGGGAGCCCCTGCGGCGGGTAGCCGATCATGCTCGAAACCGCCCGGGCAGTGAAGGGAGCAGCGTGGCAGGGCGTCCTTTCGCGGGGGCGGTGTGCATTCGTTCGCGGTTCGCTGCTACGATGCCGCGGGTCACTCGGCGCACCAACGGAGCCATCATGAAGAAAGAACGGCTGGCCGCTGGAATCCTCGCAATCGTCCTGGCGACGGCCGCCGTCACCGCGAGCCGCGCCGACATGGCGGCGGCACAACGATGGATTGACAAGGAGTTCCAGCCTTCGACGCTCTCGAAAGAGCAGCAGTTGAAGGAAATGGAATGGTTCGTCAACGCCGCGAAGCCGTTCAAGGGCATGGAGATCAACGTGCTGTCGGAGACGATCCCGACGCATGAATATGAGTCGAAGGTCCTGGCCAAGGCCTTCGAGGAGATCACCGGCATCAAGGTCAATCACCAGGTGCTGGGCGAGGGCGAGGTCGTGCAGGCGGTGCAGACGCAGATGCAGACCAACCGCAACGTGTACGACGCCTACATCAACGACTCGGACCTGATCGGCACGCACTCGCGCCTGCAGTCGACGGTGAACCTGACCGACTGGATGGCCGGCGAGGGCAAGGCCGTGACGCTGCCGACGCTCGACATCAAGGATTTCATCGGCATCTCGTTCACGACCGGCCCGGACGGCAAGGTCTGGCAGCTGCCCGACCAGCAGTTCGCGAACCTGTACTGGTTCCGCTACGACTGGTTCAAGCGCCCCGACCTCAGGAAGCGGTTCAAGGACAAGTACGGCTACGAGCTCGGCGTGCCGGTGAACTGGTCCGCCTACGAGGACATCGCCGATTTCTTCAGCAACCAGGTGAAGCAGATCGACGGCAAGCGCATCTACGGCCACATGGACTACGGCAAGCGCGCGCCGGATCTCGGCTGGCGCATGACCGACGCCTGGCTGTCGATGGCCGGCGCGAGTTCGAAGGGACTGCCGAACGGCCGCCCGATCGACGAGTGGGGCATCCGGATGGAGAAGGGATCCTGCAATCCGGCTGGCGCCTCCGTCTCGCGCGGCGGCGAGACCAACGGCCCGGCCGCGGTTTACGCGATCAGGAAATGGGACGAATGGCTGCGCAAGTACGCGCCGCCCGGCGCCGCGGACTACGATTTCTACCAGTCGCTGCCGGCGCTGTCGCAGGGCAACGTCGCGCAGCAGATCTTCTGGTACACGGCCTTCACCTCGGAAATGGTCAAGCCGAAGAAGGACGGCAACAACACCGTCGACGACAAGGGCACGCTCTTGTGGCGCATGGCGCCGTCGCCGCACGGACCGTACTGGCAGGAGGGCATGAAGCTCGGCTACCAGGACGCGGGTTCGTGGACGCTCTTGAAGTCCACGCCGCTCGACCGGCGCAAGGCCGCATGGCTGTATGCGCAGTTCACGGTTTCGAAGACGGTGGACGTCAAGAAGAGCCAGGTCGGGCTGACATTCATCCGCGACAGCACGATCCGCCACAAGTCGTTCACCGATCGCGCGCCGAAGCTCGGCGGCCTGGTCGAGTTTTATCGCTCGCCCGACCGCGTGCTGTGGACGCCGACCGGCATCAACGTGCCCGATTATCCGAAGCTCGCCCAGCTCTGGTGGCAGAACATCGGCGAGGTGAATTCGGGCGCATCCACCGCGCAGGAGGCGATGGACCACCTCGCGGAGGAAATGGACGACGTGATGGCGCGCATGCAGGCGGCCGATGAACGGGCGAAGGTCTACGGCGGCTGCGGCCCGCGGCTCAACAAGCCGAAGGATGCGAAACTGTGGCTCGGCAGGCCCGACGGCCCGAAGGCGCGGCTTGCCAACGAGAAGCCGAAGGGCCAGACCATCGATTACGACGAACTGGTGAAGCGCTGGGCGGCGAAGCCCTGAACGATAATTTCGTGACCCGACAGGGACTCGAGCTTCGGGGCGTCGGACTGCGGGTGGATGGGCAGGTGCACATCCACCCGGTCGACGTCGCTCTCGCGCCGCAGGGATTCAACATCCTGCTCGGGCCGACGCTGGCCGGCAAAACCACGTTGATGCGCCTGATGGCCGGCCTGCTGAAGCCGAGCGCCGGGGAAGTCTGGTTCAACGGGCAGAATGTCACCGGCGTGCCGGTGCGCGAGCGCAACGTCGCGATGGTCTACCAGCAGTTCATCAATTACGGGCACCTCTCCGTCTTCGAGAACATCGCGTCGCCGCTCATGGTGGCGCGCGCGCGCGGCGCCGAGATCAAGGCCAGGGTCGGGCGCATTGCCGAGCTCCTGCAAGCTTTCCCCGCTGCTGGACCGGCGCCCGGGCGAACTGTCGGGCGGCCAGCAGCAGCGCACCGCGCTCGCACGGGCGCTGGTCAAGGATGCCGGCCTCGTGCTGCTCGACGAGCCGCTCGCCAACCTCGACTACAAGCTGCGCGAGGCGCTGCGCGACGAGTTGCCGCGCATCTTTGCTGACCGCGACTGCACCGTGGTCTACGCGACGACCGAGCCTTCCGAGGCGCTGCTTCTCGGCGGACATACCGCGACGGTCCACGAAGGAAGGATCACGCAGTTCGGCCCGACCCCGGACGTCTATCGTCGGCCCACCGACCTGCTCGCCGCGCAGGCCTTTTCCGATCCGCCCATGAATTGCGCGCCGGTCGTCAAGCGCGACGGGCGCTTCGAGCTTGGCGATGCAGCGGCATGGCCCGCGGAGGGCGGGCTCGCGCGCCTCGCCGACGGACCGTACACGATCGGACTGCGGCCGCATCGCGTGCTGCCGCTGACCGCAGGCAGGGAAGGTGCGATCACCGTGCTGGGAAAGGTCGCGATCGCCGAGATCAGTGGCTCGGAAAGCGTCGTGCACTTCGACCTGCGCGGACGCACCTGGGTGTCGCAATCGCATGGCGTGTGCAGCTTCGATGTCGGAGCGACGGCGGAATTCGGTCTCGACGTTTCTCGCGCGCTGTACTTCGGCCCCGACGGGCGCTGCGTCGCCTCGGCGGAGGACTGAACCCCGACATGGCGCGCATCAGCCTGAAGAACCTGCGTCACAGCTATCGGCCGGATCCGTCGGCGGAATCCGACTGGGCGCTGAAGCGATTCGAGATGATATTTCCGGACGGCAGCGCGAATGCGCTGCTGGGGCCGTCCGGCTGCGGCAAGACGACGCTGCTGAACGTCATATCCGGGCTACTGAAGCCGAGCGAGGGGACGGTCTGGTTCGGCGATCGCGACGTCACGACGCTTCCGCCCGATGCCCGCCAGATCGCGCAGGTCTTCCAGTTCCCGGTCGTCTACGACACGATGACCGTGTACGACAACCTCGCCTTTCCGCTGCGCAATCGCGGCGTCACCAAGAATGAGGTGGACCGCCGCGTCCGCGAGATCGCAGAGATGCTCGACCTCGGCGACATGCTGGACCGCAAGGCCTCCGGCCTGACCGCCGACGGCAAGCAGAAGATCTCGCTCGGGCGCGGCCTGGTGCGCTCCGACGTCAACGTGATCATGTTCGACGAGCCCCTGACGGTGATCGACCCGGAGCTGAAATGGCGGCTCCGTTCCAAGCTGAAGGAGCTGCACCGGCGGCTCGGCATCACGATGATCTACGTGACCCACGACCAGACCGAGGCGCTGACCTTCGCCGACCGCGTGGTCGTGATGAACGACGGCGTGCTGGTGCAGGCGGGAACGCCGGTGGACCTGTTCGAGCGGCCGCAGCACACCTTCGTCGGGCACTTCATCGGGTCGCCCGGCATGAACCTGCTGCCGGCGACATTCGACGGCGGCGTCGCGCGCTTCGCGGGCCATGCGCTGCGCCTCGGCGCGAATCCGGCCACGGTGCCGGCAGGCGCGGAGCTGCAGATCGGCGTGCGGCCGGAGTTCGTGTCGTTCGCCGGCAGCGGCATCCCGGTCAACATCGAGAAAGTGGCGGACGCCGGCCGCTTCCGCGTGGTGGAGACGCGCCACGAGAAGTTCAGCATCCGCCTGCTGGTCGGCGAGGACATGCCGCTGCCCTCGGATAGGCGCATTCCTGCAATTCGATGCCGCGTTCACCTACCTGTATGCGGACGGATGGCGCCAGGGCGAGGAGCCCGGATGAGCGGACGCACGCCGAACCAGAAAGCCTGGTGGCTGGTGATGCCGGTGGTCCTGCTGGTCGCTTTCAACGCGGTCATCCCGCTGATGACGGTGGTCAACTACTCGGTGCAGGAGACCTTCGGCGACAACCAGTTCTTCTTCGAGGGCGTGACCTGGTTCGAGCAGATCCTGCACTCGTCGCGCTTCCACGATGCGCTCGAGCGCCAGCTCCTGTTCACCGCGATCGTGCTCGCCATCGAGGTGCCGCTCGGCGTCGCGATTGCGCTTGCGATGCCACGCAGCGGCGCCTGGTTGTCCGTGTGCCTGGTGCTGATGGCGATGCCGCTCCTGATCCCGTGGAATGTCGTCGGCGCGATGTGGAACATTTTCGCGCTGCCCGACATCGGCCTGCTCGGCCATTCGCTGAACGCGCTCGGCTTCGACTACAACTTCACGCGCCAGCCGCTGTCGGCATGGGCGACCCTGATCGCGATGGATGTCTGGCACTGGACGTCGCTGGTCGTGCTGCTCGCCTATGCCGGCCTGTCGGCCATTCCAAACGCCTTCTACCAGGCTGCCAAGATCGACGGCGCCTCGGCCTGGGCGGTGTTCTGCTACATCCAGCTGCCGAAGATGAAGCGCGTGCTGATGATCGCAGTGCTGCTGCGCTTCATGGACAGCTTCATGATCTACACGGAAGCCATCGTGCTGACCGGCGGCGGGCCCGGCAATTCGACCTCGCTCCTGTCGCTCGACCTCGTGAAGATCGCGCTCGGCCAGTTCGACCTGGGGCCCGCGGCCGCCATGTCGCTGATCTATTTCCTGATCATCCTGCTGCTGTCCTGGGTCTTCTACGCGGTGATGACCCGCGACGAGGCGCAGTCATGAGGCGGGTCAAGTGGCTGCTGCCGGCGCTGTACATCCTGTTCGTGCTGCTGCCGATCTACTGGCTGCTGAACATGTCGTTCAAGACGACCAACGAGATCCTGGGCTCGTTCACGCTGTGGCCTGGCCACATCACGCTCGAAAACTACCGCACGATCCTGACCGACCCGACCTGGTACACGGGCTATCTCAATTCGCTCGCCTACGTGCTGATGAACACCGTCATCAGCGTGTCGCTGGCGCTGCCCGCGGCCTATGCGTTCTCGCGCTACCGCTTCATGGGCGACAAGCACCTGTTCTTCTGGCTGCTCAGCAACCGGATGGCGCCGCCCGCGGTGTTCGCGCTGCCGTTCTTCCAGCTGTACTCGGCCATCGGGCTCTTCGACACGCATGTCGCGGTCGCGCTCGCGCATTGCCTGTTCAACATCCCGCTCGCGGTCTGGATCCTCGAGGGATTCATGTCGGGCGTGCCGAAGGAACTCGACGAGACCGCCTTCGTGGACGGTTATCCGTTCTGGCGCTTCTTCATCCGCATCTTCATACCGACGATCGCCGCCGGCATCGGGGTCGCGGCGTTCTTCTGCTTCATGTTCTCCTGGGTCGAGCTGCTGCTCGCCAAGACGCTGACCGCGGTCGTCGCCAAGCCGATCGCGGCGGTGATGACGCGCACCGCGAGCACTTCCGGCTATGAACTGGGCCTGCTGGCCGCGGCGGGAGCCTTGACCATCATCCCCGGCGCATTCGTGATCTATTTCGTGCGCAACTACATCGCGAAGGGCTTCGCCCTCGGGCGCGTCTGATGGAGACGGCAATGGAACCCGGCGCGCTCGACTGGATGGCCTGGACCTGGCAGACGGCCGTCTTCTTCGCCTTCATCGCCACGATGCTGGTCGTGATGACGGTCTGGGAGCTGCGCTCGCCGGGCGGCAACCCGCGCCGCGGCGTGCTCGGCATCGACACGACGCGCGGCGACCGGCTGTTCGTGTCGCTGCTGGCGGGGGCCTTCATTCACCTGCTGTGGCTCGCGTTCATCGGCATGCCGCTGTGGCCCGCGACGCTCGTGTCGCTCGCGGTTGCCGTCTTCATATTCCGCTACGTCTGACGGGCGGCGAGGCTCGCGAGCGCGAGCTCCCAGGACATGCGGGTACTGCCGGTGGCATCGACGATGCCGAGCTGTCAGCTTCGTCGCCGCTCCCTGCCAGTCGATGTCGATGAATCCGAAGTTGGCCTTCGGAAAGACTTCGCTCGCGCGGTTCGAATTGGGTGTCGGGACCGGCCACTCCTCGGTCAGTCCGCTCGAGGTCAGGTCCCACAGCGTGTAGGGCACGTTGACGTCAAGCTTCGACAACTCCGCGTAATGGATGTCGCCGCTCAGTAGCACGACCCCATTCGCGTTCTTGCGGCGGATCAGGTCGATGAGGCGTTCGTGGTCGCGCGCGTAGTTGACCCAGGCCTCCCAGCCCGTGAAGTCGGCGAGCACCTGCAGGCTGGAGCCGAACAGCCGCACTTCGGCCGGCACCTCGAACTGCTTCTCGAGCCACTGCCACTGGCGTTCGCCGAGCATCGTCGCCTGGTGATCCGGATTGCGTGCGTAGGGTCCGGGCATCTCCTGCCCGGCGGCGAGTTTCGCCTTCGCCCAGGTCTCGTAGTCGGCGCCTCCCAGGTCGAGCTTCAGGATCGGTGTCCGGTTGAAACGCAGGTCAGGAAGGATCACCTGCACGCGCCTGCCCGGCGGCCCGAACACATAGGACGCGTAGACGCCGTCGCGATCGCGGCGCGGCGATTCCGCAGGCTCGCCCCAGAAGTCGAGGAACATCTGCCGGGTCTCGTCCTTCATCGGATAGTCGCCGCCAGCGTCGTTCTCGCCGAAGTCATGATCGTCCCAAATCGCGACGACGGGGGTCTTCGCGCGCAAGCGCGCGAAGCCGGGCTGGGCGGCGAATTGCGCGTACTTCGCGGAGAGCACAGCCATATCGCGCGTGTCGCCGTAGATGTTGTCGCCGAGGAACACGAACAGGTCACAGTGGTGCGCGTCGATCGCGTCCCAGATCGGCTGGGTCTTTCCCTCGTTCGCGCAGGACCCGAAGCCGATGCGCGAAAGCGTGCGGCCGAGCGCGGGATGCGGGTCCGAGGCGGGAGCACAGCCGACTTCGTCATCCCTTGTGACAGTCAGAGTGCAACCCGATGCGCCGCCGAGCGCCGCCGCGCCGGCGATTGCGAGCGACTGGCGGAGCAACTGTCGCCGTGCGGGATCGTGGTCGTGCTGGCTCATGATCGGTTGCTCGCTCTGCATACGGCAGCGGTAGCGGATCAATCCCAGTACCGCCCATCTCTTTAATCCAGGTTGCGATGCACCTCCGAACGTCGAGATTGACGCACGAAGAGCGGTGTAGAGACCTGATTCAAATTCTGGCAGTCGTGCTGTTTGACCATCACCTCGAATTCATCGACGCCGTGTAACCGGCGTCTGCTCGAACCGATCGGCGACGTCCCGCCGGGCGAGTTCGATCAGGCGCCCTATCAGCAACAGGAAACTCACGCCATGGCGGCGTGAGGCACACAAAACAGTCTCCGGAGAAGCTGGAGCGGTTCAGATCCGTTGATCAAGGGCATTGTAGCCAAACACTGCTGTCGATGACTATTAATCAGCTGACTCTTGATAGTCTTCGGGCAGACAGTTGGCTACTGGCGCGGTTCGACCTGAAGCCTTTAGCTGTAACCCCGACATCTTGGTTGGGGCTTGCGCTCCCGGCTCGAGGATCAAGATCAGGTCATCGTTCGTAGCTGGCATTTGATCAAGCCCGATGCTCGCTAATACGTAGCCAGCGCCATCGGTGATGGACGTGTAACCATAAGATCGATGGCAATTGGTGTTTAGCGAGAACCAGTCTACAAACCGACCGTTGGTCGTGAGGGCGGTCAACGCATGAGGAAACATCGCGGCATGGCTCCGATGTTGAGCTAGCTGTGCCGACAGAGTATCCAGATCCAACCAAACTGACCGCTCCAGGTCATGGTTCGTCGGTTCCCGGGCGCAACCGCAAATCGAGATCAGCAGAGTCAAAGTGACTGAAAACGATGTAACGCGTTTCAAATGTGCTTTGACTCCCAATGTTGCTTGCATGTGAGATCGACCTACTTTGCACAGCAAAAAGATTTCATCTCGTCGTGCATGTCACCAGCATGCTTCGACCATTCGGAGAACGGATTCCATCTTTCAATGGACGTATCTATTTTCTTGATCTGATTGCGACTTGGGCCCCATGGGTCGTAACGATCCAGTCTGCAGTAGAGTTTTTGATTCCTATTGTAGAACGGAGCTTCTCTTGTTTCCTTCATAGTGAATCGCCTCCCGCGTTGGCCATCGTCACAGAAGCATGTGCAACGATATTCACAGGCTAGAGTCTTTGTTCCGTTTTCCCATCCAAGGCTCGCAAAGTCCAAAGCGCAAGTACATGCGAAGAGCCCACGAGGATCAATAGCCGACACTGGACCGTTGGCAACGTACGTGTATGTTCCGAAGCCGCCGAGAAGTCCGATGGGGTCGCTCTGGATGTACCGCCCGATCGCCAGATCGTAGTCTCGGAAGTAGTTCTGATTGAGCCCCGCATGGCTGTCGTAGAGCTGCCCCGGGAATCGCAGGTTGAACTTGAATGTGCCGCCGGCAGCCGGATTCTCGTTCGGCAATTCGCCGCCGAACGCATCCGAATACCAGGTCCACATCAGCTTGTTGTCGCTCGGACGCGTGACTCGCCGCGGCGTATCAAGGTGATCCGTGTGCACGTAGTAAATGAGAGCCGGCGTCCCCGGCCGAATTGTCGCGACCGGCGTGTCACCCATCCAGATGGTCTCCTGAACCAGCGCACCGGTCGAAGTGTACTCGCCCTGGATGTGGCCGGCTTCGTCATAGACATAAAGCACCGTGCCCGAGGACCCGCCACTCTGTTTCACGAACTGGCCAAGCGCGTTGTATACGTAAGTCGCAGTGACCGCGCCATTGGTCAGGGTTTTCATCCGCCCGCGGTTGTTATAGGTCGCGGTGACGGTTGCGTACGTCAGGGTATTGCCGGCCGTATCGTAAGAATACGTGCGTGGCAGAGCGCCGGTGATCGAGCTGATGCGGTTGTTGGTCGACGTGATCGTGTAGGTCGAGGCCGAAGCACCGGTCTCGGTCAGGCGATTCCCGTTGGCATCGTAGGTCCAGCCGCGGGTGGTGCCGGTCTTGACAGCACTGTTCAGCCGATCGAGGAGGTCGTAGCCGTAGGTATAGGAGTTCGCGGGCGTCGCCGTGTCCGTGATGCCGGTGATCCGGAACGCATCGTCATACCCGTAGGTCTTGAGTCCCGCGCTGTCGACCTGCGTGATCTTGCCGTCTGTGTCGTAGGTCCGCACCGCGAGCGTCGCATTCCCCCAGGTCCAACCGCGTATCGGGCCGAACGGGTCGTAAAGCGCGGAGGAGAGCACCGTCGTGCCGTTCACGCTTACGCTCGTCACCTGGTGATTGCTGTTGTAGCCGTAGACGACCGACTGACCCGAGGGCGTCGTCATTGAGGTCAAGTTGCCGTTCGTGTAGCCGTAGCCGACGGTCTGGCTCACCGCGCCG
This sequence comes from uncultured Gammaproteobacteria bacterium, assembly GCA_963746545.1. Taxonomy (GTDB): domain Bacteria; phylum Pseudomonadota; class Gammaproteobacteria; order Steroidobacterales; family Steroidobacteraceae; genus SCUD01. The sequence continues at coordinate 100,466 of CAVVBV010000029.1, forward strand.
ACCGTCTGACCTTTGCTGGTGACGCGCCCCTGCGCGTCGTAGCTCCAGCTCATCGAATGATTTGCATCGGAGATGCTGGTCAATCGGCCGATGCCGTTGGTGCCGGCATCATAGCCAAACGAGATGGTTTGATCGGTCGTGCTGCCGATCTTGAAAGCCGCCGAGGTCACGCGGTTGAGCGCATCGAGCGTGTACGTCGTGATTGCATTCCGCGCATCGGTCGAGGTCAGTAAGTTGCCGCCCGAGTCGTACGTATTCGTCGTGAGGCCGGTGTCAGGGCTCGTCTGGGTCTTGAGGTCCCCGAAACCCGCATATGTGTAGCTTGTGACCTTGGTGCGGGGATCGGTCACGGACATCAGATCATCATTCGCGGTGTACGCGAACTGCGTGATGCCGCTCGCGGGATCGGTCACCTGCTTCAGGCGATTCAGCGCGTCGTACTGGTTGGTCGTGTTGCGGGTAAGTGGCGCGTTGATCGTGGTCTGATTGCCGTTGAGGTCATATCCGAACACGGTTGTCTGCGCCACCGTGCCCGCCGCCGTGAGATCCTTCCAGAGCTGATTCAGGCTGTTGAAGACTCGCGAGTGCGTGCGTGTGAGAAAGCTCGTCGGGTCGTAGACATTCTCCGCCGTGCGGTTGCCCATAAGATCGAGCGTGTAGACGGCATAGTTGCCGCTCGCGTCGTCGATGCGCGTCAGGCGATGCGCCGCATCGTACGTGTAGAGCAGGTAGGAACTGTCCGGGAGCGTCACCTTCTTGAGAAGGCCGGTCGGCCAGTACTCGAAGGTGGTTGCTTCGCTTCCGATCGTCCGCGAGGTGAGCCGCTGACGCGTATCGTAGGCGAGGGTCGTCACGACACTGTTGGGATCCGTGATCGTGAGCGGCTGACCGTGCACGTTGTACGTATTGAACGTAGTCACGTGAAATGCCGCGTCGGTGATCGTCTGCAGCTGGCCGCACTGGTAGCCCGTGCTGCAGGAATAGTAGGCGTAGGTCGTGAGGTCGGTGACATCCGTGCGTGGACCATCGGCCGTCAGGATGTGGCCATAGCCGTCGTACGTATTGGTCCACGTCCTGGTCACCGATGTGGCGGTGTCCGCGATCGTCTTCGTCAGCTGATTGCCATTGGTGTCGTACGTGAATCCCGTGGTCCGCCCCGGTTCCGTGATCAGGGTCGGCAGGCGGAAAGCCGCATGCCACTGGGTTGTGATGGTGCGCGCGATCGCGGTTCCGTAGGCCTCGGTGCGGGAGGTCTCGAGATTGCGCGCGAGATCGTAGGTATAGCGCGTTTCGACGTTGTTGAAGTCCTTACGAATGGTGACGTTGCCGTTAGCGTCATAGGTGATCGTCTTGGCATTGACCGGACAACCGCGGCAGTAGGCGCTTTGGGCGCTGACGCGCGGCACGCCCTGCTTGACGACGAAGTCGTACGTGATCGCGGTGCCTCCCCCGAGCGATAGGGTGGCGTTTGATACAGCGAGCCCGCTGAACGTGTAGGTGACCGTCGCACGTTCGGCCCCGCCAGCATGCTCGCTCTGCGTCGGCCGACCCTCGCTATCGTAGGTAATGGTCGCGAAGCGCTGCCCGGACTCATCGAGAATACCGGTCAAGGCGATTTTGAAAGCTGCGTTCTCGTACAGATACTGGCGAGATGTCTGGTCCGGCGCGGTTACGGACGTCAGCCGTCCTTCGCTGTCGTACTGGTATGCGTAAGTCGCGGCACCATCGACGGTGATCGATGCAATGCGATACGGCACGTAGAAAGCGCAGGTGCCGCTGTAGCCGAACGTCAACGTGTGGCCGAAGGCATCGGATACGGTAGCTAGCCGACCGCAGCTGTCGTACGCGAGAGTCTGTTGCGTGCCGGTCGGACTCTGCAAGTTCGTCAGACGCCCGGTCAGGTCGTAGGTCTCGACCGTGCGGTCATCCAGCGTCAACCGCCAGCCGGTTTGCACACCGCCACCGTCGATGGTTTCGACGAGCTGGTAAGAAACATCTGCGGGGGCGTACCACTGTCCCACGGACTTGATGAATGACAAGACGCGCCCGTCTTGGCGAATGATATTGGCGGAAGTCAGAATGGCACTCGTTTCAAGCAGGATCGCGCGTTGATAGGTGTGCCGCCAGCCGACGCCGATCGCGCCGAGTCCCAGTGCCTTGAACTCACCGGACTGCTGAACTGGTTCAGAAAACAGCCCTGCATAACCGGCGAAGCCTGGCGCAACCGCCACGAAGCCGGTGTCGCGGTACAAATTCGACGCGGTCCCGGCAAAGGGCAGGCTGTTGTAATAACGGCTAAAAGAGAGTGCGCCGGGGCCTGCGCCGGAATAGTCGCTTTCCATCGTGAACTCGTTGGCAGCGCCGACATTGATCGGTTTCTTGGTCATGCACGCACCTTCGACTGGGCAGGCGAGGCCGATGTCCTTGAGGTAGTCGCGCTGTGCGAACGTGCGAGAGCAGTTGTCTTGACTGCCTAATTGATATCCCCACGGGCAGCTGAAACCGCGCTGACGGCGCACCGCACCTCTGGTGTAGGTGGCCGGAGTGCCACAGATGGGGCCGAATCCGCTGTGGGTAACTCTATCGATCATGTAGTTCAGAGATTCGCGGCCGAACCAAAATACCGGAACTGTCGGAGGAGGTGCGCCGCATCCGAACGAGTATGTCCCGCTGGCTGCGCCGGGATAATTCTGGGGATCAAAAGAGACGTTACACGCGGTGGCAAACGTGTTCACGAAGATCGTGTATGCGGGTGCTTCCGACTGGAAGGTTCCACCGGCCCCGCAGGTGTCTGGATCGTATAGGTAAGGCCGCGGCAGGCTCAACGCGCAATCATAGGCGGCGCCGACAGTCGGTCGACAGTTGCTCGGCACAGTTTGCGCGTGGGCATTAGGGGACCCGATCCCAAGACAGCAACTGGCGAGCATCACAGCGCAAATTATTCGTTGCATGAATGCCTCATCGAACACCGCGAGAATCTTCGCGGTGCAGAAAACGCGTTTGATTTGTCTTCCTTTGATTGCAGCTCTGGATTGAGCCCAAGTTCTTGACGGAATCTGCTCTTCGTGGCGCTGAGCCGTCAATTACTTCCGCAGCGTGTACCTGCCGCAACCAGGCCCGGAGGCCGGGGCGAAAAATATTTCTCTTTCAGGTGAGACTTTTGGCGGGGACGCGGCAGCAGGTATGGACGGGCTAAGCGAAGTGGCGAGCTTGAGAGATGGTGCGGGCGATCAGGCCGTGTCGAAATTCGGGCGTCCAGCAGCCGGGTCCGCTTACCACCAGCCGAGCAGCTTCCACCAGGCGAGCCCGAGCGTTCCCCAGATCGTGAGCGTCACGAGCGAAATCATGAAGCCGATGCTCCACCACTCCCGCTGCGTCACATAGCCGGAGCCGAAATAGATCGGCGCGGAAGTCGTTCCGTAATGGGTCAGGGATGCCTGCAGATTCGACGCGTAGGCGAGCCCGAGCACGGCGAGTGCGGGCGGCGCGCCGGCGGCGAGCATCACGACCAGGAAGGGGATGAACATCGCGGTCACATGCGCGGTGATGCTGGCGAAGCCGTAGTGGGCGTAGAAGTAGACGAGCAGCAGTGCCGCCAGTGCGATGCCCCAGCTCGTGCCCGCGGTCATGCCGGCCGCGTATTCGGCGAACTGGCGCGTGACGCCCGTGCTGCCGAGCGCCTCGGCCATGTGCACGAGCCCGCCGTACCAGACGAAGGTGTCCCAGGCCGAGCGATCGCTCAGCACATCGTCCCAGGACAGCACATTGCTGAGCAGCAGTGCGCCGACGCCCAGGAGCGCGACCACCGTGTAGGGAACGTGGTGCCAGGCGGTCGTTATCCACAGGAGCGCAATCAGCACGAAGATCGCCAGCATGATGCGTTCGTCGCGGGACATCGGCCCCATGCGCACGAGCGCGTCGCGGGCGAGCTCGGTCGCGTGCGGCGTGAACCGGACCTCGGGCGGATAGACGCGGTAGATGATGTACACCACGAGCAGAATCGACACGATGCCCGGCACGACGCCGCCGATGAACCAGGTCGCGTAAGAAAGCTCGACGCCGCCGGTCGCGAGCGCGAACTTGGCGATGATGACGTTCGATGCCTGGCCGGTCAGGAACATCGCGCAGGCGACGATATCCGCCTGGTAGACGGCCTTCATCAGGAAGGCACCCAGGCGGCGCCGCGTCGGGCCCGGCGTGGACTCGTAGGCCTCGGCCACGCTGCGCGCAATCGGGAACACGATGCCGCCCGCGCGGGCGCTGACCGAGGGCACGATGGATGCGAGCACCGTGCTGGTGGCAACCAGCGCGTAGGCGAGGCCCAGCGAGCGGCTGCCGAGAAGCCGGATGAACCCGAAGGCAATGCGCCGGCCAAGGCCCGTCTTCGTGACCGAGCGCGAGATCATGAAGGCACAGAGCACCAGCCAGACAATCGGATCGCTGTAGCCGATGAGCGCGTCGGCCGGCGTCATGGTGCTTGTGATGGTGAGCGCGCAGATGGCGATGAAGACCACCGCGCCCATCGGCGCCGGCCGTACGACCGACGCGACGATCGTCGCGACGAAGATCGCGAGCAGGTGCCAGCCCTGCAGCGTGATGCCGGCGGGCGGGCCGACGGCGTTGATCGCGACGCCGATGCCGGCCACCAGCGCCCAGCGCCACAGGACCGGGCGCCTGCCATCGTGCGCCGCGTCGTCCGGCAGCGGGGGTACCGGCGTCATGGAATGCGGACTTCGGCGAGGTACATGAAGCGCGACAGCGCAGAGCGCTCGGCCAGCGCGATGACGGTCTCGAGATAGTCGCGCTGCTTTGCGAGTTCCCCGGGGTGCGCCTGCAGCGCCGCGAGCCGGCCGCGGGCATTCCGGAGCGCGCTCGAAGTCCGGTTCTCGGTCTCGAGCAGACTGAATCCCGCGGATGCGAGCAGGCTTTCATTGACGCCCGGCGCCACGAACTGCGTGAAGCCGTGGATGCTGCGCTTCTGAATCTCCTCATTCGACACCGTGCCGGTCAGCACGCCGGCGTCGGTCAAGAGGAACCGTCCACCGGGTCGCAACAGTCGCGCGATTTCCCTGAACATTGTGCGGCGGTTGCGAAGATGCAGCACGACGTCGATCGAAATCGCGGCATCGAAGGAGCCGGATTCGAACGGCAATGGTTCATTCAGGTCGGCCACCTGGACCGAGAACAGGGCCTCGATACCGAGCGAGGCCGCACGCTCGCGCCCGATCTGCAATGCCGTGGGACTCTGTTCGAGGCCGACGCCGTGACAGCCGACGTGGGCAAGTATGAATGTCAGCGGGCCGCAGGGCCCGCAGCCGAGATCCAGGAGCCGGCTGCCGCGCGACAGGCCGAGGCGCGGGATGTCGCCGCGCAGTTCGGCGGCGTCCACCCAGGAATGCTGGCCGATGTCCTCGCCATAGGCCTCGCGCCGGAACTGGCGCATGCGCGGCGAATCGAATTGGCGGTAGAAGGATTCGTAGTTCTCGGCGCCGGGCCGCACGGTCTTCATCGGGCGGCAGCCCGTGGCAACGGGCTCAGGTATCCAGTCACCAGCGCAATGCCCAGCAGGATCACCATCAATCCCGCGATCTGCATCCACGCGAGGGTCTCGTCGAGCACGAGCCAGCCGACCAGCGCCGCCACGGCCGGGCAGACATAGCCGTAGGAACCGACCACGACCGGGCGCGCGTGGACCGTGAGCCAGGCGTAGGCGGAATAGGCGAGGCAGGAGCTCATCAGCGTCAGCCACAGGATGGCGGCGACTGCGCGCGGCGTCCATTGCAACGCAAGCGACTCGCCGGCGACGGCGCCGGCCGCGAGCAGGCCGATGCCGCCAGCCAGCATCTGCAGTGCCGTGAACATGAGCGGCGTGTTGGCCGCGCCGGCATTGCGATAGTAAATCGTGCCCAGCGACCAGCTCAGGCAGCCGAGCAGGATCAGGAGCTGCCAGCCGAGCCCGGCCAGGTGAAATCCGCCTTTCGGCGCCAGCACCAGCAGCACGCCGACCAGCCCCACGAGCAGCCCGAGTCGCGCGGCGCCCGAAAGCTGGCTGCGGCGATGGCCGAAAGTGCCGAGCCAGGCGATCCAGAGCGCCGGGGTCGCATTGAGGAGCGCAGCCGTGTTGGACTGGACGAACTGCATCGCGATCATGTGGCAGGCATTGCTGAAGAACACGGACAGGAAACTCATCGCAAACAGATGCCGGATCTCGACGCGCGTGAACACCGGCGGGCCGGAGCGCCACCACGCGAATGCCAGCAACAACAGTCCCGCGGCGGAGAAGCGCAGTCCCGCGGCAACCAGCGGCGGCTCGTCGGTCACCAGGATCTTGCCCGCGAGGAAGCTCGATCCCCAGACGAGGTAGATGATCGCGAGCGCGATTGCGAGCCTGGACCGCGGTGCCTGGGTTTCGCTCATTGACCGCCGCGCGGGCGGATCAGGCGCGCGCCCCGCGCGTTGCCATCCGGTGCATCCACCAGCAGAACAGGGCGAGTGTCGCGAGGCCGGCCCATTGTCCCGGCCGCATCGAGTCCGGGACAGCCAGCACGTCGGCATTGCCGCTCATGACGATCGGGATCGCGATCAGCACGCCGACCAGCGCCTCGCCCGCGATCAGGCCGGCGGAGAACAAGAGGCCGGTCTGCTTCAGCCGTTCCACGTCGCCACCGGGATTGCGGCGCCTGTGCCATCGCGTGACGAGCTCGGCGACCAGGCCGCCGACGAAGATCGGCGTCGAGAGTTCCAGCGGCAGGTAGATGCCGACGGCGACCGCGAGCACCGGCGAGCGCCAGCTCGCACCCTTGCGGCGCAGGTATTCATCCAGCGCGATCGTGATTGCGCCGACCACGGCGCCGGTCGCGACCATGTTCCAGGGCAGGCCGCCGCCGAAGATGCCGGTCGCGACCGAGGCCATCAATGTCGCCTGCGGAGCGGCGAGTGCATTCACGCCTTCACGCGCCGGCGTGCCGATGCCGTAGGCCTCGAGCAGCAGGTTCAGCACCGGCGCCATCACGGCCGCGCTTGCGAGCGCGCCGATGCCGAGCATCACCTGCTGGCGCCAGGGCGTGGCGCCGATCAGCTGGCCCGCCTTGAGGTCCTGGAGATTGTCGCCGGCAACCGCGGCGGCATTGCAGGTCACGGCGCCGATCATGATCGCGGCGACCGGGCCGACCGTGCGAGCCCTTGCCCATGATGCCGAGCAGGATCAGCGAGGCGAACAGGATGGTCGAGATCGTGATGCCGGATACCGGGTTATTCGACGAGCCGACGAGGCCCGCCATGTAGCCGCTGACCGAGGAGAACACGAAGCCGGCGATCGACCATGATCACCGCCATGGTCAGCGCGATGCCGAGGCTGCCGACCACGACGTAATAGAGGGCAAACAGCGGGATCACGAACAGCACGATGCCGGTCATGATCATGCCCATCGGCAGGTCGCGCTCGGTGTCCGGGATGTCCGCGCCGGCGACACCGCGCAGTTTCATGCCGGTCTTGATGCCGGACAACAGCGATTTCCGCAGCGACCAGAGCGACCACATGCCGCCGATCAGCATCGCGCCGACGCCGATGAAGCGGATCTGCTTGCTCCAGATCAGGTAGGCCGCATCTCCGGCAGAAAGCCCGACGAGCTGCGACGCGAGCGCGGGATCGTGGCCGGACATGAAGGTGTTGTAGTACGGAATGAAGATCCACCAGGACAATGCGCCGCCGGAGAGCATCAGCGCGCCGATGTTCAATCCGACGATGTAACCGACACCGAGCAGCGCGGGCGACAGGCTGATGCCGAAGAATCCGATGGTGCGCTCGCCGAAGAAGCGCGCGGTGATGAACGACTCGGGCGAGAACTTGAGGCCCGACAGCGCGAGCTTGAAGAGCGCGGCCGCCCCGGCCGCGTACGACAGCGACTTCAGGCCGGGACCCGGGTCCACGCTGACCTTCAGCACCTCGGCGGTCGCGACGCCTTCGGGGAACTGGAGCTTCTGGTCGAGGATCAGCGTGCGGCGCAGCGGGACCGAGAACAGCACGCCGAGCAGGCCGCCGAGCCCCGCGATCGCGAGCACCCACCAGTACTCGAAGTGCGTCCAGTGACCCATGATCACGAGCGCGGGAATCGTGAAGATCGTGCCGGCCGCGATCGACGAGCCCGCGGAGGCGCCGGTCGCGACGATGTTGTTCTCGAGGATGCTCGAGCGGCCGAGGAGCCTCAGCACGCCCATCGAGACGACCGCCGCCGGGATCGCGGTCGCGACCGTCAGGCCGGCGAAGAGGCCCAGGTAGGCATTCGCCGCCGCGAGCAGCACGGTCAGCACCAGTGACAGCGCGATCGCGCGGAAGGTCAGCTGCCGTGCAGCGTCCGGTGTGCTCATTGAGAGATCCTTCCCCTTACCAGCCGCAGCTGTGGCCGCGATTCTGTTCTTCGAGCCAGCCCATCAGCGGCTGGAAGTAATCGATGATCGCAGAAGCGTCCATCTGGCGCGTGCCGGTCAGCTTCTCGAGCGCGTCCTGCCAGGGCTGGCTCGCGCCGAGCGCCAGCATTTCGCGGAAGCGGCGGCCGGCTTCCTTGCTGCCGTAGATGGAGCATTCATGCAGCGGACCCTTCCAGCCCGCGGCGTCGCACAGCGCCTTCTGGAACTGGAACTGCAGGATGAAGGAGAGGAAATAGCGCGTGTAGGGCGTGTTGTCCGGGACGTGGAATTTCGCGCCCGGATCGAAGTCTTCTTCGCTGCGCGCGACCGGCGCCTCGACGCCCTGGTACTTGCGGCGCAGGTCCCACCAGGCCTGGTTGTAATTCGCAGGCGTTGATCGCGCCGGAGAACACGCCCCAGCGCCACTGGTCGACCAGCTTGCCGAAGGGCAGGAAGGCGATCTTTTCGGCCGCGACCTTCATCTGGCGGTTGATCAGCGCCTCGTGGCTGCTCTTCGCGCCCTTGGGCAGCAGGCCGATGTCCGCGAGGTAACCCTCGGTCATCGACAGGTTGATCGTGTCGCCGATCGCTTCGTGGAATCCGTCATGCGCGCCGTCCTGGAACAGGAACGGCTGTGTCCAGGTAGCTCAGGTAGTAATAGACGTGCCCCAGCTCGTGATAGATCGTGTACAGGTCTTCCTCGGTCGGCTGGATGCAGGCCTTGATGCGCACGTCGCCGTGCGTGTCCATGTTCCAGGCGCTCGCGTGACAGACGACCTCGCGGTCGCGCGGGCGCGTCAGCAGCGAGTTCTCCCAGAAAGTCTGCGGCAGCTTCGGAAAGCCGAGCGACACGTAGAATGACTCCGCAGACCTTGTCATGCGCGTCGTGTCGTAGCCCTGTTTCTTCAACGCCGAGCTGACGTCGAGGTTCGAAACGCCGGGGTAGGGCTCGAGCAGGTCGAAGATGTTGTTCCACTGCTGGGCCCACATGTTGCCGAACAGGTGCGCCGGTATCGGCTTGCCGTCCGGCACGCGGTCCTTGCCGTACTTCTGCTGCAGCTTCGTGTGCGCGTAGCACTGCATGCCGTCGTACAGCGGCTTTACCTGCTTCCACAGGCGCTCGGTTTCAGCCTCGAACTCGACCGGGCTCATGTCGTAGCCCGAGCGCCACATCTCGCCGAGGTCGCCGTAGCCGAGTTCCTTCGCGCCCTCGTTCACGAGCTCCACGAATCGCTGGTAGTCCTTGCGCATCGGCCGCGCGGTCGTGTGCCAGCCCTTCCAGGCCTCGAGCTGCTCGTCCCAGTCGCGGCTCTTCGCGAGCGTGTCGGCGAGCTGGTCGAGATTGCGGCAGGTCTCGGGGCCGCCGGGGCACCACTTGGCCGCTGAATACATGGACCGCATGTGCGTACTGAGCGTCGTCAGTTCCTCGCGCTTGGCCGGGTCATCCGGCGCCGGCGTGGAAAGCCCCTGCCTCAGCAACATCATCGCGCGCTGTGACTCGGGCGAAACGTCCTTGCCCTGGTAGGCTTTCGATTCCCTGACCGCGCCCGGGTAATACTCGAGCACGCGTTCCTCGGCCTTGGCCGCCAGCTGGTCCGTATCCGGGGTTATGTAGGTCTCATTGACCCAGCCGGCCAGCGCATTCTCGTGGCCGCGCTGCTGCAGGTCCTTGTTGACGCGCGCGACGAATTCGTCCGCACTTTCCTTCGGTTTTTCAGCGCCGCCGCAGGCGGTGAGGACCGCGGCCAGGCAGAGCGCAATTGCGACGCGGTACATGGTGTCCCTCAGCTCGTGATCTTCTCGGCACCGTGCATCCATTGCACGACGCGCCCGGAGATGGCCCACAGAAGCAGGCTGAATGCGAGGAGCACGATCGCGAGGCCGCCGAACACGCCGAGCAATCCCGCCTGTTCGGCGCGCACGCCGACATCGGTCGCGAGCGACACCATCCACGGGAACTCACCCATCTTTTCGGTGAACGCCCCGATGTAACCGGCGAGCGTGTTGCCGACGAAATTGACCAGGAACCAGACGCCCATCATCAGGGAGGCGAGACGAAGCGGCGCGAGCTTGGTCACCATCGAGAGGCCCACGGGGCTGATGCAGAGTTCACCGGTGGTGTGGAAGAGATAGGCGAGCACCAGCCAGAGCATGCTCGATTTCATGTCGCCGCTCGACTGTATTTCGAAGACTGCGACGACGAGGAATGCGAAGCCGAGCGCCACCTGCGCAAGGCCGAGGTACATCTTGACCGGTGTCGGCGGATTCTTTCCGCGGGCCCCGAGGCGGCTCCAGAGCATCGAGAAAGGAATGCCGAGCAGCACGATGAAGAGGGGATTCAGCGACTGGAACCAGCCGGTCGGAACGGTGAAGGCGCCGACCTGGCGGTTCGTGTACTTCTCGGCGAACAGGTTCATCAGGCCTCCCGCCTGCTCGAAGGTCGCCCAGAAGATCACGACGAAGGTGAAGATCACGAAGATGACGCGCAGCCGGTCCCGCTCCATCGGCGTCAACGGCGCCTTGGTGCCGCCCGCCATGCGCAGCGAGCGCTGGGCCGCCGGCTCGCGACCGACATTGCCGATGAAGCGCTGCGCAAAGGCGAGCTGGATGACCACCGACAGCAGCATGCCGATGCCCGCGGCCAGGAATCCGACGCGCCAGCCATAGGCCGGGTCCTCGCCGAGCGTCGAGCAGACGAGCGGCGCGAGGAACGCGCCGGTATTGATGCCCATGTAGAAGATCGTGAATGCGCCGTCGCGACGCGCGTCGCCCTGCGGATAGAGGTCGCCAACCATGGTCGAGATATTCGGCTTGAAGAAGCCGTTGCCGATGACCAGCAGCAGCAGGCCGACATAGAAACTGGTCGGCGTATCCGGGAAAGCGATGCCGAGGGCATCCAGCGAGAACGCGCCGGTCGTGCCCAACAGATCGAGCGGCGAAGCGAGCGTGAACTGGCCGGCGGCCATCACGAGGCCGCCGATGATCACCGACTTGCGCTGGCCGAGAAAATTGTCGGCGAGCCAGCCGCCGAGGAGCGGCGTCAGGTAAACGAAGCCCGTGTACCAGGCGTAGAGCTTGAGCGCCTGTGCATCCGCCCAGCCGAGGCCGGGATTCGCCGCATGGGTGGCCGCGGCGGCGTACAGCACGAGCAGTGCCCGCATCCCGTAATAGCTGAACCGTTCCCACATCTCGGTGACGAAGAGAAGGAACAGCCCCTTCGGGTGGCCGAGGACGGTCCCGGCCGGGATCTGCAGGTCATTGCTCATACGGCTTTACTCCAGAGTCCGGCGAGTCTCAGCGATGTTGCGGTGCAACATCAAGCCGGATCGGCTTCCGCGTCGGGCGGCCGGTCGCGCACGAGGATGCGCGCCATGATGATGCCTGCCTCGAAGAGCGCGTACATCGGCACGCCCATCATCGTCTGCGAGACCGCATCCGGCGGCGTCAGGATCGCGGCAATGATGAAGATGCCGAGCAGCACATAGCCGCGATTCTTCGTAAGCGTCGGGAGCTTCACGAGCCCGGTGCGCACCAGCAGCACGGTCGCGACCGGGATCTCGAACGCGAGGCCGAAGGCGAAGAACAGCAGCACCGCGAAATCCATGTACTGCGTCATGTCCGCGAGCAACTCAACGCCAGCCGGCGTGGTCATCACGAAGAACTGGAATATGGCGGGAAACACCAGGAAGTAAGCGAAGGCCGTGCCACAGTAGAACAGGATCACGCTCGAGATGAAGAGCGGCAGCGCGAAGCGCCGCTCGTGGCGATAGAGGCCGGGTGCGATGAATGCCCAGACCTGGTAGAGGATCACGGGCATCGCGAAGAATATTGCCGCGATCAGCCCGAGCTTGAAGGGCGTCATGAATGGCGCGACGACCGAGGTCGCGATCAGCTTGGTTCCCGCCGGCAGCTGCTTGCGCAGCGGCTCCGACAGCCAGGTAAAGATGTCGTTCGCAAAGTAGAGGCAGGGAACCGCGATCACGCAGGTTGCGATCAGCGCCCGCAGCAGCCGGTCGCGGAGCTCGAGCAGGTGCGAGAGCAGCGTGCTCTCGGGGAGCTGTTCGGCGTCCGGCGCGGGGTCGCTCATGACGGATCCGGTCCGTCCGTGCTGGCAGGGGGCTCGACCGGTGCAACGCCGGGTGGCCGGCGCACCGGCGGGGCGGGCGGCGTCGAGGCGCTGAGCGTCACTTCATCGTCGAGCTGCTGGCGCAGCTGGCGCGCCATCGCGCGGGCACGGCCGGCCCAGCGGCCGATCTGGCTGGCGAGCTTCGGGAGTTTCTCCGGGCCCAGCACCAACAGCGCGATGCCGAGTATCAGGATGATCTCGGTGAAGCCGACCTCGAACATCGCGGGTCAGGCGTTCTTCGAGGAGTCGGCGTTGTCGGGTTTCTTGCTGCTGAAATCCGCGTCCGGACGTCCGTCCTGCGCGAGCTTCTTGCCGGATTCCTCGTCGTCGCCCTCGTTCATCGACTTCTTGAAGCCCTTGACCGCGGCGCCCAGATCCGACCCGATCGTGCGCAGCTTCTTCGCCCCGAAGATCAGGAGCGCGATCGCGAGGATGATCAGCAGTTCCCTGAAACCGATACCCATATTGGCAACTCCAGCCAGCGCACCCGGCGCAGTAATGAATGATACGCCAAACGGCTTTCAGGCCCCGTGACGCGACGCCTGAATCCAGAAAGTGACGGGCCCGTCGTTGACAAGCGACACCCGCATGTGGGCCCCGAACTGGCCGGCCTGGACGCCCGGAAACCGCTGCCGCGCGAGCCCCAGGAAGGCCTCGAACAGCTGCCGGCCCTGTTCCGGCGGGGCCGCCGTGCTGAAACCGGGCCGCAGGCCCTTTTTCGTGTCTGCGGCCAGCGTGAACTGCGGCACCAGCAGGAGCCCGCCGGCGGTGTCCGTGACCGACAGGTTCATGCGTCCTTCGGCATCCGCGAACACGCGATAGTTCAACAGGCGCTCGAGCAGGCGCTCGCCTTCGGTCGCCGTGTCGTCGCGTTCGACCGCCACAAGCACCAGGAGCCCCGGGCCGATGCGCGCCGTTTCACGGCCGTCGATCGCGACCGCAGCCCCGGTCACGCGTTGCAGCAGCCCGATCATCCGTCACTCGTCATCATCGCGCGAGGACTGCTCCCAGTGAAAGCGGTGCAGCAGCCGGTGGATCACCGGCGCAATCAGCATCGCGGCGACGACGATCAGCACGAGCCCCGCGTAGAGCGCATAGAGACCCGCGAACAATTTGCCGGCCTCGGTCTGCGGCATGTCCACGGGCCCCATGCCGCCCAGCAGCATCGCCGCGTTCAGGAAGGCGTCCATCCACGACAGATCCTCGAAGACGACGTAGCCCGTCATGCCGAGTATCAGCGACGCACCGATGACGCCGAGACCGACGAGGAAATGGCCCAGCAGCCGCCACAGGAATTGTGCGCGGGACAGGGGTGGCTTGTGCCTCGGTTCGTACATGGCGATGTCAACCGGCCGCCGGCCGGCGGCGCAGGCGCTTCAGGAACACGGTCATCTCCTTCGCGGCCTGGATGTCGCCGCTCTTTTCCGCTGCAGCGATGCCCTGCTCGTAGATCTCCGCGGCGCGCTCCGGCGAGCCGGCGCTCGCATGCGCTTCGCCGAGCGCTTTCCATGCGGCCGAGTAACCCGGGTTCTGCTCGACGGCCTTGCGCAGGTGATCTATGGCGGCCAGGAAATCCCCCGCCTTGATGCACTCGAGACCGAGCGAATAGCGCAGCAGCGGCGAGTCCTGGCCGCGTTCAAGCATCAATTGCAGGTTGTCGCGCAGGCCCATTTCAGCGCCGCCAGAAGGACGGTGTCAGCAGCAGCACGAGCGTGAAGATCTCGAGCCGCCCGACCAGCATCGCGATCGTGCACACCCACTTGGCTGAGTCCGGAATGTCGCGGAACGACATCGTGACGTCGCCGAGGCCCGGGCCGGTGTTGTTGATCGAGGTCGCGATCGCCGACCAGGCCGTCACCTGGTCGAGCCCGAACATCATCAGGAGCAGGGTCAGAATCGCGAAGATGATGAAGTACATCGCGAAGAACCCGGCAACGCCGCTGATGACCCGCTGCGGCACGGCGCGGCCCGCAAGCTTCACCGGGATCTCGGCGCTCGGATGCACGAGGCGCTTCAGCTCCACGATGCCCTGGCGGAACACGAGGAGCCAGCGCATGACCTTCATGCCGCCGGCGGTGGAGCCGGCACAGCCGCCGACCAGCGTCAGCATCATCAGCAGCGCCGGCAGCGCGCCCGGCCACTCGGCGAATCCGCCGGTCCTGAATCCGGTGCTGGTCTGCATCGAGACGACCTGCAGGCTCGCGTGGCGCAGCGCGAGGCCCAGCGTTGCGAAGGTGCCCTGCTGCAGGAGGTACACGGCCGTGCCGACGGTAATGACGGCGAGCATGCAGAAATAAGCCTTGAACTCCGTGTCCTGCCAGTAGTGCCACGGATTGCGCTGCTTCAGTGCCGAGAAATGCAGCGCGAAGCTCGTGCCGCCGACGAACATGAAGACCGTGGCGACGCCGTCCACCGCAGCGCTGTCGAAATGGCCGAGATTCGCGTCGTAGGGCGAGAAGCCGCCGGTCGACAGCGTGCTGAACGCATGCGCGACCGCATCGAAGGCATCCATGCCCGCCATGTAATAGCCGAGTGCGCAGGCGGCCGTCAGCAGCGTGTAGACGAACCACATCGCCTTGGCCGTCTGGGTGATGCGCGGCGTCAGCTTCTGGTCCTTCACCGGCCCCGGCGTCTCGGCCTTGTACAGCGACATGCCGCCGATGCCGAGCACGGGCAGGAGAGCGACCGCCAGCACGATGACGCCCATGCCGCCCAGCCACTGGATCTGCTGGCGGTAGTAGAGGATGGATTTCGGCAGTTCGTCGAGACCCGTGATCACCGTGGCGCCGGTCGTCGTGAATCCGGACACCGCCTCGAACACCGCATCGGTGAAGCTGAGCAGCGGCACGTCGCTCAGCATGAATGGCGTCGCACCGGCGATCGCGAGCGCGATCCAGAACGAGGCGACGACCAGGAAGCCGTCGCGCAGCCGGAGGTCGCGGCGCACGCGGTGGACCGGCAGCCACAAGAGCGCACCGACCGCCGCGATGATCACGAAGGAAGTCAGGAACGGTTGCGAATGGCCGTCGGCGTAGGCGAACGAAACGCCGACCGGTACCAGCATGGTCAGGCTGAACATCAGGAGCATCAGCCCCAGGATGCGCTGCACCATCAGGAGGTTCATGCGCGCGTGCCGGCCTGGAACAGCCGGCCGACATCCTCCACATGACGGCGGTCGGTCAGGAACAGGATCACGTGGTCATCCGCCTCGATGACCGTGTCGTGATGCGCCATGATGACCTGCTCGCCCCGTACGATCGCGCCGATGGTCGTCCCTTCCGGCAGGTCGATCTGGTCGATGCGCCTGCCCGCCACCGGCGAGTTGCGGCTCTCGGCATGGACGATCGCCTCAATTGCCTCGGCGGCGCCGCGGCGCAGCGAGTGCACGCGCACCACGTCGCCGCGGCGCACATGCGCGAGCAGTGCGCCGATCGTGATGGTCTGCGGCGAGATCGCGATGTCGATCTTCCCTCCCTCCATCAGCTCGGAATAGGAAGGCTTGTTGATCAGCGCCATCACGCGCCGGGCGCCGAGGCGCTTCGCGAGCATCGCGGAGAGGATATTGGCCTCCTCGGCGTTCGTCAGCGCGACGAACACGTCGGTGTCGTCGATGTTCTCCTCGAGCAGCAGCTCCTCGTCGGCGGCGTCGCCGGTCAGCACCAGCGTGTTGCGCAGGGTCTCCGAGGCGCGGCGCGACCGTTCCGGGCTGCGTTCTATCAGCTTGACCTGGGCGCGGTCCTCGAGGGCGCTTGCGAGCCGGAAGCCGATATTGCCGGCGCCCGCAATCACGACCCGCCGCACCGGCGCCTCCTCGGTGATCAGTTCCTTCATCATCGCGCGCATGTCGTCGCGTGCGGCGATGAAGAACACCTCGTCGTGCTCGGCGATGATCGTGTCGCCTTCGGGCTTCACGTTCTGCCCGCCGCGATAGATCGCGGCGACGCGGATCTCGCGGTTCGGAATGTGCGTGCGCAGCTCCCTGAGCTGGTGACCGACGAGCTTGCCGCCCTTCAGGGCGCGCATGCCGACGAGCCGCACGCGGCCGTCCGCGAAATCGAGCACCTGCAGCGCGCCCGGATAGCGGATCAGGCGCTCGACATAATCGGTGACCAGCTGCTCGGGGCTGATCGCGAGGTCCACCGGGATCGCGGCGTCGCCAAAGAGCTCGGGCCGCTGGTGGTAGTCGCTCGACCGGATGCGCGCGATCTTGGTCGGCGTGCGGAACAGCGTCCATGCGATCTGGCAGGCGATCATGTTGACTTCGTCGCTGCTGGTCAGCGCGACGATCATGTCGGCGCCGGCGCCGCCCGCGGCCTCGAGCACGGCCGGGTGCGCGGCGTTGCCGGAGACCGTGCGGATGTCGAGGCGGTCCTGCAGGTCGCGCAGGATCTCGTCGCGGGTGTCCACGACGGTGATGTCGTTGGCCTGTTCGCGGGACAGTTGCTGCGCGGCGGTGCTGCCGACCTGGCCGGCGCCGAGGATGACTATTTTCATGACCGCGGATTCTAGCGCAGCCCCGCGCACCGGGCCGTCGAACGGCTGCCAAGTGTCCGGCGCCCGCGGGATTGCGCGGCTGGCAGTGGCACGACCGGCGCGCGAGGTGACAGGGTGTCCCCGAGCGAAGCATAAAGTTCCGGCGGAGCGAGGGGACACCCCGTCGGATCCCGCGCGCCAGATGTACTGCTAGCAGCCAGCGCGACTGCGATTACCGAATCTGCTCGAGCCGTGCCAATGAGTACATGAGCCACTTCTGGCCGGCCTGCTCGAAGTTGACGTGAACCTGGCGGTTCTCGCCGTTGCCCTCGAAACGGAGGATCGTGCCCTCGCCGAATTTCGGGTGGCGCACGCGCGTGCCGAGCCGCATCGGCATCTCCTCCCCGGTGGCGGGCGGGGCGGCGCGTGAGCGGCGCTGGGTCGCGCCGCTGCCGATGTCGGTTCCGCGGCGCACGATGCCCGCCGGGGCGGTGTACAGGGGCCGGCTGACCGAGATGCGTGGCCGGATCTCCTCGATTGCCTCCGGCGGCAGCTCGCCGAGGAATCGCGACGGGTCGCGGTAGGACGTGTGGCCGAAGATGCGGCGGCTCTCCGCATGCGTCAGGTACAGGTGCTGCATTGCGCGGGTCAGGCCGACGTAGCAGAGCCTGCGTTCCTCGGGCAGCTTGTCGGCGTCGAAGGCGGAGCGTTCCGACGGAAATAGTCCCTCTTCGAGCCCGACGATGAAGACGGTAGGGAACTCGAGGCCCTTGGCGGCGTGCAAGGTCATCAGCTGCACGCAATCGAGGCCGGTGGCGGCCTGGGTCTCGCCGGACTCGAGGGTTGCGTGCGCAAGAAATGCGGGCAGCGGCGCGAGGCCGTCGTCGTTCTCGGGCACGAAGCCTTCCGCGGCGTTGACGAGCTCGTCCAGGTTTTCGACGCGCGCCTCGCCCTTGTTGTCCTTCTCCTTCGCGTGGTGCGCGCGCAGCCCCGAGTTCTCGATGACGATGCGTACCTGCTCGTGCAGGGGAAGATCCGCGATCTCGACGGCGAGGCGGTCGATCAGCTCGAAGAATCCCTTCAGCGCGCCCGCGGCGCGCGCCGGCAGCGTTGGCAATAGCGCCTGGGCGGCATCCCACAGCGTCTGTCCCTTTTCCTTTGCGGCGGCGCGAATCTGGTCGAGCGTCGCATTGCCGATGCCGCGCGTCGGCAGGTTGACGACCCGCTCGAAGGACAGGTCGTCACCGCGCAGCTGCGTCAGGCGCAGATAGCTCAGCGCATCCTTGATCTCGGCGCGTTCGAAGAACCGCAGGCCGCCATAGACGCGGTAGGGAATCCGCGCCGCCATCAGCGCTTCTTCGAAGGCGCGCGACTGGGCATTCGACCGGTACAGCACGGCCGCCGCGGCGAGCGGCAGTCCATGGCGCTGGTGCTCGCGGATCCGCTCGAGCACGAAATCGGCCTCATCGCGCTCGTTGAACGCGGCGTAAACGTGGATCGGCTCGCCGCCCTTGGCGGCGGTCCACAGTTCCTTGCCCATGCGGTCCGTGTTCTTCGCGATGATTGCGTTGGCCGCGCCGAGGATCACCGCGGTCGAGCGGTAGTTCTGCTCGAGCCGGTAGACGGTCGCCGAGAAATCGCGACGGAAGTGCTGCATGTTCTCGACGCGCGCGCCGCGCCAGCGGTAGATGGCCTGATCATCATCGCCCACAACGAAGGCGACGCCGGTCTTGCCGACGAGCTGCCGGATCCAGTCGTACTGCACGCCGTTCGTGTCCTGGAACTCGTCAACGAGGATGTGGCGGAAGCGCTCGCGGTAGTGCTCGCCGAGGTCCGGCGTGTCGCGCAGGAGTTCGAAGCTCCGCAGCAGCAGCTCGGCGAAGTCCACGACTCCCGCCTGCTCGCAGCGCTGCTGGTACTGCTCGTAGAGCCGGATCAGCTGCTGACGGGTCGGGTCGCCGCGGTCGTCGAGGCGTTTCGCGCGCCGGCCTTCGTCCTTGTTCGCGTTGATGAATCCCTGGACCTCGCGCGGGACCCAGCGCTGCTCGTCGAGGTTCTGCTCGCGGATGATCCGGCGCACCAGGCGGTGCTGGTCCTCCTCGTCGAGGATCTGGAAGGACTGCGGCAGGCCGGCCTCGCGCCAGTGGCGGCGCAGCAGCCGGTGCGCGATGCCGTGGAAGGTGCCGACCCACAGCGCGCCGCCCGGCATGTCGAGGAGCCTTTCGATGCGCCCGCGCATTTCGGCGGCCGCCTTGTTCGTGAAGGTGACGGCCATCAGCCCGTGCGGCGAAACGCCGTGTTCGCGGATCAGCCAGGCGGCGCGATGCGTGAGGACGCGCGTCTTGCCGCTGCCGGCGCCGGCGAGCACCAGGACCGGGACGAGCGGCGCCGTGACGGCTTCGCGCTGCGCGTCATTCAGTGATTCGAGGAGGTCGTGCCGGGACATGGGGCGCGCATTCTAGCAAGCGCGCCGGGGGTTACCGAGATGCCGCTTTGTGCGTGTCCTGGGCGAAATCGATGAGGGCGATGGCGAGCGCGATGACCACCGGCCCCAGGAACATGCCGATGACGCCGAAGGCGATCAGGCCGCCCAGCACGCCGATGAAGACCGCGAGCGTCGGCAGGACGGCGCGGCCGGATATCAGGAACGGTTTCAGGAAGTTGTCCACGGTGCTGACGACGACCCCGAACGCGGCGAGCACAATGGCGGCGCCATAGCGGCCCTGGAACAGCAGCAGGGCCACGGCCGGAACCCAGACCAGCGCCGTGCCGCCGAAGGGCACGACCGAGAGCAGCGCCGCCATCACGCCGAAGACGACGGGCGCGGCGAGGCCGGTCACCACGAAGCCGATGCCGAGCAAAAGGCCCTGGACCATCGCGGTCACGACCGTTCCGAGCACGACGGCGCGGGTCACGGCCCCCAGCCGGTCCTGCAGGTCCTTGCGCCGGGCGAGTTCGAGCGGCACGAGATTGATTGCCGCATGCGCCATTCCCCGGCCGTCGCGGATGAAGAAGAACAGCAGGAACAGCATGGCCGTGAAATTGAGCACCGTGCCGAGGGCGCCCAAGAGCGCCGTGCCCCCGAGCGCGGCGAAGTGTTCGAACAGCGCCTGTCCGCGCTCGAGCAGCCAGGCCTGCGCCGCGGCCGGACTGATGCCCGCGTACTGATCGAGCCATTCGAGTGCGCGGCCCAGCAAGGGCAGATCGGCGAGATCGGGCATGCCCTGCCCCTGGTGCTGTTCCAGCCAGTGCTGCAGCAGCATCGCGAGCCCCGTCGCCTGCTTTCCGAAAGCGACGGCAAGCGCTGCCAGCGGGCCGACGAACATCAGCAGCACGAAGACCGTCAACAGCGACGCAGCGAGCGAATTGCGGCCGCGAAACAGGCGGGTCAGGCGTTTCTGCGCCGGCTGCAGCAGGAATGCGAGGAAAAGCGCCCAGGCGAGCGGCGCAAAGAAAGGCTGGAGGATCTGGTACAGGAGCGCCGCGAGCAGCGCGAGGCCTGCGACCGCCAGCACGCGTTCGTAGAAGCGGGGATCGGTCGATCCTGCCATGCGCCTGCCTTGCGCCTACAGCGCCGCGCGGATGCGCGCGGCGTGCTCGGCGAGCACCGCAGGATCCGCCGGATTCGCGGCATGGATCCCGAGATCCTTGCCGGCGTAACGCGGGATGATGTGGAAATGCAGGTGAAAGACGCTCTGTCCGGCAGCGGGGCCGTTCAGCTGCGCAATCATGATGCCCGGCGGCGAAAACGCCCTGTTCACCGCGCGCGCGACTTTCTGCGCCGTGCGGATTGCGGCTGCGACCGACTCCGGCGGAGTCGTGAAGACATCCTCGCCGGCGGCCTTCGGCACGACCAGCGTGTGGCCGGCGGACTGCGGCATGATGTCCATGAACGCGAGCGTGTCCGCGTCCTCGTAAACCTTGTGGCAGGGAATCTCGCCGCGCACGATGCGCGCGAAGATGTTGTTCGGGTCATAGGCCATCGAGGCGCTCCGGTTCGAGTTCGATCGTCAGCAGGCAATGATCGGGCCAGTGCCTTCCTTTCGGGTAATCCCAGACCTTGTAGGAATCGGGCACCAGCGCCCGCGAGAGCCTGCGGCCCAGCACGAAGTGATCGATCGGCTCGCGCGCGCCGAATCCATTGCCGCAGCCGACCTTGCCATGTTCGACGCCGGGATTCACGAGCTCCGCCCCCGGCGGATCGCCGTCGTTGATCTCCGGCCACATCGCAATGATCCTGCCCTGTGCGTCGCGCGCGGTCTCGCGCTCCGTGTCGAAACGCCGGTTGAAATCGCCGACCACGGCGAAGGCATTGTCCGCGCGCGCGCGGCGATCGATCCAGTCCTCGAGGATCGGCACCTGCTGCTGCAGCATCCGGCAAGCCTCGCGGGGATCGCTCAGCGGGTCGTTGTTGCAGGCGGATTTCAGGTGCACGGCCAGCAGGCGGATGGCGCGCTTCGTGCCGGGATAAAGGGTCAAGTCGGCGCCGCGGCGCACGCTGTCGCCGAGGCTGAGCGCCCGGTAACCCCGGTCGCAACGATGCGGGATGCCGCGGCGGATCGCGAAGCCGACGTTCTGCACGTTGTGCCGGGCCGTGAAGCAGAAGACGTAGTCCGGGAAGATCCGTTTCGCGACCGCGCGGCCGTCGGTTTCCTGCAGTGCGATGACGTCGAGATCCGCCGTGGCCGCGAAATCGCGCAGCCGCTCGATGTCGTGCGCGCTCCAGCGCCCCTTTGGAATCAGGTCGCAGGGAATTTCGCGGTCATCGCCGCCGGCGCGCTGGTCCTTGCCCATGCAATGCTTCGCGAGCGCGTCGAATGTCTCGGGCGCCATCATCCACTCGAGGTTCCAGGTGCCGACCCGCAATCGTTCGGCGCCGGTCGCAGGCGCAGCGAGCGCAAGCGCGAGGGCCAGCGCCGCGAGGCGGATCATTCGCGCGCCTTGCGCCGGTTGGCAACCAGGTCCTGCACGACGGCCGGGTCCGCGAGCGTCGAGGTGTCGCCGAGCTGCTCGTGCTCCTCGGCGGCGATCTTGCGCAGGATGCGCCGCATGATCTTCCCGGAACGGGTCTTCGGCAGCGCCGGCGCCCACTGGATGTGATCCGGCTGCGCGATCGGCCCGATCTCCTTGCGCACCCAGGCGACCAGCTCGAGGCGCAGCTGTTCCGCGGGCTGCTCTCCGGTGATCAGCGTGACATAGGCATAGATGCCCTGACCCTTGATGTCGTGCGGGAAGCCGACCACCGCGGCCTCGGCTACTTTCACGTGCGCGACCAGCGCGCTCTCGACCTCGGCCGTTCCGATGCGATGCCCGGAAACGTTGATGACGTCGTCCACGCGGCCCGTGATCCAGTAATAGCCGTCCTCGTCGCGGCGCGCACCGTCGCCGGTGAAATAACGGCCGGGAAACGTCCTGAAATACGTGTCGATGTAGCGCTGGTGGTCGCCGTACACCGTGCGCATCTGGCCCGGCCAGCTGTCCTTCAACACCAGGTTGCCGTCGGCGGTGCCCTCGAGTTCACGGCCCTCGCCGTCCACGAGCGCGGGCACGACGCCGGGCAGCGGCAATGTCGCCGAGCCCGCCTTCAGCGCGGTCGCGCCGGGCAGCGGAGAGATCAGGATGCCGCCGGTCTCGGTCTGCCACCAGGTGTCGACGATCGGGCAGCGGCTGTCCCCGACCACGCGGTAATACCATTCCCAGGCCTCGGGATTGATCGGCTCACCGACCGTGCCGAGCAGGCGCAGGCTCCTGCGCGAGCAGGCCTTGACCGGCGCCTCGCCATCGCGCATCAGTGCGCGGATCGCGGTCGGCGCGGTGTAGAAGATCGTGACCTTGTGCTTGTCCACGACGCGCCAGAAGCGCGACACGTCCGGGTAATTCGGCACGCCCTCGAACATCAGGCTGGTTGCGCCGTTCGACAGCGGGCCGTAGACGATATAGCTGTGGCCCGTGACCCAGCCGACGTCGGCCGTGCACCAGAAGATGTCCTCCTCGCGGTAGTCGAAGACCGAGGAGAACGTGAAGTTGACGTAGACGAGATAACCACCGCTCGTGTGCAGCACGCCTTTCGGCTTGCCGGTCGAGCCGGAGGTGTAGAGGATGAACAGCGGATCCTCCGCGTTCATACGTTCCGGCTCGCAGACAGGCGGCTGCGCGGCCGTCAGCTCGTGGTACCAGAGATCGCGCCCGGCGACCCAGTTGACCGCGCCGCCCGTGCGGCGCACGACGATGACGTTCCTGACGGCGAGCCCGCGCGATGAAATGGCGGCGTCCACATTTGCCTTCAGCGGAATCTTCTTGCCGCCGCGCAGTCCCTCGTCCGCCGTGATCACGAGGGTGGACTCGCAATCCTGGATGCGCCCTGCCAGCGATTCGGGGGAAAAGCCGCCGAACACGACCGAATGCACGGCACCGATGCGGGCGCAGGCGAGCATCGCGACCGCGGCCTCCGGGATCATCGGCATATAGATGGTGACGCGGTCGCCTTTCGCGACGCCCGCGGCGCGGAGCGCATTGCCGAAGCGGCAGACCTCCGCGTGCAGCTCGCGATAGCTGATCGCGCGCGAGCTGCCGGGATCGTCGCCTTCGAACAGCAGCGCGGTCTTGTCGCCGCGCGCGGCGAGCTGGCGGTCGAGGCAGCTGACCGAGACATTCAGTTCGCCGTCTTCGAACCAGCGCACGTGGAAATCCGCAATGTCGAAGGAGACGTCCTTGATGCGCTTCGGGAAGCGCATCCAGTCCACGCGCTTCGCGATACGCGCCCAGAATCCTTCCGGATCGCGCAGCGACTCCCGGTACATCGCTTCGTAATCGGCGGCCTTGATCCGGGCGTTATTCGCGAACGCCTCCGGCACCGGATGTCTGTGTACGTCCATGGAGGCCCATTCTAACCAACCGCCGCCCCGGCCTCCGGCGCGGCCTTGATCCAGGTCAGTGCGGCGGGTGTAAGGGCCGGTAGCCTAGAAACACAGGTTCCGGAGCGTTCACATGTCAAGATTTTCCCTTGTGTTTCTGATGGTTCTGTTCGCCGCCAGCGCCGGCGGCGAGGGGCTGCCGGAGCTGGTCAGCGGCGGGAAAGCGGGACTCGAACTGCGCTACCGTTTCGAGAACGTCGAGCAGGCGGACAAGCCCTCGACTGCCGGAGCGAACACGCTGCGGCTGCGCCTCAATCTTGCGACGGGCGCCGTGCGCGGATTCTCCGGCTTTGCGGAATTCGATCACCTGCAGGCGATCGGCGGCGTGCATTACGACGATACGCGCAACGGCCAGACGCAATATCCGCTCGTCGCGGATCCGGAGGGCACGGACCTGAACCAGCTGTATCTCCAATACGCGGGAGCGGCCGGCACCACGATTCGCCTCGGCCGCCAGCGCATGAATCTGAATAACGAGCGATTCGTCGGCTCGGTCTCCTGGCGCCAGAACGAGCAGACCCTCGACGCGTTTTCGGTGGAGTCGAAAGCGCTGCCGGGCATCCTGCTGAACTACGCGTTCATCGACCGGGTCCAGCGCGTCTTCGGGCCGGATTCCGGCACGCCGCCCGCGACGCTCGACAGCAACAGCCACGTGCTGAGCCTGAAGACCACGAAGCTCCCGGTTGGCGTACTGACGGCCTACGACTATCGATTCGAATTCGCCAATGCGCCGCAGCTGTCGGCCGATACCTGGGGTCTGCGCTACGACGGCACGCACGCATTCAATCAAGACGCGAAATTAGGCTGGGCGCTGGAGTACGCGCGCCAGCGGGACATCGGCGCCAACGCGGCAAGCATCGACGCCCATTACGGACTGGTCGAGCTGAGCCTGAAGTTCAGCGCGGCCGGGCTGGTTGCGGGGCGCGAAGTCCTGTCCGGCGAGAACGGGATATTCACGGCGACGACCAACCCGGCCTTCCAGACACCGCTCGCCACGCTGCACAAATGGCAGGGCTGGGCGGACAAGTTCCTGACCACGCCCTCCGCCGGCATCGAGGATGATTACATCGGTGTCAACGGGAGCTTCGCGGGATTCAACGGCCAGGCGGTCTGGCATGACTTCCAGGCCGAGGCGACCAGCCAGGACTACGGCACGGAACTCGATCTGTCGGTGTCGCGGAAATTTGCGAAGCGCTACGACCTGCTCGTGAAGTACGCCGATTATTCCGCGGACGGGCTCTTTACGGATACCCGCAAGTTCTGGCTGCAGCTCGGCGCCTCGTTCTGAAGCGCTAGAGGTCGGCGGCGCTGAAGGTGTCGCAGGACTCGAGCGTACCGGTGTCGAAGCCGTGGCGGAACCAGCGAACGCGCTGTTCCGACGTGCCGTGCGTAAACGAATCCGGGACGACCTGGCCGCCGGCGCGCCGCTGCAGGCGGTCGTCGCCGACCGCGCTCGCCGCGCCCAGCGCCTCCTCGATGTCGCCCGGCTCGAGGATGTGGGAGGTATCCTCGGCATGGCGCGTCCAGATGCCGGCGTAGCAATCCGCCTGCAATTCCAGCCGGACGCTCTGCTGGTTGGCTTCGATCTTGTCGACGCGCTGACCTAATTCCTGCACGCGCTCGGAGATACCGAGCAGTTTCTGGACGTGATGACCCACTTCGTGCGCGATGACATAGGCCTGCGCGAAATCGCCGGGGGCGCCGAGTTCCTGCTCCATCTCGTCGAAGAACGACAGGTCGATGAAGACGTGCTCGTCCGCCGGGCAGTAGAACGGCCCTGTGGCAGCCTCCGCCATGCCGCAACCCGAATCGACGGTGCCGGAGAACAGCGTCAGCGTCGGCTTGCGGTAACTGCCGCGCATTTCTCCCATCACGGCGCCCCAGACATCCTCGGTGTCCGCGAGCACGACAGCGACGAACTGGCGCTGCTCCGCCTCGTGCGCCGATTCCTGGTAGGGCTCTGAACTCGTGGATTCCGTCCCGACCTGCGACGTCTCCATGCCGCCGAGCAGCACCCGGGGATCGACGCCGAAATACATGCTGATGAGATAGACGGCGACCAGTCCGACGCCGCCGATGCCGGCGGTCCGGCCGACCCGCATTCCGCGCCGGTCCTCGATGTTGTCGCTTTGCCTGCGGCCCTGCCAGCGCATGATGGAATCCTCGCCCGGTTAGATCAGAGCGTACTCCCTGGCCAGCAGCCAGGTAAGCGTCACCCACATCAGTATCGCAAGCGGCAGGCCGGCGCGGACGAAGTCCTTGAAGCGGTAACCTGCCGCGGCCGCCACCATCAGGTTCGTCTGGTAGGCCATCGGCGTCGCGAAGCAGATATTGGCGCCGAACAGCACCGCCAGCACGAATGGCCGCGGGTCGACGCCGAGAGACACGGCCATCGTCACCGCAATCGGCGTCCCGATGATCGCGGCTGCATTGTTCGACACGAAATTTGTCACGACCGCCATCAGGAGCATCAGCGCTGCGATCATTGCCGCCAGCGGCACGTACGCGGTGAGCAATGCGAGGGAATTGCCGACTGCGGCGATCAGGCCGGTCGTCATCATGGCCTCGCCGATCGCGAGGCTCGAAACGACGATCAGGATCACCTTGGAGGACAGCGCGTCGGTCGCATCCTGCCAGCGCAGGCAGCCGGTCAGCAGCATGGCCGCGACACCGAGCGCCGAGGCCAGCACCATCGGCAGCAGCCGGGTTGCGGCGAGCGTGATGACGCAGGCCATGATCAGGAGCGCAAACGGCGCCCGCCGCGTGTGCGGCAGTTCCACCATCGCGTCGAGGATCAGCACGCCAACGACGGAACGCAATGCATCGATCTTTTCCATCGGGCCTTGCACCAGCACGACATCGCCCGCGCGGAGCGTCGCATCTGCGGGATTCAGCGGAGTGTCCCGCCCGGGCCGGTGGATGCCGACGACCGCGAGGCCGTGCTGGTCGGCAAAGAGGCCCGCACCGCGGGTCGTTCCGGCCAGGTCCGAGTCCGCGGTGACCAGCACCTGTGCCATCGTGCGCCCGGCGCCGCCCGGGGCTTCTTCGTGCTCGCGTGCGTGAATCCGGGCGCCGAGCGCCGCAGCATGCTCGCGCAGGCCCTCCGGCGTGTCCTGGATCAGCAGCCGGTCGCCGGGTTCCAGCACGGTGTTCGGCAGGCGCATGATCTCAATTTTGCCGCGTACGAGGCGGAGCGGCCGCATGCCGCGGGCCCGCTGCAGGACTTCGCGCAGCTCGCGCCCGGCCGCGAAGCCGCGCTGGTGGATCTCGAGCGCGGCGTCGAAGGCGAGAGTCACGCGCGGCCGGTTGCCGCCGTCTTTCGGCAGCAGGCGCGGCACCACGAGCCACAGGTAGGGCAAGGCAATGGCGGCCGCGATCGCGACGATATGCGAGAAATCGAACAGGCCGATCGGCGGGACGCCGAGCTTTTCGGCGATGCCGACCACCAGCAGGTTCGTGGACGTGCCGATGGTCGTCGCCATGCCGCCAATGACCACGGCGTAATTCATCGGCAGCAGCGTACGGCTCGAACTGGTTCCGGTGCGGGCCGCAATCGCGACCAGCACCGGCATCATCAGCACGACCACCGGGGTGTCGTTGATGAAGGCGCTGACCAGCAGGCAGAACGCCAGCATCAGGAGGAATGCGAGTTGCGGCAGGAACGACCAGAGGCGCGCGAGCCTGCGCACGAAGGGCTCCAGCGCGCCGGTCGCGACCATCCCGTGGCCCAGCATCATCAGGAAACAGATGGATACCAGCGCCGGGTTGCCGAAGCCGGCCAGGAACTGTTCCGGGCCGAGCGCATGGTCGCCGCCGCGGTAGGGAAACAGGCCAAACAGCAGCATCAGGGCCAGCAGCGAAAGCAGCGCCGTGCTCTGCACCGGCAGCTGCTCCTTGGCGAACAGCCAGAACGTCACGATCGTGATGACGAGCACCGCGCAGGCGTGCGGATCGAAGAAGCCCCAGTCCATCGGTCGCAGTCTACTTCAGGACAGCGGGTGCGGCAGGTAGTGGTCGACCAGCAGCGCCGCAAACAGCAGCGCGAGGTAATTGACGGAAAAGCGGAAGGTGCGCATCGGCAGGTCCGCGCGATCGGAAACGCGCAGCGCCCAGGCGTAGCGCAGGAACATGCCGTCGAGTACCAGCGCCGCGGCGAGATAGGCGAGCCCCGCCATGCCGGTCAGCCAGGGCATCACGGTGACGACCGTCAGCAGGATCGTGTAGTACCAGATGAAGAGCTTCGTGTACTCGACGCCGTGGGTGACCGGCAACATCGGGATGCCGACGCGCGCGTACTCGTCGCGCCGCGCGATCGCGAGCGCCCAGAAATGCGGCGGCGTCCACGCGAAGATGATCAGGAACAGCAGGAGCGCATTGGAATCGACGCCGCCCGTGACCGCGACCCAGCCGAGCACGGGTGGCGCCGCGCCGGCGGCACCGCCGATCACGATGTTCTGCGGCGTCGCGCGCTTGAGCCACACGGTATAGACGACCGCGTAACCGATCAGCGAGAAGAAAGTCAGGATCGCCGTCAGCGCGTTGACCAGCAGCGCGAGAATCAGCATCGAGCCTGCGCCGAGCACAAACGCAAAGGACAATGCATAGGCCTCGGACACGGTGCCGCGTGGCAATGGCCGGCGCCGTGTGCGCGCCATCTCTGCGTCGATGCGCGCATCGAGCACGTGATTGATCGCGGCGGCGGAGGAAGCGGCGAGCGCGATGCCGATCGTGCCCCAGACGAGCGCGCCCGCAGGCGGGAAACCCGGCACGGCGAGGAACATGCCGACGATCGCCGTGAACATGATCAGCGAGACGACCCTGGGCTTGGTCAACGCGAAGTAATCGCGGGCCTTCGACCAGCGCGCCGTGGGGGCCGTTGCGGTCTGTCCTTCGCGGGCGTTCATGACGCCCAGGATGCTAGCACGGCGTTCAGGGGATGGGCGGCAGCCCCGTGTGGGCCGCCGCGCGCTGCACGACATAGTCGCAGAGCCCGCGCAGGAATTCCGAAAAGACCCGCACGCGCGCCAGGCGCTGCGCGGCCGGCGTGTGGACGATGGAAAGCGGCGGCCCCAGGTGCGTATGTTCCGTCAACACGGTCATCAGGTTGCCGTCCACGAGCTCCCGCGCGGCGAGCAGGTCCATCGTCTGCGTGATGCCGACGCCGCGTGCGGCGGCCAGCATGACCGCCTCGGCCTCATTGACCGTCACGCGAAACCGGAGCTCGAAGGAAGGCTTTGCGTCGTTGGCGAACAGCCACGGCCTCGGATGCGTGCCGCCCGATGGAATGGAACCGATCAACACGTGGTCGGCCAGGTCCTCGATCGTCTGCGGCCGGCCGTGGCGGGCGAGGTAGAGCGGGGAGGCGCAGGTAATCCAGCGGGAGCCGGACATTCGATGCGCCACCAGATCGGGGTCCGTCACCGTTCCGGCGCGCACGGCGAGATCCACGCCTTCCTTCACGAGGTCCACGACGCGCTCGTTGAAGCGCAGATCGAGGTCGATCCCGGGATAGCGCGCGAGGAATTCCGGCAGGGCCGGCAGCAGGATGTGCCGGCCGAAGGAGCCGGGCACGTCCACCCGCAGCTGTCCCGTCGGCTGGTCCTTCGCACGGTGCAGCGTTTCTTCCGCCGCCGTCAGTTCCTGGAAGACCCTGCGGCAGTGGCCGAGATACTCGGAGCCTGCCGGCGTCAGCGCGACTTTCCGGGTCGTGCGGTTGAGCAGGCGCAGGCCGAAGCGCTTTTCGAGGCGGCGCACATGCGTGCTGACCATCGCGCGCGACAGGCCGAGCTCGTCCGCCGCGCGCGTGAATGAACCCAGCTCCGCGACGCGGCTGAAGGCCTGCATGGCCTGTAGGGAGTCCATGGGTCTGGATTAGACCATATTAGTGAACAATAAAGTCACTAATAGGTGGTTTATCAGAACAATAGGACCCGGTAACTTGGCCCCCGCAGTACAACGTCGGAGGCAGCCATGTTTCTCTTCAATCGTTCCGGACTCGCCGTCACCCTGGCCCTGGTCGTCGCGGTGTTGCCGGTCCTGATCCAGTACCTGTAAGACGGACTCAGGTCCGCAGCCGGACCGGTCCGCCCTCCGGGCGCGGCGCGAGCGAGCGCAGCAGCGCGACCATCGCGAGCACGACCGACGCGGCACCTGCGTTGTGCAGGGTGCCGAGCCACAGTGGCCAGCCCTTCCAGATCAGATTCATCCCGATCAGCACCTGAAGAACGACCGCGAACAGCACCGCGGTACCCGCCGCGCGGGTGAACAATGTCTGCCCACGCCGCCAGACGCCGATGACGAGCAGCAGCAGCACGAGCGACGTCAGGTAGGCGCCCAGGCGATGTGAATAATGAATGGCGACGCGCGCGGGCGCGTCGAGCACGCCGCCCTCGTAATCGATTCCGAGCCCGCGCCACAGCACGAAGGCATTCCGGAAGTCCATGTCCGGCCACCATTGGCCATGGCAGGCCGGGAAATCCGCGCAGGCGGCCGCCGCGTAATTCGTGCTGGTCCAGCCGCCGAGCGATACCTGGACGATCACGACGACCATCGCGGCGATCGCGAGATTGCGCACCGGCCGCTCCGCCGCCTTCAGCTCGCGCCGCTCCGGCGACAGCGCGAGCCACCATAGCAGCGACAGCGTCGCGAGTCCGCCGAGGAGATGCAGCGTCACGATCAGCGGTTTCAGCAGCAGCGTCACCGTCCACATGCCGAGCATGGCTTGCAGGACGATGAGCGCCACGATCACGAGCGGCAGCACGCGCGGCTGCGCCGGGTCGCGGCGGTTCCAGACCGAGAATGCCGCGAGGCCGACGATGAAGAGGCCAAGCGCACCGACGATGTAGCGGTGCACCATTTCGTTGAGCGCCCGCTGGTAGGCGCCGGCGTTCCCCGCGATCTCGGTGACCTGCGACGGATGAACCTTGCCATAGCAGCCGGGCCAGTCCGGGCAGCCGAGCCCCGCATTGGTCAGGCGGACCCAGGCGCCGACCACGACCACGATCGCGCAAAGCAGCGTCGCGACCAGGGCGGCGCGACGGAACCATCGGAGCTTCGGGGTCATGCGCGGACTTTAGCCGATACTCGACAGGCGTAGCAGCCGTTCGAGGTCCTTCAGCAGTCCCTCGGCGCTGCCAGCCGCGGCGTGGCGCATCATCAGGTTGCCGAGCGGATCGATCACGTAGATGGATGGCGTGTCATACGGCGCCCGCGGAAAAAGCGCGAGGAATGCCTCGCCCTCGGGGCCGGTAGCACCGAGGATCAGCAGGTCCTGATCGTCCTGCCCCGGGAAACCCGGCGCGCAACAATCGCCCGCATGCAGCAGCACGCGTTGCACGCGCGGCGCATCCTTGGCGAGCGCGAGCCGGACATGCGCGAGCTCGGCGAGCGCTTTCGTGCAGGCTTCCGCGCAGGATTTCTCGGCGAGGTAGACCAGGGACCAGGAGCCGCGCAGCGCCTCGGGCGATGCCGCTCCGCCGTCAGGCAGCTTCAGGGCGATGGCCGGCAACGGGCGCGGCGGATCGATCAGCTCGCCATGCGCGGCGAGGGAAGGGCGCCACTCCGACGAATAATAAAGCCAGACGGCGCCCAGGAATGGCACGAAAAAGAGCGCCGCCAGCAGCAGGAAATTGCGGCGGCCCGAGCGGCGGTCGGCAACGGGGTCGGTCATGTCTCTTCCCAGCGGCGGCGCAGCCCGAGCGCGAACCAGATCGCGACGGCGGTTGCCGCGAAGGCGAACCACTGTATCGCGTAGCCCAGGTGCCGTTCAGCCGTCATGGCGGACAGGCGCCAGTTGCGCACATAGCCATCGGGATCCTGCGGATCGAGCAGGATCCGCTGCGGGCGCAATTCGCGACCGAGCGCTGCCGCGAGTTCCGGCATCTTCGGATAACTCGCCAGGCGCGGCCAGCCCTTGCCCGCGGGCGCGTCGAGCTCGATGCCGGGGCGCGGCAGCTCGTCCAGCCGGCCCGCGACCGTGCGCGGAACAGACTGGACCGCGACCTCGGGCAGCAGTTCGCGCGTGGCGCCGAACGGGGCCCAGCCGCGATCCACCAGGATGGCGCTGCCATCGGACAGCAATAGCGGCGTCAGCACGTGCACGCCGGCCTGGCCTGCCTCGCTCATGTTGTCGAGCAGGAACTGATGGGCGCTGTCGTAGCTGCCATTTGCGCTGACGCGCTGATAGCGCGGGACGGTGACGGCGGCGGGGGGCAGCGGAAGTGCCGGTCCCGCTGCGGAAAATTCCTGGTCGAGGGCGCGCCTTTCCGCGGCGCGGTCGAGCTGCCAGTTGCCGAGCAGCACGAACAGGAGCACGGCGCCCGCGGTCACGACCGTCGCAATGGGCCGCAATACAAATCGCCGGCCGCGGAAATTCAGCACCGGGCTATACTTCTCTATCCGAACTGGCGCCGGGGCAGTCCATGTCGTGGGTCAAGTGGCTGGTACTGGTCATCTTTTTCGCGATCATCCTGAGCATGGCATCCGCGATGCTCCACCTCGTCCATGACTACCGGGGCGAGTCGAAGCGCATGGTGCGGGCGCTGACCTGGCGCATCGGCTTGTCCATCACCCTTTTCATCGTGTTGTGGGCAACCTGGAAACTCGGCTGGATCGAGCCGCGCGGCACGACTCCGCAGTAATCAGAGCGCCCGGATCGACGGCAGGTTCCGCCAGCGGCCTGCGATATCCATTCCGAATCCGAACACGAACCGGTCCGGCACGCGCACGCCGGTGAAATCCGCCGTGATTGCCGCGGGAGCCGTGCGTTCCTTCCAGGCGAAAGCCGCGGTCAGCACTTCGATCGCGCCCTGTTCGAGCAATCGCTGCCGGATCGTCGCGAGCGTGCGTCCCTCGTCCAGGATGTCGTCGAGCAAGAGCACCGTGCGGTTCTTGACGGGCTCCTGCGGCCCGGCGATCCAGACCAGCTCGCCGCCCTGCGTACCCGCGCCGTAGCGGCGCACATGCACGTAGCTGCATTCGAGTGCGAACGCGAGCCGCGGCAATAGCTGCCCGGCGAACACCAGGCCGCCGTTCATGACGGTGATGACCAGCGGATTGCGATCGGCAAGACGAGCGGTGATGTCCTGCGCCATCCGCTCGAGGGCGGACTGGATGGCGGTCGCCGGAATGATCTCGTCGGATTTCGGTAGTTCTGTCATGCGCGGATTTTACCTGTACGGGGCCCGCGGCGATGAAATGCATGATCGCCGTGTCGATCACGACCATTCAGGTATCCTGCCGGCCTGGGAGTCGGCCAATCAGAATCATTGCGCTCGTCGCTGTCGTCGCTGTCGCATGGTCGCGCGGGTGTGCCGCAAAGGCGCCGGAGATCCTCTGCCGTTGCGGCAAATGACAATCGCACGCCGGCCGGAACGATGCAGGACGGCGTCCTGACGCTGGATCTCGAACTGCGCATCGGACGGTGGCAACCGGATGGCCCGTCGCGCCCGAGCCTGCAAGTGCCGGTATTCGCCGAGACCGGCAAGCCCCCGCAGGCGCCGGGCCCGCTGATTCGCGCATCCGCCGGCACGCCGCTCTCTGTGCGCG
Source organism: uncultured Gammaproteobacteria bacterium (assembly GCA_963746545.1). Classification (GTDB taxonomy): domain Bacteria; phylum Pseudomonadota; class Gammaproteobacteria; order Steroidobacterales; family Steroidobacteraceae; genus SCUD01. The sequence continues at coordinate 133,931 of CAVVBV010000029.1, forward strand.
TCAGCAATCGCCTGCCGGTGGCGATCGATGTTCACGGATTGCACGACCGGCCGGGACACACGAACGACAAGCTGACGCTCGCGCCAGGCGCTTCACGCGAGCTGAGGTTTTCGTCCGGCCCGCCCGGCACCTATTTCTACTGGGCGTCGATCGCCGGCCGCCCGCTCGAAAAACGCTACGGCTTCGACGGTCAGTTAACCGGCGCGTTCATCGTCGATCCGCCCGGCGTGGACTCGCGGCGACCGGGCGACCGGATCATTGTCATTGGCCACTGGTCATCGTTTGGCGAGCCGAATCCGCGGCCGGAATTCAAGGACACTGAATTGTGGGTCCTCAACGGCCAGTCCTGGCCGGCGACCGAACGGCTCGTCTATCCGGTGAATCGCCCCATCAACTGGCGCGTCATCAACGCGAGCTACGAAGTCCACCCGATGCACCTGCACGGAACCTACTTCCATATCGGTGCGAAAGGCGACGAAAGCACGAACACGTTGATTGCCGATGCGGATCAACCGATGGTCGCAACCCAGCCCATGCAGGCCGGTGAAACCATCGCGATGACCTGGACACCCGGGCAGCCTGGCAACTGGCTGTTTCATTGCCACATCCTTTATCACGTCGATCCCTTGCTGCACCTTCCGGCGCCCGGCGATGTCGCCGATCATCAGGCGCATGCCGGCGATGCCGGCACTCACATGGCAGGGCTCGTGCTGGGCATCGAAGTGCAGCCAGATCCCGCCATTACCGCAATGGCTGTCCCCGCAAACCCGCGTGTGCTCACGCTTCAGGTCGGCGAGCGCCCGGGCGTCCCGTACGCAGTGCCGGATTCGAAGGAATCATGGCCCGGGCTCGGATACCGGCTGATCCCATCGGGCATCGATGAGTCGACGGTGCCGTTCACGGCGCCCGGACCGCTATTGGTGTTGACGCGCGGCGAGGCCGTGGCCATCACGGTCAAGAACGAGTTGTCAGCCGCGACAACCGTCCATTGGCACGGCATCGAGCTCGAGAGCTACTACGACGGCGTCGCGGGCTGGGGCAACGTGGGCAAGCAGGTCACGCCGGCGATCCAGCCAGGCGAATCGTTCGTCGCGCGCTTCACGCCACCCCGCTCCGGCACCTTCATCTATCACACGCACCTCAACGACTACCAGCAGTTGAGTACCGGGCTCTACGGCCCATTGGTCATCGTCGAGCCCGGGCGATCGTTCGACCCCGCGACTGACAAGATCTTCATCCTCAGCCAGGGTGGCCCGGACGAAGAGAAGGATCCCTTGCTGATGAACGGCAGCGCGACGCCGCCGGCGCAGGATTGGAAGCAAGGCGTCACGTATCGACTGCGGTTCATCGGGATTACGCCGGCACCGGATGTCGAGGTTTCCCTGCTGCAGGGCGACAAGACCCTCGAATGGCATCCGATTGCGAAGGACGGCGCGGCATTCGACGCGCGGCGCGCGGCGACACCCGCATTACAGGACATCAACCCGGGCGAGACCTTCGATTTCGAGTTCACGCCGACGGCGGCAAGCGTGCTGACGTTGCGCGCAAATCAGTTCGGCGAGACCAGGACGACAATGTCGATTCGTGTGAAATAAGACTGGTCGCGGCCCGGCGACCGGGCCATCCCGGCCCGCTGCGACGAATGACCTGCCGACTGCGGCCAGACGTTCCAACCGGCCACTCCGCTGAAACATCTCATTCCTAGAATGGATGGTGCCGCCTGCCCGCGGGCGAGCCGGGGAGCCCCTGCCCATGAACCTGACCGAGAAATCGCTCAAGAGCCCGATCGGCGTCGCCGTCGGCGTCGGCCTCATCCTCGTGCTCGGCATCGTCAGCCTCATCAAGCTGCCGGTGCAGCTCTTCCCCGACATCGAAGAGCCGGTCGTCACGATCTTCACCGGCTGGCGCGCCGCGGCGCCCGCTGAGGTCGAATCCGAACTGCTCGAACCGCAGGAACAGGCGCTGCGCGGCCTGCCGGGGCTGCGGGAGATCCAGTCTTTCGCGGGGGCCGGCGGCGCCTTCATCAATCTCCAGTTTGCGATCGGCACCGACATGGGCCGCATGCTGATCGACGTGATCGCGCGGATGAACCAGCTGCCGCCACTGCCGCGCGATGCCACTGCGCCGCGGATCTCGCTGGGCCAGGACGGCGGCGGCGGCCCCAACGACACCTTGTCCTGGTTCTTCGTGCAGCTGAAGCCCGGCACGCCGGGCCCGGTCGAGAATTACCGGCGTGAGGTCGAGGACCTGTTCCGCTCGCGCATCGAGTCCATACCGGGGGTCGGCAACGTCAACATCAACGCCGGCGCGCCGGACGAGCTGCGCATCGAGTTCGATCCCTATCGCGCGGCGGAGCTCGGCATCCCGATTCCGTCGATGGTGGCGGTTGCCGGCAGCGCCGACGACGTATCCGGCGGCTTCGCGGAGCTCGGCCGCCGCCAGTACACGCTGCGTTTCGCGGGCCGCTACAGCCCGGAGGACCTCGGCGAACTGGTGCTCGACTGGCGCGACGGCCGGCCCGTGCGCCTGTCCGACGTCGCGACGATCTCCGTCGAGCGCGGGGACCGCAATTCGCTCGCCGTTCAGAACGGCAACCCGGCGATCGCGATCCAGATCCTGAAGGAATCGGGCGCGGACGTGCTCTCGACGCTCGCCGCGGTCAAGAAGGAGATCGGTGAGATGCGCGAGGGCCCGCTCGCCGACATGGGCCTCGCGATCGAGCAGTCCTTCGACCCATCGGTGTTCATCAACCAGGCCGTGGGCATGGTCACGGGCAACCTGTTGGCAGGCATCGTGCTCGCCGTCGCCGTGCTGTGGCTGTTCCTGCGGCAGTTCCGCTCGACGCTCCTGATCGGCGTCGCGATACCCGTCAGCGTCCTTGCGACCGTCATCGTGATGCTGGCGACCGGGCACACGCTCAACGTGATCTCGATTGCCGGCATCGCGTTCGCGGTCGGCATGACGCTCGATGCCGCGACCATCGTGCTGGAGGGCATCGTCGCGCGCCGCGAGCGGGGCGTGCCCCTGATGCAGGCTGCGCTCGAGGGCTCGACCGAGGTCTGGCCGGCCTTGTTCGCCTCGACACTGACGCTGGTGATCGTGTTCCTGCCGGTGATCTTCATGAAGAACACCGAGGGCCAGCTGTTCGCGGATCTCGCGCTCACGATCGCGGTCGCGATATCCGTGTCGTTGATCGTCGCCGTGACGGTGCTGCCGGTCGCGGCCGCGCGCTGGCTGGGGCCGGCGAGCAATCGCAAGCCCGCCGCCTGGCCAGGCTGGCTCGGCGAACGCATGGTTCAGCTCACCGACCAGCCGCGCAAGCGCGCGATCACCATCGGCCTTTTGCTGATCGCGCCTTTCGTGCTGACCTGGGCGCTCTTGCCGCCGATCGACTACCTGCCGCCAGTCAAGCGCGACGCGATCGACGGCTTCCTGCAGTTCCCGCCGGGCATGAATGTGGATGCGATCGAGACCGAGGTGGTCCAGCCGATCGTGCAGCGGCTCGCGCCCTACATGAAGGGCGAGCGCGAGCCGAGGCTCAAGAACTACTACGTGCTGATCTTCCCGGGCGGCGGCACGATCGGCGTGCGGCCGCTGGATCCGTCGCGGATCGGCGAGCTGGACAAGCTGGTGCGCGAGGAGATCACGGCCGGGTTCCCGGACCTCGACGTCTTCTCGCAGCAGGGCAACCTGTTCGGCGGCTTCGGCGACGGCCGCAACATCGAGGTGCGCCTGCAGTCCGCGGATTTCGACGGCCTGCTGAAGGCGGCGCGCGCGGCCCAGGACATCATCACGCAGAAGCTGCCCGGCGCGCAGGCGCGCTCGTTCCAGGACCTCGAACTCGCGGAACCCGAACTGCGGCTGCTGCCGAACGACCGGCGCATCAGCGAATCCGGCTGGACGCGCGCGAATGTCGCGACGGTGGTGCGCTCGCTCGGCGACGGCATCTGGATCGGCGAGCATTTCGACGGCGAGCGCCGGCTCGACATGATCCTGCGCGCCGGCGGCTGGGACAGCCCAGAGTCGCTCGCCACCGTGCCGGTCGCGACACCGGCGGGCGGCGTCGTGCCGCTCGGCGAGCTGGTGACCATCGAGCCGACGGTCGGCACGACGGGCCTCAGGCGCGTGGACGGGCGCCGCACCATCGGCATCAATGTCATCCCGCCGCAGGGCATGTCGCTGCAGGACGCCATGCGCATCATCGAGAAAGATATCGGTCCCGAGATCCAGCCGCTGCTGCCGCCGGATGGCGGCATCCGCTACGCGGGCGACGCAGGCAGCCTCGAGACCTCGCTCGCCGACATGCGCGTCAACATCAGCCTCGCGCTGCTCGTGCTGTTCCTGCTGATGGCGGCGCTGTTCCGCTCGGTGCGCGACAGCCTGTTCGTGCTGCTGACGGTGCCGCTCGCGAGCTTCGGCGGCGTGCTGGGCATCCGGTTCCTGAATCTCTTCACGCCGCAGACCCTCGACATGCTGACGATGGTCGGGTTCATCATCCTGATGGGCGCGGTGGTCAACAACGCGATCCTGCTGGTGGAGCGGACGCGCACCGCCGAGCGCGAAGGCATGGATCGCAGGAGCGCGGTGCGCGCGGCGATCGCGGAGCGGACCCGGCCGATCATCGCGACGTCGCTCGGCCAGCTGGTCGGCCTCCTGCCGATGATCGTCGTGCCGGGACCGGGCGGCTCGCTGTACCGCGGGCTCAGCACGGTCATCGCCGGCGGCATGCTCGTGAATACCGTCTTCATGCTGGTGCTGTTGCCGGCGTTGTTGCGCTTGGGCGAGCCGTCGACCGCCGCGCAGCAGAGCCCATCTGCCAGCGGAGCAATCGAGGAGGCTGCCTGATGAAGAAATGGATTTCCGCCTGTGGGGCCGTGGCCGCGCTGGCCGCACTCCTCCCGTCGGCCGGCGCGGCCCAGGGCCAGGAACAGGCGCCGCCGGCGCCGGTGACGGTTGCGCGCGTCACCCAGGGCAATCTCAACGCGACGATCACCGCGACCGGCACGGTCGTCAGCCGCAATGACGCGCGGCTCGCCGCCGAGGTGACGGGGCGGCTGGACTGGGTCGCGGAGCCCGGAACGCGCGTTGCAAAGGGAGCGCCGCTCGCGCGGGTGGATTCGCGCACGCTCGAACTGCAACTGCGCGAGGACGAGGCGCAGCTTGCGCGCCTCGGCGCGAACGTGGACCTGCTGAAGACGCAGCTTGCGCGGCTGAACGCATTGCCCGCCGGCATCGCGTCGCAGAGCCAGATCGACGAAGCAGACGCCCGCCACGCGATGGCGCAGCAGGAACTGGAGCAGGCGAGGGCCGCGCGCGACCGCACCCAGCACCTGATCGGGCGCGCCGTGATCCGTGCGCCGTTCCCGGGCCACGTCGTCGAGCGCATGCGCCAGCTCGGCGAATATGTCTCTGCGGGCAGTGAGGTCGTCAGGCTGATGGACACTGCCAGCGTGGAAGTCGTCGCCCGCGCTCCGGTCGCCGAAGCCGCGCACCTGGCGATCGGCCAGGCCGTGACGGTGCGCGGCGACGCGAAGCAGGCCGCAAGCAGGATCCGCGCGATCGTGCCGGTCGGCGACGAGCGTTCGCGGCTCCTCGAAGTGCGGGTCGGCCTCGCCGACGACGGCTGGACCATCGGCTCGGCCGTGCGCGTGGACCTGCCGGCCGCTCGCGTGGCATCGAGCCTCGTCGTGCCGCGCGATGCGGTCATCGTGCGCGCCGACGGTGCGCATGTGTTTCGCGTGGCCAGGGGCGATGTCGCGGAGCGGGTCGCCGTGCGGCTTGGCAATGGCAGTTCCGATCGCATCGAGGTCCAGGGCGGCCTGGTCCCGGGCGATCGCGTGATCGTGCGCGGCGGCGAGCGCCTGCGCGCGGGTCAGGCAGTGACGATCACGACGAGCTCGGCGTCAGCTTCGACGAAGCCCGCGCCGCCCGCAGGCTAGCGCGCAGGATTCCGGAGATCGCGACGATCGCCAGGCCGGTGACCGCGGCCGCAATGGCCGCGGGAACCGTGGGCGCCTCGAAGCGGAAGGCCGCGGCGACCGACGGAATGCTGCAGACGAAGACGAGCGCCGCGATCGCGAGCGCGGAGATCAGCGAGAACGCGCGATTGGGGCGCAGCAACAGCGAAGCGGGCGAATCGGTCTGCGAGCGGCTGACCAGGATCAGCGCCAGGTTGTTGATTACCAGCACGATGAAGGCGAGGGCGCGGGCCTTGCCGTCCGAGTACTGCGCCAGAGCGAATCCGTAGACCAGCGCCACGGCGGCCAGGCTCACGAGGCCCAGCAGCACGCTTTCCAGCAGCATCATCCCCGAGAACAGGCGCTCGTCCCGGGCGCGCGGCGGGCGCCGCATGATCTCCTCGCCGCGCTGCTCGCGCTCGAAGACCAGCGAGCAGGCGGGATCGATCACGAACTCCAGGAAGACGACGTGCAGCGGGAAGATCAGCAGCGGCCAGCCCAAGAGCAGCGGCAGGAGGACCGCGCCCGCGAGCGGGATGTGCACCGCGACCAGGTAGCTCATCGCGCTACGGATATTCTCGTAGATCCGCCGCCCCATGCGGATCGCCGCCACGAGACTGGTGAAATCGTCGTCGACCAGCACGAGCGATGCGGCTTCGCGCGCGACGTCCGTTCCGCGGCTGCCCATCGCGATGCCGATGTCCGCCGCCTTCAGCGCCGGGGCGTCGTTGACGCCATCGCCGGTCATCGCGACGATCCCGCCGTGGGCGCGGAGCGCCCTCACCAGGCGCAGCTTTTCGGCGGGCGGGACCCGCGCGTACACGTTCACGGCTGCCGCCCGCGCGCGCAACGCGGCCTCATCCATCGAAGCCAGCTGCTGGCCCGTCAGCAGTCCGCCTGAATCGTCGAGGCCGACGGCCCGCGCAACCGCCTGTGCCGTGCCCGGATGATCGCCGGTGATCATGACGACGCGGATGCCGGCGTCGTGGCAGTCCGCGATCGCCGCGGGAACGGTCTCCCGGACCGGATCGCGCAGGCCAATCAGTCCGAGGAAGCGGAAATGGATGTCGCGCGGCGTCGGTGGCGGCGTGCCGCCGCGGATCTCGGCGCTCGCGATCGCGAGCACCCGCAGGCCATCGCGTGCGACCGCGTCGACCTGTTCGAGCAGACGCCCGACTTCCGCAGGCTCCATGCGGCAGAGACCCGCAACCGTCTCCGGTGCGCCCTTGGCCGCGACCATCATGCGATCCGCCGCGGAGTCCTTCCAGACATGGGTCACTGCGAGCAGTTCCGGCGTCAGTTCGTACTCATGGACGAGCGCCATGCGATCGAGCGCCTGCGCCTCCTGCGGGGCCTGCTGACGGGCGGCCGCGATGATCGCGCGCTCCATCGGGTCGAATGCCCGGATCTCGCAGGCGGCGAGCGCAGCGCCGAGCAGGCTCTGCATGCCCGGACCGGGTGCAGCGCACTGGCCGTCGAGGACCAGGCGGGTGACGCCGTCGTCGAGCATGGACAGGACCATGCGGTTCTCGGTGAGCGTGCCGGTCTTGTCGACCGCGAGCACGGTCGCCGCGCCGAGCGCCTCGATGGCAGGCATGTTCCGCGTCAGCACGCCCTGCTTCGAGAGTCGCCAGGCGCCGAGCGCAAGGAACACGGTCAGCACGACCGGGAATTCTTCCGGCAGCACGCTCATCGCGAGCGTGATGCCGGTCAGCGCGCCCTGGACCAGTCCGCCGCGCAGCGCGGCGTAGAGCAGGATCACCGCAATGCAGAGAGCGATGCCGATCGCGGCGAGCCACAGCACCATGCGCCGGGTCTCGCGGTACAGCGGCGTCTGCTCCGGCTTCAGCGTCGCAAGCGCCTGGCCGATCCTGCCCAGTTCGCTGCGCGCGCCGGTTGCGGTGACTTCGGCGCTGGCGTGGCCGCGGATGACCAGGGTTCCGGAATACATGCGGGCCTCGGCCGGCGCCGCTGCGGTGTCGGCGCCCGGCGGCAGCGCAAGTTTTGGCGCGGGCAGCGACTCGCCGGTCAGCAGGGACTCGTCGATCTCGAGGTCGATGGATTCGAGCAGCACGCCGTCCGCCGGCACGCGGTCGCCCTCGGCGAGCATCACGATATCGCCCCGCACGACCTCGCGACCCGCGATGCGCCGCAGTTCTCCGTCGCGCAGCACGGCCGCGCGCGGACTCGAGAGATCGCGCAGCGCTTCCAGTGCGCGCCCGGCGCGGCGTTCCTGCGAGGCTGAAATGACGACGACGGCCAGCAGCGAGGTCGCGAGAACCAGCGCCTCGCGCAGTTCGCCGAGCAGCAGGTACAGGGTGACCGCAGCGCACATCAGCAGGAACATGGGTTCGGCCACTGCGTGCAGCAGCACGTCGAACAGGCGCCGCCCGCGCGTTGCGGGAAGCTCGTTCGGTCCATCGGCCGCGAGCCGGCTCGCGGCCGTGGCGCTCGTCAGGCCGGTACGACCCTGCATCCTGACGAGCTTATCCGATTCGCGTGCGTCGGCGGGGCGGCCCCCGCGAGCCGTGGATATCAGTCGATTTCCGGCGCGCGCTCCTGCCGAACCCAGCGCATCAGCACGAATCCGGCAAGCAGCAGGAAGATCAGCGATGCAAATCCCGCGCGCTGGCTGTGGAACACACCGGTAAATGTTGCCACGAGCGCATGGCCGAGGAAGGCCGTGGCGGTTCCGGAGAGCGCATACAGGCCGAAGAACTGGCTCATCATCGAAACCGGCGCGATGCGCGCCATCATCGTGCGGCTGGTGCAGAAAGCGGCCGTGATGGTGATCGCGAGCGTCATGAACGTGATCAGGTAGACGACTTCGGGCAGGGTCCGGAAATACGGGAATGACCAGAGCGGCCCGGCGGCGCTCCCGTCATAGGGCAGGAACAGGATCTGGTGGGGCGTGGTCGAGACGGCGCCCAGCATCCCGATACAACTCAGGCCGACGCTGATCTGGATCGCCCGCTTCGACCCGAGGCGGTTGTCGAGCCAGCCGCCGATGAAGCCGCCCGAGATCGAAAACGGCGAGAGCACCAGCGCGAACAGCAGCAATTCCGAGAGGCCCCAGCCAAACACGCCGGCCGCGTAAATGCCGGAGTAGGCCAGGATCGCCACCTTGGCGTCCGTGTACAGCATGCGCGCGAGCAGGTAGAGCGCGACGTTGGAAATGCGCCGCGCGCGCTTGACCGTGAGCCAGAGCTGCTCCAGCCCCTCGCGCACTGCACGCCGCGCCGAGACTCCCGTGGCAGGGCGATCGGGCGTCCACAGCAGCAGGGGCACGATGAATATCAGGAACCACACGCCCGCCACGGGGCCGGCGATGCGGTTGTGTTCATGCGTTGCGGGATCGAGTCCGAACAGCGGCTTGTCCGGCAGCAGGCCGCCGATCGTCACGCCCGAGGCCGGCAACGCGACGCCGAACAGCATCACCAGCATGGCCGTCAGCGTGCCGAGATTGCCGGTCGAGATCCCGAAACCGGAGAGCCCCCCGATACGCTCGTTCGTCGCGATCGAGGCCAGCATGGCGCTGTGGAACACCTCGGTGAACTGGAAGCAGGTTGCCAGGATGATGACGAGCAGCAGGATCACGTTGACCGGCAATCCGCCCTGCGCTCCCGGCATGGCGAACCACAGCGCGATGCAGCAGGCCGACATGACGAAGGCGACGGTGGCGAGCCAGGGCTTTCGCGGCCCGGTCCGGTCGGATATGGCGCCGAGCAGCGGCGCGAGCAGCGCGACGCAGAGGCCGACGATCGTGTTCGCGAAACTCCAGGCCTCCTGGCCCCGCACCGGGTCGCCGATCACGACATTCGCGAAATAGGGCGGGAAGACGAACACGTAGACGAGGCTGATGTAGGGCGAGCGCGCGAACTCGAACAGCGCCCAGGAAATCTGGCCGCGCAGGTCCGCAGGCTTCTCGCCGGTCGCGGAAAGCGCCGCGCCGGCGTCGCGCGTGCGCTGGGTCACGGGCAATCGCTCATGCAAACGGGGGATGCCGTGGCGAACCACGGCATCCCCCGGAATGAAGCGCGATGATCAGAAGTTATATTTGAATCTCAGGCCGTACTGACCCGGAGGGGCGGCGTAGTAGAGCGTCGCATTGTTCTGGATGCCGGCAATGTATTGCTTGTTGAACACATTGGTGCCCCAGAGCGTTGCCATCCACTTGCCCGAGGACGGCCCCAGGCTGAACTGGGCATTGACGAGATCGCGCGCATGCAGGGTCTCGAGCGGCGTATCCCACAATGCGGCCTGGGTCGAATCGACGTGCGAATAGTCGATGCGCGGCGTCAACGTGAGATCGCCGATCGGCATGTCAACCGCAAACCCGATGTTCCCGGTCAGCGTGGGCGAGAACGGGGCCCGGGCGCCCGACAGGTTCACGACGTTGTTCGGCGGCGCGAGGAACGGATCGACGACGTCGCTGAATGTGCCGAGCTCGCTGTCGAGGTAGGCCACCCCGAAATCGATCGACAGCCTGCCGAGTTGTGCCTGCCCGCTCAGCTCCATTCCCGATTGGTGGCTCATGGTGTCCGCGGTCCGGTTGGTCGGGAAATTGAGTCCGTTGACCGTTTCCGCGAAGTTCGCCTGGTAGTTGGCAAAGGTCTCGTAGTAGTAGGTGAACTGCGTGTTGAAGCGCTTGTCGAGCCAGCTCGCCTTCCAGCCGACCTCGTAGTTGATGACTTCCATTTCAGGGTAAATGAAGAACGGCGGGAAGATGTTGATGCCGCCCGTGATGTGGCCGCGGGAGACCAGCCCGTACAGCAGCTGGTCCTCGGCGACGTCGTAGTTCAGCGCGACCTGCCAGTCGAACGAATTCTCGTCCATGCTCGGCTATCGCCTCCCGGCGTGGCGCGGGAAGGCACTCCGGGCGGCGGCGTCCAGGGGATCGAACCCCAGGGATTGCCCTCGTACCGGAGGTACGCCGGCGAAGCTGAGCACCCAATGCACGAATTGATCCCGCGTGTAATTGCTGTAACGCGCGCCCACCTCGAGTTCCGCCTTGTCCGTGAGCGGATACATGACATGCGCGAAGATGGCGGTATCTTCCTCCGTGTTGTCCCACGGGCTCGTGGCCCAGGGATAGGGCAGCGGGAAGCCATTGCCGATGAAATTGAATCCGCCATGCGTCCAGTCCGGCAGCACTGAATCCTGCTTCTGCCAGAAGGCGCCGACCACCCACTTGAATTTCTGGTCGTCAGACGAGATCAGGTTGAATTCCTGCGAATAGACCTGGGCGTCGATGCGGCTGTTGAAGTAATAGATCGCGGGCAGCGTGGCATTCACGTCGAGGTTGTTGACCGATTCGATGTCCTGGTAGCCGGAGAGCGAACTGAGGGTCACGCCGTTGTCGAACAGGTACTTGACGTCCAGCACCGTGCGGAACGACTTGTCCGTATAGGCGAACTGGGCGTTCTGCACGACGTCGCCGAGCGGTTTCTCGCCGTAGACGGTCGTCACGTTGCCGCCGAAATCGAGGTCGTGGTAGTCGACCTTCAACACGGCCTTCAAGTTGTCGGTCGGCTCCAGATGCAGGCCGAGGCGGAAGCTGTTGTTGTCCACTTCGCCAGGATGGCCGGTGTAGTTGCCGGTGATCGAATCGTAGAAATGGTCCCGCTCATAGTGGTTGTAACCCATGCGCAGGGCGGCCTTGTCGCCGAGCGACATGTTGAACATGGCGACGGCTTCCCTGGAATCGTAGTTGCCAAGGCTCGCTTCGACGCTGCCGTAGGTCTGCCCGAGCTCGGCATCGTTCGTATTGATGAACACCGCGCCACCCGCAGCGCTCTTGCCGACCAGCGTTCCCTGCGGGCCGCGGTATACCTCGATCGAGTGCATGTCGAAATACGGCTCATTCTGGAAATAACCGGCCACCGTCGGCGCGCCGTCGCGATAGATCACGACGCCGGATGGCACGTCGATGTCCACCTGGCTCCGGCCGAGGCCGCGGATGTTGAACACGTTCGCCGATCCGTACTGGGTCACCGTGATGCCGGGCGCCGCGAACTGGAGGGCGTACAGGTCGACGACCCCCTTGTCCGTCAGCAGGTCGCCGCTCAGCACCGTGGCCGAGACGCTCGTGGCCTGGAGGTCCTCACTGCGCCTCGTTGCGGTCACGACGACTTCCTTCAACTCGGTCGTTTGTGCGGATCCAGTTTGGGCCTGGGCGTCTGCGCCGACGATCAACGCGACGCCTGACAGTGCAGGAAACGCGATGCGATTCCAGACCGAATAACCGTGTTTCATTTGAGCTCCCCACTCGCGGAAAGGGCCAACAGCCATGGACGGCAGCCGGGTCTCTTACTAACATGTTAGCGCAGGCAAACCCAAAGTTCCAGATTTGGAGCCGCGGGCTGCGCCGCGGGCAGAAAACCAGCCCGGCGACCCCTCGCCGCTGACCGGGCAGGGCGGGAGCGGTGGGAACGCGGGATTTCGGGCAGGGGACGGGAAACGGACAGGAACCACGAAAAACCTGATTTTTCAATGATCGGACGCCGCTCAGGCCGGTGATCCCGCCGTTCAAGGCCTGGCGCAGTGGAGGCCCTCAAGCGGGATCGGTGGTTCCATTGACCTGGGCGGCAGATCCATAGTGAAATCAGGATCCCCCGCAGACTGACATGTTAGGAACGGCGGGCACGCGGGCTGATCCCGGAAGTTAAGATACCTGCGACGGACGATGGGACATCCGATCGAGAGCTCGAAAGGCCGGAACCAGATGACAAGCAAGAGCCAGCCCGGCATCGCAGCCTCGACCGACCATACCAAGGCGGAGCGCGTCTACCGGGAACTGCGCCGCCGCATCCGCGAAATCGAACTGAAACCCGGCTCGCGCCTGCACAAGAACGAGATCGCACTCGAGTTCGGCGTCTCGCGCGCGCCGGTCAGCGAGGCCATCGCATGGCTCGCGGAAGAAGGACTCGTCGACGTGTATCCGCAGAGCGGCAGTTTCGTCTCGCCGATCCGGCCCGAGGACGTGCGCGAGGCGCTGTTGATCCGGACCGGACTCGAGGTCGAGGCGGTGCGGCGCGTCACGCAGATGGCGGACGCGGGATTGTTGCAGCGGCTCGACGAGAATCTCGAAGCCCAGACCGCGGCAGTGCGCGCCAAGAACATGTCGGCGCTCGACGACCTGGATGCAAGCTTCCACGCCATCATCATTTCCGCCATCAAGTCGCCGCGCGCCCAGCGCCTGCTCGACTCGGCCCGGGCGCTGCTCGACCGGCCGCGCTTTCACGCGCTGCCCGAAGGCGGCCGGCCTTACGCGACCGTGGCCGAACATCGGCGCATCGCCGACGCCATCCGCACCGGCGACGCGGAACTCGCCGGCGCCGCGATGCGCGTGCATATCGCCATGGTGGCCCGCGCCATCGAGCTCGATGCTGTGGAGACCGCGGCGCAGGCGGGGACGAAGAGCGGCAAGTGACGGGCTCCCGCTGCCCGGTGCAGGACGCATGAGCCGGCTATTCCCCGTGGCAACGATCGCATGAAGATCACCGGCGTCAAGGCGACGCGGCTCGCGGGCGCAGCGCAGGAATCCTGCATCGTCGAGTTGCTGACCGATGCCGGCGTGAAGGGAATCGCAGTCGCCGCCGCCGGTGCGCGCGCGCAGATCAGGCGCCTGGTCAAGGAGCGGCTCGTCGGCGCGGATCCGCGCGGCGTCACGGGCCTCTGGCAACAGATGTCGGACCCGCAATCCGCGCCGCGCGGCAAGGCATACCGCAATGCGATCGCCACCCTCGACCTCGCGCTGTGGGACCTGAAGGCGAAGGCCAATCGCGAACCCCTGTGGAAGACGCTCGGCGGCGCGCGGCCGCGGGCCAACGCTTACGCGAGCCACAAGGAGCCCGGCAGCAAGCGACGCGGAACTCAGCACCTGGTTCCAGCGCATGGCGCGCGAGCACGGATTGCGCGGCGGCAAGCTGCAGGTCGGCGCCGACGGCGACGTCGATGCACGGCGACTCGGGCGCATGCGCACCGCCCTTTCGGAAGCGACGCCGGAGCCCGTGTTGATGATCGACGCCGGTCACGGCTGGCCGGTGAAGCAGGCGATCGATCGTGTGCGATCCATGGAACAGCAGTTCGACCTGACCTGGGTCGAAGGGGTCTCCCGCGACCACGACTCGCGCGGCCTCAGGCAGCTTGTCGGATGCGATCGGCGGCGCGGTCTGCGCCGGCGCCGGGCTCGCGACGATCGGCGATTTCCTGCCGCATTTCGAACGCCGCTCGGCCGACGTCGTCGCGCTCGACATCGGCGCCGTCGGCATCACGGCGGCGCTGCAGATCGCGGATGCCGCATACGGGCTCGAGCTGCCGGTCACGCTGGCGGCCGCGCCCGGAAACATCCACGTGCATCTCGCCGGCGTGATGCCGTACTTCATGAGCGTCGAAATCGTGGATCCGCGGCCGGCGACCGGGCTTTTCACCTCGGACGTGCGGATTGCGGACGGATGGGCCGTCGCCGGCGATGCGCCGGGCAACGGGCTGGTCCCGTCATGAAGATCACCGGCTTCCGCGTCGAGCAGTACATGATGAAGATGGATCGCCTGGTCGGCGATGCCAACCTGCCGAGCGGCGTGGAGATGCTGCCGGGATCGATCGTGTATCTCGAGACCGACGGCGGCTTGACCGGCATTTCGCTCGGCTACGGCGGCGCCGCGATCGAAGGCCTGTTCGGCGTCATCGAAGGCGCGGACCCGCGCGAAGTCGTGGGCCTCTGGATCCGGATTGAACGATTTCCTGCACAAGGCGGGAAACGAGGGCGCCGCCTGCGCCGCGATGAGCGCCATCGACATGGCGCTCTGGGACCTGAAGGCAAAAATCGCCGGGGAACCGCTGTGGAAGACGCTCGGCGCCAGGGAAGGCCGCGTGAAGGCCTACGCGAGCGGCCTCGATTACTGCCTGTCGGACGAAGATCTGTTCAGCTTCTACCGACGCATGGCGGAGCAAGGGATCGACGGCGGCAAGCTCAAGGTCGGGCTCGACCTCAAGGCGGACCTGCGGCGGCTCGGCATCATGCGCGATGCCTTGAGCATCGCCTCGCCGAAGCCCGTGCTGATGATCGACTCGAACGAATACTGGTCGCCCAAGCAGGCTGTGCGCTACATCCGCCAGCTCGAGCAGCATTTCGAACTGCAATGCGTGGAGGAGCCCGCGCGGCGCTGGGATTATCACGGCCTGCGCAAGGTTTCGGAACAGGTGAAGGCGAAGGTATCGACCGGCGAGAACCTGCACAGCCTGCGCGACGTCTATCCGCTGATCGTCAACCGCGCCGCGGAGGTCATCAACGTATGGACCGGCCAGTCCGGCGTGACGGGCCTGCGCCAGATCGCGCACCTGGCGCATGCCTATGGCCTGGAAGTCTCGATGATGAACGCGCAGGCGAATTACATGGCGCAGGTCGCCGCGGCCCTGCCGAACCACAACATGATGGAAGTCGTCGATCCCGGGCGTGAACATTGCCTCAAGTGGGACAACCGCATCGAGGACGGCTACATCGTGCTGGGCGACGCGCCGGGATTCGGCATCGAGATCGACGAGCCGAAGCTCAGGGCATTGCAGGCGAATCCGCCGACCGGCAGGGGGAAATTCCCGTTTCCGCGTCGCGAAGGGGCCGGCCGCTACATCGTGCCGCCCAGGCCGGGCGAGGTACCCTGGCGTTCCGGCTAGAGGTGGAGCGGGAATCCGTCGGTGCCGGCGTCCAGCACCTGCACCGAACCCGTTGCGACTTCCGTCACGTAGATAGTCCGATCGCCCTTCGGGCCGAATGCCAGGTTGGTCGGGTGTGAGCCATCCACCTTGATTCTGCGCGCCACCGTTCCATCCGGCTTCAGCACGGTGACGTCGCCCTGCCCGAAGACGCACACGTAGAGGTTGCCGTCGGCTCCGAACTTCATGCCGTCCGGCCCCTTGAGCTCCGCCGGGTTGAATTGCTCGATGACATTGCCGAACAGGCGCCGTTTCCCCGTCACGCGGCCCCGCTGGTATTCATAGGTATAGATGTTGCCGGAGAGCGTCTCGGCCACGTACAGGTTGCCGTCCGGCCCGAATGCGACGCCGTTGGTGAACTGCTGGCCGCGGTCGACGCATTCGACGGCGCGCGTCTTCGGGTCGATCCGGAACACACGCCCGTCATAGCGGAGCTTGCGGTAATCCGGATTCAGCACACCGCCGGGCGCGACCTCTTCGATCTCGATGCCCGAGTCGGTGAGATAGATGTCGCCATTCGGCGCCAGCGCCAGGTCGTTCAGGAACAGGAAGGGCTCGCCGTCGCAGGCGTTCGCGATGACCTCGAACTTCCCGTCCAGGCTCAGCTTCAGGAGTGCGCGCATCGCGGTCTCGGCGACCCAGATGAACCCGTTGCGGTCGCGCGCAAGCCCGTTCGGGCGTCCGGTCTTCGCCACGACGGATCGCGTCTTGCCGTCCTTGCTGAAGCGCGTGACGCAACCCTTCGCGGGATCCATTTCCACGAACAGGAAGCCGCCGTCCGGCAGCAGCACCGGCGCTTCCGGAAAACCAAGCTGTTCTGCAAACTTTCTCATCCCGGTCACCCTGCGCGCCTGTGCGGCGCATTCAATGGACGCGAAATTCGTCGAGAGCCTCGCGCGTGAAATCGGATGAGGCGCCGGGCTCGGTCGGCGAGAGGCATTTTCCGTCGTTGAGCCGGATCTGGTGCCTGAACGGGCCCTTTTCCCAGATCGGAATCACTTCGAGCAGCCAGTTGTTCGGGATCACCTTGACCAGGTGCTGGTGCACCTGCATCAGGTCCCCGGCGTGCGGGCAGACCCGGAGGTTGAAAGCGTTTGCGAGTGCCGCGACCTCGAGCCACGGCGTGATGCCGCCGATCCGGCAGACATCCACCTGCACTACGGCGACCGCATTGCTCTCCATGTAATCCCTGAAGGCATGCGTCGTGTAGACATGCTCGCCGAGCGCGATGGGTATGGTCGTTCGCCCGGCGAGCACGCGATGCGAGCGGATGTCGTCGGGGTGCAGCGGCTCCTCGAGCCATGCGAGATCGAGGCCTTCCAGCAGTCGCGCGGCCTGACTGGCCTGCATCAGGTCCCACTTCTGGTTGGCGTCCACCATCAGCAGCGTGCCGTCGCCGACGGCCTTGCGCACGGCCTCGACGCGGCGGCGGTCCTCGCGCGAATCGGCAAGTCCGACCTTCATCTTGAGCGCTGTGTATCCCTGGTCGAGCAGCTTGCGCGCCTCGTTCGTCAGCTGGTCGATCGAGTGATTGAGCCAGCCCGCGTGCGTGTTGTAGATCGGAATGTCGGCATGCCGCGCGCCGCCCAGCAACTGCCAGAGCGGCAACTCGGCGGCCTTGGCATTGATGTCCCACAGCGCGATGTCCACCGCCGACTGCGCCATCGTCGTCGCGCCCGCGCGCCCGATCCAGTGCGACTTGCCGAAATAGAGCTGCTGCCAGATTTCCCGGACGTCGCGCGGGTCCTTGCCGAGGAGGTCGTCGATGAACAGCGAGTCGATGACTTCCTGGATGACGCTGCCGCCGTGCCCCACGGTGATCGTGTAGCCCGTTCCGCGAATTCCTTCGTCCGTGGCGATCGTGAGGCCAGCGAACTCGAGATGCGTGACGAACTGCATGCTGTCGGCGATCCCGCGGCCGACGGGGACGCGCAACAGGAAACTCTCGGCGCCGGTGATCTTCAAGTCTTGCGCTTCACGGCCGGCGGCGTCAGCGGGTAGCCGAGGCCACGGTAATCGAAGTCGCCGAGTTCATGGCTGCGTTTCTCGGCCGTTGCTGGCGGGCAGGCGTAGTAGGCGCGGATCTCGCGGATCAGTCCGCGCTTCGAGAACACGTACCATTCGTCGCCGCGCAGGTACAGGCCCTGCTTCGGCTTGAAATGAGTCCATTCGATCACGGCCTCGAGCCGCGGGGCGTCGACGATGATGCGGTCGATCGTCCAGATGGAGCCGAGATTGGCGACGGCCTTGACCCAGCCCGCGGCAATCGCCTGCGCGCCGGAAAATGTTCCCTGCGGGGCGCCGGCCGGAAAGTAGTGGACGCCGTCCGGCTCGAAGCAGGCGCTGATCTTGGCGGCATCGGCCTCGTTGCAGGCGTCGAAGTATTCGCGAATCGTGGCCTCGAGTCCGGCCGCCGTCACTGCTCGCATGTCGTTTTGCTCCAGGATCCGGTGAGTTGCTCAGGACTTCGCCGCAATCGCGGGCTTGCCCGTCAGATGCAACAGGACTTCGCCGAGGCCCGCAATGCGCCCGACGATCCAGCGGTGGCCGCGGATGCGGACCGAACGCGTGCAGGTCCCCGGCAGCACGATGTGCCCCGGCTCCAGCGCGATGCCGAATTCGGCGAGCCGGTTCGCGAGCCAGGCGATGCTCCTGGCGGGATTCCCCAGGATCGCGCTGGTATTGCCGGTCTCGACCACCACGCCGTCCAGTTCGAGCTCGGTGTTCATGTCGTCCAGCACGAGCATCGACGGCGGCACGAGCTGCGAGCCGAGGACGACGCGCGCGCTCGATCCGTTGTCGGCGACGGTATCCTGCAGCTTGATACGCCAGTCGATGATGCGCGAGTCGATCACCTCGAGGCAGACCCTGACGCCGACCGTGGCTTCGAGCACGTCCGCGATGCTGACGCCCGGGCCCTGCAGCCGGCGGCCCAGCACGAATGCCGGTTCGACCTCGATCTGCGGGTCGATCAATTCGCCGAGGTCGAGCGGATGGCGGGCTTCGTGCATCATCGTGTTCATCAGGTGCCCGAAGTCCGGTTCGTTGACGCCGAACAGCTCCTGCATCGCCTTGGCCGTAAGCCCGATCTTGTGACCGACGATCTTTTCGCCGCGCGATTCGCGGAGTTCGATGTTGGTCTGCTGGATCCGGTAGGCGTCGGTCACGCTGAGTTCCGGATGGGCCGCGGTCAGCGGCCCGATCGGCTCGCGCGCCGCCTCCGCTTCCGCCAGCAGTCGTGCGCAGCGGACGACGAGATTGCCGTTGCCGCTATCCGGCGACATGTTTCACGCTCATGACTTCACATTCCTCGGGCGCAGTCCCTGCCGCGCCTGCGTCGCGACGGCGCGGGCGCCGTTCGACAGCATGCGCCCGTCGAAGCTCACGACCTGTAATGCAAAGCGGCGCGCGGCCCAGTCCGCGCATTTCGCGGGATCGTCGATGTAGATCCCGAGCGTGGGACCGTCCGGCACGGATCCCGCCAGTTTTTCGGCCGCCGTGAAAACCTCCGCGCTTCCCGGTGGCACGCCCATCGACATCGCGAGGTCATAGGGCCCGACGAAGACCGCATCGATGCCGGCGACCGCGGCGATTCCGGCCATCTGCCCGAGCGCCTTGCGACCCTCGATCTGGATCACGACATAGGTCGATTCGTTGAGCGCCTGCAGCGGTTCGGTGAGCGAGTCGTACTTGGTCAGCGGGCACAGTCCGCGGCTGCCCTGCGGCGCGTAGCGCGCCTGTTCGACGACGGCGCGCGCGCGCTCCGGCGAGTCGACGTGCGGCACCATGATCCCGTTCGCGCCGATGTCCAGTATCTTGCCGATCAGTCCGGTGTCTTCGCCCCAGGGACGCACCAGCGTCGCGAGTCCGGCTGCCTGGCTCGCCGCGATCAGGAGCTCGAGCCGCGCGAAATCGACGGTCGAATGCTCCATGTCCAGCACCACGAAATCGAAACCCGCGAGCGCGAGCGCGTTGATGGTGGCCGGTACCGGGGACTCGATGACGAAAGTGCCGAGCGCCACGCCCGCCGCCGCCTTGCGGCGCAGCTCCCCACCGAGGGTCAGGGAACCGGCGATTCGCGCGGCGCCGGCATTTTCGACCGACAGCGGATTGCGCCAGGTGCCGGCTTTGGACTTCTCTTTCATCGACATATGAATGGGCTGCAGCCGCGCATCGAAGGTGTGTACCGGCGTGAATACAGGCTCAGGCATACTAACATGTCAGCTAAGAGCCCTTCAAATGAGGACCCGCTTCCCTGGCTCGCGGCGATGGCCTTGGATCAACGCTCATTGCGGGTAGAATCCGCGCCGGCGAAAGCAGTGACTTGCGCTGCAAACGCCAGAGGAAATCCCGATGGCGCACGCAATCTATTGATTTAACAGTCTGTAAATCAACAGGACCGACGAGCTGCTGCGGCTGCGCGATGTCGTCTGTTCCGCGCCGTGACGCAGCACCGGTCCCGGCAGAAGTCGCCTGGCCTGAACTGCCATACGAGAAGCTTCAGTTGCAAGCCACCGCTGACATGTTAGATAGTAACGCGGTCCGCCAGATCGAGGTCAGCCCGTGACAAGCAGTTCGCACGCCGCCGATCGGAGGCGCTTCGTTACGCGAGCCGGCAAGGTATTGAATTTCACGGCGCTCGGCTTCGGCTCGGCGCCGCTCGGCAATTACCTGCGCGCGCTCAGCGAGGAAGACTGCGCGCGGACTCTGTCGACGGCCTGGGACAGCGGCGTGCGCTACTTCGACACGGCGCCGTTCTACGGCCTGGGCCTGGCGGAAATGCGCGTCGGCCGACTGCTGTCGTCACGGCGCCGCCAGGACTTCATCCTCTCGACGAAGGTCGGCCGCCTGCTGGAGCCCTGCGCGAAGGAAGAAGTGAATGGCGTCTTCTTCGTGGACACACCGCAGGTGCGCTTTCATTACGACTATTCCTACGGCGGCATCATGCGGTCATACGAGGAAAGCCTGAAGCGCCTCGGCCTGGATCGGGTGGATATCCTGTATGTGCACGACGTCTGCGGACTGGTGCATGGCGGGCGCGAGGCATCCGAAGCAAAGATCCAGGAGCTCATCGAAACCGGTGGCTGGCGCGCGCTGACAGAATTGCGCGACAGCGGCGCCGTGCAGGCGATCGGCGCCGGCGTGAATGAATGGGAGCCCTGTGCGCGTTTGCTCGAACTGGTCGATCCGGATCTCTTCCTGCTGGCCGGCCGCTACACGCTGCTCGAACAGATGCCGCTGGACACCTTGTTTCCCGAATGTGCGCGGCGCGGCGTCGGCATCGTCATCGGCGGCCCCTACAACTCCGGCATCCTGGCGGGCGGCACGACCTTCAACTACGCCGAGGCTCCGCCCGAGATCGCGGCCCAGGCCCAGGCGATCGGCGCGGTCTGCCGCACGCACGGCGTGACGTTGCCGGCGGCGGCACTGCAATTCGTCCTCGGTCACCCAGTCGTCGTCAGCGTGATACCGGGAAGCCAGACCGAGAAGGAGATGAAGCAGAATGCGGCCGTGCTCGATCAACCGATCCCGCCGGCTTTCTGGCAGGAACTGAAGGACCGGAAGTTGCTGCATCCGCGGGCACCGACACCCGCCTAGGACAGGAAAATGCCATTCGCGCTGAAATTGCCGGCCTGCGTGATCCTGCTGTCACTCGCCGCCTGCAATGCCACCGCCCCGCCACGGGTTGAATCGACCGCCTATCTCGGCCCGTTCACCGGCGATGAAGCGCCGCTGCATCCGGACAACATTGCGCCATTCCACATCGCGTACTACGGGACCGACCTCGGATTCTCGTATGAGCACCGCGGCCAGCTGCAATTCCTGTTTGGCGATTCCTGGGCTGCCGAGCAATACGCGCCGATCGAAGCGTCCACCGGTTCACGCTTCGACGACGGATTCGGCAGCATCGACCTGGCCCAATGGCCGGATCCGGCGCGGATTACGCGCGGGAACATTCCCCTGATCAGGCTCGGGCAGAATCCGGGCACGACGGAAATGTCGGCCATCGATCCCGGGCACGCGATGGATCTCGGCAAGACGCCGATGGGCGGCTTCAGCAACGGCACGGATGAGTTCGGCATCTTCAATATCACGAAGCCGCAGGGCTGCCGCACCGACTCCGACTGCAGCAATGGATTGAGCTGCGACTCGACGCTCGGCTATTTCGGCGCCAGCTTCCGGCAGGAAGAGGGCCTGACGCTTGGCTGTCGCGACGGCACGCCGGGTTGCATCGCCGACACCATGGCCGGCGCTCCCGGCACGCCGCTGCCGGTCAGCGGATTCTGCAGCGACGAAACCAGCGTCATGCGCGGCGAGAAGGTCTCGAACCTCCTGAACGCCATCGGCCTGAGGGTGCGGATCGGCCTGCGGGATCGTCTCATGCCGAAGAAATACGGCCACAGCTTCGACTGGCTGACGAACAAGTTCATGAACGTCACGGTACGCACCGTGCAGGATTTCAGTCCGGGCAACGGCAAGCCGGACTATTCGCCGGCGGGTGACACCGGCGGCAGCCGGCGCGTTTTCCTGTGGGGTCGCCCGGGCTTTGTCGGCGTCGCGGCGAATGGGCGCAGTCTCGCGCTTTATTTCGCGTATCTGGACATGCCTGCAGGCCCCGACTATGCGTGGAAGCCGATGTATTACGCCGGCAGCAATGACGGCGTCCCGCAGTTCAGCGCGCGTGAACAGGAGGCCGTGCCCGTGGACCTCGATTCGACGGCCGCGGGCGTGCAGGCAGAAGAGACAGTCGACATCGTCAACCAGATGAGCGTCACCTGGGTCGCGCCGCTCAGAAAATGGGTGATGTTCTACGGCGGTGGACTTTCGACATTGCCGACGCCCGTTCTTCCCAATTGCGGCGTGCTGGAACTCTTCACCGGGTCCGAGTGCAAGGCCGTCGTGGTCGGCAACGGCGCGGTCCGCATGCGCACGGCCGATCAACCCTGGGGCCCGTGGACGCCGCCGCAGGACGTTACCACCGGAACCGATCCGGCCAACGGAGCGCAAGGACAATACGGGCCCGGCGGCGCGCTGCGGCACGTCGACTGCAAGGCCGCGGGCTGTGCGCCGCACAGCGATATTTTCGTCTACCACCCGGACGAATACGGGTTCTTCTACGCCGCCAACATCATCGAGCAGTGGACCCGTCCCGCCGGCAAGGGCGTGGACATCATCTGGAACGCTTCCACGTGGGATCCATACCGGGTCGTGCTGCTCAGGACTCGCATCAACAGGTGATTCGCCGCATGCACATGAATTCAATACTCCCTCGCGTGATCGCCTGCCTGTTGCTGGCGGGCATCCAGCCGGCGGCTGCCGATCCGACCGTCGGCGCAACCACGATTCTCGGACCCTTCACGGGCGACGATGCGCCGCTGCATCCCGCGAACATGTCGCCGATCCCGGCCGCTTACTACGGCACGGATCTCGGCTGGAGCTATCAGCACAGCGGGCAACTGCATTTCCTGTTCGGCGACACGGCGGCGAACGAGAAAGGCGATCCGATCGAGGCCTCGAGCAAGGGGCTCAACGACGACAGCTTCGGCACCATCGATCTGGCGGACTGGCCGGATCCGTCGCTGATCGCGCCGGGCAATGTTCCGCGGATCCGGCTTGGCCAAAATGCCGGCACCAGCGAAGTGTCCGCGATCAATCTCGGGCGACCGATGGAATCGTTCAAGACGCCGCTCGGCGGATTCAGCAACGGCCGGCGCGAATACGGCCTCTTCTATTTTTCCAAGCAACAGGCCTGTCGCGCGGATGCCGACTGTGGCAATGGACTCGCCTGCGACGCGGGCCTCGGTTTCGTCGGCGAGCGCCCCGACGCCGACACGGGCCTGACCGTCGCCTGCGTCGATGGGGCTCCCGGATGCAACGCCGACACCTTGAATGACGCCGAAGGCAAGCCGGTCGCCGGCAGCGGCTTCTGCGTCGACCCTTCCAGCTCCGTCTGGGCAAACACCGGAGTGGGCCGGACCAGCAGCGTGGCGGTCAAGAACCTGGCCGGCCTGCGCAGCACGGAGGATCCGCGGCGCTACACCGACATCAAGGAATGGCTGACGACCAAGTTTTCCAATGTCACGCCGCGCACGGTCCAGGATTTCGTTCCCGCGCGGGGGGCCCGCAAGCAGGATTACCGCATTGCTGGCGACGCCGGTGACAACCGGCGCGTCTTCCTGTGGGGACGTCCGGGCTTCATCGGAGTCAAGGCGACGGGACGGTCGCTGGGGCTCTACTTTGCGTATGCCGACATGCCGGTCGGCGACCGTCTCGACTGGACACTACATTATTACGCGGGCTCGGACGCCAAGGGCGTGCCGCAGTTCAGCGACGACGAACGGGACGCCGTCGCGGTGGATCTCGATTCCACGCAGCAGGGCATCCAGCCCGTCGAGCAGTACGACATCGTGGACCAGATGACCTTCACCTGGGCCGCCCCATTGAAGAAATGGGTCATGCTCTATGGCGGCGGCCTGATCAATCTGACCAGCCCGATCCTGCCGACTTGCGGCCTGCTGGAATTCTTCGCCGGCTCCGAATGCAAGGCCATCGAGCTCGGCAACGGCGCGATCCGCATGCGCAGCGCGGATAATCCCTGGGGGCCCTGGTCTCTGCCACAGGACGTCCTCGTGGGCGGCGATGCCACCAGGAATCCTCCGGAACAGCAGTTCGCGCCTGGCGGGATCCTGCATCATCCGGATTGCGTGCAGGCTGGCTGCGCCGCTTCGACCGACTGGACTGGCGTCAATCCGCGTGAGTACGGATTCCTGTACGGCGTCAACATCATCGAACAATGGACACGGCCTGCGGGCAACGGCGTCGACCTGATCTGGAACGTGTCGACCTGGGATCCCTATCGCGTAGTGCTGATGCGCACGCGCATCAATCGCTGACCCGGCTTTCGATTCCGCGCCCGCCTACCACAGCTCGGCGGACGCGAGCCGTGCGCCTTCCGCCAGCGACCCGAGCTTGGCCCAGGCGATCTCCGGCTCGACCAGCGCGACGCCGACGAAGGTGCCGAAGCCGCAGTCGCTGCCGCCGATGACGTTCTCCCGGCCGACGAGCTTCGCAAACCGGACGAGACGCTCGGCGACGAGCTCCGGGTGCTCGATGCGGTTCGACATGGACTCGATGACGCCCGGGATCAGGACCTTTCCCTCCGGCAGGCGGACCTTCTCGAATACCTTCCATTCGTGCGCGTGCCGCGAGTTGGAGGCCTCGAAGGACAGGCCCTGGGGGCGCAGCGTCAGGATCAGGTCGATGATCTGCTCGAGCGGCACGTCGCGGTGGTGCGGGCCCGGGTAATTGCCCCAGCACAGGTGCACGCGCATGCGATCGGGCGGAATGTTCGCGGTCGCGGCATTCAGCACCTCGATGTGCTTGCGCGCATAGGATCGGAATTCCTCGACCGGGCGGTCGGCGAATTCGCGGTGCCGGGTCATCGCCAGGTCGGGGCAGTCGAGCTGCAGCACGAAGCCCGCGCGGACGATCGCCTCGTACTCCGGCTTCATCGCCTCTGCGACTGCCCACAGGAATTCCTCCTCGGTCTTGTAGAAGGAATTGCCGAGGAACATCGAGACGACGCCGGGTGAGGCGGCCGTCAGGAATGCATCCTCGACCTTCACGCCGGCGAGCGCCTGCTTGAAGTTGGCGATGTCGGTTGCGGCCTCCGGCCCGCCCCGCGGCGCCACGGGCGCATTGCATGCCGGACGATTCCTGTTCAGCAGCTTGACGCCGGGGTCGTTGAAGTAGTGGCTCGCGACATTCGGATGCTCGAGGATGTCGGAAAGCTTCGGAGGATTCGATTTCCCGCCGAAGCCGGTCAGGCGCTCGGTCACGTAGGTCGCATAACTCAGCTTGCTCATTTCGCCGTCGCTGACCACGTCGATGCCGACGGCATGCTGGTGCTCGACGACTTCGCGCACCGAATCGCGCACGCGCTCGGCAAGCAGCTTTGCGTCAACCGCGCGGCCTTCCTCTTTCTCGAACATCAGCTCGACCAGCCGGTCGGGGCGCGGCAGGCTGCCGGTATGGGTGGTCAGGATCCGGTCGACGCTTCGTTTCATGATTGCCGCTCCCGCATCGCTCAGTAGGTGGCCCGCCCGCCGCTCACGTCAAAGCATTGCGCAGTGATGAAGCTCGCGTCGTCCGACGCGAGGAAGTACACGACCGCCGCCACTTCATCCACGGTGCCGAAGCGGCCCATCGGGATCTTGCTGAGCATCAGCTGAGTCGCCTCGGGCGGCAGCTGATCGAGCAAGCGCGTCTCGACCACACCGGGCGCGACGCAGTTGACGCGGATGCCGTCGCCGATGACTTCCTTCCCGAGCGCCTTGGTGAAACCGATGATGCCGGCCTTCGCCACCGAATAAGGAACGAGCCGGGGCGTTCCTTCCTTGCCGGCGATCGACGACACGCTGACGATGCAGCCGCGCTTCTGTGCGCGCATGTGCGGGATGACCGCGCGGCTGACGAAGAACACGCTGCTGAGATCGATGCCGATGACCTGGTTCCAGTCCTCGTCCTTCAGTTCCCACAACGGGGCCACGCGCCCCATCAGGCCGGCGTTGTTCACGAGGATGTCGATGCGCCCGAACTCCGCGTGCGTGGCGCGCGCGAGCGCATCGGCATCGCTCGAGCGGCTGACATCTCCGCCGAGGCCGATGGCCCGGCGGCCCATGCGCCGGAATTCGTCCGCCGCCTGTTCCGCCGCTTCGCTCCTGATGTCCGCGAGCGCGACATGGGCGCCTGCCCGCGCAAAGCGGCGGGCGATCGCGAGCCCGATGTCGCCGGCCCCTCCCGTGATCAGGGCGACGCGGTCGCGGAATGGCTCCCCGGCCCCCGAATGGCGCTGGGATTGGGGTTCTGACATGTTAGTAGGCCGTTTTTAGCCAGAAATGTTGCATTGATCGGGCCGAGAGCCGTAGGCTAACATGTCACTTCTCGAATCGACAAGTCACGAACGGTGAGGGGGCAGGACCGTGTACGACGCGAAGATTCCGGCTGCACACCGGGCGATCCCGCTGTGGAGTTGCGAGGACTTCTATTGGGAAGACTTCGAGATCGGCCACCAGATCCGCACCATCCGACGCACGCTCTCCGAGGGGGAGAGCATGACCTTCAATACGCTGGTCGTCGATATCCACCCCTACGTTGCCGATGAAATCTTCGCCCGCGAAGAAGGGCTGTTCGGCCGCCGGCTGGTGGCCGGCGCCTTCGTCTTCAGCGCGGGCATCGGCCTGGTCGCGACCAACTGGCTGCAGGCGTTTTCCTACGGCTACGACCGCCTGCGGTTCATCAAGCCGGTCTTCATCGGCGACACGATCTATACGATCCGCACCAACCTCGCCAAGGAACCGAAGTACGAGGACCGCGGGCCTGACGCGGGCGAAGTACGAGGTGTTCAAGGAGGAGGGCGAGCTCGTCCTCTACTGCGAGCACATCCAGACCGTCCTCTATCGGGATCCGAAGACAGCCCGCAAGGGCAAGTAAATGCCGGGCGCGACAATTGCGTTGCGCGGCATGGCCTGGGATCACCCACGCGCGCGCGATCCGCTCGCGGCCATCTCGACTGCCTGGACGGCAGCGACCGGCGTTCCGGTGAACTGGGACGCGAGGCCGCTGAAGGACTTCGAGGACCAGCCGCTCGAGGACCTGGCGACGATCTATGACCTCGTCCTGATCGACTATCCGTTCATGGGGGTCGCGGCCGCATCGGGCCTGATCGTTCCGGTCGATGACTGGGTCGACGCCAGCTATCTCGCGGATCAGGCCGCGCACAGCGTGGGGCCCAGCTACGCTTCGTACACCTGGGCGGGAAAGCAGTGGGCGCTCGCGATCGATGCGGCCTGCCAGGTCAGCGCGCTGCGCGAGGATCTCTGGCAGGCCGCAGACCGCGGGCCGCTGCCGCAGACCTGGAGCGAGGTTGCGACGCTCGCCGCCGATTGCCGCGATGAGCGGGGCAGGATTGCGCTCCCGCTGAATCCGAATCATGCCTATTGCGCATTCCTGTCGGCGGGCGTGGCCATCGCCGGCGCCGATTTCTGGACGGCGGGCGCGCCGGTCAATCAGGCGGCTGGTTCGGAGGCGCTTGAATTCCTGCGTCGCCTGGCCCGCGACCTGCACCCTTCATCGCAGCACAGCGATCCGATCGGCATTTCGGACCGCATGGCCGGCACGGATGAAATCCTCTACGTGCCGCTGATGTTCGGCTACTCGAATTATGCGCGGCCGGCTTTCAGGGCGAAGGTGCTGCGTTTCGGGAACGCGCCAGGCGGTCGCAGCGGCGCCATCGGATCCGTCCTGGGCGGCGTCGGCATGGCGCTGTCGTCGCGGTCGCGCAATCGCGAAGCGGCTGCCGCGCTCGCCCGCGAGATCGGGTCGGCGGACGTGCAATGCGGCATCTATGCGCGTGCGGGAGGCCAGCCGGGTCACGGGACCGCCTGGGAATCGCAGGAGGTCAACGCCCTGACCGGCGGATTCTTCCGGTCCACGCGCGCGACGATGGACCAGGCGTTCATGCGCCCGCGCGTCACCGGGCACCGCCGCTTCCAGCCCCTGGCGGGCGGGCTGATCCATGACTGCATCTGGACGGACCGGAAACCCGTGCGCGAATGCCTGGGCGAGTTCGGAAATTTGGTCGATTCGCTGCTACCGGACTGGGGCCGCGCACAAGCCCGCACGCCGGGGCTGATGCAAAGCCAGAGGAACTGAGATGACCGAGTCCACGCAAAGCGCCGGAGCACTCCACGGGATCCGGGTACTGGATTTCACGGCCCTGCTGCAGGGCCCGCTTGCGACGCAGATCCTCGCCGACCTCGGCGCGGATGTCGTCAAGCTCGAAAAGCAGGAAGGCGAGTGGATGCGCCAGTGGGGCATCTTCGCGGCGCGCACCCACGGCGAAACCGACGCCTTTCTCGCATTCAACCGCAACAAGCGCAGCGTCGCGATCGACCTGCGCGAGCCCGGCGACCTCGAGCGCGTGCTCGAACTCGCCGACAGCGCGGATGTCGTGGTCGAGAATTTCCGGCCCGGCGTGATGGATCGCCTCGGCCTCGGCTATGAGGCGCTCAGCAAGCGCAATCCGCGCCTGATCTACGCCGCATCGTCGGGTTACGGCCGCACCGGGCCCTATGTCTCGCGTCCCGGCCAGGACTATCTCGTGCAGGCGCTGACCGGCGCGATGTGGCTCACCGGACGGCGCAGCGACCCGCCGTTCCCGATGGCGCTCGCGGTCGCCGACCAGTACACGGGCCTGCATCTCGTCGTCGCCATTCTCGCAGCACTCCAGCACCGGCACCGTACCGGTGAGGGGCAGCGCGTGGACGTGGACCTGCTGTCCTGCGTGCTGGCCTTGCAGCAGCAGGAACTCACGGTCTACCTGAATCACCACAATTCCTTCGAGCGGCCGCAGGAAAACCTCGGGCATCCGGGGCTCACCGCGCCCTGCGGCGTCTACGCGACCGCGGACGGGTACATGCTGCTGGCGATGACGCCCTGTCCGAAGCTCGGCGGCATCCTCGGCGTGGACTGGCTCGCGCCCTACGACACGCTCGAGAAGATGTATGAAGAGCGCGACACCGTGTACCGGCTGCTGGCGGCGCACCTGAAGACCCAATCGACGAAGCACTGGATCGACCTGCTGTCCGCGAGTGACGTCTGGTGCGCGCCGATCCGAAGCTATGCCGACCTCGAAGACGACCCGCAGATTGCGCACAAGGGACTGTTCTGGGACGTGCCCTATGCGGACTCGGGCAAGACCTATCGCACGGTGGGCTCGCCCTTCAGTTTCTCGGCGAGCCCGGTCACGGTGCGCCGCGGCGCGCCGCGTGCCGGCCAGCACACGGCGGAATTCCAGGCACGCGACATCTGGAAGGACTGAGGCCATGCGGACTTGTAGAGGAGTGCCAGCCAATGCCTGACTTCTTTGCCCCGATCCGGGAGGCGATTGCGATCCGCGTCCGCGACGAGCACCGACTCCCCATCGCGATCGTCGGCGCCGGCGAGATCGCCGATCTCGCGCACCTGCCGGCCTACAAGGAGCACGGCCTCAAGGTCGTCGGGATCATGGATCTCGACCGGGAGCGGGCCAAGGCAGTCGCCGCGCGGCACGGCATTCCCAGGGTCTACGAGAGCCGTGGACGAGATCGCGAAGGACAAGGACGTGGTCGTCGTCGACATCGCGGTATTTCCGTGGGTCCAGGGCGGGATCGCTCTGCCGTTGCTCGATGCGGGCAAGCACCTGCTGTGCCAGAAGCCGTTGTCCTATGACTTCGAGGAAGCCGTACGCATGGTCGACCATGCGGAGAAGTGCAAGCGGCTGCTGGCCGTGAACCAGCAGTTGCGCTATTCGGAGAGTGTCGCGGCCGCGCGCGCGATGGTGAAGGCCGGCTGGATCGGCAAGCCCTTCGAGATGAGCTGGGACTTCCATGTGTACACGCCCTGGGAGAACTGGCCGTGGGTCGCGAAGCAGCCGCGGCTCGACCTCAACCAGTTCACGATCCACTTCATCGATGCCGTGCGTTACGTGATCGGCGATCCGCTCTACGCCTACGGGACGCAGGCGCGCGAGCCGGGCCAGCCGGAACAGGGGGAGACGCGCACGATCAGCGTGCTGGAATTCGAGGGCGAGACGCGTGCGGTGCTGAAGAGCTTCCACAAGAACCGCGCCGGCGATCCGCGCGCGGAATTCCGCATCGACGGTACCGAGGGCAGCATCCGCGGCACGATCGGCCTGATGTACGACTACCCGCGCGGCCGCGCCGACACGCTCGAGCTCAATTCGCGCGTCCTGCCGACGGACGGGTGGCTGCACTACCCGGTGACGTCGCGCTGGATTCCGACCGCCTTCATCGGGCCGATGTCGTCGTTGCTTCAGGCGGTGGCGACCGGCGGCGTTCCGCTGACGAATGGCCGGGACAACCTGGAAACCCTGCGGATCGTCCAGGCACTCTACCGGTCCGGAGAAGGGCACATCGTGGTCAAGTTGCGCTAGCCCGTCGGCGAGGAGAAATCGATGACACAGAAGAGAAAATTCCCGTCGGAAGCCGAACTCGATGCGCTGTTCGACGAAGTCAACAATGCCGGGCGCTGGGGAAAGGACGACCAGCTCGGCACGCTGAACCTCATCACGGACGCCAAGCGCGTCGCCGCGGCGGCGCTCGTCCGGAGCGGCAGGGCGCTGTCTCTGGCGCGGGACCTGAATACGCTCCAGTCGCCGAACAATCCTTCCCCGGTGCGGCACACGATGTGCTACCAGGCGCACTACCCGATCGGCGCGGTCGATGCGCTGTGCCTCGACATGCACGGCTTCGCGCTGACGCACCTCGATGCGGTCGCCCATGTCTATCGCGACCAGGACATCTACAACGGCCGCAAGGCCGCCGAGGTCGCGCTGCCGAACGGGCTCAACTTCGGCGACATGCTGGCGCAGAAGGACGGCATATTCACGCGCGGCGTGCTGCTGAATGTCGCGGCGGCGAGGGGTGTCGCCTGGCTCGCGCCGGACGAGGGCGTCTATGCCGCCGACCTCGATGCGGCCGAGAAGAAACAGAAGGTCCGCGTCGAGTCCGGCGATTGCATCTTCGTCTATACCGGACTGCAGAAGCGCGAGGCGAAGGAAGGGCCGGAGAACCTCGGGCAGCGCGTCGGCATCATGCCGGACGCGATCCGCTGGATGCACCAGCGCGGCGTCGCCGTGTACTCCGGCGACTGCGTGGACGCATTCCCGAATCCGTATGGCGCCCGTTACGTGATCTATTTCCATGCGATCACGCTCGCGGCCATGGGGCTGATCCTGCTCGACATCCCGGCGCTCGAGCCGCTCGTGGACCTGTGCGGCGAACTGAACCGCAGCGATTTCCTGGTGACGATGGCGCCATTGCGGATCAAGGGCGGCACCGGTTCACCCGTGAATCCCGTCGCGATCTTCTGAGGAGTCCGGACAATGTTCGCGCCAGAAACCTACCCGATGGCACTCGTGCTGATGCTCACCTCGATGGTGTTCTGGGGTTCGTGGCCGAATTTCCTCAAGAAACTGGCCGGCTGGCGGCTCGAGTATTTTTACATCGACTTCTCGATCGGCTTCCTGCTGACGGCGGTACTGCTCGGCCAGACGCTGGGCTCAGGCGGTGGCGAACCCGACCACTTCGCACGCCTGCTCCAGTCCGGGCAGCGCGAGATCACGTACGCCGTGGTCGGCGGATTCATCTGGAACCTCGGCAACATCCTGCTGCTGAACAGCATCATGATCGCGGGTCTCGCCGTGGCCTTCCCGATCGCCGCGATTCCGGCCATCGTCCTCGGCATCGGCGCGAGCTACTGGCTGCAGCCGGTCGGCAATCCGATGGTTCTCGCGACGAGCGCCGTGATCCTGCTGGTGGCCGCGCAGACGACCGCCGCGGCGTATCGGCGCCTCGGCGACGTGGTCGCGCCGAACAAGGGCAAGGGCATCGCGACGGCGCTCATTTCCGGCCTGCTGATCGGCTTCTTTCCGCCGTTCGTGACGGCCGCGATCACCGGCGATCGGCCGCTCGATGCCTACACCGTGTCCACGTTCTTCACCGCCGGCGCGTTCGTCGCGACCTTCGTCGCGATGCCCGATCCTGATCAGGCACCCGCTCATCGGCGACGCCGCGCGGCTCGGCGGATATTTCCAGGGCCGCATGAGCTGGCACGTGCTCGGCCTGCTGGCCGGCGCCGTCTGGTGCAGCGGCACCGTGTTCAATTTCATCTCGGCCGGGATGGTCGGCATCGCGATCAGCGTCGGCATCGGCAGCGGCGCGCCCATGGTCGGCGCACTCTGGGGTGTCTTCGTGTGGCGCGAATTCGCACAGGGACAGGCCAGCGCCAGGCTGCTGATCGCCGTGTCGCTGCTGCTCTACGTCATCGGCGTCGCCGCGATGGCGGTCGCGTACCAGTTCCAGTGACGGCCTTCAGTCCAGGTAGCGCTCGATCTTGCGGAAAAGATCCACGCGGTCCACGAGGTCAGTCAGCCAGTCGAGCTGGTCCGACTCGAGCACCAGCACCGGCGACAGGTCATAGCGCCTGAACCAGTCCTCGTAGAGACGGTTCAGCTTTCGCAGGTAGGCGACCGGGATGTCGTTCTCCATCGCGCGGCCGCGCAGCTTGATGCGCTTGCGGAGCGTCCGCACCGGGCAGCGCAGGTAGATCATCAGGTCGGGCGGCCGCAGCGTCGCGCTGATCGACTGGTAGAGCTGCCAGTAGAGCTTGAAGTCGCGCGCATCGATGTGATGCTGCCTATAGAGGTTGCGCGCGAAGATCTCCGCGTCCTCGTAGATCGTGCGGTCCTGCACGACCGTGCCGGGCTCGTCCTGCAGCTCGAGGTGCAGTCGGAACTTGTGGGTCAGGAAGAAAACCTGCGAACGGTAGGCCCAGGTCTTCATGTCGGCGTAGAAATCCGCAAGGTAGGGGTTCTGGTCGTTCGGCTCGTAGAACGGCTTGATGTCGTAGCGCCGGCACAGGAACCGGGTCAGCTCGGTCTTGCCCGCGCCGATGTTGCCGGCGATCGCGATGAAACGCTTGCCAGCTACTTGCACGGCCCCCACTGGCGCGGCCTTCAAGGCAAGGCCTCAGAGCCAGTAGACGAAGATGAAGAGCCCAAGCCAGACGACGTCGACGAAGTGCCAGTACCAGGCGACGGCCTCGAACGCGAAATGCTGGCGCGGCGTGAAATGGCCCTTCATGCAGCGCAGCCAGATCACGACCAGCATGATCGCGCCGACCGTAACGTGCAGGCCGTGGAATCCGGTCAGCATGAAGAAGGTCGAGCCGTAGATTCCAGTGCCGAGCTGCAGCCCATGCTCCGTATAGGCCTCGCCGTACTCGTGGGCCTGGACGCCGAGGAAGGTGAATCCCAGCAGGAAGGTCAGCGCCAGGAAGATCTTCAGCATCGTGCGATGCCCTTCCTTGAGCGCGTGATGCGCGATCGTCAGCGTCAGGCCCGAGGTCAGGAGCAGCATCGTGTTGACTGCCGGCAGGCCGAAGGCCGGGATGATCTCGTAGGTGCCGTCTTCGCGCGGACTCAGGGCGCCCGGGCCGTTGCTGGGCCAGGAGGCTTCGAAGCCGGGCCACAAGAGGCCGGTCACGGCCTTCTCGCCGGCGCCGCCGAGCCAGGGCACGGACAACTGCCTCGCGTAGAACAGCGCGCCGAAGAACGCGGCGAAGAACATGACCTCGGAGAAGATGAACCACATCATTCCCATGCGGAACGAGCGGCCGACTTGCTCGTTATATAGACCGGCCTGGTTCTCGTGGATGACCTGCCCGAACCACAGGAAGAAGAGCGTGCAGAGCAGCACGAAGCCGGTGCCGAGCACCCAGCCGCCGATGCTCGCGCCGTTCAGGGTCGCGGCCGCGCCCGCCATCATCACGAAGAGCGATGCCGAGCCGAAGAACGGCAGCCGGCTGCCGTGGGGGAAGTAGTACGGGCTGGTCGCCCCGGTCTTGTCAGCTTGTGCCATCGGCTCCCTATCCTTTGCCGCCGGCCACGCGCGTCACGTCGTAGAACGCGTAGGACAATGTCAGCCGGTCGATGCCGGGCGGCAGGTCCCGGTCGACGATGAACCGCACCCGCAGATCGCGCTGCTCATCGCGCTTGAAACGCTGCGGCGTGAAGCAGAAGCATTCCGTCTTGCGGAAATACTGGGCGGCGCGCAGCGGCGTGATGCTCGGCACGGCCTGGCCGGTCGACTCGCGATCCGCGAGGTTGCGCGCGCTGTAGCGCGCCTCGTAGAGCCGGCCCGGGTGCACTTCCATCGACGCGACGACAGGCGCGAATTTCCACTGCCCGCTGTCGGGCACCGAGGCCGTGAATTCGACGACGACCGTGCGGGTCATGTCCGGCACGGCGTCGCCGGCGTCGCTGGCGCGGCTGAGCGACTCGCGCGTGCCGATG
This sequence comes from uncultured Gammaproteobacteria bacterium, assembly GCA_963746545.1. Classification (GTDB taxonomy): domain Bacteria; phylum Pseudomonadota; class Gammaproteobacteria; order Steroidobacterales; family Steroidobacteraceae; genus SCUD01. Next base: position 168,518 of record CAVVBV010000029.1, read on the forward strand.
CCGGTGACCTCGCAGAAGACGTTGTAGAGCGGCACCAGCGCGAAGCCGAAGGCAAAGCTGCCCGCCACCATCAGGACGAGCCGGGCAATGAGGCCGCGATTCGACTTGCGTGGCACAGTTTCCATCAGCCGCGCGCCAGGAGGTTGACGGCGACGTAGGCGGCCCACAGCGTGAACGCCGCGATGCCCAGCACGATCGCAAGACGCCGGTTGGAGGCCCGGGATGTCAATGGAGCTCCGGCGACTTCTCGAATGTGTGATAGGGCGCGGGCGAGGGCACGGTCCATTCGAGGCCGTGCGGCCAGTCCCAGACCCCGGCCGTCGCGCGCTGGCCGCCCTTGACGCACTTGATGATCAGCCACACGAACAGGAGCTGCGACAGGCCGAAGCCGAAGCCGCCGATCGACGAGACCATGTTCCAGTCGGTGAACTGCGTCGGGTAGTCGGGGATGCGGCGCTGCATGCCAGCGAGGCCCAGGAAATGCTGCGGGAAGAACAGCACGTTGACGAAGATCGCAGTCAGCCAGAAATGCCACTTCGCGAGCGTCATGTCGTACATGTGGCCGGTCCACTTCGGCAGCCAGTAGTAGACGCCCCCCATGATGCCGAACACCGCGCCAGGCACCAGCACGTAATGAAAGTGCGCGACCACGAAGTAGGTGTCGTGGTACTGGAAGTCGGCGGGCGCGATCGCGAGCATCAGCCCCGAGAATCCGCCGATCGTGAACAGGAACAGGAACGCGAGCGCGAACAGCATCGGCGGCTCGAAGGTCAGCGAGCCGCGCCACATCGTCGTCGTCCAGTTGAAAATCTTCACGCCGGTCGGCACGGCGATCAGCATCGTGGACAGCGTGAAGAAGAGCTGTCCTGCGAGCGGCATGCCGACCGTGAACATGTGATGCGCCCAGACGATGAACGACAGGAATGCGATCGACGCGATCGCGTAGACCATCGCCTCATAGCCGAAGATCGGCTTCCTGGAGAACGTGGGGATGATCTCCGAGATGATCCCGAATGCAGGCAGGATCATGATGTAGACCTCGGGATGCCCGAAGAACCAGAAGACGTGCTGGAACAGCACCGGATCGCCGCCGCCTGCCGCGTTGAAGAAGCTGGTGTGGAAGTAGTAGTCCGTCAGAAGCATGGTCACGCCGCCGGCGAATACCGGCATCACGGCGATCAAGAGGTACGCCGTGATCAGCCAGGACCAGGAGAACAGCGGCATCTTCAGGAGCGTCATGCCCGGCGCGCGCATGTTGACGATGGTCACGATGACGTTGATCGCGCCCATGATCGACGAGGCGCCCATCAGGTGAATCGCGAAGATCGCCATCGGGAAGGCCTGGCCGGTCTGCAACACGAGCGGCGGGTAGAGCGTCCATCCCGAGGCCGGTGCGCCGCCCGGCACGAAGAAAGTCGAAATCAGCAGCATGAAAGCGAAAAACAGGAGCCAGAAGCTGAACAGGTTCATGCGCGGCAGCGCCATGTCGGCCGCGCCGATCTGCAGCGGGATCATCCAGTTCGCGAGGCCGACGGTCGCCGGCATCACCGCGCCGAATACCATGACGAGGGCATGCACCGTCGTCAGCTGGTTGAAGAACGAAGGATCGACGAGCTGCAAGCCGGGCTGGAAGAGCTCGGCGCGGATCAGCATCGCGAATGCGCCGCCGACCAGGAACATCGCGAGCGAGAACACCAGGTACATCGTCCCGATGTCCTTGTGATTCGTCGTCGTCAGCCAGCGGACGAGCCCCTTCGGCGGTCCGTGATGATCGCCGTGGCCCGCGGCCTCGTGTCCGTGCGCCATCTGTGTCACTGCGTCACCACCTGTTTATCGAGCCAGGCTACGAACTCCGGCTTCGGCAGCGCGACGACGACGATCGGCATGAAGCCATGGTCGGCGCCACAAAGTTCCGCGCACTTGCCCCGGTAGGTACCAGGCTTGTCCGCGTCCACGGAAATCCACATCTCGTTCATGAAACCGGGTATGGCGTCGCGCTTCATCCCGAAATCGGGTACCCACCAGGCGTGGATCACGTCATTGGCGGTCAGCAGCAGCCGGATCTTCGTGCCGACCGGCACGACCAGCGGGTGGTCCACCTCGAGGAGGTAATTCTCGACCGTGTTCGGATCGATGCCGGAGCCGCGCTGGCGCGCTAGGTCGCTGGTGCGCGCGAGCCTGCTGTAGAAGGACACGCCCTTGCCCAGGTATTCGTACTGCCAGTACCACTGGTAGCCCGTGACCTTGATCGTGAGTTCGGAGCCGCTCATGTCCTCGATCTTGATCAGCTTCGCGACCGAGGGAATCGCCATCGCGATCAGGATGATCGTCGGCACGAGGGTCCAGGCGGCCTCGAGGCGCGCGTTGTGCAGCAGCTTCGTGTCGGCGACCGCGCCCTTCGATTTCCGGAAGCGGATCATCGCGACGATCATCGCGCCGAAGGTCACGACCGCGATGCCGAGGCAGATCCACACCATGATCATGTGCATGTCGTAGATCTCGCGGGACAGCTCGCTGACGCCTTTCGGCATGTTCAGCAGGCTCCAGTCCGCGCGCGCGGGCAGGGCGGTGAGCGCTGCGATGGCGAAGGCGAAGGCCGGCAGCTTCGAGTTCCGCTTCACGATGGACACCGAGACTCCCTTGATGGTGGCCAGCCTAACGCGGGCTCACGGCCCGCGCATCCTAAGGGACGCGGCACCGAGCCGCAACGGGATTTTCCCCTTGCAATCCAAGAGGATGCTACGTAATGGCGATGCCTCAGACCGGCCGCAGCCGGGCGGCGCCGGGAAGCGCCGCCGCGGCCTCGGCGACGCCGGGATTCGCGAGCCAGGGCACGATGCCGAGGCAGGGAGCGGGGATCATCGCGGTGAGTGTCGCGATGTTGGCGTCGCGGCGCGCGAATGCCGGGTCGATGCTGTTTCCGATCCAGCCCGCGAGGCGGTAACTGCGCGCGGCGATCGCCTCGACCGTCAGCAGTGCGTGATTGAGGCAACCGAGCCGCAGGCCGACGACCAGCAGGACTTCCATGCCGAGCAGGCCGGGCAATTCGGCGAAGGAACGCTTCGCAGCCAGCGGCACGAGAAATCCGCCGGCGCCTTCCGCGAGCACGACCTCGGCGGAAGCGCAGAGCGTTTCATAGGCCTTCACGATCCGGTGCGTGTCGATCACGACGCCGGTTTCCGCCGCCGCGATGTGCGGCGCGATCGCGGCTTCGAACAGCCAGGGATTCACGAGCGCATAGGTATGGCGGACGCTCGATTCCGCCTGCAGCAGCAACGCATCGGCATTCGCGGGTCCCTCGGGACCCGCAATCGCGCCGGCCGCGACCGGCTTCATGCCTGCAACCTTCACGCCCGATTCGCGCAGGCGGCGCAGCAGCGCCGCGGTCACGAGCGTCTTGCCGACGCCGGTATCGGTGCCGGTGACGAAGAAGTCGCGCCGCCCGGCGGATTGCATCGGCTAGCGCACGCGGACGCGCATGCCGTCCTCGAGTTCGCGATCCGGGTGCACGACCAGGCGGTCGCCCGCCTGCAGTCCTTCCAGGATCTCGGCCAGGCCGCCGCCCTGCACGCCGGTGCGCACGGATGTCAGGCGCGCGCGGCTGCCGTCGATCCGGAACACGGCTTCGCCGCCGTCATGCGGGAAGATGGCGCTCGCGGGCGCGCGCAGGGCGTTCGCCGCCTCGCGCAGCACGAAGCGCGCGTTGACGCGATAGGCCTCGCCGAGATCGTGGCCATTCCTCGCGCGGGCTCGTGATCTCCACCATCACCCAGACCCGCTGCTCCTCGACGCCGAGCGCGGAATACTTCGTGAAGCCGCCCGGTTCAACACGACGCACGCGTCCCATCAGAGGCCGGGTCTCGCCCCAGCGCAGCAGCTCCACGTTCATCCCTTCGCGCAACCGCACGGCGTCGGAAGACAGGACATCCACCTCGACTTCCATTCCGGCCGGATCGCCGATCTCGATCAGGGGCTCGCCGGCCTGCACCGGCCGGGCGCTCTCGAAGTGGCGCCGCAGCACGATGCCGGCAACCGGGGCGCCGCAGTTCGAGCGCCGCCTCGACGGGCTGGTCACGGCTGCCGCGCGCAATGACGGCTTCGGCCGCGGTCACCTCGTGCCGGGCGGTGGCCTCGCGGAATTTTGCGCTGGCGGCATCCCGCTCGCCGTGCAGCGCCGCAGTCTGCGCGCGTTCGGCGGCTTCGGTCGCGACCAGCCGGTTGAGCGCAAGCGCCGTCTGGCGCTCCGATTCCGTGCGCAATTGCTGCGCGAGCGCCGTCGCCGCCTTCGCCTCCTCGCGCGCCGCGCCGAGCCGCGCGCGCGCCGCGGCGAGCTGCGCCTTCGCCTCGGCGAGGCTGCGCGCATCCAGCGTCGGAGACGTGACCGGATCGAGCACGACCAGGACCTGGCCGACCGTGATTGCGTCGCCTGGCTCCAATGTCAGGCGGCGCGCCATGGACGCCACCGGCGCCGCAATGACATAGCGATCGTGCACGCGCGTGCGCCCTTCGGCGTCCACGGTCTCGCGGACCGGGCCGCGGTCGACGATGCCGCTGTCCACAAGCCGCGCCGCAGGCCACAGCATGACGGCTATCAGCGCCAGCACGATCAGTCCGGCAATGCCGTAACGGAATCTGCGCGGGTCAATGTGCATCGCCGTGCTCCCGGGTCGTCGTCATTCCTTGGCCTTCAGCACCGCCACGAGATCGAGGTCGTCAAGCCGCCGACGCACGAGCAGCGCCGAAAGGGCTGTCGCGGCCAGCACGGCGAGGCCCGCGAAGGCGAAACCCGACGGCGTGATCACCAACGGAATCCGATAGAGGTCCGACTCGAACCCGGTGACCAGCAGACGCGGCCATGCCGAAGCCAAGCACGAAGCCGGGCAGCAGCGCAAGGAAGGCCAGCGTGAACAGTTCGCCCATCAGCAATGCGCGCACCTCGCCGCGCGTGTAGCCGAGCACCCGCAGGCTGGCCAGTTCGCGGCCGCGCTCCGCGAGCGTGATGCGCGCTGCATTGTAGACGACGCCGACGGCGATGCTGCCGGCCATCAATGTCGCAATCAGCGTGAATGTCAGGATGCTCTCCGCCATCGTGTCGCGAAAGCTCTGGATCATCGCCGAGCGGTCGGTCACCGCGGCAACGCGCGGCCGTCCGCGCAGTTCGCGCACGATATCCAGCCGCGCTCCCGGCGCAACCGAGAGCCAGGCACCGGACAGCATGACGCCCTCGTCGAGCAGGCGATTGACATAGTCGCGGGTAGCGTATGCACCGACGCCCAGGTACTCGCGCACCGTGCCTGCGACCGGCACGATCACCCTGCGGCGGCGGCCCTCGAGGAACTCGACCTCCAGCCTGCCGCCTGGATGCACGTCGAGCAGGCCTGCCAGGTAATCGGTCAGCAACAGCCCGTCCCGCGGCAGAGCCACAGGTTGCAGACGATCGTCGAGCACCCGCTTGAGGTCGCCGCCGGTCGCCAGACCCTGCAGGCTGGTCCGATATTCGCGGTGGCCGTTACGCAGGCGCACTGCGGCGGCGCGGAAGGGTTCGACGGCGCGGACGCCCGGCAGCGACGCGAGTTCCAGCGATGCCTGCCACCGCGTCGGCTCGGTGAACGTGACCGCCAGGTCGTCGCGCTGCGCGAACCCGAACTGGACCTCGATCATTTCCTCGATCGCCACCCGACTGGAAGCGCGACATCACCATGATGCCGATGCCGAGGCCGATGCCGAGCACCGACATCAGCGTGCGCAGCGGCCGCCGCTCCAGGCTGCGCAGGATCATGCGCGCAGCCGGGTCGAGCAGCGCCCCGAGGCCGAGCCGCTCCGACAGCGTGCGACGGAACACCGCAGGCGCCTCGGGCCGCATCGCTTCGGCTGGCGCGAGCGAGAAGACGCGCTGCAGTCCGCCCAGCGTGCCGATCGCCGCCGCTGCGATCGCGAAGCCGAACGCGAGCGCGACGACCGAGGGCCGCAGCGACCAGGCCAGGTACGGGAAGCGGTAGAAATTCATGTAGATGTCGGCCAGATTGCGGCCCAGCCATGCGCCGAGGGCGAGGCCGGGCAGCACGCCGGCCCCTACCAGCAGCAGCACGAGCCCGGCGTAGTGGCGGCTGACTTCCCAGCGGCTGTAGCCGAAGGCCTTCAGCACGGCGATCTGCTCGCGCTGCGCGCTGACCAGGCGCCCGATCACCACGTTCAGCAGGAAGGCGGATACGCCGAGGAATATCGCGGTGAACAGATAGGTCATCACGCGCAGCTGCCCGAGTTCCTCGCTGAGGAAGCGATGCGAGGTCTGCAGGTCGCGGCCGTGCGCGCCAGCGCCGCCGTAGGGCGCAAGCAGCGCGTCGAGCGCATCGATGACATCGTCCTCCTGCGCCTCGCGGGTCAGCGTGATCGCGAGGTTATTGAATGCGCCATCCATGTCGAACGCCGTCGCGAGCGGCTCGCGCGCCATCCACAGCACGCCGAAGCGGCTGAAGTCCGGGAACACGTCACCCGGGCGGATCTGGTAAACGAACTCAGGCGACAGCCCGACGCCGCTGATGCGCAGCGCCTGGCGGCGACCGTTCAGGATGGCCGTGATCGCGTCGCCGGGTCGCAGGCGATGCGCCTTCGCGAAAGCGTCGCCGATCACGACCTCGTCGTCCGCGAGCGGCAACCGGCCTTCGCGCAGGTACAGCCCGTTGAGATCGGGATCACCCGGGCCCGGCAGCGAGACGATCTGCCCGGTCACCGGCTCGTCGTAGCCGGCAACCTCCAGCGTGACGAAACCGACGACGCGCGGCGCGGCTTCGCGGACGCCTGGAATCGCGCGCACCGCCTCGACCAGCGGCAGCGGCGCGCGCTTGACCGCGGCGAACACGTCGGCGAAGCGATACTCGTCCGTAGTACAGCGCGCGCGTATCCGACAGCGCGTGGTAGTTGCTGAGCGCCATCACCATCGTGCCGATGCCGCCCACCATGACCAGCGCGATCGCGAACCATCTGTCCGCGCAACTGGCGCCAGGTCGCGCAGCAACTTCCTGTGCAGCGCGGTCACCAGCTGAGCCCCGCAGCCGGCGCGCGCTCGGCATTACGCTGCACGCCGGCGACACGCCCGTCGCTCAGGCGGATGACGCGATTCGCCATGTCGGCGATCACGACGTTGTGCGTGATGACGACGGTCAGCGCGCCGGTTTCCGCATTGACGCGCTCGAGCGCCTGCAGCACGAGGATCCCGGTCTTTGAATCGAGCGCGCCGGTCGGCTCGTCGCACAGCAGCACGTCGGGCCGCTTGGCGACGGCGCGCGCGATCGCGACGCGCTGCTGCTCGCCGCCCGACAACTGGGCCGGGAAATGGTCCAGGCGGTCCTCGAGTCCCACCAGCGCGAGCGCCGCCTCGGGCGTCATCGGGTTGGCGGCGATCTCGGTGACGAGCGCCACGTTCTCGCGCGCGGTGAGGCTCGGGATCAGGTTGTAGAACTGGAACACGAAACCCACGTGCTCGCGCCGGAAGCGCGTCAGCTCCTCGTCACCGGCTCCGGTCAGCGGATGCCCGCGGCACTCGACCACGCCTGCGCGTCGGGCGCATCCAGCCCGCCCAGGATATTGAGCAGGGTCGACTTGCCGCTGCCGGATGCGCCGAGCAGCACGACGAACTCGCTCGCGAACAGCTCGAGATCCACGCCGCGCAGGGCGTGCACCTCGACCTCCCCCATCCGGTAGACCTTGGTCAGCCCGCGCGCACGGAAGACAGGCGCGGTGTCCGCGACGGCGGTGACGGAAACGTCGGGCATGGACCAGTCTAATCCGGCCGGCCGCCTCGGTCGCACCGCGTCGGCCGATCGCGCCGACCGGGATCGTGAACTCGCCGTCGCGCTCCGCATCCGGCCGTTCGACGGGGCCCCAGGCCTGGCCGAAGACGACTTCGTAGGTCGCCGGCAACTTTCCTTCGTGGCGATGACGCTCGTAGTTCTGTTCCACCGCGCGCAAGGCCTGGCGGCCCGTCAGGCCGCGCGGCCGGCCGGTCGTTGCATTGCGCGCCCCGATCGCCTTCAGGTCGCGCATCAGCGAGTAGACGTCGGGATAGGTCAGCGTGTAGCGCACGACGTCGAGCACGGGCTCCGCGAGCCCCGCCCGTATCAGGCCGTCGCCGATGTCGTGCATGTCGGCAAACGGGATCACGTGCGTGTAGTCGTCGGCCTCATGCCAGGCCTCCTGCAGTTCGATCAGCGTGTCCGGCCCGAGCGTCGTGAAGGTCAGGAGCCCGCGCGGCCGCAGCACGCGCGCGATCTCCGCGAAGGCGGCGTCGAGATTGTCGCACCAGGGCAGCATCAGGTTGCTGAACAGCAGGTCCACGCTCGCGTCCGGTAGCGGCAGCTCGATCGCGTCGGCGCAGAGACGCTCGAATCGCGCTGCCTCGTCTTGCCGGCCAGCCTCGCGCAGCATGCCCGGCGCAAAATCGACCGCGATCACACGGGCCTTCGGCCAGCGCGCGCCGAGCGCGCGGGCGGCGTGACCGGTGCCGCAGCCGAGGTCGAGGATCGTCTCGGGTTCGAAGGCGATCCAGTCGAGGCGCTCGATCAGCTGCTGGCGGACGCGCGCCTGGAGCACGGCGGATGCGTCGTAGGCCACGCTCGCCCTGGAGAAGTTGTCCCGGATGGCGCTGCGATCGAGTGCGCCGGTACCCGAATGGAGCGATTGCTGTGCATCGCTCATTCGGGTTCAAGGACTGTCGGCGAGCGCCGCAACGAGGCCTTCGACATCCTCGTCGCGATGCGCGGCAGAGAACGTGATGCGCAGGCGCGAAGTATCCGCGGGCACCGTCGGCGGACGGATCGCCGCGACAAAGTAGCCGCGTTCGAGGAGGGCGTTGCTGGCTCGCATGGCAGATTCCGCGCTGCCCAGCAGTATGGGCTGAATCGGCGTCTCCGACAGGCCGAGCCTGATGCCGGCGGCCGACGCGAGTTCGCGAAAGCGGCGCGTCAGGCCAAGCACGCGTTCGCGCCGCCAGGGTTCCGCGATCGAAACGGAAAGCGCCGCGCGCGTCGCGGCCGCGACCGCCGGGGGCAACGCGGTCGTATAGATGTAGGTGCGGGCGCGCTGGATCAGCGTGTCGACCAGTTCCCCGCTGCCGGCGACGAAGGCGCCGAAGGTCCCGAAAGCCTTGCCGAAGGTGCCGACGAGTGCCGGCACCGCCGCGGGCGCCAGGCCGAAATGCTCGAGACTGCCGCGCCCGGTTTCGCCGACGACGCCGAGCCCATGGGCATCGTCCACGGCGAGGAATGCGCCATGCCGCGTACAGGCGGCCGCGAGCGCCGGCAGCGGCGCGAGATCGCCGTCCATGCTGAAGACGCCGTCGGTCAGCACGAACTGCGCTCCGGCCGGTTGCGCGGCGAGCTGGCGTTCGAGTGCGGCAGCATCCGCATGCGGATAGCGATTGAGCGTCGCGCCGGACAGGCGGCCGCCGTCGATCAGCGACGCATGATTGAGTTCGTCCCCGAAGACGGCGGCGCCGCGCCTGGCGAGCGCGCGGACCAGGCCGAGATTCGCCATGTAGCCGGTCGAGAAGACGAGCGCCCGCTCGCGCCCGGTGTAGGCCGCCAGCTCCTCTTCGAGCGCCGCGTGCTCCGGCTGATGGCCGGTGATCAGGTGCGAGGCGCGGGCGCCGACGCCGTGGATGCGCGCGGCCGTGACGAAGGCCTCGACGACCTGCGGGTGCGCCGCGAGGCCGAGGTAGTCATTGCTGCAGAAATCGACGCAGTGCCGGCCATCGAGCGTGATGTCCGCCGTCTCGGGCGCGCCGCGGCGCACGGTGCGCCGTTGGCGTGTCAGGTTGCGGGCCTCGAGATCCGCGAGCAGAGGCCGCATCGACTGGGGTTCGGCAGCCACGATCAGCCGGTCGCGGCGGTGGGTTCCGGCCGGATTCCGAGCCGCCCGAACAAGGCGTGATCGCTCGCCGTGTCCGGGTTGCCGGTGGTCAGGAGCTTCTCGCCGTAGAAGATCGAGTTGGCGCCCGCCAGGAAGCAGAGCGCCTGCATCTCGTCGCTCATCGCGCTGCGGCCCGCCGACAGGCGCACATGGGCGAGGGGCATCAATATCCGCGCGAGCGCGATGATGCGCACGAACTCGATCGGGTCGATCGGCGTGGTCCCTGCGAGCGGCGTTCCCTCGACCTGCACCAGGTTGTTGATCGGCACACTCTCGGGATGCGGATCGAGGGTCGCGAGCGTGTGCAGCAATGCGGCGCGATCGCCGGCGTCTTCGCCCATGCCGAGGATGCCGCCGCAGCAGACATGGATGCCGGCCGCGCGCACCGCCGCGAGCGTGTCGAGGCGATCCTGGTAAGTTCGCGTCGTGATGATCTCGCCGTAGAATTCCGCGGACGTGTCGAGATTGTGGTTGTAGTAATCGAGCCCGGCGTCTTTCAGCCGCCGCGCCTGCGCGGGCGTCAGCATGCCGAGCGTCGCGCAGGTCTCGAGTCCGAGATCGCGCACGCCGCTCACCATCGCAGCCACCGTCTCGAGATCGCGGTCCTTCGGGCTGCGCCAGGCCGCGCCCATGCAAAAGCGCGTTGCGCCATTCGCTTTCGCGGCGCGCGCGCTTGCGATCACCGTGCCGGGATTCATCAGCGCTTCGCGCTCGAGGCCGGTGTCGTAGCGGATGCTCTGCGGGCAATAGGCGCAGTCTTCGGGGCAGGCACCGGTCTTGATCGAGAGCAGCGTCGAGACCTGGACTTCGTTCGGATCGAAGTGCCGGCGATGGATCGACTGCGCGTGAAAGAGCAGGTCGGCAAAGGGCAGGGCATGGAGCTCGCGGACCTCGGCGAGCGTCCAGTCGCTTCGAATCCCGCCCAGCCGTCCGGCATTCAGGGCCATCGAATTCCTCCTCCAACCCACTGAAATTGCACCAGATCCAGGTCGCCGCGCATGGCCACACTGGACGCGTGGCGAAGTATTGGAATGTGGCTGCAGTCTGTCAACCGGAAATGCGCCGGCAGGTTTACGGCACGTTGGCGAATCTCGTGCACCGGCTGTTCCCGGTCACCTGCTACCTGTGCCTGGACCCGGGACAGAGACCGGCGCTCGATCTCTGCGCCGCCTGCGAAGCCGACTTTCCGCGCAACGCCCCCGCATGTCTGACCTGCGCGGCGCCGATGTGCGGCACCGACGCCATCTGCCGCCGCTGCCGGCGACGCGGCCGCGCCTTCGATGTGGCCTGGGCGCCGTATCGCTACGAGTTTCCGCTGCCGGAACTGATCCAGCGGATGAAATTCGGCGGTGCGCTGCCGGTGACGCGCATCCTCGGCAGCCTGCTCGGCCGGCGACTGGCGGAACGCGGCCGCCCCGGTGTCGATGCCATCGTGCCGGTGCCGCTCCACGTCGCGCGTGAGCGCAAGCGCGGCTACAACCAGGCGCGCGAGATCGCGGTCTTTGCCGGGCGCGAAATCGGCCTGCCGGTACTCGATCGGCTGGCATGGCGGATCCGCGAAACGGCGGAACAGACGGCGCTGCCCGGCGGGGCGCGCAGGCGCAACCTGCGCGGCGCTTTCGCGGTGGAGGCGGGCGATGTCCCGGCGCGCGTCGCGATCGTGGACGACGTGCTGACAACCGGCGCGACCGCAGAATCCCTGGCACTTGCGCTGCGTCGCGCGGGTTGCCGCCGCATCGAAGCGTGGGCCGTCGCGCGCGCCTGAGCGCTCAGCCGCGGTAGAGGTAATCGAGCGCGAGCCCGATGAAGACGACCAGCCCGAAATAGTGATTGTTGTTGAAAGCGCGGAAACAGGCTTCGGGCTCGCGCTTGCGGATCAGCCATTGCTGGTAGACGAAGAACACGGCGCCGGCCGCGAGGCCCGCGGAATACCAGCGGCCGAGCTTTGCCTCATCGGCCGCCATCCACAGCGCGAACAGCGTCATCAGCTGCATCACGCCGATGATCACGCGGTCTGCGTCGCCGAACAGGATTGCGGTGGACTTGATGCCGATGCGCCGGTCGTCCACGCGATCCACCATTGCGTACATCGTGTCGTAGACCGCCGCCCACAGCACGACGGCGGAGAGCAGGAGCCACGCGATCCTCGGCACCTCGCCGGTGATTGCCGCGAAGGCCATCGGGATGGACCAGCCGAAGGCGACACCCAGGAAGAACTGCGGCAGGTGCACGAAACGCTTGAGCCAGGGGTAGGTCACTGCGAGCACGCCGCCCGCCGCCGCGTACAGGCGGGCGAGCGGGTCGAGCTGCATCGCGAGCCAGGTGGCGATCAGGCCCAGCACGACGAACAGCACCATCGCCTCGCCCGGCGCGACGCGCCCCGCGGCGAGCGGCCGGTCGCGCGTGCGCGCGACCGAAGGATCGAAGTCGCGGTCCGCGTAGTCGTTGATCACGCAGCCAGCCGAGCGCATCACGAAAATGCCCGCGAGAAAGATCAGCAGCAGTTTCTGGCCCGGCCGGCCCTCGCCCGCGATCCACAGCGCCCACAGCGCCGGCCACATCAGGAGCCAGATGCCGATCGGCCGGTGCAGCCGGATCAGGAGCGCGTATTCGCGCAGCGTCTTGCCGAGCGCGAACACCGCGTCGCGCAGGTGATGCGGCTTGAATTTTGGCTTGTAGGCGGGATCGCGCCGCGGCTTCGGCGGTGGATCCGGGAGCAGTTCGGCGCTCACCGCAGTGCCTCAGGCAGGAACACCTCTTGCACCAGCAGCCGGTTGCCGTCGATCGCGAACCAGGACCGGCGCGCCCACAGCTCGGCGGGCGGGGCGTCGCTGTCGCGCAGCGCGCGATGGAAGAGCGCGACGCCCGGCGTCAGGCGCGCGAATTCCAGCGGCCCGCGCCGGATGCCCGGAACTGCCGCGAGCCGCTCGCCGAGCGCGGCCTCGCCGAGCGCGGACAGCCAGCCGTGGCGGGCGAGGGTCGCAAGCGGAACCAGCGTCTGGGCAAACACCCAGGGACGGCCGTCGCAGGTCAGCTCGATCTCGCGCACGAATGCGGCATTGCCGGGGGCCTGCAACAGCGCCGATTCGGCGGCGGCGAGCGGCGCTTCGCGCTCGGAAATCACGTTGAGTCCCTGCTTTCCGCTGCAACAGGCGCGCAGGCGTTCCGTCAGGAGCCCGGTCTCGGCGAGCCAGGCGGCAGCCGCCGGCGCGGCGGGCGGGGTGAAATCGGCGAGGCTGGCGCTCCAGCGCAGCAGCTTCCGTTCGTCCTGGATTGCGGCCGATTGCACCAATCACACCTTTGCGTAGCGCGTCGAGGCGCCGATCCAGCGGCGCTTCAAGGCAGCAATGTTAGCCGCATGCGCGCGCTCCATCACGTCGGCGATGGCCTGGACCCGCGGCAGCAGGTCGGCGTCGCGCATCAGGTCCGCGACCTTGAGCTGCATCAGGCCGGTCTGGCGGGTGCCGAGCAGTTCGCCCGGCCCGCGCAGCTCGAGGTCGCGGCGCGCGACCTCGAAGCCGTCATTGGTGTTGCGCAACACCGCCAGGCGCTCCTTCGCATGCCCGGACAGGGGCGCGTGGTACAGCAGCAGGCAGCTGCTGGCCTCTCGGCCGCGCCCGACGCGGCCGCGCAGCTGGTGGAGCTGGGCCAGGCCCATGCGCTCGGCGTTTTCGATGACCATCAGGCTCGCGTTCGGCACGTCCACTCCGACCTCGATGACGGTCGTCGCGACCAGGAGCCCGATGTCGCCCGCCTTGAAGCGCGCCATCGCCTTTTCCTTCGCGGCTGACGGCATGCGCCCGTGCACGAGGCCGACCGTGATTTCCGGCAGGGCCTTCGCGAGCGCGGCCGCCGTGTCTTCCGCTGCCTGCGCCTCGAGCAGCTCCGATTCCTCGATCAGCGGGCAGACCCAGTAGGCCTGCCGGCCCTGCAGGCAGGCGGCGCGGATGCGCGCGACGATCTCGTCGCGGCGCGAATCCGGCATCACGACCGTCTGCACCGGCGTGCGGCCCGGCGGCAACTCGTCGATCACCGAGACGTCGAGATCGGCATAGGCCGTCATCGCGAGCGTGCGCGGTATCGGCGTCGCCGTCATGATCAGCTGGTGCGGGTAGCGGCCCGATGCGCCCTTGTTGCGGAGCGCGAGCCGCTGGTGCACGCCGAAGCGGTGCTGCTCGTCCACGATGACGAGCGCCAGTCGCGCGAAGCTCACGCCTTCCTGGAAGAGCGCGTGCGTGCCGATCACGAGCGGGCGTTCGCCGCTCGCTGCGCCGGCAATGCGCGGCCTGCCGTGCCTTCGCGCCCAGGCGCCCGGTCAACAGCAGCGGCTCGATGGAAAGCGGCGCAAGCCAGCGCGTGAAATTCTGCGCGTGCTGCTCGGCGAGCAGTTCGGTCGGCGCCATCAGCGCCGCCTGGCAGCCCGCCTCGATGGCGGTCAATGCAGCGAGCGCCGCGACGATCGTCTTGCCGGAGCCGACATCGCCCTGCACCAGGCGCAGCATCGGGCTCGCAGCCCGGAGGTCGGCCTTGATCTCGGCGGCCACGCGGACCTGGGCCTTCGTCAGCGGGAAGCCGATGGTCTCGAGCAGCCTGGCGGCGAGCTTTCCGGGCACGGCCAGCGGCCAGCCCGGATCGCGGCGGATCTCGTTTCGCAATGCGCGCAGGCTCAACTGCTGCGCGAGCAATTCCTCGAAGGCCAGGCGGCGCTGCGCGGGATGGCGGCCATCCTCCAGCAATTCGAGGCGCGTGGCCGGCGGCGGGCGGTGCAGGAATTGCAGCGCTTCGCGCAGACCCGGCATGTTCATTTCATGCTGCAGTTCGGCAGGCAGCAGGTCCGGCAGCTCGCCGTCGGCGAGCGCCGCGAGCGCCTGCGCGGTCAGGTTCCTGAGGCGGCCCTGCTGGATGCCCTCAGTCGCGGGATACACCGGCGTCAGCGCATCCACGACCGCCTGCTTGTCCGGCGCATCGGCCAGCCGGTATTCCGGGTGCACGATCTCGAGTCCGACCGGACCGCGGCGGACTTCGCCGAAGCAGCGCAGCCGCGTGCCGCGCGCAAGCTGCTGTTGCTGGGCGGCGGTGAAATAGAAGAACCGCAGCGTCAGGAAACCCGTGCCGTCGGAGAGCCGCACGAGCAGCGTGCGGCGCCGGCGGAAGACGACCTCGGCGAGCTCGATTTCGCCCTCGACCGCGACACGCGCTTCCGGACGCAGCGAGCCGATCGGCACCACGCGGGTACGATCCTCGTAGCGATTGGGCAGCAGGAACAAGAGGTCGGCGACGGTCTCGATGCCGAGCTTCGCCAGGCGCCCGGCGAGTGCCGGGCCGACGCCGCGCAGCGAGGTTACCGGCCTGGTCTCGGGCGTCACGGCACCAGGATGCAGTCGACCTCGATCGCCGCGCCGCGCGGAAGCGCAGCGACGCCGATCGTGACCCGCGCGGGATAGGGCTCGCTGAAGTACTCGGCCATCACCTGGTTGGCAACCGGAAACTGGCCCAGGTCGGTCAGGTAGACCGTCACGCGCACCGCAGCCGCGAGGTTCGAGCCCGCCGCCTCGGCCACCGCCTTCAGGTTGTCGAACACGCGCCGCGCCTGGGCCTCGAAATCGCCCGCGACCAGCTGGCCGGTCGCGGGATCGAGCGCGACCTGGCCCGAGAGATAGACGGCGCCGCCGGCCCCGACCGCCTGCGAGTAAGGACCGATCGCCTGCGGCGCGCGGTCGCTGTGGTAAATGCTGCGTTTCATGCGAGGCTCCGTTCGACCTTCACGACGTCGGGCATGCCGCGGATCGCGCGGATCAGGCGCGCCAGGTGTGCGCGGTCGCGGACCTGGACCTCGAACAGGATCGTGGACATCTCGCCCTGCGAGGAATCCACGTTGACATGGACGATGTTGCTCTGCTCGCCGGCGATGCGGGTCGCCACCTGCGCGAGGATGCCCATGCGGTTCGTGACCTCGATGATGAGCCCGGCGTTGAACAGCCGGTTCTGCTCCTTGTGCCAGACCGCCGGGATCCACTTGTCTGGCTGCTTGCCGAAGGCCGCGACATTCGAGCAGTTCTCGCGGTGGATCACGACGCCGCGGCCGCTCGAAAGATAGGCGACGATCGCGTCGAACGGGATCGGGAAGCAGCAGCGCGCGTAGCTGACGACCAGGCCCTCGGTGCCCGCGATTGCGAGCGGCGGCGCCGGGCCGCTTTCCGGCCGGTCCTCGTCGCCGGGCAGCAGGCGCCGCGCAATCAGCCGCGCGAGCCGCTCGCCCAGGCCGATCTTCTCGAGGAGTTCCCTGCCGTCCTTCAGCGACAGCGACTGCGCCACTTCGTCGAGGCGACCTTCCGGCAGCGTCTTCAGCGTCAGCTTGAACTCTTCCAGCGCCTGGTTGAGCATCCGGCCGCCCAGGTCCGCGGCCTCGCCTTTCTTGAGTCCGCGCAGGTACTGGCGGATCGCGGAGCGCGCCTTCGCGGTCGTGACGAAGCTCGCCCATGCGGGATTCGGCTGCGCGCCCTTCGCGGTGACGATCTCGACCGTCTGGCCGTTGCGCAGCACGGTGCGCAGCGGCACCAGCCGCCGGTCAACCTTGGCCGCGACGCAGCGCTGGCCGACGCCGGTGTGCACCGCGTAGGCGAAGTCCACGCAGGTGGCGCCGCGCGGGAGCCGCATGATGTCGCCCTTCGGCGTGAACACGTAGACCTTGTCGGGGAACAGGTCGACCTTGACGCTTTCCAGCAGTTCCTCGGCCGAGCCGTCGTGCAGCTGCATGACGCCCTGAAGCCATTCGCGCGCGCGGACCTGCTGGGCCTCGCCGTCCTGCTCGCCGGTCTTGTACTGCCAATGCGCGGCGATGCCGGACTCCGCCATGCGGTGCATGTCATCGGTGCGGATCTGGATCTCGATCGGCATGCTGTTCGGGCCGAACAGCGTCGTGTGCAGCGACTGGTAACCGTTGACGCGCGGGATCGCGATGTAGTCCTTGAAACGTCCCGGCATCGGCCGGTACAGGCCGTGCACCAGCCCGAGCACGCGGTAGCAGTCGTCCACGCTGCCGACGATGATGCGCACGCCGAACATGTCGATGACCTGGGTCAGCGGCAGCCGCTTGCGGCGCATCTTCGTGTAGACGCTGAACAGGTGCTTTTCGCGGGCCTCGACGCGGCCCGTCACGTTGCCGGCAGCCAGCGCCCCGCGCAGCGCCTTGACGATCTTCGGCAGGAATTCGCGCTGGTTGCCGCGCGCGCGCTTCAGCTCGCGCTCGATGATGCGGTAGCGCTGCGGATAGAGCGTCTTGAAGCCGAGGTCCTCGAGCTCGAGCTTGATCGAGTGGATGCCCAGCCGGTTGGCGATCGGCGCGTAGATGTCGAGCGTCTCGCGCGCGACGCTGCGGCGCTTCTCGGGCGGCATCGCGGACAGCGTCCGCATGTTGTGGGTGCGGTCCGCGAGCTTGACCATGATCACGCGGATGTCGCGCACCATCGCCAGGATCATCTTGCGGAAGCTCTCGGCCTGCGCTTCCTTGCGGCTCTTGAACTGGACCTGGTCGAGCTTGGTGACGCCGTCCACCAGCTCGGCGACTTCCTTGCCGAACTGCTGCTCGACCTCGGTCGCGGAAGAGGGCGTGTCCTCGACCACGTCGTGCAGGATCGCGGCCGTCAGCGTCGCGCCGTCCATGTGCAGGTCCGCCAGGATGTCGGCGACCGCGATCGGGTGCGTGATGTAGGCCTCGCCGGAATGGCGCTTCTGGCCCTTGTGCGCGGTCTCGGCGTACTCATAGGCCTCGCGCACCCGCTCGACCTGGTCGGGCGGAAGGTAGGCCTCGATCTTGGATACGAGCTGCGCTATTCCCGGAGCGCGTCTTCCGCCAGGCAGCAGCCCGAGGATGGAAGACGCGTAGCTCATCGCCGCGCGCGCCCTGGGGTCAGTCTCCCAGGCCGAGCTGCGGTGCGCGGAAATCGACGCCGAGATCGAGCGGGTTCTCCGGGATCAGCTCCGGCTCCGGCTCGGGATCCGGCTCGGAGAGCAGGGCCATCGTGACCTTGCCGTCCGCGATCTCGCGCAGCGCCACTACCGTCGGCTTGTCGTTCTCCCACTCGACGCGGGCGTCCGCGCCGTTGGCGAGCTGACGGGCGCGCTTGGCGGACAGCAGGACCAGGTCGAACAGGTTGTCGATGTTGTTAAGGCAGTCTTCGACGGTGATGCGGGCCATGGGAAAAGACCGATATTTCAGGCAACTGGACCCGAAATCATACCGGATCCAGGGTCACCCCGGCCAACTATTCGTCGTCGGACTGCCTGCGGCGATCGTGGTGGCTGCGGCGCTCGTTCGCGGGACGGGCGAGCGTGCGGAACGCGTCCGTGTCCTCGGCCCGGCGGCCGCCGGCACGGCGGTCTTCATGGTGCTGGTAGGTGCATTTGCAGGTATCGGGCCGGGTGCAACCCGGCAGCGGCAGCTGGGGGGCCTCGCGGGACAGCCAGCGGCGGTCCCGGCTGGAGGTCGCGACGGTGCAGGCGCCCGGGCACGGCCTGACCGAAATGGCGTGCCAGCGCTTGCTGACAGCAGGGGACTGGCTGATTCCACCGGCCTTTGTGGCCATTCAAGAGACTCCTGTCTGCGAGATATCAATGCTAGCCGACCGCAGGGGGCTGGAAAGGCCCGCACTGTCGCCAATGTGAAACAGTTCGGCTGTCAGACAGGCGATTTCAGGAGCTGGTTCACAAGCAGAGGCAGGCCGGGGCGGTCCTGGCGGCTCGCCTCGCCGCGGCCGTCGAATATCGCCTCGAGTTCCGCGAGCGCCCGGTCGAAATCCCGGTTGACGATGACGTAGTCGAATTCCCGCCAGTGCGAGATCTCGCTGTCGGACTCGGCGAGCCGGCGCGCGATGGCCTGCGGGCTGTCCGCCGCGCGCTTCCTGAGCCTTGTCTCGAGCTCTTTCCGCGACGGCGGCAGGATGAAGACCTGGATCGCCTCGGGCAGGCGCTTGCGCACCTGCCTCGCGCCCTGCCAGTCGATCTCGAGGATCAGGTCGCGCCCTTCCGCGAGGGCCGCGTCCACGGTGGATTTGCGCGTGCCGTAGAGATTTCCGAACACGTCGGCGTGCTCGATGAATTCATCGGCCGCGATCAGGCGCTCGAATTCCGCGCGATCGATGAAATGGTAGTCGCGTCCGTCCTGCTCGTTCGCGCGCGGCGCCCGCGTGGTGCAGGAAACGGAGAACGCCACAGCCGGCCGGCGCTCCAAGAGCGCGCGCATCAGGCTCGTCTTGCCGGCGCCGGACGGCGCCGCGATGACATACAGGTGACCGCGGCCTGCCAAGAAGCGAACTCCCGCGTTGCTGCGCCGCGCAATGCAGGCGCCGAGCGCCGATTGTATGCGTTCAGGCGGGGATCGCGCCCGGAAAGCCCACGGCGGCCATCGAGCCCGCCGCAAGCAGGGCGCCGATGACGACGGCCGCCGCGACGTCGCTCGGGTAGTGCAGGCCGAGCACGATGCGAGACAGGGCGACCAGTGTCGAAAACGGCACCAGTATCCATGCGAGCGCCGGGTACCAGGTGCAGGCGATCGCCGTGAATGCGACGGCGTGAAGCGTGTGTCCCGACGGGAAGCTGAACTGATCGAGCGGCGGAATGCGGGCAATGATGCCCCGGTGGCTGGCGTAGGGCCGCGGCCGCCGCGTCCAGCGCTTCAGCTGGCGATAGATTGCTAGCGACACGAGTCCGGTCGCTGCGAGCTGCGCGCTGACGGCTGCGCCGTGCCAGCCGTCGGCGAGCGGCAGCGCCACCATCAGCGCGTACCAGAACACGCCATCGCCAAGCCGGCTCACGCCCGCAAAGAATCCGTGGACGACGCCGCGTGCGCCCCAGCGATTGAGCGCCCGGCACAGTGGCATTTCAACGGCTGGCAGAGTCGTCATGCCACCGCCCCAACTGGCAAGTCCGCGAGCATGCCGACGAAATCGCGGGCGACCTGGTCCGGCCGCAACGACAGTGCGGTCCGTCGCGCCGCAATCCCCATGTCGCGCCGTGCCGACGCATTGCCGGCCACCGCCGCCGCGGCGTCGATGAAACCGGAGGCATCGCCGGGCGCGACGAGGCGGCCGTGCTCACGGTCGCGCAGGTGCTGACGGGCCGCGCCGTAGTCGAAGGCGATGGTCGGCACGCCGCTCGCCATCGCTTCGAGCGTGACGTTGCCGAAGGTCTCGGTCAGGCTCGGGAACAGGAAGAGATCGGCGGAAGCGAAATGAGAGGCGAGATCTTCGCCGAGCCGCAACCCTGCGAACACGAAATCCGGATGCTCGCGGCGCAGGCGCCCCGCCTCCGGACCGGCGCCGACCCAGACGAAGCGCGCCGCAGGCTGGCACAGCTGGATCTGCCGGAAAGCGTCGACCGCCAGGCCGAGGTTTTTCTCGGCGGCGATGCGCCCCAGGTAAATGACTGCGAGCGCATGCTCGGCGACGCCCCAGCGCGCGCGCAGGCCGGCATCGCGGCGCGCCGGATCGAAGAGCGCCGTGTCCACGGCGCGGGCGACCACTCGCACGCGGCGGAAACCGCGGCGCTCCAGCCAGGCGCGCAGTTCCTCGGTCGGCACGACGGTGGCGCCCGAGGCGTTGTGCAGGCGGCGCAACCAGTGGCGCACGAGCGGGTTCCAGCAGTCCGAGTCCGTAGGCACCGGCGTAGGCGTCAAAGCGCGTATGAAAGCCGGTGGCGACCGGAATGCCGAGACGCCGCGCGGCGCGCACGGCGGACCAGCCGAGCGGACCTTCGGTAGCAACGTAGACGGCATCCGGCCGCCGTGCACTGAATCGCCGGTGCAGCAGTGCGCCGGCCGGAAAGCCGAATCGCAGGCCTGGATATCTCGGCAGGCCCGCGCCCGCGACCAGCAGTTCGTCAATCGGCTGGGGGAGTGGGAGGGCCGAGACTCCCGGCTGGCGCGGGCGCACCAACATCAGTTCATGTCCGTCGGCCGCCATGCGCGCGACGAGACCATGCACGGTCAATGCGACGCCGTTGACTTCCGGTGGATACGTTTCAGTAATGACTGCAATGCGCATCGTGTACCGCCTGTTGGCGGCACCATTTTCGATGGCGAAGATGGCCGGGAGATGACGGTGGCGTGACGCTTCGATGACAAGCGCCGCCGCGGCCGAATTAAGTCAACGCTTGTTCTTGAGCCAGTCCTCGGGCGTCGGGAACGCGTCAGCCTCTTCCTTGAGCCATTGGCGCAGCGCGCAGACCATCGGCAGGTCGGAATACGAGGGCGGGCACACGAACCAGTAGCGGAATCGCGATGGGACGATGATCTTGCTCGCGAGCACGACGCGGCCGGCCTGCAGGTCGTGCGCGGCGATCGACCAGCGCGCCGGCGCGTAGCCGAGCCCCTCGATGACCGCCGAAAGCACGCTGACCGAATCGTCAATGATCGTCGGGCCCGCGGGCCAGGGTGTCGGCGCAGCGCTCTTCTCGAAGCGCTGCCAGGGCTCGTCCTTCGCCTGCAGCATCGGAATGCCCGCGAGACTCTCGCGATCGTCGATCGAACCGTGGCGCTTGTAGAGTTCCGGCGAGGCCACGACGACGATCCATTCGTCCATCAGTTTCTCGTAGTCGAGCCCAATCGCCTTTTCCTCGCCGAGCCGCACGGCCGCGTGAAAATCGCTGCGCGTGAAATCCACGGCCTCGCGCGACGTGTGCCAGTCCACCTGCAGGTCGGGAAACTTCGCGTGCAGCCGATGCAGCCGCGGCGTCATCCATTTCTGCATCAACGACGATAGCGTGCTGACATTGATGATCCCGCTCGCGCGCATCATCCGCATTTCGCGCAGCGCCACGACCAGCGAGTCGAGCCCGGCGCGGATGCCGGGCAAGAGGCGCGCGCCTTCCGGCGTCAGTTCGACCTTGCGGCCGCTCCTGCGCAGCACCGGCATCTGCAGGTAATCCTCGAGCGCCTTGATCTGCTGGCTGACTGCGGCAGGCGTCACATTCAGGGCCTCGGCAGCCTCCGCAAAACTCAGCCGCGAGGCCACGGCCTCGAATACGCGAAGCGCGTTCAGCGGCAATCGGCCATAGGCGGAAGCGACCAAAGTTTCCCTTAACCGAGCTTGAGTTAATGCGTTTGTTCGAAAAACGCCCTGCCCGCAAAGTCTAGCCCGAACAGGGACGGAAGGGCGCGTTTGCCCGACTGCCCGAACCGAGGAGAAAGGTCATGTACGGTCATTTGCAGGGTTTTATGAGCTTCCTGGACATCCTGGCCGAGGGCGGCAGCCGCCATGCCGAGCTGATCGGCGGCCGCGCGGCGACCCCGGAGCTGCGGCTGCTGCCGGCGGTGGCGCCGGCGAGGGTCAAGATTCCCTTAACCCAGCGTCAGATATCGCGTTTGTTCGATTCGCGCCCGAAGTCCAGAGTCTCGATCGAACATTGACAGCTTTTTTTCAGGTCTTTTTCAAACCGGAATACAGGAGATGGAGATGAACGCTTATTCGACGATTCGCAACACGGGTCTGGCGGCGGTGCTGGTAGCCACCCTCGCCGGTGTGGTCAGCAATGGCCTGGCTTTCAACGAGAAGGTGGTCTACGAGCGCGACATCCTGACCTCCGCTGCGGCAGTGACCCTGCCCGAAGTGGTCGTCATCGCCAAGCGCATTGAATCATGAGGCCCGCCTGTGGCGGTGCCGCCAGGCAGGTGCCGGGTCGCAGGCTCGCAGTTATTGCTTGATCGTCGTGACGCTACTTCCTCCCCCCACAGCGCACGCGCAATGACTGCGAACCTGCGGCCCGGCACCGAGACTGCACATCGCGGTTCCAGGTGGTCCGTCAGCATCCCGGCCCTTCGCACGAACTTTGTCCGTACTGGAAGAATCTGTTGTGGCCCCGAGGTCCGTTCGGAACAGGGATGCCTTCCGGCACAAGAATGTTGACGGAATTCGCGCCGTACAAGCCATCGGGCATTGTGACCGGTTTGAGCACTACGTAAGAAGGCTGCCCGCGGAGGATTCCCGCGACCCCGGATTTCTCAAAAGACTGGACATCTTTTGGCGAGGCTTGCCGAAGATACCCGCGCTTGATCAACTCATCCAGGCCACGTCGACCAGCCGGAACCTCGCCTGGCTTGTGAGTCAACACGAAATCTTCGAGCCGAAAGTCCGGTGAGGAAATCAGATCGGAAAGGGTGCTGGGCATGAGGTCACCGACCAGTGTGACGCCGTTTCGCGGCGCCTCGTAGAAGCGCGTGACCGGCCTGCCGGTAATTTTCTGAATGGTTTGTGTTGTGCGATCGTTCGATTCTCCGTTGTACTTGTAGAAATAGGGGCAGCCCGGATGCACGCCCTTCGCATCGTCCTGCTCTGAGGTCGCATTCGTTCGCAGGTAGAAGGGCACCGATTTTGAGATTCCCAATATCGCCTGTCCGTGGTAACCCGATACCACCGCCCCCGCAATGCGTGTATCGGGAGTCCAGGCGACATTCCATACGACGGGATCATAGGCAGACAGGACCAGCACAACGGCTTTCCCAGGCAGGTTCACCAATACGTCGATTTTCTTGACCTCGTGTCCGCTGTCGTCGAGCTTTATTGCCGCTCCCAATTGGGATGTGCCGTCGTACGAACCGACGTGGTGGACTTCCAGGTCGCCTTGCAGGCCTTCGGCAATCGAGCAAGTTGCCGATTCCGGTGTCTGTGCGGAGGCGACGGCAGCCAGGCAAACGAGCATCCCCACGGTGCCTGATCGCACGCTGGTGTTATTGCACATGGAGCACGTACTGGACGTCCTGACGGAATTCATGTGTCGTGAACGTACCGCCGAATTCGAGCTGATACCGTCCCTTGGTTAGCGGCCCGATGAAAACCCAGTAGCCGGTGCCGGCTGCAAGCCCATTGCGCCCGGAAGACAGATCCTGCAAAGCAAAACATCCTGTTCCGAGCAGAAACCGTTCCGGCCTGTCCAGCACCGTGGAATCCATCTTCAGGCGCAAATTCGTCACACCTGAAGCGAATTGATTGAGCGATATGAGCAGACGATCGCAATTCCCCTGCGAATTGGAAGTTGCCTGCGCCAGGGTATTGGCTACGGGAACCAACAATACTTTTCCTTCTGATACCGTGCATTCGCGCCGAACCGGTTTCGATTCCGAACTTCCCGTCAGAAACCACACTGGGCCACTTTGCCCTGCCCCACATCGAAATCCCGTCGTGTCCTGGGACGGGCTTTCGCCGGGCGGGAACGAACGCGCCCACTCCCAATAGCGCTGGACCCACCGCTCCTGCGCGACGCCCGCGACGTTTTCGCGTGGCGCGAATATCTTCACGTCTTGCGTTCCGCCTGGGACGCCGGCGGCCTCCTCTGCCGCGTCAAATCCAACGTAACCCGCAGGCAGCTGACCTACGAACGGCGTTCCACCAAAGTTCGCCGTCACGATGCCCTGGTCGACAAGCGGCTTCAGCTGCACGCTGGAGAACAACTCCGCTGCAAATTCGGCTGCGCGCGGCAGCGCAAATCCATTTGGGCTGCCAGGCATGGCGTCGTCTTGCCAAATTCCATTGTGGTGGCGATAGAGTCGTCCGGTATCGAGGTCAACAGCTACGCCAATGACTGCTTTCGGCAGGCGAACGTCGCCAAATTTGCCACCCTTGAAGGTGATCTTGGAATCCGCCCCGACGTTTAATACGAGGTCTTGCGGTCGAATGTGATACATCGAGCCGACCCAGTGTTGGCCATCGCTGATGCGCGTGATGAGGCTCGCCTCCAGTTTCCCCTGGACGAGCCCGGGGTCCACCACCACTTCAAAATAGAACTTTCCGGCATTGCGGGTGCGCGCCGATCGGACCAAATAGTCATCGACAGGGCTACTGAGCGGAGTTGCCTCGCCCGAAGTCAGCTCGGGCGGTTGGGACCCGGGGACTACTTCCAATATCGTCGGCGGCGTGCCGACCTGCTCATACATCTGCTCCAGTTCGGTGATGCGCCTCTGTGCCAGCTGGACTACACAGGTTGCCTGCGCCTCGTTTCCGGCAACATCGACGAGCCACTGGTCGCGGTCACGCGCGCGGGTGGCGATGCTGCATGAAGCGTCGCGCCGCTTCAGCCATTCTCGCTGCGATTTTCGCAAAGCAGATGCCTCGGCGCGCGGGAGTTTCTTGCGCAGCGCCGCGTATTTCTCGTTCAGATTCCGATCGGTGTAACGCAATTCTGCGAGCAAGCAGTTCTTCCGTGAGGCCGTGTCGAGATCGGCCGCGCCGCAACCAAGGCTCGGCGCGACCACCCCGGGCGGCAGATCTCCAAACGGCAACTGCTGCGAAGAGGTCGCAGCCGGAAAGAGGGCGATACAGGCTGCTGCGCCACAACACGATAGAGCCAGTCGCATAGAATCACGCCCTGCTTGGGGATTACTCAACGTTCTGGATCTGCTCCCGCATCTGTTCGATCAGCACCTTCAGTTCCACCGCCGATCGCGTCGTCTCCACATCCTGGGATTTTGACGACAGCGTATTCGCCTCGCGGTTGAATTCCTGCATCAGGAAGTCGAGCTTGCGGCCGACCGCCTCGTCGGCGGCGAGCGACTTGGTCAGCTCCTCGACGTGGCTCTGCAGCCGGTCGAGTTCTTCGGCCACATCCATCTTCTGCACCAGCATCGCGATTTCCTGCTCGAGCCGCTCGGGGTTGCCCTCGCCGGTCAGCGTGGCGAGCCGTTCCTGGAGCCGCGCGCGGATCCGCGCATGCACTTCCGGCAGCCGGACGGCAACCTGTTTCAGGATCCTCTGCATGGCCCGCGCGCGCGTCATCAGCATTTCGGCGATGCGTTCGCCCTCGTTCGCGCGCGATGCCTGGAATGCCATGACCGCCTCGGCGAGCAGGCCCTGTGCGGCCGCGACTAGCGGCGCCGTGTCGCGTTCCGGATCGCGGATCACGCCGGGCCAGCGCAGCAGGTCCATGGCGTCGATGTGGCCCGCGGCGCCGAGACGACGCTGCACCAGCAGGGCGTTCTCGACCAGGCGGTCGAGCAATCGGTCGTCGAGTTCGATCTCGCGGGCACCCGCGGCAGCCGGGCGCAGGTAGAAAGTCGCGTCCACCTTGCCGCGGCGCACGGATGCGGCGATTGCCTGTCGGAAATCTCCCTCGGCGCTCCGCAGTTCCTCCGGCAGGCGCAGCCCGACCTCGAGGTAGCGGTGATTGACTCCCCGCAGCTCCCACGCGAGCACGCCCGCCGCCGTCGTCCGCTCACAGCGGGCGAAGCCAGTCATGCTCTTTAACATTTGTCCTGCATCCCCGGGCCAGCCGTGAGCCGGTGTTGTAAGCTGCGCGGCAGTCTAGCAGACGGGCCGGGCCCGCAGATTTCAGGGGGATGCGTGCAGCTCGAGTTCGCGGACGTCAGCCTCATGGGCGATCGCGAGGACAACCAGGATCGCACCGCAGTCGCGGCCGGCGATGGCTCGGTGCTGCTCGTCGCGATGGACGGCATGGGCGGCCACGCTCACGGCGCGCGCGCCGCGGAAACCGGCTGCCGGGTCATTCTGGACATGTTCAACCACCTGCCGAAGCCATTGTTCGACCCGCTCGGTTTCCTGCACCTGGCCCTCGGCCGCGCCCACTCCGCGATCGTCACGATCGGCGTCAAGCTGCCGATGGACCTGCGGCCGCGCGCGACCTGCGCCGTCTGCCTGGTGCAGCGCGGCGAGGCCTGGTGGGCGCACGTCGGCGACAGCCGCGTCTACCACCTGCGCGGCGGTGCGGTGATCGCGCGCACGCGCGACCACAGCCACGTCGAGCAGCTCCTGCGCGAGGGCACGATCCGCGAGGAGGAAATTCCGGGCCACCCGATGCGCAATTACGTCGAGTGCTGCCTGGGCGGCGAACCGGTGCTGCCCGAGATGTCCATTTCGAAGCGCCAGGCGCTTGCCGACGGCGACGTGCTGATGGTCTGCACCGACGGCATCTGGGCGAACCTCAAGGACAGCGAGATCGCGGGATTCTGGCGGCCCGGCAACGGCAGCTGCAGCGAGTCGCTCAAGGCGCTCGCCGAGCGCGCCATGGTCGCATCCGCGCCGCACAGCGACAATGTCTCGGCCGCCGGCCTGTGCTGGCGCACTTGACGGGATTCCGGAGAACCTGATGCGCGCGAGCGGGCGGGCGGCTGATCAGTTGCGGCCGGTGCGGTTTACGCGCCGCTATACCGCGCATGCCGAGGGCTCGGTGCTCGCGGAGTTCGGCGCGACGCGCGTGCTGTGCACCGCGAGCGTCGAGAACGGCGTGCCGCATTTCCTGCGCAACAGCGGCCGCGGCTGGCTGACCGCGGAGTACGGCATGCTGCCGCGCGCGACCCACACGCGCACCGCCCGCGAGGCGGCGCGCGGCAAGCAGGGAGGGCGCACGCAGGAAATCCAGCGCCTGATCGGGCGCTCGCTGCGCGCCTGCATCGATCTCGGCGCACTCGGCGAGCGCACCATCACCATCGACTGCGACGTGCTGCAGGCCGACGGCGGCACGCGCACGGCGGCGATCACGGGCGGCTTTGTGGCGCTTGCGGATGCCGTGGACACGCTGATGGCCCGCAACCAGCTCGAGCGCAACCCGCTGCACGGCCAGATCGCGGCTGTCTCGGTCGGCATCGTCGGCGGGATGGCGGTGCTCGATCTCGATTACGCCGAGGACGCCGAGGCGGAGACCGACATGAATGTCGTGATGAATTCCGGCGGCGCCTTCATCGAGGTGCAGGGCACGGCCGAGGGCCACGCGTTCCGGCGCGAGGAACTCGACGCGCTCCTGGATCTCGCGGCCGGCGGCATCGGCCGGCTGTGCGCGCTGCAGAACGAGGCGCGGGCCGGCTGAAGCGGACGCAACCGATGAGACGCGTGGTGCTCGCGACCGGCAATCCCGGCAAGCTCGTCGAGTTGCGCGCGATCCTTGCCGCCCACGAACTCGAAGTCGTCGCGCAGGGCGAGCTCGGCATCGAGCCGCCCGTCGAGGACGGAACGACATTCGTCGCCAATGCGCTGATCAAGGCGCGCCATGCGGCGGCGCACTCCGGGCTGCCGGCCATCGCCGACGATTCCGGCCTCGAGGTCGATGCGCTGGGCGGCCGCCCGGGCATTCATTCGGCGCGCTATTCCGAACCGGCACCGAGCGAGGCCGGAAACAATGCGCTGTTGCTCTCTGAGCTTGCAGGAATACCCGACGACCGGCGCGGCGCGCGCTATCGCTGTGCGATGGTCTTCGTGCGGGACGCTGCCGATCCGCATCCGGTAGTCGCGGAAGCCGCCTGGGAAGGCCGCATCGGCCACGAGCTGCGCGGTGCCGGCGGATTCGGATTCGATCCGCTGTTCATCGTCGCCGGCGGCAGCCGCACAGTCGCCGAGCTCTCCCAGCCGGAAAAAAACCGCGCGAGCCATCGCGGCCAGGCGCTCGCGCTCCTCGCCTCGCGGATGCGCAAGGCCGGCTGGTAGGCGCGGATTCCGTTATTCGACGACCTTGATCCAGGCGCCGGGCTTCGGCTCGCCGTCGGGGTACAGGTCGTTGAACAGCCGCAACTGCTGGACCGGGTATTTCTGGATCGCTGAAGTCTTCGCGAGTTCCTCGATCGTGTCGCCCGTGACGGCCTTGACGATGTGCAGGCGATACGGCTCGGCCAGCGGGAATTCGTTGGTGCGCATGCGGCGGAAGGTCTGTGCCGTGGACAGGAAGAACGGATCGCCGGCGGGCGTCGTCACGGAGCCCGAGCGACTCGCGCCTTTGAAGACCCACATGAGATTGTTGTAGTAGATGATGATGTAACGGACATTGGTGGACTGGCCGAACGGCGACGGATCGCCGTGCACGATCGCGGTCCAGGCATGGAGCCCGTTGATATCGAGGCTTTCCGGACGTTCGAGCCGCTTGTTGGCAAGTCCGCGCATCGCGAAATCGCGCGGGTCCGTGACATCCGACGGCGGCGCCTGGGCCCGGAGCTCCATGAAGTGCTCCTTGTTCGGGCCGATGGCCAGGATCTGCTCCGGCTCGTTGACGATCTGCCAGCCCTTCGGGAATGCCATCGTCAGCTGGTAGTCCGCGTGATAGAACCGGTTGTCGCGGATCATGCCCTGGCGGCGGCTCGAGCCGACCGGCAGTCCGCTGATCTCCTTCAGGAATCCTTGCTCATTGGATGTATCGACGGTCGAATTCACGTCGATGGTGGCGGCCGTCGCGACCGCCTGCTGCAGGCGCGTGTCGTTGTCGGGATGGCTCGCAAACGTGCCGTGATAGATGTGCGGCTCGCGCTTCTCGATGCGCGCGCGCTCGCGCTCGAAGATTTCCTGGTCCTTCAATGACGAGAGCACTTCGATCATCGCCTTGGGATCGTAGCCTGCCTTGGCCATGTATTCGGCGCCCAGGTGATCCGCTTCCAGCTCGGCCTCGCGACCGTAGCCGCTGATGATCGCGGCGCCCGCCAGGTTGGTCAGGTCGGCGAGCTGGGGAATGCCCGTGAAGATCGCGGTCGCCGCACTCGCGATGTTGGCCAGCGCCGTCTTCTTCTTCTGGGCCTGCATGTGCTTCGCGGCAATGTGCGCGGCCTCGTGGCCCAGCACGGCTGCGAGCTGGGCCTCGTTCTGCATATAGGGCAGGATGCCGCGCGAAATGTAGACGTAACCGCCCTGGGTCGCGAAGGCGTTGACGACATCGGTGTCCACGATCGTGAACTTCCAGTCGAGATCCGGCCGCGCGCTGAATTTGGCGACTTTCTCGCCGATCCGCTGCACGTATTCCTGCAGTTCCAGGTCTTCGTGCACGCCCATCGCCTGGATGATCTGGGCATGGATCGCCTGCGCCTGCCGGACTTCGCGGCTCGGCTTCTTCGGCTTCTCGATCTTGGCCTCTTCGGTGGTCGCCGGCGCGGCCTTGGGCTCCTCGGCCGCGGACGCGACCGTGTTCATCGCGCCCGCGAACAGGAGCGCGGCGGCGCAGAAAGTCAGCAGCTTGCCTGGCAGCTTCGGCATGTGATCCTCCGGTCCAGCTTAGACGGGCCGGGGGCGGGAAAGTTGACCGACCTTGCGGCGGCTTACTTCAGGCCGTACTTCTTGCGGAAGCGGTCGACGCGGCCACCGGAGTCGAGCATCTTCTGCTTGCCGGTGTAGAACGGATGGCAGTTCGAGCAAACTTCGATGTCGAGGTTCGCACCGAGCGTGGAACGCGTCTGGAACGTGTTCCCGCAAGTGCAGGTGACGGTGATTTCCGTGTATTTCGGATGAACGTCCGTCTTCATGACTGCGATCCTGGTGAGGTCCTGCGAAAAGGGCGCGCAGTCTATCAGGACTGACCGCGGCCCTGAAGACCCCCGCTGAGACCGCGAATCTGGCCTTCTAAGTCCACGAATCTGCGCGGGTTTTTACTTTATCCACAAATTATGTGGATAACTCTGTGGATGAGAGGCGCCCGTGAGATCAACGAATCGCGGGAACGCGCTTATTTGATGAATTGCCTAATTTTTGACCAGCCACTTTTCCCAAGTAAGAACAATGGCTTAGATAGGTCCAGTTAAGGCACATCAGTAACAATGTCTCCAAAGTCCCTCTGCGGCGCGACCCCCGAGGGCGCTGTGTACAACTCCGGGACGTCGCCCCGGCGCTTTCAGGGTTCCCGACGGCGCCCAGGAGCGGCTTGCAGGGGGCATGCGGGGCGCATACTTTGACGAGAAATCGCGGTGCAAGCCGCATTGTCGGCGACGATGGACAAAAGCGGCACCAGCCATATCGCCCGCGCGCTCGGCAGCAACGATTCCACGGGAAGACCATGGCTGGCGCGCGGTTTCCGGCTCGGCGGCTGGCTGGTTCGCCCCGATCTTTGCACGCTCCAGAATGCCGGGCAGAGCGTCCAGCTCGAACCGAAGACGATGGGCGTCCTGCTGTGCCTCGCCCAGCATGCCCCGGGCGTCGTCACGCGCGAACAGTTCATCAACGAAGTGTGGAACGGCCGGGTGGTCAGCGACGAGGTGCTGTCGCGGGCCGTGTCGCTGCTGCGATCCCAGTTCGCCGACGACGCCAACGAGCCCCGATTCATACGCACGATTCCGCGTGTCGGCTATGCGTTGGTCGCCGCCGTCGAGGCGCTCGAATTGCCGATTCCGGTTCGCCACCGGCGCCTGGCCCAGGGCTTCGGCATCGCGGGCGTCGCTGTGGCCCTTGGCCTTGCGGCGTGGCTCGTCATGCGCAACGGCGGCCAGGAAGGCGATGCGGCCGGTCATGCCGGTCCGCTCAGGCTGGCAGTGCTGCCGCTCGAATATCTCGGCACGGCGCCGGACGACCGCTACATCGCCGACGGGCTGACGGAAGAATTGACGGTCAACCTGTCGCATGTGAACGGCTTGCGCGTCGTGGCGCGCAACTCGACGCAGAATCTCAACAGCCGTGACGCCGATCTCGGCGAAATCGCGCGCGTACTCGGCACCACCCACGTGGTGACCGGCAGCGTTCGCGCGGACGGTGCGCGCCTGCGGGTGACGATGCACCTGTCCGACAGCGAATCGGGCACGGAACTCTGGGCGGAGTCCTACGATCGCGGCCTGGGGGACCTGTTCGGCGTGCAGGCCGAGATTGCGGCCGCCGTGACCGAGGCGCTGCGCACCCATCTGCCGGCTGGGGCGGATCCCGGCCAGGGTTCCCTGCCGTCGGCCGGGCCAGCCAATGCCGACGCCTATCGGCTGTTCCTGCAGGGCCGCCAGCAACTCGCCCGCCGCGGCGAAGACGGCGTGCGTGCGGCGATCACGCTCCTCGAGCAGTCGGTCGCTGCAGATCCCGCATTCCTGCGCGCCCAGCTGGCACTCGCATTCGCCTGCTCGCTGCTGGCTGACATGGCGCCCGTTGAGGCCCAGGCCGCGCTTGCGCGGGCCGACCAGGCGCTCGCGGTCGTTGCACGACAGACCGCGATGTCGACCGAGGTCCATGCGGTCCGCGCGGCCCTCGAACTGCAGCGCAATCACTGGATCGAGGCGGACGAAGCGTTTCGCGCTGCGCTCGGCGCGAGTCCGGACGACACGGAATTGCGCCTGCTGTATTCGCAAATGCTGGGAGCGACCGGGCAGGGCGTGGGGGCCTGGAAGGAAGCGCGCCTGGCGTTGGCCAACGATCCCCTGTCTCCCGCGGCCAACCTGCGCCTCGCGGTGCTCCACCTGTGGGCCGACCAGGACAAGGAAGCGGAGCGATACCTCGCGCTCTCGCGCGAGCTCGGCCTGACACCGACGGCCGCGCCCGAATTGCCGATGATGATCCTGGTGCGACAGCGCAAATTCGACGAGCTGCAGAAATCCCTGGTCGCGGTCCAGCGGCGTCGCGGACAGCCGGACGACTGGGTGCCAGTCACGGTTTCCGCCATCCGCGATCCCGGCCGCGGAGCGGCCGCCGGGACCGCCATCGAACGCGCTGCCGCGACCGGCCAGCTCGACGAATTGATGCAGCTCGGCGCGCTCGTGCTGACGCAACAGAACGAGCGCGCGCTGAAGTTCCTGCTGTCGCGGGCGACATTGCGCACGCGGGAGCTCGAGTTCCTCCTGTCGCATGAAGCGGCCGGACTGCGTCAGCTCCCGCGATTCAGCGAAGTCGTGACCAGGTTCCGCCTCGATGCCTTCTGGGATCGATTCGGCTGGCCATCGCAATGCCAGCGCACAGCCGGATCGATCAGCTGTCACTAGCGGACGGCAAGGCCCTCTCCTTCAGCTCGTAACCCTTCTCTCCCAGGCAGGACTTCATGACCTCCTCATAGGTCGAGTTCAGCTTGTGCTTCACGCGGCTGAGCTGAACCATCGCGCCGACCGGACCAAAAATGATGGCCGCCCGGTCGCTGACCGTGGATGCCTCCTTCATGGCCGCATCGTTCGCGCGCCTGCCGCATTCCTCCGCATCGGCCGCGCTGACCTCCGCGGGAGGCTTGTAGGAATAGTCGAATTGATGCCCGTACTGGTTCGGCTCCTTCGGCGTACCGGCGCAGGCGGTCAGCAACAGGGCCAGGACACCGATGGATACGGTTGAACCTCGAAACATGGCGATTCCTCCCTTGCGAAAAGTGCGGAGGAATGATCCGCGGGCGCCTGCGATCCGGTCCTGATGGCGGGCTTTAGTCCGGCTGATCCTTCTATCCGGCGGACTTCAGCCAGACATCAGCTGAGCTACAGGCATGCCTCAGGACTTCCCGGGAGCATGCGCCAACCATGGCGCCAGGTCTTGGGAGGAGGGATCGACATGCTTCACATCAGCACGAAAGGCGCCTGCTTCGCGGTGATTCTTGGCGCCGCGTTCAACTCGAGCTGTATTTCATTCAAGCCCGTCTACGGGGATACCTGGGCTGAACCGGTAAAGCTGGCGGCCAACGAATGCCCGGTCATCGATGGGGACTATCAGAACGGCGGCGAGCGGTTCTCCGGCGGCACATACGAACGCCAGGCGATCAGCCTGGCTTATCTGCTCGGGTCTCACGCCCAGCAAAGGGAAGGCGAGTCGCTTGGCTACACCTTCGAGAACCCTGCCGAGGATGCGTACAAGACTGTCCAGCTGCATCTCGAAAAGGAAGAGCTGCATGTTGTCGCACTGCGTGCCGATGGCAGCAGCAGGGATTTCGACCTGCCAAGGCACCAGGGCTGCCGCGACTCCTCCGTGCTGCTGAAAGCGGCCTGGGACAACGGAACCGCCCTGATCGCGAGCATGGCGACCCGTAACACCATCGCCCTGCGCCGGGCCGAAGACGGTTCCCTGCTCGTGCTCGAAGCCTCCAGTGGAATGGCGTTCGTCATGTGGATGCCCATCGTCGCGGGCTCCGACAAGAGCTGGACTCTGTTCCGGCCGGCCGGACCGGAGCCTGCGCCGGAACAATTGTCTGCAGTCAAGCCGTAGAAGGGAGCGATCGACATGCTTCAGATCAGGACCAAGTACTCAGTCCTTTCCGTGATCCTGGCCTGCGCGCTTGCTTCCGGATGCGTCACAAGGCCTGTTTACGATGACTCCTGGGCAGAGCAGGTGAAAGTGGCGCGCGGCACCTGTCCCACCATCGACGGGACATACCAGAATGCCGGCGAAGAGTTCCATAGAGCCAGGGGCGACACGCTCAAGCGCACCACTCGCAGTTTGACCCGCCTTCTAAACGTTGGTTACGACCACCTGGAGCCCGCGGATGAAACCCGCCTTGGCCCGGCCTTCGACGATCCGTCCATGAATTGGTACCAATCGGTTCGCCTGCAACTCATGGATGGCAAGCTCCACATGGAAGTATCGCGCGCTGATGGTGGCATCGAGGGGTTTGATCTACCGATACGCCAGCAATGTCAGGATTCAACGCTGCTTGTGGAAACGAACTGGGACGGGACGGGGACCCTGAAGTTGCTCGGGAGTTTTGTCGAACACAACACGCTCTCGTTGGGCCGGGCTCAGGATGGTTCGCTGCTCGTACGAAAGTCAGAAGTCGGCGCGATGTTGTTCCTTTGGTGGCCCGTGATGGCGGGCGGTGAGGTGGATTGGATCAGGTTTGCACCGGCCACGGCAGCGCCGGAGCAATTGACAACGTTCGCGCCATAGCAGGCAGGATTCAACATGCCCAGTCACAATGCCAGACGGTGTTATCTCGCCATAGTCCTCGTCTGTGCGCTCAGCTCGGGTTGCATCTCGGTGAAACCGGCGGTGTACGGAGAATCCTGGGCCCGGCAGGTGAAAACGAGATCGGGCGAATGCCCGGTCATCGACGGGGACTACCAGAACGCCGGCGAAGGTTTCGCAAAAGCCAAGGACGGCAGCCAGATACGGAATGACCACAGTCTCGCGAACTTGCTGAATATCTGGGGTGACAACTATCAGGAGGGCGAGACTGACAGTCGTCTGGGCTCGACTTTCTATGATCCCGCCATGGATCCCTACCGGACGATCCATCTGCAGGTCGCGGGAGACAGGCTGCTGGTCGAGGCAGCGCTCGCCGACGGCAGCTCGAGAAAATTCGATCTGCCCGCGCGCCGGCGATGCCGCGATTCAGAATTAATGCTGAAAGCGATCGACGGCGGCGTCGATTACGAATACACACGCACGACCCTCCGGTTTGGCCGGGCCGAGGACGGCTCACTGCTCGTGCATTGGGGTTCGTTCTACATGATGTCCATCATTGGACCCAATGCGGCGAGTTACTCGGCAGCCTGGGTCCGGTTTCCTCCAGCCGCGTCGGCGTCGAAGCAACCGACAGCGCTTACGCCGTGACGGGCAGAAATGCGGCCTGCAGGTCGTTGAGGAAACGGAATCCGAGTTCCGTGGGGCGCACCAGGCCGTCGCTGCGGGCGATCAGTCCGCGGCTTTCGAGCGCCGTGAATGTCGGCTCGACAACATCGGCAGCGAGGCCGGTGATGCGCTCGAATTCACCGGCCGGGAAACCGTCGGTCAGGCGCAGCGCGTTCAGCATGAACTCGAACGGCAGCTCCGCCACCGGCACCGTCCGGCGCACGCCTGCGCTTGTGGCGGCACGCTGCAGGAATTCGCGCGGCATCCGCACCTTTTCGGTGCGGATGACCTGCTCGCCCATCGTGACCTTGCCGTGGGCGCCGGCGCCGATGCCGAGGTAGTCGCCGAAGCGCCAGTAGTTGAGATTGTGGCGGCATTGCCTGCCGGGGCGGGCGTAAGCCGACACCTCGTACTGCGCGTAACCGGCTCCGTCGAGCATCTGCTGGCAGGCCAGCTGCATTTCAAAAGCCTGGTCGTCGTCCGGAAGCGGAGGCGGGCGGTGATAGAAGGCCGTGCCCGGCTCGAGCGTCAGCTGATAGTGGGACAGATGCGCAGGCTCGAGCGCGATGGCGGCGGCGAGATCCGAGAGTGCCCCGGCCGTCGCCTGTTCCGGCAACGCATACATCAGGTCCAGGTTGAAGTTCGTGATCGAGGCGGCGCGCAGCTCGGAAACGGCGATGCCGATTTCCTCCGGTCCGTGGATGCGACCCAGAGCCTTGAGTTGAAGCGCATCGAAGGACTGCGCTCCCAGCGATACGCGGTTGACGCCCGCCGCGGCATAGCCCTCGAAGCGGCCGTGCTCGACCGTTCCCGGGTTGGCCTCCATGGTGATCTCGACATCCGGGGCCAATGGCAGCCGGGAGGCGATGCCAGCGAGCAGGGTGCCGATGGCCTCCGTGCCGAACAGAGAGGGTGTTCCGCCGCCGAGGAACATGCTCGTGACGGTACGCCCGGCGGCGAGATCCAGGTCGGCATCGAGATCGGCCAGCAGCGCCTTGACATAGGTCATCTCGGGAATGCGCTCCGGCGCCGCATGTGAATTAAAATCACAGTACGGGCACTTGCGGACGCACCACGGAAGGTGGACGTAGAGGGCGATCGCCGTGCTCATGCGCACATTCTAGGGGATGCTTCGGGCGTATCATGGCTTCCCGTGAAACCCTGACCGGCGGACGATCGAGCGGAGTCGAATGAGCAAAGGCAAGTACCAGCTGAAGAACCTGGCGACCGGCAAGAGCAGCGAGCTCGAGGCGCTGTCGGGCACGGTCGGCCCCGAAGTCATCAGCATTGCGACCCTGTTCCGCGACCACGGCGCGTTCACCTTCGACCCGGGATTCCTGGCGACGGCCTCGACCGAGAGCAAGATCACCTTCATCGACGGCGATGCCGGCACGCTGCTTTATCGCGGCTACCCGATCGAGCAGCTCGCGGCGCAGAGCAACTTCCTCGAGGTTTCCTATCTGCTGCTGAAAGGCGAGCTGCCGAGCGCCGCCGAGCTCGACTCGTTCACGCACTCGATCACGCGGCACACGATGCTGAACCAGTCGCTGTCACGGCTCTACAGCGGCTTTCATCACAACGCACACCCGATGGCGATGGTCGCGGCGATCGTCGCGTCACTCGCGGCCTTCTACCACGACACGACGAACATCAACGACGACCGCCATCGCGAGATCTTCTCGCACCGCATCATTGCGAAGCTCCCGACCATCGCGGCGGCCGCCTACAAGCATTCGCTCGGCCAGCCCTTCGTCTATCCGCGCAACGACCTCGACTACTGCAGCAACATGCTGCACATGCTGTTCTCCGTGCCCTGCGAGCCGTACACCGTGGACCCGCTGCACGCGAAGGCGCTCGACCTGCTGTTCATCCTGCATGCCGACCATGAGCAGAACGCCAGCACCTCGACCGTGCGGCTCGCCGGCAGCACCGGCTGCAATCCCTATGCCGCAATCTCGGCGGGCGTCTCGGCGCTCTGGGGCCCGGCGCACGGCGGCGCGAACGAGGCCGTGCTCGACATGCTGGAGAAGATCGGCGACGTCAGCCACGTGCCGGAATTCCTCGCGCGCGTGAAGGACAAGGCCGGCGGCGTGCGGCTGATGGGCTTCGGCCACCGCGTCTACAAGAACTTCGACCCGCGCGCGACGATCATCCGCGCGATGTGCCACCAGGTCCTGGAAAAGCTCGGCCAGAAGGACAATCCGCTGTTCGAGCTCGCGCTCAGGCTCGAGGAAATCGCGCTGCAGGACGACTACTTCATCAGCCGCAAGCTCTACCCGAACGTGGATTTCTACTCCGGCATCATCTATCGGGCGCTCGGCATCCCGCGCTCGATGTTCACCGTGATGTTCGCAATCGCCCGCTCGGCCGGCTGGGTCGCGCACTGGCAGGAAATGATCGCCGACCCCGAATTGAAGATCGCGCGGCCGCGCCAGCTCTATACCGGCCCGGTGCAGCGCGACTACGTGCCGGTCAAGAAACGCTAGGCCCCGGCGGCCAGCAAGCCCTCGACTTCGTGCGCGGTCGCCCGGCGCATCGGCCGTCCGTCCACCGGACCGAGCGGCGCCTGGCGGATCCCGTCCAGCGGAAAGATCGTCGCATCCACCGCGTGCGGGCCGGCCGTGAAACGCACGGCGGGGTAGGCCACCAGTTCGTCGCGCTGCATCTTGATGCGCCGCTCCGCGAATTCATGCGGGATGCCGCGATCGAGGAGCTGCACGGCGACCGTCTCGGGCGTGTCCGCGAAGAGGTGCAGCGTGATGTCGTTGTGCGCAGTCGCGGTGCCGGACAGGAGCGGCCCGACCAGGCGCGGGTCGAAGTCGGCCAGCAGCCGCATGGCCGCCAGGGCGGCGCGGCGCATTTCCAGCAGCTCGCTGGCATGCGCCTCCGGCACGAACAGCCGCTGGTGCTCGGCCATCGCCTCCTCGATCTCGGTGTTCTTCGGCAGCACGGCGTGATCGGTGACGCCGAGGCGCGCGGCGGCCTTGCGCTTCGCAAGCCCGTAGTCTGGCAGGCCGTGCTCGATCATCAGGCGCGCCGCCTCGCGCGCGAGCGCGAGACGCAGCATCTCGGCACGCGCGGATCTTCGCGGCATCAGAATATCGGCTCTTCGTATTTCTTCGGCGCCTGGACGCCGGGCTGCGTGCCGCCCGTTCCGCCGTCGAAGCCGGCCGGCAGGTGGTCGGCCAGGAAGTACTCGAATATCGCCGTCGGGTCGTTGCCTCCCGCGAGTTCGCCGGTCTCGGGCGAGATGCGCGCGGTGACGACGCCGTCCGGCATCGGCAGGCGGTGGCCCGGGACGCCGGCGAGCGCATCACGCATGAAGTAGATCCACATCGGCAGCGCCGTGTGCGAGCCCTCTTCGTCGGGTCCCAGCGGCCGCTGCTGGTCGAATCCGACCCAGGCGCTGGCGACCAGGTCGGCGTTGAATCCGGAGAACCAGGTATCGCGGTTGTCGTTGGTCGTGCCGGTCTTGCCGGCGATGTCGCCGCGCCCGAGCGCGCGGGCGCGCTGGCCGGTGCCGCTCCTGATCACTTCGCGCATCAGGTCGGTCATGATCCAGGCGTTCGCCTCGGAGATCACCCGGGGCGCCAGCTGGTCCTCGTCGATCGACACCGCCGCGCCGCCGCCGTCCGGATTCGGCAGTTCGCAATCGACGCAGGCCACTTTCGGCTCGGCCTGCTTCAGCACGGTGCCGTCAGTGCCGTATACGCGCTCGACGAAATAGGGCGATACGCGCGAGCCGCCATTCGCAAAGACCGCGAAGCCGCCGGCCATCTCGAGCGGCGTCAGTTCGGCCGTGCCGAGCGCAGCCGTCAGGTCGGCCGGGATGTGCTCCGCAGGCAGGCCGAAGCGCTGCACGTATTCGCGCGTGTACGGGATGCCCATCTGGCGCATCAGCCGGATCGTGATCAGGTTGCGCGAGCGGGCGAGCGCGTCGCGCAGCCGCGTCGGCCCGTAAAAGCGCCGCGAATCGTTGACCGGCCGCCAGTCCTCCTCTTCCTCCGTGCCGTCCTCGCTCGCCGGGTTCTCGTAGACGACGGGCGCGTCCAGCAGGATCGAGGCGGGCGTGAACCCGGCCTCGAGCGCGGCCGAATAGATGAATGGCTTGAAGGAGGAGCCGGGCTGCCTGCGCGCCTGGGTCACGCGGTTGAACTTGGAGGCCTGGTAATCGAAGCCGCCCGACATCGCGACGATTGCGCCGTCATGCGGATCGAGGGCGATGAATGCCCCCTGGACCTCGGGCAGCTGCGCCAGCAGCGCTTCCTCGCCGCCGGTCGGCAGGATGTACACGATGTCGCCGGTCGCGACGACCTCGCGGGGTTTCGTCGGCCCGGTGTCCGCGGATTCCGCAGCGCGCACGGGCCGCGCCCAGCGCATGCCGTCCATCGGCAGGCGGTAGCGCTTGCGGTTGCGCGCGACGACCGTCGCGTCCTCGCGGCCGACCGCGATGACCGCCGCGGGTTGCAGCCCGCCGACGACCGGATAGCGCTCGAGTTCGATCGCCAGCGCGGAATCGTCGACCTTGGCCGGCAGCACGAGTTTCGTGATGCGGCCGCGGTAGCCGTGCCGGCGGTCGTACTCGAGCACGGCGCTGCGCAGCGCGACGTCCGCCGCGCGCTGCAGCCGGCTGTCGATGGTCGTGACGACCTTATAGCCGTCGGTGTAGAGGCCCTCGCCGTAAGTCTCGTAGAGCGACTGGCGCACGAGTTCGGATACATAGGGCGCGTCCACCTCGACGCGCGGCCCGTGCAGGTCGCGCGCGATCGGCTCGGCGAGTGCGGCCGCGTAGGCCTTGTCGTCGAGGTAGTCGAGCTCGTGCATGCGGCGCAGCACGTAGGCGCGCCGGTCGGTCGCCGCCTGCAGGCTCGCGGACGGGTTGAGCTTGGACGGGGCCTTCAGGATGCCGGCGAGCAGCGCGGCTTCGCTGGCGTCGACCTGGCCGAGCGACTTGCCGAAGTAGGTCTCGGCCGCGGCGGCGAAGCCGTAGGAACGCTGGCCGAGGAACTGCGTGTTCACGAACAGCGTGAAGATCTCGTTCTTGCTGAGTTCGTTCTCGAGCTGCAGCGACAGGAAGATCTCGCGCAGCTTGCGGCGCAGCTGCCGCTCGTTCGTGATCAGCGTCGTGCGCACCAGCTGCTGCGTCAGGGTGCTGCCGCCCTGGGTGGCCTCGCCCGTAAATGCGGCGACGAGCACGGCCCGCGCGACGCCCTGCCAGTCCACGCCGGGGTGCTGGAAGAAGCGGTCATCCTCGGCGGCCAGGACCGCGTGGACGACCACCTGGGGGATCTCCTCCCAGGTCACCGGGACGCGACGTTGCTCGCCGATCTGGCCCAGCAGGCGCCCGTCGCGGCTGTAGACGCGGAGCGGTATCTGCAGCCGCACGTCGCGCAGCTGCGCGACGTCCGGCAACGTCGGTTTCAGGTAGTAAAACGTCGAGAGAAAAGCCATCAGGACCAGGCCCGCCAGCAACACGAGAATCGTCGCGGCGATGCGCAGCCTGCGCTGCAATCGGGTCATCATTTGCTGGCGATTATGCATAGTAATGTGAGCCACCGCCGGGGACCCGGTCGCCGCGCTGCGACGCTCGGACCGTGACGGCAGACACGGTGCCGGCGGTGGAACAGGGGCAGCATCGGCGGCGGACCAGACGGCCCAGGCCCCGCTGGGGCGCGACCGGCCGCTGGCACCAGGGTCCGGCCGGGGGGTTACCCCCCGGACAGCCCCGGAACGGGTCATGGGTGGGGCAGGTCCGCAATCGAACTGGGAGTCGGGTCACGTTCAATTTAACAATTGCTTGCTATATAGTTGTCGCGAACTTGACCCCGCGCAGCGATTAAGCGTCCAATAGCCTGACTCGAAAAGGAAATTTCCGTGCTGAAGCTGCCGAAGATTTCGCTGGGACCGCGGTTTCGACCGCTGATCGGCCTCGACATTACGACGTCGTCGATCAAGCTGATCGAACTCGCGCTCTCGGGCGGCCAGTATCGGGTCGAGGCCTATGCGGCCGAGCCGACTCCCCATAACGCCATCAATGAAAAGGCCATCGTCGACGCCAACGCGGTCGGCGAGGCCATCCGCCGGGCGGTCAAGCGCTCCGGCGTGCGCTCCAAGGAATGCGCGGTTGCGATCTCGGGCGACGCGGCCATCACCAAGGCCGTGCAGATGCCGCGCAACCTTTCCGACGCCGACCTCGAGCAGCAGATCGAGATGCAGGCCGACCAGTACATCCCGTTCCCGATGGAGGAGGTCAGCTACGACTTCCAGGTGCTCGGGCCGTCCGAGAAGGACCCCGACATGCGCGACGTGCTGCTGGTCGCCTCGCGCTCCGAGAACGTCGAGCAGCGCGTCGCCGCGGTGACCGCGGCGGGGCTGACGGCCAAGCTCGTGGACGTCGAGGCCTTCGCGCTCGAGAACGCCTGCCGCCTGCTGACCCACCAGATGCCGGACGGCGGCATCGACCGCACGATCGCGGTCGTGGACTTCGGCGCCAGCACGACCACATTCAGCGTGCTGCGCGACCTCGTCGTCGTGTACACGCGCGACTTCGCCTTCGGCGGCCAGCAGCTGACCGAGGAGATCATGCGCACCTACGGGCTTTCGATGGAGGAAGCCGGCCGCG
Source organism: uncultured Gammaproteobacteria bacterium (assembly GCA_963746545.1). Classification (GTDB taxonomy): domain Bacteria; phylum Pseudomonadota; class Gammaproteobacteria; order Steroidobacterales; family Steroidobacteraceae; genus SCUD01. The sequence goes on from CAVVBV010000029.1 coordinate 210,236, forward strand.
CCAAGAAGGAAGGCGGCCTGCCGTCCAACTACCAGCCCGAGGTGCTCGACCCGTTCATCGACGACATGACCCAGCAGGTCAGCCGTTCGCTGCAGTTCTACCTGGCATCCGGCAGCGGCCGCAGCCAGCCCGAGCAGATCATCATCTGCGGCGGCTGCGCCAACATCCCGGGTGTTGCGGACGTCATCGCGAGCCGGGTGGGTATCCCGGCGGAGCGCGGCGATCCGCTCGGCCAGATGAAGATTTCCTCGAAGGCGAAGGCGCTCGGCGTGCAACGCGACGCCACTGCGTTACTGACAGCCTGCGGCCTCGCATTGCGGAGCTTCGACGAAGATGCCAAGTATTAACCTACTGCCCTGGCGGCAAGCGCTCCGCCAGCGGCGCAAGAAAGAGTTCGCCATCGGGATTGGCGCGGCGGTCGCACTGGCCGCGCTCGTGACGCTGCTCACGCACCTGACGGTCAGCTCGATGATCGACACGCAGCACCGGCGCAACGACCTGCTGAAGGCGGAGATCGCCGAACTCGACAAGGCCATCGAGCAGATCGTGGCGCTCGAGGAGCAGAAGTCGGCAATGATCTCGCGCATGGAAGTCATCGAGAGGCTGCAGTCGAGCCGCCCCGAGGTCGTGAAGCTGTTCGACCAGGTCGTCGCGACGCTGCCCGAGGGCGTCTACCTGACGTCGATGAAGCAGAGCGGCAGGAAGATCGAATTCAACGGCGTCGCGCAGTCGAGCACGCGCGTGTCCGCGTTCATGCGCAACATCGACGCCTCCGAGACGATTTCGGCGCCCGACCTCAAGGTCATCCAGACCGGCAAGGACGCGGGCCCCGGCTCGCAGTTCACGCTGTTCGCGCAGATGCGCGCTGCTGCCAACGAGGATGCCGACGAGGCAGTGGCCGCCAAAGTGAAACGCCCCGCCCGCGTTTCGGAGGTCAGCCAATGACCTTCCTGGAACAGCTTCGCCAGCTCGATCCGCGCGACGTCGGCCGTTGGCCGTTCCTGTTCCGCGCGCTCGGCGTGGCCGTGATATTCCTGGTGACGGCCGGGATCCTGATCTACTACTTCGTCAGCCAGGGCAACCTCGTGGACCTGCGCAAGGCCGAGGCCGAGCAGAAGTCGCTGTGGTCGACCTTCGACGGGAAGCAGCGCAAGGCGGCGAATCTCGAGGCCTATCGCCAGCAGCTCGCGGAAATCGAGCGCACCTTCGGCGCGATGCTGCGGCAGCTGCCGGGCAAGACCGAGGTGCCCTCGCTGCTGGTGGACATCTCCCAGACCGGCCTCGCAGCCGGCCTCCAGGAGCACCTGTTCGAGCCCGGACAGGAGGTCCGCAGGGACTTCTACGCGGAGCTGCCGATCAAGATCCAGCTGTCGGGCGGCTACCACGAGTTCGGCAATTTCGTCAGCGGCATCGCGGCGCTGCCGCGCATCGTCACGCTGCACGACATTGAGATCACCCGCGGCAGCGGCACCACGCGCAACACTCAGCGCGGTGGCCGCGCACCGGCGCCGAGCGACGATCTGACGCTCAACCTGACCGCGAAGACCTATCGCTACCTCGAGGAAGGGGAAGCGGGCGGCGACGCGGACGGCAAGAAAGACGCGAAGACGAAGCCGAAGCGGAACACGACATGAGCCAGGCACGCATGCGTACCATCCTCACATTGGCCGGGATCGCCGGCAGCCTGCTGCTGGCCGGCTGCTCCGACGACCTCGACGACCTGCGCGCGGACATCGAGAAGGCCAAGCAGCGGCCGGGCGGGCGCATACAGCCGCTGCCCGAGGTCAAGCCGTACATCAGCCATGAATACGAGATGGCGGACAAGCGTTCGCCGTTCCTGCAGAGCCTTGCGGGAGAGAACCCGAGCGGCCCGCGGCCCGACATCCAGCGCCCGCGCGAGTACCTCGAGCAGTTCCCGCTCGACACGCTGAAGATGGTCGGCACGCTGCGCCTCGGCAGCGCCTACTACGGGCTGGTGCAGACCCGCGATGGATTGATTCACCGCGTGCTGCCCGGCAATCACGTCGGCCAGAACGACGGCCGCGTGACGACGATTGCCGACGCACGCATTTCAGTGACTGAGATTGTGCCCGATGGACTCGGCGGTTACCTGGAGCGCCCCGCGGCGCTCGCGCTGAGCGATTGAATCCTGGGAGAACGTCTGATGGCTCGCAATAACCTGACAACGGCGTTGTTCAACAGCGGGGCTCGAAGCCTCGCGCGCGGGCTCGGCGGCGCGCTGGCCATACTGGCCATCGCGTGGTCGCAGTTCGCGCTCGCACAGGGCTCGGTCAGGCTGACCGCAGTCGAAGTGCTGCCGATGCAGGGGTCGACCCTGCAGGTCAGGCTGCACACCGACGGCGTCGCGCCGCAGCCGCTGACATTCACCATCGACCGCCCCGCACGGCTGTCGGTGGACCTGCCTGACGTCGTGCTCGCGCTCGAAAACCGGCGCATCGACGTCGGCGCGGGCGGCGTGGATACGATCGTCGCCGCGGAGGCCTCTGGCCGCACGCGCGTCGTGTTCAACCTCGATTCCCTCGTGCCGTACTCGGCCCAGGCGGACGGCGACAGCGTCATCGTGACCCTCGGCAGCGCGGCGGCGGCCACGACCGCTGCGGCCCCGGCCACCTACACGGCCGCGCCGTCGTCGGGCGGCACGCGCAGCATCACGGGCGTCGATTTCCGCCGCTCGCCGGATGGCGCCGGCCGCGTCGTCGTGCAGCTGTCCGATCCCTCGACGCCGGCCAGCCTGCGCCAGGAAGGCAACCGCGTGATCGTGGACTTCACGGGCGCGCAGCTCGGCGAAGAGAACATGAAGCGCTACGACGTCGTGGACTTCGCGACGCCGGTGACGACGGTCGACGCGGCGCGCGTCGGCGACAACGCCCGCATCGTCGTGACTGCGACCGGCGACTTCGAGCAGCTCGCCTACCAGACCGACAACCAGTACGTCATCGAGATCAAGCAGCGCGCAAAGGTCTCTGCGGCGACCATGGACGAGAAGGTCTACAGCGGCGAGCGCCTGACGCTGAACTTCCAGGACATCGACGTGCGCCCGGTGCTGCAGCTCCTTGCTGATACCAGCGGCCAGAACATCGTAGTGTCCGACTCGGTCAAGGGCCGCGTCACGCTGCGCCTGCAGAACGTCCCCTGGGACCAGGCGCTCGACATCGTACTGCGGACCAAGGGCCTCGACATGCGGCGCAAGAACAACGTGATCATCGTTGCGCCCCAGGCCGAGCTCGCGGCGCAGGAAAAGGCCGAGCTCGCCGCGCAGAAGGACCTCCAGGACCTGGCGCCGCTGCGCACCGAGTTCCTGCAGGTCAACTACGCGAAGGCCTCCGAGATCGCGCGCCTCGTCAAGTCGGGCGGCGGCGGGTCGCTGCTTTCCGCACGCGGCAGCGTCACGGTTGACGAACGCACCAACACGATGCTGGTGCAGGACACGCCTGAACAGCTGACCGCGATCCGCAACCTGGTCTCGACGCTGGACATCCCGGTGCGCCAGGTGCAGATCGAGGCGCGCATCGTGATCGTCAGCGACGACTTCAGCCGCGAGCTTGGCGTCCGCGCCGGGTTCACGCGCGTGTCGAACGACATCAAGGACCTGATGGCGGTCAGCGGCAGTGCGCAGGCCACCGACACGATGATGGGCTCGGTGCTCGACAACCTGGCGAGCACGGGCTCGCCGTTCCCGGTCCAGGTGCCGTTCGGCAACTTCGACCGCTACAACGTGAACATGCCGGTCTCGAATCCCGCGGGCCGCATTGCGCTGTCGATCCTCGATTTCGACGATTACCTGATCGACCTCGAGCTGTCGGCCGCGCAGAACGAAGGCCGCGGCGAGATCAAGTCGACCCCGCGCGTCATCACGGCGAACGGTCGCGAGGCGATCATCGAGCAGGGCGTCGAGATCCCGTTCCAGGAATCGGCGTCCTCGGGCGCGACGACCACGCAGTTCAAGAAGGCGGTGCTGTCGCTCAAGGTCACGCCGCAGATCACGCCGGACGACCGCGTGATCCTCGACCTGACCGTCACCAAGGACAGCGTCGGCCAGCTGGTGCCGAGCGCGACCGGCGGTTTCGTGCCGTCGATCGACACGCGCAACATCCAGACCCAGGTGCTCGTCAAGGACGGCCAGACGGTCGTGCTGGGCGGCATCATGGAGACGGAGCGCCGCGACTCGGTGAAGAAGGTGCCGCTGCTCGGCGACGTGCCGGTGCTCGGCAACCTGTTCAAGTCCAAGAACAAGACCAACAACCGCGACGAGTTGCTGATCTTCATCACGCCCAGGATCCTGCGCGAGGGTTCGAGCGTGAACTGACGCCTGTCCGGGTCCGGCTTGCGTCCCAGGCCGGTTCCCATGCACAGTCACACGGCCGCCTCCGGGCGGCCGTGTCTTTTTGCGGTGACCGATGCTTCGGAGCGTATTCCTGGTGGGGCCGATGGGTTCGGGCAAGACCGCGGTCGGCCGGCAGCTCGCAGAGCGGCTCGGCCTTCCATTCGCGGACAGCGACGCCGAGATCGAGGCACGCACCGGCGTCGACATCGCCTACATCTTCGAGCGCGAGGGCGAGGCCGGATTCCGGGTCCGCGAGCGCGACATGATCGATGAACTCACGCGCCGCGAGGGAATCGTGCTCGCGACCGGCGGCGGGGCGGTCCTGCTGCCCGAGAATCGCGAGCGGCTGTCCACGCGCGGCACGGTCGTGTTCCTCGACGCCACGCTCGAGCAGCAGATGCAGCGCACGCGGCGCGGGCGCCACCGGCCGCTGCTCGCGACCGACGATCCGCGCGCGAAGCTCGAGGAGCTGATGCGCGTGCGCGATCCGCTCTACCGCTCCATCGCTGCGATCACCGTCACGACCGACGGGCGCCGGCTGGCATCGGTCGCCGACGAGATCGCCAGGATGCTTTCCGCATGAGGCGCGTGGACCTCGATCTCGGCGCGCGGCGCTGCCCGATCCTGATCGGGCCGGGCCTGCTGGGCTCGCAGGCGCTGCTCGCGGAGCACACGGGCGATGCGCAGCTGATGGTCGTCAGCAACGAGACCGTCGCGCCCCTGTGGCTGCCGCGGCTGCGCGAGGGCCTTGGCGGCCGCCCCTTCGCGCAATGCCTGCTGCCGGATGGCGAGGAGCACAAGACGCTCGCGAGCGCCGCGCGGGTCATCGACGCGCTCATCGAGGCGCGCATGAACCGCGACTGCATGGTGCTCGCGCTCGGCGGCGGCGTCATCGGCGACATCGCCGGCTTCGCCGCGGCGACCTACCAGCGCGGCGTCGCGTTCCTGCAGCTGCCGACCACGCTGCTCGCACAGGTGGATTCCGCGATCGGCGGCAAGACCGGCGTCAATCACCCGGGCGGCAAGAACCTGATCGGCGCATTTCACCAGCCCGTCGCCGTCATCACCGATACCGACACGCTTGCCACGCTTTCGGACCGGGAGTTTCGGGCAGGTCTCGCCGAGATCATCAAGGCCGCGCTGATCGCGGACAGCGGATTCTTCGACTGGCTCGAGCAGGAGATCGAGGCGCTGCTCGCGCGCAAGGCCGGGGCGCTCGAGGAGGCGATCGGCCGCGCCTGCGAAATCAAGGCCGCGATCGTCGCCCGCGACGAGCGCGAAGCGGGCCCGCGCGCGCTGTTGAACCTCGGGCACAGCTTCGGGCACGCGATCGAAACCGGGCTGGGCCACGGCCGCTGGCTGCACGGCGAGGCGGTCGCCGCCGGCATCGTGCTCGCCGCCGAACTCTCGCAGCGCAGCGGCCGGCTGGCCGCGGGCGAGGTCGGCCGCGTGCGCGGCCTGCTGGCCCGCGCGGGCCTGCCGGTCGATCCGCCGCGGCTCGGGCGCGAACGCATGCAGGCGCTCCTCGGCATGGACAAGAAAGTCGCGGGCGGGCGGCTGCGCCTCGTGCTGCTGGATGGGATCGGCGCGGCAACGTGCACGGCCGAGTTTCCGCAGGACGCGCTCGAGAAGCTGCTCGAGGACCGGGCCGGCACGGGCGCGGCGTGAGGAAGGGGCGCGATCCGGATGCGGGGCTCGCGCCCTATGCCGCGCTGGTCGCGACTTCGCGCGGTCGCCGTCATCCCGAACCCCCGGCCGACTACCGCAGCGAGTTCCAGCGCGATCGCGACCGCATCGTGCATTCGAACGCCTTCCGGCGCCTGGTCTACAAGACCCAGGTGTTCGTCAATCACGAAGGCGACATGTACCGCACGCGGCTTACGCACACGCTCGAGGTCGCGCAGATCGGCCGCTCGGTCGCGAGCGCGCTCGCGCTCTCCGAGCCGCTGACCGAGGCGATCTGCCTCGCGCATGACCTGGGCCACACGCCCTTCGGCCACGCAGGCCAGGACGTGCTGAACGAGTGCATGCGCGAATACGGGGGCTTCGAGCACAACCTGCAGTCGCTCAGGGTCGTGGACGAACTGGAGGATCGCTACGCGAAGTTCCGCGGCCTGAACCTGACCTTCGAAACCCGCGAGGGAATCCTGAAGCATTGCTCGCTCGCGAATGCACGGCAGCTCGGCGACGTGGGCCGCCGCTTCATCGAGCGCCAGCAGCCCGGCCTCGAGGCGCAGATCGCGGACCTGGCCGATGCGATCGCCTACAACAATCACGACGTGGACGACGGCCTGCGCTCCGGGCTCGTGACCATCGACGACCTCTGCGAGGTCGCGCTGTTCGCGCGTCACCACGCAACCGTCAGCGCGCTGTACGCGGACCTCGCCGGCCGACGCATGATCCACGAGATCGGGCGGCGCATGATCCACGACGTCGTCACCGACCTGATCGAGGAGACGACCCGGCGCCTGGCCGAGGCGAAGCCCGCGAATATCGACGCCGTGCGCGCGATGCCGGGACCGCTGGTCGGATTCTCGGCGGCCGGGGAGGCCGGGCACCTGGAACTGAAGAAGTTCCTGCGCACGCGCCTGTACCGTCACGAGCGCATCGAGGCCGCGCGCATGGGCGCCGGCCAGGCGCTGCGCAGCCTGTTCGAGTCCTTCATGCAGGACGTCACGCGCATGCCGGCCGAGCACCGCGACGCGGCGCTCGCCCTGGAATCGGGGTCGGGAATGGCCGGCCGCGCCCGCGCGGTCGCCGACTACGTCGCCGGCATGACCGATCGCTACGCTTTTCAGGAACACGCGCGGATAGCGGGCGCGCTTTGATACCATCGCGCGGCCAAATGAAGGAGACCGGGTGGCCAGGGCCGAGATACCCGCGCGCGAACGACTGATCTTCGCGATGGACGTGCCGAATGCCGACGCTGCGCGCCGGCTCGCGGACACGCTCGGCGATTCCGTGTCCTTCTACAAGCTCGGGCTCGAGCTGTTCATGGCCGGCGACACCTTCGAGCTGCTCGACTGGATGGTGGGCCGCGGCAAGCGCGTGTTCGTGGACCTCAAGTTCTTCGACGTGCCGGCGACCGTGGCCGGCGCCGTGCGCAACCTCCGCAATCGCGGCGTGACATTCGCGACCGTGCACGGCAACCAGTCGATCATGGAAGCGGCGGTTTCGGCCGCGGGCGACGTCGGGATCCTCGCGGTTACCGTGCTGACCAGCCTCGATCGCGGCGACCTCGACGACATGGGATTCCAGTGCGACGTGGGAGCGCTCGTGCTTTCGCGCGCGCGGCGTGCGCTCGAAGCCGGCTGTGCCGGCGTCGTTTCTTCCGGGCTCGAGGCGAAACTGCTGCGCGCGGGCGTGGACGACCGCCTGATCGTGGTCACGCCGGGCATCCGGCCGGTCGAAAACCGCCCGACCGACGACCAGAAGCGCGTCATGAGCGTACCCGAGGCGTTCGTGAATGGTGCCGATTACATCGTCGTCGGGCGGCCGATCCGCGATGCCGCCGACCCGCGCGCCGCCGCGGAGCAGATCCAGGCGACCATCGCCGGCCTGTTCCCGGGCCGATGAGCAAACCGCTCGCGAACGACCGCCTGCTGCGCGCCCTGCTGCGCCAGCCCGTGGACCGGACGCCGGTGTGGCTGATGCGCCAGGCCGGGCGTTACCTGCCGGAATACCGCGCGACGCGTGCCGAGGCCGGCAGCTTCATGGCGCTTTGCACGAATCCCGCGCTCGCCTGCGAAGTCACGCTGCAGCCGCTCGCGCGCTTCCCGCTGGACGCCGCGATCCTGTTCTCCGACATCCTGGTGATTCCGCACGCGATGGGGCGCGGCCTCAGCTTCGAAGAAGGGGAGGGCCCGCGCATCACCCGTCCGGTCCGGAGCGACGCGGATGTCCAGTCCTTGCCCGTGCCGGACCCGGACGACAAATTGCGATTCGTGCTGGACGCGATCGCGCTGATACGGCGCGAACTCGCCGGCCGGGTGCCATTGATCGGGTTTGCCGGTTCGCCGTGGACGGTTGCCACTTACATGGTCGAGGGCGGCTCGAGCAGGGATTTCCAGCGCATCAAGTCGCTGCTGCAGTCCGAACCCCGCACCCTGCACGCGCTCCTCGACAAGCTCGCCCGCGCGACGACCAGCTATCTCAACGCGCAGATCGCGGCGGGCGTGCAGGCCGTGATGATCTTCGACACCTGGGGCGGCGCGCTCGCGACACCGGATTACCTCGAGTTCTCGCTGGCCTACATGCGGCAGATCCTGGCCGGCCTCGCGCGCGAACCCGCGGGCCAGCGCGTGCCGGTGATCCTGTTCACCAAGGGCGGCGGCATCTGGCTCGCGCGCATGGCTGCGGCCGGTGCCGATGCGCTCGGCATCGATTCCGCGACGGAACTGTCGGCTGCGCGTCAGGCGACCGGCGACCGCGTCGCACTGCAGGGCAATCTCGATCCGCTGCTGCTGCACGAACCGCCGGAGCGGATCCGCGCGGAGGTCGCGCGCGTGCTCGAAAGCTACGGGCGCGGGCCCGGACACGTGTTCAACCTGGGGCACGGCGTGCAGCCTGAAACGAACCCGGACCATGTGGCCGCGATGATCGCGGCCGTGCACGATCTCTCGCCTCAGTACCACTAGACGGCGCGCAACTCGTCGCGCAGCGTGCGGCGCAGGATCTTGCCGACGTTGGATTTCGGCAGTTCGTTCCGGAAATAGATCGCGCGCGGCAGCTTGTAGCCGGTCAGCTCGCGCCTGCAGAAGGCGACGACCTGCTCGCTGGTCAGCGCCGGATCCTTTTTCACGATGAAGAGCGCGACGACTTCGCCGGATTTCTCGTCCGGCTGCGCAACCGCAGCGACCTCGAGCACGCCCGGCATCTGCGCGACGACGCCCTCGACCTCGTTGGGATAGACGTTGAAGCCGGACACCAGAATCATGTCCTTCTTGCGGTCCTCGATGAACGTGCGGCCGCGCTCGTCCATGCGGCCGATGTCTCCGGTGCGCAGCCAGCCGCCCGGCAGCATGACCTTGGCGGTCTCCTCGGGGCGGTTCCAGTAGCCGCGCATCACCTGCGGCCCGCGCAGGCAGATCTCCCCGACCGAGCCCGACGGCAGCGCGTTACCGTCGTCGTCGCGGATCGAGATCTCGGTGGAGGGCAGCGGATAGCCGATCGAGCCGGTGAAATCCGTCGTTCCCGGCAGGTTCGAGGTGCCGACCGGCGAAGACTCCGTGAGGCCCCAGCCCTGGCAGATGTGCCGCCCGGTCACCTGCCGCCAGCGTTCGGAGACCGCGGCCTGCACCGCCATGCCGCCGCCGAGCGCGACTTTCAGCGAACTGAAGTCGAGCTTGTCGAAGCCTGGCGTGTGCAGCAGCGCGTTGAACAGCGTGTTGACCCCGGTGATGAACGTGAAGCGGACGCGGCTCAATTCCCTGACGAAGCCGGCCATGTCGCGCGGATTCGTGATCAGCACGTTCATGCCGCCAACGCGGGTGAACACCAGGAAGTTCGAGGTCAGCGCGAAGATGTGATAGAGCGGCAGCGCCGTGATGACGACGGCGTTCTTTATCTCGCGCAGCTCCGGCATGAAGGCGACGACCTGCAGCGTGTTGGCGACCAGGTTGCGATGCGTCAGCACCGCGCCCTTCGACACGCCGGTCGTGCCGCCGGTGTATTGCAGGAAGGCGACGTCGTAGCCGCCGACGTCCACCGGATCGAGCTTCAGCGACGAGCCGGCCTTCATGATCTCGTTGAAGGAGAGCGCGCCCGGCAGCTTCCACGGCGGCACCATCTTCCTGACGCGGCGGATCACGAAATTCGTGATCGCTCCCTTGGGGAAGCCGAGCAGGTCGCCGATGCCGGTCACGACGATCTTGCGGATCGGCGTCTTCGCAAGCACCTGCTCGAGCGTCGCGCAGGCGTTCTCGAAGATCACGATCACCGTGGCGCCCGAGTCGTTCAGCTGGTGCTCGAGTTCGCGCGCCGTGTACAGCGGGTTGACGTTGACGACCGTGCAGCCAGCGCGCAGCGTACCGATGATCGCAATCGGGTACTGCAGGACGTTCGGCATCATCAGCGCGACGCGATCGCCCTTCCTGAGCCCGGCCTGCTTCTGCAGCCAGGCGGCGAAGCGGCGAGAACGCTCTTCGACTTCGGCATAGCTCAGCGTGCGGCCCATGTTCGAGACCGCGGGCAACGCCGCGTAGTCGCGGCAGGCGTCCTCGAACAGGTGCTTCAGCGAGCGCACCGAGTCCGGATCGATCTCACCCGGAACGCCGGGCGGATAATCCTTGCGCCAGAAGGTCGCGTCGTTCATCACTTGTGTTGCAGGAGCGGCGAGAGCTGCGGCCAGAGATTGTTCAGCAGGATCGGCTGCGCCTGGGCATTCGGGTGGATGCCGTCCGCCTGGAACAGCGCCAGGTCCACCGCGACCTGGTCCGACAGGAAGGGCACGAGGCCGATCTTGTAACGGTTCGCGAGATCGGTATAGACGCCCCGGAACGAGGTCGTGTAGCGCTGCCCGTAATTGGTCGGCACGCGGATCGCGACCAGCAGCACCTCTGCGCCCGCGGCCCGGCTCTGCGTGATCAAGAGTTCGAGATTCGAGCGCAGCCGCGACACCGGCAGTCCGCGCAGCCCGTCATTGCCGCCGAGTTCGATGACGACGATCGCCGGATGATGCTGGTCGAGCGCGCGCTTCAGCCGCTGGACGCCGCCGTCCGTCGTTTCGCCGCTGACACTGGCATTGACCACGCGGTATCCGTAACCTTCCCGCTTCAGCCGCTGCTGCAGCAACGACACCCAGCCCTGCCCGGCGACCAGGCCGTAGCCGGCCGACAGGGAATCGCCGACGATCAGGATGACCGGTGGCTCCGCGGCCCGCGCTTGCAATGGCGCGGCGGCGATCAGACATAGCGTAATCAGGACGAGGCGCATGGATAGAAAGACAGTGCTCGAAGCCAGGAGTTTGCGCAAGCAGGTTACCAGCCCGGAGGGAATGCTGACCATCCTGGACGACGTCAGCCTGCAGGTCGCGGCCGGCGAGACCGTCGCCGTGGTCGGGGCTTCCGGCGCCGGAAAATCCACGCTGATCGCGCTGCTCGCCGGGCTCGACGAGCCGACCGAGGGCACGGTCTGGCTCGATGGCGTCGAGCTCTCGGCGCTGGACGAGGACGGCCGCGCCGCGGCGCGTGCCCGGCATGTCGGCTTCGTTTTCCAGTCGTTCCACCTGCTGCCGTCCCTGACGGCGCTCGAAAACGTGATGCTGCCGCTCGAACTCGCCGGCCGGGCGGATGCGCGCGCGGCGGCCAGGGACGTGCTGCGCCAGGTCGGCCTCGAGAACCGCCTCGGCCATTACCCGCGCCAGCTATCGGGCGGCGAGCAGCAGCGCGTCGCCATCGCGCGCGCCTTCGTGACCAAGCCCGCCGTGCTGTTTGCCGACGAGCCGACCGGCAATCTGGACACCGCGACCGGCGCGCGCGTGATGCAGCTCCTGTTCGACCTCAATGCCGCGTCCGGCACGACGCTGGTGCTCGTCACGCACGATCGCGAGATCGCCGGGCGCTGCGGCCGCATCATCGCGATGGATGCCGGCAGGCTCGTTCATTGAGCGCTGCCTGACATGAGGGCCCTGCGATTTGCGATGCTCGCGCTGCTGCGCGACTGGCGATCGGGCGAGCTCGCGGTCCTGCTCGCGGCGCTCCTGGTCGCGGTCACGGCGCTGACCGGCGTCGGCTTCTTCACCGACCGCATCGGCCAGGCGGTCGAGCTGCGGGCCGCGGAAGTGCTGGCGGCGGACCTCAAGCTCCAGTCCACCGAGCCGCTCGATCCGGCGTACGTGAAGCTCGCAGGCGAACGCGGCATCGCGACGGCCGCCACCGTTTCCTTCCCGAGCGTCGTGTTCTTCGGCGACGACTCCACGCTGATCTCGCTGCGCGCTTCGGGGCCCGGCTACCCCTTGCGCGGACGCCTGAAGATCTCGGATGCACCGTTCGCGCCGGCGCGCGAGACCTCGGACCTCCCGGGGCACGGCGAGGCCTGGCTCGACTCCCGCCTGCTCGCGCGGCTCGGCGCGCGGGTCGGCGATCGAGTCAGCGTCGGTTCGACGGCCTTCCAGGTGACGCAGGTTCTGGACTACCGGCCGGACCAGGGATCGGCGTTCGTCGATCTCGCGCCATCGCTCCTGATCAATCTCGCGGACCTGGGCGATACCGGGTTGCTCGGCCCGGGCAGCCGCGTGACTTACTCCCTGCTCTTCGCCGGTGCGCCCGCAGCGATTCGCGACTTCAAGACTGCGCTTGCGGAACGACGCAAGCCGGGCGAGCGGCTGGTGGATATCGAGGAGGCGAGTCCGCAGATCCGTTCTTCCACCGAGCGCGCTGGACGATTCCTCAATCTCTCGGCGCTGATCACGGTGCTGCTCGCCGCGATCGCGGTCGCGATGGCTGCGCGGCGCTACACGCAGCGGCATCTCGACCATGTCGCAGTGATGAAATGCCTGGGCGCGCCGCAGTCGCTGGTCCTGCAGCTTACGGTGATCGAGCTCGGCCTCCTGGCGCTGATCGCGACGGCCGTGGGCAGCGCGCTCGGGTTCCTCGCACAGGAAGTCCTCGCCTGGCTCCTGGGCGGCATCGTGCGCGCGGACCTGCCGCCTCCGACGGTGGCGCCGGTGGTCATGGGCGCGGTGACGTCGCTTGCGATCCTGGTCGGATTCGCGATGCCACCGATGCTGCAGCTGAAGCGCGTGCCGCCGGCACGGGTGCTGCGCCGCAATCTCGAGCCGCCGCCGCTGCGCTATTCCGTGTCCTATGGGCTCGCGCTCGGCGCGCTGCTGGCCGTGCTGTACTGGCTGGTGCGCGATGGCTGGCTCGTGCTTTACGTCGCGCTCGGTGTCGGCGGCACGCTCGCCGTGCTGTCCGGCGCCGGATGGCTGCTGGTGCGCCTGGCCGGGCGCATGCGTGGGGCGGTCGGCGTCGCCTGGCGTTATGGCCTCGCGAATCTCGCGCGCCGCGGTCGCGAGAGCATCGTGCAGGTGGTCGCCTTCGGGCTCAGCCTGATGGTGCTGCTGCTGCTCGCGGTCGTGCGCAAGGACCTGCTCGATGACTGGCGGGCCAGTCTCCCGGCTGACACACCGAACTACTTCATGGTCAACATCCCGACGGCCGACACCGGGGCATTTGCGGATTTCGTCAACGGGCAGGGCCTCCCGCGCCCGACGCTGTTCCCGATGATTCGCGCGCGCCTGACGGAAGTGAACGGCAAGCCCGTGGACAAGCGGGGGCTGCAGACCGATCGCGCGCAGGCCTTCGCCGAGCGCGAGCAGAACCTGTCCTGGGCGGAAAAACTGCAGAAGGACAACCGCCTCGTCGAGGGACGCTGGTGGACGGAGGCCGATCGCGGCCGGAAGCTCGTCTCGGTCACGACGGAGTACCAGGAAGACCTCGCGCTCAGGCTCGGCGACCGGCTGACATTCGACATCGCAGGCGAGGCGCTCACCGCCGAGATATCGAGCTTCCGCAAGGTCCAGTGGGACACGTTCCAGCCGAATTTCTTCCTGGTGTTCTCGCCCGGCACGCTGGATGGACTGGTCGGCACCTGGCTCACCGCCATGAAGCTGAAACCGGAGCAACGGCCGCTGCTCGCCGACCTCGTGCACCGCTTCCCTTCGGTGTCGATCTTCGACATCGATTCGATCCTCGCCCAGATCCGCGACATCATGGATCGCGCATCGCTCGCTGTTCAGTACGTGTTCCTGTTCACGCTCGCGGCCGGCATCACCGTGCTGCTCGCCGCGATCCAGTCGACGCGCGACGAACGCCGCTACGAGAGCGCGATGCTGCGCACGCTGGGCGCAAGCCGGCGCGTCGTGCTCGCCGGCGTCGCGTCGGAATTCACCGCGCTCGGCATGCTGTCGGGAACGCTCGCGGCGCTCGGCGCAACGCTCGCCGCCTGGCTGCTCGCGGAGAAGGTCTTCGACCTCAAATACACGCTCGATCCCTGGGTCTGGGTGATCGGGCTTGCGGCTGGGGCCATAATCGTCGGCGGCGCGGGCACCTTCGCCGCACGCGGCGTCATCAATCAACCGCCGATCAGCACCTTGCGGCAGGCTTGAGCGGCGGTCTGTTCGCGCCCGCATCCTGCGAGATCGACAGGCCGCGGCAGATATCGTAGGGTTCTGGCACCCATGATGGAGCCCTACATCCGCAACCTGTTTGCCGATCCGGAGATGCTGCGCATGGGTCATGGGCAGCGTCCTGCCGACCTCAATCTGGGCCTGGGCTGGATCTACTATGCCCTCGGTCGGGTCATCCGCCCGGCGCGGGCCGTCGTCATAGGTTCCTACCGCGGCTTCGTACCCAGCGTGATTGCCAGGGCGCTGCTCGACAACAGCGAGGGTGGCGAAGTCTGTTTCATCGACCCGTCGCTCGCCGATGATTTCTGGAAACTGCCGGCGAGCGTCGCCGGGACATTCCAGCGTCTCGGCACGCCAAATGTCCGGCATCACCTGCTGACCACCCAGGAGTTTGTGGCAACCGAGGCCTATGCCGGGCTTGCCGATGTTGGGCTCGTCATGATCGACGGGTATCATTCCGCGGAACAGGCGCGCTTCGATTACCTGGCCTTTATCGACAAGCTGAGTGCCGACGCGGTCGTGCTTTTTCACGACAGCACCGCGCGGCGGTCGAGTTCCTTTTACGGCGAAGAAAACAGGTATGAACATACTGTCTGCCTGCTGATGGAACGGCTGAAGGTGACGCCAGGACTCGAGGTGCTGACCTTGCCAATTGCCAGCGGGCTGACGCTGGTCAGTGGCAGGCCCGGGTCCCTCCAGCGGATCAACGAGCCGTTCGGCGACGCGTGACAACCGAAACGGCAATGCAGTTCAAGTCAGGGGAAAGCGGACCCCGGTTCGCGCGCGTGCTGCCCGGCTGGGACCGGCGCGAGCCGCGTAGTCCGCCGCACTTGATCGGGGTCCTGCCGGGCGAGGGCATCGGACCTGAGATCGTTGCAGCGAGCCTGTCGCTGCTCGGAACCATCGAGTCCGCGTCCGACCACCGCTTTGAAATCCGCAGGGGCGGCAAGATTGGGCTCGAGGCGCAACAGGCCTCGGGCCAGTTCCTCACGCAGGACGTCATCGGCTTTTGTGAAGAAATCTTCGCCGGACATGGCGCCGTGTTTTGCGGACCGGGCGGCGGGCGCTTTGTCTACGATCTGCGCCGCCGATTCGATCTGTACTGCAAGATGACGCCGCTACAGCCGTTCACGGCCCTGCGCGACACCGGAGCGCTGCGCCCGGCGGCGGTCGAAGGGGCCGACATCCTGATCATCCGCGAGAATGTCAGCGGCCTGTATCACGGCAAGTCGGGATTCGAGCCGCATGGCGGGCAGCGGCGCGCGTTCCAGAATTTTCATTACGATGAGAGCGAGGTGACGCGCATTCTCGCGATCGCGCGCGATGTCGCAGGGCTGCGCCGCAGGCGCTTGTGCGTCGTCACCAAGCCCGGAGGCGCGCCCGCGATCAGCCAGCTCTGGCAGGAGCGGGCGGAGCGCTTGATGGACGGGGCGGATATCGACGTGAAGCTGCTGAATGTGGACACGGCCTGCTATCAACTGGTCGCCGACGCCAGGAATTTCGACGTGGTCGTGGCGCCCAACATGTTCGGCGACGTGCTCGCAGATGTCGCGACACTGCTCCTCGGTTCGCGCGGCATGTCCAGTTCGGCGAATTTCGGCGATGGCGGCCTCGCCGTCTACCAGACGGGCCATGGCGCGGCCTACGACCTCGCGGAGCGCGATCGCGCAAACCCGCTTGGCCAGGTTCTTGCGCTTGCGACGATGCTCCACGAGAGCTTCGGCCTCGAGCAACTCGGCATGCAGGTCCGCGATGCCGTCAGCGAAACGCTGGCCAGCGGCTGGCGGACCGCGGACATCATGGCGCCGGGCTGCCGCGCTGTCGGCACGCGCGAATTGGTCGCGCAGATCGGCATGCGGCTTCAGGAGTGTTTGCAGGACGCAGCGCCGGAGCGCGTCGCGGACCAAGCCATCGGCCGATGAAGCCCGCGCTGCTGTTGGTCGACCTGCAGCTCGATTTCCTGGCGCGGCCTGGACTCAATCCGGAAGCCGCCGAGCTGGTCACATGCGTAGAGGCATTACTCGCCGGCTGCCGCGCGCTGGGATTGCCGGTGCTACACGCCCACACGCGCATCCGCGCCGATGTCTCCGATCGCATGCCGCATTGGGCCCGCGCCGGCTATTCGGCCTGTGTTTTCGGCACCGCCGGCGCCCAGTCGCCGCCCGCGCTCGCGCCACTGGCGAGTGAACCGGTGTTTGCAAAACGCTTCTTCAGCGCATTCGAGAACCCGGGTCTCGAGCAGCATCTGCATTCGCTCGGGATTGACACGCTGGTCATCGCCGGCCTCTATCTGCACGGCTGCGTCCGGACGAGCGTGCTCGATGCGTACGCGGCGGGTTTCCGGGTGCTGGTCGCGACGGATGCGGTGGGCTCGACCGAGCCGCTACACGCCACGATCTCGCGCGAATACCTGGATGGACGCGCCGCCGAGTTCATGTGTTCCGAAGCGCTTCTGAAGCACCTCGCCGGTACCGATGGGCGACAGACACATCCGGCGACGTCGAAGTCCGCCGATGTTGCACAGGCAACGGCGACAGCAGCCGGCGCCTGGGCTGCGTGGCGCAATACAGGTCAGGCGACGCGCGCGGACCTGCTGCTTGGCTGGCGTGCCATCCTCGAGCAGGACTCGGAGACGCTCGCGGGCTTGCTCGCGGATGAAATCGGCAAGCCGCTCGCGGCCGGACGCGAAGAAATGCAGCGCGCGCTCGCACATATCGACACGGCAGTCCGCATCGCGTCGGAGGCGCCGGCACTGACCGCAGGCGTGCGGGTTCGCTATCGCCCGGTCGGCTGCGTCGGGCTCATCACGCCGTGGAACAACCCGGTGGCGATTGCCGTCGGCAAGATCGCGCCGGCACTCGCTTTCGGCAACACGATCGTGTGGAAGCCGTCGCCGCATGCGCCGCGCGCATCGCGGCGAGTCATGGAATCGCTGGCTGCGGCGGGCATGCCATCGGGCTTGGTCAGCCTCGTGTCCGGCGGTGCCGAGGCGGCGCAGGCGTTGATGCGCGACCCCGCGATCGTGGCGGTTTCGATCACGGGCTCGCAGCGCACGGGCCAGGATGCAGCCGCTCTTTGTGCGCTCTCCGGCAAGCCGCTGCAGGCGGAGCTTGGCGGGAACAATGCGATGATCGTGCTCGCTGACGTCGATGTCGAAGGCGCGGCTACTGCGCTCGCGCGTTCGGCGTTCAGCTTTGCGGGCCAGCGCTGCACGGCGGTAAGGCGTTTCATCGTCGAGGCGTCGATCGCCGCGAGATTCGAGCGGGTGCTCGCATCCGCCACGCGCGCCCTCCGAATAGGCGACCCGCGCCGCGACGATATCGACGTGGGCCCGCTGATCTCGGCGGAACATTGCGCGCATGTCGCCGCCGTGGTTGCGCAGGCGCTCGCGGATGGCGGTCGGCTGGTCACCGGCGGCAGGGAGCCGGAAGGGCGATCCGGCGGCTGCTGGTTCGAGCCGACCCTGCTTGCCGAAGTTGGGCCCGACACCGCAATTGCACAACAGGAAACCTTCGGGCCGGTGGCCTTGATCCTTCGCGCCGCGAACCTCGACGATGCCTTGAGCCTCGCGAATGGCGTGCCGCAGGGCCTGCTGGCGGGCCTGTTGAGCGCGGACGCCGGAGCGCGGGCGCGTTTCGCCGCGGAGATTGACGCGGGTATCCTGCAGTTCGGCCCGGGCCCGTTCGCGCTGCATGCCGATGCGCCCTTCGGCGGCTGGAAGTCGTCGCGCATCGGCCCCGCGGAGCATGGGAGATGGGACCGCGAGTTCTATGCCAGGCCGCAAGTCCAGTACGGCGAGGCTGGCGCACCGTGAATGAAGAACAGCAGATATTCCTGACACGCGTCGGACCCGGCACGCCGATGGGAGCACTGCTCCGTCGCTACTGGTTTCCCGTGGGCGTCACCAGCGACATGGCAGCGGGCAGCGCCCGCGCGACGCGACTGCTGGGACAGGATCTGGTGCTGTTTCGTACCACGACCGGCGCGCTCGGGCTCCTCGATCGGGCGTGCCGGCACCGCGGCGCCGGACTTCACTGCGGCCATGTGGACGACGAAGGCATTGCCTGCCCATACCACGGCTGGAAATTCGCGAGCGACGGGCGCTGCCTGCGAATGCCGGCCGAGCCACGCAATGCCGGGCTGCTCGACCGGGCGAGAACCCAGGCCTATCCGGTCGAGGAACTGGGCGGGCTGATCTTCGGTTACCTCGGGCCCCAGCCCGCGCCACTACTGCCGCGCTACGACCTGTTCGTGTGGAGCGGCGTCCTGCGCGACATCGGCCGCGCTCTGCTCCCCTGCAACTGGCTGCAAATCATGGAGAACAGTGTCGACCCGACGCATGTGGAATGGCTGCACGGCCATCACCTGGGCCAGGTGCGTGCCGCGGAGGGCCTCGATCCGCCGCAGCACTACCGCCTTCACCATACGAAGATCGGATTCGACGTCTTTCCGTACGGCATCATCAAGCGCCGCGTGGTCGAGGGCGGCAGCGAGGCCGATGACGACTGGCGCATCGGGCACCCGCTGATCTTTCCATGCATGCTGCGCGTCGGCGCGCGCGGACAACACCGGTTCCAGATCCGGGTTCCCGTGGACGACACGACTACGATGCATTACTGGTATTCCTGCTATCGGCCGCGGCCGGGCGTGACCGTGTCGCCGCAGCCCGTGATCCCGGTGTACGAAGTTCCCTGGCGGGATGGCAAGGGAAATTTCATCGTCGACTTCGTGGATGGCGGCGACATCATGACCTGGGTCACGCAGGGACCGATTGCCGATCGCACCCGAGAGCTGCTGGTGAAGTCCGACAAGGGGCTGGTGATGCTGCGACAGCTCCTGAGCGAGCAGGTCGACCGGGTCGCGCGCGGCCTGGATCCTCTCGGCGTCCTGCGCGATCCCGCAAGCAATGCGCTGATCGAGTTTGCGCAGGAGCACGACAAGCTGGGCGACGGTCGTTCATTCCTGCGCGAGTCCATTGCGATGAGTCATGTCCGCCATAGCCCGATCAGGGACCAGATCATCGAGCTGCTGGAACGCGATTGAACACCGCCCGCCCGCGCGGCCAGCGGCTGCGCATCCTGCTGCATTCGCAACACCTCACGGGTGTCGGGCATTTCGTGCGCATGCGCGAAATCGCGCGCTCGCTCGTTTCCCGGCATGACGTGTACATGGTCGATGGCGGCCGCCCCGTGCCGGGTGCCGACGCGGGCGGCGCGACTCCGGTCGAGGTGCCGCGGATCATCCGCGAGGCAGGCCGTCTCGTTCCGCTGGCGGGCGAATCCGGTATCGCCGCCACGCTGACGGAACGTCGCAGGATCCTGTGCGAAGCGATCACCCGGTTACGCCCTGATGTGCTGATCGTCGAGCACTACCCGTTCAGCAAGTGGGAGCTGCAGGACGAGATCGAGGCGGCGATCGCAGCGACACGCGTTGCGAATGCCCACGCCGTGGTCCTGTGCTCGGTGCGCGACATCGTGCGCCAGACCCGCCATGAATCGTGCACCGGGGCGGACTACGTCCTGCGCGTGCTCGGCTCGCTGCACGCCGGCTTCGACGCGCTGCTGGTTCACGGCGATCCGGCACTGACGCGTCTCGAAGAACATTTCCCCGGCGTCGGCGAAATCCGGATCCCGGTCGAATACACGGGCATCGTTTCGCAGCCGCTCCGGCCGGAGCAGCGCGATGCGCGGACGATCGAACAGCTCACCAACGGCGCACCGTTCGTGCTGGCGAGTGCGGGCGGCGGCCCCGATGCGCAGGGATTGCTGGTGCAGTGCGTGCTCGCGTGGCAGCTGCTCGTCGCGCAGGGCGCGCTGCCAGGATGGAGGCTCGTGATCTGCTCGGGGCTGGCTTCGCCTTCCGGCGAATTGCGCGAACTTGCGTCCGCCGAGGGCGCGGGCAGCATCGTCGTCCAGCCCTTCAGCGCCGACTACCTGGCCTGGCTGGAGATGGCGCAATTGTCGGTGAGCTGCGCGGGCTACAACACCTGCGCGAACCTGCTGCAGCTGCGCTGCCGTGCGTTGCTGGTGCCGGACCCGCAGATGTCCGATCAGCCGGAGCGCGCGCGCATCCTGGCGGCACGCGGCATCGCATCGGTGCTGGACCCACGGGAGCTGGACGGGAGGACGCTTGCCGATGCGATCCACAGGGCACTCGCGTCCTCGCCGACGCCGCACGACATTGCAATGAATGGCGCCGCACGCACCCGCGACATCATCGAACGTCTCGCGGGCTGATGGACGGGCGGGCGCACTTACCCGGGCAACAGCGACAGGAATTCCTCGAACTTGCCGGTCGGTCCGCGCGCGATCGCTTCCACGGCAACGACATTCACCCGATACAGAAAGCCGAGCGTCTCGCGGACGACGTCTATTGCCTGCTGCGTTTCCGCGACCGTCAACGGCCGATCAAGAACGACGCGTAGCTCGATTGCATCGGGCGCCGTCTGCACCCATTGCGCCTGGCGGACCACGCTGACTGCGCGGATCTTGTAGAGGGTGATGGGGTAGTAGCGCTGACCGTCGGGACTCAGGGCCATGTTCTTTACGCGGCCCAGCACCTGGCGTATTACCGGCGACGCGCGGCCGCAGCCGCAGGGCTCACCGACCGTTGCGTAATCGCCGATCTGGTAGCGTATCAACGGCGTCGCGAGGTTGTGCAGGGGCGTCAGCACGACTTGGCCGGATTCCCCGGGCGCGCAACGCTCGCGCCGCTCGTTCAGGATCTCGACGAAGATCCCCTCAGACTGCACATGCAGGCTCCCGTGTTCGCGGCAACGAAATGCGATCTGGCCGTTTTCATTGGAGGTGTACATGTCCGATACACGCACGCCCCATGCGGCGGTAATGCGGGATTCGAACTCGGTATCGACCGGCTCCGAGATGAGCCGGATTTCTTCGAGCGCCGGCGTCTTTCCACCCGGGCCTAGTGCGCCGAAAAGCTCCGCCGCGACACTAGGGTAAGTCAACAGGTAGTGCGGATCGAAGCGGCGCAGCCACTCGATCAGCAGCTCTACCGGCAGTTTGACATGCGCGACGGCTGCCGGCCCTGTGCGATAGAGGTCCGCAACCGGTGGGCCCCAGATGCCTTCTTGTCGATGCCTTGCTGAATGCCAGTCGGCCGGCTTGAAGGAGCGGATGACACCCAGCCGTTTCGAGAAATCGCGTCGTTGCCAGAGGTGCTCGCGCACGCCGAGCGCGTCCCAGATCATGCGCGTGACCGCCGTCGTACGAATCTCCACCGGAATGCCGGTGGACCCCGAGGTGCGCACTGCTGCGAGCGGCAGGTGCGGATGTGGCACCACCGACGCGTTGAGTGCGGGACCCTCGCTGTGAAGCGTTGCCTTCGCCAGCAAGGGCAATTGCAGCCACTGCTCCTCGAAGCGCTCCGGCGACCGACGCAGGATCTTGAGGGCCGCCTTCAGCGAGCCCGTCCTCAGGTAGTACGGCACATTGTTGGCGGCCCATTCGAGCAGCAGGATCAGCTGCGATTGCGTGCCGGCAGCAAGCTCAGCCGCTGACCACCGCTGCGATTCTTCCAGTCCGCGCACCACGTCCTGCAGCCTGGCGGGAGGAGTCGCGAGAAACGGAGGCCACGACAGGAACGGAGAGAGCGGCGGCAGCGGGCGCGTCATCCCATGATTCTATCCGTGCCCGCGACGCGCCACCCGTCAACGACGGCGTCTCATTTCCCCGCGATGCTCAATCGCGATTCCGCGTACTTCTCAAGCTCCCCGCGCCGCGTGTAGCCCTCGACGCGCAGGCGATAGATCCCGTTCGGCAGCATCGACGTGTTGAATCCGAGGTGCAGCTCGCCGTTGGAGTCGAGCGCGAGGCGTTCGGCGTGCAGCAGCGCCGTGCCGTCGTCGCGCGACAGCGCAATGCGGTAGCGGTCGAAACGATCGCTGGTCACGGCGATCGCGAGGTCGACGCGGGTGGCGAAGCCGCCGGCGTCGATGCCGGTCAGGCGGCCGGCACGCGGATCGACGTGGACCGTCCGGGTCGAGGAGGGTGGCTGCAGGAAGCCGACCGCGGCCTGGGCCTGCATCATCGTCATGCGATCCAGGGCGACATTCCAGCGCCAGGCGGTCCAGATGAGCGCCACGACCAGGACGAAGATCAGGATCGCGCCCCCTGCCAGGACCTGCGGTTTCTGGTACCTGGCCATCCATTCGGGATATTCGATTTCCATTGACCCAACTCCGTGGCCCGCTGCGTTTATTCTATGCGTCCAGAGACCGAGGAGAGCCCGACATGACTTCGTTGTCTGCCCGAGTTCACATTTTGCTGGCCGGCAGCCTGATCGCCGCCTGCGCCCTGGCGGCCGAGCCCCAGACGGCGCTGACCGTCTACAGTTCCGCGCAACCGGGCGGCATCCCGGCCGAGTGGTATCGCCCGCTGCCCGGCATGGGCACGCCGCAGGCGAGTTCCCTGCCCGGATTCGCGCTGGTGCGCGTGGACCGGGATCTCGACCTCGACGCGCGGACGGAGCAAGTTGCAGTTCACGGACGTCGCCGCGCTGATCGACCCGACGACCGTGCAGTTCCGTTCGCTGACCGATCCCAACGGCACGAAGGTGCTGGAGCAGAATTTCCAGTTCGACCTGGTCAGCACCGAGAAGCTGCTGTCGCGCTACGTGGACCGCAAGGTCAGCGTCGAGAGCCAGCAGGGCGACGGCGTCAAGCTGACCGAAGGCACGCTGCTCTCGGCGAATGACGGGCTGGTGCTGCGCGGCGACGACGGCCAGATCCATGCGCTGCGCAACTGGAGCGGCATGCAGTTCGGCGAACTGCCGGGCGGGCTGATCACGCGGCCGACGCTCGAATGGGACATCCTCGCCGCGAAGGCCGGCACGCATCGCGCGCGCGTCTCGTACCAGACCGGCGGCATCACCTGGTGGGCGGACTACAACCTGGTTTTCACCGAAGGCGCGGACGCGAATTCCGGCTTCGTGGACGTGGGCGCCTGGGTGAGCCTGCTGAACCAGTCCGGCGCGAGTTACCAGGACGCGAAGCTCAAGCTGATCGCGGGCGACGTCAATCGCGTGCAGCCGGGCACGGGAGGCATCATGCCGGCGGCACAGCGCGCGAAAGGTCTTCGACATGGCCGCGGATGCCCCCGGCTTCGAGGAGAAATCCTTCTTCGAATATCACCTGTACACGCTGGGCCGGCCCGCGACGCTTCCCAACAACTCGACCAAGCAGATCGAGCTCTTCGACGCGGCAACGCGGGTGCCGGCGAAGAAGCAGCTCGTGTACTACGGCGCGGAGGGTTATGGCTTCTACGGCGACCTGGTACTCGACCGGGATTTCGGCCCGACCTCCAACACGAAAGTGGACGTGTGGCTCACGCTCAAGAACGACAAGGCCTCGGGCCTCGGCATGCCGTTGCCTGCCGGGCGCATCCGCGTCTCGCAGCAGGACAAGGCCGACGGCAGCATGGAGTTCATCGGCGAGGACAAGATCGACCACACGCCCAAGGACGAGGACGTGCGGGTCAAGCTCGGCACGGCCTTCGACGTGGTCGGCGAGCGCCGCCAGACCGATTTCGCGCTGAACTCGAAAGGCCGCGTCATGGAAGAGGCCTTCGAGATCAAGGTCCGCAACCACAAGGACCAGGCGGTCGACGTGGTCGTGCGCGAGAACCTCTATCGCTGGAGCAAGTGGACATTGATCCAGCAGTCCACGCCATCCGAGAAGAAGGACGCGCGCACCATCGAGTTCCCGGTGCGGATCGCGCCGGACGGCGAGGCGATCGTCACCTACCGGGTGCGTTACACCTGGTGAGCTTCGAGGGTCAGCGGCGCGCCGACCGCGATCGTCTCGCCGACGCCTTCGACCAGGACGCAGTTCTGGCCGAAGGCGACGCCATGCAGCTTGCGGTCGTGACGATAGGTCTTCAGCGTGCGCAGCGGCTCCTGCTGCGGATCGCGCGAACCGTTCTTCTGGTCGGTGGTCGTGATCGAGCAGCGCGTGCAATGCTTGACGCCGCGCAGCACGATGTTGCCGGAGCGGAATGAGATCATCGCGTCTTCCGCGTACGGCGCGACGCCCTCGATGACGACATTGGGCCGGAAGCGCGCCATCGGGACCGGCTTCGGCAGGCGGCTGTTCAGTTCCGCGAGCGATTCGCGGGAAATCATCAGCACCGGGTAGCCGTCCGTGAAGGTCACGGGTTGCGGCTTCGGGCCCGCGTATTCGGGATTGGCGAGCCGCGGCGCCCGCTCGTCGAACCGCATGAGCCGGTAGTTTCCGCCGAGCACGCGGAACAGCCATGCCGCGGCCTCGTCGCCGGCATCGATGCCGTTGCAATGGTCCTTCCAGATCCGCACAGGCCGCGTGGCGCCGCTCGCATGCGCGTCCACCGTGAGCGTCGAATGCCCCTCGGCGGACAATTCGAGCCGGCCGCCGGCGATCGCGGTCGTGATGGTCGCGAGCTTCGCATGCTCGCGCTGCGTCACGAAGTGATCCTTGCCGTCCACGATCATCCAGCGCCGGTCCCATTCGAGGCCGGTCGGCGTCAGGAGCGCCGTGGCGACATCGATGCCGCGGCAGGACTTGACCGGATAGATGTGCAGGCTCGCGATGCTGGCCATTCAGGGGCTCGACTTTAGCGCGAAGTCGAAACTGCCGTAGTGCAGGTAGTTGGCCCAGTCGGCGGAGGGCAGTTCGCGAACCGCGGCGCGCGCGGCATTGAGCGCCACGCCGATCGAGCTGCCGCCGGCCAGCTCGCGGTAGAGCAGCGTCGCAAAGGCCGTGGCGCCGGCATCCGACACCGGCCACCAGGTGCCGATGAAGTTCGCGACGCCGCCGCGCAGGAAGGCCTCGGCAAATCCGACGCTGCGGTCGAGTTGCCGCAGCGGCTTGACGGCGCTGCGCAGCCTGCCGGATTCGCAGGCGTTGAAGAACACGAGCGCCGGCACGGAATCCATCGCGGCGAGGTCGCCGCCGGACAGGACGCGGCCGCCCGCGCACAGGATGCCGCTCGAAGCGGGTGCGGCGGAATCGAAGAACGCGTGACCGGCGAAGTGAATCGCGTCGTAGTCGCCGGAGCGGAATTCCGCGAGCAGCCGCGCGCGCGTCGCCTCGCCGCCGCGGATTGCCGTGATGCCGGTGCCCGGCAGGCGCGTCAGCATCTGCGCGACGCGCTCGCCTTCCTCGATTGCGCCCGGCAGGTCGCCGGTCGGATTGATGACCAGGAGCACGTTGAGGCCGCGCTCGCGCCGGCGCTGCTCGCGCCACTTGGCGACCGACATCCCCTCGGCCGCATAACGCCGGCTCAATCCGGCCTCCGCGGCGGGCGCCCAGCCCTTGATGCTGAGCGCCTCCCAGGGCCAGTGCGCGCCGGCGCTGTCGTGCACGACGACGAGCGGCGCCTCCTTCACCGCGGGGAGCGCCGCGACGATTTCCTCCGGCAGCAGCAGCTCCGCGAGGCGTTCGCCGAAATCCTCGAGTTCCGCGATCGGCATGCCGGGCTCGAGGCGCGCGTGCTCGCGTTCGAGCGCGCGCAGGTCGAGCCGCCGGATCGCGGTCAGCGCGGTCGCCTTCGGCGCCGTGCCAAGGAGCGCCGCGTGCATCTGGCCGGCGGATTCCTGCACGAAAAGCCAGGCGAGCGGTGTGGCGGTCGGCTTGATCACCCGGCTGGGCTTGCGCGCCGCCTTGCGCGCCGGCTGCAGGCGCAGGAGCGGCGCTGCCGGATGCAGGCGCAGCAGGTCTTCCGCGACCCGGCGCGCGGCGGAGAGCCTGCGCGCATTGCGCGACAGGATCGTGATGCGCCGCAGCCGCAGTTCCGGCGAGAGATCCGACAGCGCGGTCAGCACGCCCTCGAGCTGGGCGCGAGCGGCATCGGCGGCATCGGCGCCGGAGGCAGTGCCCCACAGCACCATCGCAAAGTCGCCGACGCCGGCGAGCGCGAGCGTGCGCGTGACATTCGCGGCGGCGAGGCGCTGCACGTCCGGCCCGTAGCGCCCGAAGTCGCCGAGGCCCGCGAGCACGACCAGCCGCGCCGCGAGCCCGCGCCGGCCGACGGGCAATACGAATACTTCTCCGGCCGCGGCGCCGATCGCGCGCCGGCGCGACAGGTCGCCGATTGCGCCGTGCAGCATCGTGTCGACGGCAAGCGCCGCGCCCGCCGGCTCGACATTGGCAAACGCGCCGAGTACGAGCGCGGATGCCTGGCTCTGGGTGATGCTGCCCTCGACGAAGGCGAGTTCGACCGGCCGGGCCTGCCCGCCGCTCCGCGCGACGGGCGTGGCGCTGGTCGCGGGATCCGCGACGGCGACGAACTCGTGCAGGAATTCGCGTTGCTGCCGTTCGGACAGGTCACTCCAGGCAATCTTGACGGGCGTCGGCGCACGGGTGTCCGTTTCCCACAGCGTCGGCACGCCGCGGCGGCGCGGCAGCACGTGCGGCAGCACCTCGGTCGTATCGCCCCGCGCGAGGTCGATGACGGCGCGGCCGACGTCCGCGTTGCCGGGCAGCGAGCCATGGCTTTCCTCGACGTACCAGGTCGGCATGCCGGGCCAATGCGCGAGTGCGAGCGGCACCGTGCCGTCTCCCGCCGGCCCGCGGCCGAACTCCAGGCGCTGCGAGAGCCGTTTGACGCCGAGAACCGTGTCCTGGCCGAAACCGGCGATCAGGCGGAATCGTTCGTCGGGCGGCGGCAGCGTCTCGAGCGTGCGGCGCGCATTGGTCAGCAGGCTTTGCGCGGGATTCGGCCCCTTGGGCCACTGCGCCGCGTCGAAGGGATCGAAATCCTTGCAGGCGGCGGCTGGCGGCAGCAGTTCACAGAGTCCCGGGAATGTCGTCAGCACCCGGCTCGCGATGTCGTCGGCATCGTGCAGGAGATCCAGCATCGCCAGGCGCCGGATCAGCGGATAAGTCCCGCGCAGCGCCTGGACAGCGACGAACGCGCCGCGATTGGGCGCGCCGAGCTGGATCACGCGCGTGATTCGTTCAGCGCCTTTCTGGGCGAGTGCGGCGCGCGCGACCAGTCCGCCCAGGCTGTGGCCGACGAGGATGACTCCCTGGCGCCGTTCGCCGACCAGGCGTTCCGCCAGCACGCGCCCGTTGGCGGAAAGGTCGAGGCGCCAGTCATAAGGATGGAAAGCGGCGTCGTAGCCGGCGATCCTGAGCACGAGGCGCAGCCGTTCGTAGGCGAATCGCAGGACGCCGAGCGGCCCGTAGCGGCGGCCGCCGGGCAGCGCGAGTTTCCTCAGGCCGCCGGCCGCGATCTCCAGCGGGTCGAACCACTTGATGTCGTCCAGCATGCCCTTGCGCGGGCGGCCGAGCGTCGAGCCCATGATGCCCGGCAGGATCAGCACGCGCGGCCCGCCGCGCATGCCCGCCGCCCGCCGGGCGAGCCGCGACAGTTCCTGGTCCGCTTCGAGATAGGACGACATGCGGCAATTCTACAGGCGAATGTAAGATGGAAAGCATGACGCACCGCACCGCGCACGCAGATTCATTCGCGCGCGACCGCCTGCCACCCATTGACCAATGGCCACGGCTGCATTTCGACCTGCCGGAACTGCGTTATCCGGAGCGCCTGAACTGCGCGACCGTGCTGCTGGATGACGCGATCGCCGAAGGCCATGGCGAACGGCCCGCGATCCTGACCGACGCCGGCAGCATCAGTTACCGGTCATTGCTCGCCCGCGCGAACCGCGTCGCAAACGTCCTGCAGGCCGCGGGCGTCGTGCCCGGCAACCGGGTGCTGCTGCGCGGCTACAACAGCCCCGAGCTCTACGCCTGCTGGCTCGGCGTGATGAAGGCGGGCGCGATCGCCGTGACGACCATGCCCCTGCTGAGGGCGCCCGAACTGACCGCGATCATTGTGAAGAGCCAGCCGGCGGTCGCCCTCTGCGACCACCGGTTGCTGGCCGAGTTGCGCGCGGCGGTCGAGGTGACGGGCATCGTCGGAGAAATCCTGGCCTGGGGCAATGGAGAGCTCGAGGACCGGATGGCCGCAGTCCCGCAGCAGTTTGCGAACATCGACACCGCTTCGGACGACGTGTGCCTGCTCGCCTTCACTTCCGGCACGACCGGCCAGCCCAAGGCCTGCATGCATTTCCACCGCGACGTGCTGGCGATGGCCGACGTCGTCGCGCGCCACCTGCTGCACACGAAGCCGGACGATGTCTACGCCGGCAGCCCGCCGCTGGGCTTCACCTTCGGGCTCGGGGCGCTCCTGGTATTTCCCTTCCGATTCCGCGCAGCGGTCGCACCGGTCGAGGCGCCGGCGCCCGCGGCACTGCTCGCCACGATCGAGCGGCACAAGGTGACCTGTCTCTTCACGGCGCCCTTCGCCTACCGCGCACTGATGACCGAACTGGAGGGGCGCGACATCGGTTCGCTGCGCCAGTGCGTGTCCGCGGGAGAATTCCTGCCGAGCGCCGTCTCGGACGCCTGGAAGGAGCGCACCGGCATCCGGATCATCGACGGCATCGGCGCAACCGAGATGATCCACATTTTCATTTCGGCAGCCGGCGACGAGATCCGGCCGGGCGCGACGGGGAAGCCATTGCCCGGCTACACGGCCTGTGTGCTCGATGACGAAGGCCGACCGATGCCGGCCGGCAGCATCGGGCGCCTGGCCGTCACGGGACCGACCGGCTGCCGCTACCTGGACGACGAACGCCAGCGCGACTATGTGCAGTACGGCTGGAACCTGACCGGCGACCTGTACCGCGTGGACGAGGACGGCTATTTCTGGTTCGTCTCCCGCGCCGACGACATGATCGTCTCGGCCGGCTACAACATCGCCGGTCTCGAGGTCGAATGGGCGCTCCTCGCCCATCCCGCAGTGCGCGAATGCGCGGTCGTCGGCGCTCCGGACGCCCTGCGCGGCACGGTCGTGAAGGCCTTTGTCGTGATCCAGCCGGGGAGGGCGGCGGACGAAGCGCTCGCGCGCGAGCTGCAGGAGTTCGTCAAGCAGCGCATAGCACCCTACAAGTACCCGCGCCTGGTCGAGTTCCTCGAGGCGCTGCCGAAGACGCCGACGGGCAAGCTGCAGCGCAAGGCCCTGAGAAAATAAGCTGTAATTCACGGTTTTCGCGCGATTACTTGACATATAAATGATATAGGCCTGTAATTCTCCCGGCACTCGGGGGTCCCTTGAAGAGAATCGTCTGCCTGGGCGGCGGCCCTGCCGGCCTGTACTCGGCCATCCTGTTCAGGAAGACGCTGCCGCGCGCGCGGGTCGAGGTCTACGAGCGCAATCGCCCGGACGACACCTTCGGCTGGGGCGTCGTGTTCTCCGACCGGACCATGGAAGGGTTCCGCGTCGCCGATGCGCCGACCCACGAGGCGATCACGGCCGGCTTCCATCATTGGGACGACATCGACGTCCATTACCGCGGCACGACCATCACGCACGGGCGGCCACGGCTTCTGCGGCATCAGCCGCAAGCGCCTGCTGAACATCCTGCAGGAGAGGGCGGCCGGACTCGGCGTCCACCAGAGTTTCGAGCACGAGGTCGAAGACGATGCGCCCTACGCGGACGCGGACCTCGTCATCGCCGCCGACGGTGTCAACAGCAGGACCCGCACGCCGCCACGCGGCTGTCTTCGAGCCGGACATCGACGTGCGCCAGTGCCGCTTCATCTGGCTCGGCACGAAGCAGTCCTTCCCGGCCTTCACCTTCGCCTTCGAGAAGACCGAGCACGGCTGGTTCCAGATCCACGCCTACCAGTTCAGCAGCGATCTCTCGACCGTGATCGTCGAGACCCGCGAGGAGACCTGGCGCGCGCACGGGCTCGACAAGTTCGACCACAGGCAGTCGATCGCATTCTGCGAAAAGCTGTTCGGCAGGTATCTCGGCGGCCATCCGCTGATGAGCAACGCCTTGCACCTGCGCGGCTCGGCCTGGCTCAACTTCAACCGCGTGCGGTGCAAGCGCTGGCATCACCGCAACCTGGTGCTGATCGGCGACGCCGCGCACACGGCGCATTTCTCGATCGGCTCGGGCACGAAGCTTGCGATGGAGGACGCGATCGAGCTCACCGCGCGCGTCGCGCATGCGACCGACGTGCCGGCGGGCCTCGTGCGCTACCAGGAGGAGCGCTCGCTGGAGGCGCTGAAGCTGCAGAGCGCGGCGCGCAACCGGATGCGCTGGTTCGAGGAAGTCGCGCGCTACGTGAACTTCGAGCCCTGGCAGTTCACCTACAGCCTGCTGACCGGCAGCCAGCGCATCGGCCACGAGAACCTGCGGCTGCGCGACCCGGGTTTCGTGCGCGACGTCGAGACGAAGCTCGCGGCACAGGCGGGGGCGCCGTCGCCGCGGCCGCCGATGTTCCTGCCCTTCACGCTTCGCGGCATGAAGGTGGAGAACCGCGTCGTCGTCTCGCCGATGGCGCAGTACCTCGCGAAGGACGGCATGCCCGATGACTGGCACCTCGTGCATCTCGGCGCGCGCGCGACCGGCGGGGCGGGGCTCGTGTTCACCGAGATGACCTGCGTGTCGCCGGAAGGCCGCATTTCGCCCGGCTGCACGGGTCTCTGGAACGAGGCGCAGCGCGAAGCCTGGCGGCGCATCGTGGACTTCGTGCACGGTGCGAGCCCCGCGAAGATCTGCCTGCAGCTCGGGCATTCCGGCCGCAAGGGCTCGACGCAGCTCGGCTGGGAGGAATCCGATCATCCCTTGCCGTCCGGCAACTGGGAGACGATCGCGCCGTCGGCCATACCTTATTACGAAGGCATCAGCGCGCCGCCACGTGCGATGACGCGCGCGGACATGGACAAGGTGCTCGCCGATTACCTGCGCGCGACGCGCCATGGCGCCGAGGCAGGCTTCGACATGCTGGAACTGCACATGGCGCACGGTTACCTGCTGGCGAGTTTCCTGTCGCCGCTGACCAACCGGCGCGCGGACGAATACGGCGGGGTGCTCGCTAATCGCCTGCGCTTCCCGCTGGAGATCCTCGCGGCCGTGCGCAAGGCCTGGCCGGCCGACAAGCCGCTCTCCGTGCGCCTGTCGGCGAGCGACTGGGCTGACGGCGGCCTGCGCGAGGAGGAGCTGCTCGACATCGCGCGCGCGATGAAGGCCGCCGGCGCCGACGCCCTCGACCTGTCGAGCGGCCAGACCGTGCCCTGGCAGAAGCCGGTGTACGGGCGCATGTGGCAGACGCCGTTCTCGGACCAGGTCCGGAACCTCGTCGGCATCCCGACCATCGCGGTCGGCAACATCTACGAGCCGGATCACGTGAACTCGATCGTGGCCTCGGGTCGCGCGGATCTCTGCGCGCTCGCGCGGCCGCACCTGGCGGATGCGGCCTGGACGCTGCATGCCGCGGCCGCACAGGGCTATCGGGAGCAGTGGTGGCCGAAGCCCTACGAGACGGCGCGGCGCCAGCTCGAGCGCAATCTCGAGCGCGCAGCGCAGATGGCGGGGCCGGTCTGATGCCGCGCACGGCAACCGACGTCGAGACCCGCGTCGCGAGCGACGACCACGCGGCGATCCGGCTGTGGCTGCGCATGCTCGCGACCAACCGGCTGATCGAGACGCGCACGCGGCGCCTGTTGCATGAACGGTTCACGACGACGCTGCCGCGCTTCGACCTGATGGCGCAGCTCGAGCGCGTGCCGGGCGGGCTCAAGATGGGCGAGCTGTCGAAGCGCATGATGGTGACCGGCGGCAACGTCACCGGCATCACCGACATGCTGGAACAGGAAGGCCTGGTCGAGCGCGTGGACGATCCCGACGACCGGCGCGCCTGGCTCGTCAGGCTGACGCCGGCCGGCCGGCGCACGTTCGCCGCGATGGCGCGCGAGCACGAGCGCTGGGTCGTCGAGGCATTCGGGGCCCTCGGCGCGCGCGAGAAGGCGGTGATGGCGGGCTTCCTCGGCCGCCTGAAGACGCATGTTCGGTCACTGGAGGGGCGAGACGCATGAGCATCGAATCGGCAGAGCATTTCCTGTGGCGCGTCGAGGGCCGGGTCGGCCGGGTAACGCTGAACCGTCCCGAGCGCAAGAACCCGCTGACCTTCAAGTCGTATGCGGAACTGCGCGACCTGTTCCGCGCGCTGACGACGGACAACGACGTGCGTGCGGTCATCATCGACGGCGCGGGCGGGAACTTCTGCTCCGGCGGCGACGTGCACGAGATCATCGGGCCGCTGACGAAGATGAACAAGCCGGGGCTCCTGAACTTCACGCGCATGACCGGTGACCTGGTGCGCGCGATGCGTGCCTGCCCGCAACCGATCATCGCGGCCGTCGACGGCACCTGCGCCGGCGCCGGCGCCATCATCGCGCTCGCCTCGGATTTCCGCTTCGCGACGCCCGCCGCGCGCACCGCCTTCCTGTTCGTGCGCGTGGGACTCGCCGGCTGCGACATGGGCGCCTGCGCGATGCTGCCGCGCGTGATCGGCCAGGGCCGCGCCGCGGAACTCCTCTACACCGGGCGCTCGTTCACCGCGGAGGAGGGCGAACGCTGGGGCTTCTACAATTCGATCGTGCCGGCCGAGGGGCTGCTGCACGAGGCGATGAAACTCGCCGGCGAGATCGCCGCCGGCCCGACCTTCGCGCATGCGATGACGAAAAAGATGCTGCATCGCGAATGGAACATGGCGATCGACGAGGCGCTCGATGCGGAGTCGAAGGCGCAGGCCGTGTGCATGCAGACCGCCGATTTCAAGCGGGCTTATGAGGCTTTCTCCGCGAAGCGCAAGCCGGTTTTCGAGGGCAACTGATGGCCACGCAGAACGATCACCTGATATGGCCCTTCTTCGATGAGCCGCACCGTCGGCTCGCCGCGGAGGCGCGCGACTGGGGCCAGGCGAACCTCGCCGGCGCCGCGCATCCGATGGATCGCGCGGGCGTGGATGCGCGCTGCCGTGCGCTTGTCGCCGCATTGGGCCGGGCGGGCCTGTTGAAGCACTGCCTGCGCGCCGAAGACGGCGGTGCGAGCGCGGAATTCGACGCCCGCTCGCTCTGCATCCTGCGCGAGTCGCTCGCCTGGTGGGACGGGCTCGCCGATTTCTCGTTTTCGATGCAGGGCCTCGGCAGCGCGCCGCTGACGCTTGCCGGCAGCGACGCCTTGCGGGCCCGCTACCTGCCGCGCGTCGCGAAGGGCACGGCGATCGCCGCATTCGCGCTGTCGGAGCCCGAGGCTGGCTCCGATGCCGCCGCGATGCAGGCGAGCGCGCGCCGCGACGGCGCGCATTACCGGCTGGACGGCAGCAAGACCTGGATCTCGAATGGCGGCATTGCGGACTTCTATTGCGTGTTCGCACGCACCGAGGCCGCGAAGCCGCGCGCCGACGGCAGCGCCTCGGCCGAGGGAATCAGCGCCTTCGTCGTGGAGCCGGGCGACCCGGGATTCTCCGTCGCCGAGCGCATCGACGTGATGGCGCCGCATCCGCTCGCGCGGATCAGCTTCGCCGATTGCCGCATCCCGGCCGACCGGCTGATCGGGGAGGAAGGCGAGGGCTTCAAGATCGCGATGCGCACGCTCGACGTGTTCCGCACTTCGGTCGCGGCCGCCGCCTGCGGCTTCGCGCGCCGCGCGCTGGACGAGGCGCTGAAGCACGTGCTCGAGCGTTCGATGTTCGGCCGCCGGCTTGCCGAGTTCCAGCTGACCCAGGCTGCGCTCGCCGAGATGGCGACGGGCATCGAGGCCGCGCAGTTGCTGACCTATCGCGCCGCCTGGCTGCGCGATCGCGGCGACCGTTTTACCGCTGCGGCCGCGATGGCCAAGCTGACCGCGACCGAGACCGCGCAGTCGGTCATCGACCGCGCATTGCAGATGTTCGGCGGGCGCGGCGTGACGCATGGCGAAGTCGTCGAGAGCCCTGTATCGCGAGATCCGTGCGCTCCGGATCTACGAGGGCGCGAGCGAAGTGCAGAAGCTGGTCATCGGCCGGGAGCTGCTGAAATGATCCGCCAGACCCTGCAACCGCCGGGCTGGCCGAGGCCGCTCGGTTATGCCAATGGCATCGCCGCCGAGGGCCGGCAGGTCTTCATTTCCGGCCAGATCGGCTGGAATGCGGAGCAGAAATTTGCGAGCGACGAACTGGCCGCGCAGGTCCGCCAGGCGCTCGACGAATGTCGTCGAGGTGCTCGCCTGCGCCGGCGGGAGGCCGGAACAGCTCGTTCGCCTGACCTGGTACGTCACGAGCCGCGAGGAGTATTACGCCTCGATCGAGGGCATCGGCGCGGCCTATCGCGAGGTCATCGGCCGGCATTTCCCGGCGATGTCGGTCGTCGTCGTGGCGGGGCTCCTCGAGCCGCGCGCGAAAGTCGAGATCGAGGCGACCGCGGTCCTGTAGGAGCCTGCCAGCCTCTCAGGCCCGGTAGATTGCGCGCAGCTCGCGCTTCAGCAGCTTGCCATTGGGATTGCGCGGCAGTTTCGCGACGCACTCGATGCGAGCGAGGCGTTGCTGCTTGCCCAGGCGCTCGTTAACCCAGCTGCGGATGGCCTCGCTGTCCATGTTCGCGTGGCCGGGTCGCAGCACGACGAGCCCGAGCGGCGTCTCTCCCCATTTCTCGTGCGGAATGCCGATCACGCCGCAATCGAACACGGCCGGATGTTCCTTCAGCACCGCTTCGATGTCAGCCGGATAAATATTCTGGCCGCCTGACAGGATCATGTCCTTCTTGCGATCCACGATGTAGAGATAGCCCTCCTCGTCGACACGCCCCAGGTCGCCGGTGCGAAGCCATTGCCTTCCCTGCTGGTCCCGCCACAGCGTTTCCGCGGTCGCCTCCGGCCGGTTGTGATAGCCGCTCATGACGAAGCGCGACCAGCCCACGATCTCGCCAACCGCGTCGGGTGGCAATTCATGGCCCGCGTCGTCGATGATCGCGAGATCCGTACCCGGGATTGGCTTGCCGACCGAAGCCGTGCGGCTCTCGACATCCTCCGGATCCAGCGTCGTGATGATGCCCTCGGTAAGGCCATAGAGTTCGATCAGGCCGCAGCCGAATTGCCGTGCGACACGCCGCTTGAGCGCGGGATGCATTGGCGAGCCGACCGTGCAGAGCCAGCGCAGCGAACGCAGGTCATGGCGCGCAAAGTCCGATTGCTCGACGATCAACTGGAACTGCAGCGGCACCATCGCCGCATGCGTGCAGCGATGGCGCTCGACGAGAGCGAGGAATTCCGCCGCGTCGAAATGCTCCATGACGACGATCGCGCCGCCGACCAGGAAGCTGCAGAGCATCGCGACCCAGCTGATGTTGGAGAATAGCCCGACCGGGCACAGCGCGATCGCGGCCGAGTCGTAGCGCAGCGCGAGCCCCACGTCGTAGGCCCATTCGATGCGCCGGCGATGCGAGTGCACGATGCCCTTTGGCATGGCCGTCGTGCCCGAGCTGTAGATGATGTTGCAGGGATCGTCGGGTTGCGGCACGACCGTGCAGCGTCCGGCATGCGCGGCGTCGCGCCAGGCCGCGTAATCGGTCCAGCCCGCGCCGCCGTCCACGCAGATCCAGGCGCCATCCGCGACCTGCGGCAGGCGTGAACGCATCGACTCCAGCCGCGCGCGCTGCGCGGGCGTCGCGACGATGACGCCCACGCCCGCATCGCGCAGCATCCGTTCGACGCCGTCGTCCGACACCGAGAGATTCAATGGCACGACGCAGGCGCCGGCCTTCATCACGCCGAACAGCACCTCGACCATCGGGATGCCGTTGTTCATCAGCACGCCGACGGTATCGCCGCGACCGGCCCCCAGCCGCACAAGCGCATTCGCGACGCGTTCGGTATTTCGGTCTAACTCTGCCCACGAAAGCGTCGTGGCGCCGCAGATGAGCGCCGGGCTGTTGCGCCGCCAGCGCGCGTTGAGGCGCAGGATGTCCGAAATGAGCGGCGCGGGTGCGGGGATCACGGGGTGGCCTTGCCCAGGCCGCGGCGAATGTGACGAATGCCGTGTTCGGCATCCGCGGCGGCGGCGCCGATGCCGCTTCCGACCCCGGTGATGAGGATGTTGCGTTCTTGCAAGACGCCCCCTGCGCTTGACAGTAACGCCCGGTGAACCGGGCGGCCTCATACGTTAGTACTATTCACGCGGTACTACTCGATGGCCGACAGTTCGCTGCAGACTCGCCTGGGGATCCTGAAATGAAGCACCGGAAATTGGCGGGCGCGAAGCCCATGGCCGCGTTACTCGCGGCGGCCGTCGCCGTTCCGGCGGCGGGCGCGCAGCCGGCGAAATCGTCGGACGACCGAATCCGGAGGGTCTTCGACGGCCCGATGACGACTTGTTGAGCGCCGGGCTTGGGGTGGAGGGGCTGCGCGGGCCCGCGCCGGGATTTGCCGATCCGGCGAAGCCCACGGCCTGAATTTATTTTATATATACTGATTTGCAGCGCAATAAAAATTTTGAACGGTGATGCTATAATATGTTTTAATGAATGCAGACTTAATTAAATATAGTTGAAATTGTACATTATAGTGTAGCTGGTTGGGCAATATTGATGAAGATCTGCTACGGGAGACAGTATGTAGATGATCGGTGCGATAGCTGGTTCTCATTGTTGACATGCATAATATCTGTGATATTCGCGCTTGATTATTTAATTTTATTTAATAAAATTAATTAATATTAAATTTAATTTTTTTATTTTTTTTTAAATTATAATTTAAAGCGTTGCGCTGATCGTAATATAATAATTTATTATTATAATTTATATTATTTTATATGATTTTTATAATTATATTTTGATAAATATTGTAATGATTATTAATTACGATGACGAGGTTAAGATAGACTGGATGATAATAATATTATTAATATTATTATATTTTGATCGGTTGGCTCTGGTTGCATGCATGTTCATTCGCGCACGCGCTGCATGCGATCGATTCTACACGCATATGTTCCGAGTCGGCATCAGTACTTCGAATCTATTGCTATTTCTCTCTCCCATGCAGACAAAGCGGCGCTGATCATTTTATAAATTTTTATATTATATATTATTAAATATATTATTAATTTATTAATAATATAAATATATATAATTTAATATATTAAATATAATATTATTATATTTATTATAAATTAAATATTATATATTATTATTATTTTATTTAAATATATTAATATATTTATATTTATTTATATCTGCGCTTGCGTGCTTTGTTATTAATCGGGTGGCACTGGGCTGCATGTTCATCGCGCACGCCCTGCTGAAATGCGTCGTCTACACGCTGTCCGAGTCGGCCCAGTACTTCGAATCGCTCGGCATTCCGGGCTGGCGCATCGTGGGAGTTGATTATTGCTGTGCTGGTGTATTGCACATCTGGGTACTACGGAGATGGCAGCGGAGTGTTGGATTTGGACTTACGTCGCACGATATGCTGTTATGCTATTCCAGGTTGCTCGCGAATCTCGTCGGCATATCCGGGCTAGCATCGCTGTCGCCTACGTCGTCACGATTCGTCGAGATCGTCGGTGGCACGGCTGGTGCTCGGCATCGTCACGCTGGGCTGCCCGCCGCTGCTGCCGGTGCTCCTGGGAACGCGTGGGTGCACTCGGAATGGCGGCTCTTCACCTCTCCGAATGGAAGGCTGGGAATGTTCTGGAGCCTGGGCGCGGCGACGTTCGGGCTCGTGGCGGGCTCGCAATTCGGGCGGCGCTCACTGATCGAGCGCGTGCAGGCCAACTCGTTCGTCGAGGCGCAGGCGGCAGGCGGTGCGCCGGGCGTGTGGGCGCCCGCACAGGAGCTGACCGTCAAGGAACTGCGCCCGCTGGTGGAACGATTCATCGGCAGCAACCGCGCGGCGCGGCATTTCGCGGATCTCGGCTGGCGGGGCGGCGAGGACGCGCGCGCGAGCGCCCAGCAGCTCGAGGCGACGCAGAAGCTGCTCGCATCGGTCCTGGGCGCGTCATCCGCGCAGCGCCTCGTGGACGTGGCTGTCGCCGGGCGCGAGGTGCCGCTCGAGGACGTCGTGTCGATCGTCGACGAGGCCTCGCAGGCGCTCGAGTTCAGCCATGAACTGTTGCAGTCGTCATTGGAAAACGTCAGTCAGGGCATCAGCGTGGTCGACGCGGAGCTGCGGCTCGTCGCATGGAATCGCCGATACGCCGAGTTCTACAGGTACCCGCCAGGTTTCCTGCGCATTGGCCAGCCGATCGAGGAATTGCTGCGTTGCAACGCGGAGCGCGGCGAACTGGGACCTGGCGACACGGACGAGCTCGTCGCGCGACGGCTTGGCCATCTGCAACGCGGCACCCCCTATACTTTCCAGCGCACGCGCCTCGACGGCACCGTGCTCGAGATCCGCGGCAATCCGATGCCCGGCGGGGGTTTCGTCACGAGCTTTGCGGACGTCACCGAGTACAAGCGTGCGGAAGAGGCGCTCCGGGTCGCGAACGAGTCACTCGAGCAGCGCGTGCGCGAACGCACGCGGGCGCTGTCCGCGATGAACGACGAATTGCTGGCGGCGAAAGCGGAGGCCGAACGCGCGAATGCCGGCAAGACGCGCTTCCTGGCCGCCGCTGGCCACGACCTGATGCAGCCGCTCAACGCCGCGGGCCTGTTTGCCGGCGCGCTCGCGCAGAAAAGCCGGGGCGCGGAACAGCGTGCGCTGCTCGCCGACCTCGAGGAATGCCTGCATTCCGCCGAGGGCCTGATCTCCGACCTGCTGGACATTTCGCGGCTCGACACCGGCGCGATGCGGACGCAGGTCATGGACGTGCCACTCGCCAGCGTCTTCGATGCGCTCGACGCCGAGTTCCGCCTGACGGCCGGCAAGAGGCGCATTGCGCTCGCGGTCCACAGGAGCCGCGCGATCGTGCATTCAGATCCGAAATTGCTGCGGCGCGTGCTGCAGAACTTCGTTGGCAACGCGCTGCGCTACACGCCCGCCGGGCGCGTGGTCGTCGGCGTGCGGCGCCGCGGCGGGCGCGTTCGTGTCGAAGTTTGGGATACCGGCATCGGCATCACCCCGGAGCAGCAGCCGCATGTATTCGAGGAGTTCTACCGCGGCAGCGGCCGGCGCGACGCTGATGACACGCGCGGCTTCGGTCTCGGACTCGCGATGCTGAGCTCATTGCGTGCGTGCTCGGGCATGCGGTCGGATTGCGCTCGACGCCCGGCCGCGGCTCGGTCTTCTGGATCGAAGTCGAACGTGGCCAGACAACCGCACCGGTCGCCATTCCCGAGCCGCGCCAGCGCCCGACGGGTGCGCTGGCCGGCATCCGCGTGTTGTGCATCGACAACGACTCGGCGGCGCTCAGGGGCCTTGCCACATTGCTGAATTCCTGGGGCTGCGAAACGCTCGCGGCGCCGGGCATCGAGGACCTGGTTGAGCACCGGCGCCTGCAGGGCTTCCGGCCGCATGTCATCGTCGTGGACTACCATCTCGAAGGCGGCGTCACGGGACTCGATGTCGTACAGCATCTGCGCGCGGTCGAAGGCATTCGTGCGCCGGTGCTCGCGGTGTCGGCGGACGCGAGCGATTCCGTGCGCGCGGAGGCAGAGGCATTGGATTGCGTGTTCCTGCGCAAGCCCCTGAAGCCGCTCGCGGTGCGTAGCGCGCTTGCGCGACTGCTGGAAACTGCCCGGCCCGCCGCCAGTGACGACGCGGCGGCCTTGTGACCCGAGAATCGATTCGTGACGCCCAAACCGGCAACTGCCGCTGCGAGCGCCCGTCCCCGGGCGTTAACGCGCAGGCGACTGACCGGGATCGGCGATTTCGAGTTCGCGGAACACGAGTGAAGCCTGGGTCCGGTTGCGCACGCCGAGCTTCGCGAGCGCGGCGGAGACATGCGCCTTGACGGTCGTCTCCTCGATCGAGAGCTCGGCGGCAATCTGCTTGTTGAGACGGCCGAGCGCGACCAGTTCAAGCACGCGGTATTGCTGCGGCGTCAGGCTGTTGAACCGCGCTGCGAGCAGTTCCTTGCCCTCGGCCGGGCGGCGCGCGGAGAGCGCGGTGCCGGGCGGGAACCACTGGCCGCAATGCGCCACCGTGCGGATTGCCGTGATCAGATCGACCTGCGCGACCGACTTGGGGACATAGCCGGCGGCGCCAAATGTCCGCGCCTGGGCGATCACGTCCGGATCCTCGTTGGCCGAGACGATCATCACTGCCGTTCCCGGGAACTGATTCCGCAGCCACGCGAGCGGTGCAAAACTCTTCGCACCCGGCATCAGCAGGTCGAGCAGCACGAGGTCGGGTTCCGGCAGGGCGCTTGCTGCCGCGCGCAGCGAATCGACGTCGTGAGCCTCGGTCGTCTCGGCGTCCGGCACGGCCTGAAAAGAGCGCCGGCGTAACGCGGCCCGGAACAACGGATGGTCGTCCGCGATGAGAACCCGCATGCGCGTATCTTAGAGCGCCGTGCGCGAAATCACATCGCAGACGGCCGCGATCGCTGCGCCGCGCGTCGTCGAGCGGCGCCAGGCGGCGCCGATCACGCGCGACGGCGAGGGCGGCGCAAACGGCCGCACGACCAGTCCGCGCGCGGCCGCGAACGGGCCTTCGGCGGAGAGCCGCGGCAACAGCGTGAGGCCGAGTCCCGCCGCGACCATCTGCCGCAGCGTCTCGAGGCTGGTCGCGCCGAAATCCTGCTCCTCCGTTCCCACCCTGCGGCAGACCTCGAGCGCCTGGTCGCGCAGGCAATGGCCGTCCTCGAGCAGCAGCAGTTTCTCGCCCGCGAGATCGGCGGGCTTCAGCCGGCGACGTGCCGCCAGGCGGTGACGCTCCGGCATCGCGACGAGGAAAGCCTCCGCGAACAGCGATCGCGTTTCGAGCCCCTGCGTGTCTGCGGGCAGCGCCAGCAACGCGAGATCGAGCTCCCCGTCCCTGACGCGCGCGAGCAGCGGCTCGGTCTGGTGCTCGTGCAGCAGCAGTTGCAGCTTCGGCAGCGCGCGCTGCAGGCGCGGCGCAACGCGCGGCAGCAGGTAGGGCCCGAGCGTCGGGATCAGGCCGATCTTGAGCTGTCCGCCCAGCGGATCCTGGCTGGCGCGGGCGAGGGCGCGGATGTCCTCGGCGTCGCGCAGCATGCGCCGCGCGCGCTCGACCACCGCGACGCCGGCCGCCGTCAGCGCGACATCCCGCGGCCGGCGCTCGATCAGCGTGACGCCGAGGTATTCCTCCAGCTTCTTCAGCTGGGCGGACAGCGTCGGCTGGCTGACATGGCATTTTCGCGCGGCGCGGCCGAAATGCCGGGTTTCTGCCAGCGCCACGAGATATTGAAGATCGCGGAGGTTCAAGTTCTGTGCATAGTCAAAGGCTATCGAACAGAAGATAACAATCGATGATCCTGATTGCCAGCCCCAGCCCATCCCGGCCCCAACCCGATCCGGCCGCTTTCTTGCGTCGCCGGCGCCGGCAGCGCAACATTCTCCCTTCACGCGCCCGCAAGAGGCGCGATCAGCGGACTCGCAGCCCCGAGGGGGAGCATGAGCTGGAAGATCACCCTGGCCGGCGGCGCCGTCTATTACCTCGCCATGTTCGGCGTGTCGATGTTCACGGGCTATTTCATCCATTCGCAGGATGGCGTGCTGGCCGAGGTGTACCGCGCGACTGCGCCGTTCTGGCGTCCCGAACTCAGCGCGAATCCGCCGGACTTCGGCGTGATGTTCAAGATGTGGATTCCGTCCGGACTGGCCGGCGCCATGCTGCTGGCGGGCGTTTACTCGGTGGTTCGACAGTCGCTTGCAGGCGCTGCCTGGAAGCGCGGGCTGAAATTCGGCGTCATCGCCGCCATCTTCGGGTTCGTCGGCATCCTGGGCTATCGGGGGCTGTTCAACCTGCCGGATCAACTCTGGGTCTGGTGGACGATCGGCGCGACGATCATCAACCTGGCCGGCGGCATCGTGCTCGGCTGGATTGCGCAGAAACTCGTGCCGGCATGAGTCTCGCCACCCTCGACGCGAAATTTCCGCAGAAGCGCGCGCTGATCACCGGCGGCGCGAGCGGACTCGGACTTGCGACCGCGGAACTGCTTGCCGCGCGCGGCTGGCGGCTCGGCCTGCTGGACCGCGACGCGACCCGCCTCGCCGCCGTCGCCGCCGACCTGCGCACGAGGGGTACGCCGCTCTGTGAGGTCTACGCGGTGGACGTGACGGTCGAGGCTGCGGTGAAATCCGCGGTCGACGATTTCGCGGCGCACTGCGGCGGGCTCGATTTCGCGATGAACTCGGCCGGCGTCGCGGTCGCCGGCGGGATCCTGGAGACGCCCGCGGCGGACTGGAACTGGATCATGGACATCAACGTGATGGGCGTCGCGCATTCCTGCCGCGCGGAACTGCCGCACATGGTCGCCTCGGGCGGCGGCCTCATCGTCAACATCGCAAGCGCGGCGAGCTTCGCGTGCACCTCGAATTCGAGCGCCTACAGCGCCTCGAAAGCGGCGGTCGTGGCGCTCTCGGAAACGCTGTACCAGGAATTCGCGGACCGGCGGGTACGTGTCGTCGCTGCGATGCCTGGCTTCTTCCGCACGCGGCTGATGGAACATGCCCGTGCGCCGGCCGGCGCGGCAGGATTCGCGCAGAAAATGATGCAGGCGTCGAACCTGGAGGCGGATGCGGTCGCACTCGAGATCGTCTCGCGCGCCGCCGCCGGCGCAACGCATATCGTGCTGCCGGCGCGCTATCGCTGGCTGTGGCGCTTCAAGCGCCTCGCGCCGCGGACCTACCTGGACTGGATGGTGTCGGTGCAAAGGCGCTACGCTGCCCGTGCCCGCAAATGAGGCAACCATGTACCTGCCGGTAAAACTGCTGCACATCGTCGCGGTCATCGCGTTTCTCGGCAACATCACGACCGGGCTCTTCTGGCACATGCACGCGGCGCGCACGCGCGATGCGCGCCTCCTCGCGCACACGATGAACGGCATCATCCGCAGCGACCGGCTGTTCACGATGCCGGGCGTCTTCGTGATCATCGCGACGGGAATCCT
The DNA here is from genome assembly GCA_963746545.1 of uncultured Gammaproteobacteria bacterium. Lineage (GTDB taxonomy): Bacteria > Pseudomonadota > Gammaproteobacteria > Steroidobacterales > Steroidobacteraceae > SCUD01. Next base: position 253,553 of record CAVVBV010000029.1, read on the forward strand.
CACGGCGATCGCCGGCGGCCTGCCGCTCCTGCGCACCGGCTGGATCCTCTGGACGCTCGTGCTGTTCGCGATCTCGGGCCTGATCTTCATGGCCTTCGTCGGGCCGTTGCAGCGCCGGCTCCTCGCGCTCGCGCAGGCGGGCTCGACGCAGGGGATTTTCGATTACGCGGGCTACGCGGCCGTGGCGCGACGCTGGGAATTCTGGGGCGCGGCTGCGTTGCTGACGCCCGCTGCGGGCCTCGTGCTGATGGTCCTGAAGCCGGCGCTCTGGGCGGTCGGCAGGCCCGGCTAGTCGAGCGCGCGCAGCGCCTCGAGCGTCGTCTGTCGCAGAACGTCGATCGCCCCGTCGATGCGCTGAAACGCCGCGTCGTCTTCGACGAGCCCGGTAGAATCGGATTGCCAGACGGTCTTCAACTCACCTGCGTCCCGGGCAACCTCGGCGGGCATCAGCGCGGCCAGGTCGTTGATCGTCAGCATGTCGGCCCAGCCCATGCGCGGGTCCCCGCGCTGGTCGCCTTGCGCGTAGTGGGCGTAGAAAATGATCTGCTGCAGCGAGCCGACCTGGGTCAGCAACTGGAAGCCGGCGGCGCGGATGTTGCGGTTGTGCTCGGTCCGCTCGTTGCGCCAGGTGTTGTAGCCGAGCGCCGACAGCGCAATGACGAGGCTGATGAGCGCCACCATGTTGCTGCGGAGCTGTTCGCGCATGTCCGGCATGGCTTGATGTTAGCGCAGCTGCGAAGGCGCTAGTATTCAGCCCGGGAACCGGGGAAACCATTGGCCAGGCTCGAGAACACAGGTAACCGGGGGCTGCCTCCGCCGCCAGCCGCCACGCGGCGCGGCGCGAATCCATGGCGGCTCTCCGACACCGCGCGCAGGCCGGAGACGGCGCAGCCGTCGGTAAGCCCGCAGCTGCTCGAGGAACTGATGAAGAGGGTTCCCGCGGCGGACGTGGCTGCCCGCGAATCCGCGCCGGCCAGGGCCACCGCCAAGCGTGCGCGACCCGGGCTGATCGGCCTCGTGATGATCCTGATCGCCGGTTCGATCGTGTTTCGCCTGTTCTTCGACAGGCGGGGCGACGGCGACTGGGTCAAGTTCATCGGCCCGCTGATCTTCATCGCGATCGTCGCGCACGGCCTGTGGCGGTCCCGACAGCGCCGCGAGGAAGATAAGCCTAGCCAGGGCTGAGCGGCTGCTTCCAGACCAGCGTCTGGTTGTTGGCCGGCATGCGATGGTCGGCCTGCAGCACGAAGCCGATGCCGCGCGCCAGCGCATCCACCGCCTCGAAATCGCGGATGCCGCTCGCGGGATCCCGCGCCCGCAGCATCTCGTCGAAGGATGCGTTGCTCTCCGAAGTGTATTTTCCCGCGTAACGGAACGGCCCGTAGACTACGAATACGGTGCCGGGTTTCAGGATCGCAGGAAGGTTTGCGAAAAACGCCTCGACCTCGCGCCAGCTCATGATATGGAGCGTGTTCGCCATGAACACGCCGTCCACGCGCCGCAGGTCCCAGGGCGGCTGCGTGACGTCGAGTTCGACCGGCGCACGCAGGTTCTTCGGCCCCTCGTAGACGATGCGCTTGCGCAGCCCCGGCATTTCCTCCGCGCGCTCGCTCGGCTGCCAGACCAGCCACGGCATTTCATTCGCGAAATGCACCGCATGCTGTCCCGTGCCGCTGCCGATCTCGAGGACGTGCTTGCAGCCCGCGAAGGCCTCGCGCAGGACCTCGAGTATCGGGCCCTTGTTGCGTTCGCAGGCGTCGGAATACGGAAGCATCGGGACAGTATCGCGCGATCGGGATTCAGGCGAGTGCGAGGGTCCAGGCGCAAACGAGCAGTAATGCCGCCGCCAGTCCCGCCGCCCATTGCAGTCCGCTGCGCCCGGGCCGCGGCATCGGGAGCTTCGCGCACAGCGCGCCGATGCCGGTGCCGACCACGAAACCGGCCAGGTGCGCCAGGATGTCGGTGTTCTCGCCGCCGGTGCCGGTGAAGGCGAGGAGCGCGACGCCGCCGATCAGGGGCGCCGTCCGGCGCAGCCACGGCGCCCAGTTCCGCAGGTTCCGGCGCCAGCCATAGGCCGCGATCAGGCCAAGCGCCGTGAACACAGCCGTGGAGGCGCCGAGCAGGTAGTGATCGGGCGGATGCAGCATCGCGTCCACGCCATAGGCGACGCCGCCGCCCAGCAGGATCAGCAGCCACGCAACGCCGGGCCCGAACAGGCGCGCCGCGGGATAGCCGAACAGCGCCCCGAAGGCGAGGTTGGAAAGCAGGTGCGGCAGGTCGGCGTGCAGGGTCAGGGCAGTCAGCACGCGCCAGGGCTCGCGGCGATGCAGGAAACCGGCATCCAGCACGCCTGCGGAATGCCAGTTGTGCCCGCCCAGGTGTGCGACCGACGCGATCGTGACCGCGATCAGGACCAGCGCGTAGCCGTACACGCCGTAGATCGCGTGCGGGTGATTCGGCCAGACGACGGGGGCCGCCGGCGGACGGCGGTTCTCGCGCAGGTAATGCTGCAGCTCGAATGCCGCGCGGGCGTGATCGGCGGGCTGGACCCACAGGCTCGAGCCCTCGACCGTGGTCCGCCGCTCGTAGGGAATGCCGACGGCGTCCAGCACCAGCGCCCAGTCGGCGCAGGCAGCGGGCGTGAGCTCGGTGGTCAGGGGGATCATCGGAGCGGGAACCGCAATCATGGCTGGAGGGTCTTGCTACATGGTGCCTATCGGGAAAGTATCAACTAGAGTAGCGCCCATGTACGCAGAGAAGCGCGGGCCGCCACCGGAACCGGACGAGCAGCTGGGCCGCTGGATCCTCGGCGGAGTGGTCCTGATCGCGGTCGCCGCCGGCATCTGGTTCTGGCAGAAGCGCCACCCGGCCGAAGACGTGCCGCCGGTCACCGCCGAGGCGATCGCGACCGACGAGCCGAAGATCCTCCATCCGATCGAACCCACGGCGGATGACGGTGCCAACCTGTCGGCTTCAGACCGGATCGCGGCGCTGGTCGGCGCGCCGCGCTTTGCGGCGATGTTCGTTCCCGACGACATCGTGCGCCGCATCGTCGCGACCGTGGACAACCTGCCGCGCCAGAAAGTCGCGATGCAACTGTCGCCGGCGAAGCCGCCGGCGGGAAATTTCGTCGCCGTCGGCGGCGAGGACAACCTGGTGCTCGGCGCCGCGAACTTCGAGCGCTACACGCCGTGGATCGAACTGGTCGACTCGCTCGACCCGGATGCGACCTTCGAGTTGTACCGGCGGCTGTACCCGCAGTTCCAGGCGGCCTACGAGGCGCTCGGCAATCCGGACGGCTATTTCAACGATCGCGTGATCGAGGTCATCGACCACCTGCTCGAAACACCGGAGCCGCCGGAGACGATCACGCTGAAGCGGCCGAACGTGCTGTATGAATTCGCGGATCCCGGGCTCGAGTCGGAATCGGCGGGCCGCAAGCTGCTCCTGCGCATGGGCCCGGGCAATGCCGCGCGCGTCAAGATGAAACTCCGCGACCTGCGTGACCGGCTGGCGTCGCAGAAGAACTGACTCTAGATCTCGTCGGGCGTGATGGCGAGGCGCAGCACGACCTCGATCGCATCTTCCCGCCTGCGATTGCGGATCCACCAGACTGCGCCCTTGGCCAAGTGCCAGCTGGCTGCACGGCCGGACAGGAGTTCAGCCGCAATCTCCCCGAGTGTTGGCTGGTGGCCGACGACGAGCACTGAGCAGTCGGAATCCGGCCAGCCGCTCGCCGCGAGAATCGCCGACGCAGGCTGACCCACGCCGACAGCCTCGAGTGTCTCGAATTCCCTCTGCAATGCGCGCGCCGTCTGCTGGGCCCTCAATGCCGGCGAGACGAGTATCCGCAAGTCCCCAGGCAGCCTGGACTCCAGCCATCGCGCCATGGCGCGGGCTTGCTTTCTGCCTTTCTCGGTCAATGGCCGCGCCGAATCGGGCTGGCCATCCGCGGCATCGGCATGGCGCCAGAGGATCAGATCCATGACAGGTCAGGACATGCGCCGGATCGCAAGCTGACGCCCGATCGTTTCCCACTGGCGCGCCTCCGATTCGAGCGCGGCAGCCGTCAACGCATTGCGTGCGAGCCAGGAGCGCGGCAACTCGAGCGAGAATCGCGACTCGTTGATTGTCACCTTGAACGCCGGCAGTCGCACGCTCGTGCGACGGCGCAACAGCGTTGACGCGAGCCGCAGCGCGAATACGAGCGGCCAGTCCGGATCCTCCAGGCCATCGCCCTTCATCTTCTCGAGCTTGCCGCGATGCGCGAGCACGATGCGCGCGAGCCGCTGCTGCTCGATTCGCGAGAAGCCAGGCATATCGGCGTTCGAGAGCACATAGGCCGAGTGCTTGTGGTACTGGGCATGGGCGATGGAGAGTCCGACTTCCGCCAGACGCGCAGCCCAGTCGAGCAGCATGCGATCCGGATCGTCTTCGCGGCCGCCTTCCGGCGCCAGCTGGTCGTAGATGCGCAACGCGAGATCGCGCACTCGCACGGACTGGGCGGCGTCCACCTGATAACGGCGCGTGAATTGCGACACCGTGGCCTCGCGCATGTCGTGATGCTGCACGCGGCCGAGCAGGTCGTAGAGCACGCCGTGGCGCAGGGCGGCCTCGGAGATGCTCATCTCCCCGATGTCGAGTTCCTCGAAAACCGCGTACATGATGGCGAATCCGCCAGGCAGTACCGCCGCGCGTCCCGGCTTGAGGCCGGCGATCCGTTCCGGGTCGGCGCTTCCGACTTTGATCAGCAGATCACGCAGGCGCTCCAGCCCTTCGCGCGTGATGCCGTGTGAGGCAAACTCGTTCGCGCCGAGGATGTTCTCGATGGTGCGCGCCGACCCTGATGAGCCCAGGGCTTCCTTCCAGCCGGAACGGCGATAACTGCGCGCAACGATGGCAAGTTCCTGGCGTGCCTCGAGCACCGCCGCCTTCAGGCTGCGCTTCTCGATCCGCGAGTCGGGGAAATGCCGCAGGCTGGAACTGACGGAGCCCATGTAGAGGCTTTCCATCAGGCGCGGTTTCAGGCCCTCTCCCACGATCAGCTCGGTCGAGCCGCCACCGATGTCCACGATCAGTCGCCGATGCTCGGCAGGCGGCAGCGAATGGGCGACACCGAGGTAGATCAGGCGCGCTTCCTCGCGCCCGGCAATGACCTCGATCGGGAAGCCCAGTACCTCACGCGCCTCGCGCAGGAAGGCGGGTGCGTTCTTTGCGATCCTGAGCGCATTGGTGCCGACGGCCCGGACCGCGTCACGCGGCAGGCCGCGTAGGCGCTCGCGGAACCGCGCGAGGGTTTCCAGCGCGCGCGCCTGGCTGGCTCGATCGAGGCGCTTGTCGGCGGTCAGCCCTGCGCCGAGCTGGACCTGTTCGCGCAACGCGTCGAGCGGATAGATCTGGCCGTCGACGACGCGCCCGATCTGGAGGTGGAAACTGTTGGATCCGAGGTCGACCGCGGCGAGGGTTTCGTGGCGCGCCATGCGCCCGGACGGTAACACCCGGCTGCCGGGCCCGTAAACCCGCGTTGTCACGCAAGTGTAACCTGCACACACGATGCTCCGTCGACGCATGAGCGACCGCGCGAACCGGATACCGCTGCTGAACCGCGAGCTAGGCATGCTCGCGTTCAATCGCCGCGTACTGGCCCAGGCGGCGGACGATAACTTGCCGCTGCTCGAGCGCCTGCGGTTCCTGACCATCGTTTCCTCGAACCTGGACGAGTTCTTCGAAATCCGCGTGGCTGGGCTCAAGGAGCAAATCAAGCTCGGCTTCACCGATGCCGGCCCGGATGGCATGACGCCGAAAGAGGTCTTCGCCGTCGTGACCAAGGAGGCGCGGTCCCTGTTCACCGAGCAATACGACCTGTTGAATGACGTGCTCCTGCCGGCACTGGCCGGGACCGGTGTGCGGTTCCTGCGTCGCGATACCTGGACCGAGGGCCAGAAAGCCTGGGTACACGAATACTTCGCGCGTGAAGTATTGCCCGTTCTGACGCCCATCGGGCTCGATCCCGCACATCCTTTCCCGCGCCTGTTCAACAAGAGCCTCAATTTCGTCGTCGAACTGGAGGGGCGGGATGCCTTCGGCCGCGTGTCGCGCATCGCGATCGTGCAGGCCCCGCGGATGCTGCCGCGCGTGATCCGGCTGCCCGCGGCCATCGTGAAGGACGAGCACGCCTTCGTGTTCCTGACCTCGGTGATGCACGCGCATGTGGACGAGTTGTTCGCCGGGATGACCGTCAAGGGCTGCTACCAGTTCCGCGTCACCAGGAATTCGGACCTGTTCGTCGACGAGGAAGAAATCAAGAATCTGCGCATCGCCCTGCAGGGCGAGCTCTTGCAGCGCCATTTCGGCGATGCCGTGCGCCTGGAGGTCGTGGACCAGTGCTCGCAACCGATGATCGAGTTCCTGCTCCAGCAGTTCGCGCTCGACGAGCAGGACCTCTATCGCGTGGACGGGCCCGTCAACCTGTATCGGCTTCGCGAAGTGCTGGCCCAGATCGATCGCCCGGATCTCAAGTACCCGCTATTCGTCCAGTCCGTGCCGGCGGCGCTTGAGATGGGGGACAAGGACCTGTTCGAGACGATCTCGCGCAATGACGTGCTGCTGCACCATCCCTTCCAGTCATTCGCGCCGGTGCTCGACTTCATCCGCGCGAGCGCCGTGGATCCACGCGTGGTTGCGATCAAGCAGACGGTGTACCGGACCGGCGCCGATTCCGAGCTGATGCAGGTGCTGATCGACGCAGCCCGTGCCGGCAAGGAAGTCACGGTAGTGGTCGAGCTGATGGCGCGCTTCGATGAGGAGGCCAATCTCCGCTGGGCCGCGCGGCTCGAAGAAGTCGGTGCGCACGTGATCTATGGCGTCGTTGCGCACAAGACCCACGCAAAAATGGCGCTGATCGTGCGCCGCGAAACGGGGCCGGATGGCGCGGTGCTGAAACGCTATGCGCATCTCGGCACCGGCAACTATCACTCCGCGACCACGCGCCAATACACGGATTTCGGCCTGCTGACCGCCAATGAAGAAGTCTGCCGCGACGTCAACGAGGTCTTCAAGCAGCTGACGGGCCTCGGGCGCGCCAGCAAGCTGAAGCATGTCTGGCAGTCGCCGTTCACGCTGCACAAGCGCATCGTGGAGGCGATCCGGAACGAAGCGCGCATCGCTGGGGAAGGCCGGCCGGCGCGCATCATCGCCAAGATGAATGCGCTGCTCGAACCTGGAATCATCGAGGCGCTGTATTCCGCGTCTCGCGCCGGCGTGAAAATCGACCTGATCGTGCGCGCGATGTGCGCGCTGAAGCCCGGCGTCCCGGGACTGTCGGAAAACATCTCGGTGCGCTCGATCGTCGGGCGCTTCCTCGAACACACGCGCATATTCTGCTTCCGCAATGACGGCGCCAACGACGTCTATCTTTCGAGCGCCGACTGGATGGACCGCAATTTCTTCCGTCGCATCGAACTGTGCTTCCCGGTGCTGGACCCGAAGTTGAAACGGCGCGTGATCCGCGAGGGCCTGCAGCCATATCTTGAAGACAACAGCCAGGCCTGGGTCATGGACGGGGACGGGGGCTTCCGGCGCCTGAAGCCGAGGCGTGGCAAGCGCCGCGCCGCGCAGGAAGAACTGCTGTCACTGCTGGCGACTGGCGGCAGTTGAAATGATTGATGCCGGGTCGCAGTTTCGCAGTTGCTGTTAACTGCGAAACTGCGACCCGGCACCGTCTTCCCGGTCCGTTAGTGCAAGATCCTGAACACGCCTTCGCGCCGCGGGTCGGCCGCGCCTTCGCTCTTGCCGTCAGCATGCAGCACGATGCCGTGCAGTCCCGACTCCTCGCCGCGGCCGGATTTCACGGTAATGCCGCGCGCCGCGAGCCCGGCGACGATCTCCGGCGACAGCTTCGCGACTTCGCCGAAATAGTCGTCGCCGCGCGCGACCAGGTTCGGCAGGTTGATGGCCTGCTGCAGCGGCAACTTCCAGGCGAGCAGGCCGACCAGCGTCTTCGCGTTGTAGGCGAGGATCGCCGTGCCGCCCGGCGAGCCGAGCGCGGCGACCACGTGTCCGTCGTGATCGAGCACGATGACCGGCGCCATCGAGGAGCGCGGGCGCTTGCCGCCGGCAACCGCGTTCGCGACCGGCTGACCGTCGATCACCGGGCGGTAGGAAAAATCGGTCAGCTGGTTGTTCAGCATGAAGCCGCCGACTGCGCGCCCCGAACCGAACAAGGATTCGACGGTAGTTGTCATCGAAGCAACATTTCCTTGAGCATCCACCACCACAAAATGAGATGTACCTGCCGCCTCGTTGGAGGCATCCGCTCCTCGTTGGATCGGCGCTGGCTGACCGGCAGCCGGGGCGGGACCTGCAACTGCGCCGATCAACGAGGTCCGCGTGGCCACATATCCGGGGTCGAGCATCCCCGCGACAGGAACGTCGATGAAAGCAGGATCGGCGACATAGCGATCGCGGTCCGCATACATGATCCGGCTCGCCTCGGCGAACAAGAACCAGGCCTGCGGATCGCCCGGCCCGCGCGTGGCGATGTCCGTGCGATCGAGGATGGCGAGCAGTTGCAGCAGCGACACGCCGGACGATGGCGGCGGCGGCACGCAGACGACGTACACGAGATACGGCCCGCACAGCGGATCGCCGATGCGCGGCTGATAAGCGTCGAAGTCAGCGGCCGCGAGCGTACCCGGGCGCGGCTCGGCATGCGTGCGCGCGATGATCGCGTCGCGGATCGGCGCTTCGAGCAGGGCGCGCGGACCGCGGGCGGCGACCTGCCGCAGCGTCGCGGCATAAGCAGTGTTCGTCAGGCGATCGCCGATCTGCAGCGGCTTTCCGTCAGCATCGGAAAAGAGCGCGCGCACGTCCGGCTCCGCCGCCTGCGGCCAGGAACCGTTGACGTAGCGCCCGAGCCGTTGCGGCACGGGGACTCCGGACTCGGCAGCGCGGATCGCGGGATCGAACAATGCTTGCCAGGGCAGGGCGCCATGGCGCGCATGCACGGCGCCCAGCATCGCGATCGCCCCTGGCACGCCGGTCGAGCGCCCGGAGAGCACCGCGCGCTCATAGGAAAGCGGCTCGCCCGTTACATCGAGGAACATGTCGGGTGTCGCACCCTTCGGCGCGGCTTCGCGTCCGTCGAAGGCGGTGATCTTCGAAGTCGCCGCGTCGTAATACAGCAGGAATCCGCCGCCGCCGAGGCCGGAACTCTGCGGCTCGACGAGGCCCAGCATCGCCTGCACGGCGACCGCGGCATCCGCGGCATTGCCGCCGGCCGCCAGCACTTCGAGGCCGGCGTCCACGGCCAGCGGATTTGCGGCGGCAATTCCGGCCTCGCGTACGGGCGGTGCTTCGCCCTGTGCGGGCAGCTGCGCGCAGGCCGTCAGGCACACCGCGAGGCAGGCGGCGGCGATCGGCACGGCGATGCGAAATGCGAATCTCATCTTCATGGCGTCGGCCCGGGTCGCCATCCGGCATTGCGTGCCGCGATCTCGGACGGCGCATCGAAGGGCTCACCTTCGATCGACGCATCGACTGCCCGCAGAACCGCCATCGGCATCGAGGCCGCACCGCGCAACTCGCCGTCCTGCGGCGCCGCCGCGGCAAGCACCTGCAGCTTCCATTCTTCGCCACTGCGGCAGGCGAGGCCCGCGAGCGGCCCTTCCTGCTGCAACCGGAACGTGCGGCAGTTAGCACCGCCGTGATCGCGGAAGCTCACGCCGATGCTGACTGCACCCGTGCCTTCATCGCTCGATAGCTGGCCGGTCAGGGCCCAGGCAAGTTCGCCGCGCGCGACCAGGCCTGCCTTTGTATCGGCATACGGCGCCTCCGGGCCGCGCATCACCAACATGCCGACGAAGAGCCCGAGCACCATGGCGGCCGCCATCGCGCTCCATTGCGGCAGCACCCAGCGCTTCGGCGACACCGCCGGCTGCGATTCGGATTGCGCGTTGCGCCGTGCAGCGAGATCGACGACCGGTGCCGCGACCTTGGGCGTGACCAGGCTCGAGAGCTTCAATGGAATCGGCTCCTGCAGCACGCTGCCGTACGCCGCCTGCACGCGCGAGCGCAAGGCACGATGCTGCTCGACGGCGCGCCGGATCTCAGGGTCGGTCGCCATCGCACTTTCGATTTCGGCGCGCGAAACGAGATCGAGCTCGCCGTCCGCGTAGGCCATCAGCATTTCGTCGGAGAATTTCATCGTGGGGTCTCCCGCCCATCATCCAGCATCGCCTGCAGCGCGTCACGGCCTCGCGCGAGCCTGCTGGTCAGCGTGCCGATCGGTACGCCGAGCGCTTCTGCGGCCTCCTTGTATGAGAGGCCCTCGACCAGGACGAGCGCAACTGCGAGGCGCTGTTCGTCGGGCAGGCGCGCCATCGCCGCCTGGATCGAGAGCGCCGTATCGCGGTCCTCGGCCGAGCGGTCGCCGACATCGAGGCCGGCCTCCTCGGGCGCGAGAACGCGCCCGCGTCGGCCGCGCGCGCGAATTTCATCGACCCAGGCGTTCTTCATGATGCCGAACATCCAGCTGTCCAATCGCGACTCCGGCCGCCACTGGTCGGCATGAGTCAGCGCCTTTTCGATGGCCACCTGCACGAGGTCGTCGGCGTCCTGGACGTGGCGGGTGATTACCCGGGCGAAGCGCCGCAGCCGCGGCAGCAGCGCGCCGAGTTGTTCGCGAACGTCATCGAACGACGATGGCCTGTTCATGCTCTATACGTCCGGGGCGCCGCCTTTGTTCCCGTGGATGAAATGGGTCACATCGCGCGTATACAGGGAGTGAGGCTGCGCGCCGGAATGCTAGCATTCCCGCCGGCTCGAACGGACACAGGGCCATGAAACGACTGCTCAGGACCATGTGGATACTGCTGGTCGCGGCCGGTGCGGCGGCGACGGCCTCCGCGCAGATCAGCCTGCCGGGACTGCCCGTGCCGCAGTTACCGACCGTCATCGACCCGCTCGCCGGCACGCTTCGCACGGCGCAGTCGGCAGCTGCGCACGGACGTGCGCAAGCTGCGCATCCGCGAACTGCTGCGCACGCAACGCAAGGAAGTGGAAGCCGATCCGGACGGCCAGCCGATCCTGCGCGGCCAGGTCGGCGCGCTGTCGCCGACGCCCGGGGCCCTCGCACAGGCAAGGGAGGCCGGCTTCACGGTGCTGAGCGAGGAAACGCTTTCGGGCCTCGGACTCACGATGGTCGTGCTGCATGCGCCGGAGGGCATGTCCACGCGCCGCGCGCTGAAGCGCCTGCGCGAACTCGATCCGCAGGGCAGCTACGACTACAACCACCTGTATCTCGACAGCGGCATTACGGGTGCGGGGGCCGCCGGGACTGCGCCGCAGTCACAGACTCCGGCCGCGCAGGGCGCAGGAGTCCGGATCGGGCTCATCGACAGCGGCGTGGACGGATCGCATCCATCGCTTGCGGGCACGACCATCCATCGCTTCGGCTGCGACGGCGCGGTGCTGCCGCAGGCGCATGGCACTGCCGTCGCATCGTTGCTGGTCGGCCAGACGGCGGATTTTCACGGCGCGATACCGGGCGCCGAACTCTATGCCGCCGATGTCTTCTGCGGAAATCCTGGCGGCTCGATTGCGCTGCTATCCATTGCGCTCGACTGGATGGCGCGCGAGGGCGTGGCGGTCATCAACATCAGCCTGGTCGGCCCGAAGAGCGTGCTTCTGACGCAACTCGTGCGCGTGATGAACGATCGCGGGCACCTGATGGTCGCCGCGGTCGGCAACGACGGGCCGGCGGCGCCGCCGCTTTATCCCTCGGCGTATCCGGGAGTAATCGGCGTCACCGGTGTCGATGCGAAAGAGCACGTGCTGCCCGAGGCCTGCCGCGGCGAGCACGTGGCCTACGCGGCGCCGGGCGCCGACATGCGCGCGGCCGCGCCCGGCGGCGGCTGGGCCGAAGTGCGCGGCACGTCGTTTGCCTCGCCGATCGTCGCGGGCCTGCTCGCGGCCTCGCACTCGAGCCCGGATTCGACACAGGCGCGGGCAGCGCGCGAGAAGCTCACGGCCATGGCCGTGGACCTCGGCCCGAAGGGCGTCGATACGACCTATGGCAATGGCCTCGTCGGGGCGTCTCTCCGGAACCCCCCAATAGCTGCAAATTAGAGCCCGGGGCAGGGAAGAAACCCCGGCCCTCCAGCGTCCTTGCTTCTGAGAGCCGCGGATGGTCCGCGGCGAAACAGGAGAAAGGCCATGAAAATCAAACGTTTACTGTTCAGCGCCGCAGTCAATGCCGTGCTGTCGATGAGTTCGGTGGCCTATGCCCAGGTGCTGGGCGGCGGCGTCACCGGGGGCTTGGGCGGCTCGATCACGGGCGGCCTCGGCAACATCGGCGCGACCGGCAATGGCGCGATCAACGGCACCCTGGGCGCGGGCTCTGACGCGCTCGACCGTACTCGCGATGCGGGCTCGCGCATTCGCAACAAGGGCGAGCAGACGGCGGCGAGTGCGCACGAGCGTGCGAGCTCAGCGGCTGCTTCGACGACGGCGACGGCTTCGGGCGCGCTCGGCGCGACGGCGGATTCCGCTGCCGAAGCCACCAATGCCGCCTCAGCGAGCGCCGAAGCCGCAGGTAATGCGGGCTCCGACGTGACCGTTCCGAGCGGCGACCCGGCGAGCGAGGCCCCAATGCTGGACTTCTCGGGCCAGGGCAATGGCAGCGGCTCGGGCATGCTCGACCTGGGTGCGAACCAGGCGGGGCAGCCGGCCGAAGTCGTTGACCACCCGCAGCCGTCACGGGCGCAACCCGAAGGCGGGCGCGGCGAACGGCAACAGAAGCCGGTCCACGGCTCGCCCACCGGAGCCGTTGGCCATGCGCTGATGCAGGGCCAGGGCTCGGGCAGTGCAGAGGCTTCACGCGGCGAGCCGGCGTTTGACGAACAGTCAGGCTCCGACCAGCCGCGGCAGAGCAAGCCCCGCGCGAAAGCCAAGGCCGACGGAAAGGCCAATGCAGGCGCCGACTTGCAGTCCGACGGCAATGGCAAGGCCACGGCCAATGCCAACGCCTCCGCGGACGCGCAGGCCTCGGTCGATAAGTAATGCCGGAGACCACGGCGCGATGCGGCGGGGAAGGCCCCGCCGCATTTTTTTGCGCCCCAACAACGGGTGCCGCCTGCTGCTTCCAATCGTCATCGGGAGGTGTAATCTCTGGAGCGTGGACAAGCCGTAGGAGGACCCTGCCAATGCACGACGAGCTGACCACGCTGCCCGGTGTCGGGCCCGCCATCGCGGCGGATCTCCGGCACCTCGGCATTCACTCCATCCGGGAACTCGCAGAAGCAAACCCGGAACAGCTCTACGCCCGACTCCGCAATATCACAGGCCACGAACAGGAACCCTGCCTGCTCTATACGTTCCGCTGCGCGACCTATGCCGCGCGGACGCCGGAGCCGCAGCAGGAACTCCTGAAGTGGTGGAACTGGAAAGACCGCCGACTCGAAGACTGACGCTCTGACAGCGAGCAATGCCGCATGACGCGGTCAACAAAGACCGCGCGCACGGTCGCTCACGTGCCATCCACGAGGCCGCCGCTGATCGCCCGCTCCTGATTCTGGAAAATCGCCATCGCCGTGCGCATCCGCAGGAAGCCGAGCTTCCGGTAGAAACCTTCCTTCCCGGGATTGGCGTACAGAATGATCTTCCGGTGGCCCGCGGACATTTCCTTCAGCTTGACGATGATGGCCTTGCCGATGCCGCGGCCCTGGTAACCGGGATGCACCGCGACGTCGCACAGGTAGGAGCAGTCGATCCCATCCGCCAGGGCTCGTCCCGCCGCGATCAATTCGCTGCCGTCGAAAACGAAGCACTTGTACCGGCTGTTGGAAAACGCGAGCTTCAGTTCTTCCGGCTTCTTGTCCCCCAGCGGCGCGATCTGGTAAAGCCGGCAGAGTTCGTTCCAATCGATGGATCCCTGATCGAACAACCACTGCATCGGCGCATTGCTCCCAATTCATGATACCCGGCACAAAACGGCCTTTCGCGTCGAAGGATTTACCGCCGCCGGGCGTCCAAATGAGTAATGGCTGACATGGTTCATGTCGACCGCGCCCTGGCGCGCCGGATCCTGGCGGGCGACGAGGCCGCGTTCCAGGACCTGTTCGACCGCTTCTTCCCGCGCCTCTACCGCTTTGCGCTGGTGCGGCTCGACAGGGACGCGGAGGGCGCGCGCGACGCCGTGCAGCAGACGTTCTGCAATGCGATCGAGCGCCTCGACAGCTATCGTGGGGAAGCGGCTCTTTACACCTGGTTCTGCCAGATCTGCCGCAACGTGATCGCCGATCATTATCGCAGGAAACAACGCAGCGCCTTGCGCGTCGTGCTGCTGGAAGACCAGCCGAACGTGCGCGCGATCCTCGAGTCGCTCGCGGCGCCGGAGGGAGACGAACCGGAGATGGGCGTGTGGCGGCAGCAGCTGCACCGTGTCGTCGAGGCGACGCTCGACGCACTGCCGGGGCATTACGGCGAAGTGCTCGAGTGGAAATACCTGGACGGGCACTCGGTGCAGGAGATTGGCAGCCGCCTGAACCTCGGCCCGAAGGCGGCGGAATCGCTGCTGACGAGGGCTCGCGTGGCATTTCGCGACGCGATCGCGGATCTCGCGGGAGCGTCCGATGAACTGACCGGCCCGCTGGGCCGCAGCCCGGGATAGGAATATGGAACAGGAATCGCAGGATCATCGGGACAACAGCGACCTGGTCGCGTCGCTGATACGCGCGGCGGGCAAGCGCGCGGAGCCGCCGCAGCAGGCCTATCAGCAGGTGCTCGCCGCTGCGACCGAGGCGTTTCGCAGCAAGACGGCAAAACGCCACGAACGGACCTGGCTGCTGTGGGCCGGCGCCGCGGGCATCATGGTGTTCGCGATTGGCCTGATGCTGCAGTGGAAGCCGCCGGTCGCGCAGCGCGACCCGATCGCGCACATCGAGCGCGTCATCGGCTCCGTCGAACAGGCGACCGGCGATATCTGGAGTCCGCTCGGCCACGCGACGGTCGCATTCACCCGCGGCACGAAGATCCGCACGCTGGCCGGCGGAATGGCCGGCCTGACGCTCGAGGGCGGCACGTCGCTCCGGCTCGCGGCGGACACCGAGATCATGCTCGACACGCCGCCACAGCTGTATCTGCAGCGCGGCACGATCTATCTCGATCATTCCGGCCGCGCCGAAACCGGATACCGGATCGAGACGCCCGCGGGCACGGCGCGCGACGTCGGCACGCAGTTCGAACTGAAGGTCGCGGGCAAGGCCCTGCGCCTGCGCGTGCGCGAAGGCCGCGTGGAAATCGACCGGGCCGGCCAACTGCTGTCAGGTGCAGCCGGCGAGCAGCTCGAACTCGACCAGCAGGGCGCGGCCACACGTTCATCGATCGCGGCCGCGGATGCGGCCTGGCAGTGGGCCGAGGCGGTTGCCCCGGCTCCGGACGTGGATGGCCGGCCGGCGAGCGTGCTGCTCGCCTGGGTCGCGCGTGAAACCGGGCGGCAACTGCACTACGAGTCCACGACGGTCGAAGCGCGCGCGACGAACGTGATCCTGCACGGCAACATCCAGCATCTCGCGCCGCTTGCGGCGCTCGACGTGATGCTCGCGACCACCGACCTCGAATACACGCTGGTCGGCGATACAATGGAGGTCCGCATCCGCACCGGGTTGTAACCACGGTCGTGAAAAGATTGGCGCTGCTGCTGGCCTGCCTGCCGGGCGTCGCTGCAGCCGCGGCATACCAGGGACTGACGGTCGAGCAGGTGCTCGAGCAATTGCGCGGTCGCGGCGTTGCGCTCTTCTACAGCAGCGACCTCGTGAAGCCCTGGATGCGAGTCGAACATGAGCCTGCGGCCACCGAGCCGCGCGCGCTCCTCACAGAAATCCTGGCGCCGCACGGTATCAGCGTGACCGATGGACCCGACGGCACCCTGCTGTTGGTGCGCGAGGCCCAGCACGCGCCGCGGCGCGCGGCGCCCGGCGCGCCGCAGAGCCCGGCGCCGACGCCGCTCGATACGGTCGTGGTCAGCGCAAGCACCTACCTGTTCGGCGGCGCTGCACCGCTGTCATCGGCGGTATTCAGCACCAAGGAACTCGAGGCGCTTCCCGAGATCGGCGAGGACCCGGTGCGCGCCGTGTCGCGGCTGCCGGGCGTCGCACGCGAGGATTTCTCCAGCCGCGTCCACCTGCGCGGCGGCAGCGACCAGGAAACGCTGGTGCGCTTCGACGACCTGCGACTCTACGACCCGTTCCACTTCAAGGATTTCTACGGCATCTTCAGCGCGATCGATCCGGCGATCGTCAGCGACATCCGCGTCTACACCGGCGGCTTCCCCGTGACCTTCGGCGATCGCAGCAGCGGGGTCATCGAGATCGCGCCGCGCCTCGCGGCGCAGAAGTTCCAGGGAGAGGCCGTGCTGTCGCTGTTCACGACCGGCGTCTCCATGAACGGCGCCTACGGCGGAGGCGACGGCGACTGGGCACTCGCCGCGCGGCGCAGCAACCTGGGCGAGTTCTTCAGCCTGACGAACCAGTCGTTCGGCCAGCCGGACTACCACGATTTCTTTGCGCACGCCGGCCGGCGCATCAATGAGAACTTCGCGATTTCGGCAAACGTCCTCTCCTTCGTGGACCAGATCGTGGCCTCCGATACCGACCAGGAGGAACGCGCCCGCGCCGAATATCGCGACGACTATTACTGGCTGCGCATGGACCTCGGCGCGTCCGACGGCTTCGGCGGGCGCGTGCTCGTCTCGCGCACCGAGCTCGGCAGCGACCGCGCGGGCAGCACGGATCTTCCCGGCATCGCGACCGGCTCGCTCGTGGATGAGCGCGATTTCGTCATCAACTCGATCCAGGCCGATGGCTGGTGGCGGCCCGGCGCGCGCTCGGTGCTGCAGGCGGGCGCGGAGTGGCGGCAGATGGATGGCGATTACCGCTACTCGGACGACGTCGACTTCGCGCTCCTGTTCCTGACACCGGGCGCGCCGACGACAGCGTCGCGGTCGCGCTCGATCCGGGTGCGGCCGTCCGGTCACCAGTCCGGTGCCTACGTGAACTGGCGCTTCGAACCGGCCGCGACGGTGACCACCGATCTCGGCCTGCGCTGGGACAGCGAGTCGCTCGCTCCAGAGGACGGATCGCATACGAGCCCGCGCGCGGTGCTGATGTGGCGCCCCCGCGATGACACGCGGCTGCGTCTTTCCTGGGGCCGCTATTTCCAGGCCCAGGGCATCAACGAACTGCATGTGTCGGACGGCGAGCAAATCTACTCTCCGTCGCAACGGGCGACGCACCTGGTCGCGAGCATCGAGCACGACCTGACGCCGGCATTGAAATTGCGTGCGGAGGCCTATCGAAAGCAATACCAGGACCCGCTGCCCCGCTACGAGCTCCTGATGAACACGCTGATCGTGCTGCCGGAGCTGAAGCCCGACCGCATCCGGATCGCGCCGGACTCCGCGCAAGCGGAAGGCGCGGAGCTATCGCTGAATTACGACGCCGGCGCGTTCTCCGGCTGGCTCAGCTTCAGCGCATCGCAGGTGTACGACCGCGTGGATGGCGAGCGGATTCGGCGGCGCTGGGACCAGCACGATTACGTGAGCGGCGGCCTCAGCTGGCGCGGCGCGAGCTGGGATGCATCCATGGCCGCCACCTGGCATACGGGCTGGCGCACGACCAGGCTCGAACTCGCGACGCTCGATCCGTTTCCGCTGGTGACGGTCGGCAAGCGCAATGCGCTGAAGCTCTCCGACTTCGCGAGCATCGACCTGCGCGTCGCGCGCCGCTTCGACCTCGGATCGGCCGGCGAACTGACGGCATTCCTCGAGATCAACAACCTGACCCAGCAACGCAACCAGTGCTGCGTCGAATACCAGATCGAGAGCGAGTTCGACCCCGATGTCCTCGACGTGCAGGTCCAGCAGTCCCTGCCGCTGATTCCCTCAGTCGGCTTTCTCTGGAAGTTCTGAGAGGATCAGGTGGCCGGTTCGGCTGCCGGCGCTGCGGCCGCAGCCGGTGCCTTGTCCGAGTTCCAGATGTCGCGAACGATCAGCCACTTCCCGTCCATCTTCTGCACGGCTTCCATGTAGCTGCCGCCGTCGACCTGCGCGCCCGAGGCGTCGCTGACGGAATAGGGCCCCGAGTGCCAGGCGACGTCGCCCGAGATGCCGACGCTGTCCCCGTGTTCGATGGTCAGCGTCACACCCGCCGCCTTGGCGGCAGCGCTGTCGCCGGCGATGTATTCGCGGATCGCGGCGCGGCCGTACACCGGCTCGTGGCCCGGCGGCATGACCGCGGCGTCTTCCGCATAGAGCTTCGCTACGCCGTCCGCGTCGCCGGCGTTGTAGGCCACGGCCCACGCCCTGGTTGCGTCCTGGATTTCAGTCTTGTCCGCGTCGGTATTCTTCGGCGCCTGCTGGCAGCCCGCTACGACAAGCAGCCCGGTCGCAATGACTGCAGCGATCATTTTCATGTTCACGATTCCCCCCAGGAAAGGCCCCCGCGAGGGGGCCTTTGTCTGCATCCGGAAAACGGGCAATCAGGTCGCGGGAGCGGCGGCGGCATCCGCTGCCGGAGCAGCCGCGGGCGCGGGCGCGCGGTCGGAGTTCCAGGTGTCGCGGACCACCAGCCACTTGCCGTCGATGTTCTGCAGCACCTCCAGGTAGCTGCCGCTGTCGACCGCATTGCCATTCGCGTCGCTGACCGTGTACGCGCCGGAATGCCAGGCGAGATCCCCGGAAACACCCGCTTCATCGCCGTCGCTGATGGCGAGCGTAACGCCCGCGGCCTTCGCGCCGGCGCTGTCTTTCGTCAGGAACTCGCGAATCGCGTCATGACCCGCGGCGGCCGCTGCGCCCGGCGGCATGATGACCGCATTGTCCGAGTACTTCGCAACGATCGATTCGACGTCGCCGGCGTTGTAGGCGGTGGCCCAGTCGCGGGAGCCCCGCTTGGCCTCATCGGCAACCGCTTTCGTGTCCACCGACTTCTGGCAACCGGCGAGCGCGACCAAGCCCACTGCAATGAGTGCAGCTGTTTTCAGGATGTTCACTGTTTCCCCTTTATCTGATCTTTGGCCGCTGATTTTCGCGGTCGTGTAACATTCTACTCCCTTCGCGGGGGGATCCATGCGCGACCTGACCCAGGGCCCGATCACGGGCAATCTCGTGCAGATGGCCGTGCCGATCGCGGTCGGCATGCTGGCGCAGACGCTCTATTTCCTGGTGGACCTCTATTTCGTCGCGCAGCTCGGCGATGCGGCGATCGCGGGCGTCAGCGCCGCGGGTCTCGCGATGTTCATCGTGATGGCACTGACCCAGACGCTCGGCGTCGGCACGGCGGCGCTCGTCTCGCAGGCGGTCGGGCGCAAGGACCCGAATGACGCAAATCTCGTCTTCAACCAGTCGCTGGTGCTCGCCGCGCTCTGCCTCGTGGGCACGCTGGTCGGCGGTTACGCGCTGACCGGCGGCTACATGCGCTCGATCGGCGCGGACGCCGCGACCGCCGATGCGGGCATCAGCTATCTCACCTGGTTCCTGCCGGGCCTCGCGCTGCAGTACGTTTCCATCGTGATGATGTCGGCGCTGCGCGGCACGGGCGTCGTGCAGCCGACGATGATCGTGCAGATGGTCACGGTGCTGCTGAACGTGGTGCTCGCGCCGGTGCTGATCGCGGGCATCGGCACCGGCCGGCCGCTCGGCGTCGCCGGCGCGGGCCTCGCGAGCACGATCTCGGTCGCCGCCGGCGTCGTGCTGCTGTCGTTCTATTTCGTGCGCCTCGAGAAATACGTTCACTTCCGCGCCGGCCTGTGGGCGCCGCGATTCGCGGTGTGGGGCCGCATGCTGAACATCGGGCTGCCGGCCGGCGGCGAGTTCGCGCTGATGTTCGTCTACATGTCGGTGATCTACTGGATCATCCGCGACTTCGGCTCGGCGGCGCAGGCGGGATTCGGCGTCGGCTCGCGACTGATGCAGGCGATCTTCCTGCCGGCGATGGCGATCGCCTTCGCGACCGGGCCGATGGCGGGACAGAACTACGGCGCGAAGCAGTTTGCGCGCGTGCGCGCGACCTTCCGCACCGCGGCGATCCTGAGCAGCGTGCTGATGTTCGCGCTCACTCTCGTCTGCCAGTGGAACCCGGGCTGGCTGGTGACGAAGTTCACGAGCGATCCGGAAGTGATCGAGGTCGGCACGCGCTTCCTGCAGGTCATCTCGTGGAACTTCGTCGCGTCAGGCCTGATCTTCACCTGCTCCGGAATTTTCCAGGGCCTCGGGCACACCTGGCCCGCGCTCGCGAGCACCTCGTCGCGCATCCTGACCTTCGTGCTGCCGGCGATCTGGCTCTCGACGCTGCCGGGTCTCAAGCTCGATCACATCTGGTACCTGTCGGTGGCGAGCGTCGCGACGCAGGCGATCCTCAGCCTCGTGCTGCTGCAGCGCGTGATGCGCGCGAAGCTCGACGGAGCCTGATCAGGTCGCGAGCGCGATCTCGACGCGCTTGTTGCGCTTGCCTTCGTTCCTGATCCGCGTCACGCGGATGCCGCCGATCTCGGCGATGTTCTTCACGTGCGTGCCGCCGCAGGGCTGCAGGTCGATGCCGGGAATCTTCAGCAGCCGCACTTTTCCCGCGCCGCGCGGCGGCTGCACGCTCATCGTCTTCACGAGTTCCGGCTGGGCGTCGAGTTCGGCATCCGTGATCCACACCGTCCCGGTATCCACTGCGCGCGCGATCAGTTCATTCGTCCCGCTCTCGATCTTCGCGGCGTCCAGCAGCGTCATGTCGATGTCGAAGTCGAGCCGCGCCTTGTCCGGGGCGATGTTGCCGCCGGTCACGGGTGCTATGACGACGCAGGACATCACGTGCAGCGCCGTGTGCAGGCGCATCAGCGCATAGCGACGCGGCCAGTCGAGTTCGAGCGCGAGCTGCTCGCCGATGTCCGGGAGTACCGCGCCTGCGGCGAGCACATGCCTGACGGTGTCGTGAGTTTCGCCCTTGCGCGTATCCACGATCGCGATGCGCTCGCCGTTGTCGCGCACGAGAAATCCGGTGTCGCCCGGCTGGCCGCCGCCCAGCGGATAGAAAATCGTGCGATCGAGCTCGAGGTATCCGTCGCGGGCCGCCGTCACGCGGGCCACGGCGGCTTTCAGGTAGGCGTCATCGCGAAAAAGCAGTTCGGTTGCCATCAGATCCCGCGCCGGCTGGCCAATGCCGGCCCACACGGGAGATTATGCCGCGGAAACCTCAGAGGTTCGGCACGAACCCGCGCGCAGGCAGGGCTGCAGCGCCGAGGCCCCGAACGGCTCGCAGCAACTGAATTTACGGTCCAGGCGCCGGATTGTCAGGCCGCGACGGGATAGCGCGCAGGTATTCGTAGATCGCACGCAGGTCACGGTTGGACATCTTTGCGTAGACCGGCCATGGCATGACCTGCAGGAACGGCGGGAGCGGATCCCGCGGGCCGTCCGGATCGAGTCCGGTGCGAATCACGTTCTTGAATTCCCAAAGCGTCAGGCCCGCCGGACGGCCGTATTGATCCGGCGTCAGGTTCGCCGACGTGAACGGCCCGAACTGCCGGCCGCCGGTGAGGTACTGCTCGGAGTTGATGACTTCGGGCTCGCCGCTATACGGATCGCCGCCCGGCATGAACGAAGGGTGCGTGTGGCAGTCGTTGCAGGCGCCCTGCGCATTGACGATGTAGCTGCCGATTCCGACCAGCTCACGGTTCTTGCCGCGCAGGTTCAGCGCTACGGGAGCAATCTCGAAACCGATGCGGGCGCGGGTGGCATTGCTGGTGCCATCGCTGGTGTCATCGGCATGGCTGATGAATGCGGCGGTCAGGAGTCCCGTCGAGGCAGCGAGGACCGCCACGAGCTTGCTTTTCATTCTGGTATCCCCTTGTCCCGATACGGGACGTCTAATTTCTTGTTAAACATAACGTTGGATCGTCATCGTCAGCTTGGCTGCGCGGCCGTAGCCGACACCAAAGCCATCCTGCCGATGGCGCCTTGACTGTCGCGCAGAGCGCGACCAAAGTCCTGCCGGAACTCTGGCTTTTTTCTTGCCGTGCCACGGGGAACCCGCTTTACATGTCACCGGCCGATTTTCGTCTCGGTGATTTCGTCGTTCGGCCGGCCGCCGACCGGCTGACTCGCGGCGCCCTGCGTATAGACCTCGAGCCCAAGACCATGGCCGTGCTGCTCGCGCTCGCGGCACGGCCCGGCGATGTCGTCAGTAGCGACGAGTTGATCCACGAGATCTGGCATGACCGGCCGATGGGCGAGAACCCGGTCTACAAGGCCGTGGCCAAGCTCCGACGCGCGCTCGACGACGAGACCGGGGAGTCGCGTTACATCGAGACGATCGCGCGCAAGGGCTATCGGCTCCTGGTGAAGCCGCTGCCGCTCGCTAGCCGCGACCGGGGAAGTCGGGGAAATTGCTGCGTTGCCGGCACGCACAGGCCGCTGCCGGTCGGCGCGCGGCGCGCGGCGATCGTCGCAGCGATCGGCATCTCGATGCTCGCGATCGGCGGCGGGTACGCGACGTTCAAGGCCGGAACCAGACAGGAGCCGGCTGTGGTCGCGCGCGCCGCGACGGCGCAACTGTACTTCCCGGGCCTGGATTCGAGTTCGGTCGACATCGCCGCGATCAACAAGATGATCGGCGAGCGGCTCAAGCTCATTCCCGGCCTGGTCATCAGCGATCGCGGCGGCGATGCTGCGACGCTCAAGGATCGGGGACGAAGCCCGCCGGAAAGGGATCGGGGACATTCCGGGCGTAATGCCGGGGCGGAATGACGCCCTGGGCGACCAGGTTCCGGCGCGAATCATAGAAAATCCGGATCACGCAGTCAGGTTCCTCGGTCGCGCGCACGAACTCCGTGTAGGTCACCTGGGAATCCAGGCGCTCGCCGTGGCCGGTGCCCAGCTTGCCGAGCATCTGGCTCGATTTGGCCGAATCCGCCCGGGATTCGGCGGCGGGGGCAGGGACATCGGGCCTGGAACCCGCGTCCAGGGGCTCAGCATCGGCCGCGGAAACCGATTCCTGCTCGCGCAGCATCGCGTAGGGGACGCGCTCGCGGAACACCGCGACACCGATGACCCCCACGTTGTCCGGGCGCCCGGTGCGGGCCGCGTAGGAGTCCGGCAGGGACGTGAAGTAGAAGGCGGCAACCTCGTCCAGGCTCTTCCGCCAGCCCTCGATTTCGACCCGCCCGAAGGGGTCGAGGACATAGCCCGTCTGGCTCGCGGCGGCGGTCTCGCCGCTGATCACGTTGACCCCGTCCACGGAGGTCACGGTCAGCACCCGGCCGGCACGCTCATTGCGGATGCGGACCTCGTAGCGGTGGCCCGGCTCGCCGGCGACATAGCGCTCGCCCGCATGCCAGTAGACCGGCAGCAGCCGGCCTGTCGTGCGGTCGTAAATCTCGACGTTCACCGGCTGGCCGGCGAGGGCGACGAGGGGGCAAAAGAGGGCCAGCAAGGCGGCGGCCCGGAGACTGAAACGCTTCATGGGAGCACTCCATTGACGATGGTTCCTGCTCTGTCTAACGCCGCTGCCCCGGGCTTGGGGTTTGTATATACAATCTGTCATGCGATCATTTTTTGACCCGACAGGCCGATCACCATGAAGCAGGGATTCTTCTCGAGGCTCACCGGGATCCCATCGTCCGAGGCTCCGAAAACGGTGCCCGAGACGCCCGCGGCGACGCCTGCTCAGCCTCCGCCCGCAGTCGCGCAAATCGTCCGCGACATCGTCCGCCAGGGGCTGCCTGCGACCCCCCGGAAGGCGGCGGTTTCGCTGCGCCTGGACGCCGACGTTCTCGACTGGTTCAGGGCCCGGGGAGCGGGCTACCAGACCCGCATCAATGCCGTGCTGCGGGCGTACATGGAGGCGGCCGGACAGGCCTGACCGGGCCCCGGTCGAGGCCGAAAGCGGCTCCTGGCGCGGCCTGAAGCGGCGTCTGGAATCCTTTCATCCGCTTGCGTAAATATCGGATGCTTATATCCATCCGAAAATAGCCGGATTCAGGGCGCCGGGAGCGCCTCGATCGCGCGCTCGATGAGTGCCGCGAGTTCGGCCGGGCGGTGCGCCGGGAATTCGAATCCGTCCGATCCGCAGGCGCGAGCGTCATGCCCGACCAGTCCGGACCGACGCGGTAACTCGGACACAAAATGCGCTGCGGATGGGCCGGCCGCCAGCAGCTCGCCGTGCCCTGGACACGGTAGGGTGCGCTGCCGTTTTCCAGCTCCGGGATGCCGCTTTCGATGCCGGCGAGATCCTCCTGCAAGGCAGCCAGCAGCGACTCGTCCAGGTACACCTGATCGAGCCCGGAGTTGTCCGCCATCGAGAGCTTGAGGGCCGCGCATCTCTCTTCGAGGCGTCCGTCGTGTCGGCGGCGAGCAGGGCGGTCACTTCCACCCTGGCGTCGCTGCTCTCGATCGCCCGGACCGCCTGGCTGAACTCGATGGTGACCCCCGGGTTCGCGACGAAAGTCTCGAGCGCGGTCGGCTCCTCCGCCCGTGACGCGCCCGCCGTCAGGCAGGCGGCGGCGACGAAAAAAGGGAGCAGGGAAGACCGCGATCATGGCCTGTCTCCGGGCGCCCGTTGGGAGGGGTCAGTAGGGCCGGCCGTCCTTGTGGGTGTAGACGCCCGGAGCGTCCGGTGCGTCCCAGCGGAGGTCGACATCCGGGTACTGCGCGCCGTCCAAATCGTCACGGTTGCTGATCTCCAGGTAGACCGCCGGCACGGGCCCGCGGTTGATCAGGTGATGGCCATTCTTCAGGCCGGCCGGGAAGCCCACGCATTGCCCCGCCTTGAGGGCCTGTTCCCCCGCGTCGGTCACCAGGACCAGCTCGCCCGACAGCAGGTAGACGAACTCGTCCTCGTGGGTATGCCAGTGGCGCATCGAGGAGGCGGCTCCGGGCCAGAGGGTCGTGTGGTTGATGCCGATCTTCGTCAGGCCGGCGGCATCCCCGAGCGCGCGCTTCTCGCGGGGCAGGCACTGGGACCGGTACGGCTCGGGGTAGCCGGAGCGGCTATTGGCAGTCAGCGCGGCTGGATCGATCGGTGTTGCTTCGGATGTCATGGGTTTACGCCAGATTAGGATGCCTATAAGCATCCAAATATCGCTCAAACGAGGCCGTGCGGGCCAATTCGGGGCGAAACAGGCGTCGAGGCCGGGCGAGTTCCACGGCGAATCGGCCCGGACGCGCTGGAAATGCGCTCGCAGCGCCCGCGGCGGACACGGCCAGGATGGTCGGCAGCAGTTTGCCGCTTGTATACCTACGCTATACACTTGCCGTGATCAGGAATTTTCGTCACAAGGGGCTCGAGGCAATTCTTCCGGTCCGGGAACAGGGCGGGGATCCAGCCAAGGCACGCCGCCCGGCTGAGACTGCAACTCGGTCTGCTCGACGCGAGCGATTCACCAGCTGCGATGGGCTTGCCGGGTTGGCGGCTGCATCCGCTCAAAGGTCAACTGGCCGGACGCTGGGCGGTGTGGGTCGACAAGAACTGGAGGCTGACTTTTTCTTTCCGCGGACCGCACGCGATCGACGTCGACTATCTGGACTACCACTAAGAGAGACATTGGCCATGCTCATGCACAACCCTCCTCATCCAGGTGAGGTCCTCCGCGACGGAGTGTTCAGCGACACCGGCATCACGGTCACGGATTTCGCAAGCCGCCTTGGAGTGACACGGGTCGCCCTGTCCCGCGTACTGAATGGTCGTGCCGCGATCAGCGCCGAGATGGCGGTGCGACTCGGCGCCGTGCTCGGTGGATCGGCCGAGTCATGGTTGACGATGCAGGCCAACTACGATCTTTGGCAGGCGAGAAAAAAACTCGGACGACAGATATCGCGCATCGCGCGTTCTGCTCTCAATCGGGAGACCGCCTGAGGATTTCGCGGTTCGATCCACGCGGTCGGCCCGAATTGTTCCTCGCCCTGACGATTGCAGATACGCATTTGTGCACCCTATGCGGCGCAGATTCGGGGCGATTTCGCGCCGTTGCCGGCCTTCGTTCGCTCCTGAATCTTCCTGGTTTATTGCATTCAGCCGCTTAGGCTGATATACGATGCTTATACGCATCCGAAAAACCGACACAATTGGCCACCAAAAAACAGAAAAAACCGCCGCCGCCGCGCCGCGGCCCGCGCGTGAAGCGCGCGGAACTCGCGAAAGCCGCGCGCGCGTTTCCGCGCATGAATCCGGACCTCGTTCCGCGCAGCGGATGGCTGCGCGAGATCCGCGATGCGCTCGGCATTTCGCAGTCGCAGCTCGCCGCGCGCGCGGGCATTTCGCGCGCGACCGTGCAGCAGATGGAACGCGCTGAAGGCGCGACGCCGCATCACGCTCGCGAGTCTCGATCGCCTGTCGCAGGCGATGGGCTGCCAGGTCGCATTCGCGATCGTGCCGAAGGGCGGAACGCTGCAGGACGTGCGTGCGCGCCAGGCGCTGGCGCGCGCCGCGGTGCTGTTGAAGGAAAAACTGAAGCCGTCTGCTTACGCGGACCTGCGTCCGCGGGAACTCGCGCGTCGCCAGGAACGGCTCGCTGCGAAACTCCTGCGCGGCAGCAAGCGCAAGCTGTGGCGCTGACCAGGCTGGGCCGGGCAGGGGGATAGCCGAAGCCGAGCCTGACCAGCGCCGACAGTGGTCAACTCGTGTGGGCGCTGCCCAGCATCTTGATGGCGTCGTCGAGCTTCTTGATGCCGTCCGCGCTCTTGCCCTGCGCGCACAGCTTGGCGCCTTCGGCCCGGAGGCTCCTGGCCTTGTTGGCGTCGGCCGAGGTCGTCTTCAGGACTTCCTTGTCGAACTGGGACTGCAGCGAGCTGCAGCTGGCCGGGGGGGTCGTGGCGGCAAATACCGCGGGGGACAGCAGCAGTCCGGTGGCTGCCGCAGCGACCAAATGACGAACTTTCATGGTGTTCTCCTGTCGAGTCGGGGTTGGTGTCACTGCCGGTAGCGCCGCCACCTCGTTGTCAGGGGCCCGGTCGCCATCAGCGGGGCCCATCAAACCACCCTTCGGTAAGCAGATTGTTTCCGGAAAAGGCTCGTTTGTTGCGGAATATTGCGCCGGGGCCACCCTGTTACCGAGTGTTACAAATTCGGGCCGGTCCGCAGGGCGTCCGGGCCCGGTGGCATCGGGTACTGTGACCGTCATGGCTGCACCGGATCGCAGTACGCACGTCCTGATCGTCGACGACGACCGGGAAATCCGCGAATTGCTGTCGCGTTTCCTCGACCGCAACGGCCTGCGCGTGTCCCTGGCGCGCGACTGGCGCGAAATGGACAAGATCCTGCGCGATTCGCGCATCGACCTCGTGGTGCTCGACCTGATGCTGCCGGGAAAGGACGGCCTGGCGATCTGCCGGGAGCTGCGGGCCAGTTCCGTGGTCCCCGTGATCATGCTGACGGCCATGGGGGAGACGACCGATCGCATCGTCGGCCTCGAAGTCGGCGCCGACGACTACCTCACCAAGCCATTCGAGCCGCGTGAATTGCTGGCGCGCATCCGGGCCGTGCTGCGGCGCCGCGATACCCCCGGCGCCGTCGTTCCGACGGGCGCGGGCGTCCTCCAGTTCGCCGGCTGGCGGCTGGATCCCGCCCGTCATCGCCTGACCTCACCCGACGGCACGGTCGTCTCGCTGTCCGGCGGCGAGTTCGATCTCCTCCAGGTATTCGTGGAGCGCCCGGGACGCGTGCTGACGCGCGAGCAGTTGCTGGATCTCGCCCGCGGTCGCGCGGCCATTCCGTTCGATCGCAGCATCGACGTGCAGGTCAGCCGCCTGCGGCACAAGATCGAAACGAATCCCCAGCTGCCCGAGCTGATCGTCACCGTGCGGGGCGGCGGTTATGTGTTCACCGCCGACGTGACACGGCCATGACGCGCTGGCATCCGGACAGCCTGACCGGATGGACGATCGTCGTGCTGATCGCCGCGCTCGTCCGTGTCGCAGCTCGCGACCTTCAGCATCATCAGCAGCATCCGCTCGGACACGCTGGAGGTCGTCGAGCACTTTCACGTCGCGGAGCGGATCGCCGGAATCGTGCGCGTGATCGACGCCGTCTCGCCCGAGCAGCGCAAGGAGCTGCTGCGACAGGTCGCGGGCGACACGCTGTCCGTTTCATGGGATCCGGCCCCGACGGTCGAATCGAATGACCACGCGGACTGGAACGAATCGCTGTTCGACGAGATCGTCGCGGCCGCGCTCTGGCAGACGCCCGAACGCGGCCATCGTGTCGCGCTGCTCGCGGCCACCAGCGGTTCGTTTTCCGACCGCGTCGCCGCCGTGCGCCGTTCGGCGAGCCTGAGCAGCGATGCGGGACGAGTCCTCGGCGGCGCGGTATCCAGGAACAGCCGCGCGCGCGTGCTGGATGCGAGCATTGCGCTCGCGGACGGCAGCTGGCTCAACTTCGAAGTGCCGATGGCGGATCCATCCAGGGTGCCGGGCACCGCGACCATCGTGACGATCGTGGCGTCGGGCCTCCTGGTCCTCGCGCTGTCGCTGTGGGCGGTGCGGCGCCTGACGCGCCCGCTGATCGTGCTGGTGCAGGCTGCCGACCAGCTCGGCAGGAACGTCAACGCGCCGCCATTGCCGGAAAGCGGCTCGCGCGAAATGCGGCAGGCGGCGCATGCGTTCAACACGATGCAGGAGCGCATACGCCGCTTCGTCGCGGACCGGGTGCAGATGGTCGCGGCCATCTCGCACGACCTGCGCACGCCGCTGACGCGACTGCGGCTGCGCGCCGAACTCGCCGACAACGAGGAGACGCGCCGCAAGATGCAGCAGGACGTCGCGGAGATGGAAGCCATGATCGAATCGACGCTTTCATTCGCGCGCGAAGAGGTGAACCCGGAGGCACGGCTGCAGGTCGATCTCGTTTCGCTGGTGGAGAGCGTCTGCGAGGGATTGCCGGGCGTCGAAGTCAGGATCTCCGCGGGCGTGCCCAACCGCCTCGTGCTCGAATGCCAGCCGCTGGCGGTGCGCCGCTGCATCGGCAACCTGGTCGGCAATGCGGCGCGCTACGGCAGCCACGTGACGGTCACGCTGTCGGCGGATCCGGAGTCCGTCCAGGGTTGCCGTCGAGGACGACGGACCCGGCATCGCGAGCGAAGACCTCGAGCGCGTGTTCGAGCCGTTCATGCGCCTCGACACTTCGCGCAATCGCGATACGGGCGGCGTCGGTCTCGGACTCGCGATCGCGCGCACCGTGGCCCGCAATCATGGCGGCGACGTAGTATTGGCGAATCGCCCCGAAGGCGGGCTGAGCGCGACCCTGCAGTTGCCGCTGCGCCGCTGAAGATCAAGGTGCGTGAATGAAGACCGAGCTGCGGCCGGAAACCGCGCCCGCGCTGCGGCGGTGGATCCCGCCGATCGTGGCGCTCGCGATCTTTGCGCTGGTGCTCCTGGTCATCGATCGCGAGCTCGCCGGATTCCACCTGCGCGACGTGCTCGCGTACCTGCGCCAGATACCCGCAAGCAGCATCCTCGCGGCGGCGGCGGCCACGCTCGCGAGCTACCTGATGCTGAGCGTCTATGACGTGCTTGGCCTGCGCTATGCGCGCAAGCCCTTGCCGTACCGCGCGGTGCTGTTCAAGTCCGTGATCGCCTATGCGATCGGCCACAGTTTCGGCGCAGCCGCGTTGACGGGCGGCGCGGTGCGTTACCGCCTGTATTCGAGGGCCGGCCTCACCGGCGTCGATGTCGCGACGCTGCAGGGATTCTGCAGCGCGACCACGGCCGTCGGGCTCACGATCCTGATCGGCGTTTCGCTCATCGCGGCGCCGCAGGTCGCGTTCGCGGAACTGCACATGTCGCAGCCGTGGCCCGGCATCATCGGCATCGCGCTGCTCGCGATGATCGTGGCCTACGTCTCCTGGGGCAGCTTCACGGAAAGTGGCTTCGAGTTCCGCGGCTGGGTCCTGCGCCCGCCGGGACTCACGCTGTCGCTTCTCCAGGTGGCGACCGGCGCAATCGAATTGTCCGTCTCGGCGGCCGTGCTCTGGAGCCTGCTGCCCATCGAAGTGCACGTCGATTTCCTGTCGTTCCTCGGCATCTATGCGCTCGCGGTCGCGGCCGGCATCGCGAGTTACCTGCCGGGCGGCATCGGAGTCTTCGAGTCCGTCATCCTGGTCGCGTTGCCGGGCGCGCCGCCGGATCACGTGCTCGGCGCGCTGCTCGGGTATCGCGCGATCTATTACCTGCTGCCGCTCCTGCTGGCGGGCATCGGCTTTGCCGGATTCGAGATCAGCTTCCAGCGCCCGCGTCTTGCCCGCATCGGAGCGGCCGCGGCGCGCGTGATCGCGCCGATCGCGCCGCAGCTCGGCGGCGCGCTGATATTTTTCGCCGGCATCGTGCTGCTGGTCTCCGGCGCAACGCCGGGCATCGATGAGCGGCTCAGGGTGCTGAAGCGGGTCCTGCCGCTGCCGCTGGTCGAGTTGTCGCATCTCGTCGGCAGCGTCATCGGGCTCGGGCTGCTGGTGTTGTCACGCGCCCTGTTCCGCCGCGTTCGCGAGGGATACCGCCTGACTGTCTGGCTGCTCGCGGCCGGCATGGTCGCTTCGATCCTGAAGGGCCTCGACTTCGAGGAGGCGAGCGTGCTGGCGGTCGTGCTGGCCGTGCTGTGGCTCGGCAGGAGCGCATTCCGTCGTCCCGCCTCGATCGTCGACGATCGGATGACGCCGGTGTGGATCGTGAGCATCGCGGGCGTGCTCGCCGCGGTCGTCTGGGTCGCCGTCTTCGCCCATCGCCATGTCGTGTATTCGTCCGTCCCCTGGTGGACATTTGCGACGTCGGGCGACGTGCCGCGCGCGCTGCGCGCATCGGTGATCGTCGTGCTGGGAGCGGGCGCGTTGTTTGCGCTCGACCTGCTGCGGCCGGCGCGGCCCGATCCCGAGGTCCCGGATGCCGCGGACCTCGAGCGCGCGCGGCGGGTCGTCGCGGCATCGGACACGACGCTCGCCAACGCCGCGCTGACCGGCGACAAGCGGCTGCTGTTCGCGCCCGACCAGGGCGCATTCATCATGTACCAGGTCGCGGGCCGGAGCTGGGTCGCGCTCGGCGATCCGGTCGGCAATCGCGGTCGAGGACGAGGAACTCGCCTGGCGATTCCGCGAGCTCGTCGACCGGCATGGCGGATGGACCGTGTTCTACCAGGTCAGCAGCGAGCGGCTGCCGCTCTACATCGACCTGGGGTTGACGCCGATCAAGATCGGCGAGGTGGCGCGCGTGCCGTTGCAGGATTTCGACCTGGAGGGCAGCGCCAGGGCAGATCTCCGCCAGTCGCATCGGCGCGCGATGCGCGATGGCGCCACGTTCGAACTGCTGGCGCAGGACAGCGCCGAAGCGCGCGCGGTCCTGCCGGCGCTGCGCCGCATATCGGACACCTGGCTCCAGGAAAAGGCCACGGCCGAGAAGGGATTTTCGGTCGGCAGCTTCGACGAAGCGTACCTGCGCCAATTCCCGCTCGCGGTCGTGCGCCGCGAAGGCGAACCGGTTGCATTCGCCAACCTGTGGACGGCGACACTGAACGAGTTGTCGGTCGACCTGATGCGCTTCAGCCCCGACGCACCGCGCAGCGCGATGGATTTCCTGTTCGTCGAATTGATGCTCTGGGGCCGCGCGCGCGGATATCGCTGGTTCGATCTCGGCATGGCGCCGCTGGCGGGACTCGAACAGCATCCGCTCGCGCCGTCCTGGAACCGCGTGGGCAGCTTCATCTACCGCTACGGCGAGTACTTCTACAATTTCGACGGCCTGCGGCGTTACAAGTCGAAGTTCGCACCCGTATGGGAGCCGCGCTTCCTCGCCTCGCCCGGCGGCTGGACCGTGTTGCCGCGCATCCTGATGGATATTTCGACGCTGATCGCCGGCGGGGTGCGGGGCCTGCTTTTCCGGTGACGACCCGCGCGCCATGCAAGGCGGCGATGCTGCTGCTCGCGGCGCTCTTCTGCGCGCCGCTATGCCGCGCCCAGTCCGTGGAAATTCCGGCGGTCGACGACCTGCCGCTGATCGAAGTGCCGGTGCCCGGCCGACCGGGCGCAGCGCCGCCGATGCGCGCGAGCCGCCGCTGGTCGTGATCCTGACCGGGGACGGCGGCTGGGCGGAAATCGACCAGCAGATCAGTGCCGTGCTGTCCGCCAACGGCATGCCGGTGATCGGATTCAATTCACTGCGCTACTACTGGAAACCGCGGACGCCTGAGGGAGCTACGCGCGATGTCGCGCGCGTCGTCGCGCATTACCTGCACGAATTCTCGCTGTCACGCGTCGTGTTCATCGGTTATTCGTTCGGGGCCGACGTGCTGCCGTTCGTCGTGAACCGGCTGCCGGCGGAACAGCAACGCGCCATCGATGGCATCGTGCTGATCGGTCCCAGCAAGCTGGCGATTTTCGAGATTCACCTCAGCGCATGGTTGCCCTGGATCACACCCGAGGGAATGCCGCTGGCGCCGGAACTCGCGAACCTGGATGCGCACAGCCTGTTCTGCATCCATGGTTCCGATGAGCAGCATTCTTCGTGTCCGGATCTCGCTGCCGCAGGCGCGCGCGTGGAAGAGATGAGCGGCGGCCACCACCTGGGCGGCCAGTATCAGGAGGTCGCGAATCGCATCCTGGCATTCGTGCAGGAGATGAGTTTCAGGCGATGACGGATGCCGCCCGCAATGCCTGCAGTTCTCCCGCTTCGAGTCCGAGCACTTCGGTCAGCACTTCCGTCGTGTGCTGCCCGAGCAGCGGCGGCGGATCGCGGTACTCGAGTTCCGTGCGCGAGTAGAGGATCGGGTTCCGGACCTGCGGCACCGATCCGCCCTCGGGATGGGGCAGGTCGAAGCGCATCTTGCGGTGTTTCACCTGCGGCTCGTCGAACACTTCGGCGAGATCGTTGATCGGCCCGCAGGGCACGCCGAGCGGCGCGAGCCGAGCGAGCCATTGCTGCGTCGTCTTCAGGCGGCAGAGGCGATCGATCTCGGGAACGAGCGTCGCGCGATTGGCGACGCGGCCGGCATTGGTCCGAAAACGCTCATCCTTCGCGAGTTCCGGCCGACCCGCGGCGCCGCAGAAAGCCTCGAACTGCCGGTCGTTGCCGACCGCGAGCATCAGGTAACCGTCCGCGGTCGCGAATGCCTGGTAGGGGACGATGTTCGGGTGCGCCGTGCCCCGGCGTCCCGGCGGGATTCCCGAAACCAGGTAGTTCAGGCCCTGGTTGGCAAGCGCCGCGACCTGGGAATCGAGCAGCGCGAGGTCGATGGCCTGGCCCTGCCCTGACTGCTGCCGTTCGTAGAGCGCCCCGAGAATTGCGGCAAGCGCGTACATGCCGCTGATCAGGTCGGAAACCGCGACGCCCACCTTGATCGGGCCGGCGCCCGGTTCGCTATCCGGCACACCGGTGATGCTCATGAGCCCCGACATGCCCTGGATCATCGCGTCGTAGCCCGCGCCGCCCGCGTCGGGCCCGTCCTGGCCGAAGGCCGAGATCGAGCAGTAGATCAGCCGCGGATTCAGTGCCTTCAGCGAGCCGTAATCGAGTCCGTAGCGCGCCAGCGTGCCGACCTTGAAATTCTCGATCAGCACGTCCGCGCGTTCCGCGAGGCCGCGAATCAGTTTCTGGCCCGCGGGTTTCGTGAAATCGATGGCGAGCGAGCGCTTGCCGCGGTTTGCTGAGAGGTAATACGCGGCCTCGCCGGTGTCGCGGCCCGCGGAATCCTTGAGCCAGGGCGGGCCCCAGTGCCGCGTGTCGTCGCCGGCGCCGGGCTTCTCGATTTTCCAGACCGTCGCGCCGAAATCGGCGAGGCACTGGGTGGCCCAGGGACCCGCGAGGATGCGGCTCAGGTCCAGAATCCTGATGTTTTTCAATGGCCCCATGAACCCGGATGATACCCGGGAAATCTTCACAGGATTTTGTCTACCGCGCGCCGGGCGGCAGCCCCACAATTTGCGGCATGGAATGGCTCGCACTCACATTGGCGGTGGTCCTCGGGATCTATCTCCTGGCGGCCCTGCTTTATCCGGAGCGTTTCGAATGAGCGTGCAGGCGAAATACCTGACACCGGCGATCCTGAAAGGCGCGTTGCGCGATGCGCTTTTGAAGCTCAATCCGCGCACGCAGCTTCGCAATCCGGTGATGTTCATCGTGCTGATCGGCAGCGTGCTGACGACCGTGATCGGCATCGGCACGGCGATGGGCTCGTTTGCAGGCCAGGGCCGGCCGGGATTCATCCTGTCGATCTCGGCCTGGCTTTGGCTCACGGTGATCTTCGCCAATTTCGCCGAGGCGGTCGCGGAGGGCCGCGGCAAGGCGCAGGCAGCGACGCTGCGCGCGATGCGCCGCGACGTCATGGCCAGGCGCCTCAAGGGCGACAACCGTGCGCAATTCGACCTGGTCAACGCGTCGCAACTGAAGCGCGGCGATCGGGTGGTCGTCGAGGTCAATGAATTCATTCCGGCCGACGGCGAGGTGATCGAAGGCGTCGCGTCCGTGAACGAGAGCGCCGTGACCGGCGAATCGGCGCCGGTGCTGCGCGAGGCGGGCGGCGACTTCTCGTCGGTGACCGGCGGCACGCGCGTGCTGTCGGACTGGCTCGTCGTGCGCGTGACGAGCCTCGAAGGCGAAGGATTTCTCGATCGCATGATCGCGATGGTGGAAGGCGCGCGGCGCCGCAAGACGCCGAACGAGATCGCGCTGACCATCATGCTCGCGATGCTGACGCTCGTGTTCCTGCTGGCGACCGTGACGCTCGCGCCGTTCACGCAGTATGCGGTGACGGCCTCCGGCCAGGGTTCGCCGGTCACGCTGACGGTATTGATCGCGCTGCTCGTCTGCCTGATCCCGACCACGATCGGCGCGCTGCTTTCCGCGATCGGCATCGCCGGCATGGACCGCATGGTGCAGGCGAACGTGATCGCGACTTCCGGCCGCGCGGTGGAGGCAGCCGGCGACGTGGATGTGCTGCTGCTCGACAAGACCGGCACGATCACGCTCGGCGATCGGCAGGCTGCGATCTTCCACGCGGTGCCAGGCACCGAGCCGCAGGAGCTGGCGGACGCCGCGCAACTCGCCTCGCTCTCCGACGAGACGCCGGAGGGCCGCTCGATCGTGGTTCTGGCGAAGATCCGGTTCCAGATGCGCGGCCGCGACCTGACAACCACGCCGCACACCTTCCACAAGTTCTCCGCGCACACGCGCATGAGCGGCGTGGACCTCGACGGGCGGCGCGTGCGCAAGGGCGCGGCCGACGCCGTGCGCAAGTTCGTCGAGGAGAGCGGCGGCGCCTGGCCCGCGGCTGCATCCGAGATCGTCCAGATCGTCGCGCGCAAGGGCGCGACGCCCCTGGTCGTTGCCGACGGCGGTCGCGTGCTGGGCGTCATCGAGCTGCGCGACGTCGTCAAGGGCGGCATCAAGGAGCGCTTCGGCCAGCTGCGCCGCATGGGCATCAAGACCGTGATGGTGACCGGCGACAACCGCCTGACGGCCGCCGCGATCGCGGCGGAGGCCGGCGTCGATGATTTCCTCGCGGAAGCGACGCCGGAGGCGAAGCTCGAGTTGATCCGCAGGAACCAGGCCGAGGGCCGCATGGTCGCGATGTGCGGCGACGGCACGAATGACGCGCCGGCGCTCGCCCAGGCGGACGTCGCGGTCGCGATGAATACCGGCACCCAGGCCGCGAAGGAAGCCGGGAACATGGTGGACCTCGACTCCAACCCGACCAAGCTGATGGAGGTCGTCGAGATCGGCAAGCAGCTCATCATGACGCGCGGGTCGCTGACGACATTCAGCCTCGCCAACGACGTCGCGAAGTATTTCGCGATCCTGCCGGCGGTCTTCGCCGGAATCTATGCGACGGAAGGAAAAGCCGGGCCGCTCGAGGCGCTCAACGTCATGCAGTTGCACACGCCGGAATCGGCGATCCTGAGCGCCATCATCTTCAATGCCCTCATCATCATTGCACTGATCCCTCTCGCGCTGAAAGGCGTCGCCTACCGGGCGATCGGGGCGGCGGCCGTGCTGCGCCGCAACCTGCTGATCTACGGCGTGGGCGGCGTCATCGCGCCGTTCATCGGCATCAAGGCCATTGACATGCTGCTGGCGCTATTCACGGGTACGCAGTCATGAGCAACGCCATCCTCTATGTTGCGTTGATCCTCGGCGGCACGACGCTGCTGTCCTGGCCGCTGGGCCGCTACATGAAATGGGCGATGGATCCGGCGTCGCCGGAGAGCGGCCTCGCCGGCCGGTTCCAGCGCATCTTCACGTTGTTCGGCGGTTCGCTCATGCGCGAGCCGCAGGGCTGGAAGCGTTACACGGTCTCGTTGCTGGTCTTCAATGTGCTGATGTTCGTCGCCTGCGCCGCGATCCTGGCGACCCAGCAGTACCTGCCGCTGAACCCGGACGGCAAGGGCGCGCTGAGCTGGCACCTGATCTTCAACACCACGGCCTCGTTCACGACCAACACCAACCTGCAGCATTACTCCGGCGAAGTCTCGATGAGCTACCTGTCGCAGCTCTTCGCGCTGATGTGGCTGCAGTTCGTCTCGGCGGCCACCGGCATCGCCGCGCTCGCCGCGATGGCGCGCGGCCTGGCCGGCCGCATGGACATGGGAAATTTCTTCGTGGACCTGCAACGCGCGACATTCCTCGTGCTGTTGCCGATCGCGTTCATCGTGGCCATCGTGCTGCTGCTGAACGGCATGCCGATGACGCTCGACGGTTCGGCGAACGCCGTCACGCTGGAAGGCATCGCGCAGACGATCGCACGCGGCCCGGTCGCGGGATTCGTCGCGATCAAGCAGCTCGGCACCAATGGCGGCGGTTTCTTCGGGCCGAACAGCACGCATCCCTTCGAGAACCCGACCTTCTGGACCAACGTCGTGTCCACGATGTGCATCATCGTGATCTCGATGGCGAGCGTCTGGATGTTCGGCCGCATCGTGCGCCGGATGCGGCATGCGACCGTGGTGTTCGCGGTGATGATGGCGATGCTGCTCGTCCTGATCGGCAGCGCGATCCGGCTCGAAGCGGCCCCGACGCAGGCTTTCGCGGGCCAGCCGGTGGCCGAGACGATGAACCTGGAGGGCAAGGAGCTGCGCTTCGGCCCGACCGCCGGTCCCGTGTGGGCGGTCATGACGACCGCGACGAGCAACGGCTCGGTGGACAACATGCACGACAGCCTGAATCCATTGACCGGCCTGATGCCGATGATCGGGATGTGGCTGAATTCGATCTTCGGCGGCGTCGGCGTCGGCATGATCAACATGTTCGTCTTCATCGTGCTCGCCGTGTTCATCGCCGGCATGATGACGGGGCGAACGCCGGAATACCTGAACCGGCGGGTCGAGTCGCACGAGATCAAGCTCGCGGCGCTCGCGATGCTGGCCCATGCGTTCTTCATCCTGGTCGCGGCGGCCATTTTCTCGGTGACCCCATGGGGCGTTGCGACGCTCAACAACACGGGCCCGCACGGCTTCAGCGAGATCCTCTACGAATTCAGCGTCCTCGAGCGCCAACAACGGCTCGGGCTTCGAGGGCCTGGGCGACAACACCGTGCCGTGGAACGTCGCGACCGGCATCGTGATGCTGCTCGCGCGCTTCATCCCGATCATCCTGCCGCTCGCGATCGCCGGATCGATGGCCGCGAAGCGCGCGACGGCGCAGTCGGCCGGCACGCTCGGCGTCGAGGACGCCACCTTCGGCATGATGCTGCTCGCGACCATCGTGTTCCTCGGCGCGCTGACCTTCTTCCCGGCCGCGACGGTCGGGCCGATCGCCGAACACCTGATGTTCATGCGCTAGGAGCCGTCACATGAACATGATCCTCGCCAGCATCCGCATCGTCGTCGCCACGATGGTGATCTGCGTCGTGCTGTACACCGGCGCGCTGCTGGGCATCGGCCGCGTATTCGCGCCGGAGGCCGCGCAGGGCTCGCTGATCGTGAACGCGGAAGGCACGGTCGTCGGCAGCCGCCTGATCGCGCAGAAGTTCACCGCAGCCGCGCTACTTCTGGCCGCGGCCGTCGGCGGTCGACTACAACGCGGCCGGCGCCGGCGGCAGCAACAAGTCGCCTACCAGCACCGACGTGGCCGCCCGCGCGCAGGACCTGGTGAAAGCCTACGGCGCCACCGCCGGGCGGCCGCTGCCGGCGGAGCTGGCTGCCGCCTCGGGTGGGGGACTCGATCCGCACATCACGGAGGCGGGGGCGCTGTACCAGGCTGCACGGGTCGCCGGGGCACGCGGCCTGCCGCAGACGGAAGTCGAGGACCTGATCCGGCAGCACGCCTTCGCGCCAGGCGGTATCCTGACGCCTGAGCGCCTCGTCAATGTGCTCGAACTGAATCTCGCACTGGACGAGGCGCGCTAGCACCAGCCGCGGGTTGAAGCCTGATGTCCGATGAACGGCCCGATCCGGACCAGCTCCTGGCCACGGTTCAGGCGGAGGAGGCGCGCGCGAAGCGCGGCAAGCTCCGTATCTTCTTCGGCGCTTCGGCGGGCGTCGGCAAGACCTACGCGATGCTGGAGGCCGCGCGCAGCCTGAAGGCGGCGGGCACCGACCTGGTCATCGGATATGTAGAACCGCACGGCCGCATCGAGACCGAGCGGTTGATGGAAGGCCTCGAAAAGCTGCCGACGCTGCCGGCGCGCTATCGCGGAATCCTGCGCCAGGAGTTCGACCTCGACGCGGCGCTCCGCAGGCATCCCGAGATCCTGGTCGTGGACGAACTTGCCCACTCGAATCCGGGCGAAGCCGATCCGCCGCCGCGGCACGCGAAGCGCTGGCAGGACATCGAGGAGCTGCTGGAGGCCGGCATCAACGTCTGGACGACGGTCAACGTCCAGCATCTCGAAAGCCTCAACGACCTGGTCGCGCAGATCACAGGCGCCCGCCAGCGCGAGACGATTCCCGATCGTGTCTTCGACGAGGCCGACGAAATCGAGCTGATCGACCTGCCGCCCGACGACCTGCTCGCGAGGCTGCGCGCAGGCAAGGTATACATTCCGGAGGAAGCCGCGACCGCCGTCGATCGCTTCTTCCGCAAGCAGAATCTCCTCGCATTGCGCGAACTCGCGCTGCGGCGCGTGGCCGATCGCGTCGAGGCCGCGGCGCGCGCCGCGGCTCCCGGCGAAACGGGCATGCGGACCTGGCTCGCGCGCGATCGCGTGCTGGCCGCCATCGGCCCCGACGAGCAGGCCGAGCAGGTGATCCGGGCCGGCAAGCGCCTCGCGGACGCGCTCGATGCTAGCTGGGCGGTTGTCTATGTCGAAACGCCCGCGCTGCTGCGCCTGCCGGAGCGCGAGCGCAACCGGCGCATTGCGCTCCTGCGCCTTGCGGAATCGCTGGGGGCCGAGACTGTCACGCTCGACGGTCCGACGGCCGCGGAAGCACTGCTCGAATATGCGCGCACGCGCAAGGCGACGCGCCTGGTCGTGGGAGAAGCCAAGCGGCGCGGCTGGCGCGCCTGGCTCAGGCCTTCCACGACCAGCGAACTGGTGCGGCGCAGGCGCCGCTTCGACGTCGTGATCATCGCCGCCGCCGAGCGCCCGCGTCGCCGCACGCGGACACGGCGTTCGGACGGCCGGGCGGCGAATTCGCGCAGGCGGTCGACTGGAATCGCTATGGCTGGGCACTCGCGAATCACGGCCGCCTGCACGGCCGCGGCCTTCGCGATGTTCCCGAACTTCGAGCTGACCAACCTCGTGATGGTCTATCTGCTGGGCGTCACGATCGCGGGCCTGCGCCTCGGGCGCGGCCCGTCGGTCCTGACTTCCATCGCGAACGTGCTCGCCTTCGATTTCTTCTTCGTGCCGCCGCGCTTCACGTTCTCGGTCACCGACGCCGAGTACCTCGTCACCTTCATCGTGATGCTCGTGGTCGCGCTCGTGATCGCCAACCTGATGGCGAGCGTGCGCCAGCAGAATCGGGTGGCGGGCGCGCGCGAGCGCCGCACCGCGCTCCTGTATGCGATGAGCCGCGAGCTCGCGGCGACGCGGGGCATGGAGAGCATGGCGCGGGTGGCGGTCAAGCACGTCGCGGAAGTCTTTGACTGCGCCGCGGTCGTGCTGGTCGCCGATGCCGCGGGCAGGCTGCATTATCCCGATACGCCGGCGCTGCCGGAATCGTACCGCGGCGCGGACCTCGCGATTGCACAATGGGTGCGCGATCACGGCGATCGCGCGGGCCTCGGCTCCGACACCCTGGCCGCGGCGGCCGGGCTTTACCTGCCACTGACGCCGGCGAGCGCAGAGGCGTCGGCGGAACCTGAGCGGCGCCAGCTCGGCGTGCTGGCCGTGCTGCCGTCCAACAAACGCCGGATACTGCTGCCCGAGCAGCTCCACCTGCTCGAAACCTTCGCCGGGCAGATCGGACTGGCGCTCGAGCGCGCGCGGCTCGCGGAGGAGGCGGAATCCGTGCGCATTTCCGCCGAGAGCGAGAGCCTGCGCAACACGCTGCTGTCATCGATCTCGCACGACCTGCGCACGCCGCTCGCGGTGATGGCCGGTGCCGCGAGCACGCTCGCCGATCACGGCGAGACACTGAAGCCCGCCGAACGGCTTTCCCTCGCGCGTTCCATCGAGGATACCTCACGCGAGATGTCCGAACTCGTGTCGAACGTGCTGGACCTCGTGCGCTTCGAGGCCGGCCAGGTCGGCCTCCGGCGCGACTGGCAGACGCTCGACGACCTGGTGGGCACGGCCCTCAGCCGCTGCGAACAGGCGCTGGTGAAGCACCAGATCGACGTGCGGATCCCCAACGAACTGCCACCCCTGTACGTGGATGCGGGACTCGTCGTGCAGCTCTTCTGCAACCTGCTCGACAACCTCGCCAAGTACACGCCGACGGGCACTCATGCGTGGATTACGGCGGTTGCCGATGCCGGGTTCGTGCGCGTGACCATGGAGGATGACGGCCCGGGCCTGCCGCCGGGCGATCCGCAGCGGCTGTTCGACAAGTTCCACCGCGGGGAGGGCGAAGGCCGCATCGTCGGCGTGGGCCTCGGGCTCGCGATCTGCCAGGCCATCGTGCGCGCGCACGGCGGCGTCATTGAGGCGCAGCGCCGGCCCGGCGGTGGCGCGCGATTCGTGTTCACGCTGCCGATGACGGAGCCGCAGTCTTGACGGAGGCGATGCATCGGGTGCTGGTCGTCGAGGACGATCCCGGCATCCGCAACGTGCTGCGCGTGCTGCTCGAGAGCCAGGGCTTTCGCGTGGAAGAGGCGGAAACGGCGGCGCGCGCGGAGATCGAGGCGCGCACGCACAAGCCGGACCTGCTGCTGGTGGACCTGGGCCTGCCCGATGGCGACGGCCTGACCGTGATACGCGCGCTGCGGACCTGGTCACCGGTGCCGGTGATCGTGCTGTCGGCGCGCACGATGGAGGAGCAGAAGATCGCCGCGCTCGATGCCGGCGCCGACGACTACATCACGAAACCCTTCAGCGCGCCGGAGCTGCTGGCGCGCGTGCGCGCGGCGCTCCGGCGCAACGCGCGCGGCACCGCGGAGCTTGGGAAGCTGCGCCTCGGCGACGTCGAGCTGGACCTCGGGCACCGCCAGGCGCGCGGCAAGGACGGCGAGATCCACCTGACGCCCCTTGAGTACCGCGTGCTGGAGTCGCTGGCGCGCCAGGCCGACCTGATCCTGACGCAGGAGCAGCTGGTGCGGGAGGTCTGGGGGCCCGACCGCGTGGATGACACGCGGAATCTCAGGGTGTGTATCAAGAACCTACGGCAGAAACTGGAGTCTGATCCACGCCGGCCGCGGTATCTGTTGACAGAAGCCGGGCTCGGCTATCGCCTGCGAACCACGGATTGACCAGGTCACGCCAGGCTCAGCCGACAGGATACTCTTCCGCAGTCGCGAGAGTGACGACCTCGGCGTACTTCGCCTGCAGGTCGTAGAGATTCGCTTCGTGCGGCGCCGGGTGGCGGTCGCCG
The DNA here is from genome assembly GCA_963746545.1 of uncultured Gammaproteobacteria bacterium. Taxonomy (GTDB): domain Bacteria; phylum Pseudomonadota; class Gammaproteobacteria; order Steroidobacterales; family Steroidobacteraceae; genus SCUD01. The sequence continues at coordinate 295,472 of CAVVBV010000029.1, forward strand.
ACCGCGTCGCGCACGACCAGCGGAATGAATCCGTGCTGGCAGGCGTCGACCGCGGTTGCGCGCACGCAGCCGCTGGTCGAGACGCCGGCGATCAGCACCGTGTCCACTCCGAGCGATGTCAGCGTGGAGGCGAGCGACGTCCCGAAGAACGCGCTCGCGTACTGCTTGCTGATGACGGTCTCGCCTTCGGCGGGCTCGAGGCCTTCGCCGAATGCCGCGAGCTCGGGATGCAGCCCGCGCTCGAAGCAGGAGAGCGCGGGAAGCTTCCGGAAGAACACGCCGCCGTCCTTCCCGCCGCGCTCGTAGACGACATTCGTATGGATCACCGGGATGCGCGCCTTGCGCGCGGCGCCGAGCAATTTCACGCAGGACGCGCGCGCGGCATCGACGCCGGCGTAGAGCGGCGAGCCCTGCGTCAGGTAGGCGCGGACGAAATCGACGACCAGCAGCGCGGGGCGGCGGCCGGGCTGCAGGTGGTGTTCCGGAAGTCCCGGCTGACCGGAATTCGTCATGACTCGATGCCCTCGCCTAGCGGTGCAAAGCGCCGCGAGCGGCGTGAACGTGCGAGAACATCACGGACGCAGCCCACTCGGCATCGCGCGCCTCGAGCGCGGCAACGATTTCCAGGTGATGCTGCGCACTCCTTTGCAGGTCCTCGGCCGTGTATTTCTGGAAGGTCCTCATCATCAGCGGCGCCTCGATCAATCCGGCGAGCGCGCGCGCCAGGCGCGGGCTCGCGGCGGCTTCCTGCATGCGGCGATGGAACCGGCTGTTCAGCTCGCCGATGCGCTCGAGATGTCCGGCCTTGCGCTCGACCGATTCGCGGAACTGCGATTCCGCGAGGCGCCGCATCTCGGCGATCTGCTTGTCGGTCGCGCGCACGGTTGCGCGCCGCGCGCCGTAGGACTCGAGCATCGCGCGCAGGTCGAAGATCTCGTCGAATTCCTCTTCGTGCCAGGAGGTGACGACGGCGCCGAGATTCGGCGTGAACTCGACGAGCCCCTCGGCATCGAGACGCCGCAGCGCTTCGCGCACCGGCGTGCGGCTGACGCCGACGGTCGTCGCGATTTCCTGCTCGGTCAGCCGCGCGCCGGCCAGGTAGCGCCCGGCGAGGATGCCGGAGCGCACCGCTTCATACGCCCTGTCGACCGCTCGCAATGACTGTGCTTCCGGCATCTTCCTATCCAGTTCGCTGCGCGGGCTTCGCGCGGGCGCGCGTGAATGCCGAGAATCGCGGCGCCGCCGGCGGCGGCAACCCGGTTTCGGACAGGCAACGCGACTTCAGTTCGGCGATGTTCACGAATCCACGATCGAAGAGCGGCGCCTGGCCGCGATCCTTCGCCATCCGCAAACGTAGCGCCGCAGTCGCCTCCTTGTCCACGCGTTCATTGCGGACCACCACGCCGTAGCGGAGCGCGCCGGCTTCGCTGACGAGCCCGGCCTCGACGTCGAACACCACGAGCGCCGGATCGCGCTCCAGCGGATCGCCGCAGCCGCCGCCGCCCCAGGTGTCGAAGTAGCAGCAGGTCGCCGGCGCTCGACCTGGACGCGGTCGCATCTTCGACGGCAGCAATTCCTCGCTGCCGTCCTTGCGCACGCAGGCGCTTGCGGCTGCGCGCGCCGGGCAGGCCGCCGTTGACGCCCCAGGGATAGGTCAACCAGCGGTCGTCGTGGATCGAGATCTCGCCCGGCTCGAGGAACATGGTAGCCGATGCGGATGCCGTTGCCGCCGCGGAATGCAGGCCGGCGCCGCCGGAGTCGGGGATCGTCTCGTAGGTGTCGATGCGCAGCGGGAAGTAGCTCTCGAGGAATTCGTTCGGCACGTTGGTGAACGCCGGCCACAGCGAATGCCCGTCCGGCCCGTCGCCGAACGGCTCGGCCGGGAATGCCGCCGAAGCCGATCTGGAAGAGCTGGTACCACTCGCCCTCCTTGTTGTAGCCGGAATACATGAAATGCGGGCTGTCCGAGAAGCCGGCGGCGCACATGAACGTCCGGGTCGCCCTGGCCGAGCAGCCCGCCGAGGACGTCGAAGATGCGGCCGAGCGCGTGCGTCCGGCAGGAAAGCGCCGCCGGCTTGACTGCGGCTTCAGCAGCGAGCCCTCGGGAATGCGCACCTCGACCAGATCGTAGAAGCCGTCGTTGAACAGGATCTGCGGGTCGAACACCATGATCATGTAGACGCCCGACGAACATCTTGAACATTTCCTCGTTCAGCAGGAAGTTGATCGAGGAGATCGACTGCGGATCGGTGCCGGTGAAATCGAAGATGCACTTGTCGCCCTCGCGCCACATGCGCGCAGGCGATCTTGTACGGGCCCATGCCCATGCCGTCGTCGTCGACGTAATCCTCGAAGTAGCTGCTGCTTCTCCGGGCACGATCTGCTGGATGAGTCGCGGCATCGCGCGCTTGTTGCGCTCGAGCATCTCGTCCATCGCGGAGATAGAACGTGTCGTCGCCGAAGCGGTCGCATGATCTCGACGCACGCGCCGCTCGGCGGTGCGCAGCGCGGCGACGATGGCGTGGAAGTCGGAGCGGTTCCAGTGCGGCAGCCGGCAGTTGTGCAGGATGATGTTCAGCACGTCGTCGCTGCAGCTCGCCCGTCGCGGATAGATCTTGACCGGCGGGACCGCGATGCCTTCCTCGAAGATCGTGCGCGCGTCGGTCGGCAGCGAGCCCGGCACCTTGCCGCCGACATCGGTCATGTGGCCGAACATCGCGGCCCAGGCGATCAGCCGGCCGTCCTTGTAAGATCGGCATCAGCAGCAGCCAGTCGTTGAGGTGGCTGATCGCGCCGTCGCACGGAATACGGGTCGTTGGTCAGGAAGATGTCGCCTTCCTCGATCGTGCCGTCATAGCCCTGCATGAAGCCGTGGATGAAGGAGCCGAACTGGCCGACCACCATCTTGCCTTCGAGGTTGGCGATCAGCGGAAACTCGTCGTGCTGCTCGCGGATGCCGGGCGACATCGCGGTGCGGAACAGCACCGCGTCCATCTCGAAGCGCGCGTTGCGCAGCGCGCTCTCGATGATGTCGAGCGTGATCGGGTCGACCTTGACCTTGCGGAACGGGCTGTCTTGCTGCCTGGATGATCTTTGCGGGCATGGGTCTTGCTCCGTCGCGCTCTTCGGTCAGCTTCTTGTGCGAATCCGGGCAGATCAGGATGTTGCCGAGGCGGTCGACGACGCCGACGTGCCTCGGCAGGATCAGCGTGGTCGAGTCCATTTCGATGACGATCGCCGGGCCGCGCGACGCGGTTGCCGGCCTTGAGCTTCGCGCGGTCGTAGACGGTGGCTTCCAGCTTCCTGCCGTCCACGTAGACCGCGCTGCGTGCCGATCGACCGCGGCCTTCGGGTCGCGGTCGCCGTGCGCGATGGCGGCGCTGGCGCACCGAGCTGCCGCGGCCCTGCACGACGGCGCGCAGGCGCGACGAGCTCGTGCTCCAGCGGCAGCGCGAAGGTGAAGAGCCGCTTGTGCATCCTCGTCGAACGGCGCCGAGATCGCCTTCAGGCCGCGCTTCTGCGCAGCGCCGTCGAGGTCCACGTCGATCGTCAGCCGCATGCCCTGGCCGTGGTAGCGCACGTCGACCTGGTAGCTGACGCTTCATGCTCGGCGCGCGGCACGCCTCTCGCGCTCGAGCGCCTGCGCGGCGGTCGCCGACAGCTGCTCCAGGATCGTCGCGACTGTCGGCCGGCGTCGTTTCCGAGAACTTGCGGATGAAGGTGCGCGCGGCTTCGTCGCGCAGCGCGCGTCGTCGCATCGCCGTAGGCGCACAGCACGCCCGGGCCCGGCGGGATGATCGACCGGCCAGGAGCCGAGCAGCATGCGCGAGCGCGTTCGCGTGCAGCGGGCCCGCGCCGCCGAACGCGATCAGCGCGAAGTCGCGCGGATCGTAGCCCTGTTCGACCGACACGAGCCGGAGCGCGCCGACCATGTTCTCGTTGACGATGTCGACGATGCCCTGGCGCCGCGTCCGGCAGCGACATGCCGAGCGCGTCGGCGATCTTCTGCGACCGCCTGCTTCGACAGCTCGCGCGTCGAGCGCCATGTCGCCGCCGAGCCGCTGCGTTGCCGGCAGATAGCCGAGCACGACGTTGGCGTCGGTGACGGTCGGCTCCGTCGCCGCCCTTGCCGTAGGCGGCCGGTCCCGGCACCGCGCCCGCCGATCTGCGGCCCGACGCGCAGCGCCTTCGTCAGTTCCGGCACGTAGGCGATCGAGCCGCCGCCGGCGCCGACGCGTGCGCACGTCGATCGACGAGGCGCGCACGGTCACGTCGCCGACCGTCGTCTCGCGGCGCAGTCGCGGCACGCCGTTCTCGATCAGCGCGACATCGGTCGAGGTGCCGCCGATGTCGAACGGTCAGCAGGTTCTGGAAGCCGGCCTGCAGCGCGATCCAGAGCGCGCCGGTGACGCCGCCGGCCGGGCCCGACATCAGCAGATTGACCGGATACTGCCTCGGCCGACGGCGGCGGAGGCCAGGCCGCCGTCGGAGCGCAGGATGTGCAGCTTCACGCCGGCCCGCCTTCGACGCGAGCTTCGCCGTCAGGTTGCCGACGTATTTCGGCGACGACCGGGCGCACGTAGGAGTTCGCGACGGTCGTCACGGTGCGCTCGTACTCGCTGCATCTCCGGCACGACTTCGGAGGAGAGCGAGACCGGCACGCCCGGCAGCACCTCGGCCGCGATCTCGCGGATGCGGCGTTCATGCGCGCCGTTCGCGAAGGCGTTGATCAGCGAGACGGTCAGCGCCTCGATGCCCTTCGCCGGCTTGAGCTTCAGCAGGTCGCGCGCGCAGCGCCGTCTCGTCGAGCGGCTCGCACGACGTCGCCGCGCGCGCCGATGCGCTCGTCGGCCTCGATCGTGCAGCTCCAGCGGCGCCATCGGCAGCGACTTGTTGTAGATCACCCAGCCGCCCAGGCCGCCGGGCACGTAGGAGCGCGCGATCTGCAGCACCTGGCGATAGCCCTTGGTCGTCACGAGGCCGACGCGCGCGCCGGAGCTGGTCAGCACGGTGTTGGTCGCAACCGTCGTGCCGTGCATCACGTGTTCGATGGCCTTCGGGTCGATGCCGGCCAGCTTGCAGATGCGCATCAGGCCGGCGAGCACGCCGATCGACTGGTCCTCGGGCGTGCTCGGCACCTTGACGCTGCAGGTCTTGCCGGTCTTCTCGTCGACGAGCAGGAGATCGGTGAATGTGCCGCCGACGTCGACGCCGAGTCTGTACATGTGCACGTCCGCTCCTTCGCCGCGCGGGAAATGGGCCGGCTTGACCAGCATGCCTGGCACGGCCCTGCCGAATTGCCTGCTCGCAGCCAGCGGCCGGTCGCGATCGTCTCGTCGAGATCCACGCCCGTCTCGATGCCCATGCGGCCAAGCATGTAGAGGAGATCCTCGGTCGGGATGTTCCCGGTGGCCGCGGGCGCGAACGGGCAGCCGCCGATGCCGCCGATGCTCGCGTCGAGCGACGCTGGCGCCGCCTTCGACCGCCGCATAGGCATTCGCGATGCCGGTGTTGCGCGTGTTGTGGAAATGGCAGCGCAAGCGGCATGCCGGGCAGACGCGTCCTTCAGCCGCTGCGAGCAGGTCCGTCACCTGGCTCGGCACGCCGACGCCGATGGTATCCGCGATCGCGATCTCGAACGGATCGCCATCGGCGACTTCGCGCGCGATCTCGATGACCCGCGCAGGCGGCGACCTCGCCCTCGAACGGGCAGCCGAAGGCCGCCGAGATCGTGACCTGCGCGCGGATTCCGGCCGCGTGCGCGGCGCTCGCGATCGCGAGCCAGTCGTCGATGGATTCCCGGGTCGTCACGCCCTGGTTCCGCCGGTTGAATGTCGTCGGTCGTCGACGACGGCCATGCCGACCTCGTCGCAACCGGCGGCGACCGCGCGATCGAAGCCGCGCCGGTTCAGCACCAGCCCGACGTAGTGCACGTCGTCGCGCCGCGGCAGCGCCTTCATCACCGCCTCGGCATCGGCCATCTGCGGCACGCGCTTCGGGTTGACGAAGCTCGCCGCTTCGACGCGCCGCGTGCCGGCCGCGACGATGCGATTGATGAACTCGACCTTGGCGCTCGTCGGGGAACACGCCGGGCTCGTTCTGCAGTCCGTCGCGCGGCCCGACCTCGACGATTTCGATTTTCCGGCGCAGGCATCAGGCTCAAATTGTATACACGCGGAGCCGGATAATCCCAGTATTGCCCCGCCAGTTGACCAGCCGGGCGGCCATGATTGTATACACAGCAGCATGGCTGGCGAGCGTTTCAGCAACGGACGCCCTGTCCGATCTGCGGGTCATCGAGATGGGCACGCTGCTCGCCGGGCCCGTTCTGCGGCCAGCTGCTGGGCGACCTGGGCGCCGAGGTCATCAAGATCGAACCGCCGGGGCAGGGCGACCCGATGCGCGAATGGGGCCGGCAGAAAGCAGGGCGATCCGTCGCTGTGGTGGCCGGTGGTCGCGCGCAACAAGAAGGCGATCACGCTCGACCTGCGCCAGGCCGAGGGCCAGCAGGTCCTGAAGGACCTGGTCGCGAAGTCCGACATCCTGATCGAGAACTTCCGGCCGGGCACGCTCGAGAAATGGGGCCTCGGCTAGGAGACGCTCTCGGCGGTCAATCCGCGGCTGATCATGGTGCGCGTGTCCGGGCTACGGCCAGACCGGGCCGTATGCGCGCCGCGCGGGCTTCGGCGCGATCGGCGAGGCGATGGGCGGCTTGCGCTACGTGGTCGGCGATCCGTCCACGCCGCCGTCGCGCGTCGGCATCTCGATCGGCGACTCGCTCGCCGCGACCTATGCCTGCCTCGGCGCGCTGGCGGCGCTGCAATTACCGCGAGCGCAGACCGGCCGCGGCCAGGTGGTCGACTCGGCGATCTACGAGGCGGTGCTCGGCATGATGGAATCGCTGGTCACCGAGTACGACAAGACCGGCTACATCCGCGAGCGCACCGGCGCGATCCTGCCGAACGTCGCGCCGTCGAACGTCTACCCGACCAGCGACGGCCTGGTGCTGATCGCCGCGAACCAGGACACGGTGTTCGGGCGCCTGTGCGAGGCGATGGGCCGCGCGGAGCTGGCCGCCGATCCGCGCTACGACAGCCACCAGTCGCGCGGCGCGAACCAGAAGGAACTCGACGAGCTGATCGGCCGCTGGAGCGCAGCGCCACACGACACGCGAGATCCTCGAGCTGATGGATCGCCAGGGCGTGCCGGCGGGCCAGATCTATCGCGCGCCGGAGATGCTGGAGGACCCGCACTTCGCGGCGCGCCAGGCGATCGTCAGCGTCGCCCACCCCGAGTTCGGAAAGATCCGCATGCAGAACGTCGCGCCGCGGCTTTCGGAGACGCCGGGCGGAATCCGCGCGCCGTCACCGGCGCTCGGCGCAGCACAACGACGAGGTCTACCTCGAATTGCTCGGCATGCCCCGCGAGCGCTACGAGCGGCTCAAGGCCGCCAGCGTCATTTGAACGGGTAGCTGACGTCGAGCCCGTAGCTGCTGCCCGGCGAGTCGTGGATGAACGCACCGCCGAATTCCGGCGCCACGATCACTTCCTGCAGGTAATGCTCGTCGGCGATGTTGCGGCCCCAGGCCGTGGCGCTCCAGCGATCGGACCGCAGCGTCAGGCGCGCGTTGATGACCTCATACGGATCGCGCTTCTGCTTGCCGTAGTTTCCCTGGCCAAAGCCGAACTGGGTCACCAGGTTCGGCACCGTCTCGTTCTGCACCGGGTGGAACCAGGTCTCGCCGACGAACGAGGCGTCGACGCGGGCGACCAGGTCGAGTCCCGAGCCGCCCATCGGGACGGTCAGCTCGGCGCCGAGCGTTGCCGGTGTATTCCGGCGAGTAGGGCAGCTTGTTGCCGTTGGTGTACGGCCGCCCGTCGTAGCGGTCGATCTTGCCGTCCGTCAATCCGATGCCGCCGAATACCGAGAAGTCGTCGGTGGCGCGCCAGCGGAAGTCGAACTCGGCGCCCTTGATCGTCACGTTGTCGATATTCGTCACGACGCGCAGCAGGCCGAATGGACCGGCGAAGAAGTTGAAGAACTGCATGTCTTCGACCTTGGTCTGGTAGATCGCGCCGTTGATCGACGAGCGTGCGGTCGAGCAGATTCGCCTTGAAGCCGAGCCTCCGCTGCCTTCGACACCTCCTTCTTGTAGTCGTCATGGACGTCGGTCAGGTTGTGAACCGAGGTCGCCGTGCACGCCGGCGGACCGAGCGGCAGGCGTAAAGCCGAAAGTCGTGTCGAAGTCGGTGCTGGGTCCGAGGCACAGATCCTGGCCGGGTACGGCCGCATTGTTATAGAACGTGTTGACCGTGGCCTCGCTGCCTGACGAGTTGAAGCCGCCGCTCCTGAATCCGTAGCCGTACGAGGCGTAGAGCGAGAGCATCGTCCGTGACCTTCCAGTTCACCGAGAGCTTCGGCTGGAACTGGTTGTAGGTCTTGCGACCGGCTCGGGATGCCCGTGGTGGCGAACGCCGGGTTCACCGTGTAGGCGGGATTGATGTACGGGTTCGAGAAGAACGCGAATGTCGGCGTCTGCGCAAACGCGTTGGCGCCCGTCGGGACGTTGTTGTCGACGTCGCGCTGCTCGGAGTCGTAGCGCAAGGCCAGCGCGATCTCGACGCCGTCGGCCACGTCGTAGGCGAGCTGTCCGAAGCCGGCGTACACCTGGCTGTTGAAAGTGTCGTCGTACAGCAGGTCGGTGGGGTTCGGGCCGCTGGTCGGCACGAACGCCTGCGTCAGGAAGTCCTGCTGCAGCGAAGCGCCGGTATTGTCGGAGCCCTGGGAGACCACCACGTGGCGCTCGATGTCGGCGAAGTAGATGCCGGCGAGCCAGCGCAGCCGCTGGTCGCCCGGCGAAGTCAGGCGCAGCTCCAGGCTCGAATCCTTCTGGTCGCGCTGCTGGTACTGGTAGCCGCCGCAGGTCGTCGGCCCATACGGAGGCTGGAACGACGACGCATAAGGCGTGAACGACACGATCGTGCCCGGGGGATTGCCGTAGTTGAACGGCGCCGGCAACGGCGTGTCGGCCATCCGCGCGGCAAAGGACGCCGCGCATGAAGGCGTGAACGCATACAGGAAGAACGCATCGCTCGCGCCGTCGGTCAGGAAGAAGTTGGTCTGGTCGTTGTACGCGCGCCACCGCGGTCAGCTGTCCCGACGCCGACGTCCCAGTCACCCTTGATCGAAATATCCTTGTTCTCCTGCTCGTTGCGGGGCTTGATGTTGTTCGTATAGAAGAAGCTGTGCTGCGTTCGGATCCTCGTCGAAGGGCGGGGCGGCGAATATTGCCGCCGCCTCGGCAAAGGACACCGCGGCGTTGAAGTTGATCGCGCCGGACTTGACCTTCGAGTACTTCGCCTTCACGTCGAAGCTGCCGCTGCCGGCATCGAAGTTCAGGCGTCCCGAGGCGCCGGTCTCCTCGAAGTAGTCGACGCAGTCGCCGCAATTGAGCAGCGTGTTGTTCCACTGGCCGTCGGTGCTGCGCGTATAGACGGAGAGGCTGCCCTTGGCGTTGCTCGCCGAGCGGCCCGCTCATGTACAGGTTGCCCTTGTAGCTGTTGTTCGTGCCGTAGCCTGCGCCGACCTCGACCTCGCCCACGTCGCCCGGCTTGCGCGTCGTCATGATCACGGCGCCAGCCAGGGCGTTGCGCCCGTAGAGCGCGCCCTGCGGGCCCTTCAGCACCTCGATCTGCGTGACGTTGTTCAGTTCCTGGTTGAGCGCGTTCGGGTTGGTCTGCAGCACGCCGTCGACGACCAGCGCGAAGTTCGTCTCGGCGTCGCGGCCGGTGTTGATGCCGCGGATCACGACCTGCAGGTCGCCGGCCTCGGCGGTCTGCACCTGCGCGACACCCGGCGTCAGCGCGATGAAGTCAGCCGGCCGTTCGATGCCCGCCGACTTGATCTCGGTGTCGGTGAAGGCCTGGACGGTCACCGGGACGTCTTCGATCTTCTCCGCGCGCTGCCGTGCGGTGACCACGACCTCCGGCAGCTGCGAACTCGCCTGCGGCTCGGCGGCGGCATTCGCGGCGGCCAGGATGCTCGCGACGGCGATGGCGAGGGCTGATGTGGAAAGGCTAGAGTGCTGCATGGGTTCCTCGCAGAGTTAGGGCGGCAGTCCCGTCGTTGTATACAAAGCAGGCGTCCGGATCATACTCTTAGGCTCATATGGGGCCGCAATATTGGGATATTGGGGCCAGACGGTATACATGGCGGCCTCTGGATGGCGCGGAGGTAGCCTTGGAAATCCGATGACGGCGCAGACGATGTTCGAGAAGATCTGGCGGGCGCACGAGGTCGTGCCGGAGCTCCGCCGAGACGCCGGCGGTGCTCTACGTCGACCTGCACCTGACCCACGAGGTCACCTCGCCCCAGGCCTTCACGCCTGCTGCGCGCGCGCGGCATCCGCGGTGCGCCGCCCGGCCGCACGCATCGCGACGCTCGATCATGCGACGCCGACCGACACCGCGGCAGATCTTCGGCGGCGTGCCGATCCGGCTCGAGTCGGCGGCGCGCCAGATCGCGCGAACTCGAACGCAATGCGGCGCGAATCCGGCATCGAGCTGTTCGGGCTGCGCGACTCGCGGCGCGGCATCGTGCACGTCATCGGTCCCGAGCTCGGCCTGACGCAGCCCGGCATGACGATCGTCTGCGGCGACAGCCACACCAGCACGCACGGCGCCTTCGGCACGCTCGCCTTCGGCATCGGCACGACCGAGGTCGGGCATGTGTTCGCGACCCAGTGCCTGCTGCAGCGCAAGCCGCAGGACGCTCGCCATCGCGGTCGACGGAAAGCTCGGCCGCCGGCGTCGGCGCCAAGGACCTCGTGCTCGCGATCATCGGGCAGATCGGCGTGCGGGCGGCGGCGGCAGGTCATCGAGTATCGCGGCGAGGCGATTCGCGCGCTGTCGATGGACGAGCGCATGACGGTCTGCAACATGTCCATCGAGGCGGGCGCGCGCGCGGGCATGATCGCGCCGGACGAGAGCGACATTTGAATACCTGCGCGGCCGGCCGCGCGCGCCCGTCGGGCGCGGACTGGGAGCGGGCGCTCGAGCGCTGGCGCCGGTCTGCCGGGCGATCGCGGGCGCCGCATTCGATCGCGAGATCGCGATCGACGCCGACGGCGGTCGAGCCGATGATCAGCTACGGCACCAATCCCGGCATGGCGATGCCGATCGGCGGCCACATCCCGGATCGCGGACGACGAGGCGTTCCTGAAGGCGCTGCGCTACATGGGCTTCGCGCCGGGCGAGGCGCTCGCCGGCAAGCCGGTGCGACGTCGTGTTCATCGGCAGCTGCACGAATTCGCGGCTGTCGGACCTGCGCGCCGCGGCCGCGATGCTGCGCGGCCGGCAGCGTGGCGCGCGGCGTGCGCATGCTGGTCGTGCCGGGCTCGCAGCAGGTCAAGCGGCGGCCGAGGCCGAGGGCCTGCACGACGTGTTCACGGGCGCCGGCGCGGAGTGGCGCGAATCGGGCTGCTCGATGTGCGTCGGCATCAACGGCGACACGGCGGCGCGCGGGCCGCTACGTCGTCAGCACCAGCAATCGCAATTTCGAGGGCCGCCAGGGCCAGGGCGCGCGCACGCTGCTCGCGAGCCCGGTGACGGCGGCCGCCGCGGCAGTCACCGGGCGCGTCACCGATCCGCGCGAGCTGACGGCCTGACGTGCAGGGACCGATCGCGCAACCCATCCGCTCGCGCACGGTCGTGCTGCCGGAAGCGGACGTCGACACGGACCAGATCTTCCCGGCGCGCTTCCTGACGACGACGAGCCGCGAAGGCCTCGGCCGCTGCGCTGTTCGCGGACTGGCGTTTCGACGCCGTCACGGCCGCCCGCGGCCGGAGTTCGCGCTGAACCGGCCGGAGGCGCAGGGCTGCTCGATCCTGGTCGCCGGAAGAACTTCGGCGGCGGCTCGTCGCGCGAGCACGCGCGCCTGGGCGCTGCTCGACTTCAGGGCATCCGCGCCGTGATCAGCACGTCGATCGCCGACATCTTCTTCAGCAACGCGCTGAAGAACGGCCTGGTGCCGGTGCGGATCGACGAGGCGACCCACGCCTGGCTGCTGGCCCATCCCGGCGCCGAGGTCGAGATCGACGTCGGGCGAGGGCACGCTGACCCTGCCGGACGGCCGCCGCGCCGAATTCCCGCTGGATCCGTTCGCGCGGCACTGCCTGCTGCACGGCGTCGACGAGCTCGGTTACCTGCTCGGCCGCCTGCCCGAGATCGAGGCCTGGGAACTGGCGCGGGCGGAGTTGTCAAATAGCGACAGGGAGTCTTGGATTGTCCCCGAGAAAGACTAAACTGGCGGTTATCCATGAACAGATTTGCGCTTTCCATCGCCACGGCCCTGCTGGCCGCGGCCCTCTGCGCCGCCCCGGCCCAGGCCGGCCGCATCCTCGGATTCTTCAGCGACGGCGTCTACAAGGACCCGCAGAAGATCTTCACGGTGCAGTCGCCGTTCCCGGGCAAGCCCGCCGTGCTCGACGGCATCGAGCCCGACAACAACGGCGCGGGCGCCGTGTCCTTCATCGACCAGTCAGGCGAGCTGCGCGGCATCCTCTACATGGACAACCGGATCCGGAACGCCAAGGAAATCACGCCGCAGGAGCTGCGCGACTGGTTCCACGAAACGGGCTTCCCGAAGTTCTTCAAGGTGAGCCTGCCGAATGCGGAGATCCTGCGCGACGAGCCGGGCGAGATCGACGGCCATGCGGCCTGGATCGCCGCCGCGTACCTGCCGGGCGGTTCGCCGCTCGGAAAGATCGTGTACGGCGTGGACGAACCCGTTCACGGCGATTCCTGGCGTGGCATGGCGGTCGTCGCCCACGACCAGCGCCTGTACCTGTTGATGACCGAACTGCGCGTCGAGGCTCTGGCAGCCCCGGACTGGAAATACGACGCCGAATCCGCCGACTGGAACCAGTTTGTTCCACAACTCGTGGACCTGTACCAGCGCATTGATTTTTTGAAGCAGTAGCTTCACGCCACATCTACGGAGACGAAAGCCATGTTGAAGACAAGGTCCATTTCACTCGCGCTGTTGCTGCCGACCGCGATCGCGTTCCTCGCGCTCGCCGGCTGCGGACAGAAAGCGCCACCCACCAGCGAAACTCCGGCCGTCCAGGCCGAGATCGACAAAGACGCCGAGATGAAGGCGAAGGAAGAGGAGCTGGCGCGCAAGGAAGCCGAACTCGCGCTGAAGGAACGCGAGCAGAGCCTCGCGGAGCGCGAGGCGGCGCTCGCCAAGGCGAGTGAGCCGAAGCCGAAGCCGAAGCCCTCAACCAGCAGCGGCTCGACGACGACGGCTGCCGCGCCTGCGCCCAAGCCGGCGACGCCCGCGGGCCCGCGCAAGTACACGGTTGCGGCGGGCACGTCGATTTCGGTGCAGCTGCCCGCGGCCATCTCGACCAAGACCGCGAAGGTCGGCGACCGCATCGCGGCGAACCTGTCGAACGATCTGGTCGTTGACGGCACGGTCATCGCCAAGGCGCGGCGCGCTGCTGCAGGGTTCCGTGACCGAGGTCATCTCGGGCAGCAAGAAGATCGGCGGCACGCCGACGCTCGGCCTCGCCTTCGACAGCCTGGTGCTCGCGGACGGCAGCGATACGCCGGTATCCGGCAAGATCACGCAGGTGGCCGCGAAGAGCGACACCGGGCGCGACACCGCGAAGATCGCAGGCGGCGCGGCCATCGGCGCGATCCTCGGTCACCAGGTGAGCAACAAGAACGGCACGCTGATCGGCGGCCTGATCGGCGCCGCCGCCGGCACCGCAGCCGCGAAGAACACCGGCACGGAAGTGGAACTGCCGGCCGGCACGGTGATCGGCTTTACGCTCGACTCGCCGGTCAACGTCGAGATGTAACTACCCCATTGGGTGCCGGTGCAGCAATTCGTCACTACGAACTGTTGCACCGGCACCCAATTCGTAATTCTCAGCCGCTTTCTTTTTCGAGCGCGGCGCGTGCCGCATTGAATCGGCTGCGGGCCGTGTCGAGCAGCTCGCCGACCGCCGGGCCGTTTCCCTGCGTGGCGGAATCCTCCATCGCCATCGCAATCGCCTGAAGGCGCGTGGCGCCCATGTTGGCGCTCGTGCCGACCAGCGTGTGCGCAGCGCGCTGCACGAGCGGCAGGTCCACCTTCACGAGTCCGCTTTCGATGTCGGCCAGCGCCTGGTTCACGCTCTGCACGAAGCTCGCGGTCAGTCCGCGCGCCAGCTCCGCGTCTCCGCCGGTCACCTCGCGGAATCGCGCCATCGAGACATCGGACGGCGGCTCCACGGCCTTTTTCTCCGGCGCCGGCTTCACGACGTGACGCCCGGTCATGGCCATGGCCGGCGGCGCATATTGATCCAGTATCTGGCCCAGGCGCTCGCGGTCGATCGGCTTCGGCAGCACGTCGTCCATGCCATTCGCCTTGCATTCCTCGATCTGCTGCTTCATCGCATTGGCGGTGAGCGCGACGATCGGCGTGCGCGGCCCGGTCTCCCGCTCGCGGATCAGGCGCGTCGCCTCGAGGCCGTCCATCACCGGCATCTGCACGTCCATCAGCACGATGTCGAAGCGCCGCGATTCCATCGCCGCGAGCGCCTCCTTGCCGTGCGAGGCCATGACGACTTCGCATCCGGCGCGCTCGAGGTAGAGCTGCGCGACACGCTGGTTGGTCGGATTGTCCTCGACCAGCAGCACGGCGCGCGGATGGCGGTGCTGCTCCTCGACGATCACGTCGCGGGTCACGATCTTGCGCAGGCGCTGCGTGAAGTCGAGCGCATCGTGCGAAAGCACGCGCTCCATTGCGGCGAGGAGTTCCGCGCGGCGCACCGGCTTCGACAACTGGCCGGCGAACCCGAGTTCGCGCAGTTCCTGGCGGCTCGAGCGGTCGTCGATCGAGCTGTAGAGCACGAGGCGCAGGTTCGCGATGCTCTCGATCTTGCGGATGCGGCGCGCGAGCTCGAGGCCGTCGATGCCCGGCATGTGGTGATCCGTCAGCACGACCTGGTAGGGCGTACCGGCCTCGACCGCGCGCTGCAGCACGGTGAGCGCGTCCACGCCGCTGTCGGCAGTCTCGACTTCGTAATCGGCGCTCTTCAGCTGCTCGGCGAGCACGCGCCGGTTGGTCTCGTTGTCGTCCACGACCAGCACGCGGCGGGCGTCGGCTGCAGCGGCATGGCGCGCGGCGGCCGGGGCCTCGCGCTGGCGCGGCTCGAGGCGCGCCGTAAACCAGAACGTCGAGCCCTTGCCAGGCGTCGCTCTTGGCGCCGACATTGCCGTCCATCAGCTCGGCGAGGCGCTTGACGATCGAAAGCCCAAGGCCGGTGCCGCCGTACTGGCGCGCCGTGGATGCATCGGCCTGCGTGAAGGGCTGGAACAGTTTCGGGATCGCGTCGGGCGGGAGCCCGATACCGGTGTCGCGCACCTCGAAGCGCACCACGATGGCGGCGCCGAGCGCGCGGTCCTTGGTCACGCGGATCACGACCTCGCCCGTGGAGGTGAACTTGATCGCGTTCGAGACCAGGTTCGTCAGCGCCTGGCGGATGCGGCCGGGATCGCCCAGCACGCGCTCGGGCAGGTCGAGCGCGACGTCCACGATCAGCTCCAGGTCCTTGGCCGCGGCCTGCACCGCCATGTTGGATGCGACCTCCTCGACATGGGCGCGCAGGTCCATTTCGACGCGCTCGAGCTCGAGCTTGCCGGCTTCGATCTTCGAGTAGTCGAGCAGGTCGTTGATGACCGACAGCAGCGAGTCGGCGCTCGAGCGGATCACGGTCGCGTATTCGCGCTGGCGGCGGTCCAGCTCGGTGTCGAGGAGCAGGGTGGTCATGCCGATCACGCCATTCATCGGCGTGCGGATTTCGTGGCTGACATTGGACAGGAATTCGCTGCGCGTGCGGCTCGCGGATTCGGCCTGGCGCAGCGCCTGGGCCAGCTTCGAGCGCTGATCCTGGAGCTCCCTCTCAAGTTGATCAATCCGTCGTTGCAGTGCTTCGCTCATCGAGTATTCTTCACGCCGGGTGGGTCCACATGAATAGCGAGTCTAACGCACCGCAGCGTCTCCTGATCGTCGAGGACGACGTGCACATGGCCTACCTGCTGGGCTACCTGGCTGCGCGGGAGCGCTTCACGGTCGAAAGCATCGGCGATGGGCGCAAGGCGGCCGAACGCATCGACGCCGGGCCGGCCGTGGACCTGGTCCTGCTCGACGTGATGCTGCCCTATACGGACGGATTCGAACTGCTGGCGCGCATGCGCGGAAATCCGGTCTGGAAGGACGTCCCGGTGATCATCCTGACCTCGAAGACCCGCGAGCACGACGCCGTCCGGGCGCTCTCCCTCGGGGCCGACGACTATTTGACCAAGCCCTTCAGCCCGGCGGAACTGGTGGCGCGGATCCGGCGACGGCTGAAGAGCGTCCCGACGCACCCCGAGCCCCGACGCACCCCGAGCGCCCGACGCAGCCCGAATCCCCGAAGCGAAAGAACAAGTCCCGCGCATGAACGACATGCCCCTTCGTGCATTGTTCGTGAGCCTTTGCCTGGCCGCGGCCTGGACACCGGCCGAGGCCTGCGACGCGGCGAAACAGGCGGCCGTCGCCGCGAACCCCAACGACGACGATGCGCGCGATGCGCTGGCGCGTTCCTGCGCAAGGGCCGGGCACCAGGAAGAAGCGCTGAGCAATTACGACATCCTGCTCGCGCGCGACCCGAACAATTCCGACTGGCTGCTCGGCAAGGGGCAGGCGCTGATCGCGCTCGAGCGTCCTGCCGAGGCGCTGCCGTACCTCGAACGAGGACGCAGCGTCGCGCCGGCCTACGAGGACATCTGGCGGGCGAACGCGACCGCGCTCGAGATGCTCGGGGACTACGAACGCAGCGACGCCTTCCTGGCAGAAGCGCAGCGCGCCTTTCCGCAATCCAGCTGGCCCGCGACGAAGCGCGCCGCATTGAACGATCAGCACCTGCTGAATCGCGGCACGCGCCTCTCGCTCGCGGCGAGCCACGAGGAACTCTCGGGCGGCCGCGATCCCTGGCGCGCGCGTGACCTTCAATATGGACAAGCCGCTGGACGATCGGCGTCGCGTACTGGCTGGCCTGCACGCCGAGGAGCGATTCCAGGCGCGCGACGGGCAGTTGACGGCCGGTTACGTGGATCGCCTGTCCGACGACTGGTCCTTCAGCGTCTCCGGCGACATCGCGCCGAATGCCGAAGTGCTGCCGGAATGGAGCCTGATCGGAGAAGTCGGGCCGCAGATTGCCCGGCGATCGCAGCCTCGGCCTGCGCGCGCGGCATTCCAGCTACGCGACGACCGACGTCGATTCGCTCGCCGCGACCATCGAGCAGTACGCCGCGCAATTCCGCATCGCCTATACGCTGACCGCGGCGCGGCCGACGGGCGTCCAGACGAGCTTCGGGCATTCGCTGCGCCTCTCGCACGATTACGGCGACGCGAGCTACGTGACGCTCGGGCTCGGCTTCGGCGAGGAAGCCGAAGCCGTCGCGCCCGGCGTCGTGCAGGTGACCCAGGTGCGGAGCATCGGCGTCAACGGCGTGCATTGGCGCAACACGCGCTGGGGTTTCTCCTGGGAAGCCGGCTGGTACGAGCAGGGCGATCTCTACAATCGTTTGCGGATCAGCCTTGGACTTGAACACCGGTTCTGACCTCATCGTCACGCTGGCCTGGCGGAGCGCCGAGGTCGCCGCCGCATCCGCCGCCCTGTTGCTGCTGACGGCGCTGATCGTGCGCCGCTACCTCCGGCACGAGGAAGACCTGCGCGCGCGCGTCATCCAGGCCTGGCGCCCGGTCCTGACGCAGATCGCGATCGAAGAGGGCGCTGCGCCCGAACTGCCGATGCTGCCGGCGCGGCATGTGGCCTTCCTGATGGAGGAGTGGAATGCGCTGCACGACGCCGTGCGCGGCGAAGCAGCGGCGAAACTGAACGACCTCGCGCTGCGGCTCGGGCTCGACGACATCGCGCGCCACATGATGAATTCGCGCGAGGTCGGCAGGCAGATCCTCGCGATCCGCACGCTCGGCCACCTGCGCGACCAGTCGGCCTGGAAGGCGCTGCAGGAATATCTCGTCTCCGTGAATGCGCTGGTGTCCTTCTATGCCGCGGCGGCGCTGGTGCAGATCGACGCGCAGCGCGCGATGCCGGGCATCATGCTGCAGGTCGCCGAGCGCGAGAGCTGGCCCGGCGAGGCGATGGCGAGGCTGCTCGTGGATGCGGGCGCCGATATCGCGCGCGAGCCGATCCGCGCGCTGATGCTGTCGCTCGAACCCCCGAAAATCCCGCCGCTGCTGCCCTGGCTCTCGCATGTGGACGCGGTGCTCGGCAGCGAAGTCGCGACCGAACTGCTGCGCCGGCATCCGGACGACCTGCACATCGTCGCTGCGGCGCTCCTCGTGCTGCTCGACCCCGTCGTGCTGCCGGAAATCCGCGGTTTCGGCGCATCGGACGATCCGGACATCCGGATGAATCTCGCGCTCGCGCTCGGCCGCCTCGGCGATCTCGAAGAAACCGAACTCCTGATGCGGCTGATGGGCGACCGCGTCTGGTGGGTGCGCTACCGCGCGGCGCAGGCGCTGCTGCGGATACGCGGCATGGATGCCGAGCGGCTCGAAGCCGTGCGCGCAAGGCTCACCGACCCCTATGCGCTCGACATGCTGAAGCATGTGCGCGCCGAGGAGAGCCTCGGATGAGCCTGCGCTGGCTGCTCACGGGCGTCCAATGGGGATTCCTCGGCTACTTCATCGTGCTGAACACGATCTACCTGGGGCTCGCCTTCGTCGCGCTCTTCGGCCTGCGCCGCTACATGAAGGGCTTGAGCGCGACCGAGCGCGTGTATTCGCACCTGCAGATGCCGATCTCGCTCGTCGTGCCCGCGTACAACGAGGCCGCGACGATCGCGACCTCGATCCGCGCGCTCCTGCAGCTGCGCTACCAGCACTTCGAGGTCGTGATCGTCAACGACGGCTCGAAGGACGACACGCTGGCCGTGATGACGCGCGAGTTCCAGTTGCAGCCGTTCCCGGAAGCGTACCGCGTGCAGATCAAGACCAAGCCGGTGCGCGGCGTCTATCGCTCGCTGTCGCATCCGAACCTGCGCGTGATCGACAAGGAGAACGGCGGCGGCAAGGCGGATGCGACGAATGCCGGCATCAACGCGGCGCGCCACCCGATCTTCTACTGCGGCGACGCGGATTCCGTGCTCGACCCGCACAGCATGGAGCATGTCGTGCGGCCGTTCCTCGAGGATCCGCGCACGGTCGCCTGCGGCGGCACGGTGCGCATCATCAACGGCTGCGTCGTGCGCGGCGGCGTGCTGGAAAAGGTCGGATTGCCGCGGAATCCGCTGGCGCTGGTGCAGGTCGTCGAATACCTGCGCGCCTTCCTCGGCGGCCGGCTCGGCTGGAGCGCGATCAACGGCATGCTGATCGTCTCCGGCGCGTTCGGCGTGTTCCATCGCGACACGGTGGTCGCGGCCGGCGGCTTCCGCTCGGACGTGATCGGCGAGGACATGGAAATGACGGTGCGCCTGCACCGCAAGCTGTCCGCGCGCGGCGCGCGCTATCGGGTGGCGTTCATTCCCGACCCCGTGTGCTGGACCGACGCGCCGGAGGATGTCGCGACACTCGCGAAGCAGCGCAAGCGCTGGCATCGGGGCCTCGCCGAAAGCCTCTGGGAGAACCGCCAGCTCTGCTTCGCGAAGGGCAGCGGCTCCGCCGGCTGGGTGGCGTTCCCGTTCTTCGTGCTGTTCGAGCTCCTGAGCCCGGTGATCGAGGTGGGCGGCTTCATCGTGATGGGCACTGTCCTTCGCGCTCGGCATGATGACGGGGACTTCGTTCCTCGCCTTCGTCGCCGCGGCATTCGCGCTCGGCGTGATGCTCTCGACGACGGCAATCCTGCTCGAGGAGCTCTCGTTCCACACCTACCCGAAGGCGCACCAGGTGCTGATGCTCTTCGTCGTCGCCATCCTCGAGAACTTCGGCTACCGCCAGGTGATGTCGGTCTGGAAGCTGCAGGCGCTCTACGGCTGGGTCACCGGCCAGCGCATCCTGTGGGGCGACATGAAGCGCAAGGCGAACTGGCAGCAATAACTACGAATTTGGTGCCGGTGTACAAATTCGTAGTTACGACGGCTAACTACGAATTTGTGCACCGGCACCAGATCGGCGCGATCGGCGGCTCTTCAGCCAGGCGAAAATTCCCGGCGAGATCGAGACCAGCACGATCAGCACGATCACGATGCTGAGATTCTGCTTCACGATCGGGATGTTGCCGAAGAAATAGCCCGCGAGGCACAGCGAGACGACCCACAGGATCGCGGCAGCGATGCAATAGCTGAGATAGCGCAGGTAGGGCATCGCGCCGATGCCGGCGACGAATGGCGCATAGGTGCGGATGATCGGCATGAAGCGCGCCAGGATGATGGTCTTGCCGCCATGCCGTTCGTAGAATTCGTGGGCGCGCGTGAGGTACGCGGGATTGAACCAGCGCGAGCGTTCGCGCTGGAATATCTTCGGCCCGATCTTCCGCCCGATCCAGTAGTTGACGTTGTCCCCGGTCAGCGCCGCGGCGATCAGCACGACGATGAGCGTCGCGATATTCATGTCGCCGGCGGCGGCGAGCGTGCCGCCGACGAACAGCAGCGAATCCCCCGGCAAGAACGGCCAGATCACGACCCCGGTCTCGACGAACACGATCAGGAACAGGATCGCGTAGATGCCGGTCTGGTACTGCGCGATCAGCTCCTGCAGATGCACGTCGAGGTGCATCGCGATGTCGAACAGCGCGATGACCAGGGCCCACAGCGAGTGAAGCAGTTCCATCATCGCAGACTATAACTGAGCGCGAGGCCGCAGGCGCCGGTCAGGACCGCCGCGGTGAACGACAGCAGGATCGGCCGCCAGCCGGCCTCGCGCAGGTGCGAGAAGGTGACGCCGAGGCCCACGGCGGCCATGCCGAACAGCAGCAGCCACTCCGACACCGTCTGCGCGTAGGCGAGCACCGCCTGCCAGTCTGCGCATCCGCGCGCCGGCGTAATGGTCGCCGAGCGTGCGCAGGATCACGAAGCCGATGAAGAACAGCACGAAGCCAGGGATCGCCTTCCGCCGGATGCCGGTCTTCTCTTCGAGCTGCGCGGATTCACCGCGCGCGCCCCACCAGGCGGCGAGCGGCACGAGCACCAGCAGTCCAAGCGTGCGCATGAATTTCGTGAGCCCGGCGATCGGCACGGCGTCCGGCGCATTGAACTGCTGCGCGTAGATCAGCGAGGCGCCGACCACCTGCGAGGTGTCGTGGATCGACGCGCCGAGGAATACGCCGGCATTCCGGTGCGAATCGCCGAACACCGCGCCGGCGAGCCAGGGATAGCTCATCATCGCGAGCGAACCGAAGAGCACGATGCAGGTGAGCGCGATACCGACGTCGGCCTTCTTCGCGCGCAGCAGCGGCGCGACAGCGATGATGGCCGTGGCGCCGCAGATCGCGGTGCCGGCGGCGAGCAGCTGGCGCATCTCGCGCGGCACGCCCATCAGGCGCCCGAGCCCGAGCGCCACCGTCAGCGCGACCGTGACACAGGCGATGACCACCGGCACCGCGACCAGGCTCGTATCGGCGAGCACGAGGAGCGTGAGGCGCAGCCCGATCAGCGCGATGCCGATCCGGAGAATGCGTCTGCGACGTGAATTCGAGGCCGGACTGCGCCCAGGCGCCGACGCCGATCAGGTTGCGCCACAGGATCCCGATCGCGATCGCGCAGAGTACGGGGCTTACCGTCGAGCCGGTCGCGAAATAGACGAACTTCGCGACGACGGCGAGCGCCGCCGCGAAGGCAAACCCGGGAAGTCGGGCGATCAGGCGCGCCGACCCCTGGGCGAAAAGTGTCCGGCGTATTCGTCGAGCACTCGCCGGATCATCCGCTGATACGGAATTTTCGATTTCTTTGCGTGGGCCTTGAAGAAATCGACGCTCCTCTTGCTGAGCGAAATCGTCACCTTGACGCCATCGTCTTTCAGAATGAGTTGGTCCGGCGGCGGCAGGAAATCCTTGATGACCCTGATCCGGCCCAGAGGCTCATCCGTATATCCGCTGAATCGCTTCATAGGTCTTCATGCCTTTCCGCCAGTATCCGGCACCAAAAATGCGAATCGTGCCGACCCGGAATCGTAAACCGCACCGTCATGACGTGACCCGCTACCTTGCCGATGCAATAGAACCGTCTTTCGTTCTGGCTATGTTCCAGATCATCCGCGATGACGCGCGCCGGATCCAGGAATGCAAGCTGCGCATCGGAAAAGGACACGCCATGCTTACGCCGGTTCTCCTCGTCCTTGGATAGGATCCCATTCGAATAGCGCCACCATCCAGGCAACATGCCCTGGATATGGCTATACGACCATATCAAAATATGGCGAAAACGGCAAGATTCCCGCCGGTCAGCGAATGGACTTCATCAGGGCTTCGGGGTCGTAGACGACGCCGTTCTTGATGACGCGGTTGATCTTCGCCAGGTTGCCGGAATCCGCGAGCGGATCGGCGTCGAGCAGCACGAGATCGGCGAGCCGTCCGGCCTCGATGACGCCGAGGTCCTTCTCCCTGCCGAGCGCCTTCGCGCCATTGGTCGTCGCGGCGCGCAGGATCTCGAGCGGCGTCAGGCCGGATTCCTGCATCAGGCGCATTTCGCGGTAGATCGAAGGCCCGTGCAGCGTGCCGATGTTGCCGGCGTCCGTGCCCATCACGATCGTGATGCCGGCGTCGCGCACCCTCTTCAGGTTCTGCATGCCGATGACGGGAGTCCTTGGCCGGATTCTCCGCCTGCATCAGCCTGGTGACGATCGGGGGCCGCTTGTCCGCCGGGATGTCGTTCAGGTCATCCATCGCGGCGAGGATCTCCGGATCGGCGCGGGTCAGCTCCTCGGGCGTCGCGCGCCATTTGTTCGAGAGCGCGAGCTCGTAGCTCTCCTCGACGAACAGCGTCGGGCAGTAAAGGATGTTGTTCTTCTTCGCGAGCGCGATGAATTCATCGTCGACGGGCTCGTCGAACACCGAGTGCACCAGGTAATCGGCGCCGGCGCGCAGCGAGGCCTTCGCGACGACGAGTTCCGTCGCATGCACCGCGAGCCTCTTGCCGGCGGCATGCGCGGCGTCGCCCGCCGCCTTGACGATCGCCTCGTGGGCGGCGACATCGTCGCCCTTGTCGTAGATGAACCAGACCTTGATGTAGTCCGGGTTGCGCGCGAGTTCGCGCTTGACGAGCGTCGAGGCCTGCCTCCGGCGTATCGATGCGGATGATCGGCGGATCGTCGAGATCGAGCGGCGGGTCCGCGATCATCGAAATGAGCGGCCCGGCGACCGCCACGCGCGGCGCGGCCTCCGTCGCGTTCGCGCGGTCGCGCATGTCGAAATTCCAGAACGGGCCGCCGATGTCCACGACGCCCGTGACGCCGTTCGCGAGCCAGACCTTGAAGGTCGCGTCGAGCCGCGCCTTGTTGCGCGCGACTTCCTGCGCATAGGGCACGACCGCGTTGAAATCCGCCGCATCCGGGCGCGTGTAGAGGTTGCCGGACTGGAAGAAATGCACGTGCGCGTCCACGAGGCCGGGAATCAGCCACTTGCCGCGGCCGTCGATGACCTTGGCGCCCTGCGGTCAGCTCGATCGCGCGCGTGCTGCAGGACCGCGTCGATGCGATTGCCGTGGATGATGACGGTCGAATCGGGTTCGAGCACGGCCGCGCCTTCGCGCTCCGGGTGCACGACCGTGACGCCGGTGATGACGGTCACATTTTCCATGCCGGGTTTGTGTGACCGGTGCCCGCGAACAGCAGAGCCGATGCCATCAACACTCTCAGCAACATGGTGTTCCCCCTGCGTCAGCGGTTTGCGGGAATGGTCGGCGTGGCGGTGGCGCTGCTGCTGGCGCTGCTCGGGATGCCGGTGCACGCGGCGATAGTACGCGGCGAGTTCACCGGCGGACTCTACACCGCGCCCGGGGAGTTGTTCACTATCGAATCGCCGTTGGGCTCGCGCCCGAGGCTGGTCGACGGTTTCCAGGGCACGGTCGGTTCCGTGACTTTCATCGACGATACCGGGCAGTTGTTCGGCGTCGTCTGCACGCCGGACCTTGACATGCTGGCGGGCGTGAAGATCGATACGGAGATCTCCCAGGCGATCCTGCGCAACTGGTTCCGCGACAGCGCTTTCCCGACGTACTTCGCCGGCACGATGCCGGGATCGACGATCCTGCGGACGAGCCCGGCGAATTCGAGGGCCAGCCTGCCTGGATTGCGGTCATGCACCTGCCGCACGGTGCGCCGTTGGCCCAGGTGGATCCGGCAACCGGCCAGGTGACCCGCGGAGACTCCTGGCGCGGCGCCGTCATCTTCAGTCGCGGCGGACAAACGTATCTACTAATGACCGAGGCGATCAGAGGCAAGTTCCGGACCAGGCAGCGGAGAATTCGATGCTTCGGCGCCGGGCTGGGACGACTTCCTGCCGCGGCTCGCACGGTTCTATGACGGCATGACATTCCAGTCATCGGAGCCGGAAGAAGAAAAAGGCCCACGTTACGCGCAGCGGCCTGTCCCGGATGTCCAGTCGCGGGGATCCCCAGCGAACTAGTGCCCAGCGCATGACGGCACGATGAAACTTGCGTGCCGGGGAACTTGAAATCCAGGTTTTGCGTCCAAGTATCCAGACCAGGGATAGTCCGGAATCTGGAGATAGCGTCATGAAGAAGATTCTGGCTCTGGCCCTGATGGCCTTCGTGGCGACCGCCTGCGCCAGCAGCCTGCAGCGCGGCAAGGACGAAGGCCCGCTCTCGCGGTACGACGGCTACATCGGCGAGCCGATCCGCGGATTCACGTTCATGCGGACGGATTCCTGGACGTCGGTCGACCGCGACCAGCTGATCATCTGGACCGGCATCAACGACGCCTGGCTGATCAAGATCGCGGGCAGCTGCCCCGACCTGCAATTCACGAATTCCGTGCGGGTCACGTCCACGGTCAGCGAGATCACGAAGTTCGATTCCGTGATCGTCGGCCGCGATCGCTGCCCGATATCGGAAATCCGGCCCATCGACATCCGCCGCTGGAAGGCCGACCGCAAGGAAGCCGCCGCCCAGTAACCATTTGATGAAATAGGTGCCGGTGCACAAGTTCGTAGTTATGCTGGCAAACTACGAATCTGTGCACCGGCACCATGAAAGCACTCTGCGCCGTCATCCTGCTGGCCTGCGCCAGCGTTCCCGCAACCGCCACTGAGCCGGGCCCGCTCGCGCCGACCGAGGCGCTGTTCCTCGAATTCCTCGACGCCGCCAATGCGGTGGACTTCATCCATTCCGGCATGGCCGCGGACTACGAGGGCCGCGACCTCGCTTCCTGGGACGCGCAACGCATCGACCGCCACAAGGCGCTGATCGCGAGCATCGCGGCCATCGACGAGCGCAAGCTCCCGCGCGAGGACATCCGGGCGCTCGCCGCGATCCGCGTGACGCTCGGCGACTACGGCGACCCGAGCCCGGCGGTCGCGAACGCCCCCGATTCGCTCGGCCTGCAAGGACCGCGACAACAAGGACCTCGATTACGACGGCCTGAGCGCCGCGCTCTCCAGTCTGCTATCGCGAGATCGGCAATGTCCTGAAGTTCGAGGACAGGACGGTCGATCGCGGCAGCGCCCTCGGGCTCCTCGGCGACATCGAGGAACCGGCACGCCGCAAGGCGCTGTTCGATGCCTTCCTGCCGTTGTGGGCGGCGCTCAACGGCAACGACGAACCCGACAGCCCCTATCGCCGGCTGATCGCGCTCGCTTCAAAGGAAGCCGCGACCGACGGCTCCGGCGTCGAAGCCGCCGCGCGCGCGATCGGCGTCAGCGTCAAGGACGTCGAGCGCTGGCTGGTGCAGATCCTCGAGGCCTGGCAGAAGGCGAGCCCAGCCCGGCATGGTCGAGCCCTGGGATTACCGCTACGCGATCGGCGAGGCGAAGCGCCGCATCGCGCCGAGCTTCCCCGACACCGAGATCGTCGCGGTGGATCACCGCTTCTACCAGGATCTCGGCGCGGATGTCGAAAAGCTCGGCGTCGTCTACGACATCGACGACCGGCTCGACAAATCGCCGCTGGCTTACACGGATTTCCTGAGGCGCGGCCGCTATGTGAATGGCACCTGGCAGCCGACCGTCGCGCGCGTCGTCGGGCGCTATCGCTCGGGCGGCCTTTCTGCGCTTGAACGAGCTGGTGCACGAAAACGGCCATGCCGTGCATATCAGCGCGATCCGCAACCGCCCGGCTTTCACCGACTGGCCCGACACGCTCTTCACCGAGGCCTTCGCCGACGTGCCTTCGTGGAGCGTTTACGAGCCCGCCTGGCAGCGGAAATACCTCGGCACGGAACTTCCCGCGGCGATGTCGCTGCGCGCGCTCTACGGCAGCGTGATGCTGGACGTCGCCTGGTCGCTGTTCGAGATCCGGATGCTGCGCGATCCGGCCTCCGACCCGAACGCGGTCTGGACCGACATCACGAGCACCTATCTTCACATCACCCCGCACCCGGAAGTGCCCTGGTGGGCCGTGCGCGTGCAGCTCGTCAGCAACCCGGGCTATATGGTGAATTACGGCCTCGGCGCGGTGCTCACGGCCGAGATTCGCAAAGCCACGGCCAACGCGATCGGCCCCTTCGATGCCGGCAACCCGAAATGGTACGGCTGGAGCAGCGAAGAGCTGCTGGTCTTCGGCTCC
Source organism: uncultured Gammaproteobacteria bacterium (assembly GCA_963746545.1). Lineage (GTDB taxonomy): Bacteria > Pseudomonadota > Gammaproteobacteria > Steroidobacterales > Steroidobacteraceae > SCUD01. The sequence goes on from CAVVBV010000029.1 coordinate 322,206, forward strand.
GAACGCAGCACCCGGGACCTGATGCAGGTGCTGCTCGGCCGGCCGCCGTCGCCGCGGGCGCTGCTGGAACAGATCCGCCGCCGACATTGGTGCCGGTGCACAAGTTCGCAGTTCGCCGTAACTACGGAACTGCGACACCGGCACCAAATCGCGAAGGAAATAAATCGCGGGAACGTCTCACAGGTAACGTTGTCCTTGTGATTCAGGAAACGACCTGTTGCGTCCGACAATCCTCACTGCGCTCCTGCTGTCGCTGTCGCTGTTTGCCGACAGCGGCACGGCTGCGCCCGCGCTGCCCACGCCCGACTGGCCGCTGCTGAAGAGTTATTCCGGCAAAGTCGTGCTGGTCGACTTCTGGGCGTCCTGGTGCGCGCCCTGCCTGCGCTCCTTTCCGTGGATGAATGATTTGCAACAGCATTACGGCGGCGCAGGCCTCGTCATCGTCGCGGTCAATCTCGACCAGGACCGTGAACTCGCCGACGCATTCCTCTTGAAACTTCCGCCGAAGTTCCGCGTCGAATTCGACTCGGCCGGGAACATCGCGCGCCAGTTCGGCGTACAGGGCATGCCATCGAGCTTCCTGGTCGACCGGCACGGCCGTGTGCGCGTGGCCCACGCCGGCTTTCGCGACGCCCAGCGCGCCGAGCGCGAGCAACAGATCGCCCAACTGCTGAAGGAGTCCCCATGATCCTGCTTCGCATCGGCCTCCTGATACTGCTCTTGCTCTGTGGCTTCGTGCTCGGCGGCTGCGCGACCGTCGAACCCTGGCAACGCGATCTGCACGCGCGCGAGGACATGCAGCCGGACGCGCTCGATATGGCGATCGACGACCACATCTATTTCAGCAAGGAAGCCTCGAGCGGCGGACGCGGCTTTGCCGGCGGTGGCTGCGGATGCAATTGAAGAAGCCGATCGGCGCCACGCTCGCGAGCGCCACCTGCGGCCTGCTCGGCGCGCTGCCGGCCGCACCGGTCGCCGCCCAGGAAACGCCGAAATGGGAAGTGGACAGCTCGTTTCTTTATTACGGCGAGGACGCAGGCCGCGTCATGGATGGGAGCCTGACGACTTCCATCCGCCGGGTACTCGACGAGGACCGCAGCTTCAGCCTGAACCTCACGGTGGATGCGCTGACCGGTGCCACGCCGAACGGCGCCGTCCCGAGCAACAGCGTGCAGACCTTTACGGGACCCTCGGGCGGCCAGGATTACCGGATCGCCGCGGGCGATCCGCCGCTCGATCCCAACTTTCACGATGCGCGCGTCGCCGCCTCCGCAAACTGGCAGCAGGCGCTCGGCGATTCCATGCGCTGGAACGTGGGCTTCAGCGGCTCGGACGAGATGGATTACCTGCATCTCGGGGTCGACGGGCGGCTCGAACGCGACTTCAACCGCCGCAACACGACGGTTTTCGTCGGCGGCGCCTACGGCCGCGATGAAGTCAGCCCGATCGGCGGCGCGCCAATCGGATTCTCGCCGATGCTCCCCAGCGTCGGCGGTGGTGAGGGCGAAGGCGAAGGCGACGAGGGCGGTGCGGGCGGCGGCGAGACCAAGAACGTCATCGATGCGCTCATCGGCGTGACGCAGATCTTGAGCCGCCGCTCGCTGGTGGAAATCGCCTTCTCCTACGGCAAGAGCGACGGATATCTCACCGATCCCTACAAGATCCTGTCGGTGGTCGATCCGGTTACGGGCAGGCCGGTGCCGGGCCCGGTCGGCAGCGGCCTGAATCTCTATCTCCACGAGCAGCGCCCGGATACCCGAACCAAGCAGAGCGTGTTCGCGGAATTCCGTTACGCCTTCGATCGCGATTCGTTCGCCATCAGCTACCGGCTGATGGACGACGACTGGGGCGTGACCTCGAACACGGCGGAAGTGCGCTATCGCTGGAACATCTCGGAGAACAACTACCTCGAGCCGCACCTGCGCTATTACAAGCAGAGCGCCGCGGACTTCTATCGCACGGTGCTGTTCGCCGGGGCGCCGCTGCCGCCATTCGCGTCGGCGGATTACCGGCTCGCGGACAACGAGACCACTACCGTCGGCTTCAAGTTCGGCCATCGCACCGAGCGCGGCGAATACTCGGTGCGGCTCGAGTACTACAACCAGACCGCGAAGCCGTCGCCGGGCTCGGCGGTCGGCGACCTGGCGAATCTCGATCTCGTTCCGCCCCTGAAAGCGGTGATCGCGCAATTTGGCTACAAATTTAGCTTCTGATCTCGACCACGAACGTGGCCAGTGGCGCTTCGAGTTCGACGCGATGGCGAGCCCCTGCGTCGTGCTCTGCGATACGGATGACACCGATTTTGCCGGCCGCCTGGTCGCCTTCGCGCGCGCGGAAGCGACGCGCATCGACCGGAAGTTCAGCCGCTTCCGCACCGACAGCGTCGTGCATGCGCTGCATTCGAGTCGTGGAAAGGCGTTTCGCGTCGATGACGAGACTGCGCGCCTGCTCGAGTTCGGCGCGTCGCTCTGGCGCCTCAGCGAAGGCCGCTTCGACCTGACCTCTGGCGTGCTGCGCCACGCCTGGCACTTCGACGAAGGCCGCTGCGACGCCGATCCTGCGCTGATCCCCGGGCTGCTCCAGCGTATCGGCTGGCAGCGCGTGACCTGGGAGGCGCCCTTCATCACGCTGCCGGAAGGCATGGAAATCGACTTCGGCGGCATCGGCAAGGAATATGCGGTCGATCGCGTCGCGGACTGGGCGGCCAGCCAGTCGGATTGCCCGGTGCTCGTGAACTTCGGCGGCGACCTGCGCTGCACCGGCGCGCCGCCGCGCAGCGGCGCCTGGATGGTCGGCATCGAATCGATCGAGAAGGCAGGGCAGGCGACGCGGCGCATCGAGCTCAAGTCCGGCGCGCTCGCAACGAGCGGCGATGCGCGCCGCTCGATCGTGATCAACGGCAGGCGCTACGGCCACATCTTCGATGCGCGCACCGGCTGGCCGACGTCCGATTCACCGCGCTCGGTTACCGTCGCGGCGGATACCTGCTCGCAGGCGGGCAGCTACTCGACGCTCGCGATGCTGCAGGGTGCCACGGCGGAAGCCTTCCTCGAATCGGAGGGCGTGCAGTACTGGTGTCTGCGCTAGAGCAGGTTCGACGGGTTCAGCAGGTCCCAGGTCGCGAGCAGGGCGAGCACGATCACCATGGCCCAGCCGAACGTGAAAGCCGTGCGCCGCACCGGCACGTAATTCGGCACGATGTGGATCCACGCATGCACGATCCGGCTCGCGGCGAAGAGCCAGGCCGCGACCAGCGCGACGAGCCCCACCGCATCGAGCGCCCACAGCGCAAAACACACCGCATAAAAGAGAATCGGCAGCTCGAACTGGTTGCGGATGTTGTTGTTGATCTTCCGGACCTCGTCCGGCCAGGCGTCGTCGTGCAGCGCGCGCCGCGTCATGTCCACCTGGCCGAGCTTGACCGCCCGCGCCTTGGCGAGCGACAGCAGGATGTAGACCGCCAGGGTCAGGAGCACCTGGACCAGGACGGGGCCGAAGATCTGGTTGCGGTTCATGGGTGGCAATCCTAGACGAGTCAGGCCAGGTCTTCGAGATGGCGGGCCGCGTGAAGCACACGGACGATACCTATCCCATCATGCTGGATGCGGTAGAGGATCAGATAACTCCCGATCGGAAAATATCGAAAGCCCGTAGCGATATCATCCCGCGCGCGCCCCAATCTTGGGGACTCCGCCAGCATCTGAAACCGGGCTTCAAATTCGATTGCAAGTCGGTTGGCCGCCTCAACATTGTCGGCGGCGATGTAGTGCCAGATCTCATATAAATCATCCCCGGCGCGTTCGCTGATAAAAGCACGGTTCATCGACCCTTTTGGCTCTTTGTAGTCTTTAGCTGCTCAAGCCGGCGCCGCCCTTCGCGCTTGATTTCCTCTGCATCAAATGGGCGCCAGCCACCGCTATCGATACCCTCCTGCCAAAGTTTCCGAAGCTCCGTAATTGCCTCCTCACGAGTCTCGCGCCTGCCTTTCCACTCGCGCAGCGCCTCGCGGATCACTTCGCTGGTCGTGGCGTAATCCCCGGATTTCACCGCCTGCCTGACCAGTTCCAGCATGTCCGCGGGCAGGGCCACGCTGATCTTCTCGATTGCTGCCATAAGTCCTCCGGGTTCAGGAGGAAATAGTAGCAAATATTCCTACCGCCGGTCAGCACCACCGGCACCAAGTTCGCCCGATCAGGGCATCTTGAGCGCGATCGCCACGTAGTTCGCGGTGAGCGTGAAGCTCCCGGCGTCATACGCGCCATGCGCGAACATGCCCTGGGCCTTGGCACCGCCGTTCAGCTTCTCGGTCAGGCGCGCCACGAACGGCGTCCACTCGCGGAAGAGCTCGACATGGCCCGGCTCGCCGAGCGCAAAGAGCGTGCGGCCGTTGAAGGGCGCCACCGTCACGGGTGAGGCCAAGCCCCGTGATGTCGATGAGGCGGAAGCCGATCCGGATGTGGTGCCGCAGGCCGAGATCCGGGTTCGCGGCATCCACGACGAGCCCGGTGTCTCCCATCGACAGGAAGGGCGCCGAAGTGCCATCAGCACCCCAGCCGATGCCCAGCTCCGCGCGCAGGTCGCGCACATCCACCACTGTCCGGCCGACGAAGTCCGGCGGCGCGAAGCCGAAAGGCGTCACGAAGCCGAACACGCGGGCCGGGGAGTCGGGCGTCAGGCCCAGGACGTCGAGCGCACCGGTCGCCACCTCATAATTGAGCGGGTCGGCGTCGGTCGCGGGCGCGGCGCCCGTGCCCGCGAAGTCGAAGATCCCCGGCCGGCGCCCGTCGATCGAGAAGAGATCGAGCGCAACCTGCCCCGGCACCGCCGAGACCACGCTGCCCGAGAGATGCGTCAGCTTCATGCGCACGCGCCCGGCGGTCGCATCGAGCGTCAGCGAATCCACGGTCGGGGTCGCCGTCACGTCGCCGAAGGCATGGATGCGCTGGCCGACCGAGATCGCGATCGGGCGCAGCAGGTTGTGCCCGCCGCCGTCGCGCGTCACGATCGTGTTGGGGCCGAGCAGCACGGTGATGTCGCCGCGCAGGAAGTGCACGGAGCCATCGCGGCGGATCACCGTCGCGCCGCGCACGGTCAAGCGTATCGCCCGCACGCGCGATCACGTTGCCGATCACGACGTCGAAGCGCGCACCCGGCACGGAGTCGCCGGCGAGCACGTCGGAGGCGGTGAACGAGCGAGCAGCAACATCCAGCACGCCCGCGGCGACCGTCGGCGTGCCCGCGGCCTTGCCCGCGAGCGTCGCCAGGCCCGCTGCGCCTTCAGACTCCACGCCGTCGATCTCGAAGGCCGTCGCGGAGTCCGTGTGAACCGTGAACCGCCCAAGACGCGCGGTCGGGTCGATTGAACGGCCGCAGGTCGATCACGTAGCTCGAGGCATTCGTGTCCACGGAGACCAGCGGGCCGCGCACGCGCAGCTCCTTGTCCTCCACGGGCTCGATGGTCGCCACGATAAACGGCTGGGCGATCGCGATCGCCGGCACCGTAGTAATGTCCACCTCGTGCGAGGCGGCGAGATCGAAGTCGAGCTGCAGCAGGGCCGGAACGCCCGGTGCGATCGTGACGTGATTGCGGTTGTCGAGCATCAGGTCGAGATTCACGACGCCCAGCGGCTGGTTGGTCGACATCCACGACCGTCGCCGCGACCGGCGCGCCATTCACCTCGACGCTGACATCCGCATTCGCGTAGTCGAGCTGGATCGAAGCGCTGACATAGGTGCCGTTCGGGATGGTCGCGGCCGTGACGAGCTCCGTCAGGTCCACGAGCCCCGCGAAATCCACGCGCTGGCGCGTGGGCAGGGCATTCACGACCGTGCCGTTCGCCTTGGTGAGCGTCAGCGACACGACATCCACGGAATAGCTGAGGAAATCGCCATCCGCGTCGGTCAGACCGACCAGCAGGGTGCCGCAGCTCGTGGCATCGCAGCCCTGGCTGGGCACCGGGGCCATGCCGCCGCCACCACCGCCGCAGGCGGAGAGGGCGAGCAGGGCGATGGGCGATAGGCGCTATTAATAGTGCGCGCAGGCGCACCCAAGCGCTTGTTTCACATAACGTAGTCAGTGCATGGGACAGCATGGTTCGCTCCCGGTTTCATGGCGAGTATGGGGAGAGAACGGGCGGGAGGGGGAGCGGTTGACGTCGCTCGGCGCCGACATCGGTCCTGGCCGCAAATGTTGGCCAGCGCAAAGATCAGTTCAGGCAGCCACCTCGACATAATCGACGCGGCTGGAAGGTACGGGTATCGCCCGCGGATCGCGTTCGATCGCCGTCGCCGTCCACGCGCCGGGCAGTCGAGACGAAGGCGGAGTAGTTCTCGGCGCCTGCTCAATCACGATGGCGTATCGCACGGCTGTCACCTCGATTTCCAATGGGGAGCGAAAGCACGTAAAGCCTGTGGGCAGTCAAGAAAGCCTTCAGGCGGCCCGAATCCTGACGATTTCGCTCTTTGACATCGGCACAGGCACCGGCTCGCCCGCCTTCTGCATCGCCTGAATGTGCAGTGAGATGCCTTCGCGAATCAGCTTGCGCAACTCGCGGCGGGTTGTCGCCACTGCGACGCAGCCCGGAAGATCTGGCACATAGGCTCCGTAGCTCGACTTCCCTTTCTCGACGACGACAAGATATTCCATGAATCCGCTCCTGGCGCTACTTGAGGCCTGCACGCTTCAGGATACTACGCAACGTACCGATCGGCATGTCCACGCCGGAGTGCCCGGCGACGGTAACCGTGCCGAGCTTCACCGGATGCTGGAACTGTCGGTGGCTTCCTGTTGTTCGCACGTGGCGCCAGCCATCGCGCTCCAGCATCCGAATGACCTCGCGAACTTTCAAATGGCTTGCACCGGCTTGGCGGAGCAGCCGCCACCGATCGGCACGCGCGATCCGTCATGATCGGGCTGCAATTGCGCAGGAGCATCCAACATCCTTCATGGATCGCCCACACTGATTTCATCTTGCTATCGGCAGAAATGACCATCGTTGCCCCAATCATGGCGCATGAGCCGCGCGGCCCTCATGCCTTGATCGTCGCGAGAAAGTCGGCATAGCCCGGCGGTCCGCCCACAACTTCGGGTGGGCAGGCATTTTCGCCGCTGAGCGCGACCTGGAATACGCGGTGCAGCTTGGGGAGCTTTGTCCCCTCTTGGTCACTTGCTGCGTAGCGCAGCCGTTTGCCGGTCCGCCACCCTTTCCCTGGCGATCCGTTTCTTTTCGCCGTCGACAAATCGCTTCAGAACCTGCCGCATCAACGGCTGGTAGCCGATGCCGTTCAGGGACGCGATGACTTTCAAGTCCTCGATCAGGGATTTCTGCAAGCGCATCGAGATGAGCTGCAATCCGAGCGTGGCGTCGATCGCTCTGGAGGTCTCCGCAGTTGCAGGCCGCGCGTACTCTGCCGCACGCCCGAGCTGACCCTTGTCCCAAGCGTCATCCGAATCTTGAATTCTGTCGCGTCTGCTCATCTCGTGCGTTTCCCTGCATACCTGTCGTAGAT
>CAVVBV010000030.1:0-202783 GCA_963746545.1 uncultured Gammaproteobacteria bacterium
AATAGATAACCGGTAGCTGAGAGTAAAATGACCGCCAGTATCATTAATAATCCAATCTTTGTCGGAAGTGAGATTCTTTTCACGGGTATTTTGGCACGATAATTAATACCCAAAGCTATAAAAATTTATTTTCAATGTATTGATCCACATAAATACGATATTAGCTACGACAGGAGATTACCTTCGGTGAGCTCCTCCGCCAGTTGGCGGAGTCGGTTCCTCACTCATCCACCTCATACTCCGGAATTTGTGAAACCATTTCGGTTGGATTAGTTCGGGATTCCGAGTCCCCATTCAAATTTGCACATCAATTCATATTACAACTGGCTCTGAAAGAGCCTAATATGAATAACCCCTGGCGCAGCCAGGGGTAGACCTCCACTCGTCGTCTGCAGCTCTGAAAGAGCTGAATATATAAGTTATGGGAAAAACTTTTCATCAGGAGTGATACCATACTCCAAAAGAATTTTTCTGTACTCCTCCTCAAATGACACTTTTTTATGATGTTCCTGTTGGTTTTTTATATAATCAATTAACCTGTCTATGTCCAAATATGAGCAGGTAAAAGAACCATATCCGACTGCCCATCCCTTAAATGCCGGGAAGAAATTACTCCTCTTCATCCATATTGAAGTTGAAACTTTAATGTCTTTTACAAAATCAATAGGTGCAATTGATGGATTCATATCGGTAAGAATGTGAAGGTGATTTTCAACTCCATTTATGCGATACAAGTGGCTGTTTTTATGCTTTATAATACCTGTAATATAGGCATAGAGATCATTAACATGATCCTGTTTGATGGTTGGCAGACTGTCCTTTGTTCTGAAGACAATATGATACAGATGTTGACGATAACTTGACATGTCGAGAATTTTAAAGTAAGTATTGAGCGAGAGAAGTCTAAATTAATCAAATTATTTATTAAATCCAATAATATTAAGCCCTTTCAGGGCTTTAAGTCAGAGGGTTAGCAGTACCCCCGGCTGACGCCGGGGGTTATTCATATAAAGCCACTTCGTGGCTTAAAAAATAAAATTAAAACGTTAGATTCTGGGACATAATATACAAGTATCTCTTAATCTGTGAGATAATAGAATATTGTCATTAGTAGCGAATCCACACGGCTAACTTACTTGTACTTAGGAAAGTAGGGTGGATGAGTGAGGGATCTCCGGTCGTTTTTAGCTTGCCAATTGACCTCCTGTTTAATTTATAATATAAAATTACAGTAAAAAAAATCAAAAACTTGCATGTATAAAATAACTACTAAATAGCAGTACTAAGTTATCTCCCGCTAATGAAAAAGTGACACTGATTAACACTGCGAGGTTAAATATTACAGGTAATGAAACAATAAATGGGTTGTAAATAATAGGTTTTTTCTTCTAGTTGAAGAATTTTTATTAAAAAGATAAATGCCTGCAAAAAAATATTTTAACATTCCATTCATACTAGTAATATCAATATAAAAATTTTGCTCATTTCAATTGGTAGTGTTGATCATTTTCAAGCTTGAAGCTGTATCTTATTGTATCTCCATGTTGAATTCTGAAAATAGTAATTTTATCAGTATCTGGCATTTTAACGAGGCTGTCCCCAACACGTACTAAATAATCAAAATCGCCTTTGGAATATAAAATTCTTTGGTTGTTTTTATTCTTCTTTTGGTTGAATCGACAAAGGTTAGGTAAGCTGAATTAGGATCATCCCTAAACATTTTAGAATTGAGTTTATTAATAATTCTTGATATTCTGCTACTTTGTTTTGCCTCAATCAAAAAAGAAGGATATTCTTTATGAATTTTATGTATTACTTTTTTCGTTCTGATTTCATTGATCGAAAATATAAGAATTAGCAAAAGTATACCAACCAAGGGTGTTATAAGTTTTTTTTGCATATTATTTAAGTCTTATCTATGTATCTCCCCAAGATTCCAGCCAATATCCCAGCCAGCAAATGGGCTTAGTCCAAGCACCTATTCGAACCGAGAATACATAGCTTTCTCCATATTGAGCTCTCAGGATATCATCCAGACGTTCACCTATTCTGGGATCTCTAGGAGGATCTATAGGTAGAACCGGATCTACTCCAAGGAACCTGGCAACCAACGGATCATACATCCTCACATTCATATTGATGAGTACGAATACATCAATATGCTCATGACCGGTGAAGCCTCTGTCAAGAATTGTTGGGGTGGGGTCGTAGTTGTAGTGACGAATCGGTGGACATTTCTTCTCCAACACCAAAAGTTAAAATCTCTAGTAAACAGAGCCAGTGAACTCCCTATTTTTAGTTTGACCGCACATTTGAGTTAATCTTGATCAGACAACTATAAATATAAAGCAAATTTCTGCAACTAATGACGCTAATTCTCATTTTCTAGCGACCACTTACAATTCATACATATATACAGGAGATCCCTCGCTCATCCACCCTTAACCCTTAATTAGTTGAAACATTTGTGGTGGATTAGTTCGGGATTCCGAGTCCCCATTCAAATTTGCACATCAATTCATATTACAACTGGCTCTGAAAGAGCCTAATATGAATAACCCCTGGCGCAGCCAGGGGTAGACCTCCACTCGTCGTCTGCAGCTCTGAAAGAGCTGAATATATAAGTTATGGGAAAAACTTTTCATCAGGAGTGATACCATACTCCAAAAGAATTTTTCTATACTCCTCCTCAAATGACACTTTTTTATGATGTTCCTGTTGGTTTTTTATATAATCAATTAACCTGTCTATGTCCAAAGTATGAACAGGTAAAAGAACCATATCCGACTGCCCATCCCTTAAATGCCGGGAAGAAATTACTCCTCTTCATCCATATTGAAGTTGAAACTTTAATGTCTTTAACAAAATCAATAGGTGCAATTGATGGATTCATATCGGTAAGAATGTGAAGGTGATTTTCAACTCCATTTATGCGATACAAGTGGCTGTTTTTATGCTTTATAATACCTGTAATATAGGCATAGAGATCATTAACATGATCCTGTTTGATGGTTGGCAGACTGTCCTTTGTTCTGAAGACAATATGATACAGATGTTGACGATAACTTGACATGTGGAGAATTTTAAAAGTAAGTATTGAGCGAGAGAAGTCTAAATTAATCAAATTATTTATTAAATCCAATAATATTAAGCCCTTTCAGGGCTTTAAGTCAGAGGGTTAGCAGTACCCCCGGCTGACCGCCGGGGGTTATTCATATAAAGCCACTTCGTGGCTTAAAAAATAAAATTACAACGTTAGATTCTGGGACATATTATACAAGTATCTCTTAATCTGTGAGATATAAGAATATTATCATTAGTAGTGAATCCACCCGGTTCAGTTACATGTACTTAGGAAAGTAAGGTGGATGAGTGAGGGATCTCCGGTCGTTTTTAGCCTGCCAATTGACCCCATTAAGGTAGAAAACAATCCCCTGGTGCGAATTGAATAAAGAAAAGCGAATCCCTGATTTGACAGGAACTCGCTTCAATTGGTAAGGTTCTATTTCCTGCGATTAGTATTCTTGTTTTCAGGAACTTTCGTTTTTTCGACTTTCTTATTTGTTCTTTCGCTCTTATTGCTTTTGATGCTCTTTGAAGAACTTACTCCGGTTGTATTTGATTGCCGGATTGTCTTGTTTTCAGAGGCATTTTGCCCTGATGATGAATTTGAGATCAGATTTACTTGTAACGGTGTTGACTGATCTTCTGTTTTTCACTGTATTACGATCTGAAGATGGATTTGATACTGACCTGTCAGTTACAGAGGTAGATGATCTCCTGATTGTTCCGTTATTATGTCCTGATGATGGATTCTTTACTGACTTTTGAGTAACTGTGTACTGACCTTCTGGTTGTGGTTATCCGGCTATCTGATGATTCTTTTGTATTGATCAGGATGCATTTTAGCGAACTTTGCTTCACCATTCCTTCTGCTGACGGGATGAGAATATGTTGTTCTTATAGCTGCCAACCTCAATTCTGTGATATACATCAGGTGAATAGGATCGTCTTCCGGTGTAATAATAGTCGTTCCATCGGGAATAGCGGTGATGAGTCCCAGCGGCGGTAATGACCGTAATAATCATTGTACCAGTTATAATGATACCCGTAGTAGTAATGCCAGTAGAATGGACGCCAGGGATGCCAGTAAGATGGGTAATAGCCCCAGTACCAGGAAGAGTGCCATACAGTATAGGTTGGGAGAAAAATGAATCTGACCAATGGCCATCCTGCAATTTCAACCGGAGTGGTTCTGACGTAGGTAATATTCTGTACATTAACATTATCTTGCATTTCCGGTATATCCCGGATTAGGTGTCTGAGCATAATTTTCATCATCAAAAATCGGTTCGATGATATAATTCTTACCATATAATTCATCATCACCTGTGAGCTGGATCTGAACCTGTCCATTGTTAAAACGCTGAACAGTAAAAACAGCTACATCCTGGTTTTCTTTTGAACTTACTGCTACCTGCAGAACAATATTATGTACATCGTCGTCAATATTATCGAATACCCTGATGTAATCTATAAGGCCATCACCATTAAGGTCAAGATTGTTTATATTCGATTTCTCATCATTCAGGTTTCTTTCGAACTCTTCAAGAGTTTTTGATTCCTGAAACAGCTTCATTACAGCATATAAGTTAAGATTATCACCCGGCAGACCCAGGTAATCGTCCTGTTTTTCCTGCGCTATTATTGTGGAACCGGCGGCGAAGAAGCCTACCAGTATAGACGCTAAAATAAATTTTTTCATAATGTATAATATTAAAAGAACAAGTTAGTACAAGATAATAATAACAAAACTTATACCAATATTTTTTCAGCAGGAAAAATCAGATGCACATATTGGCCTGATTACAATATTAAATTAACTCTGAATCAAAAAGAGTGATGACGCTTTATAAAAGCTTATATCCGATTAATAGTTGTATCATTATGGAATAATACTTTTATTCCGGAGTAATCAGCATTTAATTTTATAATCATTAACTAACAGAAAGGAAAATAGTATGTGTTTTTCAGCAGGTGCAAGTTTTGTCGGAGGGGTCATCATTTCCGGTATCGGAGTTGCTACAATCAGAGAAGTTCATAAGCCTTCACAGCTGGTTTTTGCCAGTATTCCTCTGTTTTTTGGTGTTCAGCAGATTGTGGAAGGATGTCTATGGTTAACATTACCTGGATACAGATTATGTTAATATTCAAAAAATTGCCACCTACTTCTTTTTAATTATGGCTCAGGTTTTATGGCCCACCTTAATTCCGGTTTCAGTTCTGTTAATGGAAGAAAATAAAAAAAGAAAAAGAATTTTACAGATTCTGCTTGGTCTGGGTATTATGCTTTATCATTATACTATGCTATTTGTCTTTTGTCTTTCAATGTAATGCCGCAGATTAAGGGTTTTCATATCCAGTATAATACTGAATTTCCTGAATCGTTTGCTATTACAGCCTTTATAGTATACCTGGTTGTAACAATCACGCCTCTTTTTGTTTCGGGCATCAAAAGAACTCATTTGCTGGGCATTCTGATGTTTTTATCATGTTTAATTACTGGAATATTTTTTACTCAATATCTCATTTCAGTATGGTGTTTCTTTGCCGCATTAATAAGCGGGGTGATTTTCTGGATACTCAGGGATGCAAAAAGGGAATTCAGTTTGAAGTCGCTATCTTTAGCAAAAATCAGTTCAGTCATAATACCTCATAAATGAGAAGGAAAGCTTAAATGCATATTTCTTATAAAATATTGATCCCTGTTTTCGTTTTCTCTCTGATAAGTCCGGGTATATAGTTCTACAACAGAAGACATTGATATTCACCAGCTATGGCTTGATTGCAGGTTAAAAGACGAAGTAACTTTTCAGGTGTTTAATACTGCAGTTAAGGGGTACCAGCATATGGAGAAGATTACTAAAAAGAACATTATCACTATAATTGATTATTCAAAGCCATCAACTGAAAAGCGTTTTTTTGTTATTGACATTAAAAGCAAACAGCTTTTATATAAGTGTTTGGTAGCACATGGTAAAAACTCAGGTGATATTTATGCGAAAAGCTTTTCAAACCTGCTGGGATCTCTAAAAAGCTCCCTCGGATTTTATATAACAGCTGAGACATATTCAGGTGTTCATGGATTTTCTATGATGCTTGATGGTCTCGAAAAAGGTATTAACGACAATGCCAGAGCCAGGGAGATAGTCATTCATGGTGCTGAATATGTAAGTGAGGAATTTATTAAAAAATATGGCAGACTGGGCAGGAGCTGGGGATGCCCGGCTTTACCGGTTGAAATTTCAAAAGAAATAATTGACAAAATTTCAGGAGGCAGCTGCCTGTTTATATATGGTGATGATGCTTATTATAAAGAGAATTCCCGTTTTCTGACCAGTTAACACCTCACACCCACCTCACGCCTGCGGCTATGGCGGGCAAAGCCTCACACCTCATTTTTTATCAGCTTCCTTTGCTTCTTTTACTATTTCCAGATTCGTATTTGGCCTTTGCAGCAATCAGCGGATCCTGATTTTTCGTAAGTTGTTCAAGGATTTCTATTGCTTTATTCCAGTCTCGCGCAAAAACATAACGATTTGATTCACTGAAAGGTTTGCCTGAATAGAGTTGTTTTGTTTCCTGAACAATTTGAGGGAAGAATTTACTGACATAATCCTCTCCGGCCTGAAATGAAAGGTTTCCAACCTCATATCGTGCTCTGTAAAGCGATGGTTCAATCGTAATTAAGCCAGATAAAGTAGGTCTTGACCGGTACAAAGTTGAATTGTCAACCTCGCTGCGGTTTATCAGATCACCACTTGCTGAATAGAGTGATAAATAAATTTTTGTATTGAGGTAAAAATTCTTTGTTTTACTGGTTCCTTCATTATCACTTTCAACAGTTGTCTCCCAGTCAAAAAAGATACTTAAAGAATCCAGAGACAAGAGAAGGTTTGTTTTATACCGGTTACAGATAGCGGTGATGGTGTCTTCAGGTAACAATGTTGTGAGAAGTCCCGATCCGATGCCCTTTTTCAGAGTATCACCTATTACGAAACTGAAAGAACTATCACTTGAAAATGAGGATAATCCTTCTACTAAACCTGACACTCCGGCCTGATATGAAGCCTTTTCTTTCTGCTTTACATTTACCGGAAGTGTATAGTCGAACAAATTCACAAAAACGATATCATTATGATCTTTTTCAAGAATAATCTCAGGATCAACTCTCTTTCCTATATAAATTATCTTAGTGCATGAAGAGAGAAGCACTATTAAAGATACCTGCACTAAAAAAGTGATAAAATGTTTCATTTTTCTTCAGGTTCAGTTCGACAATTTAAAAGTAAAAAAAGTTATAACGGAAGTTTTTAATAAACATTGTTATGATACAGCCCTAACAGAGAGAATAATTTGGATTTCAGAAATAAGCCTTGAATTTTCACCCGAAGAAGAGCAAATCATTCTATGAAACTTTTCGCGGTTTTCTTAACCTTCGTGATGATTAAGAAGTTCCCGAACATCTTCCAGTTTGAACTTGTTGAGCCGGCATATTTTGGTATCTTTTCTGTAAGCCGGGGGAACTACCATAAGAGCTTCATCCTTACTTTCAGCTTCCATAAAGAACCAGGCTTTATGTACACCATCCATGCAACCCCAATCTGCATTGTGTCAGAAAATGCGAACCTGAACTTAGTAAAATTGATACTGACCGAAGACATTCGAATTTTTCGCTGCCATGAGGTATTTCTATTAGATATTTTGACATGATTACTGTTTTTAATATACTTTGCGTATCTATTTATAGAACTTCTTCTTTAAACATAAATTATGCAATATTTAGTTCATTATAATACCAGACTTTAAACAATTAATCAATTGCTAATGTTCGCATAATGTCCCGGGTTTATTCAAGATTTATTTTCGATATACACTGGCAGAAGGTTTAATTATAACGGAATCAGAATTTATATTTACTTTAGACTTATTAAATTTTTAATTTTGTACAGTATAATCTTAAAATCAACGCTGCCATGAAGGAACTTGTACGTTGCCGCCCATGTGGATTTGTAATTGAAGCAGATAAACTCGGAGATGTATGTCCGGCTTGCGGAATGCCCAGAAAAGTTTTTGAACCTTACAGGGAAAGGGTTTCCCGAAACAGGTTAATTCTGTTGAATTTTGATCTTCATCCAATTGCTATTCACCTTTCTCAGGCTCTTGTTATAGCTATCCCGGTTCTTGTAATTGTAACAAATCTTTTTAAACATTTTCAGGCTGAAATACTGAAAGATGTATTAATATTTTCAGTATTCATTTTCCCGTTCACCCTGGTTCTGGCAATTATTACCGGAATAATTGACGGACTTACACGATTTAAAACACTTGCAACTCCAATCTTACGGGTTAAGATTATATTCAGTCTGATTATTCTTTCTTTATCAGTTGCACTATTTTTCATAGCTCCGCAAGGCAATTTAAATGTCCTGACACTGATATTAAGTGTACTCGTCACTCGGGGCAGGGTTCCAGCTGGGTTTGTGGGGGAAAAAGCTTATTAATGTGATCCTACCCGGTTCATATCCCCAGAAGAAAGGAAGTAAAGTATCTAAACCCGAAGAAGAGAAAGTGTGACTTTTTGAAGGAAACAATACTAGGCTGCAGGCCTTTCAACCGGGTAAATATTGATATCAACTATTTTTGTTTGCCTGAGTATCTTCATAGCGGTTGATTTTAATATCAGTTTACTGCCAATTAAGTGTTTTGTCAGATCAACCGAATTTGTTATACTTCCTCCGTCAAATTCAATTATTATATCACCTTCACGCAGATCTGCACGTGATGCAGGAGATGAACTTTCCAATCCGGTTATCATTAATCCTTTTTTTGAGCTGAGTCTGTAAAAGTTCTTTATCCTGGGATGAATCTCAATTTCATGAGTCATTAATCCGAGATAAGCCTTTATCACTTTACCGTCACTTATCAGGTATCTGGCAATTTCTTTTGCAGAATCAATGCCTATTGAAAAACTTAGACCCTGTGCACTTGGAATGATTGCTGTATTTATTCCAATCACTTCTCCATTTGTATCAATCATCGGGCCACCAGAGTTTCCCGGATTCATTGCAGCATCAGATTGAAGTATATCATCAATCAGCTGACCACCTGGAGTACGCATGGTTCTTCCTACTCCGCTTAGCACTCCAACAGAAACCGAATGTTGATAACCCAATGGATTGCCGATAGCAATTACCAGTTGCCCGATCTTAAGATCACCGGAAACTCCAAGTTTTACAGGAGTATAGCCGGTTCCAAATACTTTTATAATGGCAATATCTGTGTCTTTGTCAGTACCAACCAATTCACCGGAAAATTCATTGCCATCAAGTAATGAGACATTAAGCCTGTCAGCATTTTCAATCACATGAGCATTTGTCAGTATCAATCCGTCGCTTGAAAAAACAAACCCGGAACCTGATCCTGTAAGTCTTTCCTTTCCGTTTAAAAGAGCATACTTGTCAATCTTGACTACAGCATTTTTTGCTTTATCTACTGCATTAACTATTATTTCAGAAAAAATATCCATAATATCTCCTTTTAAAAAGAGACAAATAGCAATATTAAAGCCAAAAAAATCGAAGACAAGATTTATATGTTTATAAATATGTATTGCATTGAAAAACAGGATATTAATAGACATATAGCTATTTGTTACGTCAATTTGTCCGAAAGGATACAAAATGGCATAATAAATGACTGATCTGACAAGGAAACTATGTTATTCTTTTGTTAATGGCATCAAATAACAGAATGAAAACCGGTTTACACTTGTCTGATTAATAAAGAATAATTCACGACATTAATTTTTTGTCAAAGAATAAATGATTTAGATGATTAATAACTTAAAAAAGTGAAATGATGAAAAGAACAGTACAACTTACAGGAATATTGCTGATGCTTTTACTGGCTTGCAATATGCCACTCTCCGCACAGCGTGGAATGAGGGGTGCGGCTGATACTACCCGCATGAAACACATGTGGATGGCTTCCGATACACTGCACAGACATGGAATGGGCAACAGAACATGGATGGAATACGGACGTATGGATCAAATGAGAAAGTTCACGGGTCATCGAAACATGTTTGGAATGGGAATGGGAATGAGAGGAATGGGAATGGGAATGGGAATGGGAAGGGAATGGGAAGAGGAATGAGACCTGGTATGGGCTTTGATATGAGAAGAGGCAACAGACCTATGTGGGGAGATAGCATTTCAGGCAGACAGTTTGGACCTGGCATGATGATGCTCGGAAGTATTCCAAATGTTACTGAAAAGCAGAAAAAAGAGATAACTGATCTTATGACAAAGCAGCGTGATGAAATGAAAAAACTGAGAGAGGAGATGCAGACCAAAATGAAGGCCCTGAGAGATTCTCATAGAAAAAGCATACTCAGTATTCTTACCGATGAACAAAAAAGGTTTATCGAATCACGATCGGAAAATCTTTCCCCGGCTCCTGGAAAAACAAAATAATGAATTGATTGGATACCGGTTGTCTGTTCTCGTTGCTTGTTGCCTGTTGCTTGTTCTGAAGTGTGGAGCAACGGGCAATGAGTAGCGGGTAACCAATAATAGATAGCAATTACTACTTCCAATTCTTATAGCCTGAGCTTCTTAAAAATTATAACTTTGTCTTTAAATATTATTAGGGATATCGGGATAATTTCTTGCTTAAATTATATTGATGAAGGCTGTAACTGTTAAAGAGATCAAGGAAGAATTAACTAACTATACACCAAAAGAGTTGAGGGAGCTATGTCTCCGTCTGGCAAGATTTAAAAAGGAGAATAAGGAATTATTAACCTACTTACTTTTTGAATCATCCGATGAAGCATTATATGTAGAAAGCGTAAAAAAGGATGTTGATGAGCAATTTGAGCAGATAAACAGAAAAAGTCATTACCTGATTAAGAAAAGTTTTCGTAAGATTTTGCGTACTATCAGGAAGTTTGCCAGGTATTCACAAAAAAAAGAAACAGAAGTAGAATTGCTGGTCTATTTTTGTACAAAACTAAAAAAATTCACCCCGTCAATCCGGAGAAATGCCGGACTTCAGAATTTCTATCTCAGGCAAATTGAGATCAATCAGAAAAAAAGTACTTCTCTTACATGAAGATCTTCAGTTTGATTATGAGAGGGAGTTAAATGAATTAAAAAGCGGTTTCTAAATTATGTATTATGAAATACAGAATATTGGGCAAAACTGGTTTTAGAGTATCCGAGATCTCTCTGGGAACGTGGCAGACAGGTGGAAAATGGGGATCAGCATTCAGTTTCAGGAATGCTGAACAGATAATTAACTGTGCTATCGATAATGGTGTTAATTTTATCGATACAGCCGATGTTTACAGTGGTGGAATGAGCGAAGCAGCAGTTGGAAGGTTAGTTCGCTCCCGATCGGAAAAAGTATATGTTGCTACCAAATGCGGACGACAGATAAATCCTCATATAAATTCAGGGTATCAACCGAAAGTTCTGAAAAAATTTATAGAGGATAGTTTAAAACGAACTGGATTGGATACACTTGATCTTGTCCAGCTGCATTGTCCGCCGCCTGAGGTATATTATCGCCCTGAAATTTTTGAAACCTTCGACCGGTTGAAAGAAGAGGGTAAAATTCTGAACCTGGGTGTAAGTGTCGAAAAAGTTGATGAGGCTCTGAAAGCAATTGAATACCCTAATGTAGCAACTGTTCAGATAATCTTCAACCTTTTCCGTCAGAAACCGGCTGAACTGTTTTTCGGTGAAGCTAAAAGACAAAATATCGGAATCATTGTAAGGGTGCCTCTGGCCAGTGGTCTTCTTACCGGTTTATACAATTCAGGTACTGTTTTTGAAACCGGCGATCATCGAAATTTCAACCGGCAGGGTGAAGCTTTTGACAGGGGTGAGACATTTTCAGGGATTAATTATGAACTGGGACTAAAAGCGGTTGACGAGTTAAAATCTTTATTCCCCGATGCTAAGAATCTTGCTCCGTATGCATTACAGTGGATACTGAACTTTAAGGAGGTGAGTACTATAATTCCGGGTGCGTCGAAAGTAGATCAGGTGCATTCCAACCTGTCAGTCTATGATCTTCCAGCCTTATCTCCCGAACAGGTCTTAGCCATGAACAATATTTATAATCAATACATTAAGAAGGAAGTACAAAATTTGTGGTAATAGAAATGTGCGGCAGTACTCAAGTATAATCTGCTTTACTGAACAAATTCAAAGCAACTATGGTTACTATGAATATTGAATCGGAATAAAATGAAAACGAAATCTATCAAACAAACTGCAACCTTTAATGCATCACCTGAAAAGATTTATAATCTGATAATGGATGAGAAAAAACATGCTGCATTTACCGGTTCCAAGGCAACAATGAGTACAAAACCAAATGGTAAATTCAGCGTATTTGATGGATACTTCATGGGATAATATTGAATTGGAAAAGGGTAAAAAAATAGTTCAGGCATGGCATTTTGCAGAAGATGGATGGCCTGATGATCATTTCAGTATCTGCACTTTTGAGTTGGAACAGGCAGGAAATAAAACAAAACTCAGATTTCTGCAGACTAATGTTCCGGAACAAACAGTTGAATCTCTAAGGAAGGATGGAAACAGTATTACTGGGATGCAATAAAGGCATATTTAAAAGCCAATTAACCCGAACCCAAGGACTTATTGCATGAAAAGCGACTCATTAATTTCCAAAGACTTTTTTAAGCAATTCCGATGTTCTTGCCATAGGATCCTTACGGATTTTCAATTCTTCTTTGGCAATCATAATAAACAGACCATCAATAGCTTTTTGGGTTACATATTGAGTAAGATTTGGATTCATTTTTTTAACCAGCGGGATCTTATTATAGATTGTAATTAGATCACTCCAGTATCTGGTGGCATTAACATTATCGAGTGAAGTTTTGATTATTGGCTGAAATTTTTCAATAAGCTCAGGAGATGTGGTATTCTTCAGATACATGGTAGCTGCATTATCTGCTCCTTTAACAATATTTATTGCATCTCTGTACAGTCATTCCTTTTATTGCAGCTATAAAAATTGGTTTTGCTTCATTTGCAGCTTTTTCAGCAGCACGGTTCATTGATTCATTAAATTCATCAACTTTTTTGCCCATTCCCAGATGCCCTGAGTTTTGATTCCATTTCCTTTGCTTCAGAAGGAAAGGGAATTTTTATTTCAGGATTGCCCCAGTATCCATTCAGAACCGAAACCAGTTTCACACTTTCACCGGTACCATTTATCAAGTGCTTCTTTAATGCCGTCAGCTGCATCCTTTTCAGTCAGACCTTTACTTTTGGAGTTAAGTAATTTTTTGGCATCCTTAAAAAACTGGGCATCTGTCTGTTGGATACCAAGAAATGCAATAATTACCAGGAAATATATTTTTTTCATATTACCGGTTATTTAATATTTGTGATTTACAGTACAAATATCCTGCCAATAGTTAATGTCATTATACGCAGCAATTATCAGCCTTATTGCCTCTCACGTGCTCGGCAGATGTTTTGCGACCAATGCAAGCAACTGTTCTTTTTTAAATGGTTTTGAAATATAATCATTGCTGCCGGCATTAAAAGCCTTTAACATTTCGTTACTCAAAGCAAAAGCAGTCTGAGCAATAATCGGCAGAACAGGACGAAATTCTCTGATCTGTTTTATTGCTTCATAACCATTCATAACAGGCATTTTAATATCTATCAGCACCATTCCTATTTTGTTATTGTTCTTACATATTTCAACTGCTTCTTTTCCATTTACAGCATGCAGTATTTCAGCACCGGTACCTCTTGAATATTTCCTTTATATACAGATAATTGATTTCATCATCCTCTGCAACCAATATTGTCAATTTATTAAGATTCTTTCTATTTTCTGTAATATTTATCCTGATAGTTTCTTCTTCAGATACAGGTTCATATGGTATTGTGAAGAAAAATTTTGAACCCTTACCCGGTTCTGATTCAATCCATATTTTGCCTTTGAGCAAATCAATATTTCCTTTGCAGATTGCAAGTCCTAATCCTACTCCCTCATATAATCTTATATTTTCCGCATCTACTTTACGGAAACGTTCAAAAATTTTGTCGTGAAAATCAGGATCAATTCCAATTCCGTATCTTCAATAAAAAACTCCAGTTCATTGTTCACCAAGTGAATAGCCAAATCTTATATATCCCTTTTCTGTAAATTTAATAGCATTGTTTATCAGATTATTAAGTATCTGTCTGAGCTTTACTTCATCTGTAAGGATTATACCCGATTGATCTGAAAGTCCTTTTAAAACTGAAAATGAGATATTCATTATTTATTGAGGGTTTAAATGAAAGATATAACTCTTCCAATAAGTTATTCAGATCGACTCTTTTTTTATTTATACTGATATTTCCTGTTTCAATAAGAGAAATATCCAAAACTTCATTGACAATGTTGAGCAACTGATCTGAACTTTTCGAGATCATTTCCAGATAATCAGTTTTTTCAGTTTCTGATGTTACTTCATCTTTTAAAAGCTGAGAAAAACCAACAATGCTGTTCATGGGAGTACGGATCTCATGCGACATATTCTGAAGAAATGCAGTTTTTAACCTGTCACTGTCGATGGCTTTTTGTTCAGCCTTTCGGATTTTAACAAGATGGCTTTTTAAAAGCGAATAAAACAATATTGCTGTGATCAAAACATAAAACCAACCTTTGAATGTCTGGATCCTGGTCATTATATCAGGGTCTCTGATAAAATAGTTAAGTACTTTGTCAGAAAATACAATCCAAAGACCGCCAACAACAATATAACCCGCAATTATTCTATATTCAAATTTCAGTTTTTTCATTATACGACTGATCAGAGTTTCAATCCTCTTCCGAATAGATTCCATTTTATTTATACGTTCAAGAGAGTAGGTTTTTTGATTCGTATCAACGAATTCAAAAAGGATAAGAGATTTTCTTGAGTATTCGAGGCATCCCGATTTGTTCCCCTGCGCCAGATCGAGCTCTGCTTCTGCATTAAACAATTCAGCAAGAATCTCCAGATGATCATTTGTATAATTGTGCTCCAAAATTAATTTATTTGTAAGATCCTTTTCCGGTATTACCCTGAAGAAAGAAGCATCTTCCTTTAACATATCATAGTAGACCTTTCCGATCTGTTCAGAAGCCCGGTTATATTGCCCCTTCCTTATCAATCCAAAGATACCGGCAAGCAACTCACCGAACATTTCAATCATGCGGAGTATATAATCTTTCTGATACATTGCTCTAGTCTGATGAAAAATGACTTCTTCGCTATTAATTGCTGACCTGATAAAAATAAAAATCTCCTGTTAACGAGGTAGATTCCCATGGGATTTGCTGTTTGTTGGATTTTTGAGAAACTATACTCCTTACATTCTGAAACATCTGAAGTATGGTAATGTTTGGAATTTTAATACTTTCAAGAATAGCAGAAGTATAAAGTCCATTTTTCCCCGAACCATCCGAAGCTGTACTTCCTGGAGCAGTTGCATATGCAATCAGTGTTCCGCTTGGTGCGTTCATATAGGCTAATCCTTTACCTGAGATTGCCCTTGTCCAGCTTCTTTCAAACGGATTATTTCTGCAGGCATCAAGTATCATAATGTTAACTTTTGCACCTGATGCTTCCATCGCGCCCAGAATTCTGTCCGCCTGGACACAGTCATATTCTACCTGCTGTTCTGAGCCAAGAATGGCATCAACAGGTATAAGATAATTTATACCTTTTGACTGTATCCCATGACCTGCATAGTAGAATAATCCTACATCATAATTCTTTAGTTTCATTCCAAATTCATCAATTGCCTTTTTCATCTGGATCTGGTTCAGGTTTTCATATTCAACAACATCAAATCCGAACTGGATAAGTGCATTTTTAAATTCACGGGCATCATTTTCAGGATTTGCCAGTATTGAATTTATATAAGCCCCGTTTCCGATAAGCAAGGCAATTCGTTTCTTTGTGGAATTGTCTTTCTGCTGCTGAAGTCGTCACTTTACCGTCAGTCAGATTGCTCTTAACAGTTTCATTTTTTAAAGAGGCAAGTTGAGATGGCTCATTGAATGACCAGAGTCTTTGTATCGTCACCTGATATTGCAACAGCATTAAATGATCCGGAAGCAAGTTCAGTGCCCGATGGTGAAAAGGCAAGGGATGCCAGAGGTAAGTTTATGTGCTTCCCATTCAGAAACTTTGGAACAATCAGGAATTCTCCAGATGCAGATCATCTTGTCCTTTCCACCAGATGCCAGATATTGTCCTGACGGATGAAAAGATATTGCTGTCTGCCCTTCAATATGGGCCTGCCACGATCTGACTTTTTCCATCGAAGGATATTTGCCAAGCCATATTCTTCCATCTGATGATGATGCAGCAAAATAATCGCCATATGGAGAGAATACTAAATGATCTATCTTATCCTTGCTATCAATTTCAGTATTAGTCAGTTGCTGTAGAGACTCAGATTACAGGAGAAGATTTTATTTACTTTTGTCCCAATCAAAAGCTTATTTCCTTCAGGTGACAGACAAACTGATACTGGTGTTTCCGATATCTTGTTTATAATTGTCTCCTTATATGTAGATGCATTGACGAGAACCAATTCCCCCTTCTTTCTCATATAAATTATATCGGCATTGTGAGAGAAACAAACTGCAGTTGGAATCAGTTGATTATCCCTGAGGGTCCTGATAATTTTCCGGCTTTGCATATCCCAGATTTCAATCCGGTTGATCTTTGTTAAAAGGAAAGTGTGTTTATCCGGACTAAGAATTGCATCAAAGGCAAAATCCATCTGAGTCTCATAGTCTTTTGGAATAGTTCTGAAGTCTACTTTCCCAAGTTCAATATCATAGAATTTAGCAGTATCCGCCAACTAATATAAGTTTACCATCAGGGGTAAAAGATATTGCTGAGGTAGGCACATGGTTGTTACCAAAATTATGAATAAGCTGTTGTGATTTTGCAGAGCAGAGAGGAAAAATGATTAAGATAATACCGCATATAATCTTTTTCATAAATCAATCTCTTTGATGTCACTAACAAATTTAACCTTAAAAATTTACATATCAAATCTGTATTATTGACTGATTAAGATTTATTTGTTAATTTAGCTAGATAAAGATATAATCATGAGGAAAATTACTATTGACTCTGCATGTTCTTCTTCTTATCTCATGGGGTACACTTTTTGGACAATCATTCGACTGGAATGTCAGGGGAGGTGTTAACCTGATGAAATCCTATACACCGGGCAAAGATGTTGCAGTACATTACCATCTGGGTTTACAGGCAGGTATCAGAATTACCAGTTTTGGATTTTATGGTGAGGCATTATACTCTTTGCATGAGGACCAGTATGGTGGTGATCCGATCACCTATTTTATCCCTTCTCTTATTGTCAAAGGTTACTGGCAAAAACACCTGTTTATTGAGCTGGGCGGTTCTTATTTGTCTAAAACAGGCGAATCGGGCGTATCAGATGATATCCGAAATCCTGATGGTAAAGTCTGTCCCCTGGCAGGTATGGGTGTTAAAGTTTCCAAGTTAGAAGTATCCTTGCGGACAATATATAAGCCAATCAATCTCTTACGGAATTTTTCAGATTACGGCGGCTCTGAAATTCTGATATTATTATTCAGGTCATTATTGATTTTTGAATCGACCGACCAGCTACCGGCTCCATAAATTAAAAGATATATCAGCAACAGGGTCATGGCAAAGTCTGTACGGTATTCATGTGCCCATGGCCACAATCCTTTATGTATCAGAATTGGTATTTTAGTTGATATAAACGCAGTAATCATGATGATTATCAGAGGTATCGATGCCAATCTTGTAATCAATCCGATAATGATGAGGGTACCACAAATAATCTCAAAAGTCCCGGTAAAATATGCCCAGAATGCAGGGTGACTGAATCCAATTGTTAAAAACCTTCCTGTACCTAAAAGTTCAGGGAACAAGTATTTCTGTATCCCTTCTGTCAGGAATATCAGACCGACAGTTAACCTGATCAGGATTGATCTGTTATCTTTTACTGTAGTGAAAATAAGAGAACTTAATCCTTTTTTTGTTTTCATGTCTGATGCTAAATTTATGTTTTTGATTTGTTCATTTTAAACTTAAAAGGAGTATAACAAGCAACTGTGACTTTTGTTCCAAACACTGAAGTACTGAAAACCTTCAGTTTCAAACAGACAATCAGGTTCAGAACTCTGTTTATTACAATAAATATTATTGTAATTTTGTAGTGTAAAAACAGTTTCGCATAATATATATGAAAGCAGAATTTGAAGCAGTTGATAATCCGATTAAAATGCCAGTGTTGTTCGTTGGGCATGGAAGTCCTATGAATGCCATTGAGGAAAATGAGTTTGTGGAAGCCTGGCGGAATCTTGGAAAATCAATTCCAAGGCCCGGTGCTATTTTGTGCATCTCTGCACATTGGGAAACAAAAGGTACTTTTGTAACCGCAATGCCCAAACCTCCAACGATTCATGACTTTGGAGGCTTTCCACAGGAGTTGTATGATGTTCACTATCCGGCTCCGGGAAGCCCTGAGCTAGCCTCGAGTGTCAAAACAGGCTATTACTTCAACCAGTGTCGGACTTGATGAAAAATGGGGACTTGACCATGGCGCATGGAGTGTGATCAGGAATATTTATCCCGGGGCAGATGTCCCTGTTATTGAAATGAGCCTTGATTATAATCTGACTCCGCAGAAGCATTATGAACTGGCAAAGGAACTTGCTTCTTTCAGGAAGAAGGGAGTCTTGATAATTGGGAGCGGGAATATGGTTCATAACCTGAGGATGATAGCATGGGATCGTGCCGACAATCCGGAATATGGTTTCGACTGGGCGCTGCGGGCAAATGAAATCATTAAAAAATCTGATACTTGAAAATAATCACAAAGATCTCATAAATTATTCAGGACTCGGCAGGGATGTGCAACTGGCTGTCCCTACTCCTGAACATTACCTCCCTTTGCTCTACTCACTGGCACTGAAAGAAGAAAATGAATCTGTTTCATTTTTCAATGATAAAATTGTGATGGGTTCATTGTCAATGATCTCCCTGAGAATAGGATAAATTGTATTATCGTTTTTCTGAGATGGCGAATAGTATAAGCCGGAAGAAGGTTTCTCTCAGATAGAACTTAATAGTAATACCGGAAATAAAACCTTATCTTTGAACAAATTCAGCCGGACAGGATAATTATTAACCAACCAAATATGATTTTATGGGTAGATCGCAGGAAACATCAAACAAAAAAGAAGTAAAGAATAAAAAGGATAAAAAGAGAAAAGATAAGGAAAAGAAGAGGCTGATCAGGAAAGAGAGTGGAAAAAGCAGCTATGCAGATATGATTGCCTATGTTGATGAATATGGAAAGATAACTTCAACTCCTCCTGATCCGAATAAAAAGATTGAGATCGAAGCTGATAATATTGAGACAGGAGCCAGGAAAAATATCCCATCTGCAAAAGCCAGTTATATAAGAAAAGGAGTCGTAACCTTTTTCAACGATTCAAAGGGTTTTGGATTCATACGTGATATGGAAAATAAGCAAAGTGTTTTTGTTCATGCCAATAACCTTCAGGAACCTATAAAGGAGAATAATATTGTCTCATTCGAAATAGGGAAAGGGCCAAAGGATCGACAGCATTAAATGTAAGATTGTTTAAAGAGGAATAATTTCGTAATCATTTGGCTTCACTGGAGCTCCTCTTCGCTTACCAGGTAAGATTATCTCAAAATCGACTTGTGAACATCTTATAGATTTTATTTTAAACAATTTCGTCAATTCATTGTTCTTATTACAATGATTGACTTGTTATTATATATGAATCTAACCTCGTCATTTCTCTCATAAAAGAGAAATAGCAATCTCAAAAGTTGCGGTTAATGCAACAACTAACCGTATCGTTTTTATTCACTTTTATTATTATTTTGATATGAAGAATATTTTAAAAAAGATAGTCTCGATTACCTTTTTGATGACATTAGCTCTAAAGGTATTTGCTCCTGAGAGCGAATCTCTGAGCGTGGTCAGACCTGCCCCTGTAGAACCGTTTAAAAGTCTTATTCACGCAATAGGAATGGTTGAAACTCAATATGACACTCTGGCTTTTAATCCACTTGAAATGGCAGTCGGTTATTTCCAGATCCGTCCGATAAGGCTGATTGACTATAATAATAGAACCGGAAGTACTTACTCATATGACAGATCTGTTCAATTATAAAATCTCTGAGAAGATATTTTTATATTATGCTTCAGAGATCGGACCATACAATTTTGAACGGATTGCCAAGACATGGAACGGTTCAGGAAAGAGTACCATTCTTTACTGGGAACAGGTTAAAAAATTTCTTTTTGAACCTGCAACACTCAGCAATCCGTAATTCTCGTATTATAGGTTGTCATCAAGGCACCTGACGTACCAAGCATCAATTATACAGATAGCACGATCGTCACAGGATTGAATATGTATTCTTCATAAACGGTCTGTAATTCATCATGCGAAATTATTGCCAGGCAGCCAGATTTCATTCAGGTGGCTTTTGCATAAATCATAGTTTTTATGTGCCCGGATAATTGAATTATGGTCTGGATTTTACCGATTGTAAGATGAGACGTGCAGTCCGTTGATTTATCCTTTTCCGGCATTAATATATAGCCTAATTTTGACATGAACATTGAAACAAAGAGCTTCATGAAGATGAAGCAGAAGCAAAAAAGGACAGACACTTAAAAAGTATTATTAAAGATTAAAATTATTAAAAATTTAATTCTTAAAGCCATGAAAAGAATGTTATTTGCAGGATTACTAATAGTAGCTTTTAGTACTGCATCGTTTTCAAGAGAATTTGTTGCAAGTGGAAAAACTCACTCAACATTAGGAGACTACAAGATTGAGATAGCCAATAATCCGGTCACTATTAACGGAGAACAGTTTAAAGCTTATGTAATCAGCTATCAGAACTCACCAATGGAGGTTACTGTCGTGGTCACAAAAGACAAAAAGTGCAAAAATTACATTGTACTTTCCGACAAACTTTCCGTTCAGTATGTATGCAATGGAGACTATTTCGGTGTTCAAAAACTTGATAAATCATTTGAAAAGGATGGTTATAAAACTTCCGATGCAGCTCTTAACAGGAGTGAGTATTTTCATCAGAAGCTCATAGCTCAGGGGAAACAGGGTGACATGCTGAATACACAGCTTATCGCTGCTTACTTCCCGATGCTTATTAATGAAGAGCCAACTGCAGCAAAGATAAAGAGTAAAGATTTCAACACGGCCATTCGGCCATCATTAATTTTAGGTTTTAATTTAACTATGAAAAGACATCGTCCGATGTCTTTTCTCATTTTACCGGTTGAGGTAACCTGTAATAAAACATGAATCCGCCTTCCTGCTTAATGAATATGCAATCAGGATGTTTATCGAACATAGCTTTTGAAGTCGATTTGGCAACCATATAAACAGGTTTGTCTATTTCACCATTTAACAACCAGTCTTTATTACTGCTTTCAATGTTTCCTCCAGGCATTTTCTGAAAATAAAAGTATTGTGCATAACTGTAAAATCCTATTGTTGTAGCGTAAACATCCTGACCGGAAATGCTTTTAAAAAAATTGATGGCAGGAGCCTGTGAATATCCCTCAATTTTAGGAACAACTGACTTCAGATAAAAGAAAATGCAGAACGCTGTTGCATAGAATAATGTTATAATTCCTGTGAAGAATTTTCTTCGTCTTATGATTATCATTGAAATAAAAAGGAATATGAGATAAACTAACGCCAATCACAAACTCATAGCCATTCCACTTTACGGATGCATTCAGGCAGGCAATGGCAAAATCATCTTTTATATAAGGTATTAATAAATCTTTGTAGCTGGCTAACAAGTGGAAGTCCCACCAGTATAATTGAAAATATTGTGCCGGTTACCAGAAGGATCCATACCAGGTATTTCTTAAACTCTTCCTTGTTATTCACCAGACCATAAACGAAGTAAGCTGCAAAATAGGAAAGTGGAAAATATGTGAGCGATGAGTAATGAACAATCTTTGTTTTAACAATTGTGAATAATATCATAACAACCCAGAACAATATCAGCATCCATTTAAGAAAGTATTTACCTTCAGTATTAGAATCGGAATTTTTCCTGAATAAAACCGGTAGAGCCAGAACGGAGATTGGAAAACATCCGAGGAAAACGACAACGAAATGATAATATATTGGTCCGGAATGTCCGGCAACAGGTTTAAGAAACAGGTCAGCCTGATATTTTATGAATTCCCTGATAAACCAGAAACCGTTATTGATCATCTCAGGTCCGAACCATAAGCAGGTGATTACCAGGCATGAAACTGAGAAGACCAGTATATTTTTCCAGTTTGAAATTTTTTTGAATTTCATTGTTATCCAGTAAACCAGCACTGAAATTCCTGCAATCAGCAGTCCGACAGGACCTTTTGTAAGTGTCGCAAGACCAATCGAAATTCCGGCAAAAAGAGCATATTTAAATCCTTTGCTTTCACCTGTTTTACTGATACTTTTTGCCAGAAAGAGAACAGCCAGAAAAATAAAAAAATTAAAGAATGGATCAATAATACCCGATTTAAAATATAGGTGAGGAAGAAACGATCCAAGGTAAGCCAGTGCCCATATTAATCCGAATTTTTCATCGTAAAGTCTCTTTCCGAGAAAATAAAATGTTAAAAGTGTAAAGATTCCTATTACAGCATTAGGGAAACGTGCAGCAAACTCATTGATCCCGAATAACTTCATACTCAGGGCCTGCATCCAGAAGAACAGAGGTGGTTTTTCCCAGAAAGGATGAAAGTCAATTTGTACGCGGCTGAAATTGCCTGTGACTATCATCTCTCGTGCCGATTCAGCAAAGTTTATTTCATCCCAGTCGAAAAGATGAACTGAACCCAGAAATGGAATAAAAAATAAAATTGCTGAAACAACAATTATATAGGGATAAACTTTTTTATTCATTATTGTCTAGTTTGTCAGAAGTCTCCACTTGTAAATGCCAGCCCTGGTAGAGAAAATATAGAAATGAGACTCGCAGCACACCAAAACCAGACGACATGCTCCGCGACGATGTCGCCCTTGCTGGTCTTCACCAGCCATTCGCCGGAGCGGCCCTGCGACACGGCGGTGACTTCCGTCTGCTCGTAGATCTCGGCGCCGCGCGAGCGCGCACCCTTGCGCAGCGCCATCGTCAGGTCCGCCGGCGCGATGTGGCCATCGTGCGGGTGATAGAGCGCCCCGACGATCGCGGGCGTATCCGCGCTGCCGCCCAGTTCGACCAGCGGCCAGAGTTCCTTGACCTCGCGCGGCGAGATCACCTGGAAGGGCACGCCGATCGTGTTCGCCGTGCCGCAGTACTTCTGGTACTCGTCCATGCGCTCGCGGCAGGTCGCTAGCCGCAGGTTGCCGGTCACGTGAAAGCTGACGTCCTGGCCGGTCTCGGCCGGCAGGCGCTTGTACAGGTCCACCGAGTACTTGTGCAGCTGGCCGACCGTGTAGCTCATGTTGAAGAGCGGCAGCAGGCCCGCGGCGTGCCAGGTCGAGCCGGCGGTCAGTTCCGCGCGCTCGACCAGCACCACGTCCGACCAGCCTTTCTGCGCCAGGTGATAGAGGGTGCTGACGCCCACGACACCGCCGCCGATCACGACCACCCGCGCATGCGTTTTCATGTGCGGAAGTGTAGCCGGTGGCGGGCCGCTGGCAGCCCCAAAAGCGACAGACTTATGTCGGAATCAGACATCCGCGGCGGCGCCGATGGCATACTGAAATGACCATGCGAAACCTCGGCGACAGCGTGGATCCGGTCGCTGCCCTGCAGAAGAGCCGCTACGGGTTCCTGACCCTGCCGAATTACTCGCTGATCGCGGTTTCGAACGCGGTCGAGCCGCTGCGCATGGCGAACCGGGTCGTGGGCCAGCCCGTTTACGAATGGTCGATCGTGAGCCTCGACGGCCGGCCGGTACTCGCGAGCAGCGGCCTCGACATCGCGCCGACCATCGCCCTCGACAAGCTCGGCAAGGTGGACATCCTGTTCGTCTGCGGCGGCATCAACGTGCGCGAGGCGGTCTCCGCGCCCCTGCTCACCGCGCTCCGCCGCCTGGCGGACCGCCGCGTCGCGCTCGGCGCGCTGTGCACCGGCGGCTATGCGCTCGCGCGCGCGGGCCTGCTCGACAATTACCGCGCCACGATCCACTGGGAGAACCTGTCGGCGCTTGCGCGAGGAATTCCCGCGCGTGCAGATCAACGACCAGGTCTTCAGCATCGACCGGGATCGCTACACCTGTTCCGGCGGCACGGCGCCGCTCGACCTGATGCTGAACCTGATCCAGCTGAAGCACGGGCTGCGCATCTCGCAGCTGGTGTCCGAGCAGTTCGTGCTCGAGCGCGTGCGCAGCGCCGAGGATCGCCAGTACGTCCCGTTGCGCGCGCAGATCGGCGCATCGCATCGCAGCATGATCAAGGTCGCAGAGCTGATGGAGGAGCACATCGAGAAGCCGCTGTCGCTGGACCGGATCGCGCGCACGACCGGGCTTGTCGCGGCGGCAGATCGAGCGGCTCTTCAAGAGGCACCTCGACTGCGTGCCCAAGAAGTATTACCTCGAGATGCGCCTGCGTCGCGCCCGCGAACTGCTGCTGCAGACCGCGATGCCGATCATGGATGTCACGACCTCCTGCGGCTTCAAGTCGCCGCCGCATTTCTCGCGCTGCTACCGCAACCAGTTCGGCCATCCGCCGAGCGCCGAGCGGCTGATCCAGAAGTCCGGGGCCGTGTCTCAGTTCCCCGGTCGCTTGTCGCCCGCGGACAAGGGCTTGTCGCGAAACGGCTAGTCCCGATAGCGGCCCGCCGCTTAACATCCTCTCTCCAGACACGAGCGGAGATGGCGTAAATGCCTGAATCAGCGGAAGGCGAGTTCGACCTTCGGACCCTCAACGACGAGGAACTCGCCGAGCAGGTGCATGACGACCTGTACAACGGCCTGAAGGCCGAGGTCGAGGAGGCGACGCGACATCTTCCTCGAGCGCGGCTGGTCTCCGGAGCGCGTGCTGAACGATGGCCTCGTGGAAGGCATGCGGATCGTCGGCATCGACTTCCGCGACGGCATCCTGTTCGTGCCGGAGGTCCTGCTCGCCGCGAATGCGATGAAGGCCGGCATGGAGATCCTGCGGCCGCTGCTCGCGGAAACCGGCGTCGAGCCGATCGGCAAGGTCGTGATCGGCACGGTCAAGGGCGACATCCACGACATCGGCAAGAACCTCGTGTCGATGATGCTCGAGGGGGCGGGATTCGAAGTCATCGACCTCGGCATCAACAACGCGGCCGAGAAGTATCTCGCGGCGCTCGAACAGCACCAGCCCGACATCCTCGGCATGTCGGCGCTGCTGACGACGACGATGCCCTACATGAAGGTCGTGATCGACCGCTGAAGGAAAAGAACCTGCGCGACAAGTACATCGTCCTGGTCGGCGGGGCGCCGCTGAACGAGGAATTCGGCAGGGCCGTCGGCGCGGACGCCTACTGCCGCGATGCGGCGATCGCGGTCGAGACCGCGAAGAAGCTGATCGCCGCACGCCGCGCCGCCGCGCACTGAGCGGATGGATGCGCCGTGAACATGCAGGCCCGGAAACTGGTGATCGCCTGCGGCGCGCTCGCCCACGAGATCGCGGCGCTGCGCGAGGCGAACGGCTGGTCCGCTCTCGACGTCAAATGCCTGCCGCCGGAACTGCACAACCGGCCGGAACGCATCGCGGGCGCGGTGCGCGAGCAGATCCGCGCGAACCGCGATCGCTACGACGAGATCTTCGTGGCCTACGCCGACTGCGGCACCGGCGGCGCCCTCGATGCCGTGCTGCGCGAAGAAGGCGTCGAGCGGATCGCAGGCGCGCATTGCTATGAATTCTTCGCGACGCCCGCGGTGTTCGCGGCGCTCTCCGCCGCGGAGCCCGGCACTTTCTACCTGACCGATTTCCTGCTGCGCCACTTCGAGCGGCTCGTGATCCGCGGGCTCGGCATCGACCGGCACCCGGAATTGCAGGCGCAGTACTTCGCCAATTACCGGCGGCTGGTCTACCTCGCGCCAGGCACCGGACAAGGAGGCGTCCAGCAAGGCGGAGGCCGTTGCCGCGCGCCTCGGGCTCGAATACCAGTTCCAGTCCACCGGCTACGGCGGCCTGAAGGAAAGCCTGGTGGCATTCGCCGGCAATACGCGGGCGGCGCAATGGCGAGCCTGACGCTGATCCTCTGGCGCGACATTCCCGCGCAGGTCGTGGTCAGGCGCGGCCGGGAAACGGCCAAGGCGAAATTGTCGGCGCGCTTCCAGGAGGCGATCGACCGCGCCGCGATGCGCGCCGGCAAGGGCAGTTCCGATCTCTATCTCGCCGAATGGCGGCGCAGCGACGCGCGGCCCTGCAGCGACGACATCGAGAACGAGGCCGCGATGGAAGCGAGCCGCATCGAGGCGCAATACACGGACGAGGACCTCGAGCGGCTGATCAAGGCCAAGGGCGTCGCCGCCGCGACTCGCCCGCGCCGCAGCCGGCCGGCTGAGCGGCCGCCGATGTACAGCGTGCGCCAATGGTCCGTGCGTCATGCGGGCGCGCTCGACCGCATCTACCGCGCGCTCGAGGCGCATGCTCGTCCCCCTCGCCCCGCTCTGGCGCGCCATCGGTTACCAGCGGGTCGAAAGGCCGATGGCCGCCGTGGAGCGGACATTCAAGGGATTCCTCTTCGACTGCCGGATGTGCGGGCAATGCGTGCTGGGCTCGACCGGCATGTCCTGCCCGATGAACTGCCCGAAGCAGCTGCGCAACGGCCCCTGCGGCGGCGTGCGCGAGAACGGCAACTGCGAAGTGATCCCGTCGATGAAATGCGTGTGGGTCGCGGCCTACGAAGGCAGCCGGCGAATTCCGGGCGGCATCGAGAAGATGCGGGTCCTCCAGCTCGCGGTGGACCAGCGCATGCAGGGCAGCTCGTCGTGGCTCCGCGTCGTGCGCGAGAAGACGGGAGCCGCCACATGAAGTTCGAGGACGAGCCGGTTCCCGGCTATCCGCTGCCGATCCTGCCCGGCCACGTCTCTCCCGGGCGCTTCGAGCGCGTGCTGCGCGCGGGCGGCTTCGCGGTGACTGCCGAACTCGCGCCGCCGGATTCCGCCGATCCCGACGAGGTCTATCGCCGCGCCCGCGTGTTCGACGGCTACGTCGATGCGATCAATGCCACCGACGGCAGCGGCGCCAACTGCCACATGTCGAGCATCAGCGTCTGCGCGCTCCTGACGCACGTCGGCTACGCGCCCGTGATGCAGATTTCCTGCCGCGACCGCAACCGCATCGCGATCCAGGGCGACATCCTGGGCGCCGCGGCCATGGGCGTCTGCAACCTGCTGTGCCTCACCGGCGACGGCGTGCAGGCCGGCGATCATCCGCAGGCGAAGCCGGTGTTCGACCTCGACTGCGTCTCGCTGCTCGACATCGCGCGCGACCTGCGCGACGAGCACCGCTTCCAGAGCGGGCGCAAGATCAGCTTCGCGCCGCGCGTGTTCCTCGGCGCCGCTGCGAATCCGTTCACGGAGCCGCTCGACTGGCGCCCGCAGCGGCTGGCGAAGAAGATCGCCGCCGGCGCACAGTTCATCCAGACTCAGTACTGCTTCGATGTTCCGCGCCTGCGGCAGTTCATGACCGCGGTCGAGGACCTCGGGCTGATCGACAAGGCCTTCCTGCTGATCGGCGTCGGCCCGCTGCGCTCGGCGAAAGCCGCGGAATGGATGCGCGCGCACGTGCCGGGGCTCCACATTCCGGATGCCGTGATCCAGCGGCTCGCGGGAGCGCAGGACCAGGCGCGCGAGGGCCGCAGTCTCTGCGTCGAATTGATCCAGGAAATTCGCTCAATCCGCGGCATCCATGGCGTCCACGCGATGGCCTACCGCCAGGAAGAATCCGTCGCCGAGGTGATCGAGCGTTCGGAGGTACTCACGGGCCGGGTCCCCTGGTATCCCGCGCGCGACACCGAACCGTTATCCGCCAAGGAAACCCAATGACCGATACCGTCGTCAGCTCCGCCACCCGGGAAGTCGTCATCGGCTTCGAGCGGCCCTTCGTCATCATCGGCGAGCGCATCAACCCGACCGGGCGCAAGCTCCTGGCCGCGGAAATGGCGGCCGGCGATTTCAGCCGCGTCGAGTCGGACGCGCGCGCGCAGGTCGAGGCCGGCGCGCACATGCTGGACGTCAATGCCGGCATCCCGCTCGCCGACGAGCCGGCCATCCTCGCGAAGGCCATTCAGCTCGTGCAGTCGATCACCGACCTGCCGCTGTCCATCGATTCGTCCATCGTCGCGGCACTCGAGGCCGGCCTCGCCGTCTACAAGGGCAAGCCGCTGGTCAACTCGGTCACCGGCGAGGAAGAACGCCTCGAAGTGGTACTGCCGCTGATCAAGAAGTACGGCGCCGCGGTCATCGCGATCTCGAACGACGAAACCGGAATTTCCGAAGACCCGGACGTGCGCTTCGAGGTGGCGAAGAAGATCGTGCACCGCGCCGCGGATTACGGCATCCCGGCCTGCGACGTCGTCGTCGATCCGCTCGTGATGCCGATCGGCGCGATCAACCGCGGCGGCGTCCAGGTGATGCGCCTCGTGCGGCGCCTGCGCGACGAGCTGAAGGTGAATACGAGCTGCGGCGCATCGAACATCAGCTTCGGTCTGCCGAATCGCGACGGCATCAACAGCGCCTTCCTGACGATGGCGATCGCGTCGGGCCTGACCTCGGCGATCACGAATCCGCTGCACGTCGAGACGGTGCGCGCCTGCATGGGCGCGGACGTGATGATGGGGCACGACCCCGACTGCGCGCGCTGGATCCGGCGCTTCCGCGAGGCGCCCCCGCCCGGCGCGGAAGGCCAGCCAGGCCGCGGCCGCCGCGAAAGAGGCCAGCGGCCTCGCGCCTGAACGGCAAACCATGACCGACAAGAACCCGCTCGTCGTCTTCACGCCCTCCGGCAAGCGCGGGCGCTTTCCGCTCGGCACGCCGCTCCTGCAGGCGGCACGTACGCTCGGCGTCGACATCGACTCCGTCTGCGGCGGGCGTGGCATCTGCGGGCGCTGCCAGGTCCTGATCGCCGAGGGTGAATTCGCCAAGCACGGCGTCCGCTCCAGCGCCGAGAGCGTCACGCCGGTCGGCGAGATCGAGCTGCGCTATGCGGCCAAGCAGGCGCTTCCCGCAGGCCACCGGCTGTCCTGCTCGACGCGCGTGCAGGGTGACGTCGTCGTCGACGTTCCCTCGAGCAGCCAGGTCCACCGCCAGGTCGTGCGCAAGGATGCCGACGCGCGCGAGATCAAGCTGAATCCGGTCGTGCGGCTGCACTACGTCGAGGTGCAGGAGCCGGACATGCACGATCCGTCCGGCGATCTGCGCCGCCTGATGGAAGCGCTGGAAAAGGAATGGCAGCTCACCGGCCTCGCCTGCGACCTCGCGGTGCTGCGCGACCTGCAGCAGGCGCTGCGCAAGGGCCAGTGGAAGGTGACCGTCGCGGTGCACGGCGAAAAACAGATCATCGCCGTGTGGGCGGGCTTCCACGAGAAGGCTTTCGGCATGGCCGTGGACGTCGGCTCGACGACCGTCGCCGCGCATCTCTGCAACCTGGAGAGCGGCGAACTGGTCGCGGCCGCCGGCATCATGAACCCGCAGATCCGCTTCGGCGAAGACCTGATGAGCCGCGTGTCCTACGCGATGATGAATCCGGGCGGCGCGCAGCAGATGACGGAGGCGATCCGCGATGCGCTGAGCGCGCTCGCGGTCGAGCTCGCGAAGACTGCGAAGATCGAGCCCGAGGACATCCTCGAGCTCACGCTCGTCGGCAACCCGATCATGCACCATCTCGTGCTCGGCATCGACCCGACGGAGCTGGGCGGCGCGCCGTTTGCGCTCGCCATCGACCATTCGCTGACACTGCGCGCTTCCTCGCTCGGGCTCGCGGTGCATCCCGATGCGCGCATCTACGTCCTGCCCTGCATCGCGGGCCACGTCGGCGCCGACGCGGCCGGCATGATCCTCGCCGAGCGCCCGGATCAACGGCCGGAAGTCACCTTGCTGGTGGACGTCGGCACCAACGCGGAAATCGTGCTCGGCAACCGCGACCGCCTGCTCGCCTGCTCGAGCCCGACCGGGCCCGCGTTCGAAGGCGCGCAGATCAGCTGCGGCCAGCGCGCCGCGCCCGGCGCGATCGAGCGTGTGCGCATCGATCCCGCGACGCTCGAGCCGCGGTTCAGGGTCATCGGCAGCGCCCTGTGGTCCGACGACCCCGCATTCGCGAAGGTCGCGGCCAGGCTCGGCGTCACTGGCGTCTGCGGCTCAGGAATCATCGAGGTGATCGCCGAGATGTACCTCGCCGGCATCATCAACCAGGACGGCGTAGTCGACGGGCGGCTTGCCGCAAAGAGCGATCGCATCGTCGCGAACGACCGCACTTTCTCCTATGTCCTGCATCGCGGCGACGTGCCGATGAAGATCACGCAGAACGACGTGCGCGCGATCCAGCTCGCGAAGGCGGCGCTCTATGCCGGTGTGCGCCTGCTGATGGACCATCTCGCCATCGAGCGCGTCGACCGCATCGGGCTCGCCGGCGCCTTCGGCAGCCATATCGACCCGAAGTACGCGATGATCCTCGGCATGATTCCCGATTGCGAACTCGCAAACGTCGCAGCGGTCGGCAATGCCGCCGGCGCCGGGGCGCGCATCGCGCTCCTCGATTCCACGGCGCGTACGACCATCGAGGACCTGGTCCGGCGCGTCGAGAAGATCGAGACCGCGATCGAACCGCGCTTCCAGGCGCATTTCATCGACGCGATGGCGATTCCGCACAAGAGCGCGCCTTACCCGGAGCTGCGCAAGGTCGTGACACTGCCCGCCACCAAGGAATCGGCGGCGCAGGGCACGAGCCGCGGCCGGCGGCGCGCGCGGTCTGGGACTCCCTAGACGTTCGAGTCCGGGAACGAGGCCTTGCGGCGGTTGACGTAGTCGAGCAGGGCCTCGTCGACGGCCGGATCCAGCGGCGGCGCGACGTATTCGGCGAGCTGCTTCTTCCACATCGCATTCGCGCGCTGCGCCATGTCCTTGCCGCCCTCGGCTTCCCATTGCTCGAAGCTGTTGTTGTCGGCGATCGGCGAGCGGTAGAACGCGTTCTCGAAATTCGCCTGCGTGTGCGCGCAACCGAGGAAGTGCTTGCCGGGCCCGACCTCGCGGATCGCGTCCAGCGCCTGGCCGTTCTCGGACAGGTCCACGCCCTCGAGCAGCGTGTGCATCATGCCGGCCTGGTCCACGTCCATGACGAATTTCTCGTAGCCCATCGCGAGCCCGCCCTCGAGCCAGCCGGCAACGTGCAGCACGAAGTTCACGCCGGCGAGGCAGGTCGGCACCAGCGTCTGCGCCGATTCGAAGGCCGCCTGCGCATCGGGAATTTTCGACGCACAGAGGCTGCCGCCGGAACGGAACGGCACGCCGAGGCGCCGCGCGATCGCCGCCATCACGTAGAGCACGAGCGCGGGCTCCGGCGTGCCGAAGGTCGGCGCGCCGGATTGCATGGACAAGAGACGACGCGAAGCTGCCGAACACCATCGGTGCGCCCGGATTCAGGAGCTGGATGAACGCCATGCCCGCGAGCGCCTCGGCGAGCGTCTGGGTCGCCGTGCCGGCGACCGTGACCGGCGACATCGCGCCCGCGAGGATGAAGGGCGTGACGATGCAGGCCTGGCCCGCGCGCGCGTACACCTTCAGCGCGCCGAGCATCGTCGCGTCGTAGGTCATCGGCGAGTTCACGTTGATCAGGCTGACGATCACCGTGTTCGGCTTGCCGGTCAGCGGATCCATGTAGCCGTCGCCGAACAGGATCTTCGCCATCTCGACGGTGTCGTGGGCGCGGTCCGGGTGCGTCACCGAGCCCATGAACGCCTTGTCGCTGTACTTCATGTGGCTGTAGACCATGTCGAAGTGGCGCTTGTTGACCGGCAGGTCCACCGGCTCGCAGATCGTCCCGCCGGAGTGGTGCAGCGAGTTCGACAGGTAGGCGAGCTTCACGAAGTTGCGGAAATCCTCGATGCGCGCATAGCGGCGGCCCTCGTCGAGGCTGCGGATGAAGGGCGAGCCGTAGGCGGGCGCGAACACGGTGTTCTTGCCGCCGATCGCGACGTTGCGCGCCGGGTTGCGGGCGAGCTGCACGAAATCGCGCGGCGCCGTCGCCTGGATCAGCTGGCGGCACATGCCCCGCGGTATCCGCACCCTTTCGCCCTGCACGTCCGCGCCCGCGGCCTTCCAGATGGAGAGCGCCTCGGGGTCTTCGCGGAACTCGATGCCGATCTCCTGAAGAATCGTGTCGGCGTTGTTCTCGATCGTGGCGAGCCCTTCCTCGCCCAGCACTTCGTAGTACGGAATCTTGCGGGTGATGTAGGGAATCCAGGTGCCGGCGCGCGCGGCGCGGGCTGCGCGCTTGGCGCTCCTGGCATTGGGACGTCGCCCAACAGCCGGCACTGCCTCGTTCTCGGCCATCACGGTTCTCCTCGCTGCCGCACCGGGCGTATATTGATCAGTATGGTCACTGGGGATGCCATCAAGTGATCGAATTGCGTCATTCGCTTGCTTCTGTGCGCCATCGGTGGCGGCTTTTTGCATTGGGGCTCGCGCTGACGCTGGCCGGCTCCCTGCTCGCGCACTTCGTCCAGACGGCCGGCGGCATCCGTGTCACGGACGTCCGCTTCCAGGGCGCGGACGGATCGACGATGAGCGCACTCCTCTACGTGCCCCCGGGCGTCACGGCTGCGACCCCCGCCCCCGGCATCCTCGCGGTGCACGGCTACATCAACTCGCGGGAAACCCAGAGCGGTTTTGCGATCGAATTCGCCCGCCGCGGCTATGTCGTGCTCGCGCTCGACCAGCGCGGCCACGGTTACAGCGCGCCGCCCGCATTCGCCGCCGGCTTCGGCGGGCCGGATGGCCTCAACTATCTCCGCGGTCTCGACATCGTCGACCGGAAGAATATCGGCCTCGAGGGCCACAGCATGGGCGGCTGGACCGTGCTCGCCGCCGCGGCGACGTTCCCTGACGCGTACCGATCCATGGTCATCGAAGGTTCCAGCACGGGCGCGCCATTTGCCGCGGAGGGCACGCCGACATTTCCGCGCAATGTCGCGGTCGTGTTCAGCCGCTACGACGAGTTCTCGCAGCTGATGTGGGGCGTGCGCGCCGCGCGCGACGTTGCAGAGAGCCCGAAGCTGCTGGCGCTCTTCGGCACGAACGCGCCGGTCGAGGAAGGAAAGATTTACGGATCCGTCGAGGACGGAACGGCCCGCGTCCTTTATTCACCCCGCGTCACGCATGCGATGGATCACCTGTCGCCCGAAGCGATCGGCGACAGCATCGACTGGTTCCAGCGGACCCTGGCGGGCGGGAAGCCGCTGCCGCCGGACGACCAGATCTGGATCTGGAAGGAGATCGGCACGCTGATCGCCTTCGTCGGCTTCATCGTGCTGCTGCTCGGGACTTTCAACTGGCTGCTGGCGCTGCCCTGGTTCGCGCCGCTCGCCGCATCGCCCGACCTTGGCGGCGCGCGCCGTGATGGGCGCTGGTGGGTTTCGCTCGTGCTGGGCGCCCTGCTGCCCGTCGCGACGCTGCTGCCATTCTTCCAGTTC
Organism: uncultured Gammaproteobacteria bacterium; assembly: GCA_963746545.1. Taxonomy (GTDB): domain Bacteria; phylum Pseudomonadota; class Gammaproteobacteria; order Steroidobacterales; family Steroidobacteraceae; genus SCUD01. The sequence goes on from CAVVBV010000030.1 coordinate 33,818, forward strand.
GCCGAGTCGTACGCACCGGCGTCGCGCCTGTTTCCACAGAGCCTGACCAACCAGATCGCCGTCTGGGCCGTGCTGAACGGCCTGATCGTGGCCGGGCTTTCATTCATCCCGGGCAGCCGGCCCAGGTTCAACATGCAGGCGCGGAGATCGCTCGCCATTGCGCTGCTCACAGTCGCCGCGGGTTATGCGACCCTCGCGGTATGCGATTTCCTGTTCACGACGGATTTCCGTTTCTGGGTGCTGGCGCTGAAGTTGCTGGGCCGCTCCCAGCTCGCGGCGTTCCTCGCCTACCTCCTGCCGTTCACCGCTTTCTTCGTACTGGCGCTGCGCGGCCTGCACAGCGCCATCACACGCGCGACCGCCAGGCCTGTGGCTCAGTACCTGATCAACATCGTGGCGCTGGCCGGCGGATTCGCAGCGTTCGTGAAGATCCAGTACGGGCTGCTGCTCACGACCGGCAGCATGCTGGCATTCTTTCAAAGCGACGTGCTGCGGACCATCATCGCGATCCAGTTCATTCCGCTGATGAGCATCGTCGCGATCATCGCGACGTTCACGTACCGGCGCACGGACAGCTACCTGCCGGGCGCGTTCATCTGCGCGCTGTTCGTGACCTGGTATGTCGTTGCGGGCCAGGCGACTCACGTCGCCGCTTGAGGAACCGGGGGCGGGCACCATGAGCTATCAACTGAAGATCGAGCAGAAATCCGGTTTTCTTCACGTCGTCGTCACCGGGGAGAACAGCAAGGAGAACGTGGCGGCGTACCTCGCCGAGCTGCGCGGCGAATGCATCGCCCGCGGCTGTTTCCGCGTGCTGATCGAGGAGCGCCTGGTCGGGCCGCGGCTCCGCACGCTCGACGTCTTCGAACTCATCTTCAAGGGGAGCAAGGAGGCGCTCGGCCTGTACACGGCCATCGCCTTCGTCGACGTCAACGCCGAGGGCGACCTGATGAAGTTCGCCCAGACCGCCGCCGTCAACCGGGGAATCCCGGTGTCGCTTTTTTCGACCGTCGCTGAGGCCGAGAATTGGCTTCAGGCCCACAAGCCGGCGGCACGTGATTCCTAGGGCCGCCACGCCTGTCACCCGCCGTTGATCCTGCCGTCATCGGTCTGTCACCAATCGCGGGCAAGATTGATCGCGTACCGGGCCTCCGCGGCCCTTGAACCGGGTGCAAGCGCGATGAACGATTCTGCCGAACGTCTCAATGGCCAACCGCAATTCGGCGGCTATGAAACCGAGAAACGACTGCACACGGCGAGGCGCCGCTACGCCGCCGCTCGTGAACATCTCGCGCGGGTGCGCGAGGAATACGAGGTCCTCAGCATGGAGCGCGGTATCCATGCCGAGTTGCTGGACCGGGCGGCTATTCGCGTCGCGGCAGCAAACGCCTCGTGCCTGCGCATCCGCCGCGAGATCGACGCAATCGAAAGATTTCTCGAATGCAGGATGTCGACGCTCAGGCTGCGTGCCGCGCTTGTCCAATAGCCCCCGGCTCGTGCCGGTACTTGAATGCGAACGGGAACACGAGTCCCGAGCACGAGCGCGTAGCCTGCGAACGTGAACCAGATGCTCTGCCAGTCCTTCACGCCGCCCACGGTGAAATGGTCCACGACCATGCCCGCCCCCATGCTGCCGAAGAACGCGCCGAGGCCGTTGGTCATCACCATGAACAGGCCCTGCGCGCTCGCGCGGATGGTCGATTCCGCCTCGCGGTCCACGAACAGCGAGCCCGAAATGTTGAAGAAATCGAAGGCCATGCCGTAGATGATCATCGACAGCACGAGCATCCACAGGCCGGGGCCGGGATCGCCGATGGCGAACAGGCCGAATCGAAACACCCAGGCGACGATGCTGGTCAGCATCACGACCTTGATGCCGAAGCGCTGCAGGAAGAACGGGATTGTCAGGATGAAGAGCGTCTCGGAGATCTGCGAGATCGAGATCAGGATGTTCGGGTGCAAGCACGCCGAACGAATCCGGGTAAGTGCCCGAGAAGTCCGCGAGGAACGCGCCGCCGAAGGCATTGGTGATCTGCAACGCCGCGCCCAGCATCATCGCGAACAGGAAGAACACCAGCATCTGCGTGCGCCTGAACAGCACGAAGGCGTCGAGCCCGAGCGCGGAAACGATGCTCTTCTTCGCCACCTCGCGCGCCGGGGGACACTTCGGCATCGTGAATCCGTAGAGCCCCAGGAACACAGCGGCGGCGGCGCTGATGTAGAGCTGCAGCGCACTCTTGGTCCAGCCCGCGAAATCCACCATCCACATTGACACGATGAAGCCGACCGTGCCCCAGACGCGGATCGGCGGGAATTTCTGGATGACGTTGAGCCCGCCCTGCTCCAGCACCTTGAAGGACACCGTGTTGTTGAGCGCGATCGTCGGCATGTAGACCATCGCGTTCAGCAGCATGATCATGTACAGCGTGTCGAAATCGCGGACCGTGGATGCCCACAGCAGGAGCCCGGCCCCGGTCAGGTGCAGGATCCCGTACAGGCGCTCCGCGTTCACCCAGCGATCGGCGACGATGCCCATCAGGCCCGGCATGAAGAGCGACGCGATGCCCATCGTCGCGTAGATGCTGCCGACCTGGCCCCCGGAGAAGCCGAGGGTGACGATCATGTAGGCGCCGAGGGAGATGAGCCACGCCCCCCAGACGAAGAACTGCATGAAGTTCATCACGGTGAGGCGCAGCTGGATGCTCATGGTGCGGTGGTTCTTGTTCTGTGCCGGGCGGCTCCGGCAGCAAAACTAGCAGAAATCGGCGGCCGGTGCGGCCGGAGCCGGGCCTTCCCGGCGGCATTCCTTCGCAGCGTGCCAAGCCATGCCATAACGCGTCAAAATAGGCGGCATCATGGCGACGACGATCTTCATCGGTTCCTCCTCGGCCGCGAAATCCCAGGCCCGCGCCGTCATCCGGAAGTTCGCGGGCCCCACGCTCAAGTTCCTGCCCTGGTGGGACGCGTTCACGGCCGGCCGCACGCTGCTGGAGGACCTCGACCGCATCCGCGCGAGGGCGGATGGCGCGCTGCTGATCTTCTCGCCGGAATCCACGACGCGCATCCGCAACAGGAAGCACAATCTGCCGAACCTGAACGTACTGTTCGAGTTCGCGTACTTCTACGGACATTTCGGCAGGAAGAAGGTCGCCATGCTGAAATACGGGGAGTTCTACCTGCCGGGCGATCTCGGCGGTTATATCCACATCTCCGGCAGCCGGTCCTTCCGGCGCGGGGCTGCGATCCAGGTCGGCAAGCGCACGTCCCGGGAGTTCGAGCGCTGGGTGTCGCAACTGCGGAGGAAAGACCCATGATCATTTCCAGGCCCAATCGCGCCACGCGAATCTACACGCAACGCCTCGTCGCGCCGCCCGCGCGGGTGTTCCCGCTGCTGTGCCCGGTGCGGGAAGCCGACTGGATCGAGGGATGGGAGCCGCAGGCCGTGTTCAGCGAATGCGGCGTGGCGGAGCCCGATTGCGTCTTCCTCAGCGATGCCGACGCAGGCCACGCGATCTGGTACATCACCCGCCATGAGCCGCAGAACGGCTTCATCGAGATGATCAAGATCACGCCCGCCGTCACGGCCTGCAAGCTGACGATCCAGCTCCGCCCCTCCGCGGGAGGATCGGAGGCGACGGTCACCTACTCGCACACCAGTCTCGGCCCGGCGGGCGACGAGTTCGTCGCCTCGTTCACCGAGGAGCATTACCGCCAGTTCATGCACGACTGGGAAAAAAGGATCAACCACTACCTGGCCCACGGCGAGGTTCTGCGCGCGGGCTGAAGCTCATTCCTTCTGGAAAGCCTTGCCAGGCTTGAAGAGCGCATTCCCGATCCAGCTCACGACGCTGACGATGATCGCGGTCCAGAACGCCGCCCAGAATCCCCGCACCATCATGCCGGGCAGGAACGCGGCGACCAGCCCCACCATCGCGGCATTCACGACCAGCAGGAAGAAGCCGAGCGTGATCAGCGTCAGCGGCAGGGTCAGGATGATTGCCAACGGCCGCACGATCGCGTTGACGATGCCGAGCAGTAGCGCCGCGAGGATCAGCGTGGTCGGGCTGTTGACGTAAATCCCTTGCACCCACTCGGTCGCGAGCCAGAGGCCCAATGCAGCGATCAGCGCGCGCAGGATGAAGGACGTCATGGCCGTCAGCGTACGCGACGACCGCGCTTGATGACAATGTCCACGAACTGAAGCAGGTCGGGGTGCCGCAACAGGTCGCCGCGCACCGCGATCACGTCCGCGTACTTGCCGGGCGCCAGCGCGCCGGTCTCGTGGCCGACGCCCATCGCCACGGCTGCGTCATGGGTTGCCGCCTGTATCGCGCGCTCCACCGGCACGCTGCAGTCGTGCACCCAGAAATCGATCTCCTGCCAGGTCGCGCGCGAATGCAGGTGGCCCGGCGCCCCCGCGTCGGAGCCCAGCAGCAGCCGGATTTTCGCCTCGTCGAGCTGGGCGAGCTTGGCGCACGCTGTCTGGGCGCGCATTGCGGGCATCTCGAGCCCTGTCACGCGATCGAGATTCGCGAGCGACCCCAGGATGTCGGCCGCGACCAGCGGCGGGAGCTCCGCCGTCGCGCGCGGATCGTCCAGCGGCTCGGCGTTGCGGCGCAGCGACTCGAAGTTCAGCACCGCGGAAATCGCCGGGCTCCAGGACAGCGGCCGCGCCGCGGGATCGAGCAGGCGCTGGTGCAGCGCGAGCACGACGCTGTCGGGGAATGCCGCGACGCCCATGTTGGTGCCGAGAAAACCGTCGAACTGCAGCAGGACGCCGCGCTCGACGTCAGCAGGCCGGTCGGCATAGGCGTGCACCGCCAACCCGCGGGCGCGCGCCTCGTTGACCGCAGCCGACAGTTCCTCGGCGGTCCAGAGATCCACCTCGGCGAGCAGCAGGTAATCGACCCCTGCTTCCGCGAGCCGGGCGACCTTCGCCTTCGCGTCCGCGGCGCCGCTGACCGCCCACTGCCAATCCTCCGTGCCCGGCGGCACGGACTTGCGCAACAGAGGGCCCGAAACGTAGAGCGTCGGCCCGTCGATCAGGTGATCGCGAATTCGCGCGCGCACGTTGATCGCGGCGTCGAGCGGGGCTGCGGTGTCGCGCGCGCTTGTGACGCCGGCCTGCAGCAGCTGCCGCGCGGCGATCGGCATCACGACCTTTTCTGCGAGCGGCCCGTAGGTCTCGTTCCAGCGTGCGGTGTCGCCGTGGCCCAGGCGCATCAGGTTGACCTGCAGGTCCCAGAGACCGGGCAGCACGGTCATGCCTTCGGTGGAAATGACCTCGGCGCCGTCCGGGATCAGGACCTGGCCGCGCCCGCCCACCGCGAGGATCCGGTCGTTCTCGATGACGACCACGCCGTTGGCGATCGGCGGATTGCCGTACCCATCGATTACGGTGCCGCCCGAAAGCACGAGAGCCGTGGCCTGTGCAGCCGCAGCCAGGCACCAGGCCGCGAGCATCGCAAGCGCGCGACTCATGCGGAGGGTTCCTTGATTTCCCCGTTGCGCAGCCGCGTCTGCAGCAACCCGAAGGCGAGCGCCCACCCGGTCTTCAGCTGCTTCAGCACCGGCGCCCAGTCCGCATTCGACGGGATGCCGGAACCCATCACGCGCATCATCCGCTGTCCCTTGTGCTCGTCGATCATCAGATCCTCGACCAGCGCGCCCTCGGTGAGCGGCGGCCAGTCCTGGCCGGGCTCGAAGATCAGCTGAAGGCGCGTGCCCGGCTCGAAGCGCTCGATGAATGCCTCGCGCCGCCCGAACAACCGCGACATGGCGAAATGCCGGCCCCCGATGCGCGGCTCGACAATCGCCTGGTCGCCGTACCAGAGGGCGAGGCACTCCGGCTCGACCAGCGCCCGCCAGAGCGTCGCCGCGCTCGCCTTCGTCTCGAAGCTCTGTATATAGCCCTTGCTCAACGATCGCATTTTTTCCTCACGGCCCGCCCGCTCCGGCCTCGACGGCGTTGCGGCGGCGCAGTTCCTTGTCGCGCTGCATGCGGAGGTCCGCCGCACCGATGATATCGTCGTGCTGCTTGCCGTCGCGCGGATAGCTCGCGGCGCCGACGCTGACCGTCATGCGCTGCAGCCGTTCGCCGACGGGGAACAGGCTCTTGTAGACATTGTTGCGCACCCGCTGCGCAACCGTCTCTGCGACTTCCGGCGTCGCCTCCGGCAGGAACAGCACGAATTCGTCGCCGCCGTAGCGGGCGGCGACGTCGCTGCTGCGGATTGCGCGCTGGATCGCGGCAGCGACCGTCGTGATCGCGCGGTTGCCGGCCTGGTGGCCGTGCGCGTCGTTCAGTTGCTTCAGCTGGTCCATGTCGATGATCAGGATCCCGTAGCCGCCGCGCGCGGTGCGTGCGCGCAGTTCGTGCTCGCGATGCAGGAGCGCCCGGAATGCGCGCAGGTTCAGCATCCCGGTCAGCGTGTCCCGTTCCGCCATTTCCTCGATGCGCCGTCGCGCGTGGATCACGGAACCGGCAAGCACCTGGGTCAGGTATGCGACCAGCGCATAGGGGCCGAGTTCACCGAAAAGCCTCACCAGCAGCTCCGGCAGCTTCGGAAACGGCCCTTCGCCGACGATGACCGACAGGTAGGCGAGCACGACGCCTGCAAACACGATCGTCGCGCCGCGCGCGCCGAGCGTCATCGCGGCCACGACGATCGGCAGCAGGTACAGGTTGACCAGCGGGCTCATCGTGCCGCCGGTCTGCATGGCGGTCACGGTGATGAATGCGACCATCGCAGCGGCCGAAAGCGCGATCCGCTCGCCGGTGCCGCGCACCGGGAAATCCTTCCAGCGCAGGGCCAGCACGAAGAGCGCGAACAGTGCAATCGCCGCGTACAGGAGCTTCGGCGACGCCGGCCGCGAGTACGGAACGATCGCGTACAGCCCGACGGCCAGCAGCACCAGCCAGTCCACGCGCATCAGGCTCCTGCGGATGCTCGGCTGTTCCGTGGGCCCTGCGTCGCCGCTGCGGCTGGCTGTCTCCGGCTCCGCGGCCGGCTTTTCCTGCGGCTCCGTCATGGGAGCGGGGCCACGCTGCGCAGCAGTTGCGACTCGACCCGCTGCCTGGCCGCCGGGCCCTGCAGCTGGGTCACGAGTTCCAGCGCGAAGTCGAGCGCCGTTCCGGGGCCGCGTGAGGTGATAACCCGGCCGTCGACGACTACCGGTTCGTCGACCAGCGTCAGGTCCGCGGCAGGATCCAGGGCTCCGGGATAGCAGGTCGCGCGACGGCCCTTCAGCACGCCAGCCGCCTCGAGCGCCATCGGCGCGGCACAGATGGCCGCGACTTTCCCGCCGCCGCCATGCAACCTGCGGATGATCGCGCCGACGCGCGGATCGTCCCTCAGCCGAGATGCGCCGGGCATTCCGCCGGGCAGCGCAACCAGGTCGAATTCCTGCCCCGCCACGTCATCGAGCGCCGCATCCGCCCTGAGCGCGATGCCATGCGACCCATTCACGGGATTTCCTGCGAGCGCTGCGACGACGACCTCGACGCCGGCGCGACGCAGCATGTCGATGATCGTGACGGCCTCCAGTTCCTCGAATCCTTCCGCCAGCGGTACGAGCACGCGCTTCATTGCAGCTACTGGCGGGTCGGCGCGGTTTTCGCCGCGGCCAGTGCGGGGCTCTCGTCCTTGAGCCATGCGATCGCCGCGCGCACGTCCGGGTCTTTCGCGACGGGTGGCGGGCCCTGGCCGTCCGGCGCCGGCGCGTCGGGAAGCACGATGTCGGGCTCGATGCCGCGCTCGTGGATGGAAACGCCCGACGGCGTGAAGTACTTCGAAGTCGTGAGCTTGAGCGCCTGCCCGTCGGCCAGCGGCAGCACGGTCTGTACGGAACCCTTGCCGAATGTCTTGCGCCCCATCAGCGTCGCGCGCTTGTTGTCGTGCAAAGCGCCCGCGACGATTTCCGCCGCGGATGCGGATCCCTCGTTGACGAGCACCGCGACGCGCGCACCGCGCGCCAGGTCGCCCGCCGCGGCATCCATGCGGAAGCTCGCCTCCGGTGCCCGGCCCTCGGCCGTCACTATGATGCCGCGCTCGAGGAATGCGTCGGAAACCTCGACCGCCGCATCCAGCACGCCGCCCGGGTTGTTGCGCAGGTCGAGCACGATGCCGCGCAGGTGGCCGCCCGCCTGGGCCTGCAATGCCTCGAGCGCCTGGTCGAAATCCGCGCCCGTCGTGTCGCTGAACTGCGAGATGCGCAGGTATCCGTAGCCCGGCTCCAGTATTTCGGAGCGCACGGAGTGGACCGTGACGATCGCCCGCTCAATTGCGAATTCGAGCGGCGCCGGCGCGGACTGGCGCCCGATCTTCAGGTTCACGATCGTGCCGGGCTCGCCGCGGATACGCGCGACGGACTCGGCAAGCGCGGTACCATCGACCGGCTTGCCGTCGACCGCAATGATCCTGTCGCCCGCCCGGATGCCGGCGCGAGCCGCCGGGGATTCGTCGAGCGGCGTAATGACGACGATCGCCCCGTCATCGAGCGTCACCTCGACGCCGATCCCGGAGTAATTGCCCTCAGTCGCGATCTTGAGTTCCTCGAACTCGTCCTTGTCCATGAACGAGGAATGCGGGTCGAGCTCGCCGACCATGCCGCGGATGGCGCTCGCCATGAGCTTGTGGTCATCGGTGCGCTCGACGTAGTCCGCCCGGATCCGGTCGAGCACCTCGGAGAGGAGTTGCGCATCCTTGCGTGGCAGGTCCGCGGCCGCATGCGGGCGGCCGGCGAGCCAGAAACCGGCGCCTGCGAGGATCACTCCCAGGATTCCGCCGGCAAGGCCGACAAGCAGCGTGCGCTTCGGGTCGCTCATCGTCCCATGGTACCCGTGGCCGCGGGGCGGCCGCATCTTCCGGCGCCTATTGCTCCTGCTGCGCCGCCAGCTCCTCGTAGAGGTCGAGGTCCGCGAGCACGTCGGACAGCGGGGTCGGGCGGCCCATCGCGAAGCCCTGGCCGAAGTCCACGCCGAGGCTCGCCATGCGCGTGCGCAGGTCGTCGGTCTCGACGTACTCTGCCACCGTCACCATGCCCATCGTATGGGCGAGCTGTGCGATCGCGCGGACCATCGACTCGGTGCGCTGATTCGTGCCCGCATCGCGGACGAAGCTACCGTCGATCTTGAGGACGGAGACCGGCAATGCCTTCAGGTAGGCGAGCGAACTCAGGCCGGTCCCGAAATCGTCGAGTGCGAAGCTGCATCCCACCACGCGCAGCCGCTGCATCAGCCGGTCGGCGCGCGTCAGGTTCGACACCGCCGAAGTTTCGGTCAGCTCGAAGCACAGCATTTCCGGCGGCAGGCCGCAGGCTTTCACGCTGGTCTCCAGGAATTCGGCAAATTCCTCGGACGCCACCGACGCGCCGGAAATGTTGATTGAAAAGCGCATGCCGCAACCCTTCAGCTTGTCGGCGTGCTCGCCGAGGATGCCGAGGGCGTTCTTGACCACCCAGCGGTCGATCGCCGGCAGCAGCTGGTAGCGCTCGGCTGCCGACAGGAATTTCTCGGGCGGCAGGATCTCGCCGGTCTCCGAAATCATGCGCAGCAGGAGCTCGAAGCGCGGCTCGGTGCGATCCGGGCCGAGCGGCAGCACCGGCTGCGCATAAAGGACGAAGCGATCCGCCTCCAGCGCCTCGTGCAGGCGCTGCACGACCAGCACGTCGGTGTGCCGGCGCATGATGCTCTGGTCCGCGTCCTGGAAGATCTCGACGCGGTCGCGACCGCGGTCCTTGGCCGCCTTGCAGGCGAGTTCGGCCTGCGCCATGCCATGCGCCAGCGCATTCTGCGTCTCGGGCAGCTCCGCGACGCCGATGCTGACCGACACCTGCACCGTGCCGTCGCCGCGGGTGTGGGTGAGCTCGAAGCACTGGCGCCTCAGCATTTCGGCGATCTGCTGCGCGAATTCCAGCTTGCAGTCCGGCAGGAACACGGCGAAGCGGTCGCCGGCGATGCGCGCCGCGAGCGCGCCCGGGCGCGCCTTCTTGCGCAGCACCTCGGCGATCTTTCCGATCAGCTCGTCGCCGATGTGCATGCCGAAATTATCGTTGACGACGTGCATGCGGTCGGCGTCGATGTACAGAACGCAATCCGGCGCGTTTTCGTGGCGTGCGCCGATCACGGCGCGCACCTGCATCTCGAAGGCCGAGCGCGTCAGCAGCGCGGTCAGCGTGTCGAAATTGGCCTGCAGCGTCGCCGTCGTCTTGCGCGACAGCAGCTCGACGAGACGCTCGGTGCGCGGCTCGAAACTCGGGCCCTCGCCCTCGCGGAACAGCGCAAGAAACCCGATCACGCGGCCGGAGGCATGGCGCACGGGCGTGGACAGGATCTTGAATGGCGGCAGTTCGACCGGCCGCGGCTTGATCTTGTTGATGACGAGGTTGCGGCGCTGCAGCTGCGCCCAGTTCAGCAGGTGGCGATGGATCTTCGTCAGGATCTCGACGCGCGGCTTCTCGCCGGTCGGCGCCTTGCAGATCGCGATATTGCGCTCCGGCACCACGAGCGCGCCCAGCAGGCAGCCGAGATGGTCCACGCAGGTCTGCACCAGTGCGCCCAGCTCGTCGCCCTGCAGCGGGCTGTCCGGATCGTCGGGCGCCATGTGCAGCAGGAGTTCCAGGTCCGCGTCGCGCGATTCCAGGTCGCGCATCAGTTCGTCCACGCTGACGCGGGCCTCGAGCTCGCGCTGCAGGCATTCGAGCGCCGGCTGCACCAGCGACTGCACGAAGGAATAGGGCCGGTTCTCGCCGTCGCGAGTCAGGAGCGTGGCAACCGCGATGACATCGCCGGCGTTGTTGCGAAGCCGGAACACGTAGGCGGGAGCGCCTTGGTGGTCCTGGGCAAAGCCGTCGATGCGGCCAGTCGTCGCGGGCGGGACATCCGCGAGCGCCGCCTGGACCAGCGGCAGCGGATCCGGGCCGTCGTAGCCGTCCGCGATCCACAGCGGCAGGCCGCGCGAGTCATAGATTCCGACTCCCAGCGCGCGCGGCATCAGCATCCGCAGCAGATGGCCGTACGGATCCAGGCTCGGTCTCGCGTTCGCGAGATGCAGCGGCAGTTCCTGGGCGCTCGAAGCCACGGGCATACGTTCCTGTCCGGCGCAATGCCGGGCTATACGAGAGAGTCGCCGATGCCGGTCCGGGGCGTCTTTGACGTAATCCGCAGTTTGCGGAATCAGACGGAGTTCACATCAGGGGGCCGGCCGGCGGAACCATGGAACGGGGTCGACCGGCACCGCCCCGCGGCGGATTTCGAGGTAAAGCCCCGGCTGGCTGCGGCCCCCGCTGTCGCCGACCGTGGCGACGACTTCGCCGCCCTCCACCCGGTCCCCGACGGACTTGTAGAGCTGCTCGTTGTGGGCGTACAGGCTCATGTAACCGCCGTGGTCGATGATCAAGAGCAGCCCCATTCCCGGCAGCCAGTCCGAATAGGCGACCCGCCCCTCGTAGAGCGCCCGGACCTCGGTGCCGCGGCCCGCCTCGATCAGCACGCCATTCCACTTGAGGCCGCCGCCGCGGGGCTGGCCGAACCGCGCGACGATCCTGCCGCCCGTCGGCCAGGCAAGCTTGCCGCGCACTTTTTCGAAGGCCTGCCCGGCGCCGGGCGGCAGGTCGCGCAGCGCCTTGCGCAGGTCCGCGACCAGTTTCTCGAGCCCCGCGGCCTCGCGCTTCAGCTTGGCGATCGTGTCGCTGTTGTTCCGGATCTGCGAATTGATGGCGCGGACGGCTTCGCCCCGCTCGGCGCGCGCCGAGTCGACCGACGACAATTCCCTGCGGCTGTCGGCTTCGAGCGCGGCGAGACGCTCGCGCTCCTCCGCCTCCTGGCGCGTGGCTTGCTCCAGCTCGTCCACCACGGTCTCGATCTCGGCGATCTTTCCGGCACGCGCGCGGCCGAGATAGGAGTAATAGATGAGCATGCGCCCGAAGGCCGCCGGGTCCTGCTGCGAGAGCAGCATCTTGAGCTGCTCTTCGCGGCCGCTCATGTAGGCAGAACGCAATTGCGTCGCAAGCGCCGCACGCTGCTCGCGCAGCGTCCGCTCCATGCGCTCGCGCTGTTCCGTCAGTTCCGCGAGGCGCGCGTCGCTGGCGGCCAGCTGCTTGCGCACGCCGCCGAGCCGACCGCGCGCCCCGCGCACCTTTTCCTCCGCGTCGCGCAGCTGCGCGGAGAGGCTGTCGCGACGATCGGTGTCGCGGCGGATCGAGCGCTGCAGGTCCTCGATGTGCTCGCGAACCTGCTGCAGCTGTTTCTCCGGATCGCGCTCGGCGGGCGCTGCTGCCGCCGAAACGAGCAGCAGCAGCACGCCTGTGCAGATAAGTCGTTGTTTTCTCAGGGTCGAACCCTCGTCCATGGCGGCCACGGGCTGCCTTTACCTGCGCTGATATAATGCGCGGCCGTTTTTTCCCCTGGGTCACGCGGCCGACCCGTGACCCGTCCCATGGACCGACTGATCGATTATTTCACCAATCATCCGTTCCTGGCCGGCGGCCTGGTGCTGATGGTGCTGGTCGTCGTCGCCTATGAAATGCGGCGGCTGGGCCAGGGCTCGACCGCGGTCGCGCCCAACGACGCGATCCGCATGATGAATGAAGGTGCGGTACTCGTGGACCTGCGGCCGGCGAACCAGTTCAAGGACGGCCACATCGCGGGCGCTCGGAATGTGCCCGGCGACCAGATCGCCGGCGACACCAAGGCGCTCGAGAAGCTGGCCGGAAAGACGCTGATCATGTGCTGCGACACGGGCTCGACGGCCGGCGCTGCGGTGCGGACCCTGGGGCGCGCGGGCTTCAAGAAGGTATTCAGCCTGCGCGGCGGACTCGCGGCCTGGCGCCAGGACAACCTGCCGGTCGTGAAGGGCTGAACAGTGCCGGCGGCACCGGTGACGGTGTACACGAGCAGTTTCTGCGGGTACTGCATGCGGGTGATGGACTTGCTGCAGCGGCGCGGGATCGAGTACACGGAAATCAGCGTCGAGGACAGCCCGGGGATCCGGGACGAACTGGTGGCGAGGAGCGGCCGCCGCGCGCTGCCGCAGGTCTACCTGGGCGAGCGCTACCTGGGCGGCGCGGAAGAACTCGCGGCGATGGACAGGAGCGGCGAACTTGACCGGCTGCTGTCGGAAGGCGCATGAAGCGCAACTACACTCTGTAATGACAATGTGAGGAACGAAGATGGCTGACGAAAACACCCCCTTGCCCGGCGGCATGGGCGATCCCTCCACCAATGGCCAGGGTCCGGCGGTTGCGCTGCAGACGGTCTACATCAAGGACCTGTCCTTCGAGTCCCCGAAGGGTCCGTTCCTGCCGGCGCAGGCACAGGATCCGAAAATTTCGCTGAATCTCAACACCACGTCGAACACCGTCGGGCAGGACGCCCATGAGGTCGTGCTGACCGTGACGCTCGAGGCCAAGAACGGCGAAGTCGCCGTGTACCTTGCCGAGGTCAAGCAGGCGGGCGTGTTCGTCGTGCGCGGATTCAGCCCCGAGGAGACCCGGCGCATCCTGGGCTCGTTCGCGCCGAACATCCTGTTCCCGTACATCCGCCAGACCGTGTCGGACGTCGTGACCAAGGGTGGGTTCCCGCCGTTCCTGCTGCCGCACGTCAACTTCGACGCGCTGTTCGAGCGCTCGATGCAGGAACGCGCCGCGCGCCAGGGCCAGCCGGGACCCGCTCCCGAACAGGCGAACTGAGGTACTTCATGCGGCCGATCGTCGTGCTCGGCGCCGGCTCCTGGGGCACGGCGCTCGCGATCCAGTTCGCGCGCAGCGGCCGCAGGACCGTGCTGTGGGGCCGCGAAGAGGACAGTCCCGCTGAGCTCGCGCGCGCGCGCCGCAACGAACGCTACCTGCCGGGCGCGGAGTTCCCGCCTTCGCTCGAGATCGAGCCCGACATCGCAAAGGCCATCGCGAGCGGCGAGGACCTGCTGCTCGCCGTGCCCTCGAGTGCGCTCAGGATCGTCCTGCAGCAGATCAAGCCGCTGCTCGGTCCGCGGGCGCGCGTCGCCTGGGCCAGCAAGGGATTCGAGCTCTCGACCGGCAAGCTGCCGCACCAGGTCGCGCAGGAGGTGCTGGGCCCGAATGTTCCGCTCGCCGTGCTCTCCGGCCCGACATTCGCGCGCGAAGTGGGCGAAGGGCTCCCGACCGCCATCGCCGTCGCATCGCCCGATCACGCCTTCGCGTTCGCGCTTGCCAAGAGCCTCTCCGCCGACAATTTCCGCGCTTACACGCAGACCGACATCGTCGGCGTCGAGATCGGCGGCGCGGTGAAGAACGTGATCGCCATCGCGACCGGCGCTTCCGACGGCATGGGCTACGGCTCCAATAGCCGCGTGTTCCTGATCACGCGCGGCCTTGCCGAGATGGTTCGGCTCGGCGTCGCGCTCGGCGCGAAGCAGGAAACGTTGATGGGTCTCGCGGGACTCGGCGACCTGGTCCTGACCTGCACCGACGACCAGTCGCGCAATCGCCGCTTCGGCCGCGCAGTCGCCTCCGGCAAGCCCGTTGACCACGCGATCGCCGAGATCGGCCAGGTCGTCGAGGGCTATCACGCGGCGAAGGCCGTGCACATGGTCGCGAAAAAGCTCGGCGTCGAGATGCCGATCTGCGAGCACGTTTACCAGGTGCTCTACGAAGGTATGGCGATACCGGAGGTCGTCAAGTCAATGCTCGGGCGCGAAGTCAGCTCAGAGAACTGACCGGGTTCCGGCGCGCGCGGGATCCGGCGGGGTCTCGCTCGCGACTCCGCCGGAACTTACGAGTTTGCTCGCGAGGCCACCGCCCACCTCGCCGCGCGACCCGTCGTGGCGCTATCGACGGCCGGCGCTCGCGAGGTGACGGGGTTCTCCGAGCGAAGCATAAGTTCCGGCGGAGCGAGGGGCCCCCGTCGGATCCCGCACGCCGGTCTCGCTACTCGCTGCCGGCGAAGGCGAGCTGGCGCCAGGCTTCGTAGATGACGATCGCGGCGGCGTTCGAGAGATTGAGGCTGCGGTTGCCGGGAATCATCGGTAGCCGGATCAGTCGATCTGCGGGCCAGCGTCGCGAGAAGTTCGGTCGGCAGGCCGCGCGTCTCGCGCCCGAACAGAAATGCGTCGCCGACCCGGTATTGCCGTTCAGTGTGGCGCGCACCGCTCCTCGCCTCGACCGCGAAGACGCGCGCTCCGTCCAGGCTCGCGAGACAGGCCGCCAGGTCGGGATGTTCCCGGACCTCTGCAAGGTCGCGGTAGTCGAGCCCGGCACGACGCAGCTGCGCGTCGTCCAGCGAGAACCCCAGCGGTTGCACCAGGTGCAGCGTCACGCCGGTGTTCGCGCACAACCGGATGATGTTGCCGGTATTGGGCGGGATTTCCGGCTCGAACAGGATCAGGTGAAACATCGCGCCAGCCCGCCGATGCGGGGTTCGTGGGACCCCTCCACTATAATCGCGCCGTGGCCGCCACCGCCCCCCGTCCGGACCCGTCCCTCGCGCTCGAGTTCTGCGGGCTCCGGCTCGTCTCGCCGATCGTGCTGCTGTCCGGCTGCGTCGGCTTCGGGGAGGAGTACACGCGCGTCGAGGGATTCTCCAATCGCGAAGTCGGGGCGATCGTCCTGAAAGGCACGACGCTCGCGCCGCGCCTCGGCAATCCGCTGCATCGCGTCACCGAGACGCCGATGGGCATGATCAACGCGATCGGCCTGCAGAACCCCGGCGTGGACCACGTCGTGCGGAACATCCTGCCGACGCTCGATTTCGGCGAGACGCGATTCTTTGCCAACGTCTGCGGCTCGACGATCGACGAATACGCGGAGGTCACGCGGCGCTTCGACGATTCGCCGATCGACGCGATGGAAATCAACATCTCCTGCCCGAACGTCAAGGAAGGCGGGGTGCAGTTCGGCAACTACCCCGAGATGAGCGCGCGGGTCGTCGCTGCGTGCCGCAAGGTCACGAAGAAACCCCTGATCACCAAGCTCTCGCCCAACCAGACCGACATCCGCGAGAACGCGCGGCTGTGCATCGAGGCTGGCAGCGACGGGCTCGCAGTCATCAATACGATCTCGGGCATGGCCGTGGACCTGAAGACGCGCCGGCCCGTGATCGGAAACGTCCGCGGCGGCGTGTCGGGACCCGCGATCAAGCCGATCGCCTTATTAAAGGTGCGCGAGGTTTACGAAGTCGCGGGACCGCGTCGCGTGCCGATCATCGGCCAGGGCGGCATCACGAACGCCGCCGACGCGCTCGAGTTCCTGATTGCGGGCGCCACAGCAGTCGGAATCGGAACGGCGCTCTTCTACGACCCGCTGGTATGCCCGAAGATCAATGCGGGGATTGCCGATTACCTGCGCACGGCGGCGATTCAATCGGTGTCGAAGCTGACCGGCTCGCTGGAAGCCGGCCGTGCGGGCGACTGCGGCTGACGCAGCTGGCTTATGTCACTCCCGCACTGCCAAAAATGTGACGGGGTTGCCCGATAATGGTATAGATCACAGTCACAGAGCGAGCGGCACGATTAAAAGCCGCCGACCTGGCTCGGGGATAGCCTGTTTCAATTCATGGAGCTTCAATCAATGAAGAAGTCGTCATACGCGGCACTGCTGTGCAGCGCGGTCGTCGTGCTTGCAACAATCGCGGCGGCCGGGCCGGCTTCCGCGCAAAATTTCCGCAAAGCGCCGGGCAAGAACGCCACCGCGCTGACACTTGACCCGACGCAGGCCACCCAGGGCCGCAGCGCCACGAAGGTTTACGTCGTGCAGATGGCTGCCAAGCCGGGCATCGGCTACCAGGGCGGCGTGTCGGGATTCGCGAAGACGGCACCGGCGGCCGGTGCCCGCTACGATTCCCGCTCGAGCCAGGCGCAGATGTATGCCCAGCACCTCGAGTCGGAGCAGGATTCCGTGCTGGCCTCGATCGGAGCCGGCAATCGCAAGATCTACAGCTACCGCCATGCATTGAACGGCTTCGCTGCGCGCCTGACGGCCGCGGAAGCCGCCAAGCTTCGCAAGAACAAATCCGTGCTTCGTGTCTGGGAAGACCGCGCGATTCCCGTTGATACCAACAACAGCCCGCGGTTCCTCGGGCTCCTGAACGAGGAAAACGGATTGCGTACGAAACACCACCTGACCGGCGAAAACGTCGTGATCGGGATGATCGACACCGGTGCGGTGCAGGAGCATCCGAGCTTCGACGGCACCGGGTACAAGCCTCCGAAGAACTGGAATGGCACCTGTCAGGCCGGCGAAGGCTGGTCTGCGAACGACTGCAACAACAAGCTGATCGGCGCGCGCTGGTTCGCGGACGGGTTCCTGGCAGCCAGTGAGATGGTCGATGGCGAATTCCTTTCCGCTCGCGACTCCGACGGCCACGGAACCCACACGGCAAGCACGGCCGCCGGCAACAGCAATGTAACGGCATCGCTCGCGGGTACGCCGTTGACGAAGATCAGCGGCATAGCGCCACGCGCACGCCTCGCGATATACAAGGCGTGCTGGCAGGCGCCGGGCGCCCCGTCCTCCAGCTGCTTCTTCTCCGACAGCGCTGCGGCGGCCGACGCCGCGGTGGCGGACGGCGTGGATGTGATCAATTTCTCCGTCGGCAGCGCATTTGCATTCAACGATCCGGTGGACATCGCGTTCCTCAATGCGGCCGCCGCAGGCGTGTTCGTCGCCCAAGCGGCCGGCAACGAGGGTCCGGGACCGGAAACGACGGCCGCGGGCGAACCCTGGGTGACCTCGGTTGCCGCTTCGACACAGAACGGAACCGCCTTCGCGCTCGCAGCGAAGATCAATTCGCCGGCGGCAATTGCCGGTAACTACCCGGCGCTCGAAGGCGCGATCACGAAGCCATTGGCGGAATCCGGCCCGGTCACCGGCGATCTGGTCGCGGCGGACCCGATTGAGGCCTGCACGCCGATCGCATCGGTTGGCGGAAAGATCGTCCTGATCGCGCGCGGCACCTGCTCCTTCGTCGCGAAGGTGGAAGCGGCGGTGAATGCCGGCGCGTCCGCGGTCCTGATGTATACCAACGCGAATCCGAAGGTGGTCATGGGTGTCGACCCGACGGCGCTGACGCAGACCATCCCGGGCGTGATGATCGACAACGCGCCCGGCCTCGCGATTCTTGCCCAGCTCACCGGCGGCACGACCGTCAATGCGTCGCTGGCGGCGGGCATCTTCATCAGGGAGAAGATGGTCGGTAACGTGATGGCCGATTTCTCCTCGCGCGGCCCGTTCCCGACGGAACCCGACTGGGTCAAGCCGGATGTCACGGCGCCTGGCGTACGCATCCTCGCGGGAGCGACGCCTGAGCCCAATGACGGCTCGATCGGTGATTTCTTCCAGTACCTGAACGGCACTTCGATGGCGACCCCGCACGTCGCGGGGCTTGCAGCCCTGGTCAGGCAAAGGCACCGGTCGTGGAGCCCGGCAATGATCAAGTCGGCGCTGATGACGACCGCGCGCCGGAACGTGGTCAAGGAAGACGGCGTGACCCCGGCGGATCCGTTCGACTTCGGCGCGGGCCATGTCAATCCGAACTATGCCATCAATCCGGGCCTCGTCTACGACGCCGGCCTGTTCGATTACCTGGCGGCGAGCTGCGGCACCGTCACGCCGCTCGTCTCGGAACCGGATTGCAGCTATCTGGAGGGCCTGGGCTACTCACTTGATCCGGCAGATCTGAACCTCCCGTCGATCGGCATCGGAAAGCTGGCGGGCTCGCAGACGATCCGCCGCACCGTGACAAATGTCTCCACACACAGCGGCTCCTATTACGAGGCAAGCGTGACCGCGCCTGAAGGATTCAAGGTCACCGTGTCGCCGCGGACCCTGTACCTGCACCCCGGCGAATCGGCGGCATTTGAGGTCACGATCACGAACAAGAGCGCGCCGCCGGGAGAATGGCGATTCGGCAGGCTGGTCTGGGCGGACAACCATGGCCACCATGTGCGCAGCCCGATCGCGGTGAATGCCGTCGCGCTCGTCGCGCCGGAGGAAATCACCGGTACGGGCACGCCCGGCGCGACTTCCTTCGACGTCACCTTCGGCTACACCGGCGCCTACTCGAATGGCAAGCATGGGCTGGTCGACCCGTTCCTGACGCTCGACACGGTCGAGGATGACCCGGGCAATTCGTTCCAGTTCTTCGGGCCCGGCACGACCCTCGCCTATGTGATGGACCTGCCGGTCGGCACGGTCTATGCACAGTGGTCGCTGTTCAACGAGTACGTTGACGGCAACCATGATCTCGATCTGTACCTGTTCTATTGCCCGGACTTCGTGTGCACGCAGATCGCTTCGAGCGGGAACACGGGATCGAACGAGCGCGTCAGCGTCAGCTTCCCGGTGACCGACCCGACGATCGACGATCCGTACGTCGTGTTCGTGCACGGCTACAACACTGCGGGCGGCGCACCGGCGCAGTTCATATTGTTCGACTGGACCGACCCGAATGTCGGGCCTGATGCGGGCAACATGACGGTATCGGGTCCGTCCAGTGCGACGCTCGGCCAGACGGCGACGATCGACGTCAGCTGGGCAGGCCTGTCGACGGGCGCGGGCGCGAAACAGGTCGGTGCGATTTCGCACAACGACGGCACGGGCATCAAGGCCCTGACCATCGTCAACATCACGAACGACGTGGGCGAAGGCTTCTGCAGCTTCGGGCTCTGCGGCCCCTGAAGCATCTGCCCTGAGGCACCGCGGGGCCGTCCGGTTTCGACCGGGCGGCCCTTTTTCATGGCGGCGGAATCATTCCGCCGCGATGGCCGGGCAGGGAATCGTGCGCTTCAAGTCGGTGTGGTAGGTGAAGTCGCGGCCACGGTGCTTCAGCTTCAGCGTCCAGCCGGCAACCGGGCCCGGCGGGTAGACGACGCCCGGCTCGGGGCAACCCAGGCTCGCGTCGTCCCAGGTTTTTTCCTCGGCCGAGACCGGACGGATCTCGCTTTCAGGCACGCCGAGCCTCGCCGCAAGATCCTTGCGCGCAATGCTCAACTGCTCCCCGAAAACCAGCTTGAATTGAGGTGCCGCGGCGCCGATTTCCTTGGTGTTGTGGCAGACAAGAGCCCGATGACCGGCTTCGTGCACCACATAGATCTGCCGGTCAACGCGCAGCGTGATCTTGTGGCCCGGCGTGATGACCTGTAGATACGCCTGGCCGGGCTGCGGACAGCCGATGCTGCTGTCTCGCCACTCCATGCTTCGAATCGTGTCGACCGCGATCTTGTCTTTCGCGATGCCCAGGTCCGTTGCCAGCACGGCGATGGCGAGTTCCGCAACGTCTCGCTGCTCCACGGTCAATTCTTCGGCAGACTCCTGGCCTGCCACGAGTTGCGGGTCTGCGGGTTTGGCCGCGGCCACATGATTGCAGCCGACCAGCGACGCCGCGATGATCGCCGCAAGCGGTACAAACGGTTGTTTCACTTGGGCTCCCGTGCAGATTCCATGAGAATGGTAACAACATGATGCGGTTCGGATGCGCCCGCGAATCCGGGGCACAAGCAGCACCAACTGCGCCGACAGTTGAAGTGGTGCCTTCCAGCTTATGTCACTAATGCACTGCGAAAAGACCCGGGTCGCGAGAAAAGAAATCGTGAACTTTTTTTCCGCCGATGCTATACAGCACGCAGTTGAGCGTGCGGTGACATAAGAACGCCGCGTCATCCGGGAACAGGGGGTTTTCGATTCCGCAGCGCTTCCGCGAAGCCCGGTCCACCACCGGATTTCGGTCGCGCGGTTTCGTATCTGATAACGACGGGCCGGACACGATGACGGGAAGCATCGCTCCCGCAAATTCACGGAGCCATATCCTCATGAAGAAGTTGCTTGCAGCGACCTTGGCGTGCAGCGCATTGGTGCTGTCATTCGGCCTTGCCACGGCCACCGCGCAGGAATCCGTTCCGGCCAGCGAGGCCGAGGGCGGAAACCTCTGGTTCGTCGAACTGACGTAGCGCGCCGACCTCGGACGGCACCAGTCTCGCCACGGTGCTCGCCGAGCACGCGGCGTTCAGGGCGGCGGCCGCAGCCGCAGGGATCGATCTATACGGAGCGCCGCGAGTTTGACGTGCTGTTCAACGGCCTCTCGGTCGCGGTCGGTCCGGCTACCGCATGAGGCTGGCGCAGCTCCCGGGCGTCAAGGCCATCTATCCCGTCGAAACCATTGCTGCGCCCACGCCCGAAGAGGCCGCTGGCGCCATTCCTGACCTGGTCGCCGCCATCACGATGACCGGCGCCAAGGAAGCCCAGGACAATCTCGGCCTGACTGGCAACGGCGTGAAGGTCGGCATCGTCGATACCGGCATCGACATCGACCATCCGGCGTTCGGCGGTACCGGCGTACCCGGCACCACACCCTTCCCGTCGGCGCGCGTCACCACCGGCTATGACTTCGTCGGCGATGCCTACGACGCCGGCGGCTCGGGCGCGGCGCTGATCCCGGTGCCGGATCCGAATCCGGATGACTGCGCCGGCCACGGCACCCACGTCTCCGGCATCGTCGGCGGCAACGGCGGCGGCATCCGGGGCGTCGCGCCAGGAGTGACTTTCGGCGCCTATCGCGTCTTCGGCTGCGTCGGCTCGGCCTCTTCGGACGTCATCATCGCCGCGCTGGAGCGCGCATTCGCCGACGGCATGCAGGTCATCAACCAGAGCCTCGGCTCGGGACGCCAGTGGCCGCAGTACCCGACCGCACAGGCGTCCAACCGCCTTGCGAACCACGGCGTCGTGATGGTGGCCTCGATCGGCAACAACGGCCCGGGCGGCTCATCGCCCGATGCGCTGTTCGCGGCCGGCGCGCCAGGCACGGGCACCAATGTGATCGGCGTTGCCTCGTATGACAATGCGCAGCGCTCGTTCACCGTCAATGCAACGCCCTATGGCTACAATGCCGCCACCGGCTCGCCGCTGGCGCCGACCTCCGGCGTCTGCCGATGGCGAAAACGGGCACGACGGTAACCGCCGATGATGCCTGCGTCGCATTGCCAGCAGGCAGCCTGACCGGCATGGCGGCGCTGATTCGTCGCGGCACCTGCACGTTCTTCGTCAAGGCCACGAACGCGATGAACGCCGGCGCAGCAGCCGCCGTTCTTTATAACAATGCGGCCGGCGCGCTCAACCCCACGGTCGCCGGCACGCCGGCGATCACGATTCCGGTGGTTGCCATCACGGCGGCGCAGGGGGCCACGCTCGATGGAGCCATCGCGGGCGGTCCTACGACGCTTACCTGGACGGGCGATTATGTGAGTTTCCCGTACGGCACCGGCGGATTGATCTCCGGATTCAGCTCATTCGGCCTGGCGGCTGACCTGAGCTTCAAGCCGAACATCGGTGCACCGGGCGGTGGCATCTTCTCGTCCTTCCCGCTCGAACTGGGTGGCGCGACCACGCTGTCGGGCACATCGATGTCGTCGCCGCATGTCGCGGGCGGCGCCGCGCTTCTCCTCGAGGCCAAGCCGAGCCTCTCGCCGGGCGCATTGAAGATACGCTTGCAGAATTCGGCCGATCCGAAGAACTGGTCGGGCAATGCGGCCCTGGGCTTCCTGGATCACTCGTTCCGCCAGGGTGCCGGCATGCTCGACATCGTGGGCGCCGTCCAGGCGACCACGCTGGTGACCCCCAGCGAGATCGCGACCGGCGAAAGCGCGGCCGGGCCGAAGACCACGCGGATCACGGTCAAGAACCAGAGCAAGAGCAGTGTCACGTATGACTTGGGCCAGGTCGCTGCGGTGCGGCGGGACCCAATACGATGACTGGTGCTTCGTACAACATCAGCGGCGTGTTCGATGCGCCGTCCACCGTGAGCTTCAGTGTGCCGAGTGTTACCGTGCCGGCCAAGGGCAGCGCGAAGTTCGACGTCACGATTGCCGCCAATGGGGCCTTGCCCGACCGCAGTCTCTACGGCGGCTATGTGGTGCTGACACCGCAGGGCGGCGGCCCGGTCTATCGGGTTCCGTACGCCGGCTTCAAGGGCGACTACCAGTCGACCGTGGTGCTGACACCGACGGCCAACGGGTTCCCGTGGCTGGCGCAGCTGGTCGGATCCAGCTTCTTCAACCGGCCGGCCGGGGCGACCTACACGCTGATCGGCAACGACATCCCGTTCTTCTTGATTCACCTCGACCACCTGTCCCGTCGAGTCCGTCTGGAAGCCTTCGATGCCGTGACCGGCAAGCACTGGCGCCGGGTCAGCGACGACCAGTTCGTGACCCGCAATTCCACGCCCGGCGGCTTCTTCGCCTTCACGTGGGATGGCACGACGTTCTCCGGCGTGGGCAGCAATCCCAACCAGTTCTTCACCGTGCCGAACGGCCAGTACGTGGTGAAGGTTTCCGTGCTCAAGGCGCTGGGAAGGGAATCGCGCGCCGCGGACTGGGAGACCTGGACCTCACCGGTCGTGACGATCGCAAGGCCGTAAGCGAAAGCTTTCGGTCGATCAATCAGGCCCCCGCCAGCGAGCGCGTCGAGCGGTGACCCGTTCGACCAGATTTGCTTTACATGACGTCGAGAAAATAGGGGACAGGTCAATGTTGTTCACATTGCGCAAACTATCGATGGGTTTGACTCTGGCTATCGGGACCGCCGTGCTGGCGGCGGTTGCAGTAGCGGCGCCGCTGCCGCCGCGTGGCGCCGCGCTCGACAGCGCGGAGCGCGCGAACCCGCGCGCCGTGCGTTCGTCGGATATGGCGCGCGTGCCGCGGCAGAAGTGGCGCGCCTCAGCGCAGTGTGGTCGCGGTCAAAGGTGCTGTGACGGCACGCGCTTCCGCATCGCCCCTGCACCTGGTTCGGCGTCCCTGCGGGATCCGCAGGACGACGATGCCTGCACGAACGATCCCAACTGCGGGCGCGGCTATCGTGAGGATGGCCCACGGGGCGGGCAAGCAGAAATAACCATCGCCATCGACAGCACCGGCCAGCACGTCGTGGTCGGGTTCAACGATCAGCGCGGATTTGCGCTCAACCCGTTGAGCGTCTCGGGCTTCATGTATTCGGACGATGGCGGCAACACCTTTGTCGACGGCGGGCAGCTCCCGTCGCCCGGCGACACGAACCTCGGCGGGACTCTGCTGCCCAGGTCTTCGGGATCCCGAGCAATGGCGGGGGCCTTTCTTTTTTCGTCCATCATTATCGCGGCGAATGCGGATACCGTCGCCGCCCAGACCATGGGCGTCCACCGGTCAACTGACTGCGGCCACACCTGGACAGGACCCTACGAGGTCGTCGCAGCCACCAATCCGGTATTCCTTAACGATGCCGCGGACAAGGAGTTCATGGACGTCGATCCGGATACGGGTCGGCTGATGATGACATGGACGAACTTCCAGGCCGACGGAAACGTCAGGCATGCTGTCTGCATTCTCTGATGACGGTGGCCTGACCTGGCCGGCCGCGAACCGCCGGACAATCTCGGGCACGATCGCGGACGGACAGATCATCAGTTCCGCGCTTTGCGGGTAACGGCAGTTCGAATGTGTATGCGGCCTGGCGTCGTTTCCCGTTCCCCGGCGACCTGTTCGGGTACGGCAATACCATCGCGTTCGCTCGTTCGACCGACAACGGCGACACCTGGCAGGCGCCGATCGAAACCTCGCCGGAGTTCCTGACCCAGGACTACATCCTTGGCAACGATCGTTCCAATACATCGCCGAGCATCGCGGTCGACAATTCGCACAGCCGCTATCGCGGGAACATCTATCTGGTCCACTCGAACAACAACAATGCCGACGGCGCGGACATCGTGTTCCAGCGCAGCACGGATCGCGGCCTGACGTTCTCGGCGCCGATGCTGCTCAACAGCCGGCCGGGCGCCGATCGCGCACAGTGGTTCCCGTGGGTGACGGTGGACAGCCTGACTCGGGCGCGTGTCCGTGTTCTACTATGACCAGGGCATCGCGGCCAGCGGCGATCTGTCGGAGGTCACCTACACGTTCTCGAACGACGGCGGTCGCCACTGGAGCAAGCCAAGGCCGCTGACATTCAAGCCGTTCCATGCCGGGCACAACAACGACACGGGCCAGCCGAATCTGGGTGACTACATCCAGGCCGTGTCGCAGGACGGCGCATTCTTCGCCGGATTCGCCCTGGCCAACCGCCCGCCGCTGGGCTTCACCGACGGGCAGCCCGAGGGCACGCTGACGGGCATCGACGCGACGGTGCGTCGCCTCGGCTTGTTCGAGCACCTCCCCCACGCTTCGGTCAATGTCGGCGCTGTGACCTTCAGCGACAGCGGTGGCAATGGCTTCATCAATCCGGGAGAAACGGCCGATATCACCGTGCCTCTCAACAACTACGTAACGAACCCGCTCAACAAGGGGAATGTGCGATCGCCGATCGGTGTCCTGGTGAGCGACACGCCCGGCGTTACCGTGCTCAAGAGTCTCGGAACTTACGGCACGATCACGCCAGGAGCCACGCGCTCGAATTCGAAACCGTATCGCATTCGCGTCGATGGTTCCGTCGCGCCGGGAACGCCGATCGATCTGCGTCTGATCGTGCTCTCGCTGGATGGTGCCGCTACGCTACGGACATCGCTCGACACCGGCACGCCGGTCAGCACGACCGTCCTGAGCCAGGATTTCAACGGCGTGGCATCCAGGCACGCTGCCGGCCGGCTGGGTTGCAGTCCCACGGTGCGGGCAGCACCGTACAATTCCGTGGACGACCTCCAATACCTTCTGCGGCGGAGCGTCCAACGGGGCATTCCACGCCAATGACAATGTCGCCGACACGTACGCGATGGGAGCGCCTCATCAGCCCGACGTTCAGCGTTCCTGCCGACGCGCAGTATGTGGTCGTCGAGTTCGACGTCTGCACCGACACGGAGGACGACCCGGTCCTGCAGACGACCGCGTATGACGGCTTCTTCCTGCGCGTGACGGACGTGACGCCAGGCCGGACCCTGCGTTCTGTCTGGCCGAAGCCTTCGAAGACGAGTTCACGACCGGTAGCCTGTTCCACTATCCCGAGCATTTTCCGCGCAATAGCAACCCCAGCTATTTCGAGGACATGTCGGTGTGGGCGGGCGACTCGGGTGGCGTGAGGCATGTGCGCATGCGCCTGCCGGGCATGCAGGCCAGCCTGGCGCAACTGCGGTTCGAATTCGCGCAGGATTCCTTTGGAACCTGCCTGGACGTCCGGCCGGGCAGCGCCGGATGCGGTGTCTTCCTGGACAACGTCGTCGTGACGTCCGTGGTCAAGTAAGGCCGCGGCTTTCGCGCAGTCGTTCGACGGGGCAGGCCGGTCCAACCGGCCTGCCCTTTTCCTTATCCGGGCGGCGGGGCTTCCGCCGTGGGTGCGGCGATCACTGTCGCCTCGAACTCCGTGCCGGCTTTGCTCTTCAGAAAGATCTTTCCACCCTCGGCCCGCAAACGCAGCGTACCGGCTGCTTCCAGTTCTTCCGGCTGGAAGCCCGGCGTGCCGCCCGGAACCCGGGCCACGTAAGTCTTGCCGCCGCAGTCGAGCGAAAGGTAATAGATCGCGCCGGAAGCCGGGCCGACGGGTCGCGGCTCGCCCTCGTTGGTCGGCGGCACAGGCCCTCCGACCCTCGGTTTCCGTCCGTTCCACGGTGCGGATCTTGAGCAGGCGCGCTGATTCACACGGAAGCTCCACGGTGGCCGGCGCGGCGTCGGGCTGCGCTGCGTTGAGCTTGCTGAGCCGTTCCCTGGCTGGGAACGACCTGCAGGTCCCGCTCGTTGTCCGTCAGCCTCGTCATTGCAGCCGGTCAGCAGCACCGCGACGATCGCCGCAAGTGGCGCAAGTGAGCTGTGTCATTCAAACCCCCATGCGGATTTGCAATGGTGCCAACCTGCCGCGAACCGGCGCGCCGATTCAGCCGCCGCCGATTCCCAGTTCCCGCAACTTGCGCGTCAGCGTGTTGCGTCCCCAGCCGAGCAGCTTCGCGGCCTCCTGGCGGCGGCCCTGGACACTCGCGAGCGCGACACGCGCGAGCGTCCGCTCGAATTCCGGGCCCGCCACGTCGAGCAGCGGCGCGCCGCCTGCCGACAGTTGCCGTGTTGCCCAGGCCTCCAGTTCGCGGCTCCAGCTGTCCTGCGCCGGTGCTTCGCCGCTCTCGCCGCCGAAGTCTGCCGGGATGTCGTCGCTCTGGATTTCGCGCCCGGGCGCGGTGACGGTGAGCCGCCGCGCGGCATTGACGAGCTGGCGCACGTTACCGGGCCAGTCGAAGGCGACGAGGCGGCGCTCGGCGTCGCGCGTCAGCGTCTTCGGCTCGACCCCGAGCTCGCGCGCGGCGACCGCGAGGTAATGCACCAGCAGTTCCGGGATGTCGCCGCGCCGCTCGCGTAAGCAAGGCACGCGGATGCGGATCACGTTGAGCCGGTGCAGCAGGTCCTCGCGGAACAGGCCCTTGCGGACGCGCGCGTCGAGGTCCTGGTGCGTCGCGGCGATCACGCGGACGTCCACGCGGATCGGCACGCTGCCGCCGACGCGGTAGAACTCGCCCTCGGCCAGCACGCGCAGGAGCCGCGTCTGCAGCGCCGTGGACATGTCGCCGATCTCGTCCAGGAACAGCGTGCCACCATTCGCCTGCTCGAAGCGGCCGCGACGTTGCGCGTCCGCGCCGGTGAATGCGCCTTTCTCGTGCCCGAACAGCTCCGATTCCAGGAGTTCCGATGCGATCGCCGAGGTGTTGAGCGCGATGAAGGGCCCGGCAGCGCGCGGGCTGTGGCGGTGCAATGCGCGCGCGACCAGCTCCTTGCCGGTGCCCGACTCGCCCGTGACCAGCACCGACAGGCTCGAGCGCGACAGCCGCCCGATCGCGCGAAATACTTCCTGCATCACCGGCGCGTGGCCGAGGATGCCCGGGATCGCGGCCGGTGCAACTTCAATGCCGCGGCCCGTCCCGCCCTGCGTCGCCGCGCGGCGCACGAGCGCCACGGCCTCGTCGATGTCGAAGGGCTTCGGCAGGTATTCGAACGCACCGCCCTGGTAGGCGGCGACCGCGCTGTCGAGGTCCGAATGCGCCGTCATCACGATGACCGGCAGCCGCGGATGATCGCGGCGCACGCGCTCCAGCAGCTTGAGCCCGCCGGTGCCCGGCATGCGGATGTCGGTGATCAATACGTCCGGCAGCCCCTCGGCGAGCGCCGCAAGCGCGCCATCCGCCTGCTCGAACGAGCGCGGCTGAAGCCCGCCCTGGCGCAGCGCGCGTTCGAGCACCCAGCGGATCGACGCGTCGTCGTCCACCAGCCAGACATCAAGCGGCTTCGTCATGACGCTCCTCCATCGGCAGCAGCAGCGAGAACACGGTGCGTCCCGGTCGGCTGTCGAATTCGATGATGCCGCCGTGGCGCGTCGCGATGTCCTGCGCGACGGCGAGGCCGAGCCCCGTGCCGCCCGCGCGCGCCGTCACCAGCGGATAGAAAATCGTCTCGCCGAGTTCGGCCGGCACGCCGGGCCCGTTGTCCTCGAACTGCAGCGAGGCCACGACGCGGTGCCTTTCGGCCCCGATCGTCGCGTGCGTCAGCGCGCGGCTGCGCAGGGTCAGCGCGCCGCGCTCGCCGAGCGCCTGCACGGCATTGCGCGCCAGGTTCAGCATCGCCTGCACCATCAGGTCGCGGTCGAGCGCGAGCAATGGCAGGCTCGGGTCGTAATCGCGCTCGATCGTGACGGCCGCCGGCGCCTCGGCGCGCGCGAGCCGGTAGACGTGATCGATCAGCTCGTGGACGTTGACCGGTTCGCGGCGGATCGGCCGCGCGGGTCCCAGCAGGCTGTCCACGAGCGCGCAAAGCCGGTCGGCCTCGCCGATGATCACGCGCGTGTATTCCTTCAGCTCGTCGCTCGGCAGTTCGCGCTCGAGCAGCTGCGCGGCCCCGCGCAGCCCGCCGAGGGGATTCTTGATTTCGTGCGCGAGCTGCCGCGCCATCACGCGGCTGCCGCCCTGCTGGGCGAGGAGCGCCGTGTCGCGGGTGATGCGGCTCGGCCGCGTCGTGTCCGCGATCTCGAGCAGCACCGAAGCGTCGGCGAGCGGCGTGAACGTGATGTCGGCCAGGTGATGCGAATCGCTGCGCGCCGCCGGCGCCAGTTCGAAGCCGCGCATCGCGAGCGGTTCGCCGCTCGCGCGGCAGCGCAGGATCAGGGAATCGACCTGCGCGCCGTCAGCGAGAAGCGTCGCGAGCCGCCGGCCGCGGGCCGCGGCGGGGCCGGTCGCCAGCAGGTCGCCGGCGGCGGCATTGAGGAAGCGCACGTTGCCGTCGGCGTCGACGACGACCACGGCCGTCGCCAGCAGGTCGAGGATTGCAGTGGGATCGATCGCGTTCGCCGCGGCGGAATCATGCGGCATCGCATGATTCCTGCGCCGCAACGGCGCCGGTCAGGTGGCAGGCTTCGGCTTTGGCTTCGGCGGCGGCTTGGGCGCCTGCGGGCTCTGCGGCGTGTTGATCGAGGGCAGGCGGACGTGAAACGTCACCTGCTCGCTCGAGATCAGCGGCTGGTCGTTCTGGTCGAGCACGGCCGCACGCAGGAAATGCGTGCCGCGATCGAGTGCCGGCAGCTGGACCGAGCCCTCGCCTTCCGCCGGCATGCGGTTGCCGTCCAGAAAGAACACGAGCGTGTGGTCCGATTGCAGTTCGCCGCCGAGTTCGGCCGCCGCGGTGATGTTCGCGTCCGCCCCGAAGAACACCTCGTCCGCCGCCGGCTGCGTGATCCTCAGCGAAACGTAGGGTATCCGCGCCTGCGGCTGGCTGTACGACGCCGAGCCGCCGGATTCCGGCGGCGTGGCCTCGTATTCGTTGGAACTCGCGATCTCCACCCGCTCGGCGTTCGGCGCGCCGGGCTGGTCCGCGTAATGGACGACGCCGTCCTTGTCCACCCACCGGTAGATCTCCTGGGGCTCGGCCGCCAGGGACAGCATCAATCCGGCGAGAATCAGGGCTATGCGCATCCCTGCAGCATAGCCCGGAGTCTGCCGGACTGACAAAGCCGGGGCGGTAATCTGTGATCGCCGTCCCTGCCGCCGGAGCCTGGGGACTCAGAGGCTGTAATACATGTCGAACTCGACCGGATGCGTCGACATCCGGAAGCGCGTGACCTCCGTCTGCTTGAGTGCGATATAGGCGTCGATCAGGTCGTCCGAAAACACGCCGCCGCGCTTCAGGAATTCGCGGTCGCGGTCGAGATGATCGAGCGCCATGTCGAGCGAATGGCAGACTTCCGGGATGTTCTTCGCCTCCTCGGGCGGCAGGTCGTAGAGATCCTTGTCCGAGGCCTCGCCCGGATGGATCTTGTTCTGGATGCCGTCGAGCCCCGCCATCATCATCGAGGCAAACGCGAAGTACGGATTCGCGGTCGAGTCCGGGAAGCGGACTTCAATACGGCGACCTTTGGGGTTTGGCACCCACGGAATCCGGATCGACGCCGAACGGTTGCGCGCGGAATACGCGAGCATCACCGGCGCCTCGAATCCCGGCACCAGCCGCTTGTAGCTGTTCGTGCCCGGGTTCGTGAAGGCATTGATCGCGCGCGCGTGCTTGATGATGCCGCCGATGTAATACAGCGCGATGTCGGAAAGGCCCGCGTAGCGATCGCCCGCGAACAGCGCCTTGCCGTCCTTCTGCAGGGACTGGTGCACGTGCATGCCGCTGCCGTTGTCGCCGACCAGCGGCTTCGGCATGAAGGTCAGCGTCTTGCCGTAGCCGTGCGCGACATTCCACAGCGCGTATTTCAGCAGCTGCACCTCGTCGCCCTTCTTCATCAGCGTGTTCGCCGAAACGTTGATCTCGCCCTGTCCGCCCGTGCCGACTTCGTGGTGATGCACCTCGACTTTCAGGCCGAGCTCCTCGCAGGCCTGGCACATCGCGGTGCGCAGGTCCTGGAAGCGGTCGACCGGCGGCACCGGGAAGTAGCCGCCCTTGATGCCGGGGCGGTGGCCCATGTTGGAGCCGTCGAGGCTCGCGCCGGAATTCCACGCACCCTGCACGGAATCGATGTGATAGCTGCAGCCGTTGATCTCGTTCGTCCAGCGCGCGCTGTCGAAGATGAAAAACTCGTTCTCGGGCCCGAACAGCGCCGTGTCGGCGATGCCGGTGGACTTCAGGTACGCCTCGGCGCGCCGCGCGAGCGAGCGCGGATCGCGCCCATAGCCCTGCATCGTCATCGGCTCGACGACGTCGCAGCGCAGCAGCAGCGTGGTTTCCTCGAAGAACGGATCGAGCATCGCCGTCGATGCGTCCGGCATCAGGATCATGTCGGACTCGTTGATGCCCTTCCAGCCGGCGATCGACGAGCCGTCGAACATCTTTCCATCGACGAAGAAGTCCTCGTCCACCATGCGCGTCGGGATCGTGACGTGCTGTTCCTTGCCGCGCGTGTCCGTGAATCGCAGGTCGCAGTACTTGGCTTCTTTTTCCTTGATGAACTTGACGACGTCGGCGGGAGTCATGGATCTTCTCCAGGATTTGGGCGGCAATTGCTTGCGATCCCCGTCACGGTGCAAGGCCCGTGCCAGTGCGCTGTTGATATAGAATATTAAGATAATCAATCTGTTAAGACAACCCCCGTTTGCCCGTACCAAGGCATATGCACCAATATGGTGCGTGCGGCAAAGCAGTTGCCCGATTTGGGGGCGTCCGAAAATCTTCGCGTCGCCGGCCTGCCATCGCCACAATCGCCGGCCGATGCGCCTGAACAAATTCATCAGCGAGACCGGCGCCTGTTCGCGGCGCGAAGCGGACGCCTGGATCGTCGCGGGGCGCGTGACCGTCAATGGAAAACCGGCGGCGCTCGGCACGCAGGTGGCCGCCGGCGACGTCGTGGAGCTCGACGGCAAGCCGCTTTCCGCGAAGCGCCGGGACGTCTATCTCTTGCTCAACAAGCCGCGCGGCGTCACCTGCACGACCGAGCGGGATGTCGAGGGCAACATCGTGGATTTCATCGCGCACCCGCAGCGGATCTTCCCGATCGGGCGGCTCGACAAGGATTCCGAGGGGCTGATCCTGCTGACCAACAACGGCGACATCGTCAACGAGATCCTGCGCGTCGAACATGGCCACGAGAAGGAGTATCTGGTCACCGTCGAGCGGCCGGTCACGGCGACATTCCTCGCGATGATGGCCGCCGGCGTGAAGATTGGCTGGCGAGAAGACGAAGCCCTGCGTCGTGACGCGTACCGCTCCCGACACGTTCCGCATCGTGCTGACGCAGGGCCTCAACCGGCAGATCCGCCGCATGTGCTCCGCTCTCGGATTTCGCGTGCAGCGCCTGCAGCGCGTGCGCATCATGCACATTCGACTCGGGACGCTGGCGTCCGGGCACTGGCGCGACCTGACCGATGCGGAGGTCCGGCCGCTGCTCGCGGCGAGGCAAGCCCGGGGCGCCGCGGGCTGATCGGCCCGCCGCTATACTTGGCGGCCTTTTACCGCAGCGCGACCGAATGCCGAAAACACCGAAAACCCAGCCGCCGCGCAATTTTCAGGACCTGATCCTGGCCCTGCAGCGTTACTGGGCCGCAGCAGGGCTGCGTGCTGCTGCAGCCCTATGACATGGAAGTGGGCGCGGGCACTTTCCACACGGCAACCTTCCTGCGCGCCCTTGGCCCCGAGCCGTGGAACGCGGCCTACGTGCAGCCGAGCCGGCGGCCGACCGACGGCCGCTATGGCGACAATCCGTTCCGGCTGCAGCACTACTACCAGTTCCAGGTCGTGATGAAACCGTCGCCCGACGACATCGTCGAGCGTTACCTCGGCTCGCTCGTCGCGCTCGGCATCGATCCGCTCGTTCACGACATCCGCCTGGTCGAGGACAACTGGGAATCCCCGACGCTCGGCGCCTGGGGCCTCGGCTGGGAGGTCTGGCTGAACGGCATGGAAATCACGCAGTTCACCTACTTCCAGCAGGCCGGCGGACTCGATTGCCGTCCGGTCACCGGCGAGATCACCTACGGCCTCGAGCGGCTCGCGATGGTCCTGCAGGGCGTCGAAAGCGTCTACGACCTGCTCTGGACCGACGGCGCGGCCGGCCGCGTGACCTACGGCGACGTGTTCCACCAGAACGAGGTCGAACAGTCGGCCTACAACTTCGAGCACGCCGACACGGCCGCGCTCTTCGCCGAGTTCGATCAGCGCGAAAAGGCCTGCGGGGCGCTCCTCGCCGCCAAGCTGTCGCTGCCGGCCTACGAGCAGGTGCTGAAGGCCTCGCACGCCTTCAACCTGCTGGACGCGCGCAAGGCGATCTCCGTGACCGAGCGGCAGCGCTACATCCTGCGCGTCCGCGCGCTCGCGCGCGCCGTGGCCGAGGCCTACCGCGCGAGCCGCGAGGCGCTCGGCTTCCCGCTGCTGCGTGGAGACCGGAAATGACGCGCCGCGATTTCCTGGTCGAGATCGGCACCGAGGAATTGCCGCCCAGGAGCCTCTGGACGCTCGCGGAATCCTTGCGCGACGGCGTGCTGGCCGGTCTCGATGCCGCAGGCCTCGCGCATGGGAAGGCCGCGGCCTATGCGACGCCGCGCCGGCTTGCCGTCCTGGTCGGCCGGCTGGCGGAGTCCCAGGGCGAACAGAAGCTGGAGCGGCGCGGGCCGCCGGTGTCGGCTGCATTCGATGCGAATGGCCAGCCGACGCGCGCCGCGCAGGCCTTCGCGGAATCCTGCGGCGTCGCGGTCGGCGCATTGACCCGCATCACCGAACCGAAGGGCGAATTCCTGTTCTGCTCGGTCACGCGCGCGGGCGCGCCGGCGGCACAGCTGCTGCCGGCGATCGTGCAACGCGCGCTCGACGGGCTGCCGATCGCGCGGCGCATGCGCTGGGGCGCGGGCGAGGTCCAGTTCGTGCGGCCCGTGCACTGGGTCGTCATGCTGCATGGCAATGACGTGGTCGATTGCGAACTGCTGGGCCTCCGGTCCGGGCGCACGACCCGCGGCCATCGCTTCCACGCGAAGAAGCCGATCGTGCTGCGCTCGCCCGGGGGCTATCTCGCGGCGCTCGCGAAGCGCGGTTTCGTGCTGGCGGATTTCGCGGCGCGGCGTACGCGCATCGCCACGGGCGTCGCGGCGGCCGCAGCGGGCGGCGGGCGGCGAGGCCCTGGTCGATCCCGCCGTTCTCGACGAGGTGACGGCACTCTGCGAGTGGCCGGTGCCGATCGCCGGTACTTTCGAGGCGCGCTTCCTCGAGTTGCCGCCCGAGGTGCTGATCGCCACGCTGCAGGATCACCAGCGGTATTTCCCCGCCCGCTCGCCGGCAGGCGCCCTGCTGCCGCTGTTCGTGGCCGTCGCCAACATCGAAAGCCGCGACCCCGCCCAGGTGCGGGCGGGCAATGAGCGGGTGGTACGGCCCCGCCTCGCCGACGCCGCGTTCTTCTACGCCGCCGACCGGAAAAGGACCCTGGCCTCGCGCCGGGAGGCCCTGAAGGCCGTGACCTTCCAGGCGCGCCTGGGCTCGCTCGCGGACAAGACCGCCAGGGTCACGGCGCTCGCCGTCCAGGTCGCGGGCCTGGCCGGAAAGGACGTGCCCGCGGCGCAGCGCGCCGCCGAACTCGCCAAGTGCGACCTGCTGACCGACATGGTCGGGGAGTTCCCGGAACTGCAGGGCGTCATGGGCCGTTATTACGCCCTGCAGGACGGCGAACCGGCCGAGGTCGCCGCCGCCATTGCCGAGCAGTACCTGCCGCGCTTCGCCGGGGATGCGCTGCCGGCCACCGGCGCAGGCCTCGCGCTCGCCGTCGCCGACAAGCTCGACACGATCGTCGGCATCTTCGCGATCGGCCAGAAGCCGACCGGCGCGAAGGACCCGTTTGCGCTTCGCCGCGCAGCACTCGGGCTCTTGCGGATCCTGATCGAGAAGCGCGTCGGCATGGACCTGCGCGAGCTGATCGTCGCGGCGCTCGAGTCGGTGCGCGCCGATGTCCTGCGCCTGGCGGATGCCAAGTCGCCGCCGGTCGCGGAAAGCGTCGCGGACGAGGTCTACGCTTTCATGATGGAGCGGCTGCGCGCCTGGTATCTCGAGGGCGCGGCCGGCATCACGACCGAGATGTTCGACGCCGTGCTCGACCTGCGCCCGGTGTCGCCGCTCGACTTCGACGACCGCCTGCGCGCACTGGTCGCATTCCTCGCGCTGCCCGAGGCGGCGAGCCTGACCGCGGCCAACAAGCGCATCGGGAACATCCTGAAGAAATCCGGAGAGCAGGCGGGGCTGCGCGTCGATCCGCGCCTGCTGTCCGATCCGGCCGAGCGCCAGCTCGCCGCGGCGCTCGACGAACTGCGCGTGGAAATCGAGGGCACGATTGCCGGGCGCCGCTACGGCGACGCGATGAAAAGGCTCGCCACATTGCGCCCGGTGGTCGATGCCTTCTTCGATCGCGTGATGGTGATGGTGGAGGATCCGGCGCTTCGCGCGAATCGCCTTGCGCTGCTCGCCGCGCTGCAGAGATTGTTCCAGCACACCGCCAATCTGGCGCGCCTGCCCGGCTGAATAGCCGAGAATTCCGGATGTCTATACACATCCCTTTTACATTCAACTGATGGCTTTCAAAGACAATTCCCCGGGGAGGCCCGGCAGAACCGCGGCATGGCGCCGTATCGCGCTGCTGCAGTGGCTTGCATCGCTCGTCTACACGACGCTGCTGTTCGCGGAATCGTTCGCCTGGGGCGGCCTGATCACCCTGGTCGGCGGCCTGCTGCCGTTCCGCTACCGCTACCTGCTGGCGCGCGGCTGGGCGGGCACGAGCATGTGGCTTGCGAAAATTTTCTGTGGTCTCGACTGGATCGTCGAGGGACGCGAAAACATTCCGCGCGAGGGCGCGCACATCACGATGTGGAAGCACACCTCGGCCTGGGAGACGATGGCGCAGATGATCGTGCTGCCGCCATCGGCCTGGGTCTACAAGCGCGAGCTCCTGTGGATCCCGCTGGTCGGCTGGGCGACCTGGCTGATGCGCGGCATCGCGATCGATCGCGGCTCGGGTCATCGCGCAGTCAACCAGATCCTGGACCAGGGCCGCGCGCGTCTCGCCGCCGGCATCTGGGTAATGATCTTTCCAGAAGGCACGCGCGTCGCGCCCGGACGAGACACGCAAGTACGGCATGTCCGGTGCGCTGCTCGCCTCACAGACCGGCGCGAAGCTCGATCCCCATCGCGCACAACGCGGGCGACTTCTGGCCGCGCCGCGGACTGGTGAAAAAACCGGGGCTGATCCGCGTCGTGATCGGGCCGCCGATCGAGACGACCGGCCGCGAGCCGCGCGCGCTGAATGCCGAAGTGCAGGCCTGGATCGAAGGAACGATGCGCGAGATCAGCAGCGCCGGACGTTAGTCGCGGCGCCCCGAAACCCGCGCCGGAACTGACTGCCCCGATTCAATCGCAGGACCGCGCGCAGGAGGCGTTTCAACCGTCGAATGTGCGCCGCGGGCTGGCGACGAGCGGAAAATAGCCGTATTTTCCGGATGTTTATAAACATCCGATAAGTATCTAACCCACTGAGAACCCGGTCAGACGTCCAGGTTGGAGACGTAGAGCGCGTTCTTCTCGATGAATTCGCGCCGCGGTTCGACGGCATCGCCCATCAGCGTCGTGAAAATATCGTCCGCCGCGACCGCATCTTCGATGCGCACCTGCAGCAGCCGGCGCACTTCCGGATTGATCGTCGTTTCCCAGAGCTGCTCCGGGTTCATCTCGCCGAGCCCCTTGTAGCGCTGGATCGTCTGGCCCTTGCGCGCCTGATCGAGCAGCCATCCCATCGCCTCCGGAAATGCGGAGACGTCCTGCTGTTCCCCGCCGCGCGTCACGTGCGCGCCGGGGCCGATGAAGTCGCTGAGCGTGGCGCCGAGTTCGGCGATGCGCGCGTATTCCGCCGACTCGAAGAATTCGCGCTGCAGGTGCTTCTCGGCCGTCACGCCATGCTCGGTGCGCGCGACGTCGACCCGGAGCGGCGCGCCCTCTTCGTTCCGGCGCACCGAGAGCTGGTAGCTGTGGACCACGCTGCCGTCCGCGTTCAGCCGCGCCTCCAGCTCCTTCGCCCAGCCCTCGAGCCAGGCGGCATCCGCGAACTGCTGATCGCCGACCGGGCGCATCGCGAGCAGCTGTTCGAGCAGGCGCCGGTCGTAGCGCCGCGACCAGCGGCCGATGATGGCGCGCACTTCCATGTACTGCCTGGCCAGCATCTCCAGCCCCGACCCTGCCAGCGGCGGGGCCTCTGGATTGACGTGCAGCGCGGCGCCGTCGAGCGCGCTCGTCAGCAACAGCTGGTCGAGTTCGGACTCGTCCTTGACGTAGATTTCCTGCTTGCCGCGCTTGATCTTGAACAGCGGCGGCTGCGCGATGTAGATGTGCCCGCCCTCGATCAATTCCGGCATTTGCCGGTAAAAGAAGGTCAAAAGCAGCGTGCGGATGTGCGACCCGTCCACGTCCGCGTCGGTCATGATGATCACGCGGTGATAGCGCAGCTTTTGCCACGTCGAAATCGTCGCGGCCGATGCCGGTGCCGAGCGCGCTGATCAGCGTCACGACCTCCTGCGACGACAGCATCTTGTCGAAACGGGCCTTTTCGACGTTCAGGATCTTGCCCTTCAGCGGCAGCACGGCCTGGGTGCGCCGGTCGCGGCCCTGTTTTGCCGAGCCGCCGGCGGATTCGCCCTCGACCAGGAAGATCTCGGACTTGCCGGGGTCCTTCTCCTGGCAGTCGGCAAGCTTGCCGGGCAGGCCCGAGGCGTCGAGCGCCCCCTTGCGCCGGGTCATTTCCCGCGCCTTGCGCGCGGCTTCGCGCGCGCGCGCCGCGTCGATGATCTTCATGCAGATCGCCTTCGCGTCGGCCGGCCGTTCCAGCAGGAATTCGCCCAGTTTCTGCGCGACGACGGATTCCACCGCTCCCTTGACCTCGGATGAAACCAGCTTGTCCTTGGTCTGCGACGAGAACTTGGGGTCCGGCATCTTGATGGACAGGATGGCGGTCATGCCTTCGCGCGCGTCGTCGCCGGTCAGCGTGACGTTCTCGCGCTTCGCAAGGCCTTCTTTCTCGATGAAATCGTTGATTTTCCGCGTCAATGCCGCGCGGAAACCCGCGAGGTGCGTGCCGCCGTCTTTCTGCGGGATGTTGTTCGTGTAGCAATACATCGACTCCTGGTAGGAGTCGTTCCACTGCGCCGCGACCTCGACGGAAATGGGCCCTTCCTGGCCCTGGAAATAGAAGATGTTCGGGTGGATCGCCGTGCGGCTGCGATTCAGGTATTGCACGAAGGCGCTGACGCCGCCCTGGTGCTCGAACACGTCGGTCTTGTCCTCGCGCTCGTCGATCAGCTCGATGCGCACGCCGGAATTCAGAAACGACAGTTCGCGCAGGCGTTTTGCCAGCCAGTCGTACGAGAACGTCGTGTTCGTAAAGATCGTGTTGCTCGGTTTGAAACGCACGGTCGTGCCGCGCTCCGTGGTCGAGCCGACGACGGCGAGCGGCCCGAGCGGCTCGCCCAGCCGGTACTGCTGGCGGTGCAGTTTGCCTTCGCGCGCGATCGTGAGCGTCAGCGCACCCGACAGTGCGTTGACGACCGAGACGCCGACACCGTGCAGGCCGCCGGCAACCTTGTACGAGTTGTCGTCGAATTTTCCGCCCGCGTGCAGCACGGTCATGATGACCTCGGCCGCGGAACGCCCTTCTTCGCTGTGGATGTCGGTCGGGATGCCCCGGCCGTTGTCCTGGACGGTGACCGATTCGTCGGCGTGAATCGTCACGATGATGCGATCGCAGTACCCCGCGAGGGCTTCGTCGATCGAGTTATCCACGACCTCGAAAACCATGTGGTGGAGGCCGGTTCCGTCATCGGTGTCGCCGATGTACATGCCGGGCCGCTTGCGGACCGCCTCGAGGCCTCTTAAGACCTTGATTTTACTGGAGTCGTAGTGGTCGTCGGGCGACGCCTGCGGGCCTGGCTGCATAATCCGGAAATACTAGCACGAAAATGCTGGTTTTTACTTTGTTTTTCAGTTGCTTGGCATGCGGAACTGCTGCCATTCCCAGCTGTGGATGAATCTGTGGAAAACACGGGCATTTCCGCGCTTCTTGCTGTCTGTTGTTTTGCGGTGCAAAACGATTCTGGACCACCCTGCCCCGGCCGTTGTTCCACGTGGAACATGGGCCGCGCTCAGGCGGGGCGAACAGTCCCCTGTTCCACGTGGAACATTCGTCCCCGCTGCGGCAGTCCCGGAATATCGCCGCGCAACGAGGTCACCCAGAGCTGGGCCGGCATGGTTCGCACGACGGCCATCAACCGCGCCAGATTCTCCGGATCCAGTTCGGCGGCCGGATCATCGAGCAACAGCGCCGAGCGCCCCGGCCTCTCCTGCTCCTGGATCTGCAGCTGCGCCAGCATCAGCCCAGCCGCAACCAGTTTTTGCTGGCCTCGAGACACGCGGTCCTTTGCTGCGCGGCCGCCAACCTCGACTGTCGCGTCGCCGCGGTGCGGACCCGATTGCGTCGCGCGGTAGCGCCGGTCCCGCCCCCTGTCGGCTTCCAGCGCCTCCAGCAACGGCCATTTCTCGTCCCAGCCGCGGCTGTGTATCAGCGCGATCGGGCTGCCGAGCAGCGCCTCGCCAATCGCGCGCAGCGGATCGCGCAGCCGCTCGAGATACCGCTCGCGTTGCCGCACCAGTTCCTCGCCGCTGGCCGCGAGCTCTTGCTCCCACGCCGCAAGATCGCTGTCCCCGCGATCCTGTTTGAGGGCGGCGTTTCGCTGCCTGAGCGCCAGGTGATAGCGGCGCCAGGTCGCGAGGAACGAGGGTTCCACGTGGAACACGCCCCAGTCGAGAAATCGGCGCCTGCGGCCCGGGCCCTCTTCGAGCAGCTTGTGAATTTCGGGGTCGATGACCTGGGCGGGAAACTGCTCGGCCAATTCCGCCACGCCGCTCGCCGGCGCGCCGCCCGCGTGGAATTCCGTGCCGTGACGCCGCGCGCGAACGCCCAGCATGACGGGCGCGACGCCGCCGCTGCTCCTGCCGGCGAGAACGAAGGCTTCCTCTCCGTGGCGAATCAGCGCATCGAGCCGGCGGCTGCGAAACGATCGGCCGCGCCCCAGGAAAAACGCGGCCTCCAGCAGGCTGGTCTTGCCGGAGGCATTCGGCCCGACGAAGACATTCGCGCCCGGATCCAGCTCCAGCTCGACCGACGCGAGACAGCGAAATTGTTCGGCGCGGAACCAGCTGAGGGGCATTGCGCCCCTTACAGCCTCATGGGCATGACGACGTAGCGGGCGCTGCTGGTGCCCGGCGCGCGCACCAGGCAGCTCGAGTTCCCGTCTGTCACGCCGATTTCGACCTCCGCGCCATCCACCGCGGCGAGCGCCTCGAGCAGGTAAGTCACGTTGAAACCGACCTCCAGCTCATCGCCCTTGTAGCTGACCTCGACCTGTTCCTCCGCCTCTTCCTGCTCCGGGTTGTGCGCCTGGAGCGTCAGCGAATTCTTCTTCAGCGCGAGCCGGATCCCGCGATATTTCTCGTTGGCGAGGATCGATGTCCGGTGCAGCGCCGCACGCAGCATTTCGCGATCTGCCACAACGGCCTTCGGCGGTGCCGCCGGGATTACGCGGCTGTATTCCGGGAAACGCCCGTCAATGAGCTTCGATGTGAAGCGAACGTCGCCGATCTGGGCTCGAACGTGATTGGTCCCGATCGTGATCGCAACGTTGCCTTCCGTGCCCAGCAGACGCTGCAATTCCAGCACGCCCTTGCGCGGAACGATGACCTGCTGGCCCTGGCGTTTTGCCCGGCAGATCCATTTCGCACAATGCCAGACGATGGCCGTCAGTCGCGACCGTTCGCAGCATTTTCCCGTCCGTTTCCAGCAACATCCCATTCAAGTAATAACGGACGTCCTGCTGCGCCATCGAGAAGTGGGTCTTGTCCAGAAGCCGCTTCAAATCGGCCTGGGCAAGCTCCAGCGTCTGCTGTTGCGCCAGTTCGTCGATCACCGGGAAGTCGGCGGCGGGGAGGGTGGCGAGAACGAAGCGGCTGCGGCCGCCGCGGACGGTGATTTTGTCGCCATCCTGCGCGATCGTGAGCGTGACGCCCTCCGCCAGGGAGCGGCAGATGTCCAGGAGCTTCCGGCCAGGCACCGTGATCTGCCCGTCAGTGCCGGATTTGATTTCAGCCGATGCCACGAGCTCGACCTCAAGGTCCGTTGCCGTGATCGAAAGCTTTCCCTGTTTTGCCGACAGGAGCAGGTTCGCGAGAATCGGCATCGTCTGGCGCCGCTCGACGACGCCGATGACGGACTGAAGTGCTCC
This sequence comes from uncultured Gammaproteobacteria bacterium, assembly GCA_963746545.1. GTDB lineage: Bacteria > Pseudomonadota > Gammaproteobacteria > Steroidobacterales > Steroidobacteraceae > SCUD01. The sequence continues at coordinate 74,988 of CAVVBV010000030.1, forward strand.
CAGCAGCGGTTCGCGTTCAGCACTGAATTTCATCTGTGCACCTGGTATGAATTAATGATTCTTATGACTGTAGTAGTAATAGAGCAGCGCAATTCCAGTGGAAAAGCCCTGAAAATCGACTGACCGCAAGGGCTTGCACGAAGCACAAGTACGCGTGTTGCCTGCGGCCTTCCTCTGTCTTCCCTGTGGGCGGTTTGTGGAGCAAATAGCATCCAGAGCCACCCCACACATTATCCACATCAACCGGTCAGGATTCTCAACAGGTTCAGGTAATCCTCGCCCGTGCGCCGCTCGCTCTCGCGCAGGTCCTTCACGCGATCGCAAGCATGCAAGACGGTCGTATGATCGCGGCCGCCGAAGGCGTCGCCGATCTCCGGCAGGCTGTGGTTGGTCAATTCCCGGGCAAGGGCCATCGCAACCTGGCGCGGGCGGGCGATCGAGCGGCTGCGGCGCTTGGAAAGCATGTCGGCCATGCGGATCTTGTAGTACTCGGCAACGGTCTTCTGGATGTTCTCGATCGTGACCAGGCGCTCCTGCAGGGCGAGCAGGTCCTTCAGCGCCTCGCGCGCAAATTCGAGCGTGATCGGCCGGCCCGTGAAACGCGCTGTCGCGAGCACCCGGCGGAGCGCGCCCTCGAGTTCACGCACATTCGAGCGGATCCGCTTGGCGATGAAAAAGGCGACTTCCTCCGGCAGGGATTCGCCGGCGGCCTGCGCCTTGCCGATCAGGATGGCGACGCAGGTCTCGAGTTCGGGCGGCTCGATCGCAACCGTGAGGCCCCAGCCCATGCGGGATTTAAGCCTTTCCTCGAGTCCCGCGACTTCCTTCGGGTAGCGGTCGCAGGTCAGGATGATCTGCTGCTGGCCCTCGAGCAGCGCATTGAACGTGTGGAAGAACTCTTCCTGCGAGCGGTCCTTGCCGGCAAAGAACTGGATGTCGTCGATCAGGAGCCCGTCGAGCGTACGGTAGGCCTGCTTGAATTCCGCGATGGTGTTGTGCTGCAGCGCCCGGACCATGTCGCTGACGAAGCGCTCGCTGTGCACGTAGGCAATGCGCGCGGCCGGGTTGCGCTGGCGCATCAGATTGCCGGCCGCGTGCATCAGGTGGGTCTTGCCGAGCCCGACGCCGCCATAGATGAACAGCGGGTTATAGGCCTTGCCGGGATTCTCGCCGACCTGGACGGCGGCGGCGCGTGCGAGCTGGTTGCTCTTGCCCTCGACGAAGCTCGCGAACGTGAAATCCGGATTGAAGCGGCTGCCGACGACCCGAGCCTCATGCCTGGGGGCGCCAAGCGCCGCGGGTTCTGCGACCGGGGGCGAGTCCTCGCGCCGCGAGCCGACCTCGATCAGGACCCGGGTTGCGGCGCCATTGCCGGCTGCGCCGACCAGCTGCTCGATGCGGGCAAACAGGTTCTGCTCAATCCAGGAGACGACGAAGCGATTCGGTGCCAGCAGCACGAGGCTGCCATCCCGGTCGACGGCCTGAAGCGGGCGCACCCAGGTGTTGAACTGCTGCTCCGGCACCTCGTTTTCCAGTTGACGCAGACAGCGATGCCAAAGCGGGCCCTGCACGAGCGACTCCTCTCGTCAGCAGATCGGTCGAAGGAATGGCTCTGAGTCTATAACCGCGGCACGGGGCCGCGCCAGAGTTATCCACAGCCCGGATCGGTTGACAGCGCAAGCGGCGCTCCGTAACCTTGCCGCCCTTTGCCCGCATCTGCAGGCCTTTACTTTTCAAAGGTTTGGGACCGCCGCCATGAAGCGCACCTACCAGCCCAGCAAGATCAAACGCAAGCGTACTCACGGCTTCCGCGCGCGCATGGCGACCAAGAAAGGCCGCCAGGTCCTGAAGCGCCGCCGCGCCAAGGGCCGCAAGCGCCTGGCCGTCACCGAAGTCCGCTGACGAGTGACCTTACGTCAGGGCGCGCGGGACTGCGGGCCGGCCAGAAGCTCTCCACCGCCGGCGATTTCGATCGCGCGCGCAAGAGCCGCGAGCGCCGGGCCGACGAACTGTTCTCGATCCAGTGGATCGAAAATGGCCGCAGCAGCGCGCGGATTGGCATGGCCGTCAGCGTTCGTGCCGTGGGCGCGGCCGTCACGCGCAATCGCGTGCGGCGCTTGATCCGCGAATCGTTCCGATTGCGCCGGCAGGAGTTGCCACCCGTGGATATTTTCGTCGCTGCGAGGAATGGAGCGAGAAACGCGAGCAACGCGCAGATTTTCGCGAGCCTCGCGCGGCTGTGGCAGGAAATCCGGCCCGCAAGATGAAAGCGCTGCTGCAGCTGCCGATCCGGATGTACCGCTGGCTGATCAGCCCGATGCTGGGCACGAACTGCCGCTATCACCCGAGTTGCTCCGAATACGCGCTGGAGGCCATCGACCGGCATGGCGCGCTGCGCGGCAGCCTGCTGTCGGTCCGGCGCGTCTGCCGCTGCCACCCCTGGGGCGGCCACGGTTATGACCCGGTGCCGGGGAGCCGCGGCTGATGGAACAGCAACGCGTATTCCTGTGGATCGGACTGCTCCTCGTGCTGTGGCTCAACGTCGATGCCTGGATGAAGGACGCGTCAGCGCATCGGGCGGAGGCCGCGCCAGCGGCGGTTGCCGCGGCCGCAGGGGGCGGGCAGCCGCCTGCCGCAACGCCCGCCGGCGGCGCGCTCTCCGACCAATTACCGAACGTCGCCGGCGAAGCGCCCGCGGCGACGGCGCCGGAGACTGCGCCCGTGGAAGCGCCGGCGCCGGGCGCCGGCAAGATCCATGTCGCGACCGACGTCCTGGATCTCGACGTCAGCCTGGTGGGCGGCGAGCTCATCCGCGCGGACCTGCCGGCTTATCCGTTGCACAAGGACGTCCCGACGATCGCGGTGCGCCTGTTCAACACCGATTCGCAGGAATCGAAATTCCTGTTCCAGTCGGGACTGACGAGCGGCGAGGCCGGCCGCGCCGAGCCGAACCACAAGGCGCGACTTCAGCTCGGCGAGCCAGGAATACCGCCTCGCCGACGGTGCGGAAGAGCTGCGCGTGCCGCTCTCCTGGTCGGACGGCGCCGGCCTTTCGGTGACGAAGACCTTCGTCTTCCATCGCGGCAGCTATGCGGTGGACATCCAGTATCGCGTCGCGAATGCGGGCCCCGCGCCCGTCAAGCTCGCGTCCTACGCGCAGTTCCTGCGCCATGTGCAGAGCAGCGAGCGGTCGATGTGGAACGTCGAGACCTACGCGTTCCGCGGTCCGGCGTTCTATGACGGCGAGAGCTACAAGAAGCTCAACATCAAGGACGAGGAGGACGCGGCGCTGTCGCGGTCGATCACGAACGGCTGGGTCGCCGCGATGCAGCATCATTTCGTCGCGGCGATCGTGCCGACGGCCGGCCAGCCGTACCAGTACGAGCTGCGCGTGAGCGCCAGCGAATTCCTGCTGCGCGTCGTCGGGCCCGCGAAGGACGTGGCGCCTGGCGGCAGCCTGGAGTTCGGCGAAAAACTGTACGTCGGGCCGAAGCTGCAGAAGCAGCTGGAGGCGACCGGACCCAAGCTCCAGCTGACGGCCGACTACGGCAAGCTGACGATCCTGGCGCAGCCGCTCTTCTGGCTGCTGTCTAAGGTCCACGCGCTGATCGGCAACTGGGGTTTGGCGATCATCCTCGTGACCATCATGATCAAGGGCGTCTTCTACAAGCTGGCGGAGACCAGCGGCCGCTCGATGGCGAAGATGCGCACGGTCGCGCCGCGCCTGAAGGCCGTGCAGGAGCGCTACAAGGACGATCGCGAGGGCCAGGCGCGCGCGATGATGGAGCTCTACAAGCGCGAGAAGATCAACCCGGTCGCCGGCTGCCTGCCGGTGCTGGTGCAGATCCCGTTCTTCCTGGCGTTTTACTGGGTGCTGCTCGAGAGCGTGGAAATGCGCCAGGCGCCATTTTTCGGCTGGATCCAGGATCTCTCGTCGCGCGACCCGTATTTCATCCTGCCGATCCTGATGGGCGCCGCGATGTTCGGGCAGTTCAAGCTGAACCCGACGCCGCCGGACCCGATGCAGGCGAAGATCTTCGCCTTCATGCCGGTGGTCATGACCGGCATGTTCATGTGGTTCCCGTCCGGCCTCGTCCTGTACTGGCTGACGAACACGCTCCTGTCCATCGCCCAGCAGTGGAAGATCAATCGCGTGGTCGAGGCCGAGGACAAGAAACGACGCAGCGGCTGAGCGGTCCAAGCCGGCAACCACCCAGGCCCGCCGCGCGCACGAGGCGCAAGACATGCAAGCTGCCGCTGAAATGGTTCGCGCCGAAGGCCTGGAGCGCAAGTACAGCATGGGCCGCGGCTTCATCCACGCGCTGCGCGGCGTGGACGTGTCGATCCGCCACAACGAGTACGTCGCCATCATGGGACCCTCCGGCTCCGGAAAGTCCACGCTGATGAACCTGATCGGCTGCCTCGACAGCGCGGATGCCGGGCGTTACTGGTTGAATGGCCGGCCGGTGTCCGAAATGACCGACAATGAACTGGCGCATGCCCGCAACCGCGAGATCGGCTTCGTGTTCCAGTCGTTCGCGCTCCTGCCGCGCAACTCCGCGCTCTCCAATGTCGAACTGCCGCTGGTCTATGCCGGCGTCCGGCTGGCCGAGCGCCATGAACGCGCGCGGCAGGCGCTCGAGCGCGTCGGGCTGGCGGATCGCGCCCGCCACCGGCCGGGAGAACTGTCCGGCGGGCAGCGCCAGCGCGTGGCGATCGCCCGCGCGCTGGTCACGGAACCGGCGTTGCTGCTCGCCGACGAACCGACCGGCAACCTCGACAGCGCGACCGGCGCAGAGATTCTGGCGCTGTTCGACGAACTGCACGCAGGCGGTCACACGATCGTCCTGGTGACGCACGAAATGACGGTCGCGAGCCGCGCACGGCGGACGATCCAGATGCGCGACGGCCTGATCGTCAGCGACAAGGCGAATTCCGGAGGGACCGGTGGCAGTACGTAGAGCCGGATTGGCGGCAGCGCTGCTGTGCGCGCTCGGCGCCTGCGGCGGGGGCGCGCGCAGTGTGCCGGATTACGAAACCGCCGCGCTCGAGCGCAGCCCGATCTCGGTCGTCGTCGAGGCGGCGGGGGTCATCGAGCCGGTCAGCAGGGTCGAGGTGAAGTCCAAGGCCTCGGGCGAGATATTGAAGCTCGGCGCGGAAATCGGTGACACGGTCGAGGCCGGCCATCCGCTGGTGAGCATCGACCCGCGCACGCCGCGCAATCGCGTCGCGCAGGCCGAGGCCGAGCTGAATGCCGCGAAGGCCCGCCAGGCGACCGCGGCGGCGCAACTCGCGCGCGGCGACAAGCTGCTGGCCGACGAATGGATCAACCACGCGGAATATGAGGCCCTCGCGCTCGAGGTAGCCAACACCCGCGCGCAGGTCGTCGGCGCACAGGTTGCGCTCGAGAACGCGCGCATCGCACTGGAAGACACGGAGGTTCGGGCACCCACGGCCGGCACGATTCTCACCAAGCTGGTCGAGCCGGGGCAGGTCATCTCTTCGCCGACGCAGGACGTCGGCGGCGGAACGCTGTTGCTGACGATGGCCGATCTCAGCAACGTGCGCGCGCGCGTGCGCGTGGACGAAACCGACATCGGCAAGCTGGCGCCGGGGATCCCGGTGCGCATCACGGTCGCGGCATACCCCGGCCGGACCTTTGCCGGGACGATCGAGAAGATCGAGCCGCAGGCGGTCGTGGAGCAGAACGTCACGATGTTTGCGGTGCTGATTTCGATTCCGAACGAGGGCGGTCTCCTGCGTCCGGGCATGAACGTGGAAGCGGTGTTCGACGTCCTGCACCGCGACGACGTGCTGACGCTTCCCATCATGGCGCTGCGCACCGCGCGGGACATCGACACCACCGCGGGCATTCTCGGTGTGTCCGCCGATGAATTGCGCGGGCAGCTCGGCGAAGCCGGGGCAGCGCGCAGCGCCGGCCGGCCGGCACGCGAGCGCGAGCGGGGGCAGGACGCGCCTGCGGGCGGCCGGCCGGCTCTGCAACTCGGCGGCAAACTGTGGGTGGTCGCGCTGCGGGATGGCAAGCGCGTGCCCACGCCGGTTGAGACCGGCGTGACCGATCTCGACCGGGTCGAGATCACGGGCGGGCTCGCCGAAGGCGATCGTGTGCTGCTGTTGCCGAGCGCGAGCCTCGTCGAGACGCAGCAGCAGATCCAGGATTTTGCGACCCGCCGCGGCGGAATTCCCGGCATCACGCAACAGGGCACGGGCACCCAGCAGGGTGCGGGCACGCCGCAGCCGACGCCGGCGCCGCGCAGGGGCCCCTGACATGCCCCTTTGGGATACGGTGCGCGTTGCACTCGATTCCATGCGCGGCAACCTGTTCCGGTCCGCGCTCACGATGCTGGGCGTCATCATCGGCGTGGCCGCGGTGATCGCAATGCTCGCGCTCGGGCGCGGCGCCCAGCGCGCGGTCGACCAGCAGCTCGCGGCACTCGGCTCCGACGTGCTGACGGTCACGACCGGGATGCGCTGGATGCAGGGCGTCGCCCGCGACCAGCAGACCCTGACGGTGAAGGACGCCGAAGCGCTCGCGCGCGACGCGCGCCACGTCTCGGCCGTCGTGCCCGAGCAGAGCGGGCGCGAACAGGTCCGCTACGGGGCGCGCAACCTGAATGTCCAGGTCGTCGGCACGCGGCCGAATCACGCCGAGGTCAATGGCTTCCGGATCGAGTACGGCCACATGTTCACGGCGGCCGACGACCAGGAGCGCCGCCGCGTTGCCGTGCTCGGCGGGGAAATACCGGAGTTGCTGCAGGTGCCGCCCGCCGCGCTGATCGGCGCCACCATCATCGTGAAGAACATCCCGTTCGAGGTCGTCGGGATCCATCGCCGCAAGGGAGCGATCGGATTCATGAACCCGGACAACGTCATTTACATTCCGCTCGAGACGTCGGAATTCCGCGTCACCGGAGAGGACTCGATCCAGAACATCTCGGTGCAGGTCGCGCCCGGCAGCGAGCTGGTACAGGCGATGGTCGAGATCGAGCGCGTGCTGCGCCGCGAGCACGGCCTGCTGCCCGGGCGCGACAACGATTTCACGCTGCTCGACCGGCGGCAATTCCTCGCGACGCAGCAGCAGACCACCGAGATCCTGGGCTTCCTGCTGGCCGGCATCGCGGGCGTGAGCCTGCTGGTGGGCGGCATCGGCATCATGAACATCATGCTGGTGACGGTGACCGAGCGGACGCGCGAGATCGGGATCCGCAAGGCGTTGGGCGCGACGCGCGCCAACATCCTCCGGCAGTTCCTGGTCGAGTCGGTGACGCTGTGCGTGCTGGGCGGGATCATCGGCATGCTGCTCGGCATGGTCGTGGCCGGCCTGCTTGCCCGGCTGGCGGGCTGGCAGACCTTCGTGACCTGGGAGTCGCTCGTGCTCGCATTCGGCTTCAGCGCCGGCGTCGGCCTGCTGTTCGGCCTGTGGCCGGCGCGAAGCGCCGCGCGGCTCGATCCGATCGAGGCGCTGCGGCACGAGTAGCGCCGCGCCTTCGTATACTCGCTGCCCATGACGGGCGATAGCGACACCATCGTTGCGGCGGCCACGCCGCCCGGACAGGGCGGCATCGGCATCGTGCGCATCTCCGGCCCGGCGACGCGCGCGATCGCGGAGTCGATGCTCGGCGTCGTGCCGCCGGCGCGCTACGCCCACAACGCCAAATTCATGGATGCCGATGGCCATGCGATCGACAGCGGCCTCGCGCTCTTCTTTCCGGCGCCGCGATCCTTCACCGGCGAAGACGTTCTGGAGCTGCACGGCCACGGCGGGCCGGTCGTGATGGACCTGCTCGTCCGCCGCGCGGTCGAACTCGGCGCAAGGCCCGCGCGGCCCGGAGAATTCAGCGAGCGCGCCTTCCACAACGGCAAGCTCGACCTGGCGCAGGCCGAGGCCATCGCGGACCTGATCGGCGCCGGTTCCGCGCAGGCGGCGCGCGCGGCAATGACCTCGCTCGCCGGGGAATTTTCGCGCGCGGTGACGTCACTGGCCGCAAAGCTCATGGAGCTGCGGGTCTTCGTCGAGGCTGCGATCGATTTTCCGGACGAGGACGCGGCATACCTCGACAACCCCGAAGTGCGCGCCAGGCTTGCGGATATTTTCGAGCGCTTCAGGGACATCGGCCGGGCGGCGAACCAGGGCCGCGCGCTGTCGGAGGGGCTGTCCGTCGTCATCGCCGGGCGGCCGAATGCCGGCAAGTCGAGCCTGCTGAACGCCCTTGCGGGCCACGACGCCGCGATCGTGACCGGCATACCGGGAACGACGCGGGATCTGCTGCGCGAACGGATCGAGAGTCGACGGCCTGCCGATTCACGTGATCGACACGGCGGGCCTGCGCGACAGCCGGGATGCCGTCGAGGAGGAGGGGATCCGCCGCGCGCGCGCGGCAATGCACGGCGCGGATCTCGTCCTCTACGTGATCGATCTCGGTTGCCGGCCTGCTGCAGGGCGAGCTGGATGCGCTGCCGGATGCCCCGCCGGTGCTCGCGGTGTGGAACAAGACCGACATTGCGAGGCCGCCCGCGGGACATCCGGGCGTCGCGATCTCCGCGCTGACCGGCGCCGGACTGCCGAAATTGCGCAAACGGCTGAAGACCGCCGCCGGATATCGTGCAGGCGATGCCGGCGTGTTCTCCGCCAGGCGCAGGCACCTCGATGCGCTCACGCGCGCCGAGGACCTGGCGAAATCCGCCGCCGCGCGATTGCAGGAGCGAGCAGGATTCGAGCTGGTCGCGGAGGAGCTCCGCCTCGCGCAGCAGGCGCTCGGGGAGATCACCGGCGAAGTGACGAATGACGCACTCCTGGGCGCCATTTTCGCGGGTTTCTGCATCGGGAAGTGATTGGCACCATTTCGTCACCAACCCGCGACTGACGGGATAACCGCCGCTGACTAGCATCGATTCCGGCCATCAGCAGGGAGGCCGGATGACTATGATTAATTGGCGCAAGGCTGCGGTTGTAGCGGCGGCAATCGTCCCGTTCGCAACAGCGCGCGCGGAAGTGACGATGGATGAACTGCTGCAGCGCCTCGAGGCGCAGGAACAGAAGATCCTCGTGCTCGAGCGTCGCCTGGAGATCCAGGACGAGGCGGCGAAGGCCACGAAGGAAACGACACCGGTCGTCAGCGCCGGGCCACGCGGGTTCAGCCTGCGTTCCGCCGACAGCCAGAATCAGTTGCGGTTTCGCGGCGTCATGCACTTCGATGGCCGGTACATCGATGGCGAGGACCCGACCGGCCTGACGGACACCTGGCAGGCCACGCGCGTGCGCCCGATACTCGAAGGCACACTTGGCGGAATCTACGACTTCAAGTTCATGCCGGATTTCGGCCAGGGCCGCACCGTCATCCAGGATGCGTATGTCACCGCCCGGCTGAATCCTGCGTTCCAGGTGACGGCCGGCAAGTTCAAGTCGCCGGTCGGGCTCGAACGGTTGCAATCCGCGAATGACACCCGCTTCGTTTCGCGGGCTTTTCCAACGAGTCTCGCGCCGAATCGCGACATGGGCCTGCAATTCGCCGGCGACCTGCTGGGTGGCCGCCTGAATTACGCGCTGGCCTGGCTCAACGGATCCAACGACGGCGGCAGCAGCGAGACTTTCGCCGACGTCGACATCAACGACGACCAGGAATACGCGGCGCGGCTGTTTGCACTGCCGTTCGCGCAGAGCGACAGTTTCGCGCTGCGCGGCCTCGGGGTCGGCATTGCGGCGACGTACACGGACCAGACCGGCAACGCGACGCAACCCTTGCTGCCGGCATTTCGCACCCCGGCCGGCTCGACCTTCTTCCGCTACCGCGCCGGCACGACGCCGACGCTCGCGGACGGCGAGCGCCAGCGCATGGCGCCGCAGGCCTACTACTACGTGGGCAGCCTCGGCCTGATGGGCGAGTACACGGAAGTGTCGCAAGACGTGAGCCGGGTGACCGGCGCCGGCCTGCGCGTGGGCACCATCGACACCTCCGCCTGGCAGCTGGCGGCGTCCTGGTTCCTGACCGGCGAGGAGGAGGCTTTCAAGGGCTTCCGGCCGAAGAACGTGTTTTCGCCGAGCGAGGGGACCTGGGGTGCGTTCGAGGTCGTCGCGCGCGTGCATGAGCTGAAGATCGACGGCGACGCTTTCACGGGCGGCGCGGATTCCTTTGCCGATCCGGCCGCTTCGGCCAGCAAGGCAACCGCCTGGGCGCTCGGCCTCAACTGGTACCTGAACGAAAACCTGCGCTGGACGCTCGACTACGAGCGCACGAAATTCGATAGCGGGGCGGCGGCCGGTGCTGACCGCGCGGACGAAGACGCGCTACTGTTGCGCGTGGCGCTCGGATTCTGAGCAGGAGAATGGAATGAACATTCGGAAATCATGGCTGGGCGCGCTGGCGACACTTCTCGCGGGGCTGACGTTCGTAAACGTCGCCCATGCGGAAACCGTGCTGCTGAATGTCTCTTACGACCCGACGCGCGAGCTCTACAGCGATTACAACGCCGCATTCATCAAGTACTGGCAGGCGAAGACCGGCCAGACCGTTTCGATCCGCCAGTCCCACGGCGGATCGGGCAAGCAGGCGCGCACGGTCATCGACGGCCTGCAGGCCGATGTCGTGACGCTCGCGCTCGCCTACGACATCGACGCGCTTGCGAGCCAGGGCAAGCTGCTGCCGGCCGGCTGGCAGGCGCGACTGCCGAACAACAGCGCGCCCTATGCCTCGACGATCGTGTTCCTGGTCCGCAAGGGCAACCCGAAGAAGGCGCATGACTGGGGCGACCTCGCGCGGCCCGGCGTGTCGGTCATCACGCCAAACCCCAAGACCTCTGGGGGCGCGCGCTGGAACTATCTCGCGGCCTGGGCCTGGGCGCTTCGGCAGCCGGGCGGCAGCGACGCGACCGCGGCCACCTACATCGGCAAGCTCTTCAAGAATGTGCCGGTGCTCGATACCGGCGCGCGCGGTTCGCTGACCACGTTTGCGCAGCGCGGCATTGGCGACGTGCTGGTCGCCTGGGAGAACGAGGCCTACCTCGCGGTCAACGAACTCGGCAAGGACAAGTTCGAGATCGTCTATCCGTCGCTCAGCATCCTGGCCGAGCCGCCGGTCGCGGTCGTGGATCGCGTGACCCTCCGGCACAAGACGACCGACCTCGCGCGCGCCTACCTCGAGTACCTGTACTCGCCGGAAGGGCAGGAAATCATCGCGAAACATTACTACCGGCCGCGCGACGCCGCGGTCGCCGCCCGCCACGCGAAGCAGTTCCCGGCGCTCACGCTCGTGACGATCGCGGATTTCGGCGGCTGGGCGAAAGCGCAGCAGGCGCACTTTGCCGACGGCGGCAGCTTCGACCGCATCTACTCGCAGTAAGGATCGGGGCGCCGGTCAGGCGCGCAGGCGATAGCCGACGCCCGACTCGGTCTGCAAGCAGGTCCGAAGCCGACGGGACCTGCTCGAGCTTCTGGCGCAGGCGGTGCACGAGCTGCTTCAAGAGCTGCCGGTCGCCGCTGCCGCGATGGCCCCACACATGCGCGAGCAGCCGCTCGGTGCTGACCACGCGGTTCACGTTCGCGATCAGGATCTGCAGCAGGCGCGTCTCGAGCCGCGTCAGGCGCATCGGCTCCGCCCCCGAGACGGACAGCGTGTGCGCCTCGAGGTCGAGGGCCAGTACGCCGGCGGCCAGGGTGTCGCCGCCTTCGATGCCGGCGCGCCGCAGCAGCGCCTTGACGCGCGCGAGCAGTGTGCGCGGGCTGAACGGCTTGGTCAGGTAATCGTCCGCGCCGAGATCGATCGCGCGGACCAGGTCTTCCTCCTCGCCGCGCACCGTCAGCATCATGATCGGCACTTCGGAACGGCCGCGGATCTCGCGGCAGACGTCGAAACCGCTGCCGGTCGGCAGGTTGATGTCGAGGATCACGAGATTCGGCAGCTCCGCGTCGAATTCCCGGAGCGCGGCGGGCGTGTCGCCGGCCTTGATGACGGCATAGCCCGCGTTCGTCAGCGTGAAAGCGACCAGCGCCAGCAGGTCGTGGTCGTCATCCACCGCGAGGATCTTCATGCGCCCATCCTGCCTGCCGGCAGCGTAACCGTGAAGCGCGTGCGCGCCTCTGCGGTGCGCGCGGCCGCGACCCTGCCGCCGTGGCGCAGGACGATGGACTTCACGATCCAGAGCCCGAGACCGAGCCCGCGCGGTTCCGGTTCCTGGTCGGCAGAGCGATAGAAACGCTCGAAAATCGTGGTGCCGTCGAGTTCCGAAGCGCCGGGGCCCTCGTCCTCCACCCACAGGCTGACCTCGCCGCCCCCGGCCTCGGCGCCGATCCGGATGTCGCTATCCTCCGGACCGAACTTGCTGGCATTCGCGAGCAAGTTCGTGACGACCTGCGAGAGACGCTGGGCATCGCCGTTGACAACGGGCAGGTTGGCTGGAAGTTCGACGAGCAGCCGCTGGCGCCGCTGCGTCAGCAGCCCCTCGATCAGCGCCTCGGCGTCCTCGACGACCTGCGCGAGCATCACCGGCTGGCGGCGGATGCTGAGCTGGCCCGACTCGATGCGCACGCTCTCGAGCAGGTTGTCGATCAGCCGCGTCAGGCGCAGCGTCCCGCGCTGCAGCGAATGCAACAGTTCGCCCAGGCGCTCGCGCGGCATGCCGTCGAGGCCGTCCAGCAGCAATTCCACCGAGGCGAGCTGCGCGGCGAGCGGCGTGCGGAATTCGTGCGAGATGTTCGCGAGCACCGAATCCCGCGCGCGGCGCACAGCCTCGAGTTCGGTCTCGTCGCGCATCACCTGCACCTGCAGGCCGTCGGTCGGCGCGGCGCTCGTGATGACGACCGTGCGCGGCTCGCCGCCGGCCTCGATGCGCTCGGTTGCCTGGGCCTTCCCTTCGCTGCGCGCCGCGACGATCGGGCAGGCGGTGTCACAGGGCGGGCGGCCGGCCACGAGGCAGGGGCGTAGCACGTCGCCGCAGAACTTGCCGGTCAGGTCGGCGGCCGGAGCGCCGAGCATGCGCGCGGCCTGCGGGTTGAGGTAGCGGATGCGGCGCTCAGAATCCACGGCGAACACGCCCTCGACCACGCCCTGGAGCACGGCCTGGGCTTCCGCTTCACGGCGCCGCAGGGTCGTCGTCAGGTCGATCAGGTTGCGGCGCATGTTATCCATCGTCCGTGCGAGCGCCGCAATCTCCTTCGTGCCCGCGACGGGAATCGAGGACGAGAAATTTCCCCGCCCGAGCTGTTCGGCCGAAGTCGCGAGGGCCCGCAGCGGCGCGCCGATGCGCCGCGCAAGCAGGAGCGCCAGGCCGAGCGCGAACGCGGCGAGCACGATCGTCGTTACGGTCAGCTGGCGCACGAAACGGTCGACGGCGCCCGAAACTTCGCTCGCGGGCAGGCGCGCCTCGATCAGCACGACTCCTTCGCCGGTTGCCGCGAACACCGGCGTGCTTGAGGCGTAGAGCCCGTGCGCGCCGATTTCGGCGACGGCGGTCTGCCCGTTCGCCAGCGCCTGGGAGTGCAGGTCCCGGAAATCGGTGTCGACGGCCTCGAGCCAGTTCGAGATGCGCAGCAGGCGCACCTCGACGCCGACCTGTTCCGAAAGTGCGCGCGCAAAACGCTCGTCGAAGAGCCGGAGCACCATGACCCTGGCGCCGGCGACGCCCGGGATTTCCACCATCGCGCCGAGCTGGCCGGCGGGAGCGTCCGCGCCGGCGAGCATGAAGCCCTCGCCCTGTTCCTTTGCAGCCTGTTGCGCATCGCCCCAGGCGGTCGGCAGACCCGTCGACGCCAGCACCTGGCCGTCCAGGAGCACCGCGCAGCTGTCGAGATGCGCCGTGTCGCAGAAGCGGCGCAGGAACAGCGGGATCTGCGGGACATTGACGTCCCGCAACAATCGCAACAGCGTCGGACGCGAGGCCAGAAGCCGCGCAGAGGTCAGCGTGTCCTCGCCGTGCCGCCGTATGTCATCGCGCGCCGCAAGTCCCGCCAGGCGCACGCGCGCCAGCGCCTGCTGGTCCGCCTGTTCGCGCAGCAGGCCGCCGGCGCCGAGCGCGAGCGCCGCGATCGCGATCAGGACCGTGCCGCCCATCGTCAGCAGCAGCAAGCGCTCGAGTGAGTGCGGGCCAGCGGCGAGGCGCCTGAGGCCGGTCCACCAGCGGTTCAGCAGCGGGTGCAATTTCAGTGGCTCTTCACTCCGGAGCGCCCCTCGACCAGGGCCTTTGCCACCAGGGTCAGGATGGCCAGCAGCGCGAGCAGCGAGGCGACGGCGAACGCCGCGACGAAATTGTACTCGTTGTACAGGATTTCGACCTGCAGCGGCATCGTCGTCGTCAGCCCGCGAATGTGGCCCGACACGACGGACACCGCGCCGAACTCGCCCATCGCACGGGCGTTGCACAGGATGATTCCGTACAGCAGCCCCCAGCGGATCTTCGGCAGCGTGATGCGCAGGAACGTGAGCCAGGCACCGGCGCCGAGCGACAACGCCGCGACCTCCTCGTCGCTGCCCTGCTGCTGCATCAGCGGGATCAGTTCACGGGCCACGTAGGGAAAGGAGACGAAGATCGTCGCGAGCACGATGCCGGGCGTCGCGAAGATGATCGAGACGTCGTGATCCAGCAGCCATTCGCCAAACCACCCGTTCGCGCCGAACAGCAATACGAGCACCAGGCCCGCGATGACCGGCGATACGGCGAAGGGCAGGTCGATCAGCGTGACCAACAGGCTCTTGCCGCGGAATTCGAAGCGCGCGATCGCCCAGGCGGCGGCAATGCCGAAGATCGTGTTGGCAGGCACGACGATGGCGGCGGTCATGAGCGTCAGGCGTATCGACGCGCGCGTGTCGGGATCCGCGAAGCTCCCCAGGTACGCCATGATGCCGTTCGCAAAGGCCTGGCCCAGCACGGCGCCGAGCGGCGCCAGCAGCAGCAGGGCGAGGAAGCCGATTGCGATCGTCAGCAGCAGCGCGCGCACGAGGCGCGCGCCGCGCGTCATGCGCCGGCCGCCCTCGCTCAATGTGATTGCGCCCGCCATCAGCGCCCGCCGATCTGCAGCCGGCGGTGACCCCAGCCCTGCACGAGATTGATCGCGAACAGCATGATGAACGACATCAGCAGCATGAAGAAGCCGAGGGCGGCTGCGCCGTCGTAGTCGAACTGCTCGAGCTTGATGACGATCAGGAGCGGCGTGATCTCGGTCTTCATCGGCAAGTTGCCCGATATGAACACGACCGAGCCGTATTCGCCGATGCCGCGCGCGAAGGCGAGCGTGAACCCGGTCAAGAGCGCCGGCAGCACGGTCGGCAGGATGATGCGGCGGAACACCTGCCAGCCGCTGGCGCCCAGCGACTCGGCTGCGTCCTCGAGATCGCGCTGCGCCTCGATCAGCGCGGGCTGCACTGAGCGCACGACGAACGGCAGGCCGATCAGCGTCAACGCGACCACGACGCCGATCCAGGTGTAGGCCACCTGCACGCCGGCGAGCGCGAGTTTCTGGCCGAGCCAGCCGGTCGGCGAGAAGACCGCGGCGAGCGCAATGCCCGAGACGGCGGTCGGCAACGCGAAAGGCAGGTCGATCATCGCGTCGAGCAGGCGCCGCCCCGGGAAGTCATAGCGCACCAGCGACCAGGCGACGATGAAGCCGAATACGGAATTGACGATCGCCGCGAGCGCCGCCGCGCCGAAGCTCAGCCGGTAGGAAGCCACGGCGCGTGGGTCGAGCAGCGTGTGGAGGAGTTCGGATGGCGGAATGCCGGAGGCGCGCATGACCAGGGCCGCCAGCGGCAGCAGCACGACGGCGCTCAGGAAGAATGTGGTGAAGCCGAGCGTCAGGCCGAAGCCGGGCAGGGCGCTGGGCGAGCGGAACCAGTTGCCGCGCACGGTCAGGCGCTTCCGGCTGCGGCGCGCACGACCAGGACCGGGCGCAGCCGCGGGCCTTCGAGCAGTGCGGCCAGCCTGGCGGAGTCGGCGCCCACCAGCGAATCGAGCCCGAGCACCAGCATCGTATTCGCCTCGACCGACAACTCCCTTTCCAGTTCGTCGTCCGTGTCGCCGAAGCGCAGTTCCGTGCGCAGGTCGAGGCCGTGTTCGGAAAGCGCCGTGGAGCGGGCATCGAGCAGGCTGCGCAGGCAGGCCGCGCGCTGGTGCTCCGGCGTTTCGGCATCGTGGATTGCGAGCAGCACGGATTCCGCGGCCACGTGGCGCAGGAGGCTCGCGGAAACGCCCAGCACTTCGCGGCCCGATTGCGCGGATGGCAGCACGACGACGCGGACCGGCAGCGTCGCGCCGGGCGGCAGCACCAGCACCTGCGTCGATCCATGCGAGAGATTCCAGAGCGCCGTGGCCAGGCTCCCCGGCCCGGCGCTGAGGACCGGCAGGCCGGGCGGCGCGCTGGCCGTGCGATAGATGCGCGTCGCGACGCGCGTCTGCATGCGCGTGGCGAGCGTGGAAAGCAGGGGCGTATCGCGCAGCGCCGCCGCCGTCGGCGCATCGCGGGCCATCACCGTAAAACTCGAGATCGGCGTCGGCAGCAGATGGATGCGCCGCGCGCTGACCGTCACCCGCTGGCCGGCCGACAGCGGATTGGCCCGCTGCTCCGGGAAACTGCGCGAGGCGTCCAGCAGCCAGCCGCTGCCGTCGGCGCCTTCCCGGTCCGGTGTCGCCGGCACCGGCCCTTCCATGGACATGCGCACGCGCAGGCGCTCGGTCGCGCCGCCGAACTGCAGCTCGTGAACCGTGCCAATGCCCACGCGGGTCATGTCGCCGGGAATTTCGGTAGTGGTCAATTCGACTTCCTCCGGGCGGATGACGGCGACGACCTCGCGGGGCGTCACGTCTTCCGCAGCCGGGCGGTCGAAGCGCAGCTGACTGCCGCTGCGGTAACCGAGCACGAGGTTCGCTGCGCCGAGAAAGGTCGCGACGAATCGGGTCGCGGGCCGCGCATAAAGGTCATCGGGCTTCCCGCATTCGAGCAGGCGGCCCTGGTGCATCACGCCGATGCGATCCGCCATCGCGAAGGCCTCGTCCTGGTCGTGCGTGACGAGGATGGTCGTGATGCCGAGTTCGCGCTGGATCTGCCGGATCGTGCGCCTGAGCTCTTCGCGGATCTTCGCATCGAGCGCCCCGAAGGGCTCGTCGAGCAGCAGCACCTCTGGCCGATGCGCCAGCGCGCGGGCGACGGCGACGCGCTGCTGCTGCCCGCCGGAGAGCTCGCCCGGCAGGCGTGCGTCCATGCCCTCGAGTGCGACCAGGCGCAGCAGTTCCTTGCGCCTCTTCATGCGCTCGGACGCGCGCACGCGCCGGACCCGCAACGCGAACTCGATATTGTCCGCGATGCTCATGTGCCGGAACAGCGCGTAGTGCTGGAATACGAATCCGACGCCGCGGTCGCGCGCGGAAACGCCCGTGACATCGCGTCCGTGCAGCGACACGCGGCCGTGGTCCATGTCGACGAGTCCGGCGATGGCGCGCAGGAGCGTGCTCTTGCCGCTGCCGCTCGGGCCCAGCAATACCAGAAACTCGCCCTGCTCGATCTCGAGCGAGACGTCGTTGACGACCGGGACGGATCGATACCGCTTCGTAACCTGGTCGAGCGCTATCGACATGACAGCCCATTTGCAGCGGCCAGCGGGGCCGGGGTAATGCACAGGCTAGCCGCGGCGGGGTTTCGCGGTCAGTCGCAGGGCGGTGACAAGCCGGTTACGGCGGGCGCATATGAGACCCGGGTCCCGGCGGGAGTCGCTATCAGGATGCAAGGCCGGAAACTGCGGGCGGATGCCGTGCATTGCAGGATGCCGGCATCCCACCTACGCTCGGTGCCGGGTCAACCGGATACGGACATGGGCACCCTCGATACCGGCATTCTCTTCATCTACCTCGCGCTGCTCGTGGGCCTCGGCTTCTATGCGCAGCGCCGCCAGAAGAACGTCGACGATTATTTCGTGGCCGGCCGGCGCGTAGGCCCGGTGACGATCGCCTGCCTGTGGGTCGCGGCGTGGATCGGCGGGGCCGCCGTGGTCGGCACCTCGGCGCGCGTTTACGAATTCGGCGTGACCGGCATCTGGTACATCCTGGCCGAGACGATCGGCTTGCTGTTGTTCGGCCTGTTGATGGCGAGGCGCGTGAAGCATCTCGGCGACCGCCACCAGCACCTGACCTACCCGGACTTCATCGAGCAGCACTACGACAGCCGCACCCGCATCGTCGCCACCATCACGACCGTACTCGCCTACACGGCGTATACGGCCGGCCAGTTCGCCGCTGCTGCCGCGATCCTGCAGGTGCTGCTCGGCTGGGATTACGGCACCTCGCTGCTGCTGGCCGGAGCCATCGTGATCCTCTACACCGCCATCGGCGGGTACCTCGCCGTCGCCTACACCGACCGCGTGCAGGTCGCGCTGGTGCTGATCGGGATCGTGGCGGTCGGCGTTCCGGTCGCGATTTCCCAGGCCGGCAGCTGGGCCGAGATGCAGGCCGCGTTGCCCGCTTCCTACTACGATTTCGGCGCCCAGGGCTGGGACCGCATCGCGGCGCTCGTGGTCTCGATGGTGCTCAGCTTCTTCGTGGCGATGGACAGCTTTTCGCGCAGCTTCGCCGCGCGCAATGCGGCCGCGGCGCGCAATGGCGCGCTGCTTGGCGATACTGCTGATCCTCCCGATCGCGCTTGCGGTGGCCTGGCTCGGCCTCGCCTGCGCCGTGCTGTACCCGGACCACGCCGTCACCGCCGGCATCCTGACCACCTTCGTGCTGCAAGGCGTTTCCCGCCGGCCTGAAAGGCCTGATGGTGATCGGCATTCTCTCGGCCATCATGTCGGTCGCGTCCATCTGCGTGCTCACGGCATCGGCGAACTACGCCCGCGACATCCATCAGCGCTACATCCAGCCGGGCATCGCCCACACCAGCATGCTGCGGCTCGGCGCGCTGGCATCGCTGGGCGCGGGCGGGCTTGCCATGCTGATGGCGTGGAAGATGCACGACATCATCGACATCCTGCAGCTCGGTTTCACGATCAATTCGGCGGCACTGTTCCTGCCGACGATTGCGGCCATCTACTGGAACCACGTGCCGGCGGGCGCCGCGTTCTGGAGCAGCAGCACGTCGCTCGCAACCGTGATCGGCTGGCGCATCGCGGCTGACGCCGGCATGGGCGGACCGTTCAGCATCGATCCGCTGTGGCCGGGCCTCCTGGTCTCCGCAGCGGTGCTCCTGGCCCTGACGGTCTTCCGTCCGCGGCGCGTCGCCAGGGCGGCCGCCTGAGCGCGCAGCCTTTGACCGTCGTATTTGCCGAGATGCCCGAGGCGGCGGGCCGCGACCTGTCGATCGAACGGCAAAACCTGCCGCCCGCTGCGCGCATCGAGACCTTCACATACAACGAGGACCCGGACGCCCTGGTCGCCGCCTGCCGCGATGCCGACGCCATCGTGACCGACTACGTCCCGTTCAACCGGGCGGTGCTCGCGCGGCTTCCGCGCTGCCGCATCATCTCGGTGGCGGCGACCGGATGGGATTGCGTGGATGTGCCGGCCGCGGTGGAACGGGGCATTGGCGTGAGCTGCATCGGGGAGTACTGCACCGACGAAGTGGCGGACCATACGCTCGCGCTCCTGCTGGCGCTCAACCGCCAGCTGCTCGCCTATCACCACCAGGTGCAGGCCGGGCACGACTGGCGCTGGAACAGGATCCAGGGCGTGCAGCGCCTTTCCGGCCAGACCCTGGGCCTGGTCGGATTCGGCCGCATCGGGCAGGCGGTCTGCCGCCGCGCGCTTGGCTTCGGCCTGCGGGTGCTGGTCTCTGATCCGCTGGCGGATGCCTCGGTCGCAAGCCGCCACGGCGTCCGCGCGACCGGGCTCGAAGAGTTGCTGGCCGAAGCGGACATCATCAGCCTGCACTGCAATCTCAACGCCACGAACCGTGGCCTGCTGGACGCGCCGCATTCGCGCTGATGCGGCGCAAGCCGCTCCTGCTGAACGTCGCGCGCGGCGGGCTGATCGTCGAATCCGACCTGGTGGATGCGCTCGACCGCGGCCTGGTCGCCGGCGCGGCGCTCGACGTGCTGACAGAGGATTCGCCGGACCTCGGGCATCACCCGCTCGCGGGCCGCAAGGACGTGCTGCTGACGCCGCACGTGGCGTTCTATTCGGAGTCGTCGCTCGCCGACCTGCGGCGCATTTCGGCGCAGAATGTCCGGGCTTTTCTGGAAGGCCGCCCGGACGAGGTGTTCCGGCTGGTCTCGCCGGTGGAGGGCGCGGCATGAGCCTGGCTGCGACATTCGACGGCGCGCCGGAGCAGGGCACGATCAACTTCGGCGTCGGACAGCCCTCCGCCGATCTGCTGCCATTGGCGCTGCTTGCACGGCGCCAGCGAGCGCTTCTTTGCGGGCGCCCAGCCGTTCGAGCTGAACTACGGCGAACGCCGGGGCGATGCGCGGTTTCGCGCGGCTCTCGCGACGTTCCTCGAGGGCGCATCCAGCGATTCACTGATGCTGACCGGCGGGATTTCGCAGGCGCTCGACTTCGCCTGCAGCCGCCTCACTCGGCCCGGGGACACGGTGTTCGTCGAGGAACCGACCTACCCCTATGCGTTCCCGATCTTCCGTGACCATGGGCTCCGCATCGTCGGCATGCCGCTGGACGGCCAGGGAATGGACCTCGATCACTGCGAGCGCCAGCTTGCCGTGCACCGCCCGAAACTCTTGTACACGATCCCGGCCTACAACAACCCGACCGGACAGACGATGAGCCGCGAGCGGCGCGAGCGCCTGGTTGCGCTCAGCCGCAAGCACGATTTCATCATCGCGGCCGACGAGGTCTACCAGCTCTTGCATCACGGCGCGCCGCCGCCGCCGTCGTTCGGGACGATGGTCGAGCGCGGCAACGTGCTGGCGCTCGGGTCCTTCTCGAAGATCCTGGCGCCCGGCCTGCGGCTCGGCTGGATCCAGACCAACGCGGAGTTGATGGGCATCCTCAACGCCAGCGGCGTGCTGGTGAGCGGCGGCAACTTCAATCACTTCACGTCGCACATCGTCCGCCAGCTCATGGAGGGCGGCGAACTGACGAAATTCGTCGCGCATCTGCGCGCGAACTACGCGGCGCGGGCGCAGGCGATGGACGAGGCCCTGCGCACCCGGCTCGCCGGCATCGCGAGCTGGCAGAAACCGCAGGGCGGCTACTTCTTCTGGCTCACGCTGCCGGCCCACATCAATACCGAGGATCTGCAGGCAGCTGCCCGCGAGGCCGGCACCGGTTTCCTGTCGGGCAGCATGTGTTCAACGGCCGGGGGCCTGAAGAATTGCCTGCGCCTCAGCTTCGCGCATTACAGCGGTGCCGGACATTCACGACGGCATCGGACGCCTTGGGCGCGCATTGCGTGCGGCGTGCGGGAAAGCCATCGCATGACCGCGACTTCCGAACCGGCAGGGACCCTCGATGTCGCGCTGGCGCACGCCGCGCGCCTGCTCGAAATCGATCCGGCGCTCGCGGCCGAGCAGGCGCAGGAAATCCTGAAAGCGGCTCCGGATCATCCGCCCGCCGTGCTGCTGCTGGCGAGCGCCCGGCGCCGCACGGGCAATGCGGCGGGCGCGCTCGAGTTGCTCGAGCCGCTGGCGCGGGCGCAGGCGAAATGGGCGGCTGCCCAATTCGAGCTGGGCCTGTGCGCTTGCAGCCGCCGGTCGCGGCGACGAGGCGATCCTGGCCTTGCGGAGGGCCGTCGAGCTGAAACCGGAACACACGGAAGCCTGGCGGTATCTCGGCGATCATCTCTTCGCCATCGGCGACGCGGAAGGCGCCGATGCAGCCTATGCCCGCCATATCCAGTGCTCGACGCGGAATCCGCTGTTGCAGCAGGCGGCAGCCGCGATGGTCGAGAACGATCTTCCGAAGGCCGAGGCTCTGTTGAAGGCGCACCTGAAACAGGCGCCTACCGATGTCCCTGCGATACGCATGCTGGCCGAGGTCGCCGTGCGTTGTGGCGAGGACGGAGATGCCGAGAAGCTGCTCGTGCGCTGCCTCGAGCTCGCGCCGACCTTCGCGGCCGCACGTTATAACTATGCGGTACTGCTGCATCGGCTCAACAAGGCATCCGAGGCGCTGGCCGAAATCGAACGCCTGCTGGCCGTCGATCCCCGCAACCCGGGTTACCGCAATCTGTGCGCCGTGATCCTGAGCAGGATCGGCGAGTACGAACGGTCGAGCCGGATGTATGCGGAGCTGCTCGCCGAATATCCGACCAATGCCAAGGTGTGGCTCAGCTACGGCCACGTCCTGAAGACCGAGGGCCGTCAGGACGAGAGCATCGACGCTTACCGGCGGAGCATCGCCCGCGATCCCGCCTTCGGGGAAGCCTACTGGAGCCTCGCGAATCTCAAGACTTTCCGTTTCGACGAAGCCGACCTGTCGGCAATGCGGGCGCAACTCGCCCGCACCGGGCTCGACGACGTGAGCCGGCTGCATTTTCATTTTGCACTGGGGAAAGCGCTTGAGGACGCCGGCGACTATGCGCAGTCCTTCGAACATTATGACAAGGGCAATGCGCTCGAACGCGCGCGCATGCGCTACGACGCCGACCTCAATACCGCCCGGATCAGGCGCCTGAAGGCGGTCTTCACCCGCGGTTTTTTCAGGGAACGCGCCGGAGCCGGTTGCGATTCGCGCGATCCGATCTTCGTCGTGAGCATGCCGCGCTCGGGTTCGACGCTGCTGGAGCAGATCCTGTCCTGTCATTCGTCGGTGGAGGGGACGACCGAGCTGCCCGAGATCACCACGATGGCGAAGGGCATACGCGATCAGGCCAGCTCGGATGAGATCGCGGCGTATGGTGAGGTGCTGGCCTCGATGAGCGCCACGGCACTGCGCGAGCTGGGAGAGCAGTACATCGAGCGCACGCGGGTCTACCGCAAGACCGATCGCCCGTTCTTCATCGACAAGATGCCCAACAATTTCCTGCACATCGGGATGATCCAGCTGGTGCTGCCGAACGCAAAGATCATCGATGCGCGCCGCCACCCGCTGGCCTGCTGTTTCTCGAATTTCAAGCAGTACTACGCGCGTGGCCAGCGCTTCAGTTACGGCCTCGCGGACATGGGCCGTTTCTATCGCGACTACGTGGAGTTGATGGGGCACTTCGACGAAGTGCTGCCGGGGCGCATCCACCGGGTCATCTATGAGCGTCTGGTCGAGGACACGGAGGCGGAAGTACGGAGCGTGCTCGCCTACTGCGGCCTGCCGTTCGAGCCCGGCTGCCTGCGCTTCTTTGAAAACGAACGCCCCGTTCGGACCGCCAGTTCCGAGCAGGTCCGCCAGCCCATCTACCGCGAGGGGGTGGAGCAGTGGCGGCACTATGAGCAGTGGCTCGACCCCCTCAAGATGGCGCTCGGCCCGGTGCTGGAAGCCTATCCTGGTGTTCCATCGTTCTAGACTCCGCGCCAATCCGGCGTTATCGTGCGACCAATCGCGTTGCGGCAACGCAACGGCGTGCGGCCGGAGCTTTACGGTTAGCGGGCTTTGGACGTAGTCTTGATTGCGGCTGCACAACAAGGGGAGAAGCGCAATGCCGGTTTCCAGATCAAGGAATTTCGCACAAGGCCTCTCAAGGACCCCGGTCGCGACGGCAGTGCTGCTGGCACTCGCGAGTCCGGCGCTCCTGGCTCAGGAGACGACGACGCTGGGTGAAGTCACTGTTACCGCGCAGAAGCGCACGGAAAACCTGCAGAACGTTCCGATCAGCCTCGCGACATTGAATACACAGGCCCTGGAAGAGCTGCATGTGCAGAACTTCAAGGACTACGTAAACATGCTGCCCAGTGTGTCCATGCAGCCGGGCCTGGGCTCCGGCTCCGGTTTTTCGGCGGTTTACATGCGCGGTATTGCGACCGGCGGCGACGGACAGGCGACGACCTCGCAGCCGAGCGTCGGCATGTACCTGGATGAGCAGCCGATCACCACGATCCAGGGCAACCTCGACATCCACCTGTACGACATCGCGCGCGTGGAAGCGCTCGCCGGTCCGCAGGGCACGCTGTATGGCGCCAGTTCGCAGGCCGGCACGATCCGCATCATCACCAACAAGCCCGACCCCTCGGGATTTGCCGCGGGCTATTCGCTGGAAGGCAATATGGTCGACGGCGACGACACCGGCTACGTGGCCGAAGGTTTCGTCAATGTGCCGATCAACGACAGGATGGCCATCCGGCTGGTCGGCTGGTCGCTTCATGACGCGGGCTGGATCGACAATATGCTGGCCACCCGCATCTATCCGAACGATTCGGGCGACCCAGATGATGATTTCACGGTGAACAACGCGGCCTACGCGAAGAAGAATTACAACACCATGGATACCGCGGGTGCCCGCGCGGCGCTGCGCATCGAACTGAACGACAACTGGACGATCACGCCCAGCGTCCAGACCCAGAAGCAGGACCAGAAAGGATCCTGGGGCGACGATCTCGGCAGATGCGCGTCGGTGCAGTACGACTCCGTGGCGGAAAGCAATTTCATAGGCCGCTGCCCGAACGGCGTCACCAACCCCGCCATGGCCGCCAGGGGTGCCGGCACGCAGAACGTCAGCCATTTTGTAAAGGAATTCACAAACGACAAGTGGTACCAGGCGGGGCTCACGATCGAAGGGAAGATCAGCAACTTCGACCTGACCTACTCGGGCAACTACCTCAATCGCGATGTCGACGGATCGTTCGATTATTCGGACTATTCGTACTGGTATGACACGCTCTACACCACCGGCTATTTCACCGGGTTGTTCATCGACAACAACGGCAATCGCGTCAATCCGGACGCCAGTTTCACGAACAACGACCATTACACCAAGGTAAGCCACGAGCTGCGGATCAGCTCGCCGCAGGACAATCGCGTCCGCGGCCTGCTCGGATTGTTCTGGCAGCACCAGTACCACGACTTCTATCAGCAGTTCGGCAACATCGCGGGCCTGGGTGACGTGATGTTGATGAACGGGACCACGAATATCGTGAACGGGAATCCGGATGTCGCGCAGCAGTTCCCGGGCGTCGTGTACCTGAACAGCATGGACCGGCACGACAGGGACAAGGCGATCTTCGGCCAGCTGGCCTTCGACATTACGGACAGCCTGGAGCTGACCGTCGGTGCGCGCTTCTTCGAGCCCGAAGTGACGGTGAAAGGATTCTTCGGTTTCGGACTGGGCTTCCTCCAGGATCATGCGCCCGGCACCGATCTTCCCGACGAAGTGGACGAGCCAGGCGCTGTGGCCAACGGCGGCGATGGCGCGTACTCGACGTCCGGCCAGGCCTGGTCCCACGACGGCGAGTGGCGTTGCGTTTCGCAGGCGGACCACAAGGACGCGCCCTGCCTGAACGTCGACAAGGGAATCTCCGAGAGCAACCACATCGGCCGCGTGAACCTGAGCTGGAAGGCGACCGACACTGCGATGCTCTATGCGACCTGGTCGGAGGGCTACCGCCCCGGCGGCATCAACCGCAATCCGTTTGCGGGCGACTACGTATCGGACTTCCTGACCAACTATGAGTTGGGATGGAAGACCCGGTGGATGGACGACCGCCTGCAGTTCAACGGCGCCGTGTTCCAGGAGAAGTGGGACAAGTTCCAGGTGGCGTTCCAGGGCGGGAACGGCATCACGCAGGTCAACAATGGCCCGTCGGCCGAAGTCAACGGGCTGGAGGCGCAGGTCGACTGGCTGCCGACGGACAAGCTGCGGCTGTCGACATCCGTGGCGTTCTACGACTACCAGGCTGTAGGACGATTACTGCCCGGCCTGCAATGACGACGGCTCGCCCTGGGCGCCGAAAGGGACCAAGTTGCCCGTGACTGCCAGGATCAAGGGCAATGTAGTC
Organism: uncultured Gammaproteobacteria bacterium; assembly: GCA_963746545.1. Classification (GTDB taxonomy): domain Bacteria; phylum Pseudomonadota; class Gammaproteobacteria; order Steroidobacterales; family Steroidobacteraceae; genus SCUD01. The sequence goes on from CAVVBV010000030.1 coordinate 100,796, forward strand.
GCCCGCTACTCGTTCGAGCTGGGCAGCTTCGACGCGTTCTGGCAGGGGTCGTTGGCCTACACGGGCAGCCGCTCGTCCGACCTGAACGTGGCAGACAACGCCATCACCGGCAATATTCCGGCGAGCAAGTTCGTCGATTTCAGCGTTGGCGTCAAGAAAGAAGCCTACGCGGTGGAATTGTTCGTCGCCAACGCCACGGATGAGACCGCTCCGCTCGGCAAGACCTCAGAGTGCTCGACAGGAGTATGCGGTTTTGAGAGCTATGGCATACGCGCCCGGCCGAGGACCATCGGCATCAAGTTCTCGCAGGACTTCTGATAGCGGCGCAGAACGGTCAGATCGGCAGAGTGAAAGGGGCGTAGCTTCGCTACGCCCCTTTCTTATTTCACGGTGGCGGCGCGGCTCCGGCAGGAGCGGCGACCGGGTGGCGCCAGCGCATCCAGAAATACACCGGCACGCCGACCGCGGCGAGCGCCAGCGCCCACAGGAAGGGCTCCTTGCCGACGCCTTTGAATGCAAATCCCGTGAATGCGACGCCGCCCGCGGCCGCAAGCCAGAGCCTCGGCGGCAATGCGCCGGGTACGCGGCGCCAGAGGACGTAAACCGCGAGCGCACAGCACAGGTACATCGGCAGGTTCGCGGCGGTCACGATCACGGACAGCAGCGTGAAACCGGCGACCAGCGAGTCGCTGTAATTCATCAGCCCGACGAAGGTGGCGACCGCCCCGGTCACGAGCAGCCCCACCCAGGGCGCGCCAAAGCGATTGCTGCTGCCGAGTACTTCGGGCAACAACTTGTTCATCGAGAGCGTGCGCCCCAGCTCGCCGACCAGCAGCGTCCAGCCGTTCAGGCAGCCGAGCCCGCTGATGACGACGAAGAGCGCGAGCCAGCGGCCGTTGCCGGCGCCCAGCAGGCTGTCGAGGATCGTGACGAAGGGCGCATCGGACGCGGCGAGCGTGGCCTGCGGCACGAGCAGCATGCTGATCGCGACGATCGCGACGTAAATGATCGAAACGAGCAGCGTGCCGATCAGCGTCGCGCGCGGAATCGTGCGTTCCGGGTCGCGGGCGCGGCCGGCGGCGACGGTCGCGGATTCGAAGCCGAGCATCGCATAGAGCGCGATGGACGCGGCCGCCATCGACGGCTGGAGCCCCACCACCGTGGTTGGCAGGTTCGCGGTGTACGCGGAGGGTTCGGCGATGATCGCCGCGGCGCCGAGGACCATGACCAGCACCAGCGGAACGAGCTTCAGGAACGAGGTGATCACCTGGACCCGCCCGCCGCTCTTGACGCCGAGCAGGTTGACGCCGATGAACAGCCACATGAATGCGACGGTCAGGACTGCGGGCTGAATGGCCCTGGCGGCGGGAAACACCGAGACGAAGTAGCCGACGACGGCGACCGTGAGCGTCGGCAAGCGTGACGATGCACGAGATCCAGTAGCACCACATCGCGGCAAAGGAGACCGGTTCGCCGAGCGTCGTGCGTATGTAGTCGAACGGGCCTGCCGCCTGCGGCAGCCGCCGCGCGAGTGCCGCGAACACGATCGCGAGGCAGGCACAGCCGACGATGACGGCCAGCCATCCGGTCAGGGCGTTCAGGCCGAAGGGCGCGAGCGCCGCCGGCTGCATGAAGATGCCCATGCCGATGGTGTTGCCGACGACGAGTGCCGTACACATCCAGAAACCGAGCTCGCGCGTATTCATGGATTCCCCCCGGTGACCAATCGCCCTTCCTTGATGACGCCCGCAATCTTGCGGAGCATCTCGACATCGGCGAGCGGATCGCCGGTGACTGCAATCATGTCGGCGATACTTGCCCGGCGCGATCGGAGCCGATGTCGCGCTCGTGCCCCAGGCAACGGGCCGCATCGATCGTCGCCGAGCGGATCGCGCCGAGCGGCGTCATGCCGTAGCGCACCATATAGGCGAACTGCCGCGCATTATCGCCATGCGGATAGATGCCGGCGTCGGTGCCGAAGGCGATGTGCACGCCGGCCTGGACGGCCTTGCGGAACGCTTCGCGCTGGACGTCGGTTGTCTCGCGGTTCTTGCGCATGATCTCGGCGCTCCAGCCGTTGCTGCTGCCGACTTCCTCGGTGTAGTCGCCGTTGTAGATGTCGGCGACCAGCCAGGTGCCGTTCTTGCGCATCAGCTCGATGCCCTCGTCGTCGAGGTAGGAGGCGTGATCGACGGAGCGCACGCCGGCGCGCACCGCGCGCTTGATCCCTTCGGCGCTGTGCGCGTGCGTGGCGACGAAGGTGCCCTGGTTCGCGGCCTCCTGGACGGCGGCGCGCAGTTCTTCCTCGGTGAATTCGGGTGCGGACGGCACCGTGCCGGCCGTGAACACCGCGCCGGTCGCGATGACCTTGATGAAGTCCGCGCCGTTCCCCAGGATCTCGCGCACGCGCTGGCGGACTTCGTCGGCGGAATCGGCGACGCCGCGGCGCATTGCTGCGGGAATCCCGACATCCGGCGCCATCCCGGTCACTTCGCCGCCGCCGTGGCTGACCGTGATGTAGGCGCCGGCGACGAACATGCGCGGGCCATCGACGAGACCGCCGTTGATCGCGTCGCGCAGCGCGACATCGCTGAATGCCCGGTAGACACCCATGTCGCGCACGGTCGTGAATCCGGCCGCGAGCGTCGCACGCGCATGGACGACGCCGAGCAGCGTATCGCGCGCTTCCGAGCTCATCAGCGGCGCCGCGATGTTGGACGAACTGATGTCGCCGAGGAGGTGGGTGTGCAGGTCGATCAGCCCCGGCAGCACCGTGTACGCGGACCAGTCGATCACGCGCGCATCGCCGGCAGCGCCCGCCGCGTACGGCGCGATGGCGGCGACCCTGCCGTTCTCGATGCGGATTGCCTGGTTCTCGAGATAACGGCCCTGCTCGACGTCGAGCAGGCGGCCGGCCCGCACGATGACCGTTTCGGCGGAGGCCGGCAGTGCCGCCGCCAGCAGCAGAGCGAAGAGCGGCAGGGCGGCAGCAAGGCGCCGTCTGATCATTTCGTGACTCCCATCAGGCCGACATTGTAGTCACAGTAATATAGAATCCGGGCGGCGGCGCACAGCCGATCCGGCCGCACCATAGCAATTTCAATCATCGGTTCCCCAACACATGCGAATCATCCTGACCCTGATATTGACGCTTTCGACGGCCATCTGCGCGGCGGACCCGAGGGCACGCGACCTCGGCGTGCCGTTCGATGGCGAACCCGGGCCGCTCGAACGCCATCACCGACGTCGCGGGCGTGACCGTGGGCCAGGTGACGCTGATGAAGGACCTCGAGGGCGGCAAGAAGGTACGCACCGGCGTCACCGCGATCCTGCCGCGCGGCCGCGACAGCCTGAATCTCCATGCCTTCGCCGGCTGGTTCGCGCTGAACGGCGCGGGCGAGCTGACCGGCACGACCTGGGTCGAGGAATCCGGCGAGCTCGAGGGGCCGGTGCTTCTGACCAATACCCACAGCGTCGGCGTCGTGCACGACGCGGCCATCGCCTGGCGCGTGCACCAGGGCGATCCCGGACCCCACCGGCTACTGGTGGTCGAACCCCGTGGTCGGCGAGACCTGGGACGGGTACCTGAACGACATCAATGGATTCCACGTGCAGGCCGCGGACGTGGACCAGGCCCTCGAGAAGGCGACCGGCGGGCCGGTCGAGGAGGGCAACGTCGGGCGCCGGCACCGGCACGATCTGCTACGAGTTCAAGTGCGGCATCGGCACGGCCTCGCGCCAGGTCAAGATCGACGGCCGCGAGCACATCGTCGGCGTGCTGGTCCAGGCGAATCACGGGCTGCGCGACACACTGCGCATCGCGGGCACGCCGATCGGCGAACACCTGCGCGAGCACCGCGTCTACAGCGAGGACAACGACGCGGCGAGCGAAACGGGCTCGATCATCATCGTCATCGCGACCGATGCACCGCTCCTGCCGCATCAGCTGAAGCGCATGGCGAGGCGTGCGGCGCTCGGCCTCGGGCGCATGGGATCGACCTCGGACAACGGTTCCGGAGACATATTCATCGCGTTCTCGACCGCGAATGCGGCGCCGCTTCGCGGCGCGCCCCTGTCGCTCGCCGAATTCATGGCCAATTCCGAGCTCGACGCGCTGTTCCGGGCGACCGTCCAGGCGACCGAGGAGGCGATCGTGAACGCACTGGTCGCCGCGAAGGACATGCAGGGCACGGAAGGCCACTACGCGCTCGCGCTGCCGCACGCGGATCTCGTGGCGCTCCTCGAGCACTACGGGCGGCTGGTCAAGTAACGGCCGTACCAGTCGAGGTGCCGCTGCATCCGGTCGCGCAGGTAACTCGGCACCGTCACTGCATGCCATTCGCCGGGATAACGGATCAGTTCGGTCGGCACGTTCATTGAGCGCAGCGCCTGGTACATCTGCTCGCTGCCGATGCAGGGCACGTTGACGTCGAGTTCCTCGCAGTAGAACGAGGTCGGCGTCGCGATCCGGTCGGCGTGCAGGAACGGAAAGCTGACGCGGTCCCAGGCGGTCCGGTCCTTCCATGGCTGGCCGAGCTCGACGTCGTATTCGAACGTGTATTGATCCGCGCCGTACATGGCGAGGATGTTCGAAGATCCGGCCCCGCTGACGGCGGCCTTGAAGCGCTGATCGCGCGCGATCACGTAATTGGTCAGCATGCCGCCGTAGCTGCGCCCGCCGATGCCGAGGCGCTCCGGGTCGGCGATGCCCTGCGCCACGGCGTAATCCACCGCCGCCAGCACGTCGGCGACGTCCTTGTTGCCCCAGTCCGCGTAGATCTGCATCGCGAAGTCGAGGCCGCGGCCCGAACTGCCGCGCGGATTCGCCGCGACGACGGCATAGCCGTTGGCCGCATAGACCTGCCAGTCGTCCATGAACTCATGGCTGAACTGGTAGATCGGACCGCCGTGGATCCGCAGGATCGTCGGATAGCGGCGCCCCGCGACATAGCCGACCGGCTTCACCAGGAAGCCGTAGATATGCGTGCCGTCGGCACTGTCGAACTCGATCGGCTCGACATCCGCGAGGCGCTTGCTGCGCAGGAACTCGTTGTGATCGGCGAGCGTGCGCAGCCCGCGCCGCTCGACGGCGTCGATTTCGTACGGATGAAGATCGTCGCCGCCGAGCACCGCGATGCGACCGTTTGCGGCGACGTCGAAGTCCACGTCGAAGCGCCTTCCTTCCGTCAGCGGCGTGATCTTGCCCGTAGCGAGATCGATGCGCGACAGGAGCGTCACGCGGTTCTGCTCGACCAGCGCGAGCACGGATTTCCCGTCGGGACTGAAGCGCGGCTTCGTGAAGGGGCGGTCGATCAGCGCGGGCTGCATCGTCTCGCCGGTCGCCACGTCGATCACCGCGAGTTGCGACGGGGCGTATTCGATCAGGCGATCCTCGCCGCCCTGCAGGTAGGCGATGCGGCGGCCGTCCGGGCTCCAGTCCGGGCGCGACTCCCAGGACGGATCGGCATCGCTGCCGGCAAAACTCGTGAGGCGGCGCTCCTCCGCGCCGGCGCGCGGCTCGATCAGGTAGATGTCCCAGTTCCAGTGCCGGTCGGGATCGGCGCCGCGCTTGGTCACGTAGGCGATCTGCTTTCCGTCGGGAGACCAGGCGGGCAGGTATTCGTCGTGCTGTCCCGAGGTCAGCGCCGTCACCTTGCGCCCGTCGATTTCGAACAGGTAAAGGTGCAGGCGGCGATCGGTCAGCAGGCCCGACCCCGTCTTCCTTGAACTGATAGCGCGTGATGACGATCGGCGGCGGTTGCGGCGGCTTCTCCTCGCCCGCGGGCCGCTCCGGATCCTTTGCGATGATCGCAAGCTGCCGGCTGTCCGGCGCCCAGGCGTAATCGCTGACGCCGCCCGGAAAATCCGTCAGCTTTTCCGCTTCGCCGCTGGACGCCGGCATTACCCAGACCTGGGTCTTCGCGTCCTCGTCGCCGCGATCCGACAGGAAGGCGATCCATTTTCCGTCCGGGCTCCACTGCCGGCTGCCATTCGTCGGCGCCCGGCGTGTGCGTCAGCGCGCGGCGGTCGCTGCCGTCCCAGCGCACGCGCCAGAGATCGGTCGTCGGCGTGTCGAGCTCGAGATCGTTCGTCGTGACGCTGTAGGCGATGTATTCGCCGTCGGGCGAGAACACGGGCTCGCCGACATCCGCGAGCCGCAGCAGGTCGTCGATGCCGAACAGGTCGTCGGCGGCCCTGGCCTGCAACGCCAGCGCGCACAGCAGGAGCACCAGCGGGATCCGTCTCATGGCTTGCCTGCGCTCCTCGATTTCTCGACGAACTTTTCGCGCGCAGCCCGGAGATACGCGAGCGTGGCATCGCGCTCCTCTGCATTGTTGTAACCGCGGTTCGCTTCCGCGGCGGCGATCACGCGATCCATCCAGGCAACGAAGTACGCGGCGTCTTCCGGTGCCGCTGGCGGCGGCGTGTCCAGGTAAATGGGGCTCGTCGTCGCGTAGGGATACAGGTCGAGGACCCAGGGATCCGGCTTGTCGTTGAAGGCGCGCAGCACCACCCAGCCGCCCGCCTTCAGCGCCAGCTCGCCGCTCCAGTCGAAGCGAGTCCGCTCGCCCGCGAGCTTGAAGGCCTTGATCACCCGTCCGTTCTGCACGAGTTCCAGGTGGTCCACGGGGATCGGCGAGCGCATCGCGATGCGCGCCGCGCGCTGACCGCTGCCCGTGAGCGTATCGCCCGCGCGATGGTCGTCGAGCGTGAGGCCGAGCAGCGGCCCGTTGCTCACGAAAGTCCGGCCGGACTTCAGCGCATCGCGCAGGGCAGCCGGCGTGCGCTCGCCCCGCGTATCCAGGAACACGCGCACCAGGCCGATGGGACCGCGGAGCGATGCGTAATTCGCCATGGCGTCCGTTCCCGCGCCCGCCGGCACGCGATAGCCGAGGTTCAGGAGCCGATACCAGATGCCGGCCGTGATGTGGTGATCGGAGAAACCCATGACCTCCATGTAATCGACCTTGCCCATGGCGACGTCGGCAGGCAGCTCGTACGAGAGCGTCTTTTCCTTCGGCGGGTCGATCGGCAGGTCGGCGACGTGGACGTAGCCGACGAGCGCGCCCTGCGCGTGCGCGAGGTCCGCGATCGCGCCGTTGTGCGGCCAGGGGCTCGCGAGCGCCGTGTGCCGGTATGCCGTGTAGCCCGGCAGCAGCAGGTGATCCGACAGATGCAGCAGGCCGAGGTGGCCCCAGAAACTCGTGTGATATTCCTGCGCGTGCAGCAGGATGCGCTTCCCGCTCGCGGGATCGGCATCGGCTGCGGAAGTAGCCGATGTCCGGAATGCGCTCCTCCTTGTTGACGATCAGGTTGTGGACGACGTCGAGGTCCTCGGCGTCCTGCTGCGCGAGCAGCGTCTCCGGCGTGCTGCGATAGTGGCCGCCGTAGTTCATGTGCACGTGCAGGTCGGCGCTCATGAACTTTCCGAAGTCCGCGGGGAGGTCGTTGTCCTCGAAGCGGATCGGCACCTCGATGCTTTCGCCTGCCGCGAATTCCTGCGTACGTGTGACATGCAGACGGCGGAAGCCGCTCTGCACCTGGATCGTCGCCTTGCCCGCCGGGAGTTCGACCTGGCAGCGTGAGTGGCAGTGGAAGTAATGAACTTCACTCGGGAATTGCGCGCGGTCGTAGAGTTCGTCGCCGTGCATCCACGCATCCCGTGGCGCGTGCCAGCGGGCATCGCTGCCGAGGATCGACACGCGCGCCGAAGCCGGGTGGCCGGCGCCATCCACGATCGCGAGCGTGACTACAACAGTCGGGCGCAGCCGCTTGGGGAACTGCGTGACTACCGCAGATCGCGCGCCGCCGAAGAAATCCTGCACGTATAGCGCGGTGTTCCCCTTTTCGTTGCTGACATACGCGATTCGTTTGCCGTCCGGGGACCAGCGCGCGTTCCGCCGGTCAAATTCACCGTACGTGAGCGGCAGTGGTGCGGCGTCATCCGTCGTCGTGAGCCAGAGCTGATGCCACTGCCCGCCGTGGTAGTTCGAGAACAGGATGCGCTTGCCGTCCGGCCCGACCTCTGGTCGTGCTGCCCACGAGGTCTCGAGCTCGTGGTGCTCGAGACAATCGGGCTTGCCGCCCGCGACAGTGACCGAGCAGATCCAGCCTGTGCCCCAGGGGATCTCCGCGTTCGTGACGAAGTAAATACGCGCGCCGTCCGGCGACCAGGACGGGTTGATCGTGTGGTCGTGCGTCGAATAGTAATAGCGATCGATCTTGCTCTCGCGCGGCGTGACCAGAAAGCGCTCGTTGGAAAGCCCCGCAGGCGTGAGATCGGCGATCTTCAGGTTGAAGTGCCCGGTGCCCGCGGTTGAGACGAAGACGAGCTGGCGGCCATCCGGCGAGATGCGCGGCTCGAGGTTGACGCCTCCATTCGCCGTGAGAGCAAGCTCCGCAGCGCTCTTGAGATCGTGCCGCCAGAGCTCGAACGCGTGTCCGTCATAACGCGTGAAGACGACGCTTTGGCCGTCCGGCGCAACGTCGGGCTGGTAGTCGTAGGCGGCATCGGCATGTGTCAATTCGACCGCGACGTCGGAGCCGAGGCCCTGGCGCCACAGGGAACCCTCCATGCTGTAAATGAGCTCTTCGCCGCTTGGCATGAACGCCGCGGCCGATGGTCCGGTCGTCAACTGCGGGATGTAGAGCTCGCGCCAGTAGTAGTTGTGCGGGAGGTCGACCTGCTTCAGCACTGGCTCGCGCCCGGCGGCCGCAGCGCCCGCCGCCCACAGGAGCGACGAAGCGACGAGGAGCGCGCCGGCCGCGCGGCTCACGCAGCGCCCGCCAGCGCCTCGTCAAGACTCTGCCGCAGGTAAATCATCGCCTCGTCCACTTCCGCTTCGGTGACGCACAGGGGGGGCATGAAGCGCAGCGTCGAGACGCCGCAGGACAGCAGCAGCAGGCCGTTGTGGTAGGCGCGGTGCAGCAGGCGATCGACCAGCGCGCGCGCGGGTGAGCCGTCTTTCTCGATCAGCTCCAGGCCGATCATCAGGCCCAGGCCGCGCAGGTCGCCGATGCAGGGATAATCCGGCCGCAATTCCGCAAGCCGTTTCATGAAATGCGCGCCGACCTTCGCTGCATTCGCGGCGTATTGCTCGCGCACCAGGTCGATGGTCGCATTGGCCGCCGCACAGCAGACCGGATTGCCGCCGAAGGTATTGCCGTGCGCGCCCTTCTTCCACTTCTGCATGATGCTGCGCCTGGCGACCACCGCGCCGATCGGCATTCCCGAGCCGAGGCCCTTCGCGAGCGTCATGATGTCGGGCTTCACGCCGGAGTGCTCGGCGCAGAACATCTTCCCGGTGCGGCCGACGCCGGACTGCACCTCGTCGAACACGAGCAGGATGCCGTGCTGGTCGCAGATCTGGCGCAGGCCCGCGAGGAATCCGGCCGGCGGCACGAGATAGCCGCCTTCGCCCTGCAGCGGCTCGACGAAGATCGCCGCGACCTCGGAAGGCGGCAGGTTGCGATCGAACAGCATGCGGATGTAGTCGAGCACGGCGCGGCCCTGGTCCGCGCCCGCGAACAGCGGGCGATAGGTGTTCGGGTAGGGCACGTGCGTGACGCCCGGCATGGTCGGCGCAAAGCCGGCCTGCTGCGTGTACTTGCTGGAAGTCAGGGACAGCGAACCCATCGTGCGGCCGTGGAAACTGCCGAGGAAGGCGATGATCCGCTGCCGGCCGGTGACATAGCGCGCGAGCTTCAGAGCGCCTTCGACCGACTCGGTGCCCGACTGGCAGAAGAAGCACATGCCGGGTTCGCCGAGCGGCACGATCGCGGACAGCCGCTCCGCGAGCGCCGTCATCTCCTCGTGCCAGTAGTCGCTCGAGATGTGCAGGAACTTCGCGGCCGCCTGCTGCACCGCCGCGACGACTTTCGGGTGCGCGTGGCCGGTCGAGCAGACCGCGATGCCGGCCGCGAAATCGAGGAAGCGATTGCCGTCCACGTCCCAGGCCTCGGTGCCGCGGGCGTGCGACATCACGAACGGGTAGTCGCGCGGATAGGAGGGCGATTCGACCTTGCTGTCGCGCTCGATCATTGCGCGGGACTTCGGCCCGGGCAGTTCGGTCTTGATGTGCGGGTTCTTCACGGGATCTCCGGCGCGTTTTGCCAGGGTCATACAGGTAGCCTCACAGGTTGGCGGTGCGCAGCTTCGGTGCGGGCCTCGAGTGCGCGGAGCACCGCGAGTTCCGACGCCGTGGGCGCCTCGATGGTTCCGATTGCAGCCAGCGAAGCGAGCGGCCAGCCGACGGCTGCGCGCGCTTCCTCGGCCGGAATGCCGGGATAGGTTACGGAAAGAGCGAGCTCTTTGCTGCCCGGCATCGGTTTCAGGATCCCGACGTCGGTGACGACGACCGCAGGCCCGCCGCCGCGGGCACCGCTTCCGGCGCGGCCCGGAAAGTGCCCGCCGCTGGTCTGGAAATCGAGTTTCGGCACGAAGCTGCGCGGCGTCGCCTTCATCACGATGAAGACCTGCTTCGCGTGCGCGGCGATTTCCGTCGCGCCACCCGCGCCTGGCAGCCGCGTGCGCGGCTTCTCATAGGAGCCGATCACCGTGCTGTTGAGGTTGCCGAAGCGGTCGATCTGCGCCGCACCGAGGAATCCGACGTCGATGCGCCCCGCCTGCAGGTAATCGCTGAAGATTTCCGGAAGCGGCACGACGCAGGCGGCGGTTTCCGCCAGTTCGCCGTCGCCGATCGAGAGCGGGAGCACCGTCGGCCGCGTGCCGATGGTGCCGGACTCGTAGATCAGGACCAGGCGGGGGGCATGCGTCAGGCGCGCAAGATTGCAGGCGGCGCTCGGCAGGCCGATGCCGACGAAACAGACGTCGCCGTCCCTGAGCAGGCGCGCGGCGGCGACCGTCATCATCTCGTCGCGGCTGTAGTCGCTCACGCGGCGCTCCGCTGGATGCTCGCGAGGAACGCGCGGTGATCCTTCGTGCCCCGCACGTGGCGGTCGATCCAGTCGGTGAACTGCGCCCGATCGCGCGCGATCGCATCCCAGCGCAGGTAGAAATCGTTGTCGCGCGCGTAGTGGCCCTGGGCATACGACGGCCAGGCGCCGCCCGGGCAATGCGACACCGCGGTGACGGTGAAATTCGGCAGCAGCACGTTGTTCATCGCCGGCGGCAGCGCATCCACGATCTCCTCGACGGTCACCAGCAGCTTCGCCGCGGCGAGCGCCGCCTCGCGCGCGGCGCCGACGATGCCGTCGATTGCGACGTTGCCGGCCCGGTCGGCGCGTTGCGCGTGGATGATCGTGACGTCCGGGTTGATCGCGGGAACGGTAGCGATGTCCTCGCCGGTGTACGGGCAGGTGACGTGCCGGATGCGCGGGTTGTGCTTCGGCAGGTCGGTGCCGATGTAGCCGCGCAGCATCCCGAACGGCAGGCGCGCGGCGCCCGCGCGATAGGCCGCGGCCATGCCGGCGTGCGTCTGTTCGTCGATCTCGAGCGCGCGCGGCCAGCCCTGCTCGACGGCATCGCGCAGCCGGTGCAGCGAGCCGACGCCGGGGTTGCCGCCCCAGGAGAAAGTCAGCATGCGGGCGCAGCCCGCGCCGATCAGCTGGTCGTAGACCAGGTCCGGCGTCATGCGCACCAGGTGCAGGTCGCGGCGCTGCTGCCGGATCAGTTCATGCCCGGCCGCGAAGGGAATCAGGTGGGTGAATCCCTCGAGCGCGACCGACGCGCCGTCCGGCACGTGCTTCGCGATCGCCTGCGACAGTGACAGGAATTCCGGCATTCATTCCACCACGGTGCGCGATTGCTCGCGCAGGTAAAGCGGCAGGTAATAGAACGAAGCGATCGCCTTGCCGGAGGAACCGGATCCTTTCCAGCCGCCGAACGGCTGATAGCCGGGCCAGGCGCCGGTCGTTGCGCCCTGGCCGCGGTTCGCATAGGTGACGCCGGCCTGGATGTTGTCCTGGAACCAGGGCACTTCCGCGGCCGCGCCGTAGAAACCGGCGGTCAGGCCCATGTCGGTGTCGTTGGCAAGGCGCATCGCCTCGTCGCGGTCGCGATAGCGCTGCGCCATCAGGATCGGCAGGAACATCTCGTGACGCCACAACGGATCGGAAGGCGGCGCCTCCGCGAGCACCGGCTCGACGTAGAAGCCGCGCGCGAGCGCACCATCCGACGGCACGCGGCCGCCGCGCCGCAGCGTCGCGCCGCCGGTCTTGAGCTGCGCGACGTAGCGCGCGTAGCTCTCGTGCGCACGCGCGTTGACCACGGGCCCGAGCCAGTTCTCGCGCCTGGTCGGATCGCCGATGCGGATCGCGTCGACCTGCTTCTCGATGCGTGACAGCAGGTCGTCCGCGACGCGCTCGTGGACATACAGGCGCGACACCGCGGAGCATTTCTGCCCGTCCATTCCGTAGGCGGAACGCGCCAGGCCGCTCGCCGCGCGCTCGAGGTCCGCATTCTCGGTGACGATGCAGGGGTTCTTGCCGCCCATCTCGGTGATGCAGGGCCGCGGATACGGCCCGCCCGCCATGGCCGCCATGATCGCGCGACCGACGGCGACGGAGCCGGTGAAGGTCATGCCGGCGGTGCGCGCATCGCGCACCATCTGCTCGCCGGCTGCGGCGCCGGGTCCCGACACGTAGTTGAAGACGCCGGCCGGAAAGCCCGCGTCGCGGATGCAGTCCGCCAGCAGCCGCCCGGCCCAGGGCGTATCCGACGCGCACTTGGCGATCACCGTGTTGCCGGTGACGAGCGCGGCGGCGACTGGCCCGCCGGCGAGCGCAAGCGGAAAATTGAAGGGCGCGATCACCGCCCAGACGCCGTAGGGGCGCATCACGCTGCGATTGCGCGACACGAAGCCCGTCAGCGGATCGTTCGGCAGCTCGAATTCATAGCCCTTGTGGGATTCGAAATCGTCGGCGTAGCAACGGAAGAAATCGACGGTCTCCTGCGCCTCGGCAAGCGCTTCGAGGCGGTTCTTGCCGACCTCGAGCACCAGGCAGGCCGCGATCTCGTAGACGCGCTCCTCCATGATATCGGCCGCGCGGCGCATCAGCCGCACCCGCTCCGCGAGCGGCGTGTTGCGCCATCCGGGAAATGCGCGGTGCGCGGCGGCGATCGCCGCGTCCACTTCCGCCGCCTGCGCGAGCGGGAAGCGCCCGAGCTTCAGCTGGCTGTCGATCGGGCTCGCGCGCTCCTCGGTCGTCGCTGCGGGCCGATCCTTGCCGTCGATGAAGAGCGCATGCGTCGCGCCGAGCCGGCCGCGCACGGCTTCGAGCGCACGCTCGAAACGCGTGTGCAGCTCTTCCGGCGGGTTGTACATGGTCGCGTAGGTCAGGCGAAAACTCATTGTTTCTGCTCCATCCCGGGGGCGGGAAAGAAACGGCCGAGGAGGCGATCGAGCAATGCGAGCGCGGCCGCGAGGTCGGATTCCTCGATCACGAGCGGCGGCGCGAGGATCAGCAGGTTGCCGCGCGAGCCGAAGGAAACGCCCTCGTCGAGCGCCGCGCGCAACAGGCCTTTCAGCGGCACCGCCTGCTTCGGCCAGGGCGCGAGCGGCGCGCGCGTCGCGCGGTCCGCCACGAGTTCGACGACGGAGAACAGGCCGTGGCCGCCGCGCACTTCGCCGATGACCGCATGGCGCTTCGCGAGCACCTGCAATTCCGCGAACATCCGCGCACCGAGGCTGCGCGATCGCTCGATCAGCTTTTCGTCGCGATAGGCATCGAGGGCTGCGATACCCGCTGCGCAGGACAGCGGGTGGCCGCAGTACGTGAGCCCGCCGTAGAACATCTCCTTTTCGATGCGCCGCGCGACGGCCGCGCTCATGACGACGGCGCCGAGCGGCACGGCGGCGCCGGTGAGCCCCTTCGCCAGCGCCATGATGTCCGGGCGGCCCTGTTCGCCGTGCCGCTGCCACGCGAACCAGTCGCCGCAGCGGCCGAAGGCGCTCATGACCTCGTCCGCGATCAGGAGCACGCCGCGTTCGCTCGTCAGTTCGCGGAGCTTCGGCCAGTAGCTGTCGGGCGCGACGATGCCGTTGCTGCCCGCGTTCGATTCCATCAGCACGGCGGCGACGCGATCCGCGCCTTCCTTGTCGATGCAATCGGCGACCGCGGCTGCGGCCTTCTCGCCGCAGTCATGCGGTGAACGGCTGCCGAATGGGCAACGGTACGAATAGGGGGGCGGCACGTGGCGCACGCCCCAGGCGTCGGCGTCCACCTGGTGCGCCGTGCGGGCATCGCCGGAAAGCGCCATGTCCATGTAGCTCGCGCCGTGATAGGAGCGGTCGCGCGTGACGACGAGCCCACGCCCCTTGCCCGACGCCTGGCGCGCGATGCGCACGGCGTTCTCGTTCGCATCGGCGCCGCCGAGCGTGAAGAACACGAGGCCGCGCTCGAAGCCCGAGAGTTCGAGCAGACGCTCCGCGAGCGCCTTGCGCGGAATGGCACCCCAGGCGCTCGTGACGAAACTGAGCCGCGCGGCCTGCTCGCGGATCGCGGCCACGAGGCGCGGATGCTGATGCCCGAGATTGCTGCATTCGACCAGGCTCGACATGTCGAGGATCTCGCGCCCGCCTTCCAGCGCGAGCCTGGCGCCGCGCCCGCCGACGACGGTGGGGGCATTCCAGTCGGCCGGCACGCACCAGCTGTGCAGTACGGAATCGCGCTCGGAGGTCATGGCAGGGATTGTCTCAACCCGCCGTGAAAGGCGCCAGCACCGCCCGTGGCGCGGAAAGCCTTAAACTGGGCGACACGGAATTCCCCGAAACCCGATAGGCGCCCAATGAAACGAATCGTCTGGCTGGCGGGATTGCTGGCATTGGTTGCGGTCGGAGCCGGCGCGTTCATCTGGTCCGGCGCCTACAACATTGCCGCGGATGAACCTCATTGGCCGTTGACGGAGCGCGTGCTGGAAACCGTTCGCGAGCGCTCGATCGAGACGCGGCTTGCGGGAATCGCGGTTCCGGACCTCGGTGACGAGTCCCAGATCCGCGCCGGCGCCGGAAACTACGATGCCATGTGCGCCGAGTGCCATCTGGAACCGGGCGAGGATCGAAGCGAACTCAGCGCCGGCCTGTATCCGGCGCCTCCGGACCTCGTGCGCGAGGGAGTCGACGACCCGGCCGAGGCTTTCTGGGTCATCAAGCACGGCATCAAGATGACCGGCATGCCCGCCTGGGGGAAGAGCATGGACGACAAGTCCATTTGGGGCATGGTGGCCTTTCTCCGGCAGATGCCCGGGATGACGGAGGCCCGCTACGACGCGCTGGTCGAGTCGAGCGGCGGGCACAGCCACGGCCCGGGCGAGGAACGTGGCCACGACGATGATGAACAAGACTGACACGACGATCGACTGGAGACTCGCAACATGATCCGTATTGCCGCGACGCTGCTGGCCGCGTGGTCCTTCCTCCACGGCGTTGCGCTGGCCGAACCGCGCATCGACGTGCCCGATTCGGCGAAGGCCGCCGCTGCAACCGTGGACCGGTTCTTTGCTGCGCTGTCCGCCGGCAATCTCGATGCGGCCGCCGCCGAACTCGACCCGGATGTCATCATCCTGGAGAGCGGTGGCGCCGAATATTCCGCTGCGGAGTATCTGGGTGGCCATGCGAAGTCCGACGCGGAGTTCCTGGCGACCGCGCAGCAGACGCTCAAGCGTCGCACGGCAAGAGTCAGCGGCGACTTCGCATGGATCGGGAGCGAGAGCGAGCTGCAGGCACAGGAAGACGGCAAATCGCTCACAATCGTCAGTACCGAAACGATGGTGCTTCGAGCCATGGATGCCGGCTGGAAGATCGTCCACATTCACTGGTCCTCACGGACCAGGAAGCCCCAGGAGAACTGACATGCGCATCGCAACGGGATTTTGCGCCGCCGTCCTGATTGCAGGCCTTGCCGGCTGCGCGCGCGAAGCCGCGCCGGCCCCCGGCATTGAGCCCGCGGCGCCAGCCGCCGCCACGGATCAGATCGCCGATCCTGGCCTGCCGCAGCTCGTCGTCTACAAGTCGCCGACCTGCGGCTGCTGTGAGAAATGGATCGGCCACATGCAGGGCGCCGGCTTCGCGGTGGAAGTGCACGACCTCGACGATCTCAGCGCAATCAAGGACGAGGCAGGCGTGCCCGCGGGCCTCGCGTCA
The DNA here is from genome assembly GCA_963746545.1 of uncultured Gammaproteobacteria bacterium. Taxonomy (GTDB): domain Bacteria; phylum Pseudomonadota; class Gammaproteobacteria; order Steroidobacterales; family Steroidobacteraceae; genus SCUD01. The sequence goes on from CAVVBV010000030.1 coordinate 116,899, forward strand.
TGCCACACGGCGAAGGTCGGCGATTATTTCGTCGAGGGGCATGTGCCTGCCGAGGACGTGAAACGCCTGCTGGCCGAGAAGCCCGATGCGCGCGGCCTCGCCGTTCCCGGCATGCCACAGGGTTCGCCCGGCATGGAGCAGGGCGCGACTCCTGAGCCGTACGACGTGCTGCTGGTTGCGAAGGACGGGTCCACGTCGGTGTACGCGCATCACGGCGGCTGACGCGCGGCACCATGGCGGGCGCATGATCGATCCCGTGTGCGGCATGACGGTGGCGGCCGATTCGCCGCACCGTGCAAGCCATGCCGGGCGCGACTACCGGTTCTGCTCGGCGGGTTGTCGCGCGAAGTTCGCGGCGAATCCTTCCGGCTACCTGAAGCCCGATATCGCGCCGGTCGGACAGGTTTCCGCCGGCACGCGCTACACCTGCCCGATGCATCCGGAAATCGTGCGCGACGCGCCGGGGCACTGTCCGATCTGCGGCATGGCGCTCGAGCCGCTGATGCCGACGGCGGATGACGACGAGCTGCCGGAACTCGCCGATTTCCGGCGGCGGTTCTGGCTGACGCTGCCGCTCTCGCTCATCGTGCTGGTGCTGGCGATGTTCGGCCACCGACTGGCGTCGCCGTCGGCAGATACGCGCGGCTGGCTGGAATTGGCGCTGTCTGCGCCGGTCGTCCTGTGGGCCGGCTGGCCGTTCTTCCTGCGCTGGGCGCAGTCGATCGTGACCCGCAATCCGAACATGTGGACGCTGATCGGCACCGGCGTCGGCGCGGCATTCCTCTACAGCCTGGTCGCGACGCTGGCACCGGGGATATTTCCGGAATCCTTCCACGAGCACGGCCGCGTCGGCGTCTATTTCGAGGCCGCGGCCGTCATCGTATCGCTGACGCTGCTCGGGCAAGTGCTGGAGCTGCGCGCGCGTTCCTCGACCTCGGCCGCGATCAAGGCGCTGCTGCGCCTCTCGCCGCCGACTGCGCGGCGCATCCGCGCGGACGGCAGCGACGAGGAAGTCCCGCTCAGCGCGGTCCAGGCCGGCGAGCGGCTGCGCGTACGGCCGGGCGACAAAGTGCCGGTCGACGGTGCAGTGCTGGAAGGTTATTCCAGCGTGGACGAATCGCTGCTGACCGGCGAGTCGCTGCCCGTGGAAAAGAAACAGGGCGACCGGCTGATCGGCGGCACGCTGAACGCGAACGGCAGCCTGGTGATGCGCGCCGATCGTGTCGGCGCCGAAACGGTGCTCGCACAGATCGTGCAGCTCGTGGCGCAGGCGCAGCGTTCGCGTGCGCCGATGCAGCGACTCGCGGACCGCGTTTCGTACTGGTTCGTGCTGGTCGTGCTCGCGATCGCACTCACGACGTTCCTGGCCTGGGGCTGGTTCGGGCCGGAACCGTCCTGGACCTACGCCGTGCTGAATGCGGTCGCCGTGCTGATCATCGCCTGCCCCTGCGCGCTCGGCCTCGCGACGCCGATGTCCGTGATGGTCGCGATGGGCCGCGGCGCGCGTTCCGGCATCCTGTTCCGGGATGCACAGGCGCTCGAATCGCTGCGGATGGTGGACACGCTGATCGTGGACAAGACCGGCACGCTCACCGAAGGACGGCCGGCATTCCGCGCCGCGGTTGCAGCGGAAGGATTCGATGAGCGCGAGCTCCTGCGGCTCGCGGCGAGCCTCGATGCAGGCAGCGAGCATCCGCTCGCGGCAGCCGTTGTCAGCGAAGCACGCCGCCGCGATCTTCCGCTCGCGAAGGCGGAAACCTTTGAATCGGGCACTGGCCTCGGGGTGCGCGGGCGCGTCGAGGGCCGGGAACTGGCGCTTGGCAGCGCCGTACTGATGCGCGATATCGGCGTCGACATGGCACCGCTTGCATCACGCGCCGACTTGCTTCGCAGCGACGGCGCAAGCGTGATGTTCCTGGTGGCGGACCGCCGGCTGGCGGGGCTGATCGCCGTCGCGGACCCGGTCAAGGCGACGACGCCGGAAGCGCTCGCGGCACTCCGCGCCTCGGGACTGCGGATCATCATGGCAACCGGCGATTCCGCCGCGACTGCGCAGGCGATCGCTGCCGCGACCGGGATCGACGAGGTTCACGGCGAAATGCGCCCCGCCGGCAAGGCCGAACTGATCGCAAGACTGCGGGCGGAGGGAAGGCGCATCGCGATGGCGGGCGACGGCATCAACGACGCGCCGGCCCTGGCCGCCGCCGACGTGGGCATTGCGATGGGCACGGGCACGGACGTCGCGATCTCGAGCGCGCAGGTGACGCTCGTCAAGGGCGACCTGCGCGGCATCGCGCGGGCGCGCGAGATTTCCGCGGCGACGGTGCGGAACATGCACCAGAACCTGGGCTTCGCGTTCCTCTACAACATGCTCGGCGTGCCGATCGCGGCCGGCGTGCTCTATCCGTGGACCGGACTGCTGCTCTCGCCGATGATTGCAGCGCTCGCGATGAGCCTGTCGTCGGTCTCGGTGGTCGGCAATGCGCTGCGCCTGCGGGGCGGCTAGGAGCCGTACAGCCGAACGCATCCAGTCGGCGCAACGTGGAAAAAGAGGCCGCCGGCCCGTGCCGGCGGCCTCGAATCGCCTCAGTTCGCAGCCGCCGCCATCTTGCGGTGCTCGGCCGCGAGCTTGCGGTACTCGCCCGCCGCGTTGCGGAAGTCCTTCTCGAGCAGGCTGCAATGCGTCGCCATCGACTCACGCGGAGTCTTCGAGTAGGCAAGGCGATAGGTCTTCGCCATCTTCGCGTGGCTATCCGCGCGCTGCTCGGCCGCTACCGCTTCCTCGTCGTATGCCCGCGCGATTGCTTCATGCTGCTCGGACGTCTTTGCCGCTTCGATCTGCGCCTCGGATACGACTTCACCGGCGACGGCCGTGCCGGCCCCGATCAGCGCCAGCGAGGCGATTCCGCTCGCCAGCCAGAAATTGAGTTTGTTCATGGTCCTCTCCATTCATGCGTTTGCTTCAAAACCCGGATCGCCGGCGTACCGGCAATCCACGCGCACGTCGAGAAGACGCTCAGGCGGGAGGGCGGAAAGGCTTATCGAGCCGGCCAGGGGTTGATCCGACTGCATCCGGGCTCGTGGCAGTCGTGGCCATCGTTGATTGGAAGTGCAGTTCGCCGATCGATTCGGTCGTCAGCTGCATGCAGGAGCAATGACAGCTCGTCGTGGCGCCCATGAGGCATTGCCCTGGCGAACACATGCCGTCCGGACAGCTGTCGGCGGTGCAGGTGGAGTCGTGCAGGGCGGGCGCGCCGCTCGCGGCATGCGCTGGATGAGCCGGCATGGCGACGCTGACGGCGCCGAGCTGCAAGCAACATCGCGACGACCGCGAAGGCGACCACGCGCCGGAAAGAAGATGACGAATACCGCACGCACCCTCCATGCATGACCGGCTTCCAGTCAAATCCGGGGGCGTAGTTCAGTCAATCAGGGGATGTACCTATGCGGCCCCGGGGCACCGGGCCAGTCCGGGCTCGGCCGGTTCCGGGCGTCAGAAGAACTGGTGGCCGAGCCACCACGCGCCGGCCGCGATCAGCGCCGACGCCGGAATCGTCAGGATCCAGGCGACCACGACGTTTCCCGCCACGCCCCAGCGCACGGCGCGCACGCGCCGTGTGGAACCGACGCCGATGATGGCGCCCGTGATCGTGTGCGTCGTCGAGACCGGGATGCCGAAGCTGGACGCGACGAAGAGCGAAATCGCGCCGCCGGTTTCCGCCGCGAAACCGCCGACCGGCTTCAGCTTCGTGATGCGCTGGCCCATGGTCTTGACGATGCGCCAGCCGCCGAACAGCGTGCCGAGGCCCATGGCGGCATAGCAGGCGATGACCACCCAGTAGGGCAGGTGATCGTGCGAGGTCAGGTTGGCCGCGATCAGCAGCAGCCAGATGATGCCCATGGTCTTTTGCGCATCGTTGCTGCCATGGCCGATGCTGTAGAACGCGGAGGACAGCGAGCTGGAGCTTCCGGAACCAGCGGTCGGTCTGACGCTGCGTCCGTCGTCGGCAGATCCAGGAAATGGCGACCGTGAGCAGCCCGGCGAGCAGCAGGCCGAGCGACCGGCGAGATGACGATGAAGCCGAGGTCTTGATGATTCCCGGGCGCGAGCAGCGGCGCGGTGCCGGCCTTCGCGATCGTCGCTCCCACCATGCCGCCGATCAGCGCGTGCGACGAACTCGACGGGATGCCGTAATACCAGGTGATGGCATCCCAGGCGATCGCGCCGATCAGCGCGCCGAAGATCACGTAATTGTCCACGATGCCGGGATCGACGATTCCCTTGCCGACGGTCGCGGCGACCTTCAGCTCGAAAATCGCGATGGCGACGACATTGAAGAACGACGCCCAGATCACCGCCTGGTAGGGCTTCAGCACGCCGGTCGAGACGACCGTCGCGATGGAATTCGCGGCGTCGTGGAAGCCGTTCATGAAGTCGAAGACGAGAGCGATCGCGACCAGCGCCACGATCGTCAGCGTGAAGACACCGGCATCCATCCTAGCCGTTCTCGAGCACGACGCCTTCGATGACGAGCGCGACGTCCTGGCACTTGTCGGTCGTCAGCTCGAGGAGTTCATAGATGGCTTTCAGCTTGAACAACTGGCGAAAGTCCTGCTCCTCGCGGAACAGCCGCGAGATCGCCGACTGCGTGACCCGGTCTGCATCCGTTTCGAGCGCGTCGATTTCCTGGCAGATCTTCAGGATCGCCGGGCCGTTGTCCATGGACGACAGCTGCGTGACGGCGGCCTCGACGCGCCTGCAGCAGATCTGCACGAGGTCGGCGAGATGGGAAACCTCCGGCGTCAGCGTGTGCACGTCGTAGAGCATCAGCGACTCGGCCGTGTCCTGCATCAGGTCGAGGATGTCGTCCATGCGCTGGATCAGCTTGTTGATCTGGTCGCGATCGAATGGCGTCACGAACGTGTTGTGCATCAGCGCAACGGTCTGGTGCGTGACGTCGTCGGCCGCCGTCTCGAGGCCCTGGATCTTCGCGATATAGGCGTCGCGCCGCCCGTTGTCGGAGTAATTGGCAAGCATCTCGACGAGGGCGGCGGCGCCCTGCACGACGAGCGATGCGTGGTTGTTGAACAGCGTGAAGAATTGCCGCTCGCGCGGCATCAGGACGGAAAGCAGGCGCATGGTGTATCCCCGGTGCGACTCCCAGCGCGCACATTCTAGTCACCCACGCGGATTGTTGGGGTATCTTTGGCGGCATGAAATTCCCCGGAAGAAGCCTGCTGCCGCTGGCTGCCGCAAGCCTGTTGATTTTCAACGGATCGCAGGCGGTCGCGCAGGAAACAGACGCCGAGACCACCCGCCTGATCGCGGATCTGGGGCTCAAGGAATCCGCCGGTCGCGCTCGCGGACCGGCCCGGCTGGCAGGCGCCGCGCAAGGTGGTCGTCATCGGCGCCGATGCGGAGCGGCTCGCCTGGATGCAGCCGGCTGCGCCCGGCGTCCGGCTGGTCGGGGCGAGTGACCAGGCCGAGGCCGTGCGCGAGGCGGCGGATGCCGATGCCGTGATCGGCCGTCTGCTCGGCCGACATCGTGAAGGCCGGCACGCACATTCGCTGGATCCAGCACTTTTCCGCCGGCGTCGAGCGCTGCGTCGCGATACCGGGCTTTGCGTCGCGCGGCATCGTGCTGACCAACATGCAGAAGGTCGCCGGCCCCGTGATGTCCGAGCACGTGCTCGCGTTGATGTTCGGCCTGTCGCGAGGACTCGCAACCTACGTTCCCCGGCAGGCCGCCGGCGACTGGGCGGAGGATGCCGTGCCGGAAGGCCGCCTGCTGGATGCTCGAAGGCAAGACGCTCTTCATCGCGGGCTCGGCGGCATCGGCACCGAAGTCGCGCGCCGCGCCAACGCGCTCGGCATGAAGGTGATCGCGACGCGCAACACGCCGCACGAGAAGCCGCCGTACGTCGACGAACAGGGCCTCGGCAAAGACCTGCTGGCTTTCGCCGCGCGCGCCGACGTCATCGTGGATGCGCTGCCGCTGACCCCCGAAACGAAAGGCGTCTTCGGCAAGACCGTATTCGACGCCGTGAAGCATGGCGCGCTCTTCATCAACGTCGGACGCGGCGGCACCGTGGTCACGGCGGACCTGGTCGCCGCGCTCCGGGACGGACGCATCGGCGGCGCCGGCCTCGACGTCACGGATCCGGAGCCGCTGCCGGCGGATCACCCGCTGTGGCACGCGCCGAACGTGCTGATCACGCCGCATGTCGCGGCGGCCACCGACCTCGGCGAGGAGCCCCGCTGGCTGATCGCGCGCGAGAACCTGCGCCGCTACGTGGCGGGCGGAAAGCTCCTGTCCGAGGTGGACGTACAGCGCGGATACTGATGTCGAACCGCACGCTGCCGCTCGACGACCGTCTTTACGATTACCTGCTGCGGAAATCGCTGCGCGAGCCGCCGGAGCTCGCCGCGCTTCGCGCCGAGACTGCGTCTCATCCGCGGGTGAACATGCAGATCGCGCCCGAGCAGGGCCAGTTCATGCAGATGCTGGTGCGGCTCATCGGGGCGCGCCGCACGGTCGAGGTCGGCGTGTTCACCGGCTATTCGAGCCTGGCGGTCGCGCTGGCGCTGCCTGCGGACGGCCATGTGCTTGCCTGCGACATCAGCGAGGAGTACACCGCTATTGCACGCCGCCACTGGCAGCTGGCGGGCGTCGCGCACAAGATCGAGCTCGTGATCGCGCCGGCGCTCGCGACGCTCGACGCCCGGCTCGCAGGCCGGCGAAGCCGGCAGCTACGACTTTGCCTTCATCGACGCGGACAAGGGCGGCTACCACGCCTATTACGAGCGGCTCCTCTGCCTGGTCCGCCCCGGCGGGCTGATCGCCGTGGACAACACGCTGTGGAGCGGCGCGGTCGCGGACCCGGGGGACCGCGGCGCCGATACGCTGGCAATCCGGGAGTTCAACGACCGGCTGCTGGCGGATGAGCGCATCGACCTGTCGCTGGTGCCGATCGGGGACGGCCTGACGCTCGCGCGCCGCCGCGCCTGAGGGCGCCGCCACCCGGCGCCGACGCGAGTATGATCGACACAGGCTACCGGAGGGGGTTGCCATGAACAGAATTCACCTCGCCCCTTGGATCGCGCTGATCGCGCTGGTGGGCCTTGCCGGCTGCGGGAAGGCCGCCCCGCCGGATGCTTTCCCCCAGGCCGCCGCGGATGGCTGGCTCGCCGCGTTCAACAGCGGCGATGCGGCGGGGCTCGCGCTGATGTATTGCCCGGACGGGAAAATCCTTCCGCCCGACCAGCCGATCATCAGCGGCCCCAAGGCGATCGCGGAATTCTGGAAAACCTTCAATCCCGGCAACGTGCGCATCGAAATATCCGAAGTGGAGACCATGAAGCTCGGGGAATTCTGGTTCCGCGAGGGCACGTTCACGGGGCTGTACCCGTCCGAGGGCGAGCCGCGGGTCGGCAAGTTCATCGAGCTGTGGAAGAAGGTGGACAGCGCCTGGCTCATCCATCGCCACATGTGGAGTTCGAACGCGCCGTCAGTGCCGGCGCAGGGCGCGCCGGCGACCTAGGGAACACGCGATGACCCGGACCATGGCGACGATCGTGCTTGCAGTGCTGTCCATCGCGGGCTGCATGCAGAGCCCGGCGCCCGAGCCATTTCCGCAGGATGTGGTCGATGCCTGGGTGCAGCGGTTCACCGCCCATGACGCCGCGGGGATCGCTGCGCTCTACACCGAGGACGCGCAATTGCTGCCGCCCGACATGGAAGTCGTCAGCGGCCGCGCGGCGATCCAGGAATTCGTCGCGAAGAACAATCCGCCCGGCGGCCCGGCATTCGAGTTCGCGACGATCGAGACGCTGGTGTTCGGCGATTACGCGCACCGCCAGGGCAGTTACACGGTCAAGGGGCCGGATGGCGCGACGCTCGAATCCGGCAAGTTCATCGAGTTGTGGAAAAAGACGGGCGGCAAGTGGCTGATCCACCGCGACATGTGGAGCCGCAACGCGCCGCCGGCGAAAACATCTCCCGATGAACCTTCGTGATCACGTCGAGGCGATCCTTCCGGAATGGGAGCGCTGGTATCCCAGCCTCTTCGATGCCGCAGCGGACCTCGGCGTGATTCGCGCGCGGGTCTGTCCGCCTTCGTCGCTCCTGCTGTCGCGCCGCCATGCCGTGATCTACAGCGAAGCCGTGCAGGCGTTTCGCGAGCGCTGGAACGCGCTCGAAGAAGAAACCTAGCGCTCCGCCTGCCAGCCGGCGCGCGTGATCCGCCACTCGCCGTCCTCGCGCGCGAGCCGCAGGTCGAAGCGATAGACGTCGCCGGCGAGATCCCAGGTCGAGTCCGATTCGCGGCCCAGCATCCCGACGGTCACCAGCGCGTGCGCGACTTCCGCGCCCTCGATCTCGATCGCATCGATGCGCGTGATCAGGTGGATGGACTGGTGCGCGATCAGATAGCCCTGCACGTAACGGCGGATGTCGTCGGCGCTGCGACCGTCGCCGTCGTGGTAGTCGTCGGCGACCAGCGCCCGCAAGGCGCCCGCATCGCGCGCCTCGGCGGCCGTCTCGGCCTGGTCGACCAGCGCGCGGATCTCGTCCTCGGGCGTGTCCGACGGTCCGCAGGCCGCAAGCAGCAGGGCGGCGGCGAGGGCGCTACGCGCGCGCAGGATAGGCCTCCCACTGCGGCAGCGTATCGGTGATCTCGAACCAGGGCGCGCGGCTGGTCGCGAAAATGTGGCCGATCGGCCGCGCGCCCGGATCGGTGTCGAGGCCGCCGCAGGGCACGACGACGCGGCCGGTGGCCGCATTGACGCGCGGCACGGGACTGCCGCAGCGGCCGCAGAAGTCCTGGCCGAAATGCTTCGCGCCGGGCAGCTTGTAGTGCTTGACGTCGGCCTCGCCCTTCCGCCAGGTGAGCTGCTCGCGCAGGTAGAAGGCGTTGGTCGCGTGCGCGGCGCTTCGCGCGCGGCGGCAGCGCGAGCAATGGCAGTTCTGGATGCGCTCCGGCTTGCCGGCGAGCTCCCACTCGACGGCGCCGCACAGGCAGCTGCCGTGCGTGACGCCGGGAATCGTCGGTACCTGCGGCCGGGTCAGCCCCAGGCCGCCGCCGAACTGCGGCGGATAGCCTTCGTGCTGCGGCAGTCCATCGGTGATCGGGTACCAGGGCGCGCGCGAGCCGGTGAACATATGCATCTGCGGTCGGAGGCCCGGGTCGCCCTCCAGGTTGCCGGCCGGCACCAGCACCAGGTTCATCGCGGGCAACAGCATGGGCGTCACCGACCCGCAGGTCCGGCAGAACGGGCGGCGGCCCTGCTCAGACGAAATATAGGCCTCGATATTGTCCTGGCCCGAGATCCAGCGGAATCCGGCATCCGGCGCCGAAAGGAAGGTCGAGAACATCGCCCCGTGGTGCTTGCGGCACATGGAGCAGTGGCAATTGGCCATCATCGCGAACGGGCCGGCGACTTCGTAGCGCACCGTCCCGCAAAGGCAGCTTCCCGTATACATTGTGGTACCTCGGGGCATGGGTCCCGGATAGTTTGCACCAAGGGGGGCTGGAGTCCATGTACACGCTTTATTACTCGCCCGGCGCCGCAAGCCTCGCCGTGCACTGGATGCTGATCGAGCTCGGCGTCCCGCACGAACTGAAGAAAGTGGACATGGAGGCCGGCGAACATCGCCGGCCCGAATACCTGAAGCTGAACCCGAACGGCTTCGTGCCGGCAATGATCGTGGACGGCACGCCGCTCTACGAGAGCGCGGCGCTCCTGATGCTGCTGGCGGAGCGCCATCCGCAGGCCGGATTCGCGCCGGCGCCGGGCAACCCGCAGCGCGGCCCCTACATCACCTGGATGTTTCACCTGTCGAACACGCTGCAGGCCGCGTACAAGGACTGGTTCTACCCGGAACGGCCGGCCGGCAGCGACGCCGTCGAAGGGGCGAAGGCGAGCGCCCGCGCGCGGATCGAGGCCTGCTGGGACCGCGTCGAGGCGCAGATCCGCTCCGGCGGGCCCTATCTCGTCGGCGACCGCGTCGGGGCCGCGGACTTCCTGGCGACCATGCTGATGCGCTGGTCGCGCAACATGCCGAAGCCCGCGACCGAATGGCCGACGCTCGCGAATTACGTCGCGCGCATGAAGACCCGGCCGTCGTTCAAGACGCTCTATGCGCGCGAAGGCCTGACCGAGTGGGCCTGAGGATCACAGGAACGTATAGATAAAGCTCAGCGAAATCGCGTCCAGGGTCTCGCTCCGCACGATTTCGAAGCGCTCGTACTCGAGCCGCGCGCCGAGGCTGCCGAAGTGCAGCTGCACGCCCGCGCCGTAGGCGAGGCCCGTCCCGCTCTCATTGATCCGGAAGGCCGGGGTAAATCCGCCGGTGGAATGACCGTCGAACTTCCAGGAATTGGCGCCTGCCTTGGCGAACAGGTCCACGATCGGGAAGTGGAGAAAGCCGACCGCGAAGGCGGATATCGTCTTCGCTGTCACGCTCGCGCTCGCCGGGCAGGGCACGGTGATAAATTGCAGGCAGACGATTCCCGACGGCACGGTCGCGTTGCCGTAATCGTTGTAGCTCGCTTCGATCGCGAAACTGTCGAGCAGCCGGATGCCGGCGATGGCCTTGTAACCGCTCGTGCTGTCGTCGAATGGCGACGCGGCGCCGGGATTCGACAGGCCGTAATCGCTTTGCACCGCACCCGCGCCGAGGTAGAAGCCGTTGTCGGCGGACCAGGCGAGCGGCGTAATGAGAAGCAGTCCGATCAGCGCTGTGATACGCAACATAAGACTCTCCAGGGCGGTAGGGGGTACAGCTTGAGACCCCCCCGAGGTCGCACGGTTCCGTCGGCGCCGCAGACGAAAGCTACGACTGTGGCGTGATGACCGATTGCTCGATCTTGATGCTGCAGGCGAAATTCAGGAGCGTCTCTCCGATCGTGCCGGGTTCGATCTTCTCCCAGTAGCGCAGCAGGTTGGTCGAGCGCTCCGGCTCGTCGGCCTGCAGGTTGTTCCACTTGTAGAAGATGATGCCACGCGTCGAGCGCTGGCGCTTCACGCAGTCCCAGTCGTCGCGGCTCGCGGCGCTCTTGTGCGCGCCGGGGCTCTGCGGATTCTTGTACTCGATGCGCAGCCACATGGTGACGATGTCGCCGTTGCGCTCGGCCTCCACGCGGGTCGCGAAATAGACCTGCTCGGGATAGGTCTCGAGCCATTCCCAGTCGCTGCGGCCGCGCAGCTCGAGAGTCTTGACCCATTCGTTGCCGATGCCCTTCATCGGCACGGTCTCGATCTGGGCGGTTGCGAGCGGCGCGAGCAGCGCGAGCGCGGCGATGGACGCTGTTTTCAGGGCATTCATGCGATGTTGGACGCAATAGGTCCGGCCGGGGTTCCGGATTATCAGCCGAGGATGGCCTCGCGTCGATAGAGCCGCCCGGCGAGCCAGCCGAGCAGCCCGCCGAGCAGCAGGCTGCTCGCGACCGACAGCAGCACCCAGCTCGCTGCCAGCGGCTCGCCGCGCATCAGCCCCTGGATCACGAGGTGCTGCGAAAGGCTCGGCACGAGCATCAGCCTTGCCGAAGGCTGCACGGACATCACGCTCGCGATCGCGATCGGCACGGTCGGCACCAGCATCACGACGCCGAGCCAGGACTGCGCCTCCTTGTAGCTGCGCGTGAACGAGGCGACGACCGTCAGGAGCCCCGCGCCGATGGTTGCGAATGGCAGGGTCACGAGGAACACGCGAAGCGCCACGCCGGGGCCGAAGTTCGCCGTCATGCCGAAGGTCTCGAGCGGAACGAAGCGAAGCGCCAGGGCGATGGACGTGGTGACGAGCGCGAGCGCCAGCACCATCATGATCGCGGCGGCCGCGACCTTGCCGTAGATCAGCTGCTCGCGCGCGGCGGGCACGGTCAGGAGCGCCTCGAGCGACCCGCGTTCGCGCTCGCCCGCGGTCGCGTCGATCGCGAGGTACAGCCCGCCCAGCAGCGTGACCAGCAGGATCACGTAACTCAGCATGCCGAGCAGGATCGTCGCGCGCGCGGAAGGCGTCGACACGTCCACGCTGTCCACGACTACCGCGTGCAGCACCGTCGGCGAGACGCCGCGCGCCTGGAGCCGCAATGTGGATACCAGCGCCGAGTAGGCGGCAACGGCCTGCTGTACGCGCGCCGATCGTTGCCCGGCGCGCGAATCCGCGCCATCGGCATAGATGACGACGGCCGCCGGCTGGCCGGTCGTGAAGCGCTCGCCGAAATTGCCGGGAATCCGCAGCACGACGAGGCCGTCGGTATCCGCGATCCACGCGCGGATCTCCGTCTCAGTGCCGTCCTTCAGGGTGACCGTCAGCCCGTTCTCGCGCAGCTGCTGCACCAGATTGGGCGCCGCCGCGGCATTCGCAATCGTGACCGGCGTTGCCTCGTCCTGGGTCGCGACCGAGCGCGCGAGCGTCAGCTTCAGGATCACGATGAAGAAGAGCGGCGCGAAGATCGGGCCGAGCACCAGGCTCGTCAGCAGCGTGCGCCGGTCGCGCAGGCTCTCGCGCAGCTCCTTCAGCATCACGATGACGGCCACGGGTTTCACTCGAGCCCCCGGGCGTCGCCGATCGCGGCGACGAAGGCATCCTCGAGCGTCGGCGCATGGAAGTGCGCGAGCAGTTGCGCAGGCGTTCCGGCGGCGACGACCCGGCCGTGGTCGATGATGACGATGTCGTCGCAGAGCGCGGCGACCTCCTGCATCACATGGCTCGAAAACAGCACGCAGTGGCCGGCGGCCCGCAGCGCGAGGATCAGCGCGCGCAACGCACGGGTTGCCATGACGTCGAGGCCGTTGCTCGGCTCGTCCAGCAGCAGGTTGCGCGGCCGGTGCACCAGCGCGCGGGCGAGCGCGACCTTGATGCGCTGGCCCTGCGAGAATCCCTTGGCGCGACGTTCGGCGCAATCGACGATGTCGAGCTCCGCGATCAGCTCGTCCACGCGCCGCGCGAGCGCCGGTGCGGCGAGGCCGTGCAGCGCGCCGAAGTAGGCGATGTTCTCGCGCGCCGTCAGCTGCGGGTAGATGCCGGCGGAATGCGGCAGCACGCCGATTGCGCGTCGTGCCGCGAGCGGGTCCTGGACGACGTCGATGCCGTCCACGCTCGCCGTTCCGGCATCCGGGTGCAGCATGGTGTAGAGGACGCGAAGCGTCGTGGACTTGCCCGCGCCATTGGGCCCGAGCAGGCCGGTGATGCGCCCGTCCCGTGCCTCGAAGCTGACGCCGTCGATGGCGCGGATCGCGCCGAAGCTGCGGCTCAAACCCTCGACGCGGATCAAGGCGCGCTCCCGCTGAAGCTCAGGAAGAACGGCGCGGGCCGGATGTTGCCGACGCAGGCGGTGTCGAGCTTTTCGACATTGGCGCTTTCGACGAAGTCGCGCAGCAGCCGCTGCACGCAGGGCAGTCCCGTCTGGCCGTGTCCCTGGCCCGGGATCACGATGTGGAGGTGCTGTTCGAAACCCGCCGCCGCCGCGGCGCCGTAGTCCGGTGGCGTAGCGGGGTCGAACTCGCCCGACAGCAGCAGCGCCGGAACCTTCGAGTGCAGCGGCTCGTGGAAATCGGCATCGACCGTGCCATGCGGCCAGACCTCGCAGATCGCCTTCATGCCGTCGAGCATCACGGACCCGATGTAGGTCTTGTCGAGCGCGGCACGATCGACGGCGCCCTCGAAGCGCGGCGCGTCCTCGCTGCAGACGACGGAATTGTGCATGCCCATCGCGATCATGCGTTCGATGTCTTCGTCGGCCATCAGCGCCTGGGCTGCGAGCGGCCCGTAATTGCCGCGCGTCGCGGCCTCGTGGATCAGGAGCGGCAGCAGCGAAGCCATCCTCGCGGAGTAGGAAAGCATGCGCGTCATCGTGACGAGGTGATTGCGGGTCACCTCGACCGGTCTGGTCTCGCCGGTCACGGGATCCGGCAGCGAGACGGCAACCGGGCCGTGCCGCAACCGGGCATCGACCTGCGCGAACTGCCCGGCGAGCGCCGGGAAGCGCGCGTTGCATTCCGCGTCCGCCGCGCAGCGTGCGAATACGCGATCGAGCGCCTGCTGCGCCTCGATGGCGATCAGTGGCGCGAGCGGCAGGTTCGGCGGCACGATCGAGTCGATCGTGATCGTGCGCGTGCGTTCCGGGTAGCGGCGCGCGTAATGCTGCGCGACGCGCGTGCCGTAAGAGCCGCCGAACAGGTTGATGCGCTCGTAGCCGAGCGCTGCGCGCACGGCGTCGAGATCCCGCACGGCGATGCTGGTGGTATAGAACTGCGGCCGCCCCGGAAGCTTTGCCAGGCATTCCGTCGCGAGTCGCTTCAGTTCCGCGGGCGCAAGCTCGTCCGATTCCGCGGCATCGTCCGGCATGTCGCAATCGAGGCGGTTCGAGCCGCCGGTGCCGCGCTGGTCCACCATCACGAGATCGCGCTCGCGATGGATGCCGGCGAAGGCATCGAGAGCGGGGACGAAGGCTTCGATCGCCCCCTGGCCGGGGCCGCCGGCCAGCAGGAAGAGCGGGTCCGGTTTCGCGCGGGTCGCGATCGCCGGCACGACGGCGACGGCGAGCTCGATGCGACGGCCAGCGGGCGCGTCCGGATCCTCCGGGACGGAGAGCTTGCCGCAGCGCGCCGCGATCGAAGCGAGGCCGCGCATGTCGCTGATGCGGCAGGGCGTGAGTTCCAGTCCTTTGGCGGACGCGGTCGACGCGGCCATCAAGAGTGCGACAGCGAACACTGAGCGCATGCCAGTCATGGCCGGGCACGGTACCATGTCGCCCCGGATTTCCGACACTGGCGACATGGAAGCATTCGACGTCATCGTCATCGGCGGCGGCCACGCCGGCACTGAGGCGGCCCTCGCGGCGGCCCGGATGGGTGCGCGCACGCTGCTCGTGACCCAGAGCCTGGCGACCGTCGGCCAGATGAGCTGCAACCCGGCGATCGGCGGCATCGGCAAGGGGCACCTGGTCCGCGAGATCGACGCGATGGGCGGCGCGATGGCGCGCGCCGCCGACCGCGCCGGCATCCAGTTCCGCACGCTCAATGCCAGCAAGGGCCCGGCGGTGCGCGCGACGCGCGCGCAGGCGGACCGCACACTATATAAGCGTGCGATCCGCGGGCTGCTGGAGGCCCAGGCCGGACTCGAGCTGCTCGAGGCGGAAATCGCGGACCTGCGCGTGAGCGGCGAGCGCGTGACGGGCGTCGTGACCGCGGCGGGCGAGAGCATCGTCGCGCGCGCCGTCGTCCTGACGGTGGGGACCTTTCTCGGCGGGCGCATGCACGTCGGCCTCGAAAGCCGCGAGGGCGGTCGCGCCGGTGACCCGCCTTCGAATCGCCTCGCGGCGCGCCTGCGCGAGCAGCCGTTCAAGGTCGGCCGCCTGAAGACCGGCACGCCGCCGCGCATCGACGGCCGCACGCTCGACTACTCGGTCATGCGGGAGCAGCCGGGCGACGAACCGCGGCCCGTATTCTCCTTCCTGGGCCGGCGCGCGGAGCACCCGCGCCAGGTCGCCTGCCATATCACGGCGACCAACGAGCGCACGCACGAGATCATCCGCGCGGCGACCGACCGCTCGCCGATGTTCACCGGCGTCATCGAGGGCATCGGCCCGCGCTACTGCCCGTCGGTCGAGGACAAGGTCGTGCGCTTCGCCGACAAGGCCTCGCACCAGGTGTTCGTCGAGCCGGAGGGGCTCGACACCGACATCGTCTATCCGAACGGCATCTCGACCAGCCTGCCGCAGGACGTGCAGGAAGCCTTCGTGCGAAGCATCCGCGGCTTCGAGCGCGCGGAGTTGACGCGCCCCGGCTATGCGATCGAGTACGACTTCTTCGATCCGCGCGGCCTGAAGTACAGCCTGGAGACGAAGCCGCTCGCCGGCCTCTGGTTCGCCGGCCAGATCAACGGCACGACTGGCTACGAGGAAGCGGCAGCCCAGGGCCTGCTCGCCGGCATCAACGCGGCGCTCGCGGTATCCGGGCGCGAACCCTGGTGGCCGCGCCGCGACGAGGCCTACCTCGGCGTGCTGGTGGACGACCTGATCACGCGGGGCGCCGCAGAGCCCTACCGGATGTTCACGAGCCGCGCGGAGCATCGATTGCTGCTGCGCGAGGACAACGCCGATTACCGCCTGACGCCCGTCGGCCGCGAGCTCGGGCTCGTGGATGACTCGCGCTGGAATTTCTTCTGCGCAAAGCGCGCGGCGACCGAGGCCGAGATCGAAAGGCTCTCCGGCCTGATGCTGCGGCCCGGCACGCCGGGCGGCGACGAGGCCGCAGGGATGCTCAGCGCGCCGCTTGCGCGCGAACAGCGCGCCTTCGAATTGCTGCGCCGGCCCGACGTGGATTACGCGGCGCTGACCTCGCTCGCGGCGATCGGCGCAGCAGCGACGCATGATGATGAGCGGCTGCCGCCGCAGGTCGCATTGCAGGTCGAGGTCCGCGCGAAGTATTCGGGCTATATCGAGCGCCAGCAGGCCGAGATCGAGCGGCAGCTGCGCCATGAGCAGACGCGACTGCCGGAGACGATCGATTACGCCGCGGTCGCGGGCCTCTCGAACGAAGCGCGGGAGCGCCTCGTGGAATCGCGGCCCCAGACGGTGGGCCAGGCCTCGCGCCTGCCCGGCATCACGACGGCGACCATCTCGATCCTGCTCGTGCACCTCAAGAAGCGCGCGCGGGCCGCATGAACCTGCGTCGCGGCGCCGCGATCGTCCTGCTGATCGCGGCGGCCGGCTCGGCCGCCTGGTATTTCAGTCAGCACGGATCCGGGCCTGCGCCCGCAGCGTCGCAGGAATTGCGGCGCGGCAACGGCCCGGAGCCCGATTCCATCGATCCGCAGCTCGCGCGCATGGAAGCGGCGATGACCATCCTGCGCGACTGCTACGAGGGTCTCGTCTCGATGGCGCCGGACGGCAGCACCATTCCAGGCGCGGCGGAGTCCTGGTCCGTCAGCGAGGACGGCCGCAGCTACACGTTCAGGCTGCGGAAGAACGCGCGCTGGTCGAATGGCGATCCCGTGGTCGCGGAGGATTTCGCCTTCGCCTTCCGGCGGCTCGTCAATCCGGAGACGGCATCGCAGTACGCCCTGATGCTGGAGCCGGTCGTCAATGCCACGGACATCGTCGCCGGGCGAAAGCCGCCCGAGACGCTCGGCGTTTCCGCGCCGGACGATGCGACGCTCGTCGTGCAGCTCGCGGAACCGTCGTCCTATTTCCTGGCGATGCTGTCGCATCCGAGCACTTTCCCGGTCAACCGCCGGACGCTGGCGGCGCGCGGGCAGGATTTCGCGAAGCCCGGCTTCGCCGTGACCAATGGCGCCTTCGTGCCGGTGGACTGGCAGATCGGCTCGCACATCCTCGCCGTGCGCAACACCCACTACTGGAACGATGCGGCGACGCGTCTGGCGTCGGTGCGCTACGTGCACGTGGCGGACCCGATGACGGAGCTGACGCGCTTTCGCGCGGGCGACCTCGACATCACCTACACGGTTCCGCCGGGCGAACTTGCCGCGGCTCGAGAAGGAGCTGCCGGGCCAGCTTCATGTCGCGCCGCATGTCGGCGTCTATTACTACGGCTATGCGCTCGACCTGCCGCCGTTTCGCGAGGCGCAGGTCATTGCGCCGCGCGCTCGCGATGGCGATCGATCGGGAAGTCCTGGCGACGCAGGTCCTGGGCGACGGCGAACGGCCGGCGTACAGCTGGGTGCCGCCCGGCATCGCGGGCTACGAACCGCAGACTTTCGCCTGGGCGGGACTCTCGAAGGAAGCGCGCATCGCGGAAGCGCGGCGGCTCTATGCCGAGGCCGGATACTCGAAGGAGCGGCCGCTCGTCGTCGAACTGCGCACCAGCAAGAGCCCGGTGCACGATCGCATCGCGCTCGCCGTGACCGCGATGTGGAAGGAAGTGCTCGGCATCGACGTCAGCATCCGCTCCGAGGACTTCCGCGTGCTGAAGCAGGCGATCGATGCGCGCGAGACCGTGCTGTTCCGCGGCAGCTGGATCGGCGACTACAACGATGCCTATTCCTTCCTCCAGGTGTTGAAGGGCGGCTTCGGCATCAACCTGCCGCGCTACCGGAACGACGCTTACGACCGGGCGCTCGCGGAGGCATCGCGCTCGAGCGGCGCGGAACGCGTGCAGTACCTGTCGACGGCTGAACGTCAACTGCTCGACGATGTTCCGCTCATCCCGCTGTACTTCTACGTCTCCAAGCACCTCGTCGCGCCGCGCGTTCAAGGCTTCTACGCCAACGTCATGAACGTCACGTACAGCAAGGACCTCTCCCTCGCGCCGTAGCTTGCGACGCTTGGGGCGCCGGCCCGCAGCTCGCTCAGACCGGCGACCGGATTCGCTCGCCTGCGGGCCGGCCGCCCCGGCGCGTCGCAAGCCGCTACGCGCCCGATTTTCCTTCTGGTCGTGGCCTGTCACCGGCCGACGGCACGAAACGCGGCGCGCAGGGCCGGGGGTCTCGCGGGCGAGCGAATAAAGATCGGCTGAGCGAGCCGCGAGAACCCCCGGCCCAGCGCGCCGCGCGTCTCCCGTCCGCCCGGTGTCCGATCGCGTGTCCGCGGACACTGGACGTGTTGCGCCGATCCAACGCTCAGTTAGCGTTCCGAGCTGTCAAATCAACGTGCTTGCGACATCCGCGCGCAGTTGGCACGCCGGTTGCAATAACTATGGGTGAGGGAGAACGACGCGCGTGAAGATTACGTCCCTGAGACCGCTATCGAGCACGACCGCCGCGACCGACAAGGCCGCCGGCGGCGACTCGATTCGCGGCACCGAATCCCAGGACGTGGCTGTCGCCGCACGCCCGGACCGCAAGCGGATCATCCAGATCGGCATTGCGGCCGGCGCCGTGCTCCTCATCGCCGTGTTCGCGATGCTGTTCCGCGGCTGGAGCGCCTCGGCGAACACCGTTTCGCGCGAGCGCCTGCGCATCGCAACCGTGACCGAAGGTCCGTTCGTGCGCGACGTGTCGGCGCAGGGCACGGTGGTCGCCGCCGTGAGCCCGACGCTCTTCGCCGTCGCGCCCGGCGCGGTCAGCTACCAGGTGCGCGCGGGCGACACCGTCAAGGCAGGGCAGGTGCTCGCCGTGCTCGCGAGCCCGACGCTCGACAACGAATACCAGCGCGAGCGCGCGACGCTCGAGAGCCTGAACACCGCGCTGCTGCGGCAGGGCATCGAGATCCGCCGCCAGAACCTGCGCAACCAGGAACAAGGCGATCTTGCGGACGTGCAGATCCGGGCGGCTGAGCGCGAACTGCAGCGCGCCCAGACCGCCTGGGAGAGCGGCGCGATTTCCGAGCGCGACCTGCGCCGCGCCCAGGACGAGCGCGAGTCCGCGCGGCTGTCCTTCGAGCACGCACGCCAGACCGCCGACCTCGAGCGCGAGAGCCTCGATCTCGACATGCGATCGCGCCGCCTCGATCGCGATCGCCAGGCACTCGTGGTCTCGAACCTGAAGCGCCGCGTGGACGAGCTGACAATCCGCTCACCGGTCGACGGCATGGTCGCGAATCTCGCGGTGGCGGAAATGGCGAATGTCGCGGAGAACGCGCCGCTCCTGACCGTCGTCGACCTTTCGGCCTTCGAGATCGAGTTCCAGGTTGCCGACGTCTATGCGCGCGACATCAAGCCGGGCATGGATGCCTCCATCACGCTGGACGGAGCGCCGCAGGCGGGCGTCGTGACCGGCATCTCGCCGGAAGTGCGTTCGGGTCAGGTCACGGGCCGCGTCAAGTTCGCGGGCGCGCAGCCTGGCGGCCTGCGCCAGAGCCAGCGCGGCTCGGTGCGCATCGTGCTCGAGCAGCGCGCCATGGCGCGCAAGTTCGAACGCAGCCCGGAGATCGACACGACCACCCGCCAGATCTACGTCGTTGACGGCGATCATGCGGTGCTGAAGCCGGTGGAACTGGGCGCGGCATCGGTCGCGGAGATCGAGGTGCTGAAGGGCCTGGAGCCCGGCGATCAGGTGATCATCTCCGGCGCCGGCGACTTCAACAACGTGCCCGAATTGCTCATCGGCGGCTGACCGCAACTCTTACAACGATCCTGGAGCGAGACCCAATGCTCGAAATGAAAGGCATCAGCAAGATCTACCGCACGGACCTGATCGAGACGCACGCGCTGCGCGACTTCTCGCTGAAGGTCGATGACGGCGAGTTCGTCGCGGTCACCGGGCCCTCGGGCTCCGGCAAGACGACCTTCATGAATGTCGCGGGCCTGCTCGAGGTCTTCGACACCGGCAGCTACAAGCTGGACGGTGAGGACGTCAACGGTCTTTCGGACGAGGCCCGCTCGCGGCTGCGCAACGAGAAGATCGGCTTCATCTTCCAGAGCTTCAACCTGATCCCGGACCTCGACATCTTCGACAACGTGGACGTGCCGCTGCGCTACCGGCGCCTGACGCGCAAGGATCGCGAACAGAGGATCCGCAGCGCGCTCGACGTGGTCGGCCTGACCTCGCGCATGCACCACATGCCTTCGCAGCTCTCGGGCGGGCAGCAGCAGCGCGCCGCAATCGCGCGCGCACTCGCCGGCGACCCCCGCTTCCTGCTGGCGGACGAACCGACCGGCAACGTGGACTCGCTGATGGCGCGCCAGGTCATGGACCTGCTGGAACAGATCAACGAGATGGGCACGACCGTGATCATGGTGACCCACGATCCCGAGCTCGCGCGCCGCGCGCACCGCAACGTCCACATCGTCGACGGCCAGATCTCCGACTTCAAGCCGTTCGAGGCGCACGACGACCTGCCGGCCCTGAACGCAGGGCAGCCGGTTCCCGCCACGATGGCGCCGGCCTGAGCGCGGGAGAGGATCCATGACGGGTTATTACTTCCAGCTCGCATTCCGCAACCTGCGGCACAACCCCGGCCTGACGGCGCTGATGATCGGCGCGGTCGCGCTCGGCATCGCGGTCTGCGTGATGACGCTGACCATGTATCGCGCGATGTCCGGCAACCCGATCTGGTGGAAGAACGACGTGCTCTACGCGCTGACGTTCGACGCCTGGGATCCGAACAAGCCGGACGATGAAAAGCATCCGGAGCTGCCGCCGCCGCAGCTGACCTACAAGGATGCGACGGCAATGTTCGCAGTCCGACATTCCGCTCCGCCAGGTCATCATGCACAAGGCGATGGCCGTGCTGCTGGCCGAGGATGCCGGCACCAAGCCGATGCGCGCGCTGACGCGCGTGACGACGGCGGATTTCTTCGCGATGTTCGACGTGCCGTTCAAGTACGGCGGCGGCTGGTCGGCGGAGGCCGACCGCGGCCCGGAGCCGGTGCTCGTGCTGTCGCAGGCACGAACGACAAGTTTTCGGCGGCATCAACAGTGTCGGCCGCTGGAAGGCGGAGGCCGATCGCGGCCCCGAGCCCGTGCTCGTGCTGTCGGAGGCGACCAACCTGAAGCTCTTCGGCGGCGCCAACAGCGTCGGCCGCACGGTCCGCTGGAACGACCGGGAATTCCGCGTCGTCGGCGTGCTGGACCACTGGCTGCCGCTGCCGACCTTCTACGATCTCAACAACGGCAACCTCGAGGAGCCCGACGGCGTCTTCATCCCCTTCGGCTGGAGCGTGGCCGCGGAGCTGCCGAGCGCCGGCAACACGAATTGCTGGAAGCCGGAGCAGATCAACACGTTCCAGGACTTCGTCGGCTCGGAGTGCGTCTGGATCCAGATGTGGGTCGAGCTGCCCGATGCCGCGACGCGCGACCGCATGCAGAGCTGGCTCGACAACTATGCGCAGGAGCAGAAGAAGGCCGGCCGCTACCAGCGCCCGCTGAACAACCGCCTGACGCCGGTGGACCAGTGGCTGGTCGTCAACCGACGTCGTCTCGAATGACGATCGCGTGCTGGTCGGCCTCGCCTTCGCCTTCCTCGCCGTGTGCCTGCTGAACACCGTCGGCCTGCTGCTCGCGAAATTCCTGAACAACGCCGCGATCACGGGCGTGCGGCGCGCGTTGGGCGCGAGCCGCAGGCAGGTCTTCCTGCAGCACCTGGTCGAGGTCGGCGTGATCTCGACGATCGGGTCGATCGCGGGGCCTCCTGCTCGGGGCGCTGATGCTCGCGGGCCTGCGCGCGCTCTACACCGTCGATCCGACCGACCTCGGCGGCACCCAGGCGCTCGCGCACGTGGACGTCGGAAGCATCGTCACGGCGCTCGGCGCTCGCGCTGTTCGCGACGATTGCCGCCGGCCTTTATCCGGCCTGGCGCATCGGGCGCATCCCACCGGCCGTCTACCTGAAGAGTCAATGACATGATTTCATGGAATCTCCGCCCCATCGCCTCCGCACTCTGGCGCAACCGTACCGGCGCGACGCTGGTCGCCCTGCAGATCGCCATCGGGCTCGCGGTGCTCGTGAACGCCGTCTACATCGTCAAGCAGCGTGTCGACAAGATCGGCCGGCCGACGGGCATGGATATCGACAATGTCTTCGTCGTCGGCAGCGCCGGATTTGCGAAGGATTTCGACTATCGGGCGACCCTCACCGAGGACCTCGCGTATCTGCGCGAGCCTTCCGGGCGTCATCGCGGCCACGCCGTCGAGTGCGATCCCGTTGTCGGGCGGCGGCAGCGCGACCACGGCATCACGAATGTCCCGAACAAGACGGATGCCGGAGTCGACCAGCCACTTTCGAGATGGACGAACAGAGCATCGCCGCGCTCGGCGTCACGCTGTCGGCGGGCCGGCCATTCGACGCGCAGCGAAATCCTGCCGCCGACGCAAAGCTCGGAGTTGGTGCCGCAGGTGATCCTGACCAAGGCATTCGCGAAGGTGTTGTTTCCCCGGACGGCAATGCGCTCGGCAAGACCGTCTATGACAGGCTCAATTCGCCGGCAACGGTCGTCGGCATCATCGAGACACATGCACGGCTCCTGGGTCGGCTGGGAGAAGCTGGACCATGTGATGCTGTTGCCGCGTCTGCCGAGTGGCCCGAATGTCGTCTACCTGGTGCGCACGAAACCCGGCCAGCGCGACGCGCTGATGCGCACGGTCGAGGAGCACCTGGGTTCGTCGAACCCCGGCCGCCTGCTGCGCTGGGTCCGGACGCTCAACTACTTCAAGGACAATTCCTACCTGGATGACCGCAACATGGCGATATTCCTGGTCACCGTCACGGCCGCGCTGCTCGCCATCACGGCGCTCGGCATCTTCGGCCTCGCGACCTTCAATGTCAGCACGCGCATTCGCCAGATCGGCACGCGCCGCGCGGTCGGCGCGAGGCGCATGGACATCGTCCGGCATTTCCTGGTCGAGAACTGGATGGTCACCTCGGCCGGCGTGGTCGTGGGCGCGGGCCTGGCGCTCGCCATCGGCTACTGGCTGTCGGTCAAGTACGAACTGCCGCGCCTCGACCTCTATTACCTGGTCGGCGGCTTCGTGGCCGTCTGGATCCTGGGGCTGCTGGCGGCCTGGCAGCCGGCCCGCCGCGCTTCCGCCATTTCGCCCGCGGTGGCGACCCGGACCGTCTAGACTGTGGCATCCATTGCAACCGTTCCGGCCTCCGCCGCATCCAAGCCCATGAAGGACAACGACAACAAGGGCCTGCAGGACAGCTTGGGCGACCGCACGGTACTCGTGATCGACGACAGCGAGGCTGTGCGAACGGCCCTCGACGTGCTGTTGTCCATGCACGGGGCGCGCGTGATCGGCGCCGACACGGCGGCCTCCGGCATCGAGACGCTGACGCGCGAGCGCGTGGACCTCGTCGTGCAGGACATGAATTTCCGCCGCGAGGCGACCTCGGGCGAGGAAGGCGTCGCGCTGTTCCGCCGCATCCGCACCCAGCATCCCGACCTGCCGGTGATCCTGCTGACCGCGTGGACGCATCTCGAGACCGCGGTCGAGCTCGTGAAGGCCGGCGCCTCCGATTACGTCGCCAAGCCCTGGGACAACGCGCGCCTGCTGACGACGGTGCGCAATCTCCTCGACCTGCATGCCGCGCGCGCGGAGAACCGCGCGATCCGGCAGCAGCGCGCCGCCGCGCGCGCCGAACTCGCCGCGCGTTTCAACCTGCGCGGCATCGTCTACGAGAGCGACGCGATGCATTCGCTCGTCTCGACCGCCGTGCGCATCGCGCACGCGGACGTGCCGGTCCTGATCAGCGGGCCGAATGGCGCGGGCAAGGAAATCATCGCCGACATCGTGCAGGCGAACTCCGCGGCGCGCGAAGGTCCGTGGATCAAGGTCAATCTCGGCGCGCTGCCCGACACGCTGATGGAAGCGGAACTGTTCGGCACCGAGGCCGGCGCCTTCACCGGCGCCAAGGCGCGCACCGGGCGCTTCGAGGCCGCGGACGGCGGCACGATCTTCCTCGACGAACTCGGCAACCTCTCGCCGCTCGGCCAGGCGAAGCTCTTGCGCGTGCTGCAGACCGGCGAGTTCGAGCGCCTCGGTTCCAATGTCACGCGCCGCACGAAGGCGCGCGTGATCGCCGCGACCAACTCGAACCTGCCGCTCCTGATCCGCGAAGGGCGTTTCCGCGAAGACCTTTTCTACCGTCTGAACGTGATCGAACTCGAGGTGCCGGCGCTGTCGGACCGCCAGGAGGACATCCTGCCGCTCGCTCGCCACTTCCTCGAGCCCGGCTTTTCGCTGGCGCCGGACGCCGAGCGGGCCCTCAAGCGCTACAACTGGCCCGGCAACGTCCGCGAACTGCGCAATTCCATCCACCGGGCCTGCCTGCTGTCGGTGGACCCGGTCCTCTCGAGCCGGGGACTCGCCCTGCCGGCCATGCCGGAGAACGTCGAGGGCGCCGAGCTCGATCGGGCCACGATCGAGCAGGCCCTGCTGCTGGCGGACGGCGTCGTCTCGCATGCGGCGCGTGACCTCGGCCTGTCGCGTCAGGCACTCTATCGACGCATGGAGAAGCTCGGCCTCAAGACCCCCGTCGATCCTGGCCGGACATCCGCCAGCAACGGCTGATGGCCCGCAAGCCGCGCGCCAGCCGCTCGCTGGCCGGCCGCATCGCCGTGATCTTCGGCGTCGTGGCGATCGTCGCCATTTCCCTCGCGCTCGCGTTGCAGCACTACCTTGCCTCGCCGTGGCTCGCGGGAGGCGCGGCGCTCCTCGTGACGGTGCCGATAGCGGCCTGGCTCGCGGGCCGGGTGGTTGCCGGCTGGAGCCGCAGCATCCGCGCGGTCACCGACGGCATCAGCAGCCTGAAGGACCATGACTTCAGCATCAGCGTGACGGCGGTTGCCGTCGACGAGATCGGCGACCTCACCACCGAGTACAACACGCTGGGGGATCGGCTGCGGCGCGATCGGCTCGACCTGCACCAGCGCGAACTGCTGCTCGATACCGTCGTGCAGACGACGCCGCTGGCGCTGGTGCTGACGAATCCCGACGACGTGATCATCTTCGGCAACATCGCCGCCCGGCAACTGTTCCACAGGGGCCACAAGCTCGAGGGGCTGACATTCGCAAGCCTGCTGGAACATTCGCCGCAGCCGCTGTGCGAGGCTGTGGCGCGCGGCACGGATACGCTCTTCACGATCGACCATGGCGCCGAGGCGGATATCTTCCACCTGACGAGCCGCAACTTCGCGCTGAACAGCCAGCCGCACCGGCTGCTGCTCTTCAAGCAGCTGACGCGCGAGATGGCGGCCCAGGAAGTGGCGATCTGGAAGAAGGTGATCCGCGTGATCGGGCACGAACTCAACAACTCGCTGGCGCCGATTTCCTCACTCGCTCATTCGGGGCAGACGCTCGCACTCGCACCGGATACCGAGCGCCTGACCCGGGTGTTCGCGACCATCGAGGAGCGGGCGACGCATCTCGCCACCTTCATCGAGGGCTACGCGCGGTTTGCAAAATTGCCGCGGCCGCGGCCCCTTGCCGTGGACTGGAACGAGCTGCTGGGCGGCCTGAAGGACAGCATCGCGTTTCGGGTGATGGAGCCGGTGCCGGCGGCCAAGGCCTGGCTGGACGCCGCGCAGATCGAACAGGTCCTGATCAACCTGATCAAGAACGCGGTCGAGTCGGGATCGCCGGCCGAAGAGGTGACGGTTGCCGTGCAGCCGCGCAACGGCGGCATCGCGCTCGAGATCGCCGATCGCGGTGCGGGCCTCCCGCCGGAAGTCCTGCGCGATGCGTTGCTGCCGTTCTTTTCGACCAAGCCCAAGGGCACGGGGCTCGGATTGACCTTGTGCCGCGAAATTGTGGAAGCTCATGGCGGGCGCATCAGCCTCGCCAACCGGCAGGGCGGCGGGGCCATCGTCAGCGTCTGGTTGCCGCAGCGCGGCGCCAATTGAGGAATGCAATGAAGAACTTCTTCGGATTCGACTTGAATACCATCGACGGCAAGGATGACCTGCTGGGCGGCCTGAAGGGCAAGGTCGTGCTCGCGGTCAATGTCGCGAGCAAGTGCGGGCTGACGCCGCAGTACACAGGGCTCGAGGAGCTGCACGAGGAGTTGGCGAAAGAGGGTTTCGCTGTCGTCGGCTTCCCATGCAATCAGTTCGGCGCGCAGGAGCCGGGCAGCGAGAAGGAGATCAAGATCTTCTGCTCGGCGAACTACGGCGTGACCTTCCCGATGAGCGCGAAGCTCGAGGTGAACGGCGGAGGCCGGCACCCGCTCTATGCCTGGCTGACCGACCCAGCCAATGGGCACCCCGGCGACATCCAGTGGAATTTCGAGAAATTCCTGATCGGCCGCGACGGGCGGCTGCTGAAGCGCTATGCGCCGACGACCAAGCCGCGCGACAACGGCCTGATGCAGGATATCGCCGACGCGCTCTGAGGAGCGCGCCGGCGAAAACTGCTACTTCTCTTTCTTGCTCTTGCGCTTGATGTCCTGGCTGTGGGCGCGCTTGTAGGACTGGATGTCCTTGAACCGCCCATTCTTGTCGCGCACTGCGTAGAGTTTCTTGCCGGAACTGCTCCGGTGCGTTGTTCTCGTGGTCATTTCTTGCTCATTGCCTGTCGGATGACGCCGATGATCGCCATCAGCACCGCGCCGCCTACTCCGCCGCCGGCCACGCTCCCGACGATGGAACCCATGTCCATGCCGCCGCCGGCTGCCGCCGCCCCGCCCATGCCGAGCATGCCGAGGATCTGGCCACCGAGTCCGCCGCCGAGAATGCCGACGATGGAATTGCCGACCGTGCCGAGGCTGAACTTCTTCAGCACCGCGCCGGCGACATTGCCGCCGACCGCGCCGCTGACCAGCTGAATCAACAGACTTGTCATGTCCATGGTGCCTCCCGTTGCGGGCCATTGACTGGCCCCTGATTTTCCGCGCTAGTAGGCGACTATTCCGCCCCGCTTGCAACAAGGGCCTGAGCCACGGTGATCCGCCGGAGATCGCCAGCGTCGCGGGTGGAAATCGCGGCGGGCTACCCGTAACATTCGGGACCGCTCGCGACGTCCGGGGCGCGCCAGCCAGGAGAGGAACCCGATGCGAATGGATCATGCCGGCGGGACGGTTATTGCGGCGCTGGCGCTCTCGCTCGCGACGGGCGCCCTCGCTGATGAGGGCAACGCGGAGCGCGGCGGCAAGCTGGCCTACACCTGCATGGGCTGTCACGGCATCGAGAACTACAAGAACGCCTATCCGAAGTACTCGGTGCCGAAGCTCGCTGGCCAGAGCGCGGTGTACATCGCCGCGGCGCTTGCGGAATACAAGGCCGGGGCGCGCTCGCACCCGACGATGAAGGGCATGGCGAGCACACTGTCGACGCAGGATCACGCAGATCTCGCGGCCTGGTTCCAGGGCCGCGAGCGCGCGCGGTCCGACGCGACGCCGGTCGGTACGGCACCGGCAGCCGCGGCGCCCTGCACGGCCTGCCATGGGCAGAACGGCATCGGGACGCTCCCGGAAAATCCGACGCTCGCCGGCCAGCACGCCGATTACCTGGCGCAGGCGCTCAACGACTACCGGCACGGCAAGCGCCAGAACCCGATCATGAGCACCTTCGCGAGCCAGTTGTCGCCGGCCGACATCCAGGCGATCACGGCATATTTCGCGCAACAGCAAGGGCTTGCGACGCCCGGGCACTAGGCGCGAGGCAGGCACCAGGCGCGCGGATCCGGACGAGCCCATGCGATCATGGGTGCCGATGAACGCGGAACTCTCCAGCAAGCTGACGGAATTCGCCGCCGGCATCACGGCGATCGATGTGGATTACGTGCGGCCCGGCGCCGCCGCCTCGCATCTGGTCGTGGACGAGGGCCGCGCCGCCTTCGTGGACACCGGCACGACGCTCTCGCTGCCGAACCTGCTGGGCGCGCTCGAATTGAAGGACATCGATCCGGCCGACGTGGACTGGGTGCTGACGACGCACGTCCATCTCGATCACGCGGGCGGGGC
This sequence comes from uncultured Gammaproteobacteria bacterium, assembly GCA_963746545.1. Taxonomy (GTDB): domain Bacteria; phylum Pseudomonadota; class Gammaproteobacteria; order Steroidobacterales; family Steroidobacteraceae; genus SCUD01. Next base: position 145,204 of record CAVVBV010000030.1, read on the forward strand.
GGGCGCGTTGATGAAGGCGCTGCCGAACGCGCGCTGCGCCGTGCACCCGCGCGGCGCGCGCCACCTTGCCGAGCCCGCGAAGCTGATCGCTGGCTCGATCGCGGTCTACGGCGAAGGGCGTTTCCGGGAACTCTATGGCGAAATCGTTCCGGTCGACGCGGCCCGGATGCTGGTGCCGGAGGACGGCGAGCGCATCAGGCTCGGCTCGCGGAGCCTCGAACTGATCCACACGCCGGGCCATGCGCTACATCATTATTGTATCGTGGACATGGAACACGACCGCATCTTCTCGGGAGACACCTTCGGGCTCTCCTATCGCGATTTCGACGTGGACGGCCGTGAGTTCATCCTGCCGACGACGACGCCCGTGCATTTCGATCCGGAAGCGCTGTGCCATTCCGTGGACCGCTTGATGGCTTACGGGCCGGAAGCCATTTACGTGACGCATTATTCGGAGGTCCGCGACCTCGATCGCCTGGCGCGGGAGATGAAGGAGCGCGTTCGCGCGTTCGCCGACCTCGGCCGCCGCCATGCGGATGCGCCGGATCGCGGAACCAGGCTCCGCAATGCCATGTACGCGATGATGTCGCGCTGGCTCGACGAACACGGCTTTCCGGCAGGCGACAGGGAGCGGCACCGCCTGCTGGACGATGACGTCGAATTGAACTGCCAGGGGATCGAAGTATGGCTGGAGAAACAATGAACAAGTTCAGGGCGTTTCGCATCAACGAGCGCGACAAGAAAATCGTCGCCGGCTTCGAGTCGATGAGCGTCGACCAGCTAACGCCCGGCGACGTCGTCATCCGCGTGCGTTACTCGAGCATCAACTACAAGGACGCGCTTGCCGCGACCGGGACCGGAAGGATCCTGCGCAAGTATCCGCTGAACGGCGGCATCGACCTGTCGGGCGTGGTCGCGAGTTCCACCGATTCGCGCTACGAGCCGGGGCAGGAGGTGCTCGTCACCGGCTGCGGCCTCAGCGAGAACGTGGACGGCGGCTACGCCGAATACGCGCGCGTCGCCGGGGATTCCGTGATCCGCCTGCCGGATGGCATCGACCTGATGCAGGCCATGGCGCTCGGCACGGCGGGATTCACGGCGGCGCTTGCGATCCACCGCATGGAGCATAACGGCCAGGTGCCCGCGAAGGGCCCGATCGTCGTGACCGGCGCGAGCGGCGGCGTGGGTTCGATCGCGGTGGACCTGCTCGCGGGACGCGGCTACGAAGTCGTGGCGGTCAGCGGCAAGCCGGAGGCCGACGATTACCTGAAGGCGCTCGGCGCCTCGCGGATCCTGCGCCGCCAGGAAATCGACCTCGGCAGCCGGCCGATGGAAGCGGTGCTGTGGGGCGGAGCCATCGACAATGTCGGCGGGGATCTCCTGACCTGGCTCACGCGCACCGTGGATTTCTTCGGCAACATCGCGAGCATCGGGCTCGCCGGCAGCCCGAAGCTCGAGACCACCGTGCTGCCGTTCATCCTGCGCGGCGTGAACCTGCTCGGCATCACCTCGTCGTCGACGCTGCGCGATGTGCGCCTCGACGTCTGGCGGCGGCTTGCGTCGGACCTGCGGCCGCGCCATTTCGACCGCTTCGTGACGCGCACCATCGGCTTCGATGCGCTGCCGGGTGCCTTCGACGACTACATGAAAGGCCGCGTGCTCGGGCGCACGGTCGTGAAGATCGCCTGAGTGCCAGCCGATCCGCTCGAAAGAACGTTGGTTATCGGCGCGAAAGAGCAGGGCATCGCGCTCGATCCGGCGCAGGCCGCGGCGCTGCTGCGGCTGGTCGCGGAGCTTCGCGAGTGGAACCAGCGCTTCAACCTGACCGGGATCACCGATCCGCTGGACATGGTCCGCAAGCACCTGCTGGATTCGCTGTCGGTGCAGCCTTATCTTCGCGGCAAGCGCATCGCCGATGTCGGCACGGGCGCCGGGTTCCCCGGCCTGCCGCTCGCGGTGATCAATCCCGGGCGCGAGTTCGCACTGATCGAGGCGACTGGCAAGAAGGCCCGCTTCGTCCGGCATGCCGCCGATGCGATGGAACTGAAGAATGTGGACGTGATCCCCGCGCGATCCGAGGACTGGCGGGGACCTGCGCCGTACGACTGCGTGCTCACCCGGGCGCTCGGCAAGCTCGAGGAATTCGTGCGGGTTGCGGGACACCTGTGCGCCCCGAAGGGCCGGCTGCTCGCGATGAAGGGCCGCAGGCCGGATGCCGAGATCGCGGCCTTGCCGCCCGGCTGGAAGGCGATCGCCGTGCACGAGGTCCGGATTCCCGGCCTGGCCGCGGAGCGTTGTATCGTGGAGCTCGGGAGAGCCTGACTTGATCAATCGCATCATCGCGGTCGCGAACCAGAAGGGCGGCGTCGGCAAGACGACGACGGCCGTCAATCTCGCGGCATCGCTCGCCGCGACGAAACGCCGCGTGCTGCTCGTGGACCTCGACCCGCAGGGCAATGCCACGATGGGTTGCGGCGTGGACAAGCGCCTGCTCGAGCGCTCGTCGACCGAAGTGCTGCTGGGAGACTGCCGCGCGGAAGAGGCGATCGTCGCGATCGATCCGGGCGGCTTCGATCTGCTGCCGGCGAACCAGGACCTGACGGCCGCGGAAGTGCGCCTGCTCACGATGCTGGCCGGCCGCGAATACCGGCTCGAGAAGGCGCTCGAACCGGTCCGCGACCGCTACGAATTCATCATCGTCGACTGCCCGCCGGCGCTCAACATCCTGACCGTGAATGCGCTGACCGCGGCGGATTCCGTGCTGATTCCGATGCAGTGCGAGTACTACGCGCTCGAGGGGCTCTCGGGCCTCGTCGGCACGATCGAGCAGATCCGCGACTCGGTCAATCCGCGGCTGCAGATCGAGGGCATCCTGCGCACGATGTTCGATCCGCGGAACAACCTGTCGAACGACGTCGCCGCGCAGCTGATCGAGCATTTCGGCGACCAGGTGTTCCGCACGATCATCCCGCGCAACGTGCGCCTCGCCGAGGCGCCGAGCTTCGGCGTGCCGGCGCTCTTTCACGACAAGGAATCGCGCGGCGCGCTCGCCTATCTTGCGCTCGCCGGCGAGATGATCCGCCGCGCCGAGGGGCCCGAACCGCCCGACTCGAAGTCCGAGCCCTGATCCCTGACCGGCCCGTCCCGGAACCGGGACGGGGGCTGATCCGGGCGTCCCGCGAGCGGGATCAGCCGACTCCGCCGCCCAGCCGTGGCGGGACGCGAAATAACTATAAATCGAATATAAACAGCCACTTACGGCGCTCCTGGCCGAGTTGGCACGCGCCTTGCTTTATCCCTATCAGGAAACGCGGCCACGGCCGCACAAGCGAAAGACGAGGAGACAACCATGAATACGCTTTATCGCAACTACCGGACGCTCACAGTTGCCGCGATGGCGGCGATCGTGGTGGTCGGGCTGACGGGCCTGACACTGGACCAGGGCCATGCCGGCGCGCTGCCGCGCGGCGTCGTGGAAATCGGCGAACTGCAGACGCTGCAGGTCGGCAACCTCGCGGTCGCCGTGCTGCCGGAAGTGCAGGTCATCGGCAGCCGCGACGTGCAGCTCGCGGACGTCGAGTCGATCGAAGCCGACGGCACGCGTGGCTGAGGCGCGGCATACGGCCATGAGCCGTGACGAGGCGCCGGCCGATGTCCAGTGGGCGCGTGCGTTCACGGCGGTGGCGGTCGCCTTCGCGCTGGCTTCCTGGCAGCTGTGCCAGCTCCACTTCTTCTTCGGAGTGAACTGATGGATCGGCCGCGCCTGAAGGATCAGTCGAAGCGCGTGAAACTCGCCTGGGTTGTCGGCGGTTTCATCGCGCTTTCCGGCGTCGCCTTCGCGATCGCGCGCCTCGAACCGGGCGCTCCAAGCGTCTCCCGCGAGCAGCTGTATCTCGACGAGGTCAAGGAAGGCACGCTGGAGAGGAAGGTGCGCGGCCCCGGCGTGCTGCAGCCGCGCGAAGCGCGCTGGCTCTCCACCCGCGTGGATGCGCGCGTCGACCGCGTGCTGATCCGCGCCGGCGAGACCGTCGAGCCGGATGCCGTCATCGTCCAGTTGTCGAACCCCGAAGTCGCGCGCGCGGCCGATGCCGCGGAACTCGATGTCGCGGCGGCGCGCGCGGAATATGCAGCGGCGCGCCTCGAGCTCGAAAGCCAGCGCCTGGACCGGCGCTCGTCGCTCGCCGAAGCGACTGCGACGGCGGAATCGGCGCGACTGCAGGCGGTCGCCGAGGAGCGCGCCTTCAGCGTGAATGCCGTGTCCGAACTCCAGTATTCGCGCAGCAAGATCCAGGCGGCCCAGCTCGCGGAACGCGCGCAGATCGAACAACAGCGACTCGTGGCGCTCGATGCCGCGGTGTCGGCACAGCTGCAGGCGCGCACGGCCCGGCTGCGCCAGCTCGAGCGGGCGTTGGAAGAGAAGCGCCTGGCAGCGGATTCGCTGCAGGTGCGGGCCGGCATCGCGGGCGTCGTGCAGAGCGTGCCGGTGCAGGAAGGCCAGCAGCTCGCGCCCGGCGCCAATGTCGCGCGCGTGGCGAAGCCCGACACGCTGTACGCGGAATTGCGCATACCGGAACTGGACGCCCGCGACCTCGCGCCGGGCCAGGCGGCTTCGATCGACATGCGCGACCGCCTGGTGCGCGGCCGCGTGGTGCGCGTGGATCCGACGGTTGTCGCCGGCGCGGTCCGCGTCGAGATCGACTTCGACGAGGCGCTGCCTTCACAGGCGCGCGCCGACCTCTCGGTGGACGGCACGATCGCGATCGAGACGCTGAAGAACGTGCGTTTCGTCGGGCGGCCGGTCGGCGCGCAGTCGGATTCCACGACGACGGTATTTCGTGCGCACGCTGGCGATAACGTCGCCGAGCGCGTGACGGTGAAGTTCGGAAAGGCGTCCGTGAACCAGATCGTCGTGCTCGAGGGCCTCGAGCCCGGCGACATCGTGGCGCTCGCGGACACGACGCAATGGTCCGGCAAGGACCGCCTGGTCATCGACTGAAACAGGGGAGCACCGACGACATGCAGGAAAAAGCCATGATCAAGCTCGAGGCCGTCACCAAGGTCTTCTACACGGACGATCTCGAGACGCATGCCCTCGACGGCATCCACCTGGACGTCGGCAAGGGCGAGTTCCTGTCGATCTCCGGGCCTTCCGGCTGCGGCAAGTCCACGCTGCTCGCGATACTCGGCCTGCTCGACACGCCGACCGACGGCCGCTACCTGCTCGCCGGCGACGACGTGACGGCGCTGACGCCGGCGGCGCGCGCCAAGGTGCGGAACGAGCGCATCGGCTTCATCTTCCAGGCCTTCAACCTGATCGGCGACCTGACGGTGCTGCAGAACGTCGAGCTGCCGCTGACCTACCGCAACGCCATGCACGCGGAGGAGCGGCGCAAGGCGGCGTTGCACGCGCTCGAGCGCGTCGGCATGTCGCATCGCGTGAACCATCACCCGGCGCAGCTCTCGGGCGGCCAGCAGCAGCGCGTCGCGGTCGCCCGCGCGCTCGCGGGCCGGCCATCGATCCTGCTGGCCGACGAGCCGACCGGAAACCTGGATTCCAGGAACGGCGAGGCCGTCATGAACCTGCTGCGCGAACTGCACCGCGAGGGCTCGACGATCTGCATGGTCACGCACGATCCGCGCTATGCGGATTACGCCGACCGCAAGGTACAGCTGTTCGACGGCCGCGTCGTGGACGAGAACACATTGATCGACCTGTCGGCGCGTCGCGCGGCCAAGGTCTGAGGGGACACCAATGCGCGGATTCCTCGATGAGCTGAAGGCAGCCGTCTACGGCCTCGCCCGCGCGCCGTCCTTCACGGCGCTCGCGGTCGGCGTGCTGGGGCTCGGCCTCGCGGCCGTGATCTTCATGTACGGCGTCGCCGACACGCTGATGCTGAAGCCGGCGCCGTTCCCGAATTCCGACCGCCTGTACACCATCGTGACCTACGCGGCGCAGGAACCGGACGACTACGACGACACGATGGCGCCGCAGGACTACCTGCTGATACGCGATGCGCAGACGCAGTTCGAGGCGCTGGGCGCGATCTACGTCGGCACGACCTACCTGACCGGCGACGGCCAGGCGGAACGCTATGACGGCGCCTTTGCCGACGGCCATGCATTCGACGTTGCCGGCGTCGCACCCGAGCTCGGTCGCAGCATCCTCCCGCGCGACACGATCGAGGGCGCGGCGCCGGTGGTCGTCCTCAGCCACAGGCTGTGGAGCGAGCGCTTCAACTCCGATCCGAAAGTGATCGGGCGCATCGTTCGCGTGAATGGCCATTCCTCCGAGGTCATCGGCGTGATGCCGGAGGGCTTCAGCTTCCCGTCACGGGCGTCGCTCTGGGTCGCGATCCAGCAGGATCCGGCGAAGGTCAGCCGGCTGGATGCGACCAGCGTCGGCGTCATCGGGCGGCTCAAGCCCGGTGGCAGCGTCGACGTCGCGCAGCAGGAACTCGCGCCGGTCGCCGCACGCATCAAGTCGGAAGTGCCGCAGCAGCTCTGGAACGGGCATTTCGAGGTCATGCCGTTCGCAGCGAGCTTCGTCGGCGACGACCAGAAGCTGATCTGGACCATGCTGGTCGCGGTCGGCTTCGTGCTGATGATCGCCTGCGCCAACGTTTCCAACCTGCTGCTGGCGCGCTCGGCCTACCGCGTCCGCGAGACCACGGTGCGCTCGGCGCTCGGCGCCAGCCGCGGCCGCCTGGTCGTGCACATGCTGGCGGAAGGCCTCGTCATCAGCGCGCTCGCGACGCTCGTCGGCCTGCTGCTCGCGTCCATCGCGCTCGACGCGATGCGCATCGTCATGGAGCGTACGCAGGACGGCAATCCGGAGTGGTGGACCTACGAGATCAATTTCCGCGTCGTCGTATTCGCGGTCGGGGCGGCATTGCTGTCCACGCTGATCGCGGGACTGCCCGCGGCGCTTCGCGCCTCACGGCCCTCGCTCGATGCGCTGCTGCGCGACGGCGGGCGCACCGGCACCGGCCTCGCGATCGGCAGGATTGCCTGGGGCCTCGTGGTGTTCGAAGTGGCACTCGCCTGCCTCTTGCTCGGCAGTTCCGCGTTGATGACCAAGAGCATGCTGAAAGCGACCAGCGGCGAAACCGGCGTCGAGACCGGCGATATCATGACCGGGCGTGTGGGCCTCACGGCCGGCACCTACGTCGAAAAGCCGGACCAGGTCCGATTCTGGGAAAACCTCGTCGCGCGGATCCAGGCGCAGCCCGGCGTCAAGGCCGCGGCGGTGACGACGTCGCTGCCGGCGACCGGCAGCGATGATGGCCCGGTATCGATCGAGGGCCGCGACTACGGCAACACGACCACGAAGCCGTTTGCGGAAAGCATCCGCACAAGCAATTCGTACTTCGACACGTTCCGAATCGCAGCCCGCCAGGGCCGCGTGCTGGACAGTCGCGACACCAGCGAGTCATTGCCGGTGGTCGTCATCAACGAGACGATGGCGAGAAAGATGTGGCCCGACGGCTCGCCGATCGGCGCGCGCGTCCGCTTCGACTACGACGAGAAGGGCCCCTGGCGCACGGTCGTCGGCGTCGTGCCGGACGTCGTGTACGACGACGACGGTGGCATCGACCCGACCGTCTATACGCCGGTAAGCCAGTCTCCGGAGCGCTTCATGAGCATTGCGCTGCGGGGCGACGGCGATCCGCGGGCGCTCACCGGCGCGATGCGCACCGCGCTCGCGCAGACCGATCCCGATCTCGCGCTCTACTGGATGCGCACGCTCGAGGAGCAGATGGCCATCCGGACCGCGGGCTTCCGCATCGTCGGCACGATCTTTGCGGTGTTCGCGGGCGTTGCGCTCGTGCTGGCGGCGGCCGGGCTTTTCGGCGTGCTGGCATTCCACGTCGGGCAGCGCACCCGCGAGATCGGCGTGCGCCGCGCGCTCGGTGCGGACGATCGCCGCATCCTGCGGCTGGTCCTGCGCGCGAGCGGGGTGCAAGTCGGCATCGGCATCCTGATCGGCATGGCCCTCCTGCCTTTCATGGCGCGGGGTCTCGGCAACATCCTGGACGAGCAGAGCCCGTATGACCCGGTCATCTACAGCCTGGTGCTGGCGCTGATGATCGCGGTCGCAATTGCCGCCACCCTGACGCCCACGCGGCGGGCGCTCAAGATCGATCCGGCGGCGGCATTGCGCTACGAGTGAGGGCCGTGCAGGATCGTGCCCCATGCAGGCACGCATCCTCATCGCCGACGACCAGGCCGACATTCTCGCTGCGCTGCGGCTGCTGCTGAAGCGCGAGGGCTTCGAGGTCGCGACCGCGACCTCGCCTGCGGGCGTGCTCGACGTCGTTGCGCGCGAACGCGTCGACGTCGCGCTCGTGGACCTCAATTACGCCCGCGACACGACTTCCGGCAAGGAAGGCCTCGAGCTCGTCGACCAGCTGCGCAAGCGCGACCCGGAGATGCCGGTCGTCGTGATGACGGCCTGGGCGACCGTGGATGTCGCCGTGCAGGCGATGCGCCACGGCGCCAACGACTTCATCGAGAAGCCCTGGAACAACCAGCGCCTGATGAGCGTGCTGCGCAACCAGGTGGCGTTGGCCCAGGCGCGCCGCCAGGGCCGGCGCCTCGCGGACGAGAACGCGATCCTGCGCGCCAGCGACGGCGCCAAGCTCGTCGCGACCTCCGAAGGGATGCAGGACGTCGTGCGCCTCGCGCGCCAGGTGGCGCCGTCGGATGCGAGCGTCCTGATCACGGGCGAGCCCGGCACCGGGAAGAGCCTGCTCGCGCGCCTGATGCACGACTGGTCGGATCGCGCCGAGAAATCCTTCATCTCGGTCAATATCGGCGGGCTGCCGGAATCCGTGTTCGAGAGCGAGATGTTCGGCCATGTGCGCGGGGCGTTCACCGACGCGAAGGCGGATCGTGCCGGGCGCTTCGAACTGGCCGACGGCGGCACGCTGTTCCTCGACGAGATCGGCAACGTGCCGCCGGCGCAGCAGGCGCGGCTCCTGCGCGCGCTCGAGACCGGCGAGTTCGAGCGCGTCGGCTCCTCGCGCACGCAGCGCGCCGATGTGCGCATCATTTCGGCGACCAACGCCAACCTTCCCGCGATGATCGCCGACGGACGCTTCCGCGAGGACCTCTTGTTCCGCATCAATACCGTCGAGATCCGCCTGCCGCCGCTGCGCGAGCGGCGCGACGAGATCGCCGAACTCGCGAACACGACGCTCGAGAAGAAGGCGGCGCAGTACGGCCGCGACATCCGCGGATTCGAGCCGGCGGCGATTGACCGCGCTGATGCAGTACGGCTGGCCGGGCAACGTTCGTGAACTGAACAGCGTGGTCGAGCGGAGCCTGCTGCTGTCCGCCGGCCCGCAGATCGGCGTCGCGGACCTGCGGCTGTCGGCGGCGCGCGCCGGGCCGCCGTCGCTCGAGGACATGAGCCTCGAGGATGCGGAGCGCGCATTGATACGCTCCGCGATCAAGCGCAATGGCGGCAGCGTGCCGGCAGCCGCGGAAGCGCTCGGCCTGTCGCGGAGCGCGATGTATCGGCGTCTCGAGAAGTTGGGACTGAAGCCGGACGAACTCTAGGCCGACGTGGCGCAGGAAACCGAAGCGCCGAGAAAACCGCTGAAGACCCGGCCGATCATGGGCCGTCTGCGGCTGCCGTTCCAGTCCCGCATCGTCGTGCTGGCGCTCGCAGGCGGGCTGCCGGCGATGCTGCTCGCGCTCGTGCTGCTGCGGGACAGCGGCATCCCGGATTCCGTGCACCGGCTGATCGTCGTCGTCCTGCTCGGCGTGTGGATCGGCTTCGCGATCGCGGTCCATCGCGCGACCGTCGAGCCCCTGCGCTCGATCGCGAACCTGCTCGAGGCGCTGCGCGGCGGCGATTACGCCGTGCGCGGCCGCTATGCGAAGAAGGGCGATGCGCTCGGCGACGTGGTGCTGGAATCGAATCGCCTCGGCGCAACGCTGCGTTCGCAGCGCTTCGAGGCGCTCGAGGCCTCGGCGTTGCTGCACAAGGTGCTCTCCGAGATCGACGTCGTCGTGCTCGCCTTCGACGGCGACGGAATCATCCGGCTCGCGAACCGCGCGGCCGGGGAATTGCTGCGCCGACTCCCGGACACGTTGATCGGCCTCTCGGCAGCGGAAGCGGGGATCGCGGACCTGGTGGACGGCCCCGCCGTCGCGAGCGAGTCCTTTGCCTTCCCCGCCCGCAGCGGCCGCTGGCAGGTGATGCGCGAGACCTTCCGCGAGGGCGGGCGGCTGTTCCGCCTGCTGGTCGTGACCGACCTCAGCCAGGCCCTGCGCGACGAGGAAAGACGCGCCTGGCGCCGGCTGATCCGCGTGATCTGGCACGAGCTCAACAATTCGCTCGCGCCGATCAAGTCCGTCATCGAAACGAGCCGCGACGCGCTCGCATCGGGGCCGCTCGAGGCCGCCGATCGCAAGGAGCTTTCCGAGTCGCTTGCGGTGATGGCGGATAGAGCGGAAGGATTGCGCCGCTTCCTGTCCCGGTACAGCGAACTCGCCCGGCTGCCGGAGCCGACCCTTGCCGACTGCAATGCGCCGGCGCTGCTCCGGCAGGTTGCCGCAGTGCAGGCCGGCCGCGTGCACGTCAGCGTGCCGGAGGGCCTCAACATCCGTGGCGACGCCGACCAGCTCCAGCAGGCCCTGATCAACCTGGTACGTAACGCCATCGAGGCGACCCCGGAGGGCAGGGAGCCGGTCGAATTGCGGGCATTCCAGGCCAAGGACGCGGTCGTGTTCGAAGTCGAGGACTGCGGGCCCGGGGTCGCGAACCCGGACAACCTGTTCGTACCCTTCTTCACGACCAAGCCCGGCGGCAGCGGCATCGGCCTCGTGCTGGCGCGCCAGGTCGCCGAAGCCCACGGCGGCTCGCTTTCATTGCAGAATCGCGCCGACCGCAGCGGCTGCCTCGCGAGAATGGTCATCCCCGGCTAGCGAATTTGGTGAATTTGGTGAACTTGGTGCCGGGTCGCAAGTTCGTAGTTGAGGGGCGGGGGTGCATCAGGAACTACGAACTTGCGACCCGGCACCGACTGCTAAACTCGCCGCAGGAGGGCCAGCGACGACCGTGACGACCAACAAGAAACATGGGCTGGGACGCGGGCTCGAGGCATTGCTCGGGCAGGCTGCGCAGCGGCCGGTCCCTGATGCGCCGCCGTCGGCGCGCGACCAGCTGACCCACGTGCCCGTGGATCTCCTCGAAAAGGGCCGTTACCAGCCGCGCCACGACATGCGCGAGGAATCGCTCGCCGAACTCGCGGATTCGATCCGCGCGCAGGGCGTGGTCCAGCCGATCGTCGTGCGCCCGGTCGGGACGCCGTCCGCGACCGCCCCGCAACGCTACGAAATCATCGCCGGCGAACGCCGCTGGCGCGCGGCTCAGATGGCGGGTCTCGTCGATGTGCCTGCGGTCGTGCGCCGCGTGGACGACGAGACTGCGGTCGCGATGGCGCTGATCGAGAACATCCAGCGCGAGGACCTGAACCCGCTGGAAGAGGCGCTTGCGCTCTCGCGCCTCGTGACCGAGTTCGAACTGACCCACCAGCAGGTGGCGCAGGCGGTCGGCCGCTCGCGCGCGGCGGTGACCAACCTGATGCGCCTGCTCGACCTGCCCCAGGCGATCCGGCCGTTGATCGAGAAGCGCGAGCTGGAAATGGGCCATGCCCGCGCACTCTTGTCGCTGACGACCGCCATGCAGCAGGTCGAAGTCGGCGGGCTGGTCGCGAAGAAAGGGCTCTCGGTGCGCGAGACCGAGGCGCTGGTGCGCCGGATCCTCGCCCGCGCGGCGGACGGAAAATCGAAGCCCGCCCGGGCGCGCTCCAAGGACCCGGACATCAGCCGCCTGGAAAACGACCTGGCCGAAAAACTGGGCGCGATGGTCGAGCTGCAGCACACGCCGACCGGCAAGGGCAAGCTCGTGATCAGCTATCACAGCCTCGACGAGCTCGACGGGATCCTCGCGCACATTCGCTAGTTCTCGAGCGTCAGGTCCCAGGTCGTCTTGACCTTGACCGGCAGCTGCGAGCCGTCGTCAATCCGGGAAATTCCAACCTCGGAGACCTCCAGCCAGGAGTACGGATCGGCGGCATCCTCGTGGCTGATCAGCGTTCGCGTCACTGTGCCGGCCAAGTGCTTGCTGTCGGGGTCAAACTCTTGGCAGATGCCGAAGTCGGTCGGACAACGAATCGTATGTTTCCACTCCGGCCAGTCGAGCACCGTGCTGTCGGCTGAGTGCATCGGCGGGACGCCGCAGTCACTCACCATATCGCCCGCCCGCGTGGTCAGCGTTTTTTCCTCCGGGCCGGCGAAGAAGATTGTGTAGGACCCATCCTCGGCGATCTCGATTCTGGATTTCGCTTCGACTTCCGCGTCGTTCTGCCCTGTCCAGTCCTGCGTGTCCGTATAAATCGCCTTGCACGGCCCGTTTGGCCCGGCCATGTGAGCGGTCCTCTTGATCAGCGCCCGCCCGCCCTGGCTGATCTTGATCGTCGTTTCTCCATCGATGCGATTGATCGTGACGGTCCGCTGCGCCTGCTCGTGAACCTCGACGTTTGACGGCGGCGGATAATCGGCCCACGGATAGCTGTAACTCGACGCGAAGGTCTCGGTCTGCGTGATCGTTCCCTCCCAGCCTCCGCAGCTCGCTCCGGCGTCTACCCAGTCCTGCGCAGCCTTGAGAAACTCCCCGCGCTTCAGTGGCGGTGGATCCGGCTGATCCGGAGGTTCGCGCGCGCCTCCAGCCATCCCGTCAAACGCCTGCGTAATGAGAACGTCGACATTGAGATGCTGCATCCATGTTCGTGCCGCAGTCTTCATGCGCCGGTATTCGTGGGCTTGCAATTCACACAGTTCCTTTGTGCTCTTGCCGACCCAATTGAGGTGAGGCCCGATCAGCGTCGCCAGCATCCATGTGTTCGCGATTTCCGGAGTGGCGTCGTGACAACCGTCGCATGCGTCGATGCGCTCCATCGGCGGATCATTTGGATCCCCGACGACTTCGCCGCCGTGTTCGACTTGCGGAGGTCCCCTGAATTCATAGAAAGGATCGACGCGGCCGTGGCAGTTGATGCAGCGCGCATGGCTGAAGACCGGCATCAACTTCGCGAACAGCTCGATCGGGTCGCCGCTGTCACCGGTCTGCGCAGCGGCGCCGATCGCACCCAGGCCGACGGAGGCCGCGATCGCCAGGCAGGCGCAAAAAATCGGGCGTTTCATGACCCAGCGCTGAAATCGACCTCGATGTCAACCTTGCCCATCTGACCGCTGTCCTTGTTGTAGCCCGTGGACCCGGTGCAGGAGTAATGCCCGGAGACCGAGGCCGGCTGCACGTCGAAATGGGTCCGGCATTCGCCGCTCGTGCTCGTGGCCGTCACCGTGTACGGCCCCACGCCGATGTTTATGCCGTTCTCCGCAAGGTCCTCGGCATTTGTGAAGAGCACGTTCAACTCGGGCGCGCCAGAAACACCGTACTGAATCCAGGTTTGGCCGTCGGCCGTGAAGCTGGCGGGCTTGTTCAGCTCCGTGTTGCCGTCGGCCTCGAAGAAGCCGCTGATCTTCGTCGTGGCGCTGCCGCTGGTGTAGGTGCGCGAACTGATCTTCAGCACTTCCCCGCCGCCGCCCGGGGCATCCGGCTGGGGCATGGCTGCCGCTTCGTCGCCTGAAGCCGACGCCGGCGCCTCGTCCGTATCGGATCCGCAGCCGGCCAGGGCCAGAAAGACGCACGGAATGAGCCATTGTTTGAATGACATAGGAAAGCACCCCCACCGATATATTGCACTTGCGGGCGGCGATTGCGAAGAACTTGACAGCCACCGCTGTCCGGGAGCATACAAACCGGCACCCCGGTACCGGTTTTCAACAAACAATCAACAGGGTGAAATCATGATCTGCTCATTGAATATCCGCCTCGCGGCGGTGGCTTCGCTGGGTCTTCTCGCCTTCGCGCCGATCAGCCTGGCCGACGAGCCGCGGGCGTGCTCTGGGAAACGACGTCCCAGCCGGTGATGGAAGGCATGCCGATGGCGATGCCGATGCCAGAAACTGAAGTTGTGCACGCCGAGGGTCTGGACGCGACCGCCGGAGGGCGGCGACAGGAGCTGCGTGAACTCGAACTTCCACATGGTCGGCAACAAGGCCACCTGGACCAGCGTCTGCACCGGCGAAATGCCGATGACCGGCGTCGGCGAGATGACCTTCCAGGGCCGACGGCATGCCTACGTACGGGTTTGTCAAGTGCCACGGCCGACAGGCATGACCATGACGTCAATCTCACCGGCAAGAAGATCGGCACCTGCGACAAGCCGATGGCCTGAGAGGCAAGCCATGAAATCGCGAGTTTTCCTGACGGCCGCCGTCGCCGCACTCATCTGCGCCCCGGCGCTCGCCGCAACGCCTCCTGTAGCGCCGGGACCGAATACCGGCCACGAGACCCATTGCCACCGCGGCGGTGGGTCCGTGGGCCAAGGTTCCTGCGCCGCCGACTGCCTGCTACGGGTCGCAGGATAACTACCACGAGCAGAATTCGGCGGCGGTCGAAGCCGTCAACAACGAGCAGTACAAACTGACCGAACAGAACAATGCATTGGCCCAGAAAGCCAAGGACATCATGAATGCGAATCCGATGGCGATGGCGCAGGCCATGCAGCAGGCCATGATGAACGATCCGCAGAATGCGCAGAAATACATGGAGCGCATGCTGCAGCAGGGCCAGGAGGCGCAGGTCGCGGTTCCGGCGCAAATGGAGAAGGAAAGGCAGCTCAAGGCCGAGGAAGAGGCGATCGTCAAGCAGTACCACGCGGCGCTCGCCACGGCGAACGGTCCGGCCGACGCACGCTGGACGGCGCTCAAGAAAAAGATGGGCATCCCGATGGATTCGCCCGGTCCCGGTGAAGGGGGTGTGCCGGACTGGGCGTGGGACGAGTGGGGCGTGATCCTTCACGAACGGGACCGGGCGTACCAGGCGACTTGCGCCACCTGGTTCGCACCGGCGGGCCCGCTGCAGGCTTACCTGCAGCGCTACAAGAACTTCCTGGTCCAGGAGCGCATCCCTTACGAGAAAAAGCTCGAAGAGCCAGCGCTCGAGCAGTACCAGACCCTGGGGCTCTCGACCGCGAGTTACCGCTCGACCACGGCGCACAAGGCGGTCGTGGAGTATCTCGGGATGGCCCGCGGGATTTTCGACGAGCGCAGGGACCATCCGTACTGCACGGCGCCCGATCGCTGCGAATAGGCAGGCTACCGGAGCGTCGCGGCCAGCTTCGCGAAATCGATGCCTGCGACCGTCGTGCGGATCCGCTCCGGATCGGCCGTGACCCTGACGGCGAGGAAATGCGCGCTGAAGAGCGACACGCCGCTTCTCGAGACACCGCGCCAGCCGCCCTTGAGGTTTGGCTTCCAGGTGCCAAACAGGTAGAGCTCGTTGTCCGTGGTCAGGTCCTGGCCCTCGTTGCGCCAGCGCCAGGCGACTTGCGCGCCCGGCGGCACCGCCGCAATCGCCGTCGCGCCGGAATCCGCGGTCGCTGCCCAGGGATTCACCTCGACGGTGATGTGCATCTCGTTGTCTTTCGCGTACGCCCTGGCGTCCGCCGCTTCCTGAGCCGGGTCGCGGCCTTCGTCCATGACCTTGGCCATTTCCTGCTGAAGCTTTTCGATCTCCGCGTTGTACTTCTCGGCGCCCGCGTAGTCGCCTTTCTCGACCAGCGCGACCTGAACCTTGACTACCTTTTCCATCTTTGCCTGGATCGCGTCCATTCGCGGCTGCTTCTGCGCCTGCTGCGCCTGTAGCCGTGCCGCCTGGGCTGCGATGAGCTTCTCGTGCGCGTCGTTGTTGCTGACGTTCCGGTAGCTGCGAGTGAACTGGTAGTTGAACGGCACCAGCTCGACATCCTTGCACATCGAATTTGCCAGCGAAAAATCATCCGTGCCAGCGATGACCCAGCCCGCGGGAGCCGGTGGCATGGCGCTCTTCACTGCTTCCAGCACGGCCGTCATCCGGCCCTTTTCGGCGGCCGTGATCGCGCGGTAATCCTTGTAGCAGACCGAGTCGGACAGCGCCGGCGGCGCAATGACCATTGCGGCAAGGACCAGGGCAAATGCCGCCCGGAAATGGCTGGTTTTCATGGCGATTCATCCCCCTGGCCGCGATCTTACACCGGGCCGTGGGGCCCGATTTCATCGTGAAGTTTCCCTAATGTCAGCTTCAGATAGCTGATTTGTTCGCCAGACCCCCCTCCGCCAAAGTGTCGCCCAACGGAGGAGATGAACATGTACGAAGCAAACAGCTACGGAATCCAGCGCAACCTGAGCGCAGTGCTCGCGGCGCTCATCGTCGCGGCGAGCGGCCTGGTCTTCGATCGCGCTCACCTGGCGTCGGCCCCGGAAGGCATCGTCGAAGTCGGCCAGCTGACCCTCGTCGAGGCCCCGGTCCTGATCGCGGCGCTGCCCGAGATCGTCGTCACGGCGAAGAGGGCCTGAAGCCATGCGACATATCCTTCGGGAGATTTTCGAGCGGTACCTGAACGTGGAGCAGGCCGCTTTCGACACCTCGCCTCGGGAACTCTGGCCCACCGAGCGGCTGGTGCTGCGCCAACCCGCAGCCCGCAGCGGCAACAGCGGCGGACGCCGCAGCCCGCCCCGGAACGGCAAGGACTGAATCTGCCAGGTCACTGGCACCGCAGCCCCCGGTCGTCGTTGCCATTGGCGACGACCGGGGGCTGGGAGGCGCCGGTCCCTGAAAGTCCGTCGAGCACCAGCGGACGACCGCGGCGGACCGGCGCAAAACCGCCTAAAAACAAAGACTTCTTGATCCTTTTCCGGTTGTAAGCAAGGGGCCCGGCCCTCTATAATGCGCGCGGTTTTTGGCCGCCGCGCGGCTTGTTGCGAAGCGTGAAAACGCCACGGACCGCTGGGGGCCACGTGGCGTTTTTGTTGTCGGAGTCCGGATCCATGAAAACCGTCCGCAACATCCTGCTCGCGCAACTCGGGATCGCCTGGTGCTCGCCGGGATCGTCTGGATCTGGTTGGGATCGGAGCGGGCAATCCCCACCTTGTTGGGTGGATTGATCGGCGTCGTGCCGAACGCATTTCTGGCGGCGAGACTGATGTCGCCGCGGGCAGCAGGCAGCGCGGAGAGCCTGCTGGGGCGGGATGGATCGGCGAGGTCGGCAAGCTCGCGATCGCGGCGGTGATGTTCATCGCGGTGTTCGTGACCCTGAAGCCGCTGCACCCGGAGTTCCTGTTCGCCGGGTACATCGCGACGCTCGCCGCCCTGCCGGTGGGATTGCTGTTCGATAGGGGACGCTAAGGGATCATGGCGGAAACGGGTCATTCAGCCGGCGAGTACATCTCCCACCATCTCCAGAATCTGACCGTCTGCAAGGCGGACGGGCAATGGGTCTGGAACGAATGCCAGGGTAATTTCTTCGCGATCAACGTCGACTCGATGGTGTTCGCGGTCCTGCTCGGATTCATCCTCGTCTCCCTGTTCAGCCGCGTCGCCAAGCACGCGACCACCGGCGTACCCGGAAAGCTCCAGACCATCGTCGAGATCGTGGTCGGCTTCGTGGACCAGAGCGTCCGCGACACCTTCAGCCACCCGCCCAAGAGCCTCGTGGTCGCGCCGCTTGGCGATGACGCTCTTCGTCTGGATCTTCCTGATGAACTCCATGGACCTGATCCCGGTGGACTGGCTGCCCTGGGTGGCGCAGGCAAGCGGGCGTCGAGCACCTGCGCGTGGTGCCGACGACGGACGTCAACGTCACCTTCGCGATGGCGATCTCCGTCTTCCTGCTGACGATCTTCTACAGCATCAAGATCAAGGGCATCGGCGGGTTCACGAAGGAACTGACGCTGACGCCCTTCAACCACTGGGCCGCGATTCCGTTCAACTTCGCGCTCGAAGGCGTGTCGCTCATCGCGAAGCCGGTGTCGCTGTCGCTGCGACTCTTCGGCAACCTCTACGCCGGCGAGCTCATCTTCATGCTGATCGCGCTGCTCGGCATCTGGCAGCTGCCGCTGCATTTCGCCTGGGCCGTGTTCCACCTGTTGATCGTGCTGCTGCAGGCGTTCATTTTCATGATGTTGACGATCGTGTACCTGTCGCAGGCGCACGAGCACCACTGATATTTTCGACCAGGAGACTCTGATGGAAACTGTGATTGGATTTACCGCGATCGCTGTGGCGATCCTGATCGGCCTCGGCGCGCTCGGCGTCGGCATCGGCATGGGCCTGCTCGGCGGCCGCTTCCTCGAAGGCGCCGCGCGCCAGCCGGAGCTTGCCCCGATGCTGCAGACGAAGATGTTCATCGTCGTCGCGTTGCTCGACGCGGTCGCGATGATCGGCGTCGGCGTCGCGCTCTTCTTCGCCTTCGCCAACCCGTTCGTCGGGCAGCTGAAGGCCGCGCTCGGCGGCTGATCGGCAGGGAGAGATTCGATGGATTTCAACCTGACACTGATCGGACAGACGATCGCGATGATCGTCTTCGTCTGGTTCTGCATGCGCTTCATCTGGCCGCCGGTGATGGGCGCCATCGAGAAGCGCCGCGAGCAGATCGCCGACGGCATCGCCGCGGGCGAGAAGGGCCAGAAGGAACTGGCCGAGGCGCGGCACGGCTCGGAGGCGATCCTCGCGGAAGCGCGCCAGAAGGCGACCCAGGTCGCCGACATGGCGCACAAGCGCAGCAACGACATGGTCGCGGAGGCCAAGGTCCACGCGTCCGCGGAGGGCGAGCGCATCGTCGCCGCCGCCCGCACCGAGCTCGCCACCTCGCAGACCAAGGCGCGCGATGCGCTCCGGCGTGAAGTCGCGGCACTCGCGGTCGCCGGCGCGACCCGCGTGCTCGGGCGCGAGGTGGATGCCAAGGCGCATGCCGCGCTGCTCGACGAACTGGCCGCCGAACTCGAAAAGCAGGCACCGACGCATGGCTGATCGCGCCACCATCGCGAGACCCTATGCGCGAGCGGCCTTTGCGCACGCGCGCGACGCCAAGGACTTCGCTTCCTGGTCGAAGCTCCTGGGCGCCGCGGCGGAGGCCGCGGCCGATGCGCGGGTCGCGCGCCTCATCGGCCATCCGCAGGTGACGGACGAGCAGCTGGTCGAGCTCTTCGTCTGCCGTGTCCGGCAAGGCGGCGGGCGAAGCCGGGCGGAATTTCCTGCGCACGCTCGCCGAGAACAAGCGCCTGGGGCTGCTGCCGGAAATCGCCGCGCAGTTCGAGGTGCTCCGCGCCGAGGTCGAGAACGTGATCGACGTCGAGGTGATCGCGGCGCGCGAGATCGCCCCGCCGCAGCAGAAGCGGCTCATGGAGGCGCTGAAGCGCCGGCTCGGGCGCGATGTGCGCATGCATACGAGGATCGATGACACGCTGATCGGGGGCGCGATCGTGCGCGCCGGCGATCTCGTCATCGACGGATCGCTGAAGGGCCGCCTCGCGCGGCTCGGTTCGGCGCTGACGAATTAGGCAAGGAAAGAAGACATGTCCATCAAGGCTTCAGAAATCAGCGAACTGATCCAGGCAAGGATCAAGAACTTCGACGCGGCGACCGAAGCGCGGAACATCGGCACGGTCGTGTCCGTCACCGACGGCATCTGCCGCGTGCACGGTCTCGCGGACGTCGCTTACGGCGAAATGCTCGAGTTCCCCGACAACACCTTCGGCCTGGCGCTCAACCTCGAGCAGGACTCGGTCGGCGCCGTGGTGCTCGGCGAATACCGCCACATCGGCGAGGGCGCGACGGTCAAGACGACGGGCCGCATCCTCGAAGTGCCGGTCGGCCCGGAACTCCTCGGCCGCGTCGTGGACTCGCTCGGCAATCCCGCTCGACGGCAAGGGCCCGATCAAGGCCGCCAAGCGCTCGCCGATCGAGCGCGTCGCGCCGGGCGTGATCTGGCGCAAGAGCGTCAGCCAGCCGGTGCAGACCGGCCTCAAGGCCATCGACTCGATGGTGCCGATCGGCCGCGGCCAGCGCGAGCTGATCATCGGCGACCGCCAGACCGGCAAGACCGCGCTCGCGATCGACACGATCATCAACCAGAAGGGCACGGGCATTAAGTGCGTCTACGTCGCGATCGGCCAGAAGCAGAGCTCGATCGCGAACGTGGTGCGCAAGCTCGAAGAGCACGGCGCGATGGCGCACACGATCATCGTGTCGGCGTCCGCCTCGACGCCGGCCTCGATGCAGTACATCGCGCCCTATTCGGGCTGCGCGATGGGCGAGTACTTCATGGACCAGGGCGAAGACGCGCTGATCGTCTATGACGACCTGACCAAGCAGGCCTGGGCCTACCGGCAGATTTCGCTGCTGCTGCGCCGCCCGCCGGGCCGCGAAGCTTACCCGGGCGACGTGTTCTACCTGCACTCGCGGCTCCTCGAGCGTTCGGCGCGCGTCTCGGCCGAATACGTCGAGAAGATCAGCAACGGCAAGATCAAGGGCAAGACCGGCTCGCTGACGGGGCTGCCGATCATCGAGACCCAGGCGGGCGACGTGACGGCCTTCGTGCCGACCAACGTGATCTCGATCACCGACGGCCAGATCTTCCTCGAGACCGATCTCTTCAACGCCGGCATCCGCCCCGCGATGAACGCGGGCATCTCGGTGTCGCGCGTCGGCGGCGCCGCGCAGACCGGCGTCATCAAGAAGCTGGGCGGCGGCATCCGGCTCTCGCTCGCGCAGTACCGCGAACTCGCGGCCTTCTCGCAGTTCGCCTCCGACCTCGACGAAGCGACCCGCAAGCAGCTCGAGCGCGGCCAGCGCGTGACCGAGCTCATGAAGCAGAAGCAGTACGCGCCGATGTCGGTCGCCGAGATGGCGCTCTCGATCTACGCGGTGAATTCCGGCTACATGGACAAGGTGGACCGCAAGAAGATCGTGGCCTTCGAGGAAGCGCTGCAGGCCTTCGCGAAGACCGGGCATGCGGCCTTCCTGAAGCAGGTCAACGACAAGCCGGAACTCAGCAAGGAAGTCGAGGCGGGCTACAAGAAGATCTGCGACGACTTCGCGGCGACGGGAGCCTGGTAGACACCGATGGCCGGCACGAAGGAAATCCGGGTCAAGATCGCGAGCATCAAGAGCACGCAGAAGATCACCAAGGCCATGGAAATGGTCGCTGCGAGCAAGATGCGCCGCGCGCAGGAGCGCATGAAGGCGGCGCGCCCCTACGCCGACAAGATCCGGAGCGTCATCGGGCATCTGCGGGTCGCGAACCCGAACCCCCACCACCCGTTCCTGATCGAGCGCGAGGCCAAGTCCGCGGGCCTCATCGTGATCAGCTCGGACCGCGGCCTCTGCGGCTCGCTGAACATCAACGTGTTCAAGCAGGTGCTGGGCCTCGCGCGGGAATGGCAGGGCAAGGGCGCGGACCTGCACCTGTGCCTGATCGGCAGCAAGGCGATGCAGTTCTTCCGGCGCCTGAAGCTGCCCGTCGTCGCCTCGATCACGCACCTCGGCGACAAGCCGCGCCTCGCCGACCTGATCGGCACGGTCAAGGCGATGCTCGACCTCTACGAGGAAGGCAAGATCGACCGGCTGTACGTGGTCAGCAACCGCTTCGTCAACACGATGACGCAGAAGCCGGAAATCCGGCAGATGCTGCCGGCCGAGACCGTGGACGCTGCGGATCTCCAGGAACGCTGGGATTACATCTACGAGCCCGCGGCGGACGAGCTGATCGCGAGCTACATGATGCGCTACATCGAGTCGCAGGTTTATCGCGCGACGGTCGAGAACATGGCCTGCGAGATGGCGGCGCGCATGGTCGCGATGAAGAGCGCGACCGACAACGCCGGCAAGATCATCGACGAGCTGCAACTCATTTACAACAAGGCCCGCCAGGCCGCGATCACGAAGGAGATTTCGGAGATCGTGGGCGGCGCGGCAGCGGTTTAGGACGGAGACGCATGATGACGAATGGCAAGATCGTGCAGATCATCGGATCGGTGATCGACGTGGAATTCCCGCGCGAAGGCATCCCGGCGGTTTACGAGGCGCTGAAGCTCGTGGACCAGGACCTGACGCTCGAGGTGCAGCAGCAATTGGGCGACGGCATCGTGCGCACGATTGCGATGGGCGCCTCCGAGGGCCTGAAGCGTGGCCTCGCGGTGAAAGCGACCGGCGCGCCGATCACGGTGCCCGTCGGTCACGGCACGCTCGGGCGCATCATGGACGTGCTCGGCAGGCCCCAGGACGAGGGCGGCCCGATCAAGAGCAAGGATTTCCTGCCGATCCACCGCCCGGCGCCGTCTTACGACGAGCAGACCGGCGGCCAGGACCTGCTCGAAACCGGCATCAAGGTCATCGACCTGCTCGTGCCCTTCGCGAAGGGCGGCAAGATCGGCCTCTTCGGCGGCGCCGGCGTCGGCAAGACCGTCAACATGCTCGAACTCATCAACAACATCGCCAAGGCGCATTCCGGCCTTTCGGTGTTCGCGGGCGTCGGCGAGCGCACCCGCGAGGGCAACGACTTCTATCACGAGATGATGGAGTCGGGCGTCATCGACAAGAAAGACCTGACGAACTCGAAGGTCGCGATGGTGTACGGCCAGATGAACGAGCCGCCGGGCTGTCGGCTCCGCGTCGGCCTGACCGGTCTCACGATGGCGGAGTATTTCCGCGACGAGAAGCAGGCGGGCGGCAAGGGCCGCGACGTGCTGCTCTTCATCGACAACATCTACCGCTACACGCTCGCGGGCACCGAAGTCTCGGCGCTTCTCGGCCGCATGCCTTCGGCGGTCGGTTACCAGCCGACGCTCGCCGAAGAGATGGGCGTGCTCCAGGAGCGCATCACCTCGACGAAGACGGGTTCGATCACCTCCGTGCAGGCGATCTACGTGCCGGCGGACGACCTGACCGATCCTTCGCCCGCGACGACCTTCGCGCACCTCGATGCGACCGTCGTGCTGAGCCGCCAGATCGCATCGCTCGGCATCTACCCGGCGGTGGACCCGCTCGATTCCACGAGCCGCCAGCTCGACCCGCTGGTGATCGGCGACGATCACTACGACACGGCGCGCGGCGTGCAGGCGATCCTCCAGCGCTACAAGGAATTGCAGGACATCATCGCGATCCTCGGCATGGACGAACTGTCGGAAGAAGACAAGCTGGCCGTGACCCGCGCGCGCAAGATCCAGCGCTTCCTGTCGCAGCCGTTCCACGTCGCCGAGGTTTTCACCGGGACCCCGGGCAAGTTCGTCGCGCTCAAGGACACGATCCGCGGCTTCAAGGCCATCATCGCCGGCGAATACGACAACCTGCCGGAGCAGGCTTTCTACATGGTGGGCGGCATCGAAGAAGCCGTGGAGAAGGCGAAGACGCTGGCCTGAACATGACGCATACGATCCACATCGATATCGTCAGCGCCGAAGGCGAAGTCTTTTCCGGACTCGCGACGATGGTGTTCGCACCGGCTTCTGGCGGCGAGATCGGCATCGCGCCGCGCCATGCGCCATTGCTGACGACACTGAAGACCGGCGAAGTGCGGGTTCAGACGGAGAGCGGGGAAGAGCTGCTGTTCTGGGTCGGCGGCGGCGCGCTCGAGGTGCAGCCGCACAAGATCACGGTGCTGGCGGACACCGCGGCACGGGCGAAGGACCTGGATGAGGCGGCTGCGCTGGCGGCCAAGCAGAGAGCAGAAGAAGCGCTGCGCGATCGCGTCGGGGCGATGGAGATTGCAGAGGCGCAGGCAGAACTGGCCAGGGCGGCGGCGCAGTTGCGGGCGATCGAGAAGTTGAGGCAGCTTCGGAAGGGTGGTTAACAGACCCTGACAGAGCGCGCGGTGGAACTCACCCCGCCAGCGCCGTCTGAAGCGCGGCAAAGTACCAGATCCAGCCGCCGATCTGGATCACGCAGCGCCAGGCCCTGCACCCAAGGCCGCTTGATGAAGATTGCGGCCAGCCCGGTCGCCAATGTCATCGGAACGATCACGAGATTCTGCGCCGGCCATTGTGAGGCGTCGGCGGTTCCGCCGAGCGCGGCATTGGTGATCACCGTCACCACGCCAAGAATCGTGTAGGCGATGAGGTATTTCCGGCCCTCCTCGCGATGAAACTGCTTGAGGTCGATTTCGCCCTTTTCCGGGATACGTGGCGAGACCAGTCGCGCCTGCAGATAGATGCCCGCCGCGATCGAGAAATAGAACGCGATCGACCCGATGTCCCAGTTTCCATCGTGTGCAGATCCCACAGGCCGATCCACCACGCACAGGTGAAGAGCAAAGCCGCCAGCATCCAGCCGGCGTTGAACCAGGAGAGCCGGACGCGTTTCGACGCGATGATGATTTCGCCCGCTGTCGAGAGCAGGTGCGCAATCGCCGCTGCGTACACGAACGAGAGCAGGAGCAGGATGAATTCGTAGGCGTGCATGGGCGCTGATAGTACTCCCGGAACCGCCAACCGCATCCAAAGGACTCGGGGCTTCGTACCTGAGGCAGCTATACGCGGGCGCGTGGACGCGCCAGTGGGAAGCGGGCGTATGCTCGGCCGCGCGCCGGCCCGTTGGGCTGGCGCCGCGAAACAAAACGAAAACGACACGAGGGGGCTGGCATGAATACGAAACAATGGGTCGTCGGCACGGTCGCCGGCGGCATCGTAGTGTTTGGGCTCGGGTACGTGCTTTTTGACTTGCTGCTGGCGGACTTCTATGCAGCAAACGCCGGCTCGGCCACCGGTGTGATGCGGGAGCCGCAAGTCATCTGGGCGGTCTTCGTCGGTGCACTCGCTTACGCTGCGCTGATTCTCTACACAATGAAGTCGCAGGCGGCCCCTGCGAGCGTGGCCAGCGGACGAAGGCCGGCGCCATCGTCGGTTTCCTGCTCTGGGCCTGCGCGGACTTCACGTTTTTCGGCATCACGAACATCAACAATCTGACGATCACGCTCGTGGATCCGCTGGTCGAGATCGTGCACGGGGGAATTACGGGCGCCGTGCTCGGAGCGCTGCTGCCGAAGCTCGCCTGACGGGAAGCCGTCACCCAGAATCGTGGCGCGTCACGCGACGACCGCCAGTCGCGTGCGCCGCCACGACGGCTCGAATCCATTCATCAATTGGCGACGTCGGCCAACAAATCGCGCGTGTGGTACCAGGCGCCAGCCAGGCTAGCACCGCATGCAGGCGATGAAGTGTTTCCGCAGGATGAAATCGTATGCGCGCATGACCGATTATTGATTTCGGCGCTCGACCTCTTCCTTGAGCTGTTCGTTTCGCTCCAGATATTCGCGGAAGAGTTTTGCGAACGCTTCCTCCGATCCTGCGAAGAATCCGATCTGCCGGATTCGGACCACGCCAGCTTCGTCGTACATCTGCCGCGTGATCCATGCCGGATGCGCGGGATGGTCTTTCATCGTGAAGATCCAGAAGGTGCGTGTGCGCAGGTCCGAGAATGCGAAGAGTTGCTTGTCCTTGAAGACCTCCAGGGACGCCCCATGGAGTTGGCGCACTTCGTCGGCGTACTTCGCCCACTGTTCCGGCGTGATCCTGGGAGACGGGTAGGGTTGGTATTCCTGGGCGATGACCGGGTTGGCCATCAGCCATAGCGCGCCGGCAACGAGATGCACCTTCACCCATCGCATGGTCAAAAACGCACGCTCCTCAGGCCAGCGGTGCCACGCCGAACCACTTGGCGTGCAACCACAGGATGAAGATCGCGTAGAGCGCCAACCCACCGACGACGACGATCACATCGTTCGCCGGTGAACTCGGCAGGACGCGGATCGGGCGTGCCGGACGATGTTTGAGCGAGATCCGGACGGCGACGGCCCACACGAGGAAAGTGCCGAACAGCAGCAGATCGGCAACGCTGCCGTTGGTCAAGAGATGCGCAACTGCCCAAAGCATGGTCGCGAGGAGCAGTGGATGTTGGGCTGCGGTCCGGATGCGCCCGGGAATGACCGAGGCGAGTGCAAGGCTGAATGCCGGGAGCATCAGGAGCGCTGCAATGTAGCGGAACGCGGGCGGGGTCGCATACAGCACGGCGTCGGATGCCCGCGCGGCCCCATAGCCCGTGACGAGCAGATAGAACCCGATCAGCGAAGCGACCGAGTAAATGCCCTGCCAGGTCCTCGTGCCCAGGCGGCCGGCCATGCGATCGCGCCAGCCGAGCGCCAGCAACGAAATGCAGTGGACGCCGAAGAAGACGGCCAGTCCGAGGAACAGCCGCTCCATCAGGGTCAGTCTTCCTTCTTGCCAGTCAAGCCGTTGTGGATGAAATCGGCGACCTTCTCGGCGAAGTCCTGCTTACCCTTGTCCTTGGAACCCCCTAACAATCCACCGATCTTGCGGTCTACGACCGTGCCTTGAGCGATGACACTGCCGTCACTCTTGCGCTTGAGCACCGCGGCAACCTCGAATTTCTGCTTGCCCGCGCCGAAGCCGACGAAATATCGCGCCGCCTGGTTCCCCTTCTTGTAGTCGGTAACCTGGCCGCCGAATGTCAGGGCGCGATCCTGACTCTCGCACTGTTCGTCGGGCGCACGGCGCGTCTTCATGCCGGTTATTTCAAGTGGAATTTCGACTGCAATGAAGTCGCGCAATTGCGTCAGCATTTCCGGCGGAATCAGCGCGGCGCGTGCGTCACCGCTGTCTGCGATCTCATCCTTTGGTGGGGTAAACAACTCGAGTTCGACGCAATCGAATTGAGAGGAGATATCTTCTGCCTGCACCGACGGTGCCAGCATGATCATGACTATCAGCCAGTAAGGGTGATTCATCTGAGCCTCCCTCCGTGGGGGGATACCCCCGGCGAGCAGTCTACGCCCATTCGGTCGCGCCGGAAGACGGCGGCATCGCCGCCCGCGACGTGGATGTTCCCCGCAAGAACGGCTTAAGAAACCATTAGAAGGTCTCGTTTCACACGTTCCTGCATCGTCGTAGATTCGGTCACATGCAGGAACAATCAATCGCCGACGTCGAAGCGCTCGTCAGCTACATCACGCCAACCGGACGCAAGCCCTTCTCTTATGAATTCGACCCACCGGCCGGCGTACCGCGCCGCTCGGCCTCGTATCGCGAATATCCGGTGCGTATCCGGAATGCACGCAGCCTGGAGCGCCAGCCCACGCTGGATGAGCAGGGCTTTGCGCTCCGGCAGCACGCGACTCGCGTGGCGGACTTCTACGATGAGGCCGAAGTCAAGAGTATCTACTACGCGGAGGTGAAAGCAGCTGGTGAAGGACGCCACCGGCGCCAGCTCCGTGGTGGTCTTCGATCATACGGTGCGCGGGAATTCCGAATCGAGCCGCTCAGGAACCCGGATCCATGAGCCCGTCAGCCGCGTGCACAACGACTACACCGCACAGTCCGCGCTTCGGCGCGTGCGGGACGTCGTGCCGGCGAAGAGACGCGGAGAGGCTCCTGCGGCATCGCATCGTCGAGGTGAACGTCTGGCGGCCGATTCGCGGACCCTTGCAGACTATGCCGCTCGCGATGCTGGATGCCAGGAGCCTGGGACCCGGCGACCTGGTCGCCTGCGACCTGATCTATCGCGATCGTGTGGGAGAGATCTATTACGCCGCCCACCGCCCGCAGCACGAGTGGTACTACTTTCCGGACATGCGCCGCGAAGAAGCGCTGCTGCTGAAGTGTTTCGACACCGACAGCCTCGGTGACGCAGTTCGGCGCGCACGCTGCCTTCCAGCATCCGCGGACCCCGGCCGACGCGCCGCCGCGCGAGAGCATCGAGGTGCGCACGTTTGCTTTCTTTGCGCCGCCGGCCGTGGCGTAATATCCACACCCACTGGCTCCAGTTCCCCGGGGAGAACGCACCATGACGTTGAATCGCCGTGACTTTGTTGCGACTGTCGGCCTGTCGCTGGTTGGCGGTGCGGCAACGCGCGCCGCCGTCGCAGAAACGCCGGCCCCTGCACCCGTCGTCGATGGCTTATCCGACTGGGCTGCCGTGAAGGCGCAGTTCAACCTCGCGCCCGACTGGCTGCATTTTTCGCAGTTCTACATCGTCTCGCACCCGAAACCGGTGCGCGACGCCATCGAGCGCTATCGCGGGATGCTCGATGCAAATCCGTTTACGACAGTCGAGCACGGCATGGGCTTCGACGCATTCCTCGGTCAGGACGCAGAGCAGGTTCCATACCCGGACCGCGTGACGCGTGCGGCCGCGGGCTACATCGGCGGCAAGCCCGAGGAAGTGGCGCTCACCGACAGCACGACCCAGGGGCTCGCCCTCATTTACCACGGGCTGACCCTGAAGCCGGGCGACGAAATTCTCGCCACGACCCACGATCACTACGTGCATCACGAAGCGATTCGCCTCGCGGCGGAGCGCTCAGGCGCCAGCTGGCGGCGCATTCCGCTGTATGACGATCCTGCCGCTGCGTCCGCCGACGAGATGGTGGCGCGCCTCAAGCGCGCCATCGGCCCGCGCACGCGCGTGGTCGGCCTCACCTGGGTGCACTCGAGCAGCGGCGTCAAGATCCCGGTCCGCGCGCTGGCGCAGGCGGTAACGGAAGTCAACGCTTCTCGCGGCAGCGGCGACCGGATCCTCGTCGTGCTGGATGCTGTGCACGGCTTCGGCAACCAGGACGAGCAGGTCGCGCAGCTTGGCGTCGACTTCGCGGCGGCCGGCACGCACAAATGGATCTTCGCGCCGCGGGGCACTGGAATCCTCTGGGTGCCGGAGAAGAACTGGGGGCGGATCCGCCCGACTATCCCGACTTTCTACGACGTCGAGCCGTTCGCCGCGTGGGAAGACGAACGGCCACCGAATGCCCCGAAGAGCATTTCGTGGCTTTCACCCGGCGGATTCAAGGCGTACGAGCACCAATGGGCGATGACCGAGGCGTTCGAGTTCCACGCGCGCATCGGCCGCACGCGCATCGCGGACCGCATTGCCGCGCTCAACAGCCAGTGCAAGGAAGGCCTGGCGAAGATCCCCGGCGTGAAGGTGCTGACGCCGCGGGACCGCGCGCTGTCCGCCGGCATCATCTGCTTCGAAGTGGAAGGGCAGAGCGCCGAGGAGACCGCGCACAAGCTGCACGAGCGCAAGATCGTGGCTTCGACTTCACCATACAAGGTTTCGAAAGCGCGGCTCGCGCCGAGCCTGGTCAACGATGAGAGCGAGGTTGACGCCGCGCTACGCGCTGTGCGGGAAATCGCTTAATCGACGGCGGTTACTTCTTGCGCGCTGCGTAGTACGCCGCGATCTTCGGATGGTTCTTGACTCGCTCCAGGTGCTTCGCCAGGAGCGGCGCGTGCTGGTCCACGATGTCGGTGGGGATATGGTCCAGCGCGCCGGACTTGAGCCAGCGAACCCACATGAAGCACTTGAGGTCGGCGACGGTCAGGCGCTTTTCGACGAACCACTCGCCGCCGCCCGCCTTGAGCCGCGCCTCGATCTGCTGCAGGAAACGCGGGATGGGACCCGCCGCCAGCGCCTCGCGCGCCTTCTTCTTGGCCTCGTCTTCGAGCGCCATGGTGTTGCTGATCTTGGTGGAGACGTCCTCGACCGCGTCCATCACCTCGTCCACCAACGCCGCCTGCCAGTCGTCCTTCGGGTACAGGCCGGCGAGCTTGCCGAGGTAGCGGTTGATCGTGTTGGACTGCGTGATCACCTTGCCGTCCACTTCCAGCACCGGCATCGCCTGGAACGGCGTCTTGTCGCGCAGCGCAGGCCAGTCCTTGCCGGCGATGCGCCTGTCCTCGAACGCGATGCCGCCAAGGTGCATCGCCAGGCGCGCGACCTCGCCGCGGCCGCCGTCGAAGTCAAAGTAGGTCAGGACAAGCTTGGGCATGGGATCTCCTCGTATGCTTTTCGCGGGACGCTGGCACCCGAAATGATAGCGCGCGCTAACCCGTTCTTGCAGTTGCAAAATCCGAGGTCGACACCAGGGTGAAATATCCGCGCCACTCCCCCGGTCTGATCATTCGATAGCCTTCACGACACGAGGTTTCACCGCATGGACAAGTTTCGCCAGGGATCCCGCGGCGCTCGCATCGCTCACCCCCGAGCAGCACCGGGTGACGCAGCTCTGCGGCACTGAAATGCCAGGTACAGGCGCCCTGCTGCACAACAAGGAGCCCGGAATTTACGTCGACGTGGTCTCGGGAGAACCGCTCTTTGCGTCCACCGACAAGTACGACTCCGGGTCCGGCTGGCCGAGCTTCACGAAGCCGATCGAGCCCGCAAGCGTCAAGGAGCTGTCGGACGAGTCGCACGGCATGGCCCGGACGGAAGTGCGCTCGGCGCACGGCGACAGCCATCTCGGCCACGTCTTCACCGACGGACCCCGCAACCGCGGCGGCCTGCGCTATTGCATCAACTCGGCGTCGCTCCGATTCGTTCACCGGGACGATATGGAGAAAGAAGGCTACGGGGCATACCTGAACCAGGTGGGAGACAAGTCATGACGACAGAGCGCGCGGTGTTGGCGGGCGGTTGCTTCTGGGGTGTGCAGGATCTGCTTCCGCAAGCATCCCGGCGTGATTTCGACCCGGGTCGGGTACTCGGGCGGCAACACGCCGAACGCGACCTACCGGAATCACGGAGCCCATGCCGAGGCGGTCGAGATCCTGTTCGATCCCGCGAAGATCGGCTTTCGGCAGATCCTCGAGTTCTTCTTCCAGATTCACGATCCCACGACGCGCAATCGCCAGGGGAACGACGCCGGCGCGAGCTACCGGTCGGCCATCTATTACACGAGCGACGAGCAGCGCCGCGTCGCCGAGGACACGATCGCGGACGTCGACGCGTCCGGCCTATGGCCCGACAAAGTCGTGACCGAGATCGCGCCGGCCGGGGATTTCTGGGAAGCCGAGCCGGAGCATCAGGATTACCTGCAACGGAATCCCTTCGGCTACACCTGCCATTTCCCGCGACCTGACTGGACGCTGCCGAGGCGGAAGAAGAATCAGGTGGCCTAGTTCCCGCTGCGCCGCCCGGCGGCGATCTATTTCAGTCGCGCAAACACGCTCTGTGCCGCCGCCTTGATCCGCTCCGTGGGATTCTTGATGCCACGGAGTTCGATGGTGAAGAGCGTCGTGCCCTTCAGCACCTGCAGCTCTTCATGTTCGTTGTCGTACCAGCAAGACATTTCGCCCAGGCCTGTTAGTCCTTCGTGTCCTTTTTGCGCACATATGCCCCGATATACGGCCGCCGTATCTGGAGACAGGCGCATCAGGGTCAGGTGGATCTTGTGATAGCCGGACCCGGTATATTCACAGCTTGAAGCGGTCATGCCGGGCCCCATCGGGAGACCGGATTTCGCCTCGGACTGGGTGGCGTCCTCGCCGAAGGCCGCGACCGCGTCCTGCTTCGTCAGCAAGGCACAGGCATCGTCTGCCGGTGCTGCGCTTGCCGGCACCACCGGGCTCGCCAGGCCGACAACGATGATCGTTGCCAGGGTGACAAGACTTGCTGAACTCGTAGTTCCTCGCATGCTGCCTCCCGTGACCGATTCGAGTTTCGAATGGCCGGTATGCTACACCGATTTATTGAAAATGAATCCGCGACCACCGCTTGCGCGGCGATCGCGGATTTTGGCAGCTGATCGGGATCAGGCCGTTTGCCGGGCGACCGCACCGCGCACCGGAACCTGCCGGCGGGAGAGGGCGAATGCACCTTCTCCCAGCAGGACCTGCGCCGCGCTGAGCACGATCAGGTACAGCGGATATTCCCAGCCGCCATTGGCGCCGCTGAAGACCCAGCCGTTGCCCGAGTGCACCCAGAGCGCACCGACGAGAACCGGGATGAGGGCGGCCGAGACCTCCCGGGTGCGAACGCCGAGCACGAGCAGGATGCCGCCGACCGCCTCCATCCCGAAGACGACGTAGGCGAGCAGGCCCGGGAGTCCGATCGACTCGAAGAACTGTGCCGTGCCGGCCAGCGTGTAGGTGAAGTACTTCAGCACCACGCCGTGGGCGATGAACATCAGCCCGAGGCTGATGCGCAAGAGCGCGATACCGTAATCCGTGTTGCGAGAGTCTTTCATGGCGTTCTCCTGGTGGAATCCTGGCGCCGGACCTCCCGGCGCTTCGTGGATAGGAGACTAGGCCTTTACGGGGGATTGATAATCGGGGTAAATGGAATAAGATTGTTCACGCCTGTGAACAATGGAAACCGATGAATCCTGCCTCCGATATCGCCGTCTTCGTGCGGGTCGTCGATCTCGGCAGCTTCACGAAAGCCGCGGATGCGCTCGAGATCTCGAAGGCCGCCGTCAGCAAGTACGTGAACCGGCTGGAACAGCGCCTCGCCGCGCGGCTGCTGCACCGGACGACGCGCCGCCTCACGCTGACCGAGGCCGGCCAGGCCCTGTATGGCAGGAGCGCCGCGGCCCTTGCGGAACTGGGCGAGGCGGAAAACGACGTCGCGCAACTCACGGGCAAGCCGCGCGGCCTTTTGCGGATATCGGCGCCAACCTATTTCGGTATCACGACGCTTGCCCCGCGCATCAAGGAATTCCGCACGCGTTATCCGGAGGTCACGCTCGATCTCGACCTCAGCGATCGTCTCGTGGACCTCGTCAAGGAGCGATTCGACGTTGCGGTCCGCATCTCGGCGATGCACGACTCGAGCCTGGTCGCGACGCGCCTGGCGCCCTGTCCGACAGCCCTTGTCGGATCACCGGCGTACTTCCGCCGTCGCGGAATTCCCGCGACGCCAGCCGACCTCGCGTCGCACGAAGCGCTCGGCTACAGCATCGTCCGGGCGCCGAACGAGTGGCGGTTTCGCGCACCCAGGGGCCGCTGGCTGACGGTAACGATGCAGAGCACGCTCCGCTGCAACAATGATTTCGCGCTCAAGCAGTTTGCCCTCGACGGGCTCGG
The DNA here is from genome assembly GCA_963746545.1 of uncultured Gammaproteobacteria bacterium. GTDB lineage: Bacteria > Pseudomonadota > Gammaproteobacteria > Steroidobacterales > Steroidobacteraceae > SCUD01. The sequence continues at coordinate 177,967 of CAVVBV010000030.1, forward strand.
CCTCTCCCTGTTCCCCCGCTTCTTCGTCGAGAGCGAACTCGCGAGCGGCAGGCTGGTGCAGGTGCTCGCGGATTACGCGGGCCCGGAGCTCGCGATCAATGCGGTTTACGAGACGCGGCGCCACCTGATGCCGAAGCTGCGGGTTTTCCTGGAATTCCTGCGCGAGCGATTCGGGCCGCAATCCCAGGATCAGGACCGCCATGCCCGGCAGCCAGGGCGCCTTAAGTAAAATGCGCGGGCGCCCATTCGCTTCACTGGGGCGAACGATGTGGACATTGGCAATGCCCGGCAGTTAACTACGCCGCACGGTTGCTGCTGCAACTCAAGAATGAAAGGGTAGAGGGGGATCAATCATGAAAGTGTTACACCGGATGGGCTCGACGCTCGGTGCGCTGTGCCTGGGGCTTACTTCTGCGCTGCCTGCTGCGGCGCATGCTGACGGAGGCTTGTTCCAGCAACAGATCGAATGGTGGCAGTGGACGGTATCCGTTCCGTCGGCCGTCAACCCGCTTCTTGACCAGACCGGCAAATACTGTGGAGTCGCCCAACGCGGTGATTTCTGGTACCTGACTGGAAACACCGGTGGGGACACGACACGCAGGTGCGCTGTGCCGAAGGGCGTCAAGCTGCTGGTTCCGGTGGTCAACACATTCTGCTATCCGGAAGAAGGCTTCGATGATGACGCTTCCTGCATCGCTTACGTCAACGACACCATTGGAAGCTACCGCCCGAAGGACCTGACCCTCACGCTGGACGGCAAAGACCAGGACATCCGGGATGTCTGCGAGCTGACGGTCGCGTGGGGCGATGACATCAGTGGCGTGCCGCCGATTTGCAAGGTGAATTTTCGAGCCGATCGTACCCTGTTCAATTTCGTCATCGGACCGGGCACGATCCTGTTCTCGAGTCACGGTCTGTGGCGCGCGAACGCCGCGCGCGGCTTTTGGGGCGTGATCGATACGAGCCGCCTGGCGGTCGGCAAGCACGTTCTCAAGCTCGGGGCCAATGGCGTGTTTACGTTGTCGGTGACCTACCACCTCACCGTCGTGAAGCCGGCCAACTGATCGTTCGCCGCGCAGGCCACGGATGGCCTGCGCGGTCGTGGCAATCGAAATCGGTGATTGCGGCCGCGGCTAGCCGAGCCTTTTATCGACGACGTACGACCGGTCGATCTCGGCAATGGTCCGCGTCCCCGCCTGCCGCATGACGAACAGCAGTTCGTTCCGCAGGATATCGAGCACCTTTTCGACGCCTTCCTGCCCGAACGACGCCAGGCCCCAGATATACGGTCGCCCGATGCCGACAGCCGTGGCGCCGAGTGCGAGGGCCTTGAAGATATCGGATCCGCGGCGAAATCCGCCGTCCACGATAATCGGCATTCGGCCGCCGACGCCCGCGACGACCTCCTGGAGACTGTCGATGGTCGCGCGGCCGCTGTCTTCGCCGCGCCCACCGTGATTCGAGACCACTAATCCGTCCAGCCCGTAGTTGACGGCGAGCTCGCCGTCTTCGCGCGTCACGATGCCCTTGACCATGAGCTTGCGGGGCCAGATGTCGCGCAGGCGTTTGATGAAGTCCCAGTTCATGTCCAGCGGCGTCAGGTCGGTGACCGCCGAAAGATCGAGACCGCGGAACATCGCTTTGCGAGGCAACTCCGTGAGCAATTGCGGCGGCTTGGTCGCATGACATGCCGTGCAATCGCGCGTGTCATGCCGTATGGCATGCCCGAGCGCCACGCGGTTGGTGCCGCCCTGTAGATCCACCGTCAGCAGGAGCACGGGACAGTCCGCCGCCTTGGCGCGGTCCACCAGCGCCTGCGTGACGGCCCACTGGTCAGTCGGGTAGAGCTGATACCAGATGGGCGCGCCACGGGCGGCGGTGACGTCCTCGACTCCGGTGGATGCCATCGTCGAGAGAATCTGAAGATGCTTCCTCGACCGGGCTGCCCTGGCCACCGCCAGTTCGCCGTCGGGATGAAATGCGCGCTGGCTGCCGACCGGATCGAGGACGATCGGCGAGTCCCAGGTCGTGCCGAACAGCTTGACGGACATGTCGATGTTGCCGACACCGACCAGCCGCCGGACCCGCAGGCCGTAGTGCGAGAATCCCTCCAGGTTCGCGTGCAGCGTTGCATCGCCATCGACACCGGTCGCCAGGTAGCCGAAGTGCGCGGGCGGCAAGCGCTCGCGCGCCAGACGTTCGAAATCGAAGACATCCAAGGCCTGGTCGGCGGCAGTAATGATGTCGTCCGAATCCTGGCCGAAGGCCATGCGCGACGGCCCCAGCCCGGCGAACAAGGGGCTCGCGACAATGGTTTGCAGGACGCGCCTGCGCGTGTGCCGAACGATGCTCATGTGTTCATCCCTCTGGATCGACTGTATAAGTATGCGCCAGAAGGCGTGAAGCCAGAGAAACGGAGGAACGATGCCGACCGTACTCGTCACCGGCGCAAACCGCGGCCTCGGCCTCGAGTTCGCGCGTCAGTATGCCGCCGAAGGCTGGCGGGTGTTCACAGCCTGTCGCGCGCCCAAGGCCGCGAAGGAACTGCAGCAGATCGGAGCCGATGGCGGAGGCCGCGTTCGTATCCTGGAAATGGATGTCACGGACGCGGCGAGCGTCCGGGCGGCTGCCGCTTTGCTCAAGGGCGAAGCGATCGATCTCCTGCTGAACAACGCAGGGGTCGGCGGGCCGCCCGGCCAGCGAATCGGCAGCCTCGACTACGCGGCCTGGGCGAAAGTGCTCGACACCAACACGCTCGGCCCGATGCGTGTCGTCGAAGCCTTCGTGGATAACGTCGCGAAAAGCGCTCTCAAGCAGGTCGTCACGATCACGAGCGGCATGGGATCGGTGGAAGACAATACTTCGGGCGGCTCTTATGCGTACCGCAGCTCCAAGGCCGCGGTCAACATGGTGACAAAGAGCCTCTCGATCGACCTCGCGTCACGCGGTATCACCTGCATCGTGATGAATCCCGGCTGGGTGCGCACGGACATGGGCGGGTCGGGCGGCAAGCTCTCGCCTGCCGAGAGTATCAAGGGCATGCGATCAGTGATTGCCGCGCTGCGACCGGAGGATTCCGGCAAGTTCCTGAACTACACCGGCAAGCCTTATCCCTGGTAGGGCGTTGCCAGTTCCCCGCCGCAGCCGCGGAAGGTCCGTCCGTTCAGTGTGACGGATACGGTCGCGGGGAATTCTTTTCCGCTCATGGAGTCGGTGCATGGCACGGGCACGATCTCGACGCGGAGGTCGTTCGTCTTCGTGACGGCATGGTAAGTCTGGGTGCCGGTCCTCGCATCCACCTGCGCTCGCGATGTCGGCGTCACGGCCGTGCTCTTGCTGTAGTCGTAGTTCAGGCGCATCTCGGCGCCTTTGTGGATCTCGAGTTCCCAGCCGGGCTCCTGGCCCACGGCCCGGAAATCGCGGTCGCGAACCAGCTCGAAGAAAACGCCGTCCATGGGCGCGAGCACGCGATCCGCGTCGATCCCGATCAACGTCGCGCCGAGCGCGTTCCAGGGCGCGCCGCCGCAGGAGACCTTCATCAGTTCGACCTGAGCCCGCGTGGCGAGCGGCTTGAGGCTTCCGGGCGGCAGCTTGTACTCGCTCGCGAGGTATTGTTCCGTTGAAACCCGGTTCGACGCATAGCGCGGTTCGCGGCAGCTTGCCCCGGGCGAGATGGCCGAACGATCGGTCAGCCGCAGCGTCTCGCCGTAGTGGGTTCTCGCCTCGCCGTCGCTCATGGCGCTGACGCCCGGAATGAAATGCGCGACCACGGTCCAGATGCCGGCCAGGGCCGGCGTTTCCGACGCCGGCAGGATCTGGATCGTCGGCGCGGGGCCGGCCGTGGGTGCCGGCGCCGCGCCGAATTGCAGCGGCTCCGCCCGGCCCGCGGAGTAGATTCGAAGCGCCTCGGCGTCAGCCTCGAAACGCTCCGCATCCCGCAGCGCCGCGAAGTACGCGTCTTCCTGCCGCATCGCGGTCTCCGCGCAGGCCATGCGCGTCGCCGCGAGGCCGCCGAACTGGATCGTGTCGCCCTCGACGGTCACGACGCCGTTGAAACGATTGCAGGATCCGTTGCCGCTTGCGCGGCCCTCGGACGGGAACTCGAGCGTCGCCCGCGCGCCACCCAGCACGTCGGCGCCCGCGAGCTTTTCGAGACGCCATGCCGTTCCCCACAAGGAAACGGCCTCCGGTGCGATCTCCGCCTGCGTCGCGACGGCGGCGGGCTTTGCTTCCGCTATCGCAGACATCGGAGGCTGCTCGGCCAGCTTGAGCAGCATCTCGACCGGCTCGCCCGGACTGAGCATCCGGATGCGAAATTCATTCTCGCTCAAGGCGAGAATATCGGTGGGGTAATCCTGGCCTTCCTCGGTAATCGTCAGGCGGCCATCTTCATAACGCCAGGCGCCGAACGCGGGCTTCTCGTGTGGCGATGCCATGACGAGCGTGCCGTCCGCGAGGAAGGCGCGAGTGGAGCCCGGGGCCACCTGCTGCGACTCGGCGACCTGCCAGACTTTGTTGACGAAGGAGGGGGCTGCGTTTGCGGGAGCCGATCTCGCGATCGGCGCGGGCTCCGCAGCCGGCGCCGGCGCAGGCTTCGGCGGTTCCGACCGATCGCAGGCGACGAGCGCCAGCAGAGAAACGGCGAGCATCGCGAGAGTTCGAGTGGCCATGGGGAATAGACTACCGAGCCTGCCCGCGAATTCCCATCCGGACGGTGGAGCCGCCGGACGCGGACATAATGCAGGCTTCAGGTGGTTGACAAGGTGATCAGCAGCAACGCGAACCGATAGCCGAGCACGATCGCAGCCACTGCGATCGCCAGCGCGATGGTCTGAACGATGCGGGTTCCGCCGGCGGCGCCGTAGACTGGGCCGATCGCCAGATAGATATAGAGCGCGCAGGCGGCTAGATTGAAGATGCTGAGCGCCGTGTCCACGAGCGGCGTTTGCAGTCCGCCGAAACCGAGCGCCGCGCTCAGCTTTGCGGCAAGCAGGGCAACGCAGAACAACAACAGCAGGAACGTGTACAGGTGCAGAGAAAACACGGCGTGCACCATGAACGGCCGCCGCTGTCGAAAGAAGGCGACCGGCAAAAGCAGTGCGAACGGGACGGTCATCAGGATGATGAGGGACTTGGCCCTGACGACCACGACACGATCGAATACGGCGGCGTAATCGGCCAATGAAGCGTGGGTGTCCTCCAGCTTCCGCGCCAGCAGCGAACGCGCGAGTTCACTCCAGTCCTGGTAGTGGAGGTGCGAGTCCAGCGAGGAACTGAAGACGGTCTCGCCCGTCAGCGATTGCACGGCGAAGAAAATGACGTTGACGAACAGGAAAAGCTGGAATGGTCCGATATACGACTTGCGCACGCCTTGCGCCCATGCCTGCGTGAGCTCGCCGGGTTGGCTCAGCAGCGTCCAGATCGAGTGCGCGGTGTGCGAATCGATGCTGGTGAACGTGTGAAACAGCTTGTCCCCGAGACCCTTGACCGTGAGGTCCCGGGGCGGCACCGGTGCCTCGCCGCAACGCGCGCAGAACGGCATCGTCACGAGCGTGTTGCAGGTCGGGCAAGTCCAGGGAGCGATCTCGGAGCCTGCGGAGTTCATGACCCAGCCTGCTCGCCCGGCGGAGAAGTCCCGATGCCGATCGAGCGGCGATCTACGACCCGGAACTTCCGCCCGCCGCCTCGCTCATCGTCGCCTGCATCAGGATGCCTTTCCACGTGAGCTCGAGGCCATTGCGCTTGCCCTTCGGCACGAGCTTCAGCCCTTCCGGCGAGATGGTGAGCATGTAGGGCGCGTCGTTCAGGACGATTTCGCGCTTCAGCGGTTTTTCGAGCTTCGTTGCCATGGAGCCCTCGGCTTGGTTAATAGTGCCAAGTATGCGCAGTTCCGGGGCGAATGGGGAGCCCGCTTACGCGGCTGGATCGGAAATGCGTGTCGATAGCGGCGTGAAGTCCATGAGCCAGTTGGTTTCCCAGGTGGCTCCTGAATCGGCGGAAAACGCCTGTTCCCAGCGCGGTTTCCCGGGCTTCGGCTGCGTCCAGAGAAACCGGATCCGGATCGGCCGGCCAGCAAGGATATCGTCGGCGTAGAACGTGCCTACACCGTCCTCGAATCGGCCGACCATGGGCTTATCCAGCGTGCCGGGATAGCGACCGTCCAGCCACCAGATCGACCACTGCCGTGACTGCGGGTTGTACGAGCGCAGCGTCACGGCGCGGTAAGCCGCACCCGGCATGTCCAGGAAGTTGTCGTCCATGTTGCCGAGGCCGCCCAGGATTTTTTGCGTGATGCAGGTGCCGCCGAATTCGACCCATTCGGTGCAACCGGCAAGGCGATCCTTCAGGCGGCGATGGGCGACACTCCACCTGCCGATGAAGAAATCGAAGTCCGATTCGCCATCCTGTTTCACCACGGCGCCATTCTAGAGCGAACGACCATCGAAGTTGGTGACGGGGATGGTGTCGAGATCAATCCCTTCAAGGCAGCGGATGTTGATGGCGGCCGTCGGGATTGCCTTTTCGGTCGATCGCATTCGCGTACGGGTGTATGCCGCAGACCGCGCAAAAGTGATGCTTGATGGCGTGCTTGTTGAATGTGTAGGTGGCGGAGTTCTCTTCCGGCGAAAGCAGGCGAAACTTCTCGAGCGGCACGAACCACAGGAGCGAGCCTTTGCGCTGGCACATGGAGCAGTTGCAGGCCAGAGCCTTGTCGATGGTTCCTTCCGCCTCAAAGGCGATTCGCTTGCAGTGGCAGCTTCCGTGGTAGGTCATGTGTTTCTCCCGATTCATGCTGCGTTACTTGCCCGGCATCGGCAGGCATTCCATGACTTCGACTGAGTGACCGGGAAAGATCGTGAAGTGCGGATGATTTTCGAACATTCTTTGCAGCTGCTTCGTGTGATTCGGCCTCGACAATCGTATATGCCGCAATCTCGTTCTTGGTGTCCAGGACGCCTTGTGCAGATATGCGTTTGGTCTTTCCAAGAGGCGATCCCTGGTCAACGATGACTTTCTCGTTGGCGGTCGCCCATTTCCCCCACGCCTGTATGCCAGTGGCTTCAAGCGTCTTGCGCTTCGCTTCTGGCATTTCCTTCCACTTGACGATTGCGGACGCGGAACCGAGGTATATGGCCAGGAATTTCTTCATGAACAACTCCTTGAGACTAGTGAGTGCACGAACTCCTGGGGCCGCTCCGGAGAGATGAGCCAGGGGCGCCCATCTTTGCGTTCAATCCAGATGAGATCATCCATGCGGGAAATGTACATCTGGACGATTCCCCGTCGTTCGGACCAGAGCCAGCCAAACCCGCCCCAAAGGCCGCCCACTCCGACCCGCAGGCACCACCCCACTTGAGATCTCAGATCTCGACCGTTGACGATGCGTACTTCGGTAATGCCATCGCGCGCAATCTGCCGGCGTCTGAGCGGCCAGACGACTTCGAGCGCATCCGGATGCACGACGAACTTCGTTGGACGGAGGCGAAGCCACACCCAGGCGTAGAGCGCCACCAGAATGATCGCGGGTGCCATCAGGAGTGGTACGCCGGCAGCGGACCCGAGCGCGAAGGGGACTGGCAGCACCAGGAGTACGAGCGTGAGGACCCGGATCATCGTGCACATCGGAGCAATTCTGTAAGCGACGGCGCTCATGGCAGCTCCTCCAGGCGATTATGCGACGACTCATGAACCCCGTCTTCGGCCGGCGCCGAATCCAGTACGGTCGTGGACGAATTCGCGGAACCCGACGGTCGCGCCGGGGTCCAAATCGATGGATTCCGAGCCCCGAAAGGATCCTGCCATGAAGAAGCCAAGGATTCCTCACCTGTTCGTCGCCGCTCTTGCCGGAGCCGCGCTGCTCGCAGCCGGTTGCGCATCCGGTCCGCAGATCCGGACCGAGCGCGACAAGACCGTCGATTTCTCCCTGTACCACACTTTCGGCTTCGCGAGCCCCCTTGGCACGGATCGCGAGGGATACCAGACGATCGTGTCGCAGTACCTCAAGTCCGCGACCCAGCGCGAGCTCGAAGCGCGCGGCCTTCGGCTCGTCCAGGATTCGCCGCAACTGCTCGTGAATTTCAGCGGGCGCCTGAACGACAGGCTGCTCGCGACGAGCATGCCCACGACCGGAATCATGGTCGGGGCCGGAACCGGTTACTACCGTTATCGCACGGGCTTCTACACGACCTGGCCGCTGTACCGGTCGCAGACCTACGTCGACTCATACCAGGAAGGGACATTGAATATCGACGTGATCGACGCGGCGCGCAAGCAGATGGTCTGGGAAGGCGTGGCGGTGGATCGCGTCACCGAGAAGACGATGGACAATCTCAAGCCGGCGATCGACGAGGCCGTGAAGGCGATCTTCGCGAAGTACCCGGTAAAGACCGCCTCGCAGCTGCAGTAATCCTCGCCGTTGTTCTCCTCAGCGCGGCCCGATTCGAAGGCTCGCCGTCGCGATGAAAATCTCGCGGAGAAAACACAGCAGGCCGACAAAGAACGTCGTCATGGCGCCGGTGAACAGTATTGCGACCGGGACCGATGCATCGAATCGCGTGAACGCCCCGATGAAGAGAGTCGCCACGACGGCGCAAACCAGGAGCGCGGTGATCGTGCAGAAAGTGATTGCGAGATTGATGAACTTTGCACGGCGGGAAAAAATGCGCAGGCGCCCATGCGACGTCTCGAGATCGCCTGGGGCGGTGCCAGGAAGCGTGGTTTCGACCGCGCGTGCGCGGTCCACCACGCGCGCCAGGCGATTCGTCATCACGGCAAGCATCGCCCCGATGCCCGAGAGCAGGAAGACGGGCGCCACGGACAACTGGATGGCATGACCGACGGTCGCGATGGCGAGTTCCTGTTCCACTGTGGTTCCTGCGCAACGCCGGCGCGCGTGACGCCTACTTCGGAATCGGCAAAATCATCGATACCCGCTTCCGGTAGTCCTCGTAATCCTTGCCGAGGAAGCGCTTCAGGTCGTGCTCTTCGAACTGGATCGCAATCAGGATGTAGCCGGTCGTCGCAACCGCGAACAACAGGTGGCCAGTCGTCATGTCGGGTGTTGACCAGAACGCGATCAGGAATCCCAGCATGATCGGGTGGCGCACGATCTTGTAGAGGAATGGCGTCCTGAAGCCCGACTCCGTGTACGGCTGCTGGCGAAGGTTCAGGTAGACCTGGCGCAGGCCGAAAAGGTCGAAGTGATTGATCAGGAATGTGCCGGTCAGCACGGTCAGCCAGCCGAGCGCCGAGAGCACCCACAACACATTGCGGCCGAGCGGGTTGTCCACCATCCAGATCATGTCGGTCATCGGACGCCACTGCCAGAACAGCAGCACGAGCGCGAGGCTCGAGAGCAGCACATAGGTGCTGCGCTCGACGGGCCGCGGCACGAGCTTCGTCCACACTTTCTTGAATCCCGGGCGCGCCATCACGCTGTGCTGGATGGCGAACACGCCGAGCAGCAGCGCATTGATCAGCAGCGCCTCGCCGACGGACCCCGGCACGCCGGTGTCGATGGACTTCGGCACGACGACATTTCCGACGAAGCCGACGGCGTACAGGAACGTGACAAAGAAAAGCAGGTAGCAGGCGATTCCATAAAGGAAGCCGATGAAGCGGCCCATGACGATCCCCCTCCCGGTCATGAAGCAGTCTGGGGACGGAGACTAGCCCTCACGGGGCCCAGAGGCAAAACCTGCATGCCCCGCAGGCCTCCGGCCCGGCTCACGCTGGAATCGGAAGTAATTGAACCGCTGCTCCGCCTGCCACGGGGTCCGATGAGTCTCCCGCCTGATTTCCTGGAGGCGGAACTCCGCGCCCAGCTCGGCTGCGATCGATAGCTCGTCATAGCGTACGACGTCGAGCCCGCTGCACTTCGGCGGGCCTTCGGGTGCAAACGTCGCGATCACGACCGCGCCATCCGGTTCAAGCGCGTTGCGCAGGGTCCCGACATAGCGGGCGCGATCTTCCGCGGCCGTCAGGAAATGAAACACCGCGCGGTCGTGCCAGAGCGCATAGCGATGTGGCGGCACAAAATCGGTCACATCCGCTTCGTGCCACTCGACAGCCGCGGCCCTGCCGCCGAGACGCACCTTGCTGGCGCTCAACGCCGAACCGGCGAGGTCGAGGACGGCGAGATTCACATATCCGAGGTCGAGAAGGCGATCGACGAGTACCGATGCCCCGCCGCCGACGTCGATGATGAAAGCATCCTTGCCGACGCCGGATGCGGCAATCAGGGCAAGCGAAAAATCGGGTCGCCGCTGATACCAGCTGACATTCTCCGGCGTCTTGGTCTGGTAAACGCGGTTCCAGTGATCGCGGCGGTCCATTGATCCGGTCACTGATTGCCGGCGAGCTGCCGTGCGTAGTCCGCCGCGTCGAAATGGCCGAGCGATGCCGCCACCAGGCCGTCCGCACCGATGGTCCACTCCTCGTAGCCGCTGATGCGAACTTTGTTGCCCGTGCCGCCGGGCCCGGTGTTCGTGCCGGTCAGGGTCCAGCGGTAGATGTATCCGTCGCCGCGGCGCTCGAGAATATCCATCTCCACCACCATGTCCGGAAAGGCGCTCATGAATCCGCGCGCTGCTTCTGCAATCGCTGCCCGGCCGATGGATGGCGCGCCGTCGTTGATCTTGAGCGAGCCGTTCTCGGCAAAGAAGGCGGCGACGCTTGCCGGGTCCTGGCTGCACCAGGCGGCGGTGTAGCGGGTGGCGAATGACTTCATGTCCGTTGCTCCGATGGGAGTTGCGATGCGTGTCGAATGCAAAAGCGCCATCCGCCAGGCGCCGTGCGAACGCTTGAGGACCGCGCTCTCGAGCCATTCGCGGTGGCGGCTTCCCTTGATGTCGTCGTAGATGTCCGAAGTCAGGAAATAGATCGCATAGGCGATGGCGCCATCGACCTGCACCTGCCGGAAATCAAAAGTATCGCTGCGACGGTAATCGGTGCCGGGCTTCGCCATCGAGGCGACGTCGCCATCGCGGTCAATCAACTCGCCGTTCTCGAGCAGCAGATAATCATCGGTGAGCGTCGCGCGATAGCGCTGTTCATCGAAACCGCTGTACGCCGCGTAGTTGTCCTTGATCGCCTGCTGGACGGCTGCCACGTCTTCGACTGGCTGCGCAAAGGCTGTATGGCCAATGCAGAGGAGGGCTGCGGCTACCGCGTCAAGTTTTCGCAGTCGCATCTCTCAGCCTCCCGCGGCCTTGTCGGCGGCGACGCGGAAGCCGTCGTTGAAGCTCGTGGCGTCGGGAACGGTTCCATCGCGATGGGTCGCGGGCGATTCCGTAAACATCATCCGGTACGACGTTCCGCGCAGTACACGATAACGTTGCACGACGGCTTTGAGGACCGCGCTGCCATCCGCAGGCGCAGCCTTCAGGTCGTCGAGGTACCAGTCCATGCACCATTCCTGCACGTGGCCCCCCATGTCGTACAGGCCGAAGGGATTCGCTGGTCTCTGGCCGACGGGCTGGGTCTTGTCGCCGGAACTGCGGCTGTTCCAGCCGATGTCGCCTTCGGCGTAGGCATCGCCGGTCGTGCCGCCGCGATAAGCGTATTCCCATTCCGCTTCGCTCGGCAGGCGGTAGCGATAGCCGTCGTGCAATGAATTCAGGCGCGCGATGAACGCCTGCGCGTCATTCCAGTTCACGTTGGTGACCGGGCAATTGCCGCAACTCTTGTTGTCGGCCGGATTGTCGCCCATGACCGTCTGCCACTGCGCCGTCGTTACCGGATACTTGCCAAGATAGAAACCCTTCCTGATCGTCACGGGCCGTCCGACCATTTTCTTGCCTTGCCCCATCTGGAAACTACCCAGCTTGACCCAGACGAGCTCCACCTTCGGATTCGGGAAGGTCTGCGGGCGCGGGCCGTTCGACGACAGGCGCGAGGACTTGTTGATCTTGTCGAGCAGCGTCTGCGCCATCGTCTTGTCCATCGTCAGGAGTCGGTTGTAGATCTGGCGCGCTTCGTCGCCCTTTCCCAGGTCGGTATAGACAAAGCCAAGATTGAACTGGACCGCCGGATCTGCCGGGAGTTTCTTCGCGGCCTGTTCGAGCGCGGCGGCCGCTTCGGGGAGCTGGTCGAGATAGATATGCGCGATCCCCAGCCGGTTGAGGATGCTCGCGTCGCCCGGCTTCAGTGCCAGCGCAGTCTTGAAGGCTTCGACGGCATTCCTCTGGTCGCCGCCGCTCATCCAATGCTCGTTGTAAAGGTCGCCGAGCCTCGACCAGGCGTCATAGGACCTGGGGTCTGCCTGGATCGCCTTCTTGTAGGCGTCGACGGCCTTTCCCCGCGCCTCGTTACCCTTGGCGTAGTTCCTCTCCTTGTAGAAGCCGCGTGCCAAGTCGTACCAGCTATTGCCCTCGTTGATGGCGTCACCCGCGGGGGTCGCGGCCAGCAGCGATTGCGTTTGCTGCGTCTGCGCGCCGGGCACGATGAAAAACACGGTGATGATCGCGGCGACGATCAGTGCCGCGGTTCTGTCATGCATGCGCATTGTCATTTCTCCCAGGACTCGACTGGTCCTCGCACTTGCCGGAACACGCGATGGATTTCCGGTCGTTTCGTTCCCCGCCACTGGCGTCCCAGCTTGCGGCTGCGCCGCGCGAGTTTCCTCATCAGGTGCCGCCACTCGTAGGCGACCTGCCCGTTCGTGACTGGCATGCGGGCAATGCTGCGCACCCGGCCGATCTTGCTGCGGTCGAAGGAGTAACCGCGCCGCGTCGCTTCGGCATGCACCTCGGCGAGGTAGGCGTTGATGGCTGAGCGTGGCGCTGCGTGTGCGCGGAAGCGCGTCAACTGCGGATGGTGGCGATAGCCTTTCGTGCGCCCGCGCAGCACGGCCTGTGCGAGCAGCGCTTCACGCCACAGGGCGACCAGGCCCTGCGGATCGAGATAGCGGGGGTGAAGCGACCAGAGGCGCATGAATTCGGTCGATCAGGACACCAGGATCCATTCGGACTGGCCCGAGGCGTGGTCTCCGGTCAGCCACTGCCAGTCCATGTGCATGCGAAGCTTCTTGTCGTCGCCACGCGCAAACCTGGCATGCGCCTTGCCGGCCTTCACTTCGCCGCTGATCGTCGCGCTGAGGTACACGAGTTCCATCTCGGACTCGCTGGTGCGTTTCCCGAGCACATGTCCGGTGACGATCGTGCCGCCCTTGTATTCGGCCGCCACGACGCCCTTGTCCGAGATGAAATGCATCTTCGTGTCGGTATTGATGCTTCCATGGGCCGTATTCGAAACGGCGCGAAACGTCTTTCCCTTGAGGTTCATTGTTGGTGCCCCCTCTTGCCCACCACTTTACGGCCAGCGGCAATACGAAGACCAGCAGCCCGATCCGGAAGCCCGGGAACGAGGCGGCAAAGCCGCCGGAGATCACGTTCGCCCCGGAGCTAGCTGCGTCTCTTGAAGAACTGGATTTCCCGCTCATGCTGCACCGCGGCGGCGCGTGTACTGAACGTGCCGAGGTTCCGGCGCTTTCCGGTCTTCGGGTTCACATGCCGGGAATACAACCGGTACTGGCCTGACCTGAGCTTCCTGATCATCGGGGCAATACCTCCGTTTCAGCCCCCGGTCCTGCGATCCGGGACCAGCCCCTCGACGCGCATCTTTTCGAGCTGCGCGCGCTCGCGGGTGACGATGCTGCGGGCATTCTCCATCAATGTGCGGAAATCCGGGCGCGCCCGCAACGGAGCCAGGGTCGGTTCGACGTCGAGCACCATTTGCCACCTATGGCTCAGGAAACCGAGCTCCTCTTGGCGCTTTAACGTGGCAATCGCATCAGCCGGCCTGCCGAGCATGGCGAAGGCCATGGCACGGCCGTCATTGAGCCAGATTTCGCCGCGCCCGTAGCGGCCGATCTGCACGTCGGTTTCGGCCAGCAACTCCTCGAGCAGCGCCCTGGCCCGGTCGCGTTGACCCGTCGACATCATCATGTCAGCGAGGGCGGCGACGCCGATACCCAGGTCCAGCTGTCCTTCCAGCACGGGATCATCGCCGTCCCACGAAACGGCGGCCCATTTCTCGAGCGCCCCGATCGCGCGGCGATAGTCGCCGGTCTTGCGGGCGTGCATGCGGATGGCGAGCGCAATTTCCGGTTCGCTCTGGGGATAGGTCGGTCCCGCTGCGATCAGCGCGTATGCCGCTTCGCCTGCCTTGACCCAGCTCTTCCGGGCCACACTCAACATCAGAGATGCGTAAGCCGGATTGCCTGTAACGTGACTCAACGCGGACTCCGCCGCCTTATCCTCGCCCATGCCGAGATAGCTGTACGCCAATTGCCGCCATGCCGGCTCGTTGCCAGGATCGAGGGCTACTGCCTGCTCAGCCATTGCCACAGATTCAGCGAACTTTCCACTGCCGCACCAGCGGACATCGGAGAGCCGCACCAGCGCCGGCACGTATAGCGGGTTGCGCTCCAATACAGCCTCGAGAACCCGGGCCGCCTGGGCGGTGTCGCCGCTGCCCCATAGAAGGTAGGACGCCTTGAGCACGTCGAGGCGCGGATCGAGCGGATCGAGCCTGCGCGCCTTCTCGATCATCTCAAGCGCCTCGCGGCGCCTCGCGACACTCTGGAACATGACCGCGGCGAGTCCTTCATATCCACGGGCATAATTGGGCGCGAGCTCCAGACCGCGCCGCATGTCCGCATCGGCCGCTGCAACGTCGCGGTACACCTTGAGGTAACCGCGCTCGACATAGGCCTCGCCGCTTTGCGGATCGAGCTTGATCGCCTCGTCGAGCAGCTGGGTCGCGCTTTCGATGGTTTGCGAAAAGCTTTCCTGCGAATCGGCGGCTGGATTCTGCTCCGCCATCGCGATTCTGGCCCGGGCGAGTAGCACGTAGGCCGAAGCGAATTTCGGGTCCAGCCGGATCGCCGCGGTCAGCGACTCGATCGCCGCGGGCAGATCGGCAACGCGCACACTCGCAAGCAGCGCGCGGCCTCGCAGGAATGCCATGTAGCCTTCGTAGCTCGTCGTGCCGACGCGGCTGACGGCGCCGCCGCCGCTCTCCGCGTCGAGCGTCAACTGCATCGCGCGCGCGACCTCGACCGCGATCTCGTCCTGGACGGCGAAGACATCCTGAAGCGGCGGGTCGAACTGCTTGGACCAGATGCTCGCGCCGGTTTCGGCGTCGACGAGGCTCGAGGTGACACGCAACCGGTTTCCTGCCGTCTGCACGCTGCCCTCGAGCAGGTAGCGCACGTTCAGCTTGCGTCCGATGACGCGCATGTCTTCGTGCTGGCCGTGGAACGCAAATGAGGAACCGCGTGCGATGACGGTCAGGCCCGGCATGCGTGAGAGCTGGTACAGCACGGTCTCCGGAATGCCCTGCGCCAGGATGTCCGTGCCAGCGGCGCCGCCGCGGTCTTCGAAGGCAAGCACGGCGACACTGCGCGCCGGAAGCGATTCGCCCGCGGCCGGTTGCTCGATCGGGACTTCATTGCGTCCACGGGCGGCCAGGAACCAGATGCCGGCGGCGGCGATGGCGACGAGCGGAATGATCCAGGCCCACGGTTTCACGCGGGCGGCCCGGTCCGGCGCGGCGACGGCGGAAAGCGGAGCTTCCTTGCCGGTTTCGATCCGCACGACCAGCGGCACCAGGCGATAGCCGCGACCGCGGACACCCGCAACATAACGCGGGCTCTTCGGGTCGTCTTCGAGGCTGTCGCGCAGGAGCTTGATGCGCTGGCTGACCGTTTCGGGGTTGACGACGAGTCCCGGCCAGACGCGATCCATCAGTTCGTCGGGGGAGACGATGCGCGGCGCGGCTTCGATCAGGGCTACGAGCAGGTCAAAGGAGAGCCGGGGCAGGGGCAGCTCGCGTCCGTCCCGCGCGACTGTGGCGCGCCCGGTGTCGACGACCAGGTCATCCAGCCGGAAAACCGGCGCATGCGGCTGGTTTTCAACAGTTTCCGCTGGATCTGGCGGCTGCATGGAGGCTTGCTTGACACCTTGCTTTGGCCGAGCGCAGTGTAATGCAAGAAATCGGGGGGACCAGCCATGCGCACGAAAACAGTCGGTGCAGCGATCGTCATCGCGGCGTCGCTTTCGGCAGCGCTTGCGGGCACGGCATTAGCCTGCGGCGACAAGCTGGTCGCACTCGGTGGCGGGGTCGGCTTCGAGCGGGTGATGGTGAGCCGTCATCCCGGCCACATCATCATGCTTCTTGAACCCGCGACCGGCCTGACGGCGGCGAATGACAAGTTCAACCTGTCGGCATCGCTGTCGCTCGCGGGGCACGAGGTGACGGTGCTGCACAGCGCAGAAGAACTTCGCACCCACCACGACGGCCCGGTTCCCGACCTGATCCTGGTTGACGCGAGCCGCGCCAGGCAGTTGCAGTTCCAGCCGGTTTCGAGCGGCGTGGCGCCGATGATCATGCCGATCCTGTATGAATCGAGCCCCGGTGGAGTCGATGCATCGGAGCAGGAAGCCGGCTGCGTGACGGTTGCCGGGGGCCGCAAGGGCGCGCAGGTGCTGCAGGCGGTCGAAAAGGCGATGAAGCTGCGGAGCCGCGGCCTGCCGTCGCCCTGCGAGAGAAGCGCAGACAGCCAGCAGGCATGACCCCGATGACGACGCGCAAGGCTCGCGGGTTGATTCTCGCGAGCGGCGCTTTGTTCTGCGCCCTGGCATTCGCATCGTTCGTCGCCGGCGCCCAGGCATGGCTGCCTGAGAAAGGCTCTTTCAGCCTGTCGCTCGACTACACCAACATACTCAACAAGAATCATTTTACTTCGACCGGTGCGGAGATCGACGCCGGCCACACCGACTTGCAGATCACGAGCATCAGTGCAAGCTACAGCCCGAGCGATCGCATCGAGATAGACGCTTCTCTGCCGCTGGTCAAATCAAGGTACCGCGGTCCCGGTCTGGGGGGCCATAACACCGAGATCGACAACCACACCTGGCACGCGACAGTCACCGATCTGCAACTGTCCGTGCACTACCAGGTGGCCGACGGGCCAATCGGCTTCGCTCCTTATGTCGGCGTCGTCATTCCGACCCACCAGTACGAAGTGTTCGGCCATTCGGCGCCCGGACGCGGGCTCAACGAGTACTGGCTGGGTGTCTACACCGCAGCCAGCCTGAACGAATGGATTCCACGCACCTACGTACAGGTCCGCTACAACTACGCTTTCGTCGATCCGGTCGTCGGAATTTCGCATGATCGTAGCAACGCCGGTCTCGAGATCGGCTACTTCCTGAATCAGTCGGTGAGTTTCCGGGCGCTGGGATCCTGGCAGTGGACCCACGGCGGAATCGACGTGCCGGTGCCGATCACGAGCCCACTGTTCCCGTATCACGACCGGCTGGCGGCCGAGGAATACTTCAATGTCGGCTTCGGAAGCAGCTGGACGCTCAACGACCGCGTCAGCGTCTACGGCCTTTATATGGAGGCCTTGAGCGGAACCAACGCCCACAAGGTGGACCATCGCGTTTCGGTCGGCGTCTCTTACGACCTGGGCGGCCACTAAGCCATTGATCCTTGCCGGCCGAAGCCGGCTTCACGAGACTTCACGCAATCTTCACCGGACCGTCATGCCCGGCGCCGGCCTCCCGTTGACGCTGTCCACGCGGCGCACCGCGCCGTCCGCCTCCCGAAGAGACGGGGACAGCACAGCGGCCTTCGGGCCTGGGGGGATCCAATGTTCAATCTCAGCAAGGAAATCGGCCGCCGGCTCCCGCGAGCCGGATGGCTGCCGGCGCTGGCGGCATTCGTGCCGCTCGGCGCGAGCTGCGGACGTCATCTCGTTGTTCGACGAGGTCACGCAGAATACGGTGACACCGCCGGTCGGCGTCTCGTATCCGGCCGTGACGCCCGAGGAGATGCGCACGAGCTTCGGCCAAGACACCGCGACCGTGCATGTCGCGATCTTCGACTCGGTCGTCGCGATCAAGGGTGGCTACTGGCCCTATGCAACGGAGCCCTCCTCGCCGACATCCGGCGCTTCAGTCAATGCGGCAGCGGCGTCGGCGGCCTGCGCCGTACTCCGGGGCCTGTTCCCGAACCGCGCGCCGCAGTACGAGCCGACCTGCGCGTCCTACCTGGCGGCACTTCCCGATGGCTCCGCGAAGGCTCGCGGCATCGCGATCGGCTCCGAAGTCGCGGCCGGAACGCTGGCGCTCCGCGCCAACGACGGCCGCATGAATCCGGCCGTGTACGTGCCGGGCAGCGATCCGGGCGACTTCCGTGGCGTCAATCCGGTCAACGTGTTTCTGCCATTCGTGAGGCCGTTTGCGATGACCAGCGCCTCGCAGTTCCGCGCGGACGGCCCGCCGGACCTGACGAGCTACACGTATGCCGCGGACCTCAATGAGGTGAAGGCTTACGGTGGCGCCGTCAGCGCGCTCCGCACGCCGGAACAGCTGGACCTCGCGAAGTTCGCGACCGACGCCCCGCCCCGCTATACGCCGCGCAACATCCGTCGCTTCCTGAGCGACAGCCGCAGCGTGCTCGAGAACTCGCGGCTCATGGCCCTGATGTGGGTCACCGTGGCGGACGCGAGCGAAGCCTGCTTCGATTCGAAGTATTTCTTCAATCACTGGCGCCCGCAGAGCGCGATACCGCTGGCCGATACGGATGGAAACGACGCGACGGTTGCGGACACGGCCTGGACGCCGGTCGTGCCAACGCCCAATCACCCTGAGTATCCGGCGGCGCATTCCTGCACGACTTCGGCGATCGCGACGGTGCTCGAGAAGTTCTTCGGCACCAACAAGATCGACTTCGTGCTGGATAGCGCGGTGCCGGGCCTGACGATGCCGGTGCGCGCGTATCACGATACCGACGACATGGTTAAGGACCTGAGCGTTGCGCGCATCTACGGCGGCATGCATTACCGCACGTCCACCAGGGACGGCATTGTGCTCGGCAAGCGGGTGGCGAACTGGGTGAGCAGGAACTTCTTCAGGAAGAGGAAGGCCGGCCACTAGCGCATTTGACTGGCTCCTTTGGAGCGGCGCCGGGTGCGAAGGCACCCGGCGCCTTCTTCTTGCGCGAGACCAGCCACAGTCCGAGGATCAGGTACAGGAGACTCGAACCATCTCCGCCGCCGCCGCGCCGTGGCGGGGGCGGCGGGGGTGGCGGCGCCGCGGCATTGCAGACCGCCGTCGCCGCGGGGGGCGCCGCGCCTGCCTGCATCGCGATGAATGGCTTGAACTGGCAGTCGCTGCCGCCGGCATCGCCGGCAACGCCCGCGACATCCTCATAACGGATCCAGTTTCCGCCGCTCCAGTCGACCGCCGTCGCCGGGTTGGAATCGAGCGATGCCTGCGCGATGTCGATCACGGTCATTGCGAGCACGGCCGGTGTCGAAGCAGTCACGTTGATCGCTGCGGGCAGCGTGAAGTCCACGGCGAAGGCGTCGTCCGCATAGCGCAGGTAACCGTTCGGGGCGCCGCCGGGCGTGTTGAGCCAGGCGGCATTCGCGCCGAGCGCGACATTCTGGTTCGCGAGCGAGGGAATCTCGAGCGTGACGGTTCCGACGGCGGCGCCCGCGCTCTGGCCGCGATAGGCGACGACGCTGCCCGTCGCGTCACGTATCCGCATCGGCTTGTTGAAGGCGACCCACAGGCGGTAGTTGCGGCCCGGAACCATGGCGCTGCTGGCGCTGACGTTGAGTGCGCGCGTGGTGGCCGAGTTGGCGAGCCAGCGCGCGTCGTAGACGACCGTGCCGCTCAGGGTGTCGCGGATCTGCGCGGCGATCGCCGCCGGCGGGCCGCTCTGGCGGTAGAAGCCGAGCAGGTATTGCCGGGCAACATCGGCCCGCATCCGCGCGGCTTCGCGCGCCGGCAGGATGAATCCGCTGTGGCCGTGCGAGGCAAGTCCGCCGTAATCCTGTCCGCCGTTGATCGGCTCGACCTCGAGCGTCCATGAGGGGATCTGGTAAGTGAAGGCGAAGTGATCCGCGGTCGAGCCGATGCCGGGCGAGCCGGCCGGATCGGGCGAATAGACATAGTTGCGCTCCGAGGCGGCGCGCATGCGCGCCGCCAGCGCCGCGGTGATCGCGTCGCGTCGCGCATTGCCGGTCGTCGGCGCGAAATACACCTGGCCGAAGGAATGCGTGTCGCTGAAGAGCCGCAGGCGTGCGGCGGGTCCGAGCGCGGCGGCTGCCTGCAGCGCGACCAGCTCAGGCTCGGAATCCGCTGCGGCGCTGCGGTAGATGAGGCTCGTGACGCTGCTGCTGCTCTGCTGCCCGAATCCCGGGGCCGAGTTGCGATTGAGGTCGATACCCCAGAAATTGTCCGCGATGGTCGCGATGTCGCTGTCGATCGGTCCCTGCGTGTTCGGGTTGCGCAGGTTCTTGCGGCGCATGCGTCCTTCGCGCGGCTGCTCGCGATCCGCCGTGCTGCGATCGGGGTAGAGCTGGGTCTGCAGGAAGCCGTCCACGTTGTTGACCGGCACCAGGACGGTGGTCAGGTTCTCGATCAGGTACTGGCCGAAGCCGCCGTCGTTCTTGTTCTCGACCAGGGTTTCCATGAGGCCGGTGACGGCTTCGGGCGTCTGCCATTCCCGTGCGTGGATGCCGCCGTTCACGAGCACGGCGGCCTCGGGGAAACCCTCGCTGGTCGTGTTGTCCAGATCGCCGAGAACATAGGCCCAGATGTCCCGCCCGGCCAGGGTCTGGCCGACCACCTGGCCCGCGACTTCGTCGTGAAGCGTCATCAGCGACTGGTGCCGCGCGAAGAGCGAGGCGTAATCGCGGAAGCCATCCACGGGTGTGAGCGAGGCGATCGGCGCCGGGACCGGGTAGCCGAGCGCGATGTTGTTGCCGGTGTTGTCGTTCTCGGTGTAGCGGAGCGTCACGTCGCCGCAGCCGGGCTCGAACGGATTCGTGATCTCGTCGTTCGCATCGAAGATGCAGGCGGCTCGCACCGGCGCAACGCCGACGAGCGACAGCGACAGAGCCAGCGCGCGGATCAGTGCGCGAGCCATTGGCGGAGCTCCCTTCGCAATTCAGGCGATCCGGACTTGCCATCCGTGAATCGCTGCAACTCGGCGCGCGCCGCCGGCGCGCCGTCGAGCTTCAGGGCGAGAACCAGCATGCGCCGCGACGATTCCGACTTCGCGAGTTGCAGGCGTCGCCCGAGTTCGGCGGCGATCAGGGGATCCCGGAGCGAGCCGAGCGCGGCGGCGGCCGAGGGACCGGCCGATGGTTCCTGCATCGCATCCAGCAGGAAATCGCGGGCGGTGACGTCCTGGCTCGCGAGCTTGCCGATGCCGAGCAGCGCAGCGGACGCGATCTCCGGCCGGCGGCTGGCGATGGACAGGGACTCGAATGCCGTTCCGGAATCGAGCAGCTGCGGAGCAAGCTGCACGGCCGCGAGCGCGACCGGGGCGTCGGCATGGCCGATGACGAGATCGAGCATTTCGCGATCGGCGAGGCGTTGCGCGATGACCAGCCCCAGTTCATCGACGCGCTCGCCCCGTTCGAAAGCGGCGATCAGCGCCGCGCGCTGACCCAGCAGCGCCGTGCGCGGCGCCGCAGTGAAGGCATCGATGATCCCGGACCTCACCGGATCGAGTTCCGCGACGCCGCTGCCGCGCGCGAATCTTTCCACGGACGAGGGCAGGCCCGCCTGCAGGTCGGCGGCAGCCTGGTCGCGTGCTGCGGATCGCTGCCATGAGCCGAGCACGAAGCGGGCAGTGGCGCCCACGTCGTACAACGGTGCGCCGGGACCGCGGTGATCCGGATCGGCGCGCAGGTAAACCTGCGGTGCGTGCGATCGCAGCTGCACGGCCAGGGCTCGCGCCGCCGGCGTGGGGGCAAGTCGCGCCAGTTCATGCAGGCCGTGGTCCAGCAGCGACTCGCGCGCGACAGGCGGGAGCTGCCGGTCGGCGGCGATGGATTGCAATCCGGCGACCAGCGCGTCGGTTGCGCCGCTCTGCGCCGCCTGCGTCAAGCGGGCGTCGAGGGCCATCACCTGCGGGTTGGCGTTGGCCCGTTGTGCCGTGGCCAAGTCGATGAGCTCGGCGGCGCCGGCCGGCGCCAGCATGAGCCACGACGCGACCATCGTGGCGATTCCGCCTGGCGTCGGGAAGGGGCGGCGCGATCTCATGAGCAGCTTGGACCGGTCACCCGGGCAATCATTCCATGTCCGTCCCGGCACGTCTCGCTCCGGTACAATCACGCCGATGCCCCTGTCCGTCGTCATCCTGGCCGCCGGCCAGGGCAAGCGCATGGCGAGCGACCTGCCCAAGGTGCTGCAACCGCTCGCCGGTCGGCCGCTCCTGGCCCATGTCATCGACACGGCGCGCTCGCTGAACCCCGCTGCGATCCATGTGGTTTACGGCCACGGCGGCGAATGCGTGCGCGAGGCCTTCCCGGACAGCGGGATTCACTGGGTACTGCAGGCGGAACAGCTGGGCACCGGGCATGCGGTGCAGCAGGCCATGCCCGCAATCCCGGACGACCACGTCGTGCTCGTGCTGTACGGCGACGTACCGCTGATGCGGGCCGCGACGCTGTCGGACCTCGCCGGCCAGGCGGGCGCGGCAGCGATGGCGGTCCTGACCGCGGTGCTGCCGGATCCGTCGGGTTATGGTCGCGTGATCCGCGACACGACCGGGCGCGTCGCGCGCATCGTCGAGCACAAGGACGCGAATCACAAGGAACGGGCGATCGCGGAGGTCAACACGGGCCTCCTGGCCGCGCCGGCAAGCCGGCTGCGGCGCTGGCTTTCGGCGCTCGGGCGCGACAACGCCCAGGGCGAGTACTATCTGCCGGATTGCATCGTCGCCGCGGTGCGGGACGGTGTCTCGGTCGAGGCCGTCGTCGCGGCGTCGGCCACGGAGGTGCTGGGCGTGAACGACAAGCTGCAGCTTGCGGAAGTCGAGGCGGCGCACCGGCGCGATCGGGCGGCCGACCTGATGCGCGCCGGCGTGACGATCGTCGATCCCGCGCGCGTGGACATCCGAGGCGAGGTCCAGTGCGGCCGCGACGTCGTGCTCGAGATCAACGTGATCCTCGAAGGCAGGGTGCGGCTCGGCGATCGCGCGCGCATCGGCCCGGGCAGCGTCTTGCGCGATTGCGAGATCGGCGCCGATACGGAGGTGCGCGCCAATTGCGTGATCGAGGGCGCGAGCACAGGTTCGCGCTGCGTGATCGGCCCGTTCGCCAGGTTGCGACCCGGCACCAAATTGGCGGACGAGGTGCATGTCGGCAACTTCGTCGAAGTGAAGAATTCGGAGCTCGGCCCCGGCAGCAAGGCGAACCACCTGACCTATCTCGGCGACACGACCGTCGGCGCCAGGGTCAACGTCGGTGCCGGCACGGTGACCTGCAATTACGACGGCGCGAACAAGCACCGCACGACGATCGGAGACGATGCCTTCATCGGCTCGGGCACGATGCTGGTGGCGCCCGTTTCGGTCGGCGCGGACGCGACCATCGGGGCCGGCTCGACGATCACGAAGCCGGCGCCTGCCGGCAAGTTGACTCTGGAGCGCGCCAAGCAGCAGACTCTGGAGGGCTGGAAACGCCCGGAAAAGAAACCCGGTTAGCCACTACGGGATGACGCCCGAAGACAAGGCACCGACGGATTCCGAGAGCACGCTGGAAGTGCGCGACGGGTATCTATATGCCCGCCTCGTGCCCGGGTTCGAGATCACGCCGGATCGCATGAATCGCCTCTGGAAGGAAGTCGGGGAAGCTTGTGCGCGCAATGGCATGCGGCGCGTGCTGACCGAGGGCACGGTGTCCGGTCGGCGCATGACGACGATGGACTCCTTCGAGAACGCCGCCGCGGCCGCGCGGCTCGTGCCGGGTCTCGCGATGGCCTGCTTGGTGCAGGGGCACGTGCCGGACGAACAGACCCAGTTTTTCAAGATTGCAGCGATGAATCGCGGCGTGCGCGTCGAGTTCTTCAACAACCGGGACGAAGCGCTGCGCTGGCTCGGCATCCGCCAGGCAAAGGCTTGAGCCCACTGGCGTGGGCGCGGATGGCAGGATTCTGTGAAATCGCCCCCCGGCTCTGCGGGACGGCTTTGGACTAGAATGGCGCGATGTGCGGAATCGTCGGAGCTGTCGCCGGGCGAGATGTCGTCCCCATCCTGATCGAGGGCCTGAGGCGCCTCGAGTACCGCGGTTACGACTCGGCTGGCGTCGCCGTGCTGAACGGCGGGACGGAAGTCTCGCGGCTGCGCGCGGTCGGCAAGGTCGCGAAACTGACCGAGGCGCTGAAGGCGCATCCCACCGCGGGCCACCTCGGCATCGCGCACACGCGCTGGGCGACCCACGGCGTGCCGAACGAGCGCAATGCCCATCCGCACATTTCGCGCGACGGCATCGCGATCGTCCACAACGGCATCATCGAGAATCACGAGGAGCTGCGCGACGATCTCGTGCGGCTCGGCTATGAATTTGCCTCCGAGACCGACACTGAGGTCATCGCGCACCGCATACATCATCATCTGGGGAGCTCGAAGAACCTGTTCGCCGCGGTGCGCAAGACGGTCGCCGAATTGCATGGCGCATACTCGCTCGCCGTCATGTGGGGCAAGGACCCGGACTGCATCGTGATGGCGCGCGCGGGCTGCCCGGCCGTCATCGGCATCGGCAAGGACGAGAACTTCGTTGCGTCCGACGTCGCGGCGCTCCTGCCGGTCACGCGCCGCTTCATCATCCTCGAGGAAGGCGACGTCGCCTGCGTCAGGCGGCAGAGCATCCAGATCGTGGACGCCACGGGCAAGGCTGTCGAGCGCCGTCCCTACGAGTCGGAGCTTTCGGCCGATTCCGCCGAGAAGGGCGACTACGCCCATTACATGCTGAAGGAGATCCACGAGCAGCCGCGTGCCGTGGCGG
>CAVVBV010000031.1:0-945844 GCA_963746545.1 uncultured Gammaproteobacteria bacterium
CGTGCCGCGGGTTGCGGGTCCCGGTCAGGACGACCGTCACGGCGGCGTCCCCCAGCACCCACTTGATGAAAAGCTGAGCGGCGCTCTGGCAGCCCAGCTCCGCGGCGACCGCCGGCAGCGGCCGGCCCGCGGCGCGATCGATCATCGCGCCTTTGGTGAATGGGCGATTGATCAGCACGGCGACGCCGAGTTCGCGCGCCACCGGCAGCAGCCGTTCGCCCGCTTCCGGCTCGGCAAGGGAATAGTTGATCTGCAGGAAGTCCGGGTGTTCGCGCCGGATCACGCGTTCGAGCTCCTCGTGGGCGCTCGCCAGGTAGTGGGTCACGCCGATGTAACGGACGGTGCCCGCCGCCTTTGCATCGCGCAGTGTCGCGAGGTGAACACCGAGATCCTGCAGGTTGTGCACCTGCACGAGATCGAGCGTCTTCGCGCGCATCAGGCGGCGGGAATTCGCGAGTTGTCGCTCGCCCGCCGCGCGGCCCTGGGTCCAGATCTTGGTGGCGAGGAAAACGGATGGCGCCGGCTTGATGTCAGCAAGGATGTCGCCGACCCGTTCCTCGGCGCGGCCGTACATCGGCGAACTGTCGATCAGCTTGCCGCCGTCCTCCAGGAAGCGGCGCGTGGCGGCGCGCGCGGCGTCGAAATCCGCGCCGGAGGCCGGCACATCGAGGACCTGCCAGGTTCCGAGGCCGAGCACCGGAAGTTTCTCGCCGCTGGAGGGAATGACCCGTTGCATCGGGTCAGCGGCCGCTTGCGCGACGTTCGGAGTCGCGAGGAATGCTCCGATCAGGGCCAGGGTGTCGCGCCGGGTGAATCTGTGCATGGGCCATTCGACCGTGGCCGCGTCAGGAAGTGCCGGCCCGCCGCCGCTCGAACGTGCGGCCGAGGTTCCAGGAAATGGCGGCCAGGACGATCATGCTGCCTCCGCACAATACGGCGAATCCGGACATGACGAAGCCCAGGGACTGCAGGAACACGTGCAGCCACACGCCGACCCAGTCGCTGCCACGCTGCATGACCGTGTCGATGAAGTTCTTGGCCTTGTACTTGGACTCCGGGTCCAGGATCGTGAACAGCACCTCGCGGCTCGGCTTGGCGATGCCGAACTCCCCTGCCCTGCGGATCACCTGGCCACCGGCCAGCACCATCAGTATCGGTGCCGCAGCGAAGAACGTGAATGACAGCGCGGCGAATGAAACCAGCGCAGCGATCGGAATGACGATGAGTGCACCGGAGAGATTGACCGTCCGGATCAGCCAGGCGACGACGAAGCCCTGGAACACCCAGGCGAGAATATTGACGGCCATGTCGAGCCGCGCGAAGAACTGCGTGCGGCCGGCGACGTCCGGATAGGTCTCGCCGACCAGCCGCAGCAGCTCGTTGTACATCAGGACGCCGGTGATCGAGCCAATCGCGATGATCGCGAAGATGCCGAGCATGTACGGCGAGCGCGCGACGAGGAGCAGGCCCGCCAGCGCATTGCCGCCGATGCGCGCTTCCGGATCCGTTGGCGGCAGGACGAAATGCCCGTGCCGTGCCTGGGCCCAGCGCGCCAGGCCGCGGATGCAGGGCAGCGTGCCGACCAGCAGCAGCATCGCAACACCCACGACTGCGTCCACGCCGAGCGCCGGCACGATGTCCTGCGTCACGAATGACCCGACGATCGAGCCGGTGCCGCCGCCGGCCGCAATCGCGCCGAACAGCCTCTTGGCTTCCTCATCGCGGAACACGTCCGCCATGAAGCTCCAGAACACCGACACCGCAAACATGTTGAAGACGGAAAGCCAGACGAAGAAGGATGCCGCGACCCAGAACGCGTCCGGCATCACCTTGAACAACAGGTAGTACGCCAGCAGGTTGGAGGCAAAGAACAGGTTGGTGATCGGCAGCAGGAACTGCTTGCGCACGCGCGAGACCAGCACGCCAAAGAGCGGCGAGAGCACCATCATCGACACGAAGGTTCCGGTGTACAGCCAGCGCAGGTTCTGGAGGCCGGCGCTGATCGCCATGGCATCGCGCACCGGGCGCAACAGGTAATAGGCGCACAGCAGCATGAAGAAGTAGGCGAATGCGAGCCCTACGGCCGGCTCTTCGCCGGGCTTGGCGCGGAGCACGCCGCGCAACAACCAGTGGCTGAATCGCCTCATCCCTGCTCAGCCTGGCCGCGTCGATCCGGCGAGGTGCGGTCGCTGGCCCTCGCCGTCTTTCAGGACGAAGACATGCCGGCCGTCGTGCGGCCAGTGCTCGAGCCGCGCCGTCGAGGGCAGGAACAAGGGCAGCTTGAATTCCACGTGAATGCGGACCGGCGGCGTCAATGGCCCGGGACCGAGCGCAGCGAGTGATCGCGCCATGGACCACATGCCATGGGCGACTGCTGACGGGAAACCGAACAGGCGCGCTCCTCGGTCGCCGAGATGGATGGGATTGAGATCGCCGGCGAGCCAGCCGTAGCGGCGCCCGATTGAACGCGAAGCCGCGATCTCGACTGTCACGGGCGTATCCGCGTCGGTCGGCTTTTCATAGCGCAAGGTCTGGCGCCCGCTGCGTGCGGCCTGACCGCCACTCGCTGCGCGGCGCGCGAGCAGCGTCGATTTCTCGTGCCAGGCCGTGCCCTGCCGGTCGTCGAATTCGGTGAACAATTCGAACTCATGGCCGCGGTCGCTGTTCCTGAAACCTTCCACCCAGGCCCGCGCCCGGTAACTGCCGTCCTCGGGCAGCGGCCTGACCTGGCTGATCTCGTTTGCAACATGGATCAGTCCCATCAGGCGGACGACGAATTGCGGGTGCGTCAGCAGCGCGACATGCAGGCCCATCGCGAGCACATGCGGATAGGTGATCGGCAGCGTGCCTTCGCCGGAAAATCCGCAGACCCTCCGGTAGCGATTCAGGTGGCTTGATCGCGCGCGCACGATCTCTGCACTGCCCTGCAGGCGCGGCACCGTTTTTCCTTCAGGAACCAGCGCGGCACGCCGCGCGAATACCGCCCTGGGGTAGTAGCGGAAAACGGAAGGCAGGCGCTCGAAGCGGTAATCGACGGCGGCCCGGCCCATGAATCTCCTCCGGGCGCTGAATCAGGGAGCGATCTTATCGATCGTCAGGTTCACCGGCCTGGTCTTGGCGAAATCATAGCTGACCTCGCCGTAGGGATCGCCGCTCGTTGCCGTGGGCTGGCCGGAGCGGGAGATTCTTGCGATCAGGCGTACCGGGCCCGCCGCGGCGAGCGACGTGCCGGGCATCATGGCATCGGCATCCGACATCGTGATTGCGACGGGCCAGGCGCCTACGGGGCGGCGCACGACAGCGAGCGGCGGGCCACCCTCGCCACGGCGCGCGATCACGAACAGGGTCGCCTGGGGCGGTACCTGCGCAGCAAGCGCAGGCGCGAGCTGGATCGAAATATTTGCCGCGGCACCGGTGGGCGCCGCCATCGGCGGACCCGGCGGCTGCGTGTTGGCGACGGGTGCCGCCGCTGTTGCGGCTGGCGGCGGCGCATTCGGCTGTTTCTCGAGTTCCGCCAGCCGCTCCGCGACCATCTGGCGCAGGTCCGGCGGCAGTTCCTGATTCTGCAGCTCGACCCACCGCTGTTGCGCCAGTGCGAGATCGCCGCGTCGATAGGCGACGATGCCGCCGTACCACAGCGCGCGCGCATCGTCGGGCGCCATCGTGACGGCCTTCTCGAAGAGTTCCGCGGCCTGCCCGTCGATCTCGCTTTCGTCGTTCAGCACCAATGCCTCGGCGTAGCCGACGACGGCCTCGGGGTCCTGCCCTTTGCTGCGCGTGTAAGCCTGCGAAAATGCGTCACGCGCAGCCGGGTAATTGCCGAGAACCGCCTCCGACCGACCCAGCATTTTCCAGCCCTCGAGATCATCCGGCTGTTGCGCCATGCGCGTCCGCAACCCGGCAACCATCTGCTGGATGTCGGGGGCCGCGTTCGGCTGCTCGGCCTGCTGAACCTGCTGGGCAGCATTCCAGGGCCAGTTGGTGGCCCAGAAATAGGCTGCGAAAGCGACCAGGGGCAATCCTGCGGCGACGATGGTCGCTGCGATATTCGCCCGTTGTGGTTCGGCATCTCCCCCGGCCGCGGGCTTGAGCAGCGGCCACACGAGCAAGGTGACGGCCAGCGCCGTCAGGAGCGCGCAGATTACGATGAATAATGTCACGGCCGGTCCGGTTCTTCTTCGAGTGCCGCCGGATTGGCGCGCGCCGTGCGTGCCCGCCGGACCACGACCAGGGCCGCGATGGCCGCCCCACCAAACAGCAGCAGGGCCGGCGCCGCCCACAGGAGCCAGGTGCGCGGCGCGACGGGCGGCATGTAGAGGACGAAATCGCCGTAGCGCTCGGTCAGGAACGCGCGGATTTCCGTGTCGGTCTTGCCCGCCTTGATCATGTCGCGAAGCTCACGTCGCAGATCGGCAGCGAGCGACGCACTCGAGTCCGCAATGGTCTCGTTCTGGCAGACCAGGCAGCGCAATTCGTGCAGCAGTCTGTCGTAGCGATCCTGCAGAGCGGGGTCGTCGAGGTGCTCGGCATCGATCGCGAAGACGTTTCCAGCGAGCAGAAGCGATGCAAGTAGCAGGGCAGCGCGCATCAGCTGTCCTTCCCCGCCGCCGCGAGCAGGGGCAGGAATTCGCTGCGCCAGATCTCGAGCGTCATGATGCCGATGCGCTTGTGCAGGACCTTGCCGTCGGCGCCGATCAGGAATGTCTCGGGCGCGCCGTAGACGCCCCAGTCGATGGCGGTACGGCCCACCGGATCGAACGCAACCGACACATAGGGATTGCCGAGCTGGGCCAGCCATTGCAGGGCGAGCGGCCGTTCGTCACGCCAGTTGAGGCCCATCATCGGCACGCGGTTCTCGCGCGCGATGGCGAGAAGCGTCTCATGCTCCTCGCGGCAGCCGCCGCACCAGGTCGCCCAGACGTTCAGCAGCCAGGGCCGGCCGGGGAAATCGGCCGATCCGACGCGCACGGCGGGGTTGCCCAGCGATTCGAGCGCGAATGCAGGCGCCGACTTGCCGATCAATGGCGAGCGGATCTCGCTGGGATCCCGCTGCAGGCCCACGATGAAGAACCCGACCAGCGCCGCAAAGACGACGGCGGGCACGAGGAAGCGCAGGCTCAGTTTCATCGGCGGGCATCCGCGGTCGCGGGACCGAGCGCAGGCTCGGCCGCGGTGACGCGCCGGTAGCGCCGATCGAGACCAGCGATGCCGCCGCCGAGCGCGATCAGCAGTGCGCCGAACCAGATATAGCGGATCAGGGGCTTGTACTGCAGGCGCAGGCTCCAGCGCCCCTGCCCCAGGTCCTCGCCGAGCGCGGCGAACAGATCGCGGGCCGCGCCGACCTCGATGCCGGCTTCGGTCATCGGATTGCCGCCGGAATTGTACTGGCGCTTCTGCGGATGCAACGTCGTCACCGTCTTGCCATCCTTGGAAATCAGGACATCGGCCTCGACGGCAAAATAATTCGGCCCCTGCGCATTGCGCAACGCTGTCAGCCGGAAGTCGTAGCCGGCGATCGATGCGGCTTCGCCAACCGCGAGCGCGACGTCCTTCTCGACCTTGAAGGACTGCACGCCGGTAATGCCGAGCGTCACGAGCCCTACGCCGAAATGCGCCAATGCCATGCCGAGTACGGCGCCTGGCAGCGTTTGCCGGGCGCGGAGCCGGGCCAGCGGGATCATCAGCGACGATCCCATGACCCACAGCGCCAGCGCGAAGCCGACGATGGCCATGATGCGGAACTCGCCGTAGACAGCCACGACTGCAACGACGGCCAAGACGAGCGCCGCGACCGCGATGCCAATCAGCCGAGTGCGCAAGGGCAGCAGCCGGCTTCTCTTC
Source organism: uncultured Gammaproteobacteria bacterium (assembly GCA_963746545.1). Classification (GTDB taxonomy): domain Bacteria; phylum Pseudomonadota; class Gammaproteobacteria; order Steroidobacterales; family Steroidobacteraceae; genus SCUD01. The sequence goes on from CAVVBV010000031.1 coordinate 5,842, forward strand.
CAGGTCGAATGCATGCCGATGCCGAGCAGCAGCAGGAGCGGCAGCATCGGGACCATGAACACCATGTTGAAGTAAGGCGGGCCGACGGAAATCTTGCCGAGTTCGAGCGCGTCCATGAAGAGCGGATAGAGCGTGCCCAGCAGGATCAACCCGAGCGCGGCGACCAGGAAGGCGTTGTTGAACAGCAGGAAGCTTTCGCGGGCCGCCAACTCGAAGCCGGCGGCCGATTTCAGCTGTGGCGCGCGCCAGGCGTACAGGAGCAGCGCACCGCCGATGACGAATGTCAGGAATGCCAGGATGAACATGCCGCGCGCCGGATCGGTCGCGAAGGCATGCACCGAGATCAGCACGCCGGAACGCACCAGGAATGTCCCGAGCAGCGACAGCGAGAATGCGGTGACCGCCAGCAGCAGGGTCCAGCTCTTGAACAGGCCGCGCTTTTCGGTCACCGCCAGCGAGTGGATGAGCGCAGTGCCTGCGAGCCACGGCATGAACGAGGCATTCTCGACCGGATCCCAGAACCACCAGCCGCCCCATCCCAGTTCGTAATAGGCCCACCAGCTGCCGAGCGCGATGCCGATCGACAGGAACAGCCACGCCGCCAGCGTCCAGGGACGGGTCCAGCGCGCCCAGGTCGAGTCCAGGCGCCCCTCGATGAGCGTCGCGCAGGCGAAGGCGAAGGCCACCGAGAAACCGACATAGCCGGTATAGAGGATCGGCGGATGGATGGTGAGCGCGAAATCCTGCAGCAGCGGGTTCAGGTCATGCCCCTCGGATGGTATCGGCACCAGCCGGTCGAAGGGATTCGAGGTTGTCAGCATGAACAGCAGGAAGCCAATGCTGATCAGTCCGAGGATCCCGATCACGCGACTGCGGAACGACTCCTGCAGGCTGCTGCTGAGAGCGGTGACGGCGAGCGTCCAGCCCGAAAGAACCAGGGCCCACAGCAGCAGCGATCCTTCGTGCGCGCCCCAGATCGCGGCAATGCGGTAGAAGAGCGGCAGTTGCGAATTCGAATTGGTTGCGACGTAGAGGACCGAGAAATCCTTGTTGATGAACGCCCAGGCCAACGTCCCGAAGGCGGTCGCGATGAAGACAGCCTGCCCGGCGACGGCGGAACGGGCCGCCTGCATCCAGGCGACCTTTCCGAGCGCGGGTCCCGCGAGGCCGAAGAACGCCTGCGCGATCGCTAGCAGCAGCGCGAGTATCAGGGCGAAGTGGCCGATCTCGGGAATCATTGGGCGGTCCTCGCCGGCGTCGGCACCTTGAGTGACGCGGCGACCTCGGGCGGCATGTAGTTCTCGTCGTGCTTCGCCAGCACTTCGTCCGCCACGAAATCGCCCGATGCGGTCATGTGGCCGTGCGCGATGACGCCCTTCCCCTCGTGGAACAGGTCGGGCAGCAACCCGGTGTAGCGGACCGGGACCGACTGGCTGTTGTCGGTGACGACGAAGCGGACCTCGAGCGAGCCGCTGGCGCGCTGCACGCTGCCGGTCGTGACCAGTCCGCCGATGCGGAACGTCCGACCGGCGGGTGCTTCACCGGCAAGGATCTGCGACGGGCTGTAGAAGTACAACAGGTTGTCCTCGAATGCGAGCGACGCCAGGACCGCCGCGGCTCCGACGCCGACGACAATCGCGAGGACCGCCAGCAGGCGCTTGCGGCGCGGGGTCATGATTGCTTCCTCGATGCGTCGATACGGCGCATGGCTTGCTCGCGTGCGGCGGCATGATAACGCCGGGCTGCGCGCACATTATGGATCAGCACGATCAGGGTCAGGCCGAATGAGGGCCAGACGTACACGGCATAGCCGCCCATCGCGAGGAATTCGGAGAGATTCATCGGGCCAGTTCCTCCCGCAGCCAGGAAGCGTCGCGCTCGCGGCGAATGACTTCGCCGCGCAGCCGCGTCGTCAGCACGGCGCCAAAGTACAGCGTGAATCCGACGAACATCACGAGCAGCGGCCACAGCATGTCGAAGGTCATCGACGGCTTCCCGAATTTCGTGATCGTCGAACCCTGGTGCAGCGTGTTCCACCAGTAGACGGAATAATGAATGATCGGGAGATTCACGATCCCAACCAGCGCCAGCAGGGCCCCTGCCCGGTCGGCGCGTTCCCGGTCGTCGATGGACGCGCGCAACGCGATGAATCCCAGGTACAGGAACAGCAGGATCAGTTCCGAAGTCAGCCTTGCGTCCCATTCCCACCAGGTGCCCCACATCGGCTTGCCCCACAGCGAGCCGGTCGCGAGGGCGCACAACGTGAACCAGGCGCCGATCGGCGCGGCGGCCGCAGAGACGGCGTGGGCGAGCTTGATGCGCCAGACCAGGCCGATGGCTGCCGCAACGGCCATGGTCGCGTACGCGAACATGGACATCCAGGCCGACGGCGCGTGCACATAGACGATCCGGAATCCGTCGCCCTGCTGGTAGTCCGGGGGCGCGAGCACGAGACCACCATAGAGGCCGGCCACGATCAGCAGGAATGCGGGCCAGGCGAACCACGGCGTCAGGCGGCCTGCCAGCCGGTAAAAGTGCGGCGGCGAAGCGAGCTTGTGGAACCAGGTCCAGCGCATTGCCCTTACTCCTGGCTGATCCGGAGCGCCGCAGCCACGGCGATCGGCGATAGCGTCAGCGACAGCACGAACATTGCGGCCAGCAGCAGCAGCGGCCCACGCGCGACCTCGCCATGGATCGCCATGTCCACCGCTCGCGCGCCGAAAATCAGCGCCGGCATCGTGAGTGGCAGCACCAGCAGCGACAGCAACACGCTTCCGCGTCGCAGGCCGAGCGTCAGCGCCGCACCGACCGCACCGAGCGCGCTCAGTATGCCGGTGCCGAGCGCGATCGAGATCATCAATGTGCCGAGGGCGTCGGTCGGCACGCCCAGGCTGGTGGCGAGGATCGGTGACGCGAGGACCAGCGGCAATCCGCTTGCCGTCCAGTGCGCGGCGGTCTTGGCGAGCGCCAGCAAGGCAAGGGGCTGCCCCGACAGCAGCATCTGCTCCAGCGAGCCGTCGGCGTGATCGGCGCGGTAGAGGAACTCGAGTCCGAGCAGGGCGGCGAGCAAGGCGGCAATCCACAACACACCGCCCGCAATTTCCCGCAGCTCTTCGAGCTGGGGACTGAGCGCAAGCGGTACGAGCGTCGTGACCATCGCGAAGAAGACCACTGGCTGGGCGATCTGTTCCCAGCGCCGGAACGCGAGCACCAGGTCGCCGCGGAATACGAGCGCCATCGCCTGCGCACTGGAAGTCTGGGTCACGTGAGGTCCACGCAGCGAACGGTATGGCGCGGTATCGCCGGCGGCTGGTGACTGGCGATGATGCGCTGTTCCGCCAGCGTCGACATGCTCGCCGATGACGCCCGACAGCAATTGCACACCGGCGTGGTCCAGGTTCGTGAAGGGCTCATCGAGGATCCAGAGCGGCGCAGTGCTCAGCATCACGCGTGCCATTGCCAGGCGCCGCCGCTGGCCCGCGGACAGGACGCGTGCCGGCAGGTCGCGGCAGCCGGTGAGGCCCACGCGGGCCAGTGCCTGATCCAGCTCGGCCGTCGTGACCGGACGGCGCAGGCCGACAGCGTGCGCGAGATTCTCCAGCGCCGAGAAATCCGCCTTGAGCGCGTCGCTGTGGCCGAGATAGGCGAGCGACGCCGCATAGGCATCGAAATTGGCGGTGACCGGCCGGCCCTGCCAGTTCACGCCGCCCTGCTCCGCCACCAGCAGTCCGGCGAGCACGCGCAGGAGCGTGGTCTTACCCACGCCATTCGCGCCGGCAATGTGTACGACCTCGCCTGCCGATACTTCGGCGGACAAGCCGCGCAGCACGTGGCGATCGCCACGCCAGACGTGGATGTCGCGAGCAGAAACTCCTGAAAAATTAGCTGCTTGCACTCGAAATATTCGCCTGCCTGTGAGGTGCGCGAACTATACCAGACTGCGCCGGTTGGACGCCCTCGGGACGGTCGCAATCGGGAGTCAGGTCGCCGGGCTTTCGGCGACGACCAGTTGGTAGAGCCCACCGAATCGCGTTTCCTTGCGCCAGCGGAAATCCTGCCGGCGCTCGGCGAGGTCCTCGATCGAGCGCGAAACCAGACCCGCTGCAAACGGTTCGAGCCAGCGGAAAATCGCGGCCATGACCGGGCGCAGGGGATGCCAGCGGACCGGCCGGTGATAATCGACGAACAGGACCTTTCCGCCGGGCCGGATCGCGGCCAGCAGGGCGTTGACGATCTGCCGCTTCTGCAGGTCGGGCACTTCGTGCAGCAGGAAGAAGCAACAGGCGCCGTCATAACCGGCTCTGCCGGGCGTTGCTGCATCGGCGACACGCACCCGCACGTTCTCGCGGCCCGCGAGCTTCCGCCGCAGGTGCGCGACCTGGACCGGCGCGATGTCGATCACGTCGAGGAAACCCTGCTCGCCGACCCGGTCCGCAAGGCGGCTGGAAAGATCGCCGTAGACGCTCGCCGCCTGCAGGATGCAGTCGCCTGCGGCGAATTCCGCACAGGCCGCACGCACCAGACTGTGGTAATTGCCCCAGAGGATGCCGTTGACGACCAGATACCGGTCCAAGAGCCGGAGGCTGCGCGGGCGCAGGTAGGCCCAGGAGTAGGTATCGACCAGGTAGTCAGGCAGATCGGCAGGCACGTCCAGGTCGGCAGGCTGGACCTCGGCGCGCACCACTGCGGATGCCGGCGACATCTGGCGCCGGGTCGCGACGTTGGCTGCCGGTCCCGCCGCTGGCACTAACGCACGACCAGCACGGGCGTCTTGGTGCGCGTCAGCACCTTCTGTGTTTCGCTGCCGAGAAGCATCTTTCCAAGTCCCTTGCGGCCGTGCGAAGCCATCACGATCAGGCCGGCCCGTGCCTTGCCTGCCGCAGCGATGATTGCGTGCGCCGTGTCATCGCCGTACGACTGCCTTGTCGTCGCCGTCACGCCCTCCTTGGCGGCCAGCCGGCGCGCCCTGGCGAGAAGCCTTTCGGCCGCGCGACCGGTGCCTTGCACGTACTGCATCTCGGAAGGCCAGGCGAAGCTCATTCCTTCGACATAGTAGGGCGTCCGGTAGGCCTGGATCGCATGAAAGATCGTCAACGATGCGCCACAGGTTCGGGCGAGCGCGGCGGCGGACTTGACGGCACGGTTGGAACGCGTCGAGCCATCGGTGCAAACCAGGATCCGGCGGTACATGACGAATCTCCCTCGGACCGCAACCGGGTCCGGCACGCCTGAATGCTAGCCGGCTCGCGCCTGCGCTGCGTTGACCGGGGTCAATTGTGCCTCAATCGACGGCCATGCAACGGCCGAGCTGTGCAAGTCTCTCGGTGTCGCGCAAGGTGACTTCGCGACGATCCACAGACAGGAGTTTCTCCTTTTCGAAGCGGGAAAAGACCCGGCTCACGGTCTCGGTCGCGAGCCGCAGGTAATTGGCGAGGTCGCGGCGCGACATCGCGAGCGTCAGGTGGGTTTCCGAAAAACCGCGCGCCTTCATGCGCGACGACAGCGACAGCAGGAAACCCGCGATCCGCTCTTCCGCGGTGAAGTCGCCGGCGAGCGAATGACTGAGCGCGAGTTCCTTGGACAGCAATCGCAGCATCGAATTCTGCAATCCCGGCAACTGGCGGCTGAGATCGGTGATCTGGTTGTACGGCAGTTCACATACGGAAGCCGTGTTGAGCGCCACGGCATTGCATTGGTGCTTCTGGGGCCAGATCGCGTCGAGGCCAATCAGTTCACCCGGAAGGTGGAAACCGAGCACCTGTTCACGTCCGCTCTGTTCGACGACGTAAGTCTTGAAGAATCCCCCGCGCACCGCATAAAGGACCCGCAGCGGATCGCCGATGCGAAACAGGTGCTCGCCCTGTTCCACCGGACCGCGCGGCTTGATGAGCTGCTCCAGGCGCAGCATGTCGCCGCGCTGCATGCCCATCGGCAGGCATAGCTCTGACAGGGAACAAGTGCCGCAGGTCCGGCGCAGCTGGTAAAGACTGAGCTGTGGTTGTGTAGCAGGGCCGCTCAACATCAGGCCTCTCGCACCCAGGGCAATTATTGTACCCCGGGTGCCGGCGTGCGGCCTGCTCTATCAGATCAGGCGGGAGAACCGACCCGGTTTTCCGGTAGCCTGGCCGCCCGGATAAGCATCGAATTGCATCGCAATCGCCCGCACCAGCAGCCGGCCGAGCGGCGTAACGCGCAGCCGCGAAGACCCGACCTCGATCAGGCCGTCCCTGGCGAGCGGGGCCAGATTGCGGATTTCCGCGTCGAAGTGCGAGCGGAAATCGATTCCGAACTGGTCGCCGAATTCGCGAATGTCGAGTTCGCCCCGGCACATCAACGCGCGTATGACGCCGCCGCGGATCTGGTCCTCGCGCGTCAGCCAATGGCCGCGCCAGATCGGCAGGCGGCCCGCATCCAGTGCCGCGCTCCAGTCATCCATCAGGCGGTGGTTCTGGTAATAGAGGTCGCCGACCTGGCCGATGGCGCTCATGCCGAGGCCGATGAGATCCAGCCCGGCGCGTGTCGAGTAGCCCTGGAAATTGCGCTGCAGGCTGCCATCCTCGAGCGCCAGCGCGAGCTCATCGTCGGGCAGCGCAAAGTGATCCATCCCGATGTAGACATAGCCCGCGGCGGTCAGCTTATCGATCGTGATTCCAAGCAGCGCGAGTTTGACTTCTGGCGGGCACAGGTCATCCGTCTTGATCTGCTTCTGCGCCTTGAATGCGTGCGGAAGATGCGCGTAGCTGTAGGCCGCGACGCGGTCCGGCCGGGCTTCGATCACCTGATCGAGCGTCTGCGCGAAGCCGGTTTCCGATTGCCTCGGCAGTCCGTAGATGAGGTCGATCGCCACCGACCGGAAACCCTGGCGGCGTGCGGCCGCGATCACCTCGAGGACAGCCTCGCGTGGCTGAATCCGGTTGACTGCGTTCTGGACGGCCGGGTCGAAATCCTGGACGCCCAGGCTGATGCGATTGAAGCCCTGCCCGGCGATGGCCGCAAGCCTCGATTCGTCCACGGTTCGCGGATCGACCTCAATCGAGTACTCGCGCTCACTGTCGTCGCGCAGCGCAAAGCCGTGGCGGATGACGCCCATCAATTCGGCGATCTCGACGTCGGTCAGGAAGGTCGGAGTGCCGCCTCCGAAATGCAGCTGATCCACGACCCGGTCGCTGTCGAAAAGCCGCGATTGCAGCTCGATCTCGCGCTGCAGGCGGATCAGGTAGCGGGCTCCGGCCGTGCGGTCGCGGGTGATGATCCGGGTGCAGCCGCAGTAGAAACAGGGGCTTTCACAGAACGGCACGTGCACGTAGATGGATAAAGGCCGCGGTATCGGGTCGCCGTTGGATTCCTGCGCGGCGCGCAGGTAGTCGGCTTCAGTGATGCCTTCACTGAACTGCAGCGCCGTCGGATAGGAGGTGTAGCGCGGCCCCGGCACATCGTAGCGGCGCACGACGGCGGCATCGAAGCGGACCCCGGCTTCCATAAGACGGTACTTATCGGCGGGCCGGGCGGGGCCCGCAATGACCTGAGTCAAGCGGCCGGCGGGTTTCATGGCGCTGCCCCTCCCCCTAACCGACGCCGTGCCTGTCGGCGGCTTGCCGCTGGGTCACCCTGGCGGGCGTCGGGGATACCCACAATTGATACATGGACACGACCCACATGAAGGCGAAGCACAGGCCCATGGTCGCGCCGGCGGCCATCACGACCCAGGCGAACGGGTGAAACAGCTTGGTGAAGTACCAGGAACTGACATCGGTCGCTACCGCGACGAACGGCAGCGTGATCACGAGGCACTTGAACCAGACCGGGCGGACGTAGGCGTGACTGAAGATCAGTCCCAGGATGAAGAAGATGAAGCTGATGCCGAACAGGTGGATGTGCGACACGCGCACCAGCGTGAATATGTCGGCGCCCGTGTCCTGTGCGGTGACCTTCATCAGGTTGTCATAGCCGTTCAGGTTCACGAGGTGCGGATTGCTGCCGTCGTGGCAGGCCATGCAGCGCTCGTCCAGCACGGGCCTGATGGCCGCCTCGTACCCGGCGCGGTCCGCGCCTTTCTGCTGCCAGTCGACGATTGTCGCGAGCTCGTCCGCCGGCAGCATCGTTGACATCGGCCCGCGCAGGGCCGATTCGAGCCGCGAAGCCTTGCCGCTGCCCGTGTAGGCGACCACGAGGTCCTGGTATGAGAGTGAGCCCGGGTTTCCGTCCCGCGCCGCATAGGTGTGAAACAGGTAGATCAGCGCGAACAGGTAACCGAGGCTCAGAATGATCAGCACCGCCGTGTACAGCGCGCGCAGGCTGTATGGCAGCTCGGAATAGTGGTGATAAAGCCGATGCAGCGGGACGTCACTCATCGTCGGTTCCCTTCGATCTTGCGAGGCGTATCAGTGTAATGGCCTGGGCTCATCCCGGTGCGGGCAGGATCACGTACACGACGGGCCGCGCTTTCTGGCGCGCATAGTAAGCGGCGAGCGTCGCAACGTCCGCTTCGGTCAGTACCTTGGCCATCGCGGTCATCGCGGGGCTCTTGCGCGCGCCGGTCCGAAATGCCTTGAGGATCCACTCCAGGTAGTCGGCGCGCTGGGACGCGAGCGCCGGCAGGCGCGGGTCGGTGCTGTTGCCGTTGACCCCATGGCAGCGATCGCAACGCTGCGTCCAGTCCGACGTGCTGAGTGCTTTCGCGAGCTTTGGCGGTTGCGGATCCCGGCTCGCGTACCAGGCCGCGATGTCCGCCGCGGCCGCTTCCGCGATCGCCGACGCCTGGCCCTTCATGATCGGATCGGCGCGCGTGCCGTCCTTATAGGCGCCCATCGCGGCAACGAAATAGCTGGCATCCTGACCAGCCAGGCTTGGCGTGGTGCCGCTCCCGGCCCCGCCATGGCATCCGTCGCAGGCAGCGGCGGCAGCCTTCCCGGCCGTCTTGTTTCCGGCGGCCGGGGTCTGCGCCCTCCCCGGCTTCTGCGTGGCGTAGAACAACGCGATGTTGTTGATGTCGGCGTTGCCGAGCCCGGCAACCAGCGCCGTCATCATGTCGTTCTTGCGCTGGCCGCTCTTGTAGGCATTGATCGCCGCGACCAGGTATTGCGGATCGAGCCCGACCAGGCTCGGCATCCCGGGAATCTGGCTGATGCCGTTGTCGCCGTGGCAACCCGCGCAGGCCGCTGCTGCTGCTTTGCCGGCGCTCGCCGGATCTGGCGCTGCAGGCGCGCTCTTGTTCGCGGCAGCCGACGCAGGCGTGGGCCGGATCGAGGCTGGCATACCAGGCGGCGACCTTGATCAGCGCATCATCGCTCAGGAACTTGGCAGCATCCGCCATCATGCCCTTGCCCCGGGCGCCGGACTTGTAGGCCTTCAACTCGAGGTGCAGGTAAACGGCGCGCTGGCCGGCAAGATGCGGCACGCCCATGGCGCTGCTGATGCCGTTCGGGCCGTGGCAACGTGCGCAGGACGCGTCGGCCACGCGCTTCCCTTCGGCAACATCCTGGGGCGTTGCGTATGCCGCCCGGAAATCGTCGGTCGCGGCCGGGCGCACGGCTTGGGCGCCGGCCAGGCTTGAGGCCACCATCAGGCACGCTGCGAGAGCAGCCCGCAGGCAATGGGGCACCAGCCGTAACTCGAATGTTCCGCGCTGCGACATTGACGAAGCTTCCAGAGCCGTGGCGCAATGACGGCCCGGCCAGCGAAGGTTACGCCGCTTTCGGCCTGCCAACTTGATACAGGTCAATTCGGCGCCATGCGAAGATGGTACCTTGTAGATGCTCGAATGGAGAGGAGTGCGTGATGAAGCGTGTAATAGTGATTGTCCTCGCGACGGTTGCCACGGGCCTCATGACTTCTGTGGCTGCCGCTGACGGCGCGGCGGTGTGGAAGAAGTCCTGTGCCGGCTGCCATGCCGTCATGGCGCCGAAGGCCACCGACAAGGCGGCGTGGGCTCCGCTGATCAAGAAGGGAGCCGCGGAACTGACAGCGGTTGTGGTCAAGGGCAAGGCGCCGATGCCGCCGAAGGGTGGCGCCGCGTCGGAAGCCGACGCCAAGGCTGCCGTCGAGTACATCATCAGTCAGATGCAGTAGCTATGGGGGTAGCAGGCCGAGCGGAGGGTTGCCGATGATCAGGCAGCTTGGGGTCTGTGCAGCGATGCTTGCCGGCGCGGCCATGCTGTCCGCCTGTGCGCCGAGGAATGTCAGTTACAGCGCGAATGTCCAGCCGATCCTGAAGAAGTACTGCCTGGAATGCCATGTGCCTGGCGGCACCGGATATGCCGCCAGCGGCTTCGACATGAGCAGCTACGAGACTTTCATGAAGGGCGGCAAGTTCGGGCCATTCGTGATACCCGGTGATCCGGTCACCAGCACCTTGAACATGCTGGTCGAAGGCCGCGCGGACCAGTCGATCCGCATGCCGCACGGCCGCGAGAAACTCGGCGATCGCGAAATCGAGACGCTGAGGGTCTGGGTTCAGGAAGGCGCGAAGAACAACTGAGTCCAGGTGAATTCGAGCCACAACCTGAATTCACCCTGCAGAACACTGGCCGCGGACCCGGTGAGCCCAGGAAGGAAATCGATGGTCACCCGGAATGCAGTACTTGCTGCGCGGATCGCGGCGGGCGTCATCTGCCTTGCGGTGTCGCAGGTTCTCGCGTTGCCGGCTGCCGCCGACGAAGGGCCGGACAATTCCATTTGTCTCGCCTGTCACGGCACCGAAGGGTTCTCGATGCCGGGCGCCGACGGGCAGATGCGCGATCTGCACGTCATCCCGGAGAAGTTCGAGTCGAGCGTCCACGGCAAGCAGCTCTGCGTCGGCTGCCACCGGGACATCACCGAGATCCCGCATCAGAAGAACGGCAACATCAAGATCAGTTGCGTGCAGTGCCACGAGAGTCTGTGGGTGCAGGCCCAGAAGGAAAACAGGACCCGGGACATCGAAAAACTGGGCATGGTGAAGCAGCAGATCGACCGCTACATGAAGTCGATCCACGCGCGGCCGAATATCGAGGACCAGTCGCGCACCAATGCCACCTGCTACAACTGCCATGACGCCCACTACGTCTACCCGCAGGGCAGCACGGTGCGCGCCGAATGGCGGCTGAACATCCCGAATGTCTGCGGCAAGTGCCATGTCGCGGAACTGCAGGCCTACTCGACGTCGGTGCACGGCAGGGAAGTGCTGCAAAACGGCAATCCCAAGGCGGCGATCTGCTCGGATTGCCACACGACACACGACGTCGAAAACCCGGCACTCGATTCGACCCGCCTCGTCATCACGAGGAATTGCGGAAACTGCCATGCCGACAGCCTGAAATCCTACACGCAGACCTATCACGGCCAGGTCAACACGCTGGGCTACGCCTATACCGCCAAGTGCTTCGATTGCCACGGCAGCCACGCCATCCAGCGCGTCAGCGACCCGGCATCCACCGTGCACCCCGGCAACCGGCTGCAGACCTGCCGGAAATGCCACCAGAACGCGAGCGCCGGGTTCGTCACGTTCCAGCCGCATGCCACAACCCACGACTACGAGCGCTATCCCTACATGTGGATCGCGTCGAAATTCATGCTCGCGCTGATCTCCGGCGTGTTCCTGTTCTTCTGGACCCATACGGCGCTGTGGTTCTACCGCGAGTACCAGGATCGCAAGGCACGCAAGACCACCCCGCACGTCCGGACCGCCGAATTGCCGCAGTTCCGGGGCAAGTATTATCGGCGCTTCGGGCTCGGCTGGCGGCTGGTGCACCTGTTCTTCGCGGTGGCATTGATGATCCTCTCCCTGACCGGGATGGCGGCTTTCTACGCGGATAGCGGCTGGGCGGTGGCCGTCATGAACGCGCTGGGCGGCCCGAAATCCGCCGCGATCATCCACCGGGTGGCCGCGGTCGTCATACTCGCGCTGTTCCTAGGCCATGTGCTCTATTTCATGGTCCGCTTCATTCCGCGGTGGAGGACATTCAACTGGTTCGGGCATACCTCGCTGGTGCCGGGACCCCAGGACCTGCGCGACATCGTCGCCATGTTCAGGTGGTTCTTCGGCAAGGCGCCGCGACCCGTCTTCGGCCGCTGGACCTACTGGGAGCGCTTCGACTACTGGGCGCCGTTCTGGGGCCTGACGATCGTCGGCGGCAGCGGCCTGATGCTGTGGTTCAAGGAACTGACCGCGGCGGTCTGGCCCGGCTGGGTCTTCAATCTCGCCATGCTGGCTCACGGCGAAGAGGCCTTCCTCGCCATCCTGTTCCTGTTCACGGTGCACTTTTTCAACAATCACTTCCGGCCGGACAAGTTCCCGCCGCCCGATGTCGTGATGTTCACGGGTGCCGTGTCGCTCGAGGAGTTCAGGCGCGAGCACACGCTGGATTACGACGAGCTGGTCGCAACCGGGCAGCTCGAAAAGTACCTGGTCGACATTCCATCGCCGGCCATGACCCTGGGCTCCAGGATTCTCGGCATCGTCCTGCTTGCGTTCGGCCTGACGTTGCTGGTCCTGGTGCTGATCGGATTCGCCGGCAGTTTGACAGGCGCATGACCCCGCAAGGGTCGTCCATGCCCCGAGGTCTCATATGAAACACCTGATATTCGCAATTTCGCTGTCAGTGGCGTTGTTCGGCTGCGCGGACAAGGGCGCACCGCCCGCCAAGTCCACGGCCAAGGCGCCGGTCGCGGCCGATCTCGTCGCGGGAAAGACGCTTGCCGAGCGGGAATGCAAAGGTTGCCATGGGTTGGACGGCCGCGGCACCGCGCCGGCCATCCCGAATCTGGCCGCGCAACGGGAGAGCTATCTTCTCGAGTCGATCGCCGCGTACAAGGAAGGGCGGCGCACGCATGCCGCTCTCCGTGACATGGCTGAACGGATGACCGAAACGGAATTGCACAACGTGGTCGGCTATTACGCGAGCCTGCCGCCGGTCGCAAACACTGCCGGCAAGACGACCGAGGTCTTCAATCCCTATGAAAATGGCAAGGCGCTCGCGGCGAACTGCACCAAGTGTCATGGCGCGGACGGCAATGCGACCAGCGCCGGCGTGCCGAGCCTCGCCGGGCAGCAACTGCGCTATTTCGTGGTCGCGATCCAGGAATACCTGAACGGCGTGCGCAAGACGGATCCGATGCACGTCCTCCTGCGCCGCCTGAGCAAGCTCGATGAGGAGAGCCTCGCGCTCTATTTCGCGTCGCAGGATCCTGCGCAGCGCAGTGCGCCGTCATTCGGCGATCCGGTGGCGGGCGAACCGCTGACCGCCGTGTGCGGCGGATGTCATGGCCCGCATGGCGTGAGCACCGACGCTGCGACGCCGAATCTCGCGGCGCAGGATGCCAGCTACCTGGTCGATGCCATCAAGGCATACCGCAAGACGCGCCGCCACCAAAGCATGGAGACCTATGTCAGCGGCCTGCGGCAGCAGGACATCGAGAATATTGCGGCGTTCTACGCGGTCCAGAAATCCGGGCCCGCGGAAAAGGGCCAGACCTTCGTTCATGACCTGATTGAGAAATGCGATCGCTGCCATGGCGCCGGCGTCGAAAATGCCTCGATGGCAGTTCCGAAGATCAGCGGTCAGGACAAGGACTACCTGATCATGGCGCTCCGGGCCTATCGCGATGATCGTCGACAGAGTTCGATGATGCACAACATGAGCCTGCCGTACAGCGATTCGATCATCGAAAGCGTTTCGTCTTTCTACGCGAGCCAGCCGGGTCAGTAGCGACCGCGTCTCGACGATCTGCACCTGCCCCTCCGCCCCGCAGGCAGCTTGCTGCGGGCGGCAAGCATTGATCCAAGTCAATTACCGGGTTTACCCCCGCTGATACCCTCGGCGCGTCACAGGGTGCCGCATGGCGCCTGATAGCGTGAGATGATCGTCTGTAGGTGGGAAGGGGTCATGACCATGAACGCAGCATTCACGAGCCGTCTGGCACTTGTCCTGTTACTGGGTCTGGCCGCGGCCGGATGCGGTGACAGCGGCTCCAAAGCCGTCGCCGGCCCCCCCGGCCCTCCCGGCGCGGGCGGGCCCCCAGGACCTCCGGGGCCTCCCGGCGGCAGTGGTGGTGTTCCGATCGACAGCGCAGACCTGATCAACATTGCGGTTACGAGCGTTACGGTGCCTGCAGGCGGCGGTGCGCCGGTCGTGAATTTCCGGCTTTCCAATGACCTGACCCAGGGACTGGTCGGACTGCCAGCGACCGACGTCCGCTTCGTGTTGGCGGAACTATTGCCGGCAGCGGCCGGCAGCGGCGGGTCCAGCCATTGGCAGAACTACATCACGCGCGCGGATGGCGGCGTCCCCAGTGCCCAGGGTACGACCGAGAAAGGCTCGGATGGCGGCGTATTCGTCGACAATAACGACGGCACTTACCGGTTCACGTTCAAGAGCGCATTGACGGCTTATCCGGGCGCGCCGGTATTCGACGCGACCAAGACGCATCGTCTTGGCATCGAGATTCGCAACCAGGCGCCGATTACCGGCAATGGCGTCTATGACTTCGTGCCGGCCGGTGGCGCACCCACATTCACGCGCCTGATCGTCGACAACGATACCTGCAACGCCTGTCACGACGTGCTGGGATTCCACGGCGGCGCGAGGACCGATGTCCAGTACTGCGTCACCTGCCACAACCCCTCCACGATCATGGGCGCCACGGGCGAGACCGTGGACCTGAAGCGCATGATCCACAGCATCCATTCCGCCCGGCCGGACTATGTGATCGGCACGCATGAATGGTCGGAGGTCGAGTTTCCGCAGGACATCCGCAATTGCCAGACCTGCCACCAGGAGAGCGATGCGGACACACCGCAGGCCAGCAATTACCGCATCGTGTCGAATCGCGCCGCTTGCGGCACCTGCCACTACGACGATGGCATCGCGGCCAACGGCGTGCACGATTTCGCGATCGAAGACGGCGTGCATCCGGGTGGCCTCACGTTCAACGACGACACCCAGTGCGCGGACTGCCACGGCCCGACCGGGACCGTGACCAATGCCGAAGGCAGGCTCGTACAGGTGCCGGTCGCGCACGAGGTCAGGACCGCCACGGCGAGCGCGACATTCAAGTTCAATATTCTGAGTGTCTCGAACACCGCTCCCGGCCAGTTCCCGTCAGTGACTTTCTCCGTCACTAACCCGACCAATGCCAACGCGGCCTACGACATCCAGGCGGATGCGCCGTTCACGGTCTGTGCCGGTGGCGCGAGCCGGATGTCCGTCAACATTGCGTGGAGCACCACCGACTACACGAATACCGGCGGCGTCAGCCCGGCCCTGCCGATCCAGATGAATCCGCTGAGCGCCTGCGGTGGCGCTTCGACCAACAACGGCAATGGCACGTTTACGGTGACGTCAACGACCGCGATACCGGCGGCGGCGGTCGGCAGCGCATCGGTGGGGATCGAGGGCCATCCGGCGCTGGACGCGGACAACAACGGCAGCATCGATCGCATTGCGGTCACCAACGCCATCGCCTACGCGAAGATCACGGATGCGGCAGCGGTGGCGCGCCGGACGGTCGTCAACGTCACCAAGTGCGACGACTGCCACCACCAGCTGTCTCTGCACGGCAACAACCGCACCGACAAGCCAGAGGTGTGCGTCACCTGCCATAACCCCAACATGACCGACGTCGGTCGGCGAACTGCGGCGGCTGGCAACTGCGCGACCGGAACGGCCCAGGAGTCGATCGACTTCAAGCGCATGATCCACAAGATCCACGAATCCGGGGAAGACGGCTCGGGGCGTGTGGGCATGCCGGTCGAGATCTGCGGATTCGGCGGTACCGCAAGTCTGTTCGAAGTTCTCTACCCGGGCAGACTCAAGAACTGCGAGGGTTGCCACCAGGCCAATACCTACTATCCGGTCGACACCGCCAAGGTCTTGGGAACGACTGTGAGTGTCGGAGCCAATCAGGCGTCGCCGACGGATGACGTCGTGATCTCGCCCAATACGGCGGTCTGTTCGGCCTGCCATTTCAGCGCGCTCGAGGCGCAGCACATGATCCAGAACGGCGGCGATTTCGGGGCGACCAAGGCGGCCGACAGCACGCTGATTTCATCCGGCGTCGAAACTTGCCAGCTTTGCCATGGGCCGGGACGCATCGCCGACGTGAAGATCATGCACGGGGTCGGTACCTTCCAGTTCAATTGACGTCATACTGTGGCGGGGCATGTGGCGATGCATGCCCCGCCAGGAATCCGGGACTCGAGCGCATTGAGAACAACGAAAATTCCTAGGCGCGTGACAAGGCCATCGCACTCATTGCTGGTCGCGTTGCTCTGCGTCGGCTTCGGCATGCCGGCGCTTTCAGTCTCCCAGGAAACCGCGGAAGCCGCGGTCACGCCGTACACGCCGAATGGCGCCGATACCTGCCTCGGCTGTCACAACGTTCCTGAGGTGGTCGGGATATTCGAGACCAAGCATGGCGCGCCGACGGATCCGCGCAGCCCCTTCGGCCATGGCCAGCTGCAGTGCGAATCCTGCCATGGGCCTGGCGGCGCGCATGCCGGCATGCAGATGATCGACGACAAGCTGGCGCGGGTCATCGAATTCAAGGCGGACTCTGCCGCCAGCGTCGAGAAGCAGAACGGGATGTGCCTCGGCTGCCATGAAGCGGACACTGGGTTTGCCTGGCATGGCGGCGCGCACGACGACAATCGGGTGGCGTGCGCGGGCTGTCACCAGGTTCACGTCGCCCACGACCCTGTCCTTGGCGCGTCGACGCAGGCGGGCAAGTGCTACAGCTGCCATGCTTTCCGCAAGAGCGATTCGCTGAAGGCCTATTCGCATCCGCTACGCGAAGGGAAGATGGCCTGCACGGGATGCCATAGCCCGCACGGTGCAACCACCGAAAAGATGCTCGCGCGGCAGACGGTGAACGACACCTGCTATCAGTGCCATGCCGAAAAGCGCGGTCCTTTCCTGTGGGAGCACGCGCCGGTTGCCGAGGACTGCACCAACTGTCACGACCCGCACGGGTCGAACCATCCCGCGATGCTGGTCCGCAGCGCGCCGCTGCTCTGCCAGAGCTGTCATTCGCAGAGCGGGCATCCGAGCATCGCCTACGGCGCCGGAGGCCTGGCGACAGGGACGCCATCGCCGTACCTGCTCGGCCAGAGCTGCCTGAATTGCCATTCGCAGGTGCACGGCTCGAATCACCCGTCGGGCTCGAAACTGATGCGTTGAGGGGCGAGGATGAAGCACGCTCGCGATGGAGAGGTGAAGAGGATGCCCGGGCCCCGGCGGCACCGGTCGAGATCGCTTGCGCCGCTGACGATCGTGGCGTCAGCGCTGATCGCGCCGGTATCCGAATCGGCAGCGCCCGACACGTCCGAGTGGAAATGCGAGTTGTGCCCGTTCGCCAAGGGCTATCGGGCGGATGTCACGGCCGGTGGCAGTTATGTCAGCGAGGATGCCGCGACCTTCGGCGATGCGACCGGCTACGACACGAAGGGCGGCTATGCGAACGTCGATGGCAACGGCCGCTATGCCACCGACACCCACCGCCTGCACTGGCGCGTGGAGGACCTCGGGCTCGATTCGAGAGTGCTTGAAATCGACGGCGCGCGCCCCGGGACATTTGACTATCGCCTGGCATACAGCCAGTTGCCGCGCCGCCGGTTCGACAGCACCAGCACGGTCTTCACGCACTCGGCGGGCAATCTCCTGGCTTTGCCTGCGGCCTGGACTTTCGCCGGCACCACGTCTGGCATGACCGATCTGGCGCAGAGTCTTTCGTCACAGGACATCGAGAGCGACCGGACCACCGTCGAGCTGGGCGGCCGCTACCAGCCGACGACGCGGTTCCGGCTGTTTGCCGACTATCAGCGGCAGGAGCGCGACGGAACGAATATCCTCGCCGGGTCCTACTTCACGACTTCAAGTCTGCTGCCGCATCGCTTCGACTACCAGACCGAGCAGCTCGACGCGGGCATCCGATACGACGCGGACAAGGGCTACCTGAAGCTGGCGTACTACGGTTCGTTCTTCGAGGACCGGTTCAGTGCCGTCAACTGGGAAAACCCGTTCCTGTCGGCGCCCGGGGCGGAGCTAGGCGCGCTCGCCGAAGCGCCGGACAACGATTTCCAGCAGCTGACGCTGAACGGCGGTTATCGCGTCGCGATGCTGGACACGAACATCACGTTCTCGGCGGCAATGGGACGCGGGACGCAGAATGACCCGCTGCTGCCATACACGACCAATCCGAATATCGCCGTCGGCGCCCTGCCCCGCTCCACGCTGGATGCAAAGATCGACACGACCAATGTCGCACTGACGGTCGTGTCGAAGCCATTGCCGGATGTCCGCGTCAAGTTTGCGGTCCGCTATGACGAGCGTGACAACAATACTTCGCAGTCACCCTGGACCCGGGTCATCGCCGACAGCTTCCTCTCCGGCGACACCGAGCTGAACGTCCCGTACGGATTCCAGCGGCTGCGCATGAACGCGAGCGCGGATTACCGGCTGTATGACACGCTCCGGCTGTCCGCCGGCTACGACTACACGAGACTCGACCGGGATTTCCAGGAGGTGAAGAGGCAGACCGAGGACTCCGGCTGGGGCCGGATGCAATGGCGGCCGAATTCCTGGATGGACATCGGCGCGCGCGGCGGAATCTCCCGGAGGGAAACCAGCGGCTACGACCAGACGCTGGCGGCCAGTCTCGAACAGAATCCGCTGATGCGGAAATACAATCTCGCTTACCGCTACCAGCAGTTCGGCGAGCTGACGGCGACGGCCTCACCGGAAAAATGGCCGGTGTCGGTCAGTGCCAGCGCGTTTTATGCCGATGACAGCTATTCGAGTTCGCTGATCGGTCTGACGGCGGGCAATGAGTTGCGCGTGGCGGCAGATCTCACCTGGTCAGTCTCCGAAAAAATCGCCGTCTTTCTTTCGGGCGGATATGAGGACATGCAGACGAAACAGGCGGGCAGCGCGGCCTTCGCGATGCCCGACTGGCGTGCGGATAACACCGAGCAGTTCCGTAATTTTGGCGGCGGCATCCGCGTTTCCGGACTGGGCGACAAGGTGGACCTGCAGCTCGAATACACGCGCGGTGACGGCAAGACCGAGATCGACGTCGCGAGCATCAGCGGCCCGCCCGGCCCGTTCCCGGACCTGAAGACGACGCTCGACTCGGTGCGGGCGCGGGTCCTTTATCGCTGGTCAGAAAAGCTCGAAGCCGGCCTGCAATTGCGCTACGAAAATTTCACGACCGATGACTGGGCCCTCGAGGGTGTCGCTCCGGACACGCTGCCGACGATCCTGACGCTCGGCGCACTGCCATATGACGACGAAGTCTGGATGGTGGGCATCAGTTTCCGCTATCTGCTCGGCAATCGGGAGCCTTGAGACTGCCTGGAGGCGCTTGCCGGCGCTGTCGGGTATCCTCCTTTCGCATGACGCGACCTGCGCCCTGCTCGTGGCTGCCATGGCTGATGGCGCTTCTGGCGCTGCCGGCTGAAATCGCAGTCGGCGACGTCAGACCCCAGCCCGATGATGCCCTGGATGCCGAGCGCGTCCTGCAACTGCCGCTCGAGAAGACGACCGATCTCCGGGCGGAATTCGAGGCTGCATTGCGCGCGCAGCCCGGCGACGACCTGCGCGGTCTCTACACCGCATGGATCGATCGCATCGGCGCGAACGGCATCATTGCAACCCTGAAGCGCGTCGATCCCGGTTGCCACGGGCGCGGCCACGACCTCGGCAAGGTAATTTACGAGAAGGCCGGCGAGATCCGCCGTGCCCTCGCGACCTGCGAAAACGTCTGCAATTCGGGTTGCATGCACGGTGTATTCCGCCAGGCGATGTCCGGCCTCGCCGATCCGGCCGCCAACCAGGACGCCCAGCCCAAGGCACTTGCGGCCCGCGTCGAATCGGCCTGCGCCGCGAACGGCGAGTATTCGATCGGCGACTGCATCCACGGGTTGGGCCACGCCTTCATGTACATGGCGAATTACGATGTCAACGCGGCGATGGCATCCTGTGACCAGCTCGGCACGTACGCGAAGTCCTACTATTGCGCGACCGGCGCCTATATGGAACTCGCAAACAATCCCCCGACCGACTACCTGCTCGGCAAGTCGATCTACTTTCCCTGTGACCAGTCGCCCTACCCCGCAGCCTGTTTCCGATACCGATTCCCCGTGGCGCTGCGCGACTTCTACGATGGTGGCGGAAGCCTGGAACAGTTGACACGCGGCTGCCTGGCGCTCGAGCGTCCGTATCGCCTGGGTTGCTTCCATGGCGTAGGGAACGGGCACGTGCAGGTGCTCATGCGCGCGCCGCAGTCACTCGCTGAAATCTGCGGGGCGGGCGATCGCGACGACCAGATCGTCTGTATCGAGGGCGCCATCGAGCGGATGGCACGCTACACCGGGGATGCGGCCGCCCGCGCCTGCGCATCCGTCGAGGACTGGCGCAAGGATGTCTGCGAAGCCTCGCGCCAGCGTGGGCTATACGCGATGGATCGTTCCTTTGCACTTTATCCGCGCTAAGATTTCTTCCAGGCAATGTTTGGGGGATCCGGAATGAAAGGGTATTTCGCAGCCTTGATGCTGCTGGTCTCGTCGCTGCTGAGCGCCTGTGGCAGCGGCAAGGGAGCGGAACCCGGCGCAGCGCAGCCGGGCCCGAGTGCCGGCCAGGCGCAGACAGCATCGGCTGGCAACGGCGCCCAGGGACCGGACCTGAGCCAGTTGCCACAGATCGTGCTCGCAGGCATCAATCGTGACCCGACGAGGACGGAGATGAAGGTCACGGGCAAGCTCGTCGAATTCAATGTGAAGTCCGCCGAGACCAAGGTCTATGAAGGCATGGGCGCCGCAACAGTCGTTGAATGCGCCGGCGTGGTCGTCTTCGACGGCGATGTGGAGTGGAGCTGGCAGGACAACGAGCCGAAGAAGGCCGGCGAGCCAGCGAAATTCGAGTGTCGGGCCGAATACCAGAACCAGGGCAATGGCTGGCAGTTGTTCGGGCCGCTCGGCATCTACCCGCTCTGAAGCGGACCCTCTTTGCGGCCTTACGGGTGTCCTGGGCCCACCTGCGAGGCCCGCAGCAGCCCTGGAATACCAATTGACATAATGAAACCGCGTCCAGCGGTGGATTTATGAGGCTGCGGCGGGGTATCGTGTCCCGGCACGCCTCGTCGAAATAAGACACATAAGTATCTGGGGCGCGCCGGGGCAACGTGAGGGGTTCTCGATGAAGGAATTGCATCGGGTGATGCACCGCAACGGTGTCGTCGAATTTGACGATCCGGATTCGGGCCGGCACATGGTCGTCATGGACGGCCTGACGGTCGAGAGCGGCGATAACGAAGCGCTGGCGATCGTCAGCGTCGCGAGTGTCGTGACCTGCGGCTCGTGCTTCAAGCGCTGGATCGAACCAGTCGAGAATTACCGCAACGGTTGGGGCAGTTGCCGTCACTGCAGCGCGCGACTGTTCAAGCCGCCGCTCTACTTCCCTGAAACGTCCAGGCAGAAGAGTCCAGCGAGCGAACCCGATCTGATCGCTCCGAAGGGCCGCGCTAAAGGGCGATGAAGCACGAGCGACGCGCGTCGCTGCGCCGCGCTTGTCTTTGTGCCCCGGGCAGGAGTCGAACCTGCAAGCCCTTGCGGGCAACGGATTTTAAGTCCGTAGCGTCTACCCATTCCGCCACCGGGGCGTCTGACGTTCGGACATAGTAGGCTAGCCCGCGCATGACAGGCGAGCAGCAGATACCCGGAACCAGCGCTGACGAATGGGCGTGGAATGCCGCCGGCCGGCTGATGCCGAGCGCCGTCGACGTCGCCATCATCGGTGGCGGCATCGTCGGCTGCTCGGCGGCCTATTACCTCGCGCGCCAGGGAGTGGCGGTCGCCGTTTTCGAGAAGGGTCGCATCGCCGGCGAACAATCCAGCCGCAACTGGGGCTGGGTTCGCCAGCAGGGACGCTCCCCGATCGAATTGCCGCTGATGATCCGGAGCCTCGGCCTCTGGCAGGAGCTGCAGCGCGACCTCGGCGAGGACACCGGTTTCAGGCAGGGCGGTTCCCTTTATCTCGCTGAAGACGCCGCGCAGCTATCGGAACTCGCCGAGTGGCTTGAAGTCGCCCGCGCGCATGGAATGGACACGCGGATGCTTGCGGGCCGCGAGTTGGACGGCGTCCTTCACTCCAGCGGCGGCTGGGCCGGCGCCATGTACACCGCGAGCGACGCCCGTGCCGAGCCGGGTCGCGCCGCACCCGCCATCGCGCGCGGCGCTGAGCGGGCGGGCGCCCATATCGTAAGCCAATGCGCCGTGCGCGGAATCGAGCGCGCTGCCGGCCGCGTCCAGTCCGTGGTCACGGAACATGGCAGCGTGCGCGCGCCCGTGGTCGTCTGCGCCGCCGGAGCGTGGTCGCGGATGTTCTGCAGGTCGCTCGGCATCGCCGTGCCGCAGTTGACGGTGCTGGGCACGGTTGCGCGAACCGCGCCTGCGACCCGGCTGCTCGAGGGCGAAGCCTGGTCGCCGCGCATCGCAATCCGGCGCCGCCTGGACGGCGGCTACACGGTCGCGCATGGCAGCTCGAGCCTCCATTCGCTGACGCCGGACACTTTCCGGTTTGCCGCGAAATTCCTGCCGGCGCTCCGGCAAGGCCACAAGTCGCTGCGCCTGAGATTCGGGCGCGACTTCTTCGAGGCCCTGGCCGAGCCCGCGCGCTGGCCGCTCGATGCGCCCTCCCCGTTTGAACGCCGCAGGATCCTGGATCCCGTTCCGGAAGCGGCCGTGCTCGCTGAAATGCGCGAGGCCCTGCGACAACGGTTTCCGGAAATCGCCAGCGCGCCATTCGTTGAATCCTGGGGTGGAATGATCGAGACTTCACCGGACGTGCTGCCGATCATCTCGGACGTCGAAGGACTCGAAGGATTCGTCATCGCGACGGGATTCAGCGGCCATGGCTTCGGCATCGGGCCGGGCGCGGGCAGATTGATCGCCGACATGGTGCGCGGCCGCGCGGATCCGGGCGAGGTTTCCGCATTCCGCCTGGGCCGCTTTTTCGACGGATCTCCGATTCGTCCAGGCCCCGCTGTGTGACGAAAGACAAACGCTACGACGTCGTCGTCATCGGCGGCGGACACAATGGCCTGACGGCCGCGTTCTACCTGGCGCGCGCCGGGCAGCGCACGCTCGTGCTCGAGCGGCGTGAAATCCTGGGCGGCTGCTGCGTCACCGAGGAGATCGATCCTGTCGCGGCGCCCGGCTGTCGCGTCTCGACGGCATCGTACATGGCGAGCATGCTGCGCCCGGAAATCATCCGCGACCTCGAGCTCGACCGTCAGGGCCTGCGCATGGTGGCGGCCGAGCCGACCGTTCAGGCGGTGACGCCCGATGGCGTCGTGCTGCCCTGGTGGAGCGATCGCGGCCGCATGCGGGAATTCCTCCGCGGGTTCGCCCCGGCGGACTGCGGGCGATTCCTGTCGCTCGGCAACCGGCTCGAGGGCCTGGCCAGGCACCTGGAGCCGCTCTTCATGCAGGCGCCGCCGGACCTCCATCGCAGCGGCCTTGCGGGCTTCTGCGAACTGCTGCGTTACGCATTCCGGTTCCGGCGCCTGCGCGGGCCGGAGCTCGCCGATCTGGTTGCATTCACGAACGGCAGCCTCGGGGAATTCCTCGATCGCTCGCTGGATTCGCCGCACCTGAAATCCCTGGTGCTCGCGAACAGCCTCTACGGCAAGCACGGCGGCCCCTACGATGCCGGCACGCTGTTTGGGCTTCTCTTCCATCTGCTGGGTGGCGGACCCGAAGCGAAGCAGGGTTTCGTCGGGCACGTTATGGGCGGCATGGGCGCCATCACTCAGGCCATGGCTGCGGCTTGCAGCGCGAAAGGCGTGGAATTACGAACGAACACTGCGGTGAAGCAGATTGTCGTGCGCAATGGCCGTGCGCGTGCGGTCGTGCTGGAAGACGGCAGTGAGATCGCCGCCAATGTCATCGTCTCGAACGCCGACCCCAAGCGGACCTTTCTCGGGCTCGTACCGAACGTCGAACTGGATCCTGAGTTTCTCGCCGCGGTACGCGGCATCAAGATGGACGGGCCCTGCGCGAAGCTCAACCTGGTGCTCGCAGAGGAGCCGCGGCTCAACGGCGGCGACCCGGCGGCCGATGCCCTGCAGCGTGCCCAGTTCACGCTGGTGCCCTGGCTCGAGGGCGCGCAGCAATGCTACGAGCAAGCGCGCCAGGGAAAGATCGCGGAGCAACTCTGGATCGATTGCCTGGTGCCGTCGTTGATCGATTCATCGCTTGCAACGCCGGGCCGGCACGTAATGACCTGCTTCGTGCAGTTCCTGCCCTTCCGCTTCAGCGATTCGAGCTGGCGGGTGGAGCGCGACCGCCTGCAACGCCAGCTCCTGCGCCAGATTGGAAGTTCGGTGCCGGCCGTCAACCAGTCGCTCGTCGCGAGCCGCCTGTACACACCGCTCGACCTGGAATCCGTCTTCGGGATCACCGAGGGCAATATCTTTCACGGCGACCTGCGCCTGGATCAGCTCTTCTTCATGCGTCCCGTCCCGGCGCATGCGAGGTATGCGACGCCGCTGCGTGCGTTGTATCTCTGCGGCGCCGGAACGCATCCTGGCGGCGGCGTGACCGGCGCGCCGGGCTACAACGCCGCCCATCGCATCCTTGGCGACCTGCGGCGCGACCGCGATCTGCGCATGCCGGCGGCGGCCTGAAATATCCATGACGAGCCTGCGCTTCATGCCGGTGCGCTATCGCATTCTCGCGGTGCTGATCGTGCTGAGCTTCGTCAATTACCTGCTGCGCAACAATATTTCGGTTGCGATCCCGAGCATTCGCCAGGAATTCGGCTTCAGCAGCGAGGACCTCGGCTGGATCCTCGGCAGTTTCAATATCAGCTACACGCTGTTTCAGATTCCGGGCGGCGTCTTCGGCTCATTGTATGGACCGCGCCGCGCGATGGCGGTCATCGCCGTCACCTGGGGCGTGCTCACGTGGCTGACGGGATTCGCGCCGGCGTTGATGGCGGCGTCTGCGACCGGCGCGATGGCCTCGCTGATCGTCGTCCGCTTCCTGATGGGCATGGCGAACGCCCCCATCTATCCGGTCATGACAGGCGCCTTCGCGCGCTGGTTTCCCACCGGAAGCTGGGCGTTGCCGAATGCCCTGTCCAGCGCAGGGCTGACGCTGGGCCAGGCGGCCATCGGGCCGATCGTGACGCTCCTGATCATCCGTTACGGCTGGCGCGAGTCGTTCTATATCCTGTCGCCGCTCGGCCTGCTGGCCGGGGCCTGGTGGTACTGGTACGGGCGCGACAGGCCGGCCGAGCACCGGGCGATCACGCGCGACGAAATTGCATTGATCGACCGCGATCGCGACCCGGCATTCACGGATGCGACTGCGGCGGGTCACTGGCTCGAAGTGCTGGCGCGACGCGACGTGCTGTTGCTCGCCGCCAGCTATTTTTGCATGAATGTCGTCTTCTACATGTTCTCGCAGTGGCTCTTCACCTACCTCGTTGAAGAACGAGGATTCACCCTGCTGGAAAGCGGATTCCTCTACGTCCTGCCGTTCGCGACCGGCGCAGCGCTCGCCGTTGCCGGCGGGTTCACCTGCGACCGGTTGTGCCGTCGCATCGGGGCGCGATGGGGATGCCGGCTGACGGCGATGACCGGCCTGATCCTGGTGGCCGTGTTCCTCGTGGCGGGCGTTTATTCGATCAATCCGTACATGGCCGTCGGACTGCTGTCGTTGTGCTTCGGATTCACGCAGTTCACCGAAGGATCGTTCGCTGCCGCCTCGACCTACACGGGCGGCCCGCATGCCGCAACGGCCTACGGGGTCGTTAATACCGGCGGCAATGCCGCCGGCTTCCTCGCGCCGGTCATCGGATTCATGCTCGACCGGTTCGGCTGGCTGCCCACGCTGGCCAGCGGTTCGGCATTTGCCGTGACAGGCGCAATCCTGTGGTTATTCATCGACGTTCAGCGGCGCCTGCGGCAGGATTGAGTGCGGTCTGCGGGACCGGGTTCATCGCGTAGCGCTCCGCCGCGGCGCAGCGCGCGGCCGCTCCTGCTCCGTTTCGTCAGGCTCGAACTGGAGAATATCGCCGGGCTGGCAAGCGAGTGCTTCGCAGATCGCATTGAGTGTCGTGAAGCGGATTGCCCGCGCCTTGCCGGTCTTGAGGATCGACAGGTTGGCCAGCGTGATTCCGATCCGATCGGCGAGCTCGGTCAGCGTCATCCGCCGGTCGTGGAGCCGGTCGTCGAGCTTGACGGCAATCCCCATGTCACACCGTCCTTTCGAGGTCTTCGCGCATGAGCGCGCCTTCTGCGAACACGCGGGCCAGAACGAACGTGAGGATCACGGCGAGCCAGCCATTGATCGAAAAGCCGGCATTGAGATTGAGCGGATGCGCCGGGGTCGAAAGCGCCTTGGCGATCGCGCCGATGACGAGGCTGAGCAGCTGCAGCGCGAGCAGCGCCCAGGCGATCGCCTGCAGGCGATTTGCGTTCGCGGCGACGAACGGGTCGCCCGCGCGAACCGTCTCAACCATCGCAATCAGCCGCTTGAGGACCACATAGTTCAGCGGGATCACGGCGAGGCCGAGCACGGCGATCGCGCGCATGCCCATGACCAGCTGCTCTGTCTCAGGCGAAGGCGTGAGTTTGAAAGCGGCCATGATCCATTGCTCGTTGGGCATGACAACCAGCAGAGCGAGGATCGCGGCACCGCACAGCCAGTTCAGGACGACGAGGATCCGCAGCACGACGTGCGCGATCGGCAGAGCGGCGGAATATGACTTGGACATCAGCGTTGCACTCCAATGACTAGGCGCATTGATAAACGATAATATACATATCGTTAATTAGCAAGTCTGATATCGCTGATCAACTAACGAGCCCCAAGGGGCACGAGTCGTTGAGAACGTGAGTTTCAACGCCTGCGAGGGCGTCGTGATTGGAGGCTAGGGTCGGAATCGAACCGGCGTACACGGCTTTGCAGGCCGCTGCATGACCACTCTGCCACCTAGCCTTCGGGGGCATTAAACACGAAACCCCGGGATGACGTCCCGGGGTTTCCGTGAATTCTGGAGCGGGAAACGAGGCTCGAACTCGCGACCTCAACCTTGGCAAGGTTGCGCTCTACCAACTGAGCTATTCCCGCAGGGGCGGTCATTTTAGGAGCCGGGTCCGGGCTGTCAAGTTTGCCGGAATCCCCTCAGTTCCGGCCAGGCGGCACGCAAGTACGCAACCATCGACCATAAGGTCAGCACGGCCGCGATGATCGTCAGCGCGAGCCCGAAGCGATAGATCGGGAGCGTCAGCAGATCCTGCTGGAACAACATCATCGACAGGCCGGTGATCTGCACGATGGTCTTGAACTTGGCGACGCCGGACACCTGCATCTTGTGCCGTGCGCCGATTTCCGCCATCCATTCGCGCAGCGCCGAAATCGCGATCTCGCGGCCGATGATCACGGCCGCCGTGAGCGTCACGTACCAGACCGGATTCTTGCTGACGATCAGCACCAGCGCCGTCACGACGATCAGCTTGTCGGCGACCGGATCCAGGAAGGCGCCCAGGCGCGAAACCTGGCCAAGCTTGCGCGCGAAGTAGCCGTCGAAGGCGTCGGTGATGCCCACCACCGCAAACAGCAGACCGCTCGCCATGTCCGACCAATGGTATGGCAGGTAGAACAGCCCGACGATCACCGGAATCAGCGCGATCCGGAGCCCGGTCAGCAGGTTCGGGATGGTGTAGGGATTGGTCATCCGGCTCCAGGATGCAGATGCTCGAAGATCGCCTGCGCAAGCGCAGGGCCGATGCCAGGCACTCGCGCGAGGTCCTCCGTTCCGGCGCGCAGCACGCCCTGCAGGCCGCCGAACTGCTTCAGCAGCGCCCGGCGCCTGGCCGGGCCGAGGCCAGCAACTGCCTCGAGCATCGAAGTCTGCCGCGACCGCGCCCGGCTCCTGCGATGGCCGCTGATCGCGAAACGGTGCGCTTCGTCGCGCACGCGCTGGATCAGGTGCAGCGCCTTCGAGTCCGGCGGCAGTATAGAGGCCGACTTCTGCCCCAACAAGAAGAGGCGCTCCTGTCCGGCGCGCCGATCGGCGCCCTTCGCGACGCCCGCAACGGCGGGAATCGTGAGCGACAGCTCGGCGAGCACGCGCGCGGCCTCAGCGAGCTGGCCGGCGCCGCCGTCGAGCAGCAAGAGGTCGGGCAATGGATCATGTTCCTGCTGGCGCCGGCGATAGCGGCGGGTCAGCGCCTGGCGCATGGCGCCGTAGTCGTCGCCGCGCTCCACCTGTTCGATGTTGTAGCGGCGGTATTCGGCCTTGAGCGGACCCGATGGGCCGAATACGACGCAGGACGCGATGGTTGCCTCACCCTGCGTGTGGCTGACATCGAAGCACTCGATGCGTGCGGGCGGTGTCGCCAGGCCGAGGAACGAGCCCAGCTCCGCGAACTGCTCGGTCAGGCTCGCCTGGCTCGCGTGACGCATGCGCAATTCGTTCGCGGCATTCTGCTTCGCGAGCTGCATCCAGCGCTGCGGCAGCCCGCGCGTCGCGCGGCTGATCCGCACACGCCGGCCCGCCTTTGCGGTGAGCGATTCGGCGAGCGCCTCGCCGTCATCGATTTCGTGGGACAGCAGGATGCGCGGCGGCGGGTCGCGTTCGAGGTAGTGCTGGCCCAGGAATGCGGAAAGCACTTCCGGCGCCTCGCTGATCGGGGCGCGCGGATGGAAGGTCGACGTGCCGAGCAACTGGCCGCCGCGGATGAACATCAGCGAGATGCAGAACTCGCCTCCCTCCTCCGCCACGGCGATCACGTCGGTGTCCTTGACGCCGCGCACCCGGCTGACGATCTGCTTTGACTGGACGTCGGTGAGCGCGGCCAGCTGGTCCCTCAGCACTGCGGCGCGCTCGTAGTCGAGTCCCTCGGCGGCCTGGTCCATCTCGCGGCCGATCCGTGCCGTGACGTCGGCGGCGCGCCCCTCCAGCACCTCGACGGCCGACTGCACGTCGCGAGCATAGGCCTGCTCGCCGATCAACGCCGTGCAGGGCGCCGAGCAGCGCCCGATCTGGTATTCGAGACAGGGGCGCGAGCGGTTGGCGAAATAACTGTCCTTGCAGCTGCGGATCCGGAACAGCTTGTGCAGCTGGTTCAGCGTCTCGTGCATCGCGCTCGCGCTCGGATATGGGCCGAAAAGGCGGCCTGCCGGCTTGCGCGAGCCCCGGTAGAAGGTCAGCCGCGGATACCGGTGCGCCGAGATGTGCAGGTACGGAAAGCTCTTGTCGTCGCGCAGGATCACGTTGAAGCGCGGCCGGTGCCGCTTGATCAGGTTGTGCTCGAGCAGCAGCGCCTCGGTGTCCGAATTGGTCACCGTGATCTCGATGCCGGTGACCAGCCGCACCAGCGCCTGCACCTTGGGCTGCAGCTGGTCGGGGCGAAAGTAGCTGCCGACCCGCGCCTTCAGGCTGCGCGCCTTGCCGACGTAGAGGATCTCCCCGTCCGCACCGAGCATCCGGTAGATGCCCGGCCGCGCGGGAAGCGTGCCGACAAAGGCCCTGGCGTCGAAGTCGCTCACCGGCGCATGGTGTCGCGACTCTCAGTCCGCGAGCAAGTGGCGCGCGCGGGCGAAAATCCGGTCGAACATCGGCGCGGTCAGGCGCCTGGTCTGGGTGTTGTAGCGGCTGCAGTGATAGGAATCGATCAATCGCCGGTGCCGCGGGAGTTCATGTTCCGCGCCATGGGCGAAATGCGCTGCCGCCGGTCTCAGGGCGAGTGCGCGCAGGACGGCGCCGTGGGCCACTGCACCGAGGGCGACGATGACGCCGGCCTCCGGGACGGCCTGCAGTTCCGCAATCAGGAAGTGATTGCAACGCCGCACCTCCGCCGGCAACGGCTTGTTGGCCGGCGGCAGGCACTTCACGGCATTCGTGATGCGGCAATCGACGAGCCTGAGGTCGTCGCCCGCCGAGACCGATGCAGGCAGGCTGGCGAAGCCGTGAGCATGCAGCGTGCGGTACAGCAGGATCCCGGCGTGGTCGCCCGTGAAAGGCCGGCCGGTACGGTTGGCGCCGTGCAATCCGGGCGCAAGACCGACGACCAGCAGACGATGTGCGAGGCTTCCGAACGGGGCTACGGGCCGGCAGTGGTAGGCGGGATGCTGGCCCTTGACCTCGTCGAGGAAGCCCGCCAGCCGTTCGCAGCGCCGGCAGCCGGGGTCGAAAATCGCGGTCTCCTCGCCCATCGCGAGGCCTGCTCAGCGCGCCTTGAACTGCGCTTCCTCGGTCGAGCCCTTCATCGCAGTAATGGATGAGTTGCCCGCTGTGACCGCCTGGGTCACGGCGTCGAAGTAGCCGGCTCCGACCTCGCGCTGGTGCTTGGTCGCCGTGTAGCCATGCGCCTCGGCGGCGAATTCGGCCTCCTGCAGGGTCACATAGGCGCTCATCTGCGATTCGCGATAGCCGCGCGCAAGCTCGAACATCGTGAAATTGATGGCATGGAATCCGGCCAGCGTGATGAACTGGAACCTGTAGCCCATCGCGCCCAGTTCGCGCTGGAACTTCGCAATCGTCGTGTCGTCCAGCCGCTTCTTCCAGTTGAAGGACGGGGAGCAGTTGTAGGCCAGCAGCTTGCCCGGGTACTTGCGGTGCACACCCTCCGCGAACTGCTTCGCCTCATGCAGGTCCGGCTTCGCGGTTTCGCACCAGATCAGGTCCGCGTACGGCGCGTAGGCCACGCCGCGGGCGATCGCCTGGTCGAGGCTTGCCTTGACCGGAAAGAACCCCTCGCTGGTACGCTCCTTCGACGTGATGAACGGACGGTCCCGCTCGTCGATGTCGGATGTCAGCAGCGACGCCGATTCGGCATCGGTGCGGCCGACCAGGATCGTGGGCACGTCGCAGATGTCGGCCGCGAGGCGCGCGGCGACCAGCTTGTTGATCGCTTCCTGGGTCGGCACCAGCACCTTGCCGCCCATGTGCCCGCATTTCTTGGCGCTCGACAGCTGGTCTTCGAAATGCACGCCGGCGGCGCCCGCATCGATCATCGCCTTCATCAGCTCGAAGGCGTTCAGCACGCCCCCGAAGCCCGCCTCGGCATCCGCCACGATGGGCTGCAGCCAGTCGATGGAATCGTCACCCTCGGCATGACAGATCTGGTCCGCGCGCAGCAGCGTGTTGTTGATGCGCCTGACGATGGCGGGAACCGAATCCGCCGGGTAGAGCGACTGGTCCGGGTACATCTCGCCGGCCAGGTTCGCGTCTCCGGCGACCTGCCAGCCCGACAGGTAGATGGCCTTGAGGCCGGCCCGGACCTGCTGCATCGCCTGGTTGCCGGTCAGCGCGCCGAGCGAATTGACGAACGGCTGCTCCTGCATTTGGCGCCACAGCTTCTGCGCGCCGAGGCGCGCCAGCGAATGCTCGACGTGCACATTGCCGCGCAGGCGCACGACGTCGGTTGCGGAATAGCCGCGCTGCACGCCCTTCCAGCGCGGGTCGGATCTCCATTCCTGCTCGATTTGGCTGGCGGTCTTCGGAATCATCGGGTTCTCCGGTATCAGTCGATTTCGCGGTAGGCGGTCAGGGTCAGGAACGGCTCGAACTCCGGGTTCGCGGTCAGCTGGTCCAGCAGTTCCGCCGCGCGCGTGTAATGACCGGCGGCAAATGCGGATTCGCCGACTTCAGCGCGGATCTTCGCGAGTTGCTCTGCCTGTAGTTCGCGAATGAGATCCAGCGATACTGTTCGCATTTCCTTCAGGCGGCATTCATGGCGGACCCACTGCCACAACTGCGCGCGGGAGATCTCGGCCGTGGCCGCATCCTCCATCAGGTGATGGATCGGAACGCAGCCATTGCCGCCCAGCCAGGCCGCGAGGTAACGGATGCCGACGTCGAGGTTGTTGCGGATGCCGGCGAGGGTAATGTCGCCGACCGGGACGCGCAGCAGGTCAGCGGCGCTGACCGTGACGTCCTCGCGCATCCGCTGCAGATTGTTCGGCCCCGGCATCAGCCGGTCGAAGATGTCGCGCGCAACGAACACGAGGCCCGGGTGCGCAACCCAGGTGCCGTCGTGGCCGTCGCCGGCTTCGCGCTCCTTGTCGGCGCGCACGCGCGCCAGCGCCTGCGCATTGGCCTCAGGGTCGCCCTTGATCGGGATTTGCGCCGCCATGCCGCCGATGGCGAAGGCGCCGCGCCGATGGCAGGTCTTGATCACCAGCAACGAATATGAGCGCAGGAAGTGCGAGGTCATCGTGATCGAATTGCGGTCCGGCAGCACGAAGTCCGGGCGGCGGCAGAATTTCTTGATGAAACTGAAAATGTAATCCCAGCGCCCGCAATTGAGCCCGACGATGTTCTGGCGCAGTTCGTAGAGGATTTCGTCGATCTCGAACGCCGCGGTGATCGTCTCGATCAGCACGGTCACCTTGATGCAGCCGCGCGGCAGGCCGAGCAGTTTTTCGCTGTACTCGATCACCTGGGCCCAGAGCCGCGCTTCGAGGTGGCTTTCGAGCTTCGGCAGGTAGAAATAGGGCCCGCTGCCTCGGCTCAGCAATTCGCTCGCGTTGTGGAACAGGTAGAGCCCGAAGTCCACGAGCGCCGCGGGAACCGGTTTGCCCTCGCGCATCCAGTGCTTCTCCGGCAGATGCCAGCCGCGTGGGCGGAGGACGAGCACCGCAGTCGACTCGTTCAGCCGGTACGACTTTCCGTCGGGGCTCGTGTAAGCGAGCGTCCCGCGCGCCGCTTCCATCAGGTTGGCCTGTCCCTGGATCACGTTGGACCAGGTCGGGCACAACGAATCCTCGCAGTCCGCCATGAAGACGCTGGCGCCCGAGTTGAGCGCGTTGATGATCATCTTGCGATCGGTGGGACCCGTGATCTCGACGCGGCGGTCACGCAGGTCCTTCGGGATCGGCCCGATCTGCCAGGCGGACTCGCGGATCTTGCGCGTCGCGTCGAGGAAATCCGGCAGCGTGCCGGCGTCGAAACGGAGCTGGCGCTTCGCCCGGTCCGCGAGGAGTTCGGCCACCTGCGCGCCGAAACGGTCGACCAGCTTGTTGACGAACGCGACCGCCTCGGGACGGAGCACTTCGGCCCACTCCATGCGCAGCACAGGGAATCGGCCGGTGGGCGTACTCGCATCAGGTGTCTTCTCAGATATCAACTATAACCCCCTGAACTACCATGCTTTTAACGACCCCCACGGTGACCCGCGATCAGCATCGCGAGTTCCAGCGCCTGCTCGTAGTTGAGCCGCGGATCGACCGTCGTGCGATACGCCCTCGCGAGATCGCCGTCCGACAGGCCGCGCGCGCCGCCGGTGCATTCCGTCACGTCGTCACCGGTAAGCTCGAAATGCACGCCGCCGAGACGGGAGCCGCACTCCTCGTGGATGCGGAATGCCGACTTGACCTCGGACAGGATGTTGTCGAAGCGGCGCGTCTTGACGCCCTGTGGCGTGGTCTCCGTATTGCCATGCATCGGGTCGCAGACCCACAGCACCTGCTGGTCGCTGTCGCGCACGGCCTTGATCATGGCCGGCAGCGATCTTTCGATGTCGGCGGCGCCAAAGCGATGAATCAGCGTCAGCCTCCCCGCCTCGCCCTCGGGATTCAGGATACGCGTCAGTTCGCCAAGCCAGGCAGGATCCATCGATGCGCCGACCTTGACGCCGATCGGGTTGGCAATGCCGCGGAAATATTCCAGGTGCGCGCCGCCCCGGCTTGCAGTTCGCATCCCGATCCACGGCATGTGCGTCGAAAGGTTGTACCAGCGCTCGCGCCGCGGCAGGAAACGCGTCTGTGCCTGTTCATACAGCAGGTGCAGGCCCTCATGGCTCGAATAGAACCGGACCTGGCTGGTCTCGTGGATGGGTCCGCCGGAAATCGCCTGGAAGAAATCCAGCGAGTCGGTGATCGAGTTGACGATCTTCTGGTAGGCATCCTTGAGCTTCGCATGCTGCATGAAGCCGAGGTCCCAGTATTCCGGATGATGCAGGTCAGCGAATCCGCCGTCGACCAATGCGCGCACGAAATTGAGCGTGAGCGCCGCGCGTTCGTAGCCGCGCAGCAGCAGTTCGGGATCGGGCTCGCGGTCAGCCGCGGTGAATGCCGCCCGATTGACGATGTCGCCGCGATAGCTCGGCAGCGTGAGGCCGTCGCGGGTCTCGGTGTCGGCGGAACGCGGCTTTGCATACTGCCCGGCCATCCGTCCGACCCGGATCACGGGCTTCTTGAGTCCGTGCAGCAGCACCAGGCTCATCTGCAGCAGGATCTTGAGCTTCCGCGCGATCGTCGCGGATTCGCAGTCGGCGAATCCCTCCGCGCAGTCGCCGCCTTGCAGCAGGAATCGTTCGCCGCGCTGCGCCGCCGCGAGTTCAGACTTGAGCTGGTCAACCTCCCAGGAAACGACGATCGGAGGCAGACGCGAAAGCTCGTCGATAACGCGTGCCAGTTTCGCCGCATCCGCATAGCGCGGCTGCTGTTGCGCCGGCAGGCGCTGCCAGCTTTCCGGGGTCCAGCCAATCGTTTCCAACGCAGTATTCATGATTCCCGGCATCGTACACGGTTTCGCTGCACTGCAAAAATAACCGCCGTCGGGGGTGGTTTCTGTGCATCCGAATGGGCAGAATGCGCCTCCCCTGATGGAGCATCGACATGCATCGCGTATTGGTCCTCGGCGCCGGGAAAATCGGCGCGTTGGTCTCCGGCCTGCTGGCTGAGGCAGGCGATTATCAGGTGCAGCTCGCGGACGTCAACGGAGAGACGGCTGGCAGCGTCGCACGGGCGCATGAGCGCCGCACCCTCTCGTCATTCGCCCTCGACGGCACCGATACGGCTGCGCTCGCGAGCCA
This sequence comes from uncultured Gammaproteobacteria bacterium, assembly GCA_963746545.1. Classification (GTDB taxonomy): domain Bacteria; phylum Pseudomonadota; class Gammaproteobacteria; order Steroidobacterales; family Steroidobacteraceae; genus SCUD01. Next base: position 40,645 of record CAVVBV010000031.1, read on the forward strand.
CCTGAAAGAGCACCCGGTCGACGCAGTCATTTCATCGCTCCCGTTCTACTGCAATGTCGCGGTGGCCGGGGTCGCGAGGGACCACGGCCTGCATTACTTCGACCTGACCGAAGACGTCGAGGTCACGCGCGCGGTGCGCGCGATCGCCGAGGGCGCCCAGACCGCATTCGTTCCGCAATGTGGCCTGGCACCCGGTTTCATTTCGATTGCGGCCAACGAATTGATCAGCCATTTCGACGAACTGCGCAGCGTCAAGCTGCGCGTCGGCGCCCTGCCCCAGCATCCGAACAATGTCCTGAAGTATTCCCTGACCTGGTCCACCGAGGGCCTGATCAACGAATACGGCAATCCCTGCCAGGCGATAGCGGAACGGCGCCTGGTCGAGACGGCGCCGCTCGAAGGCCTCGAGGAAATCGAGATTGACGGCACGCTGTACGAGGCCTTCAACACCTCGGGCGGCCTGGGCTCGCTCGGCGAGACCTTCGGCGAGCGCTGCGAGCAGATGAATTACAAGACCATCCGCTATCCCGGGCACTGCGAGCAGGTGCGCCTGCTGATGAACGACCTGAAGCTGAACCAGGACCGCGGCACGCTGAAGCGCATTCTCGAGAACGCCGTGCCGCAGACGCTGCAGGATGTCGTGATCGTCTATGTCGCGGTCACGGGCCGCCAGGGCGGCGAGTTGCGCGAGGAAAATTACGTCAACAAGATCTACCCGCAGCAGATTTCCGGGCGCCTGTGGTCGGCGATCCAGGTCACGACAGCGGCCGGCATCACGGCCGTGGTCGACCAGGTTCTTGCCAAGCCCGCCGCCTACCGGGGTTTCGTGCGCCAGGAGCAGTTCCGGCTGCCGGCCTTCCTCGCGAACCGCTTCGGGACCTGGTACCAGGATGGCGGAGACAAGGCTGTATCGGGGCGCATGGTGGTCGAGGGCAAGGCCGGTCGCCAGCGCAACCTCGTGGGGGTGCGGTGATGAACAAGGCTGACATCCTGAAGGGGCTCGGTCTCTCCGCCGTCAATCCGGGCGCCTGGTCCGGCGACGGCTGGCATGCGGCGGAGGACGCGCCGCTGGTCAATTCCATCGATCCGTCGACCGGCGAGTTGATCGCCTCGGTGCGCGCCGCGACCGAGGCGGACTATGAGCGCGTGGCCGCGAGTGCCGCTGCGGCCTTCCTGAAGTGGCGTGACGTGCCCGCGCCGCGGCGCGGCGAGGCCGTGCGCCTGATGGGTGACGCGCTGCGCGCCAAGAAGGACCTGCTCGGCAGCCTCGTGAGCCTGGAAATGGGCAAGATCAAGGCCGAGGGCGATGGCGAAGTCCAGGAGATGATCGACATCGCGGATTTCGCGGTCGGCCAGTCGCGCATGCTGTACGGCCTCGCGATGCACTCCGAGCGTCCACGCCACCGCATGTACGAGCAATGGCATCCGCTCGGCGTGGTCGGCATCATCTCCGCCTTCAATTTTCCGGTTGCGGTCTGGTCCTGGAACGCGTTCCTGGCGGCCGTCTGCGGCGACATCTGCATCTGGAAGCCATCGCACAACACGCCGCTCTGCGCGCTTGCCGTGCAGCGCATCTGCAACGAAGTCATGGCGAGCGAGAAGCTGCCGCCGATCTTCCAGATGTTCGTGCCGGCCGACAATTCGCTCGCGAGCCGCATGGTGGACGACCGGCGCATCGCGCTCCTGAGTTTCACCGGCTCGACCAATGTCGGACGGCGGGTCGGCGAACGTGTCGCTTCGCGCCTCGGCAGGAGTCTGCTGGAGCTCGGCGGCAACAACGCCATCATCGTGGACGAGTTCGCCAACATGGACCTGGTCGTGCCGGCGGTCCTGTTCGGCTCGGTCGGAACCGCCGGCCAGCGCTGCACGACGACCCGCCGCCTGCTGGTGCACCAGTCGCGGATTGCCGAGGTCGAGCGCCGCCTCGTCGCGGCCTACAAGCAGGTCCGGATCGGCAATCCGCTCGATTCCCAGGTCCTGATGGGCCCGCTGGTGGATGCTTCCGCGGTACGCGGCTACGAAGCCGCACTGGAGAAGGTGCGCGCCCAGGGTGGCGAGATCCTGTGCGGCGGCCAGGTGCGGCCGGGTCCGGGTTTCTTCGTCGAGCCGACGATCGTCCGGGCTCGCAACGACATGCCGGTCGTGCGGCACGAGACCTTCGCACCGATTCTCTACGTGATCCCGTTCAAGACGCTGGACGAGGCGATCGCGATGCACAACGACACGGACTATGGCCTGTCGTCGGCGATCTTCACCGACCGGCTGCAGCATGCCGAGCGCTTCCTGTCGGTCGCCGGCAGCGACTGCGGCATCGCAAACGTCAACATCGGCACTTCCGGCGCCGAGATCGGCGGAGCGTTCGGCGGCGAGAAGGACACGGGCGGCGGGCGCGAGGCCGGCTCCGATTCCTGGAAGTACTACATGCGCCGCCAGACCAACACGATCAACTACTCGAGCGAACTGCCGCTCGCTCAGGGCATCAGGTTCGACCTGCGCTGAGTTCGCTCTCGACCAGCTCGTAGATCATGCGCGTGTAGCGCTCTGCCGTGATGAAGGCCCAGCCCCATTTCGCGTCGTAGTCGGCGTTCGGCGCGGCCGCAACGATCTCGTCCACCGTCTTGCCGGCCTTGACGAGGTCGCGGATGCGCCCGCTGGTCGCAACCAGCATGTCCCGGTATTCGACGAGATCCGCACGGTTCGCAAGCGGGCCGTGGCCCGGGATGATGCGGGTCTTGTCATCGGCCAGCGCCAGGATGCGATCGACAGCAGCGATCATGCCGGCGATCGAGCCACCCGAGCTCTGGTCGATGAACGGGTAGTACCGGAAGAACACGTCGCCCGTGTGGATCACGTTGGCTTTGCGGAAGTGCACGATCACGTCGCCGTCGGTATGCGCGTGCGGAACGTAGGTGCCGTGAATCTCGTCGCCATTGAGATAGAAGGTCACGGTGTCGTTGAAAGTGACGACCGGCAGCGCCGCCTGCGGAGCCGCCGGCACGGCCATCTGCACGAACTTGACGAACTGGTCGCTGCTCATGCGTGCGCGGACCTGGTCATGGGCGATCAGCAAGGCGCCCTCCTTCGCCAGGTTCTCATTGCCGCCGGTGTGATCCCCGTGCCAATGGGTGTTCAGCACGAAGCGCGGCATCGGGGCGTTCACGGCCTTGAGGGCCGCGATGACGGAGGACGTCATCGGCGCGTACTGGTCGTCGATCAGGAAGGTGCCGTCGGCGCCGGTCGAGACGCCGATGTTGCCTCCCTTGCCGATCAGCATGTAGATCCCCGGAGCCACCTGTTCGGTCTGGACCGACGTATCCGGGGCCGGTGTCTGCGCCAGCGCGGTAGACGCGAGGATGGCGAGGCAGATCGCAGTGAGTTTCCGCAGCATGGCCCCTCCGGGAGTCATTCGCGTTCCGCTTGTAGCAGACCGGCCTGCTATCATCAATGGCGACTGGTGGAGACTTTCGAATGGCACTGCGCCACCTGATTCCCGGCTTGCTGGCGGTCTTGTTGGCCGGCGCCGCGGCCGGCGTCGCGCAGGCTGAGCCCGTGGACGGCAAGGACGCGGACACGGCGCTGCCGGAGGCCGCGCCACTCGAAGCTTCGCCACTTGCTGGGGCCGCGGTCCTGATCGAGATCAAGGACGCGATAAGCCCGGCGACCCGCGAATTCTTCCTGCGCACGCTGGCGCGCGCCGAGAAACAGAAGGCGGCGCTCCTCGTGCTGGTGCTCGACACGCCGGGCGGTCTGTCGGACTCGATGCGCGACATGATCCAGGGCATCCTGAACGCGCAGATTCCCGTGGTCACCTACGTGGCGCCCTCTGGCGCCCATGCCGCGAGCGCGGGCACCTTCATCCTGTACGCGAGTCATGTCGCCGCGATGGCGCCCGGCACCAACCTGGGCGCCGCGACACCCGTCCCGATCGGAGGCTCGGAGCCCGCCGACAAGGAAGACAGGGAGGCGGACCAGGGCAAGGACGGCGAAGCGAAGAAATCCGCGCCGCCATCGACGGCGATGGACCGCAAGGTGATGAACGATTCCGTCGCCTACATCCGCAGCATCGCCGAAATGCGCGGCCGCAATGTCGAGTTCGCGGAAGCCGCGGTCATCGAGGCGGCGAGCATCACGGCAAACGAGGCCCTGAAGCGCGGCGTCATCGACCTGATCGCCGACGACCTGCCGGCGTTGATGACGGCGCTCGACGGCCGCGAAGTGAAACTGCCGCTCGGCGTGCGCGTGCTGCAGACGAAAGGGATCCTGCTCCAGCGTGTCGAGATGGACTGGCGTGCGAGGCTCTTGTCCGTGCTGACCAACCCCATGGTGGCGTATGGACTGCTGCTGATCGGCATCTATGGACTGATGTTTGAAGGCTATAACCCGGGTGCGGTGCTGCCGGGCGTGGTGGGCGGCGTCTGCCTGTTGCTGGGCCTCTACGCCCTGCAGGTCCTCTCCGTGAACTTCGCAGGCCTCGCGCTCGTACTGCTGGGCGTCGGAATGATGATCGCGGAGTTCTTCGTGCCGAGCTTCGGCGCGCTGGGCTTTGGCGGCCTGGTCGCATTCGTGATCGGATCGATCGTGCTGATGGACACGGATACGGCGGGCATGGAAGTGAGCCGCGGTCTGATCGGCGGCATTGCAACCGCCGGCGGCACATTGATGCTCGGCACGATCTGGCTGGCAATGCGTGCGCGACGAAGACCGGTCGCGACCGGCCGCGAACAGCTGGTCGGGGACACCGCCGAAGCCGTCGCCGCATTCAATGGCAAGGGCCAGGTGCGGATCTATGGCGAGCTGTGGAACGCGGTCAGTACCGAGCCGGTCGCCGCAGGCCAGCAGTTGCGCATCGACCGCGTGCACGGGCTGACGCTCTACGTCTCGCCGATCGAATGACAGGAGACCATTAATGACCTATGTACTCATAGCCGTCGTCGTTCTTTTCGTGGTGCTGGTGATCAATGCGATCAACATCCTGCGGGAGTACGAGCGCGGCGTCGTATTTACCCTGGGTCGCTATGCCGGCACCAAGGGGCCCGGCCTGATCGTCGTATGGCCGATCGTGCAACAGATGGTCCGCGTGGACCTGCGGACGATCGTGCTCGACGTGCCGAAACAGGATGTGATCTCGCGCGACAACGTGTCGGTCAAGGTCAGCGCGGTCGTCTATTTCAGGATCGTGGATCCCGACAAGGCCATCATCCAGGTGGCGAATCCCTTCGAGGCGACCAGCCAGCTCGCGCAGACCACGCTGCGTTCCGTGCTGGGCAAGCATGAACTCGACGAGATGCTCTCGGAGCGCGACCGGCTGAATGCCGACGTGCAGCAAATCCTGGACGCATCGACCGATGCCTGGGGCATCAAGGTGTCGCACGTCGAGATCAAGAACATCGACCTTGACGAGACCATGATCCGTGCGATTGCCAAGCAGGCCGAGGCGGAGCGCACCCGGCGCGCCAAGGTGATCCATGCCGAGGGCGAGAAGCAGGCCGCGGCGATGCTGGTCGAGGCGGCGAAGCTCCTGGGCGCGGATCCGCGCGCCATCCAGCTGCGCTACATGCAGACGCTGACGGAGCTCGGCAACGACCGGAGCACGACCATCGTGTTCCCGATGCCGATGGACCTGATCACTCCGTTCGTGAAAAGGCTGGGTACGTCGGACTGATCAGCGCCCCGGCAGCCGTACGCTGACGCGCGCGCCGCCCAGCCGGCTTTCGCCGATTTCCAGCGTGCCGGAATAGGCTGCTGCGATCTCGCGCGCAACCGACAGGCCGATGCCCTGCCCCGCGACGCTCTCGTCGGCACGCGCGCCGCGCTCGAGCACGCGCGATCGTTCCGATGGCGGGATGCCGCGCCCGTCGTCCTCGACGTCCAGCAGCAGGCCGGGGCGGCGCCACTCGGCGGATGTCCAGGGCATCGCGCGCACCGCGATCTCGGCCTTGCAGTACTTGCAGGCGTTGTCCATCAGGTTTCCCGCCAGTTCCAGGAAGTCGCCGGCGTCGATCGGATAGGCCGTTCCCGGCGCGACCGCGAGCGAAGTCCGGGGCGACTTGTCCGTATAGACCTTTGCGAGCGCGCCGCGCAGCTGCGTGAGCGGTTCCAGCAATGGCAAGTCGATCATCGTCGCGCCGGTGCCGCCGAAGACAGCGCGCTTCAGCTGGTGCTGCACGATCTCCTGCATGCGATCCAGCTGCAGCAGCTGCGACTGACGGTCGGTCTGGCCGCTCTCGATGAGGCCGCGCAGCGCGGCGAGCGGCGTCTTCAATGAGTGGGCGAGATTGCCGAGCGTCGTACGATAGCGTTCCAGCCGCTTGCGCTCGCCGGTCAGGAGCGCATTCAGGTTTCCTGTAACACCCACGAGTTCGCGAGGCCAGCCGGATCCCAGCAGGTCACTGCGCCCGGCCTCGATGTCGGCGATTTCAGCCTCGAGCTGGCGCAGGGGCTTCAGCGCAATGCGCATCGCGACAGCGAGGCCGGCGAGCAGCAGCAGGCCGAGCACGATCGATCCTGACAGCAGCCATGCGCGCGCCCGTGCGACCTCGCGGTACCAGGGCTCGAGGCTCTCGGCGGCGCGGATGATGAAGTCCCGGCTGCTGCCGTCGGCGAGTTCCCAGCGGATGCCGAGCGACAGGCCCAGCACGCGCGTGCCGTCGGCGAGCTTCGCGTATTCGAACTGGCGTTCGCCGGTCGCCGGCGTGGCCGCGAGATTGAGGCCGCTGCCGAGCGCTGACGGCGAGCGCCAGCTGCCGCGCGAACTGACGATTTCCGCATAGAGTCCCGATCCGGGAGACGCCAGCCGGGGTTCCGCGAGGTTTTCCGGCACCAGGCGGCCGTCAGCATCGATATCGGCCGACGAGATCAGCGCGATGACCTGCGCATCGAGCACGTCCTGGCGCGCGCGCATGCCGAGATCGCGGTATTGTGAGTCGAGTGCCCAGGCTGCGATACCGGCGGCTGCCAGCAGCAGCAGGGCCAGCGTCACCAGCAAGCGCGCCTGCAGCGATGGGATTCGGCGCGCCACGATCAGTCGCGATTGATCCGGTAGCCGCGGCCCCTCAGGGTCTCGATCGGCTGGCGGTTCCCATCGGGGTCGAGCTTGCGGCGCAACCGTCCGATGAAGACCTCGATCGTGTTGCTGTCGCGTTCGAAGTCCTGCTCGTAGAGCTTTTCGGTCAGCTCCGTCTTCGAGACCACCTGTCCGGCGCGCAGCATCAGGTATTCGAGCAGCCGGTATTCGAAAGCCGTCAATTCGATGGCGGAGCCGTCGACCCGCACTTCCTGGCTGCGCGTGTCGAGCTCGACGGCGCCGCTCTTCAGCAGCGGCTGCGACCAGCCTCCCGTGCGGCGCAGCAAGGCCTGCACGCGCGCAAGGACTTCTTCGAACCGGAATGGCTTGGTGACGTAGTCGTCGGCGCCCGCGTCGAGACCGGCGACCTTTTCCTGCCAGCTGTCGCGCGCGGTCAGGATCAGCACCGGAAAGGCTTTTTCGGCCTTGCGCCAGGCCCGGATCGCCTCGAGACCCGACTTGCCGGGCAGGCCGAGATCCACGACCGCGATGTCGATCGGGTATTCCTTTCCGGAGAATTCGCCCTCGATGCCGTCTGCGGCGAGGTCCACGGCGAATCCCGCTCCGCGGAACTGCTGTGCCAGGGTCTCGCGCAGTGCCGGCTCGTCCTCTACGATCAGGAGGCGCATGCGGCTCTCAGATTTCCCGGCCGCTTTCCGCGTCGATCCTCACTTCGAAGACGCGGCCGTCGGCCCCCAGCAGGCGGATGCGGTATTCGATGCGATCGCCGTGCCGCTTCTCCTCGGCGCGCACGACGCGCGCGTCGTAGCGACGTTCGGCGCGCGCCACCGCTTCGTCGAGGGAAATCGCGCGATCTGCCATCGCTCGCTCGCCGCCACGGTCGCGCTGGTCGTGGTCGCGATTGGACGCCAGCGCCTGGCCGGACGCGGCAAAGCCGGCCATGAGGGCCAGGCACAGGAGCGGCAGCAGTGTCGTTCTCGTCTTCACCTGCATCGCGCCATTGTAGTGGAACTTAAAAAGGCCGGGCCGCTTGCGCGGCCCGGACCCCGATTCAACCGCCCAGGGGCGTCACATCGATCCGGATCCTCACCCGCTCACCGGGGTCATAGGGCATCCGCGTCGTGTAGTCGCGCCCGCCGTACTCGTAGGTCACGAGATAGCCGTCGATGCGCTCGTCCCAGCTGTCGCGGTAACGGACCTCGCAGCGCTCGACCAGCCGTTCGTCGTCGTAATAACCGCGCTGGCGCTCGCGCTCATGCGAGATGTTGTTGCCGATGGCGCCGCCGATCAGTGCACCGGCGATCCGCGCCGCATCGCGTCCGCGACCCGCACCGATCTGGTTGCCGACGACGCCGCCGATGATGCCGCCCAGCACCGTGCTGCCGGCATGCCGGGAAGACAGCGGGCCATTCGACTGATAGACCGGTTCGTCCCAGCACTCGCGGACCGGCTCGCTGATGCGAACCCGGCGCCGCATCGGCTCGACATTGACGACCCGCGCGTAATCGAAATCGCGGTCGCCGTAGCGATCATCGCGGTGTTCGCGCGCGTCGCGCCCGTTGTCGTAGCGGTAGCCGTCCCGATAGTCATCGGCCCAGGCTCCGGCGGACGTCACCGCGAGACCAACGGCAAGGCCAGAAATCCAGAGCTTGCGAAACATGGTGCGACTCCTTCTATGGCACGCTGCCAATCTAGGCCGCTCTCCATGAACGCGTCCTGAACGCCGATACGGCGTCTGTACAGGGCGTTTTGCTAGGGAATCTCGGCCTTTGCGGCCGCCCACAGGCGGTCCAGCAGCTCCGGCCCGGCAGCGCCCGGGCCGATGCCGCGGGCTTCGAGAGCCTGCTCGAGGTGGGCATAGCGGCGCTCGAAGCGCTCGTTGGCCCGGCGCAATGCCGCTTCGGCGTCGATGTCGAGATGCCTTGCCAGGTTGACGACGGAGAACAGCAGGTCGCCGAGCTCCGCCTCGCGGCGGCCGGCGTCCCCGCTGCCGTTGACGGCGTGGTCGAGTTCGCCGAGTTCCTCGTCGATCTTGGCGCGCGGACCCTGTGCATCCGGCCAGTCGAAGCCGGCATCGGCGGCACGCCGGCCGAGCTTGCGCGCCCTTACCAGCGCGGGCAACGCCATCGGAATGCCGGCGAGCGCCCCATGGCCCTGCCCCTGCGCCGCGCGTTCCCCCGCCTTCAGTGTCTCCCAGATCCGCGATTGCTCGTCCGCATCCGCGACCGGCACCCCACCGAAGACATGCGGATGACGCCGTGTCAGCTTGTCGCAGATCGCTTCAACGACATCATCGAAGGCAAATGCGCCGAGCTCACCCGCGAGCTGGGCGTGGAATGCGACCTGGAACAGCAGATCGCCGAGCTCGTCGCGCAGCGCCGGGAGGTCGTCGCGTTCGATCGCATCCGCGACCTCGTACGCCTCCTCGAGGGTGTGCGGTGCGATCGAGCGGAAATCCTGCTTCAGGTCCCATGGACAACCCGTTGCGGGGTCGCGCAGGCGCGCCATGATTTCGAGAAGTCGCTCAATCGCCATGGAGCGCTGTTCCGCCCAACACTTCCCTGAGCGTCAGCAGCATGCCGGCCGTCGCGCCCCAGATCCTGTTCTCGCCCCAGGGCAGGTCCAGCACCTCCAGATCCTCGTCGCCGACGCGGTGGATCCGGCGTGTGTGCGTGGCCGGGTCCAGCAAGTGACAGAGCGGCGCCTCGAAGGTGCCCGAGACTTCCGTCGGGTCCAGCACCAGTTCGAATCCCGGCCTGACGAGACCGACGACCGGCGTCACGCGGTAACCGCTGATCACGACATGGTCCGGAAGGCAGCCGATCACCTCGATGAACTCACGGCGCAGGCCGATTTCCTCCTCGGTCTCGCGCAGCGCGGCGGCGACCGCATCCTCGTCGCCCGGCTCGAGGCGGCCGCCGGGGAAGGAAATCTGGCCCGGGTGGTGCTTGAGGTCGGTCGCGCGGTGCGTCAGCAGGACGGTCAGCTCCTCGCCGCGATCCACGAGCGGTATCAGAACCGCGGCGCGCGTCGGGTGCGCGGGGAACAGCGGACGAATCCGCTCGAGCGAGTAACGGGATATCGCGCCGACACGCAGATCGGAATCCGTGAAATGGCAGTCGCGCAGCCGGCTGCGCAGTTCGCGCCGCAGCGTCTCGGCCGGCAGCCGGTGCAGCTCGGGTGCCAGCTCGTGGATCACGGCTGGCCTTTCGCCAGCCGCGCCGGATCGAGCAGGCGGGCGAGCTTTTCGCGCGGCAAACCCGTCTCCTCGATCGCGATATCGAGGATCGGGCGCCGCTCGGCAGCCGCGCGACGCGCGATCGCTGCCGCGCGGTCATAGCCGATCTGCGGCGCGAGCGCGGTCAGCAGCATCGGGTTGCGGGCCAGCGTCTGCGAAAGCGCGCCGGCATTCACGCTGAGTCCCGAGATGGCGCGGCGCGCGAGCGCCCGGCAGGAATCGGCGAGCAGCTCGATACTCTGCAGCAGGCCATGCGCGATCAGCGGCAGCATCACGTTCAGCTGGAAGTTGCCCGAGGCACCGGCCATCGCGACCGCAGCGTCATTGGCCATGACCTGGGTCGCCGCCATCGCGACCGCTTCCGGGATCACCGGATTGACCTTGCCGGGCATGATGCTGGAGCCGGGCTGCAATGCCGGGAGCGAGATCTCCCCGAGTCCGGCCAGCGGCCCGGAATTCATCCAGCGCAGGTCGTTGGCGATCTTGATCAGCGCGACAGCGGCACCCCTCAGCTGGCCGGAGAGTTCCACGGCCGTATCCTGAGAGGCGAGGCTCGCAAACCGGTCCGCTGCGCCGCAGAGCGCGAGCCCGGTCTTCGCGGCAAGGCGCGCGATGGCCCGCGTGGCGAACTGCGGATGCGCATTGACGCCCGTCCCGACTGCCGTCGCACCGAGCGCGAGCCGATGCAAACGTGGCGCGACACCCTCGAGGCGCTGCGCCGCGGCTTCAACCTGCGTCTGCCAGGCATGCATCTCCTGCCCGACCGTGATTGGCAGGGCGTCCATCAGGTGCGTTCGCCCCGGCTTGACGTGGTCGCCGACCTGCACCGCCTTGTCCGCAATGGCGCGCGCAAGCTCGGCGAGCGCCGGCAACAGCGAATCCCGAAGCTCGAGCGCCGCCGCCAGGTGAATCGCCGTCGGGACGACATCGTTGCTGCTCTGGCAGCGATTGACGTGGTCATTCGGATGCACCGCGCTGCCCTGCCTGCCGGCTGCCAGGCGCGCGATCACCTCGTTCACATTCATGTTCGTGCTGGTGCCGGACCCGGTTTGCATGATGCCGACCGGGAACTGGTCGGCATGCTGGCCGGCGGCGATCTCGGTGGCAGCCGCGGCGATGGCCGCCGCGAGCCGCGGTTCGAGTTCTCCGAGTTCGCCGTTGGTCTCGGCCGCGGCCCACTTGATGAGCCCGAGGGCCCGGATCATGGGCGCCGGCATCGGCAGCTGCCCGATCCGGAAATTGTCGACGGCGCGCTGGGTCTGGGCGCCCCAAAGCGCCGACGCGGCCACGCGGACCTCGCCGAGGCTGTCCTTTTCGATGCGGTCGTTGGCGCTCACGGGTAACATATGCATTCTATCATCTGGGCCTGGCGCCATGACCGATCATCGCCTGACAGCATTGTCGCCGCTCGACGGGCGCTATGCCGACAAGTGCGCCGACCTGGCATCCCTTTTCAGCGAAGCCGCATTGATCGGCTACCGCGTGCGCGTCGAGGCTGCGTGGTTCCGGCAGCTCGCGTCATCGGGCCATTTTCCGGCTCTCGGAGTCCTGCCCGCGCCGCTTGCTTCCCGGCTCGAGGCGCTCACCCATGCGCTGGATGAATCCTCCATCCGCCGCGTCAAGGAGATCGAGCGCGAGATCAACCACGACGTCAAGGCCGTCGAGTATTTCGTCCGTGAGCAGCTCGCTGCGGCGGGCGCGCGGCCCGCACAGCTCGAGTTCGTGCATTTCGCCTGCACGTCGGAAGACATCAACAATCTCTGCTACGCGATGATGATCTCCGAAGCGCGCCGGAGCGTGCTGCTCCCCCTGATCGGCGCCGTGGCGGATCGCCTCGCCGGATTTGCGCAGGACCAGGCGGCGGCCGCGATGTTGTCGCGCACCCACGGCCAGCCGGCCTCGCCGACGACTCTCGGAAAGGAAGCCGCCAATTTCGTCGCGCGGCTGCGCCGCGCTGCCGCCGCGCTGGAGGACGTGGAACTGCTTGGAAAATTCAACGGTGCGGTCGGCAACTTCAACGCGCACCACATAGCCGCTCCGCAGGTCGACTGGCGCGCGGAATCGCGGCGCTTCGTGCTTGCGCTCGGTCTCGTACCGAACGAACACACCACGCAGATCGAGCCGCACGACTGCATCGCGGAATGCTGCGATGCGCTTGCGCGCGCGGATACGGTGTTGATCGACCTGTGCCGGGACCTCTGGGGCTATGTGTCGCTCGGCTATTTCCGGCAGCGTGCCGTGGCCGGCGAGACAGGTTCGTCCACGATGCCGCACAAGGTGAACCCGATCGACTTCGAGAATGCCGAGGGCAATGCGGGTCTTGCCAATGCCATGCTGAGACACTTCGCGGACAAGCTGCCGGTGTCGCGCTGGCAACGCGACCTCAGCGACTCGACGGTGCTGCGCAACCTCGGCGTGGCCTTCGCGCATAGCGCGCTTGCATGGCGCTCGGCGCTGCGGGGCCTCGAGCGGATCGAAGCGGATGGCGGGCGCATGGCGGCAGACCTCGATGCGCACTGGGAAGTGCTCGCCGAGGCGATTCAGACGGTCATGCGCGCGCATGGCATCCCCGGGAGCTACGAGAAGCTCAAGGAGTTCACGCGCGGACGCGATGTCGGGGCCGGGGAGTTGCGGAGCTTCGTTGCGACGCTCGACTTGCCGGAGGACGTGCGGCGACGGCTCGAATCGCTGACCCCGGCAGCCTATACGGGGCTCGCCGAAGCACTTGCCAGGACGGTCTGAGGACGGCTGGCCATGCCGGCCGACAGGGTCGATTGCGTGCTGACGACCTGGAGCACCGATGGCGCTTCATTGCGGAAGATCCGCCGGGAAGTCTTCATCGACGAGCAGCAATTCGCCGATTCCGACGAATGGGATGACGACGATGCCGTCTGCGTTCACGCACTCGCCACCCTGAACCGTGAACCAGTTGGCACCGGGCGACTTAATCCGGGCGGTAAGATCGGGCGGATCGCGGTAAAAGCCGGACTGCGAGGCCGGGGCATCGGCACGCTGATACTGCGCGAGCTGCTCCACGAGGCCTATCACCGCGGCATTCGCGAGCCATACCTGCATGCGCAAGTGCAGGCCGTGCCCTTCTACGAGAAGCATGGCTTCCGTGTCGAAGGCGATGTGTTCGAAGAGGCGGGCGTCATCCACGTGAGGATGAAGCACACCCTGGAGTGACAGCGGTGCAGACCCAGCGGCAGAGCGTGACCGGTACGCGCTCGATCATCGCGACGCTCGACGAGGCCCGCGCTGCCACGCAGCAGGTCGCCCTCGTTGCGCGCCGGCTGCTGACCATGTACACGCAGGACCTCGAGCCGTCCGTATACGACCAGCCGCAGTTCCTCGAAACCGTCAAGAAGCTGGTTCTGTCCCGCAGCTATGCCAAAGTACGGGTGCTGCTGGCGGATCCATCGCGCGTCGTTTACGAGGGCAGCAAGTTCGTGCACCTTGCGCGGCGCATCACGAGCCACATCGAAATCCGGCACGTCAAGTCGGATCACCGCGACAACCAGGCGGCATTCCTGATCGCGGACGACCGCGCACTGGTCTACCGCCTGCAGGCCTCGCGCTGGGAAGGCATCGTCGAGATGAACGACCCCGCGGTTGCCCGGCGCTACCTCAATTACTTCGACGAGATCTGGATCGCCAGCGAACCCGAAGCCGAGACGCGCCAGCAGCACCTCTAGCGGCGAGTGCTGACCGCTCCGGCCAGCCTCTATAATCGCCGCATGCCCCTGAAGCCAGATATCACCGTCGCTGCCGTCGTCGAACGGGCCGGGCGCTTCCTGATCGTCCAGGAACGCGCCGCCCGCCGCGTCGTGCTGAACCAGCCGGCGGGACATCTCGAATACGGGGAATCGCTGCTGCAAGCCGTGGTCCGCGAGACCCTGGAGGAAACCGGCTATCCCTTCGAGCCTCAGGCCGTCACCGGCGTGTACCTGTGGCAGGGCCCCGCCGAGCGCACATTCCTGCGCGTCGCCTTTGCCGGCACGGTGGGTGATCGCGCCAACGGCGCGCCGCTCGATCGCGCGATCATCCGCACGGCGTGGATCAGCCGCGATCAGCTGGGCCAGCGCGAGGGCGAGTTGAGAAGCCCGCTGGTGCTCCGCTGCATCGACGATTACCTGCGCGGCGCGCGCTACCCGCTCGAACTCCTCAATCATCTGCTGACGGCGCCGCCGGCGGAAGCGGCGGACCCGCCGCAATGACGCGCTACATCGTCGCAATGTCAGGCGGCGTCGATTCCGCGGTCGCGGCATCGCTGCTCGCGGATGCCGGCCACGAGGTCCAGGGCCTGTTCATGGCGAACTGGGAAGACGACGGCGAGGGCTACTGCACGACCGCCGCCGACTTTCAGGATGCGCGCGCGAGCTGCGCCGAGCTCGGCATCCCGCTGCATCGCGTCAGCTTCGCGGCGGAATACCGTGAGCGTGTCTTCGCGCACTTTCTCGCGGAGCTGCGCGCCGGGCGCACGCCGAATCCTGACGTGCTGTGCAACCGCGAGATCAAGTTCGGCCTGTGCCTCGACTATGCGCGCCGCCTTGGAGCCGAGCGATTTGCGACCGGCCATTACGCGCGCATCGGCTCCGGCGGAAACCTGCTGCGCGGTGTCGACGCGGGCAAGGACCAGAGCTATTTCCTGCACATGGTCTCGTCCTCGGAACTCGCCAGTTGCGATTTCCCGGTCGGCGGGCTCCGCAAGGCGCAAGTGCGCGCACTCGCCCGCGAGCGCGGCTTGCCGGTCCATGCCAAGCGCGATTCCACCGGCATCTGCTTCATCGGCGAGCGTCCGTTCGGCGAATTCCTGGAATCATGGCTGCCGGGAAATCCCGGCCCGATCGAGACGCCCGATGGTGAAGTCGTCGGGCAGCACCGGGGCCTCGCGCGCTACACGATCGGGCAGCGCAGCGGACTCGGCGTCGGCGGCCTCAAGGATCGCGCAGCGGCGCCCTGGTTCGTCGCCGGCAAGGCGCTGGCACGCAATGCGCTGATCGTCGTGCAGGGCCGCGATCACCCTGCGTTGCATTGCACGGGCCTGCGCACCGGGCCCCTGCACTGGGTCGCCGGCGCGCCGCCTGCGGCTGAATTCGAGTGCACGGTCAAGCTCCGCTATCGCCAGGCCGACGTGGGCTGCGGGCTCAGCCTGTCGGAAGATGGCGCAAGCGTCCGCTTTTCCGGACCTCAGGCGGGGGCTGTCCCCGGCCAGTACGCCGTGTTCTACCGCGGGGAGGAATGCCTGGGTGGCGGAGTGATCGAGTCGCTTATAATTGCCGCGGAGGAATCATGCAGGACAGCTTCAAGGCACGCCGCAAGCTCAGCGTCGGCAGCCGCAGCTTCGAGTACTTCAGCCTAGACGCACTTGCGCAGTACCCGGTCGGCCGCCTGCCCTATTCGCTGAAGATCCTGCTCGAAAACCTGCTGCGGCACGAGGACGGGACGACCGTCACGCGCGAGGACATCATTGCGCTCGCGAGCGCCGATCCGCGCAAGCTTCCGGCCCGCGAGATCGCATTCACGCCCGCGCGCGTGATCATGCAGGACTTCACCGGCGTGCCCGCGGTCGTCGACCTGGCCGCAATGCGGGATGCCATGGCGGCGCTCGGCGGCGACCCCCGCAAGATCAATCCGCTGATCCCGGCCGAGCTCGTCATCGATCATTCGGTCATGGTCGATCACTACGGTTCTGCGGATTCGCTGAACCTCAACGCCCTCCTCGAGTTCCAGCGCAACAAGGAGCGTTACACGTTCCTGCGCTGGGGCCAGTCGGCATTCGACAATTTCGCGGTCGTGCCGCCGGACACCGGCATCGTGCACCAGGTCAACCTCGAGTTCCTGGCGCGGGTCGTATTCGTGAATGCGCAAGGACTGGCCTACCCGGACACCGTCGTCGGCACCGATTCGCACACGACGATGATCAACGGCGTCGGCGTGCTGGGCTGGGGCGTCGGCGGCATCGAGGCCGAGGCCGCGATGCTCGGCCAGCCTTCGACGATGCTGATCCCGGAAGTCATCGGCATGAAGCTGACCGGCCGGCTGCCGGAGGGCGCGACGGCGACCGATCTCGTGCTGACCGTGACCGAGCAACTGCGCAAGCGCGGCGTGGTCGAGAAATTCGTCGAGTTCTTCGGCGATGGCCTCGCGCAGCTGCCGCTGGCCGATCGCGCGACAATCGCCAACATGGCGCCCGAATACGGCGCGACCTGCGGGATCTTCCCCATTGACGAAGAGACGCTCACTTACCTGCGCCTGACCGGCCGCGATCAGGGCCAGATCGCGCTGGTGCGCGAATACGCCAAGGCCCAGGGGATGTGGCGCCACGACGGCGCGCCGGATGCCGCATACACGGACGTGCTGCACCTCGACCTGTCCACCGTACAGCCTTCGCTAGCCGGGCCGAAGCGGCCGCAGGATCGCGTGCTTCTGTCGGACATGCAGAGGGCGTTCCGGTCGGCTTTCGAGAAGGACCAGGACAAGTGGGCTTCGCGCGGCCCTGCCCGCGTCAGCGATGCGGGCCGTGATTTCGAGCTGAAGGACGGCGCCGTCGTCATTGCGGCGATCACTTCCTGCACCAATACCTCGAATCCGGCCGTCATGGTCGGCGCGGGCCTTCTGGCGCGCAAGGCAGAGGAGCGCGGACTCACCGTGAAGCCTTGGGTCAAGACCTCGATGGCGCCCGGTTCCAAGGTGGTGACGGAGTACCTGACGCGTGCCGGCCTGCTGGCGGACCTCGAAAAGCTCGGATTCAACATCGTCGGCTACGGTTGCACGACCTGCATCGGCAATTCCGGTCCGCTGAATGCGCCGATCTCGAAGGCGATCGGCGACAACAAGCTTTCGGTCGCCTCGGTGCTTTCGGGCAACCGAAATTTCGAAGGCCGTGTCCACCAGGAAGTGCGGATGAACTTCCTGGCTTCGCCGCCGCTCGTCGTGGCCTACGCGCTGGCCGGTACCGTGGACCTCGACCTGACGCGCGAGCCGCTCGGGACCGGCCGGGACGGCAAGCCGGTTTACCTGCGCGACATCTGGCCGAGTGCGGCCGAAATCCAGCAGGCGGTTGGACGCTCCGTGAAAGCCGACATGTTCGTCACGACCTACGGCGACGTCTACAAGGGCGACGAGCGTTGGCGCGGCCTCGGTGTCACGGAGTCTCGGACCTACCTTTGGGACGGCGCCAGTACCTACATCCAGAATCCGCCCTACTTCACTGGCATGAGTCGCAAGCGGCCCGGACTGCCGATGATCCGCAAGGCCCGTTGCCTGGCACTGTTCGGCGACTCGATCACCACCGATCACATCTCTCCGGCGGGGGCGATCCGCAAGGAGTCGCCGGCCGGGCTGTACCTCCAGGAGAACGGCGTGGCGCCCGCCGACTTCAACAGCTACGGGTCCCGACGCGGCAACCACGAGATCATGATGCGCGGTACCTTCGCGAACTCGCGCATCAAGAACCTGATGGTGCCGGGTGTCGAGGGCGGTGTGACCCGCATGCAGCCGGCCGGCGAGCAGATGCCGATCTACGACGCTGCGATGAAGTACATCAGCGCCGGAGTGCCGCTGGTCGTGATCGCCGGCAAGGAATACGGTACCGGCTCCTCGCGCGACTGGGCGGCCAAGGGCACGAACCTGCTGGGCGTGAAGGCCGTCATTGCCGAGACCTTCGAGCGCATCCATCGCGCGAATCTCGTGGGCATGGGCGTCTTCCCCCTGACATTCGAGGGCGGGCAGAACGCTGCGGACGCTCGGGCTCGATGGCACGGAAACCTACGACTTCGACGGTTTGACGGCCGGCAGCCGGAAAGCGACCGTGCGCGCAACCAGGCCGGATGGAAAAACGATCACGTTTCCTGTCAATGTCCGCGTCGACACGCCCAAGGAATGGGAGTACATGGACAACGGCGGCATCCTGCATTTCGTGCTGCGCCAGCTGGCGGCCTGATCACGTGCCTGCCCGGCGCGCGGATGGAAGCGCCATGATTCCCTCCATCGCGGTATTCGACCTCGACGGGACCGTGACCCGCCGCGATACCTTCCTGCCCTATCTGCGCGGCTGGTTGCGACGGCATCCACGCCGGGGCTCGACCGGTGTCGCGCTCTCCGCGCTCGGCCATTTCATCTTCGGCGGACGCGACCGCGGCAGGCTCAAGTCCGAGTTGATCCGGCGACTGATGGGAGGCGCGACCGAAGCGGATGTCGCGGCCTGGTCGCGCGAATTCACGGATGGGCTCGGCGACAACCGGCTGTGCCCGGGGGCGCTGGCGGCCATTGAACGCCACCGCGCGCGCCGGCGACCGGCTCGTCCTCCTGTCGGCCAGCGTGGACCTGTACGTTCCCCTGATCGGCTCGCGATTCGGCTTTGACGAGACGATCTGCACCGGCGTCGCCTGGCGAAACGGGCGGCTCGACGGGGCGCTCACCACGCCAAACCGGCGGGCGGAGGAGAAGTTGCGCTGCATCGAGTCGCTGCGGGCCCGGTATCCGGGTTCGCAGATTGCGGCCTATGGCAATTCCGGCTCCGACCTGGACCACCTGCGGGCGGTCGAACGGCCGATGCTCGTCAACGGTCGCTGGCGCGCCCGGCGCGCTGCCGCCAGTCTCGGAATTCCGGTCGCGGACTGGCGTAACAAAGCCGCACATTCGCCGGTCTGATGGGTAAGGAGGTCAGGCATGCGCATTCGCCCTTCGGACATTACACCGGAACCCGTCTACCGCGCGCGCCGTGAATTCCTCGCCGGAATCGCGGGCCTGGGCGCGGCGACGGCGCTCGGGCGACCGGCGCTCGCCGAGCAGGTCATGAACGTGATGCTCATCGAGCGGCTTCAGTTCAAGCGGAACGCACGCTACTCGACGACGGACAAGGCCAATTCGCTGGCCGACATCACGAGCTACAACAACTTCTACGAGTTCGGCACCGGCAAGGAAGACCCGTCGCAGAATGCCGGCAGCCTGCGGCCGAGGCCCTGGTCTGTCGTCGTGGACGGCGAATGCGAGGGTAAGGGTCGCTACACGCTCGAGGACCTGCTGAAACCGCATGCGCTCGAAGAGCGCATCTACCGGCTGCGCTGCGTCGAGGCCTGGTCGATGGTGATCCCCTGGATCGGGTTCCCGCTGGGCGATCTGGTGAAGCGCTGCAAGCCGACGTCACGCGCGAAGTTCGTCGAGTTCACGACGCTGCTCGATCCGAAGCAGATGCCGGGACAGCGTTACGCCGTGCTCGACTGGCCCTATGTCGAGGGGCTCCGGATGGACGAGGCGATGCACCCGCTCGCGATCCTCGCGGTCGGCCTGTATGGGCAGGTGCTGCCGAACCAGAACGGCGCGCCGCTGCGCCTGGTCGTGCCCTGGAAGTACGGATTCAAGAGCATCAAGTCGATCGTGCGCATCCGCTTCACGGAGCGCATGCCGGCGACCAGCTGGGCATTGTCCGCGCCGCATGAATACGGCTTCTACGCCAACGTGAACCCGGAAGTCGATCACCCGCGCTGGAGCCAGGCGCGCGAGCGGCGCATCGGCTCCGACTCCTTCCTGTCGCGCCAGCCGACACTCAAGTTCAACGGCTACGGCGACGAGGTTGCAGGACTCTACGCCGGCATGGACCTGGCGCGGAATTTCTGATGCCGAAGCTCGATGCCAATCACGCGATGCGATGGATCGCGAAGCCGCTCGTGTTCCTGCTGTGCCTGATGCCGGCGGGCTGGTTGCTTGCCGGCGTCGCGGACGTGACCGGGTTCGCACGGTGGCCAATGGCGTCGCTCGGCGCCAACCCGATTGACCGGATCCAGGACACGCTGGGCATCTGGGGCCTGCGGCTGCTGCTCGTGACACTCACGGTGACACCGCTGCGCGACCTGGCGGGGTGGCCGCGCCTGATCGCATTCCGGCGCATGCTTGGGTTGTTCGCGTTCTTCTACATTTCGGCGCATTTCACCTGGTATCTGCTGGTGGATCAGGGCCTCGATTGGCGGCTGTGGGTCGAGGACATCGCCAAGCGTCCCTTCATCACCGTCGGCTTCTCTGCGCTCGCCTTGCTGGTGCCGCTCGCGCTGACCTCCACGAAGCGCGCCATGCGGCGCATGGGGCGGCGCTGGCAGCGCCTGCATCGCCTGATCTACCCGGCGGCGATCCTCGGCTGCACGCATTTCTACTGGCAGGTAAAGGCCGATATCCGCGAACCGCTCGTTTATTTCCTGGTGCTCGCCACGCTACTGGGCTGGCGTCTGTACCGGAGCCGGCAGCGTGCGGGCGGCGGACGCACCGAGCAGTATTCCCGCCAGGATCAGGATCCCGCCCGCGCCCGTCTGCCAGTCGAGCCGCTCACCGAGTAGCCACCAGCCGAGCACGGAAGCGGTCACGGGCTCCCCGACCAGCGCCACGGCGACGAACAGGGGATTCAGGTGGCGCAACGACCAGTTGTAGCCGCTGTGCCCGATCAACTGCGAGATCCCCGCCATCCCCGCGAATGCCCACCAGGTCGTTGCATCGAATCCGCCGGCCGCCGTGCCCGTGAGCGTGATGGCAATCCACAGGAGCGCCGCGGCCGAACCGTAGGCAAGCGCCAGATAGCGGCGAAACGGCAGCGACGCCTGCGCTTTCTGCGACAACAGGAGATAAGCGGCCATCGCGATCGCGCCGGCGACCGCCAGCAGGTCGCCGGTCAAACGCCCGCCTCTCCCGCCAAAGCCGACGCTGGCCACGGCGACGCCGCAAACCGCGAGCAGGAGCGCGAGCACGGTTCGCAGTGCCGGCGTCCCGCGCCCGGTGACGTACTGGAAGATGGCGACCCAGATCGGCGCCGTGCTGACGAGCAGCACGCTGCGTGCGATCGACGTGTAATCGAGCGAGGCGATCCAGGTCGCGAAATGCAGTGCCAGGAACAGCCCTGCCGCCACCGCGATCGAGGCCGGCCGGATTTCGAGCCGTACACCGCGGGCTCCGCCGGCGAACGCCACCGGGATCACGACGAGGGCCGCAAGGCCCATCCGCCAGGCAGCGATCGCGAGCGGCGCCGCATCGGCGAGCCGCGCGAAGATGGAACCGAAGGACACGGCCGCAAGCGCCACGGCCAGCACCAGGAACGGTGCCTGCCGCGGCATCAGCGCAGGACCCAGGCCGGCACCTCGCGCCATCCCCGTGAAAGCGCCGCATCGAGTTCGCGCCAGCGCGGTTCCAGCTGTCCGACCAGCGCCCAGAAGCGCCGCGAATGGTTCATGTGACGGGTATGCGCGAGTTCGTGCAGCAGCAGGTAGCGCACGACCTCCCGGGACTGGAACACCAGGCAGGCATTCAGGCTGATCGTGCCGCGGCGCGAGCAGCTGCCCCAGCGCGTGCGCTGGCGGCGGATCTGGGCCCTTGCGTAGGTCAAGCCGCACTCGACCGACAGCCGCTCGAGCTGCGGCACGAGGATCGCGTGCGCGCGCCGCATCGTGAATCGCTGCAGGACGTGACGCACGAGGACGGTGCGCGACAGGTCGCCGCGCAACACCAGCCGCCCGCCCTGGATAGCGAGGCGCGGAGCGCCCGGTGCCTCGACGTAATCCACCGGCCAGTCATCGTCGCTGGCCCGGAAGCGGACGAATTCCGGCAGGCGACCGGCGCTCGCCGTTTCCAGTGGCAGGTACTGGGCCACCTTGCGGTCGATCCACGGCCGGTAGCGCGCGACGAACTGTTCGACCGTGTGCGGGCGCGTGCCCCGCGGCACGACGATCTCGACCTGGCCGCCCGGGAATACGCGCACGGTCAGCCGGCGCGCGCGGTCGCTGGCCCGCACCCGCCAGCGCGCCCTGTCCCGCCGTCGCCTCGTCCAGCAGCGCAAGCTGGGCAGCTTGCAGCACGGCGAGGCTCATAGCGCCGCCGCCAGGCGCGAACCCTCGTCGATGGCCCGCTTCGCGTCGAGCTCGGTGGCGAGCTTCGAGCCGCCGATCAGGTGAACGCGAAATCCCGCGGCCTCGACGCCGGGGGCGAGTTCGCGCTGCGGCTCCTGGCCGGCGCAGATCACGACGTTGTCCACGGCCAGCAGCCGCGACTCGGTCCCGATCGCGACATGCAAGCCGTCGTCGTCGATGCGCTCATAGCTCACGCCCGACATCATGCGCACGCCCCGCCGCTTCAATGCAAGCCTGTGCACCCAGCCCGTGGTCTTGCCGAGATCGCGGCCCGGAGGCGTCGGCTTGCGCTGCAGCAGCCAGAGGGTGCGCGGCATGCTGCTCGCGAGATCGGCCTCCGCGGTCAGGCCGCCACGCTGCGACAGCGTCATGTCGATGCCCCACTCCCGCATGAACGCCGGTATGTCGGTGCTCGAAGAAGGATGTGTGGCGTCATGGCACAGGTACTCGGCGACATCGAAACCGATGCCGCCGGCGCCGATGATCGCCACCGTTTTTCCGACCGGCCGGCCATGCAACAGGACTTCGATATAGGACAACACCTTCGGGTGGTCCAGGCCATCGATGGCCGGGCTGCGCGGCACGACGCCGGATGCCAGCACGATGTCGTCGAAGGCGCCTTCGGTCAGCTCAGCGAGCCCTGCGCGCCGCGAGAGCTCGAGTTTGACGCCTGTCAGCTCGATCTGCCGCTGGTAGTAGCGCAGCGTTTCGTGGAACTCCTCCTTGCCCGGGATGACCTTGGCCATGTTGAACTGTCCGCCGATGCGGTCGGCCGCCTCGAACAAGGTCACGCGGTGGCCACGGCCGGCGGCGACGGTCGCGCAGGCGAGGCCCGCGGGCCCGGCGCCGACGACGGCGACTCGTCGTGGCGAAGCCGCGGGAAGATAATTCAGTTCCGTCTCGCGGCCGGCGCGCGGATTGACCAGGCAGGTCGCGACCTGGTTCTCGAACACGAGATCGAGGCAGGCCTGGTTGCAGGCGATGCAGGTATTGATCTCGTCCGCCCTGCCCTCGCGGGCCTTGCGCACGAAGTCCGGATCCGCGAGCAGCGGGCGCGCCATCGAGACGAGATCCGCATCGCCGCCCGCAAGCAGTTTCTCGGCGACGGCCGGGTCGTTGATCCGGTTGCTGGTGACGAGCGGGATACCGACGCTGCCGCGCAGGCGGCGCGTGACCCAGCTGAATGCCGCGCGCGGCACCATGGTCGCGATGGTCGGTATCCGCGCTTCATGCCAGCCGATGCCGGTATTGATGATCGTGGCGCCAGCACGCTCGACGGCCTGTGCGAGCCCGACAACCTCTTCCCAGGAACCGCCGCCCTCGACCAGGTCGAGCATCGACAGGCGATAGATGATGATGAACGCAGGTCCGACTGCGGCGCGGGTACCGGCGACGATCTCGAGCGGGAGCCGCATGCGGTTGTCCCAGCTGCCGCCCCAGCGATCATCGCGGCGATTGGTCCTTGCAGCCAGGAACTGGTTGATGAAGTAACCCTCGGATCCCATGATTTCGACGCCGTCATAGCCGGCTTCCTGGGCAAGGCCTGCACAGCGCACGAAGTCGGCGATCTGGCCCACGGACTCCGCCCTCCGACAACGCGCGCGGCGTGAATCGCGAGATCGGCGCCTTCAGCCGCGAAGGCGCGACGGCAAGCGGGTGGTAGGCGTAGCGTCCCGTGTGCAGGATCTGCATGCAGATCCTGCCCTGCTCCGCGTGGACGGCACCGGTGATCAGCCGGTGGCGCGCCAGATGGCGGCGCCCGCTCAGCGTGCCGGCAAAGGGCTTGGTCCAGCCCGCGGCATTCGGCGCGATGCCGCCGGTGACGATGAGACCCACGCCGCCGCGCGCGCGCTCGGCGAAATAGGCGGCAAGCTTCGGGTAGTCCTCGCCGCGATCCTCGAGTCCCGTGTGCATCGATCCCATCAGCACCCGGTTGGGGAGGACCGTGAATCCGAGATCGAGCGGCGCCAGCAGGTGCGGGAAGGGACTCTGCGTCACGCGCGCAATCATATAGCATCGACAACTTCATGAAACCGGCGCTCGAAGTCATCGATCTCGTCAAGCAGTACCCCGGCGTGCGCGCGGTCGACGGCGTGTCGTTCGCGATCGCCGCCGGCAGCTGCTTCGGCCTGCTCGGCCCGAATGGCGCGGGCAAGACGACGACGGTCGAGATCATGGAAGGCGTGACAGTGCCGACGTCAGGGCGCGTGCTGTACCACGGCGAACCGCTCGGCAGGCGCTTCCGCGACGAAGCCGGCATCCAGTTCCAGAAGACTGCGCTGCAGGAATTCCTGACCGTGCGCGAGACGCTGCAGATGTTCCGGCGCCTCTATCCACGCGGCCGGGACGTGGACGAGCTGATCACGCTCTGCGCGCTCGAGCAGGTCGTCAACCGCGACAACCGCAAGCTGTCCGGCGGCCAGTTGCAGCGCCTGCTGCTGGCACTCGCGCTCGTCAACGATCCGCAGGTGCTCTTTCTCGACGAACCGACGACGGGCCTCGATCCGCAGGCGCGCCACAATTTCTGGGACCTGATCCGCGCCATCAAGGCCGAGAAGCGGACCGTGCTGCTGACCACGCACTACATGGAGGAAGCGTACTTCCTGTGCGATGTCGTCGCGATCATGGATAGCGGCCGCATCATTGCCGAAGGGCCGCCGTCGCGCCTGCTGAAGGAGCATTTCGACGACGTCGTGCTCGAACTGCCGCGCGAGGAATTCCCGGGCGATCCCGCGACCTTCGCGCTGCCGGTCCTGGTCGCAGGCGACCGGCTCGAGATCTCGACCGCGGATGTCGAACAGGCCCTGCGGGCATTGCTCGATCGCGGCGTGCCGCTCCGGCAGCTGCGCATCCGGCCAAGGAACCTCGAGGACCTGTTCCTCGAACTGACCGGACGGGAGCTGCGCACGTGAACCTGCGGCGCCTCTTTGCCGTCTGGCATGCGCGCAACCTCGAATTTCTGCGCGACCGCTCGACGCTCGCCTTCAATTTCGTGCTGCCGCTCGCCCTCGTGATCGCCTTCGCGATCATCTTCGGCGGCCAGCCGCGCGGCGAATTCGACATCGGCGTGATCGCCCCACCCGAAGCGGCGCTCGATGCCCGCCTGCACCCGTTCCTCGCCACACGCTTCGTGGATTTCCACCGTGTCGAAGTGCCGGAACTCGATGCGGCAATCCGGAAGGTGGAGCGGCACGAGACTGACCTGCTGCTCGACCTGCGCGCAGCGCCGCACTACTGGGTCAATACCGATTCTCCAAAGGGCTATCTGGCGGAAAAACTGCTGCTGGAGTCCGCGCGTGACGCGATTCGCCAGCCGGTCAGCGGCGCCGCCGTCGGCTACGTGGACTGGCTGCTGCCGGGCATCCTCGGCATGAACATGATGTTCAGCTGCCTGTTCGGCGTCGGCTATGTCGTCGTGCGCTACCGGAAATCCGGATTCCTGCGCCGGCTGTCGGCTACGCCGGTCACGGCGCTCGAGTTCGGCGCGGCCCAGATCCTGTCGCGCCTGGCGCTCACGGTCAGCGTGACGACGATGATCTATGCCGTCCTTGCGCTGCTGGTGCCGTTCCACAACAACGGGAGCGCATTGCTGCTGTTCGCGACCGCGGTGCTCGGCGCCACCTGCATGATCTCGATGAGCTTCATGGTCGCGGCGCGCTTCTCGAGCGAGGAACTCGCGAGCGGCATCATCAACCTCGTGTCCTGGCCGATGATGTTGCTGTCCGGCGTCTGGTTCAAGCTGGAGGGCGCGCCGCATTGGGTGCAACTGGCGTCCGAAGTGCTGCCACTGACCCAGATGTTGCATGCGGCGCGTGCCATCATGCTGGATGGAGCCGGCATCGTGGACGTACTGCCCCGCCTGGCGGCCCTGGCCGGCATGACCGTCCTGTTCCTCGGCATTGCAGCCGCGGGTTTCCGCTGGCGCGCCGACTAGATATCCGGCGATCGAATAGAATAGGCCTCCCCGTCACTCCCGGGACATCTGGCCGCGGAATCGACCATTGGACAAGTCCGACCTGCTGAAACAGCTGCGCATCGATCGCGAGCCGGACCAGGAGAGTTCGCCGCCGCGCACCCGGCTGTGGATCGGCCTGGCGGCGGGATTGCTGCTCGTCGGCGCCGCCGTCTTCTGGTTCCTCGGCCGTGGCAACGCGATCGAGGTCGTGGTGGCGCCCGCGAGGCCGATGCCTGCAGTCGGCAGCGGCGCCTCGGTGCTCGACGCGACGGGCTACGTGACGGCGCGCCGCCAGGCGACGGTGTCCGCCAAGATCACCGGCAAGGTGCGCACACTGCTGATCGAGGAAGGCCAGCGCGTCGCGGAAGGCGAAGTGCTCGCGACGCTCGATGACGCAGAGACTCGCGCGGATGTTGCGCTCCGCAGGGCGCAGGTCGAGGCGGCGCGGGCCGGGCTTGCCGAGATCCAGTCGGCGCTCGCAAATGCCGAGCGTGAGTTCGAGCGGCAGCGCGAACTGGAGGCGCAGAAGCTGACGAGCGTCTCGGCGCTCGACGCGGCGCGCACCCAGGCCGAAGCCATGCGGGCGCGCCTCGATAGCCAGAAGAGCGAGGTGAAGGTGACCGAGGAAGCGCTGCAGGCATCGCGGGTCCAGCTCGACAACACGATCGTGCGTGCGCCGTTTGCCGGCGTCGTGACCGTGAAGGCGGCCCAGCCCGGCGAGATGATCTCGCCGATTTCGGCCGGCGGCGGTTCCATCCGCACCGGTATCGGCACCATCGTCGACATGGACTCGCTCGAG
Organism: uncultured Gammaproteobacteria bacterium; assembly: GCA_963746545.1. Lineage (GTDB taxonomy): Bacteria > Pseudomonadota > Gammaproteobacteria > Steroidobacterales > Steroidobacteraceae > SCUD01. Next base: position 67,549 of record CAVVBV010000031.1, read on the forward strand.
ATCCAGGTGGATGTCAGCGAGTCCTACATCAACCGCGTCCAGGCGGGGCAGCCGGTCGAGGCCGTGCTGAATGCCTACCCCGACTGGCGCATACCGGCCGAAGTGATCGCGATCGTGCCGACCGCCGACCGCTCGAAGGCGACCGTCAAGGTGCGCATCGCACTGAAGGCCAAGGATCCGCGGATCGTGCCCGAGATGGGCGTGCGCGTGGCCTTCCTCGAGGAAAAGACGGCCGCGGCCGGCGGCGCGCCGCCGCCGCCGCGCGGCGTGCTGGTGCCGCCGGCTGCCATCCGGCAGGATGCCGGCGCGGACGTCATCTACGTGGTCAGCGAAGGCCGCGCCCTGCGGCGCGCGGTGACCCTCGGTGGTGCGCTGGGAGATGCACGTCAGGTGCAGGAAGGCGTTTCCGCCGGGGAGTCGGTAATCGTCGATGCGCCGCCGTCGCTGAAGGACGGCGACGCGGTCGAAGTGAAGAACGAGGCGAATCCATGAGCGAAGCGATGGTCCGGGTCAACAATGTGTCCAAGTCCTACGTACGCGGCACGCAGAAGGTCGAAGTGCTGCACGGCCTGTCGCTCTCCATCCCCAAGGGCGATTTCGTCGCGCTGATGGGACCCTCCGGTTCGGGGAAGACCACGCTGCTGAACCTGATCGGCGGCCTCGACCGCCCGACCTCCGGCGAGATCCAGGTCGGCGGAGAGCGCATCGACCAGCTGTCGGGCAGCGCGCTCGCGAAATGGCGCGCGCGCAATGTCGGTTTCGTGTTCCAGTTCTACAACCTGATGCCGGTGCTGACCGCCGAGCGCAATGTCGAGCTGCCGTTGCTGCTGACCAATCTCTCGGCGGCGCAACGGAAGAAATCCGTCGCCGTGGCGCTCGAGGTCGTCGGCCTCTCCGACCGGGCGCGGCACAAGCCGAAGGAACTATCGGGCGGGCAGGAGCAGCGCGTCGCTATCGCGCGGGCGCTGGTGTCGGATCCGACGATCCTGATCTGCGACGAACCGACCGGCGATCTCGACCGCAAGACGGCCGACGAGATCCTGGGCCTGATCCAGGTGCTGAACCGCGACCACGGCAAGACGATCGTGATGGTGACCCACGACCCGAAGGCCGCCGAGTTCGCGCGCCGCACCCTGCACCTGGAGAAGGGCCAGTTGCTGGAACAGTCGACGGCCGCGGCATGAAGGCGCGCTGACATGACCAGGACCGGCTTTGTCTTCGCCAACCTGCTGCGCAAGAAAACGCGGACGGCGCTGACGCTCCTGTCGATCGTGACGGCGTTCCTGCTCTTCGGCCTGCTGCAGGCCGTCAATGTGCTGTTCTCGGCGGGCGCGGATTTCGTCGGCGCGACACGGCTCGTGACGCAGGCGCGGGTGTCATTCACGCCAGTCCCTGCCGCTGCGCCTGTCTGCCGGACATCGAGTCCGTGCCAGGCGTGGAGAAAGTGATGTGGCAGCAATGGTTCGGAGGCGTATGGCAGGAAAACACGCCATTGATCTTCTTCGCGACCGACCCCGGGCGCCTGCATGCCGTGTACCCGGAATACGTGATGCCCGACGCACAGTGGAAGGCCTTCGCCGACACGCGCACCGGCATGGTCGTCGGCCGCAATCTCGCGAACCAGTACGGCTGGAAGATCGGCGAGAAGGTGCCGATCGCGCTCCAACATCTTTCCGCAGAAGGATGGCAGCAAGGCCTGGACCTTCGACCTGGTCGGCATCTATGACGGCAAGGACGCCGAATGGCAGCGCGCCACGAATGTCGGCTGGATCAACTTCGCCTACTTCGACGAGGCGAACCAGTTCGGGTCCGGCCGGGCCGGGTCATTCACGCTGAAACTCTCCAACCCTGACCAGGCCGCGCAGGTTGCGAAGGCCATCGACGCGAAGTTCGAGAACTCGCCGGACGAGACCAAGACGCAGACAGAAAAGGATTTCAACATCGGCTTTTTCAGGCAGATCGGCGATATCGGCGTGATCGTGCGCTGGATCCTGTTCGCCGTGTTCTTCACGCTGCTGCTGGTGGTCGGAAACACGATCGCGCAGAGCGTGCGCGAACGGATCCCGGAACTGGCGATCCTGAAGACCCTCGGCTTCACGGATGGCAGCGTCCTTGGGTTCGTGCTGGCCGAGGCATCCGTGCTGTGCGTGATGGGCGGGCTCATCGGCCTCGGGCTGGCGACGCTGGTCGGCATCTCGGTGGGCGGCAGCGCAAACTTTCCGGCGCTGCCGGTCGATCACCGCGTATGGGTCATGGGCTTGCTCGCAATCGTCGGATTGAGCCTTGCCGTGGGCCTTCTGCCGGCGTTGCGGGCCGGGCGGCTTTCGATTGTTGACGCGCTGGCCGGGCGCTGACCGGAGAATATCGATGCTGCGCCAGACTTTCGCGATCACCATGTTGAGCCTGCGGAGCATCCCGGACCGCCTCTGGCCGTCGCTCGTCATCGTCGTCGGCCTCGCCGGCGTCGTCGCGGTCTTCACGGCGCTCCTGGCGATGGCTGAGGGATTCCAGTCGACGCTCAAGGCCACCGGCCGCGAGGACATTGCGCTCGTCCTGCGCGGCGGCTCGAGCGCCGAGCTCAATTCCGGCCTGAGCCGCGACCAGGCGACGCTGATCAAGCAGGCGCCAGGCGTGAGCCAGGACGCCGCCGGACACCCAATTGCCTCTGCCGAGATGATCGTGATCGCCGAGCTGATGAAGACCGGCGAGAAAACAGGATCGAACATCACCGTCCGTGGCGTCGAGCCTGCGGCATTCGCACTGCGGCCGCAGCTCAGGATCATCGAAGGTCGCCTGTTCCAGCAGGGATTGCGCGAACTGATCGTCGGCCGTGGCGTGGCGCAACAGTTTGACGGAGCAAAGCTCGGCCAGACACTGCGCATGCGCGGCTCGGACTGGACCGTGGTCGGTGTGTTCGAGTCAGGCGACGCGAACGAGAGCGAGCTCTGGGCGGATGTCGAGGTTGCGCAGACCACGTTCAACCGCCAGGGATTCAGCGCCGTGCGCCTGCAGCTGCCGTCCGCCGCGAGCCTGCCGTCCGTCAAGGATGCGTTGATCGCGGATCCACGGCTCATCGTCGACGTCAAGTCGGAGCAGGCTTACTACAGCGCACAGACGGAGCAGTTCCGCAAGACGATCGGCATGCTCGCGGGCGTCGTGACGGCGATCATGGCCCTCGGCGCAACCTTCGCCGCCCTGAACACGATGTATGCAGCCGTCGGCACGCGTGCCCGCGAGATCGCCACATTGCGCGCGATCGGCTTCGGTGGCACCGCGGTCGTCGTGTCGGTGATGATCGAAGCGCTGGTGCTCGCGCTCGCCGGCGGACTGATCGGCGCCCTGCTCGCCTACCTGCTCTTCAACAACATGGCGGTGTCGACCCTCGGCGCGAATTTCTCGCAGGTCGTGTTCCAGTTCAAGGTGACACCGGCACTCGTCCAGCGTGGGCTGGCGATTGCGATCGTTATCGGGATGATCGGCGGTCTGCTGCCCGCGCTGCGCGCAACACGCCTGCCCGTGACGACCGCATTGCGCGCGGCCTGATCCGGGTATTCCGCAGCGGCCCGCCGATGAAGCCACTTCCGGCATTGATCGACATCGGCATCAACCTGGCCCACGACAGCTACGAGCGCGATCGCGCCGACGTCATTGCCCGGGCGCAAGCCGCTGGCGTGGTCGCCATGATCGTCACTGGCAGCACGCTGCCGGACAGCGCGCGCGCGCTCGGGCTGTGCCGCCAATGGCCGGGGCTGCTGCGTGCGACGGCCGGCGTCCATCCGCATCATGCATCGGGATTTCACGAGACCGACTGTGCCGCGCTCACGGAACTCCTTGGCGATCCGATGACGGTCGCGGCCGGCGAATGCGGACTCGACTACTACCGGAACTATTCTCCGCCGGCCGACCAGCGACGGGCCTTCGGGTTGCAACTGGAGCTGGCTGCGCGCCACGATCTCCCGGTCTTCCTGCACCAACGCGAGGCGCACGCGGATTTCATGGCGATATTGCGCGAGCACCCGGGCTTGCCGGCGCGCGCCGTACTGCATTGCTTCACGGGCGGCGAAGACGAACTCGACGATTGCCTCGAGGCCGGCCTCTCGATCGGCGTGACCGGCTGGATTTGCGATGAGCGACGCGGGCAGGCGCTCCGCGCGGCGGCCGGGAGGATTCCGGACGATCGGCTGATGCTCGAGACGGACGGCCCGTACCTGCTGCCGCGGACGCTGCAACCGAAGCCGGCTCACCGGCGCAACGAGCCCATGTACCTGCCGGTGATCCTGGACGCGGTCGCCGCCTGCCGCGGCCAATCGACCGAACAGCTCGCGGCGCAGACGACGGCCAATGCGCAGCGCTTCTTTGGGCTTACACTGGAACCTGCCGCGGCGGTGCCGCGGCAGACCGATAATCTGCATTAATTACTGTCAGTAACCTATTAATAACACGGTGCTTTAATGGACTTCCCGCTGGCACTCCGTCAGACAGCCGAAACATTCGACTCGTCGATCGTCCCGCGCCTCTGCGACTACATCCGGATTCCGAACAAGTCCCCGGACTTCGATCCGGACTGGCAGGCGCACGGCCACATGGATCGCGCCGCTGAATTGATGGCGGCCTGGTGCCGCGAGCAGAAGATCAAGGGGCTGAAGGTCGAGATCCTGCGCTCGGGAACGCGCACGCCGGTGCTGGTCTGCGAAATTCCCGGCACCGGTCCCGGCACCGCGCTCTTGTACGGGCACATGGACAAGCAGCCGGAATTCACGGGTTGGGCGGAGGGCCTCTCGCCCTGGGAACCGGTGCTGCGCGACGGGAAGCTCTATGGCCGTGGCGGAGCGGACGACGGCTACGCGGTGTTCTCGTCGCTTACCGCGATACGCCTGCTGCAGCAGCAGAACATCCCGCATGCCCGCTGCGTCGTCCTGATCGAGGCCTGCGAGGAAAGCGGCAGCTATGACCTGCCCTATTACGTGGACCTGCTGGCGGATCGCATCGGTACGCCGAGCCTCGTCGTCTGCCTCGATGCGGAATGCGGCAATTACGACCAGTTGTGGTGCACGACGTCGCTGCGCGGCAACCTGGTCGGCACGCTCTCGATCGCCGTGTTGACCGAGGGCGTGCACTCCGGCGCCGGTACGGGCGTCGCGCCGTCGGTGTTCCGCATCGCGCGAACGCTCCTCTCCCGCGTCGAGAACGACGTCACCGGCGACCTGCTGCTGGACGAGCTCTACGTGGACATCCCGTCCGCGCGGCTTGCTCAGGCAAGGGCCGCCGCCGCGGCGCTGGGCGCGCAGATCGTGGGCAAGATCCCGTTCATTTCCGGCGTCCGGCCGCTGACCGATGCGCCCTACGAACTGATACTGAATACCACGTGGCGGCCGTCGCTCGCCGTTACCGGCGCCGGCGGCCTGCCGGAATTGCAGAACGCAGGCAACGTGCTGTTGCCGCGGCTCGATCTCAAGCTGTCATTCCGGATGCCGCCGATCAATGACCCCGCGATTGCCGCGGCGGCCGTGAAGAAGCGGCTGGAGGCGGATCCGCCGTACGGCGCGAAAGTCAGCTTCGATGTGGGCTCATCGCTCGCGGGCTGGAATGCGCCCGCGCTCGCTCCATGGCTGGAGCGGTCCATGCGCGAGGCCTCGACTGCGACCTTCGGGCGCGACACGATGTATCTCGGCACGGGCGGCAGCATCCCGTTCATCGGCATGCTGGGCGAGCGCTTTCCCGGCACGCAGTTCCTGGTGACCGGCGTTTTGGGCCCGCACGCCAACGCGCATGGGCCGAATGAATTCCTGCACCTCGCCTGCGCGCGCAATGTCACCGTCTGCGTGTCCAAGGTGCTCGCCGACCACTGCCGGCAGGCCGCCGGCTGAGCGATGCGTCAGCGCCGGGCCAGCGGACTCGGCTCGGCCTCCCGCGTGATTTCCTCCCAGGCGTGACGGCAGCGCTCCTGGGCGGCGCTCACGGCTTCCGGACCCAGGGCCGGATATTCCGCGGCGAGCGCGGCGAGCTGCGTGACCTTGGGCGGCCTCCCCTTCGGAAACCGGCCGCGATCCGTGAACACGATGCGGCCCTCGACCGGCACGTCGCCCGCCAGCAGGCGCACTGCGGCGACCCGGTCGTAAAGCGCTTCGAGCGGATTCAGGAAAGTGGAACGCGCGATGCCGTTCATCACGGTCCATTCGTGCATGTGCTCGCCGCCGAACACGACGCCCGCGACGTCGCGCAGGTCGATGACCAGCAGGCCGCGGCCCGTCATCAACAGGAAATCCAGATGCAAGTGGCCGCCGCTGCCGTCGGGGAGGACGATGTCCCGAAGCGAGGCGAGCGAGATGGACTCAACCGCCCGGACAACCTGCTTGCGGGCACGGCTGTGGCGCCAGCGGCGGAAGCCGGCGATGCAGCCGAGCAGGATCAGCCCGGCCACAGTGACGCCGAGCACGACCTGCACGATGAGGCTGTCGGTGCTCATGCAGCCAGCAGGCGTTCGCGCAGAATATAGAGACTGGCATCGATGGCCGTGCGCCTGGCCGGCCGCGCGAGCAGGCGCGCCAGCTCCGGTGGCGGCACAAGGGCCCGGCCGATGAGCGGTTCGACGATTTCCTGGAATTTCGCCGGGTGGGCCGTTGCGACCAGCACCCAATGGGACTCGCGTCGTTCCCGCTCCGGCAGCATGCGATAAGCCTGCGCCGCCGCCGCGGTGTGCGGGCAGAGCGCGAGTCCCGACTGCTGGTATTCGGTGTGTATGGACTGGCGGATCAAGTCGTCCCCGAGGGATGTGGCGCGCAGGCGCGCGGCCATGGTCGCATGATCGCGATACAGGAACCGGAGCCGTTCGAAGTTGCTGGGATCGCCAACGTCCATTGCACTCGCGATGGTAGCGATGCTGGGGCGCGGTCGCCATCGTCCGTCGGCCAGGAAGTCCGGAACTGCGCGATTGGCATTGTGCGCGAGCAGGATTTCGCCTATAGGGAGTCCCAGTTCGCGCGCCCAGACGCAGGCGACGGCCTGGCCGAGATTGCCGGACGGAATTACGTAGTTGGCGCGGCCGCCCTCCGCCTCCCTGATGCGGAGGCTGGAAGATGCGAACAAGATGATCTGCGGCAGCAGCCGGCCGATATTGATGCTGTTGGCGGAGGTCATGCAGAGCGACTCGTGCAGCCCTGTGTCGCGCAATGCCTCCTTCGCGAGCCTCTGGCAATCGTCGAAACTGCCGCGTACGGCGAAGCTTCGGACATTCCCGTCCCAGCAGGTGAGCTGCCTTTCCTGCATCGGCGAGACCCTCCCCTCCGGATACAGCAGCACGACACGAAAACCGGGCCTGTGATGAAATGCGGCGGCGACCGCACCGCCTGTGTCGCCGGATGTGGCGACCAGTATCGTCATCGGCCGCTCATCCGGGCGCGGAATCCGTGCGAGGCAGCAGGCCAGGAACCGGGCCCCGAAATCCTTGAAGGCTGCGGTCGGGCCATGATAGAGCTCGAGCACCGATAGCCGCTCGGCGCTGCCGCCGACGGGACGCAATGGGGCTGAAAAGTCGAACGCTTCCGCCGCGATCGCCGGGAGTTCGGCCGCGAGCGCATCACCCTTGAAGAACGGTGCCAGCAGCTTCGGGGCGAGCAACCTGAGCGCTGTCGAACCTTTCATGGCGCTGGCCGCCCGCACCGGAAGTTGCGGCGGGACGTAGAGGCCGCCATCCGGCGCGATACCTTGCTCGAGTGCGCGCGACAGCGGCACCTGCAGGCGCTCATCGCGGGTGCTGCACACGTTCATCGTGGTTCCAGCAATCGGGCGCCGTCCATTCCGATTTCCGCGATCCACTGGTCGCTGGCGAGGCCGTGCTTCGCGAAAGCGCCTATCATGCGGCCCGCAGCCGCAAACGCCTGCGATTCTTCGCACCAGGCGAAGACACTGGGGCCGGCGCCGGAAATCGAACAGCCGAGTGCGCCCGCCTCCATCGCGGCGCGCTTGACGTCCGCGAACCCGGGTATCAGCCGGGCACGTTGCGGCTCGATCAGGACATCCGTCAGGGCATGGCGAATCAGCGGCAAGTCGTTTGTGAAACAGCCGGCGAGGAATCCGGCGAGATTCGCAGTCTGCCGGATCACGTCCGGCATCGTCAGTTCCGGGCTGAGGATTGCCCGGGCGTCGCGCGTGGAGATGAACATCCGCGGATGCACCAGGACGCAGCGGATTCCGGGCGGCACCGGGATCTGCCTGACCTCGGCGTTTTCGATGCCGACCGTGAGCACCAGTCCCCCGAACAGCGACGGGGCGACATTGTCTGCGTGCAGTGAGCCGCTCGCGACGGCCTCACCCTGCAGCGCATGCTTCAGCAGTTCCAGGCGCGACAGCGGCCGTTCGAGCAGGGCGTTCGCCGCAAAGACTGCGGCAACCGCTGAAGCAGCGGACCCGCCGAGGCCGGATCCCAGCGGAATGCCCTTGTCGATCTCGAGATCGATGCCGAACGACAGGCCCAGGGCGCCCGCAAGCGAGAGGACCGCCTTTCCCGCCGTATTGCGCTCCGCATCGGCCGGCAACTCGCTCGCGACGCCCGTGATACCGGTGATCCGTACGCCGGTGCGCGCGCTGCGCGTGGCGCGCACGCGATCGCCGATGGCGGGAAACGTGTGGCCCAGGATGTCGAAGCCGACGGCGACATTGCCGACCGTGGCCGGCGCAAATGCCATTGCGGTTTGCAGGGACAGGCGCTGCCTCAGTGGCGGTGCGCATGCCAGCGGCGCAGCAACGCGGCACCGCCAGGCAGCCGCAGGAGCCACAGCAGGATTCTGACGGCGAGCCGATCCGAACCGCTGAGCCGGAATGGCCGGTGCAGCGGTTCGTACAGCGCAGGGCATTCGTCCAGCTGTTCGACGGCCTGTGCGCGGAACTCGTAGCGCCCTTCGGCGCTCGTCAAGCGCCAGCCTTGCGGCATGCGGCCGGAAACGCCGACTCGTTCAATGGCGGGACCCGTCAAGGTGGCGGGCAATTGTGGCCCCTCGTAACGGGCGATGACCAGTGTGCGCCGGCGATCACCCGCATCGTTGCGGAATCGCAGCGGACCCCTGGAGCTGCCCGACTGCATGCGATAGACCGCTGGCTTGCCTGCTTCCGGCATCGCAGGACTATAGTCGGCTGCGACCACCACAACCACCGCCGCGATACGGCATCATTCACGCCATGACGCGGCAACCGGGATTGACGGAATTGCTGGCCTGCCCCAGTTGCGGGGGAAAGCTCATTGCCTGGAGCTGCCTCGCCTGCCAGATCGATTTTCCGTTGATCGGCGACATTCCCTGGATGATGCCGCAACCGCGGGCAGCCCTGATCGAATGGCGCGGCCGCCTGCATTACCTGCTCGCGCATTACACCAGCGAGGCTCTGCGCCAGCGCGCTGCAGTCGAGGAGTCCGCGCCCGGCAGCCTGACGCGGCGCCGCCTCGAACATGTCGCGGCGGCGCTCGACGACCAGGCGGCCCGCATCCGCGACTTGATGGCGCCATTGGGAATTGCAGGCCGTGCCGAGGCTCAGGCCGTGCACGTGGCGCTCGGTACCGAACTGCCCCTGAACCAGGGACTCTCGAGCTACTACACGAACCTGCACCGCGACTGGTGCTGGGGCGATGCGGAAAACGCGGCGGGACTCGCGGCGGTGATGGACGCGCTCCCGGCGGGCGCCCGGCCGCAACGGATCCTGGTGCTGGGAGCGGGTGCCGGACGGCTGGCGTTTGACCTGCACTGTGCGATTCGGCCGCCCCTGACGGTGGCGCTCGATTTCAATCCGCTGTTCCTGCTGGCGGCCAACCGGATATTGACGGGCAAGTCGCTCGAACTCTACGAATTCCCGATCGCGCCGCGGACCATTGCTGATCACGCGATATTGCGACGCCTGGCGGCCCCTGGCTCCACCCCGCCGGGGCTCGAACTGCTGCTGGCCGATGCCTCATCGCCGCCGTTTCAGCCGGGGCGCTTCGATCTCGTGCTGACACCCTGGTTCATCGACGTAGCCGGTGAGCCGGCCGCCAGACTGCTGCGGCGGATCAGTCGGCTGCTTGCGACCGGCGGACTCTGGATCAATCACGGTTCGCTGGCATTCGCGGGCGGCCCGCCGGCCGACGCGCTCTCGCTGGAAGAGCTGCTGGCGGTCCTGCCTGAAGCCGGGTTCACGCGCCCGTCCGCGCGCGAGGCGCAGATTCCCTATCTCGCCTCGCCTGCCAGCCGGCACGCACGCCTGGAAACGGTGATTACCCTCGCCGCGCGCAAGGAACGCGACGTTGAGGCGCCGCCGCCCGGCCGTGCGATTCCGGACTGGCTGCGCCAGGGCGACCTGCCGGTGCCGGCCTTGCCCCAATTCCGCGCACAGTCGCTTTCCACGCGCGTCTATGCGTTCCTGCTGGCCATGATCGACGGCGAACGCACGATCCGCGACATGGCCCGCCTGATGGAGCAGCAGAAGCTGATGCCCGCCGCCGACGCCGAGCCCGCCATCCGCGGCTTCCTGGCGAGGGCGCTTCAGGAAACGGACCAGCAGCCGTGAACCGCACGGCGTTTCCGCAGCAGGATGAGCGCACGCTCGCTGACGACGGCGATGCCATGCGCTTCTGCTCAACCTGCGCGTTTTCGCAGGCCTGCCTGGACGAGGGCATGGACAAGGGCGCCCTGATGGACCTGCATGTGCTGGTGGAGCATGTAGGTCCGCTCGACGCGGGAACGCACATCTTTCGGGAGGGAGACCGGTTCGACTCGATCGCGGCCGTGCGCGCCGGCACGGTGAAAACCTACGTGGTGGACCGGGACGGCCGCGAGCAGGTCCTCGGCTTTCATCTGCCAGGCGAGATCATCGGCCTCAATGCGATCGCGGCGGAGCAATATCCCTGCAATGCCATCGCGCTCGACAAGGCGATGCTGTGCCGGTTCTCCTTCCCGAGGATCGCGCTGCTGGCATCGCGCGTGCCAGGCCTGCAGAAGCAGCTATTCCGCCTGCTGAGCCGCGATATCGGCAGCGCCGCGCTGCTGGCCGGGGATCATTCCGCCGATGAGCGCATGGCGGCATTCCTGATCGGGATGTCGCGGCGCCTGGCCGGGCACGGCTTCTCGCCGACCCGTTTTTGCCTGACCATGACGCGCACCGACATCGCCAATTACCTGCGCCTCGCGCCGGAGACGGTCAGTCGCGTGCTGCGACGATTCCAGGATGACGGCATGATCCGCGTCGATCGGCGCGAGCTCGACTTCGTCGATCAGTCGCGCATTGAGGCGCTTGCGTCCTCAATATTGCGTGGCTGAGGCGCGAATCAACGAGGCCCTGTTCCAATGATCGGGTACTACGCACAGCTGAAGTTCGCCCATATCGCCGCCGTGCTGGTGAGCGGCGCGCTGTTCTTCCTGCGCGGCCTGATGGTGCAGCTGGGGCGCCAGGAACTGGCGCTGCGCACACCGCTTCGCTTCCTGAGTTACACGATCGATACGGCCCTGCTTGCCAGCGCGCTGATGCTGCTGGCGATCCTTCCCGGCGCGACCTTTGCCAATGGCTGGCTTGCCGCGAAGCTTGCGCTGCTGGTCGTCTACATCCTGTGCGGCACGCTTGCGCTGAAGCGCGCGCCGACGCAGCGTGCGCGCCTGATTTTCTTCGTGGTCGCGCTGCTGACCTACGGATTCATGCTTTCAATTGCCCGGCTCCACGATCCGCTGGGGCTCCTGCGGCCCTTGTTCGGCGCCTGATGTCGACTTGGTCGAAGTCGGTCAGAAAGCGATGCTGTAACGCAGCATCAGCCCGCCGCCGGTCGGAATCACTGCCAATGCCTGCCGACCGTCGCCTGCCGGGTCGAAGAACGCGTCCCTGAAGAAATTGGCGCTGAAATTGCCGATGGCCATGCCGACGAGCGTGTCCGCAGGGTAATGCGCGCCCGCCTCGACGCGTGCCCAGGCGGTGGCGATCGTCAGCGCATCCAGCCCGTAGGTGAGTCTTCGCCGACTCACGGGACTCAGGTCGAAATAGGCTAGATTGCGCGCCGCCAGGCGATCGGAAGTGGCGGCTGCGGTCGTGTGTCCGGAGGGAAAGCTTTCGGTGTTCGTCATCGAGGGGCGCATGCGACCCACGTTCACCTTCAGCACGCCCGTGACGCCGTTGGCCGCGCCGACAGCGGCCAGGTCCACCGCATATCCCTCCAGCTTGTTGACGAACCAGGTCCGCGCATCATCGCCGCTCGGCGCAAGCAGCGTCGTGACCGTATCCGTGAGCAGGGCCGCATTGCGCAGATCATCGCTCCAGGAAGCGGCGTTCCGCGGTGAGCCGAATACCGGCGTCTCCCGTATCGCCCAGTCCGAGATCTTCCGGTCCCAGCTGCCGATCTGGAGACCGGCGGCACCAGCCAGCGGCGCCCATACCCAGGGATCGCGCGCGGCATTCACTGCTGCCGCACGTACGCGCTCCCAGCCCGGGGAAATAGTCGCGTCCTCGCCCCAGCGGCGGGCACCGGGCAGCGAAGCACAGCCCGTGAGGCACAGGACCAGGAGAAGGCTTAGGGCAGCGAGGCGCAGTGGAAGTCTCCAGTGCCCGTCATTCGGCGGAAATGCGGGCTCACCAGTCACGCGCCCTCCTGCTGACAGAACTTGTCATTGGAAGTTCCCATGTCCTGACTTCAGGGAGCAGGTGCAGCGCGCGCCAGAAAGTGCATGGTGGGCCGTGATGGGATCGAACCATCGACCAACTGGTTAAAAGCCAGATGCTCTACCACTGAGCTAACGGCCCCGCGCACGCGGCGCGAATGATACAGGAGCGACCTGCCCCATTCACCTGTAGCGGGTCGGATCCGCAACGCCGGCCTGTTCAAATCCAGCGCGCCGCAGGCGGCAGGAGTCGCATCTTCCGCAGGCGCGCGCATCGATGTCCGGCCTGTAGCAGGACACCGTGATCGAATAATCCACGCCGAGTGTGGCGCCGCGCCGGATGATTTCCGCTTTCGTCATGGCGATCAGCGGTGCATGGATGCGGATACCCGCGCCCTCCACGCCCGCCTTGGTCGCCAGGTTTGCGACGCATTCGAAAGCCGCAACGAACTCCGGGCGGCAATCCGGATAACCGGAATAATCGACCGCGTTGACGCCGATGTAGATGTCGCGCGCGCCGAGCACTTCGGCGTAAGCGAGGGCGCAGGCCAGGAACACGGTATTGCGCGCGGGCACGTAAGTGACCGGTATGCCGGCGCCCGGCTGCTGCGGGACTTCGATGCGGCGGTCCGTCAGCGCCGATCCGCCCAGCTGGCCGATCGGCAGGGCGAGCACCCGGTGTTCGACTGCGCCCAGCATCGCCGCCACCTGCGCCGCGGCCTCAAGCTCCACGCGATGGCGCTGGCCGTAATCGAAGCTGAGCGAATGGCAGCGGTGGCCACGCTCGCGTGCCATGGCGAGCACGGTCGCGGAGTCGAGGCCGCCCGAGACCAGCACGACCGCGGGCGAGCCGGCGCCGCGTGCCGCTTCAGCGGCCAGGGACGTCTCCCCACAACACCTTGTGCAACTGGACCTGGAAGCGCACCGGCAGCCGGTCGGCCAGGATCCAGTCGGCGAGCTGAGCTGCCGGCAGCTGCAACCAGCTGGGCGAGAACAGCACGGGGCATCTCGAGTCGAGCCGTTGCGAGCGGACGAGATCGCGGCTCCACTCGTAGTCTGTGCGGTCGCAGATGACGAACTTCAGCAGGTCGCTGCTGCGCAGCTGCTGGCGTTCCAGGTCGAGATTGCGCCGGGACTCGCCGGAGCCGGGCGTCTTGATGTCGATGATGCGGACGACGCGGGGATCGACGCCACTTGCGTCGATCGCGCCGCTCGTTTCGAGCGACACCTGCAATCCCGCCTCGCAGAGCTGCGCCAACAGCAGGCAACAATTTTTCTGTGTGAGGGGTTCACCGCCGGTCACGCAGGCATGCCGCGCGCCCGAGGCGCGAGCCTCGCCCACCAGCGCCGCCACGTCGCGCCACTCGCCGCCTTCAAATGCGTAGGGGGTATCGCAGTAGTGGCAGCGCAACGGGCAGCCCGTCAGGCGGATGAAGAACGTGGGCCAGCCGACCGCATCCGCCTCGCCCTGCAGCGAATAGAAGGTCTCGGTGATCCGCAGCCGTGCCGCCGTCGCATTCGGCGCATTTGGCGCAGCCGCCGCCTGGCCCTGCATGACGATTCCTCAGTGCCCCTCGGCGGCCATACGCTTCAGGCGATCGGCAGCCTCGACGGCGGCCGAGGACTCCGGAAATTCCTTGGTCACGCGGGTCAGCGCCGTGCGCGCAAGATCAAAGTGCCCGAGCTCGTAGTGGCAGTAGCCGGCCTTCAGCAGCGCATCCGGCGACTTGCGGGCACCCTGAAAGCCGCTCAGCACGCTCTCGAAGGCCGACAGGGCGGCCGGGTAGTCACGCTTGACGTAATAGACCTCGCCGAGCCAGTACTGGGCGTTCGACGCCAGCCCATGGTCGCGGTGATCCGCGAGGAACTTCGTGAATGCGGCGGCCGCTTCGTCATAGCGGCCCTCCTTTAGCTGGGTGAATGCCGCCTGGTACTCGGCATCGGGCCCCGCGGGAGGCACCGAAGCCTGCGCGGCGGCAAGCGCCGCTTCGGCCGCCCGCAGGCGCGTGTCGAGATCGACGTATTGGTCGCGCTGCTGCCGGCGCGAGGCCTCCAGGTCGTGCTGCAGGCTCTCGATCTCGCCTCGCAGCCGCCGCAATTCGGCGTCGAGCGCGTCCAGCTGGCGCGCCATCTCGAGCAGGCCCTGGTTGTCCAGCTTCTGCTCGACGGCGCCCATGCGCTGCTCGAGCGCGCCGATGCGCTCGCCCTGCGACTGGGAATTCGCCGTCGTCGCCGCCAGCGCGGCCATCATGACGGCAGCGAAGCAGGCAAGCCGCATGCGCTCAGTGGCCGTAGACGATTTCGACGCGCCGGTTCTTTTCATACGCGGACTCGTCGCTGCCCTCGGCCGCCGGGCGTTCCTCGCCGTAGCTGACGGTGGTCAGCTGGCCGTCGCCCGCGCCTTGCAACATCAAGGCACGCCGCACCGCCTGGGCACGCCGCTCGCCGAGCGCGATGTTGTACTCGCGCGAACCGCGCTCGTCCGTGTGGCCCTCGAGCCGCACGCGGGCCGCGCCGAAAGCCGCCATGTGCTTCGCATGGGCGCTGATGACGCTCGCGTACTCGGGACGGATCTCGCTGCGGTCGAAATCGAAGTAGATGATCGTCGCGACGCCGGCGGGCGGGCTGGTTGCGCTGGCCGCTGCGCCTGCATTTGGCAGCTCGCGGCCCTGCCCCACCTGGTTGTCGCTGCCGGCACCGCTCGCTCCACCCTGCTGCGGCACGGCGCTTTCCGGCGGCGCTTCAGGGACGGTCGTCGGCTTCTTCGGGCAACCGGCAAGCATCAGGCTCCCGGCGACAATCACCAGTATGGGCATCCAGCGCATCGTTGAATCTCCTCTGCTTATCCTTCCATCAGATCATGCCGGTGCGCGGCGCGCACGCTCAATAGAGAAATGGTGACCAGGCAGGTTCCCGAACCTCGCCGGCGCTCGCCGCCAGGCGTTGCTGGATGCGGCCGTCGATCGACACCAGGGCCAGGACGCCGCGGCCGCCTTCACGGCTTGCGTAGATGATATCGGCTCCATTCGGCGCGAAGCACGGCGACTCGTCCAGGCTGCCGTTGCTCAGGATGCGCATGCTGCCTTGTGCCAGGTTCACGGCCGCGATGCGGTAGGAGCCGCGGTCCAGGGTCACGACTGCCAGTTCGCGCCCGTCCGGCGATACACGCGGCCGCGCGTTGTAGCTACCCTCAAACGTAATCCTTCGGGGCCGGTCACCGCTCCCGAGTCCCAGTTGATAGATCTGCGGCGCGCCGGAACGATCCGACGTGAAGAACAGCGATTTCCCGTCGGGCGACCAGGCCGGCTCGGTGTCGATCGAAGGGTCGTCGGTCAGGCGACGCAATTCCTGGGTCGCCAGGGACAGCAGGTAGATGTCCACGTTGCCGTCGCGGCGCGACAGGGCAACCGCCAGCAGGCTGCCATCCGGCGACCAGGCCGGCGCGCTGTTGATCCCCGAGCGCGCCGACACCCGCACTTGTTCGCCGGTCTTCAGCGTCTGCACGTAGATCGCCGGCAGGCCGCTGTGGAAAGACACGTACGCAAGCGAGCGGCCGTCCTGCGACCAGGCCGGTGACATGATCGGTTCCGGCGAGTTGAATACCACGCGCTCGTTGGCGCCGTCGGCATCGGCGACGATCAGCCGATAGCTGCGCGCCGTCGTCGGCCCGGCAACCGCCACATAGGCGATGCGGGTCGCGAATGCGCCGCGCACGCCGAGGATGCGCTCGTAGATCGCGTCGGCCACGCGATGACTCGCGGGCAGGAGTGCGCCCTGGTCCGCGGGCAGCGCCGTGCCCAGCAGGCGCTCGCCCGTTGCCACCTGGATCAGCTCGTAACGCAGCTCGAAGCGGCCGTCGGGCTGCGGCACCAGGCGACCGACGACCACATAGTCCACCTTGAGCATGCGCCAGTCGGTTGCATCGACCGCATCGGCCTGGTGCGGGAACTCGATCATCTGGCTTCGCGGCAGCGCGCGAAACCTGCCGCTGCGCTCGAGATCCGCCTGGACCGTGGCCGCCACGTCCCAGGCGGCGGCGCCATCCGGCTCCCAGCCGAAGGGCACGATGGCGATCGGCACGGTTTCGGCCATCCCGCGCAGGATCTGCACGGTGAGTTCGGCCGAGGCCGGCGACGACTGCAGCATCGCCAGCAGAAGCACAGCCATTGCGCGACGAATCATCGGCATCATCGCTCCCCTGCTCCAAATTTCAGCGTCACTTCCCGATCGAACAACTCCGGCTGCGGCGGTGGCGGCAGGGGTGAAGCATTCCTGATCGCGTTTTCGATCGATCCGCGGAAAGCCTCGCCCCCGCCACAGGCGCCAAACCGCACGCCGACCACTTCGCCGCCGGGGATCTGTGTCACGAATGCCGTGCAGGTGGCACCCGAGGGTGTTCCCGGCGGCTTGAACCATTGCCGCTCGACATGAGCCTGGATCATCGCCACGTACTGCGCTTTCAGACTGGTGAAAGCCGCGCCGGTTCGCTCTTCCTCCTCGGCGAGGCGCGCGCGCAGTTCGGTCTCGCGCTCCGCCTTCAGCCGCGCATCCTCTGCCTTCCTCTTCTGCTCCGCCACGGTCCTGGCGCGCGCCTGCTCCTCGGTCTTCCGTTTTGCGTCCGCCTGCGCCTTGCGGCTCGCCTCCGCCGCCGCGAGCGCCTTCTGCTGCTCGGCCTGCTCGGCTTCCAGACGTTGTTGCTCTTCCTGCTGTCGTTGGGCCTCCAGCTGTTCGGCGCGTTGCTGTTCCTTGCGCCCGAGATCCGCCTGCCTTTGCTGCTTGCGATCCTCTTCCTGTCGCAGGCTCGCCGCGGCATCGATGACGGCCTGGTTCACGATCGCGGCCTCGATCTGCATCGCTTCCGGCAGCGGCTCGGAATGCGGCAGTACCAGGCCGAACAGCAACAGGCCCGCGATCGCCGCGTGCAGGGCAATGGACCAGCCGATCGGCGCCACTATCGGCCTGACGGCTGCGCTCATCGTCCTCGCTCGAGTTCCTCGAGTGCCCGTACGGCCTTGGGATCCGTCAGGAAGCCGATCTTCCTGGCACCCGCCTGCTGCAGCAGCGCCATGCCCTGCACGACGCGCCCGTAAGGCACCCGTTCGTCCGCCTTGACCAGCACCGGTGTTGCCGCATCGCGGCCGAGCACGGCGGACGCCCGGCGCGCGACCTCGTCCGCCTCGATTGCAGCATCCTCGTCCTTGCCGACATTGAGGTAGTAGCGGCCGTCGCGATCTACCGACAACACCAGCGGCTCGTGGTCCTTCAGGAGGTCGGGGTCCAGCGGTTTGGCGTTGGCATCCGGGAGCTCGACCTGCACCCCTTGCGTCAGGAGCGGCGCTGTGATCATGAAGATGATCAAGAGCACCAGCATCACGTCGATGTACGGGACGACATTGATCTCGCCCATCAGCTTGCGGCGGCGCGGGTTGGCGGCCATCTCAGGCGCTTCGCGCAGCGGCGTGGCGCTGCAGCAGCGTCGAGAACTCCTCCATGAACGTGTCATAGCGAAGTTCGAGGCGATTGACCTTGTCCGCGTAGCGGTTGTAGGCGACCACCGCCGGAATCGCCGCAAAGAGACCCATGGCCGTCGCGATCAGCGCCTCCGCGATGCCGGGCGCCACCAGCGCAAGCGTCGCCTGCTGCACGTTTCCGAGCCCCTGGAAGGCTCCCATGATTCCCCATACCGTGCCGAACAGGCCGACATAGGGGCTGGTGGATCCGACCGTCGCGAGCGTTGCGAGGCTCTCCTCGAGCCGGTCGATCTCGCGCAGCTGGCCGACGCGCATCGCGCGCCGCACGCCTTCGAGCACCTGGTCCGGCGTCAGGCCCGCCTGCGTGCGCAGGCGCGTGAACTCGCCGAATCCTGCTTCGAAGATGCCTTCCATGCCGACCGCGGTGCCGCCCCGCGCTTCGATTGCGCGATAAAGCTTGCCGAGGTCGCCGCCGGACCAGAATGCGCCCTCGAAGCGGTTGGCCTCGAATTGCGCTTCGCGCAACAGCCGGCGCTTGCGGAAGATGATGGTCCAGGACACGAGCGAGGCGCCGAGCAGCAGCGCAAGCACGAACTTCACGACCAGGCCGGCGTTCAGGACGAGCTGCAGTATCGAATGTTGGTCGTTCAACGCCGGATTTCCTGGGGTTGGGCCAGCACCGAGGCCGGCAGCGGCCTCGGTTTGAGGCTGTCCGAATCGAGGCACGCGGCCCGGATCGTCGCGCTGACCAGGAGTTCGCCGGTCGGGGATCCGCGACGGATTTCCTGCGCCATCGTCATCGATGCCCCGCGTCTTTCAGTGACCTGGACCGAGACCTGCAACTGGTCTTCGAAGCGCGCCGGTCGATGGTAGCGGATGTTCGCTTCGACCACGACAAACTGCAGGCGTTCGTCGCGGATCAGCGACGCCTGGTCGATGCCGATGGCGCGCAGCCAGTCGGTGCGGGCGCGTTCCATGAACCGCAGGTAACTCGCGTGATAGACGACACCGCCGGCATCCGTGTCTTCCCAGTAGACACGCACGGAGATCGTGAATGCCTCCACGCGCCCCGCTACTCCCGGAACAGCGGCAGGTTGCCGCCCGCCGTATCGGCCGTCGGCGGTTCGAGCCCGAAATGCCGCCAGGCAAGCCGGCTCGCGACTCGGCCGCGCGCGGTGCGCATCAGGTAACCCTGCTGTATCAGGTAGGGCTCGACGACGTCTTCGAGCGTGTCGCGTTCCTCGCCGAGCGCCGCCGACAGGCTGTCGATGCCGACCGGGCCGCCGTCGAACTTCTCGATGATCGCCATCAGCATCCGGCGGTCCAGGATGTCCAGGCCCTGGCGGTCGACTTCCAGCATGTCGAGCGCCGCCGCCGCGACCGCCTGGTCGATATGGCCGGCCGCGCGGACTTCGGCGTAATCGCGGACCCGGCGCAGCAGCCGGTTCGCGATGCGCGGCGTGCCGCGGGAGCGCTGCGAGAGCGCGATCGCGCCCCCGGCATCGATTCCCAGTTCGAGGATGCGCGCTGCGCGCAGCACGATCTGGCGGAGCTCCTCTTCCGAATAGAAATCGAGCCGCTGCACGATCCCGAACCGGTCGCGCAGCGGCGAGGTCAGGAGACCCGCGCGCGTGGTCGCGCCGACCAGCGTGAACGGGGGCAGGTCGAGCTTGATCGAGCGCGCAGCCGGGCCCTCGCCGATCATGATGTCCAGCTGGTAGTCCTCCATCGCCGGATAGAGGATTTCCTCGACGATGGGGCTCAGGCGGTGGATCTCGTCCACGAACAGCACGTCGCGGGGCTGCAGGTTCGTCAGGATGGCGGCCAGGTCGCCCGGGCGCTCGAGCACCGGGCCCGAGGTCTGGCGCAGGCCGACACCGAGTTCGTTCGCGACGATGTGCGCGAGCGTGGTCTTGCCGAGGCCCGGCGGACCGAAGATCAGCACGTGGTCGAGTGCCTCGCCGCGCCGCCGCGCGGCCTCGATGAAGATACCCATCTGTTCCTTGACCGGGGCCTGGCCGACGAACTCGGACATCTGCCGCGGCCGGACCGTGCGCTCGAGCGCCTCGTCCTCACGCGTGGGCAGTGCTGCGACGACGCGGTCCTTTTCGATCATGGATACAGGCCTTACCTGGCGGCCGCCTGCAGGGCGCGGCGAATGAGTTCCTCGGTCCCGGCGCCTTCATTGTCGACGGACTTGAGGAGCCGTGTCACCTCCACCGGACGGTAGCCCAGCGCGACCAGCGCCGCATAGGCCTCGGCCTGCGCGCCCGCGCCGCCCGGGCGCTGCTGGGCGGAAGGCATCTGGCCGAGCGCCCGGATGCGATCCCGCATCTCGACCAGCAGCCGCTCGGCGATCTTGCGGCCGATGCCGGGTATGCGCGTCAGGGCATCGATGTCCTGGGCTTCGACGCAGACGAGGAAGGTCTCGACCGTGATGCCCGACAGCAGCGCGAGCCCGATCTTCGGCCCGACGCCCGAGACCCGCAGCAGGTCGCGAAACAGGCGCCGTTCCTCCTCGGTCGCGAACCCGTACAGCAGGTGCGCGTCTTCGCGCACCACGAGGTGCGTGTGCAGCTGGATCTCGCTGCCGAGCTCCGGCAGGCGATAGAAGGTGGACATCGGCGCCTCGAGCTCGTAGCCGACGCCGCCGACGTCGATCAGGAGCGCCGGCGGCTGCTTGCGGACCAGGCGGCCGTGCAGATAGCCGATCATCGCCTGCCGCTCCGTCGGCCGTTCAGCCGCCCGCTGCGATGCTGGGCATGGCACAACGCGATCGCGAGCGCATCGGCAGCGTCCGCTCCCATGCGGCCTTCGACGGCCAGCAGGGCCTTGATCATGTGCTGCACCTGCTTCTTCTCGGCTGCGCCGGTTCCGGTGATCGTCAGCTTGATCGCCCGTGGCGCGTATTCGAAGACCTCGGCGCCCGAGTGACACGCGCCGCACAAGCGCCGCCCCGCGCGCCTGGCCGAGCTTCAACGCGCTGTCCGGATTCCGGTGCATGAAAACGCGTTCGATGGCGACCTCGCCCGGCGCATAGGTGTCCACCAGTTCCATGACGCTTCGCTGGATCTCGAGGAGCCGCTCCGCCATCGCGCCCTTGCCGACGCGGATGCAGCCGCTCGCCACGTAGCGGACGCCGGATTGCCCGACATCCACGACACCGTAACCGGTGACGCGCGATCCGGGATCCAGGCCGAGGATGCGCAGCATGGAGGTTATGATAACGGCATTCCCGGCGGCCCGGCACGCAGAGCGACATGAAGACGACGACCAACGCGCCCGTTGGCAGTTCGACCATCCTGGCCGAACTGCTGGCGAAGCTCGAGACTCTCGCGAGTCCCGCGCCCGCCTGGCGCGCCGCCGCTGCACAGGGCGCGGAAGTCGCGGTCATCGTCGCCGCGCTCGATGCCGAACGGGAAATCATCGCCGGCGCACTCCTCCAGCCGTTGCTGGGCCGGGACCTGATCGATGAAACGGCGGCAATCGCAGCCTTTGGCGAACCGGTTGCGCGCTTCGCGGCCCAGCTGAACCGCCTCGGCGAGTTCCAGGCCGGTGCCCAGTGGACACCGGACCGGTCCCTGTCGGCTGCGCAGGCGGATGCGCTGCGCCGCATGCTGCTCGCGGTCGTCACCGATCCGCGCCTGGTGCTCGTGCGCCTGGCCGAGCAGCTGCGCCGCATGCGCGCCGCGCGCACGCTGGACGAACCGGTGCGCCTCAGGCACGCGTGGGAAACCCGCGAAATCTACGCGCCGCTCGCCAACCGCCTCGGCATCTGGCAGCTCAAGTGGGAACTCGAGGACCTCGCATTCCGCTATCTCGAGCCGGCCGACTACCGGCGCATTGCCGGCGAGCTCAACGAATCACGCGCCGATCGCGAAAGATTCATCGAGTCCGTGCGCGGCGACATCCTTGCAGAGCTCGCGCGGATCGGTGTGCAGGCCGAGGTCGCGGGGCGCCCCAAGCACATTTACAGCATCTGGCGGAAGATGCGCCGCAAGGGCCTCGCCTTCGCGCAGGTGTTCGATGTCCGCGCGGTGCGGATCATCGTCGAGACCGTAGCCGACTGCTACGCCGCGCTCGGCGCCGTGCACGGCCGCTGGCATTACATCCCCGGCGAATTCGACGACTACATCGCGACGCCGAAGGACAATCTCTACCGCTCCCTGCACACGGCCGTGATCGGCCCCGGCGCCGTGCCGCTCGAGATCCAGATCCGCACGCGCGAGATGCATGATCACGCGGAGCTCGGCGTCGCGGCGCACTGGCGCTACAAGGAAGGTGGCACTCGCGACGCAGCCTACGACCGCAAGATCGAATGGCTGCGGGAACTCCTTGCACCCGTCGCGGATGCCGAGAGCGACAGCGACTTCCTGAGCCGGGTCCGGGCTGACCTGTTCGAGGATCGCGTCTACGCGTTGACGCCGAAGGGCGAGGTCATCGATCTGCCGGCGGGCGCGACACCGCTCGACTTCGCCTATCACCTGCACACGGACCTCGGGCACAAGTGCCGCGGCGCCCGCGTGAACGGACGCATCGTTCCGCTGGATCATCGCCTTGCCAACGGCGAGGTCGTCGAGATCATCCGCGGCAAGCAGGCGCAGCCGAGCCGCGACTGGCTGGTCGAGCAGCAGGGCTACCTCGCCTCGCCCCGCAGCCGCGCCAAGGTGCGCGCCTGGTTCAAGAAACAGGACGTCGGCCAGAACCGCATCGAGGGCCGCGAGATGCTCGAACGAGAGTTCTCCCGGCTCGGCACGCAGCATGCGCTGATGGCCGAGCTGATCGGCGAATTTGGCGTCGCCAATGCCGACAACCTGTACCTCGCGCTGGGATCGGGCGACCTGTCGCTGGCGCAGGTCACGGCGGCAATCCAGCGGCGGATGAAGGGCCACGAAGCGGCCCCGCCGGCCGAAGTCACCCCACCGGTGAAACCGGCGCGCCGCGATGCGGCGGGTGCCGTCGAAATCGAGGGCGTCGGCGACCTGATGTCCACTTACGCGCGCTGCTGCAATCCGCTTCCACCCGAGCCGGTGACGGGCTATGTGACGGTCGGTCGCGGCGTGACCATCCACCGCTCCGGCTGCGCGAGCCTCGCGCGCCTCGCGGCGCGCGCGCCGGAGCGCCTGCTGCAGGTCGAATGGGGCAAGTCGCGGGTCGCGCGTTTCCCGGTGGATGTCGTGATCCATGCGATGGACCGGCGCGGGCTGGTGCGCGACGTCAGCACCCTGCTGGCCGATGAGAAGGTCAACATCGAGCGCCTGACCACGCGCACCGATGTCGCGGAAGGCAGCGCCGACCTGTCCCTGCGGATCTCCGTTCGTGGACTCGACGAACTGTCGCGCCTTGCTGGCGCGCATTGCCGCCCTGCCGGGCGTGATCAGTGCGCGCCGGCGGGTCTGAGACGACGCCGCTCAGCGATTCGGGATGTCGATGGCACGCTTGTCGGCGGCGAGCGCCGCCTCGTGCATGGCCTCGGAAAGCGTCGGGTGCGCGTGAATGGTCCGCTGCAGGTCCTCGCTGCTCGCGGAGTACTCCATCGCGAGCACCGCTTCCGCGATCAGCTCGCCGGCCATCGGGCCGATGACGTGGATGCCGAGGATCTCGTCGCTTCCCGCATCGGCGATGATCTTGCAGAAACCGGCGCCGGCTTCCATCGCGCGCGCCCTGCCGCTCGCCGCGAACGGAAAGCTGCCGGTCTTGTAGGCGCGGCCGGCCGCCTTGACCTGCTCCTCGGTCTGCCCGACCCAGGCGATCTCCGGTGCCGTGTAGATCACGGAGGGAATGGTCCTGTAGTTGACCTCGCCGTACAGGCCCGCGATGCGATCCGCGACGGTGACGCCCTCCTCCTTGCCCTTGTGCGCCAGCATCGGTCCGCGCACGCAATCGCCGACCGCCCAGACATCCTGTGCTCCAGTGCGGCAATGCTCGTCGACCTTGATGAACCCGCGTTCGTCGAGCGTGACGCCCGTGCCCTCGCCGAGGAGCCCCTTCGTGAACGGCCGGCGCCCGATCGCGACCACCAGGCGGTCAACGACCAGTGTCTGCGCGCCCTTGGCATCCGAGTAATTCACGTGAACGCCGTCCGCGCGCACCTCGGCTCCCGACACCTTCGCGCCAAGCCGGATGTCGAGCCCGAGCTTCTTGAAATGACGCGCCGCTTCCTTCGCGACCTGGCCGTCGGCGATCGGCAGCAGCTGATCGAGGGCCTCGAGGATCACGGTCTCGGCGCCGAGCCGGCGCCAGACGCTGCCGAGTTCGAGGCCGATGATGCCGGCGCCAATGACGCAGAGGCGCTTCGGTACCTCGGAAAATTCGAGCGCGCCCCAGGAATCCACGATGCGCTCGCCGTCGAAGGCGACGCCGCGCAACGGCATCGGCTCCGATCCGGATGCAAGCACCACATGCCGGGCTTGCAGCATGCGTGCCACACCGTCCTGACCGGTCACCTCCACCTTGCGGCCTGCGAGCAGCCGGCCGTGGCCGGTCAGCGGCGTGACGCCAGCGCCCTTGAAAAGCGTGAGGATGCCCTGCGTGCTCTGGCGGACGATGCCGGCCTTGCGCTTCTGCATCGTCGCAACGTCGAAGCCGACGCCTTCGAGCTTCACGCCGTGACTCGCGAACTCATGCAGGGCGCGATGAAAGAGCTCCGACGATTCCAGCAGTGCCTTGGAAGGGATGCACCCCGCATTCAGGCAGGTGCCGCCAAATGCCGACGTGCCGTCGCGATTCTTCCACTCGTCGATGCAGGCGACCGACAGCTTGTTCTGCCCGGCCCGGATCGCGGCGGGGTAACCCGCCGGGCCGCCGCCGATGACGATGACGTCGAATCTGTCGGACATGTTCCCTCGCTTGTTCAGACCTGCAGCAGCAGCCGCGCAGGATCTTCCAATGCTTCCTTCACCGCAACCAGGAACTGGACCGCCTCGCGGCCGTCGATGATCCGGTGATCGTAGGTCAGCGCGACGTACATCATCGGGCGTACCAGAACCTGGCCGTCCACCGCGACCGGGCGCTGCTGGATCTTGTGCATGCCGAGGATGGCGCTCTGCGGCGCATTGACGATCGGCGTCGAGAGCAGCGAGCCGAACACGCCGCCGTTCGTGATCGAGAACGTCCCGCCGGTCAGTTCTTCGAGCGTGATCGCGCCATTGCGCGCGCGCTCCGCGAATCCGGTGACCGCTTTCTCGAGGTCGGCGAAGCTCATGCGATCCGCGTCGCGCAGGATCGGTACGATCAGGCCGCGATCAGTCGATACCGCGACGCCGATGTCATAGTACTCGTGATAGACGATGTCATTGCCTTCGACGGAGGCGTTGATGACCGGATAGCGCCGCAGCGCCTCGATGCAGGCCTTCACGAAGAAGGACATGAAGCCGAGGCGCACTCCGTGGCGCTTCTCGAAGGCTTCCTTGTGCCGGGCGCGCAGGTCGGACACCGACTGCATGTCCACCTCGTTGAAGGTGGTCAGCAGGGCCTGCGTCGTCTGCGCCTGGACCAGGCGTTCCGCAATCCGGGCACGCAGTCGTGACATCGGCACGCGTTGGTCGACGCGCGCGCCCTTGGGCCTCGCTTCCAGGTGCTGCGCGATGTCACCCTTCGTGATCCGGCCGTCGCGTCCGCTGCCGGCGATGTCGCCGGCATCCAGCTTGTTCTCCTCGACCAGGCGCTTGACGGCGGGCGACAGCTTCGCGGCGGCCTCTTCCTTCTTCGCCGGTGCCGGTCTTGCCGGCGTCGCCATCGGCTCCGGCTTACGGGCCCTGGGCTGGGCGGCCGCTGCGCTCTCCTCGATGATCGCCAGGAGCTCGCCGCTGCCCACCGTGCTGCCGGCGTCCTTCTTGAGCGCTGACAGCACGCCGGTCACCGGCGCGGGCACTTCGAGGACCACCTTGTCGGTTTCGAGATCGGCGAGGTTTTCGTCGCGATTGACCGGATCGCCGGCTTTCTTGTGCCAGGTGACCAGCGTCGCGTCGGCGACGGACTCCGGCAGCTGCGGGACGCGGACTTCGGTGGTCATGAACTTTTCCTGGTCGATCGGGCGGTCAGTCGCTGGGTGTCGCGGTGGGTCTCTTCGGTATCCGACGCGGTCAATGCGGCCTTGACCAGCGCCTGCTGTTCCTTGAGATGCAGTGCGTGGATACCGGTCGCTGGCGCAGCCGCCCCGTCACGGCCTGCATACAGGAGCTTCTGCGCCGGGCCCAGGCCCGCCTGCAAGCGGTGGCGAATCTGGTACCAGGCGCCCTGGTTCTGCGGCTCCTCCTGGCACCAGACGACGTCACGCGCCTTGGCGTAACGCCCGATGATGGCCTGGTACTCCTCGGCCGGGAAGGGATAGAGCTGCTCGATGCGCACCAGCGCCACATTGTCCAGCTTGTCGGCGCGGCGTTGTTCCAGCAGGTCGTAGTAAACCTTGCCGCTGCAGAGCACGAGCCGCCGGACATCGGCGGGCGATATCGGATCCTGCACGTCGATGATGTTGTGAAAATGACCCTCGGCCAGGTCGGACATCGCCGAGATCGACAGCTTGTGGCGCAGCAGGCTCTTCGGCGTCATGACGATCAATGGCTTCCGCAGCGACCGCAACATCTGGCGGCGCAGCAGGTGGAACATCTGCGCCGGCGTCGAGGGCACGCAGACCTGGCAGTTGAGCTCAGCAGACAATTGCAGGAAGCGCTCCAGGCGCGCTGAACTGTGCTCGGGCCCCTGGCCTTCGTAACCATGCGGCAGGAACAGGGTGATCGCGGACAACCGCGCCCACTTCGCCTCGCCGGACGTGATGAACTGGTCGATGATCACCTGCGCGCCATTCGCGAAATCGCCGAACTGACCCTCCCAGATCACCAGCGTATCCGGGTCCGCCGTCGAATACCCGTACTCGAACCCGAGCACGGCTTCCTCGGACAAGGTGGAGTCCGTGACCCTGAATCGGGCCTGCCGCTCGGTGAAATGCTCGAGCGGCACATGCATGCGGCCGCTGACCTGGTCATGCAGCACCGCGTGGCGGTGGAAGAATGTGCCGCGCGCAGAATCCTGCCCCGTCAGCCGGATGTGATGGCCCTCGTTCAAGCAGCGCCGCGTAAGCGATTGTCTCCGCCGCTCCCCAGTCGAGCGGCAGCTCGCCAGCGTACATCCGGCGCCGATCGTCGATGATCCGTGCCACGCGCGGATGCAGCGTGTATCCCTCGGGGACCGCGGTCAGGGTCCTTGCAAGATTCGCGAGCTGCCCCAGGGCGACGGCGGTCTGCGGCTTTTCGGCCCAGTCGCCGTCGGCATGACGGCTCCAGTCCACCGTGTGCTCGTTGCCCGTCGTGCCGGCAAAGGCACGCGCCTGCGGCCGGCCCTCGTCCAGGCCGCGCCGGTATTGCTCCACCATTTCCGCGACCTCGCCCTCGGCCAGGATCTCGTCCTGCTCGAGCCGCCGACCGTAGAGCTGGCGCGCCGTCGCATGCTGGCGGATCGCCTGGTACATCAATGGCTGCGTCGCGGCGGGCTCGTCCGCCTCGTTGTGTCCATGCCGGCGGTAGCAGACGAGGTCGATGACCACGTCCTTGCGAAATTTCATCCGGTAGTCGAGCGCGAGGCGCGCGGCGAACACGACTGCCTCGGGATCGTCGGCATTCACGTGGAAGATCGGCGCCTCGATCATCTTGGCGACGTCGCTGCAATAGAGCGTCGAGCGCGCGTCCTGCGGGTCGCTGGTCGTGAAGCCGATCTGGTTGTTGATCACGATGTGCAGCGTCCCGCCGGTGCCGAAGCCCCTTGCCTGCGACAGCTGCAGCGTTTCCATGACCACGCCCTGCCCCGCGAATGCGGCGTCGCCGTGGATCAGCACCGGCACGACCGTGGCGCCCGTCGCATCGCCGCGCCGCTCCTGGCGCGCGCGAACCGAGCCCTCGACGACCGCGTCCACGACTTCGAGATGCGAGGGATTGAACGCAAGCACGACATGCACGTTGCCGCCCGCCGTGCGCAGGTCGGCGGAGAATCCCTTGTGATACTTGACGTCCCCGAGCCCTTGAGGCCCACCAGGTCGACGTGACCCTCGAATTCCGAGAACAGCGATGACGGCGCCTTGCCGAGCACGTTCACGAGCACATTGAGGCGGCCGCGGTGCGCCATGCCGATGACCATGTCCTCGACGCCCGCCGCACCGCAGCGCTGCACGAGGTCGTCCAGCAGCGGTATCAGGGCGTCGCCGCCCTCGAGGGAGAACCGCTTCTGCCCGACGTATTTCGTGTGCAGGTAGCGCTCGAGCCCTTCCGCCGCGGACAACTGCCAGAGCAGGTTGACCTGCTCTTCCTTCGTGAAGCGGTGATGGAGGCGCCCGTCCTGGAACCGGTCCTGCAGCCAGAGGCGTTCATCGGCATCCGACACGTGGGCGAACTCGGCGCCGATCCGCCCGGCGTAGATCTGCCGCAGCTGGACCAGGATCTCGCGCAGCTTCATCTGCGCCTCGACGCCGCTCGTGCGGCTGCCGGTGTAGAACTCCGTCTCCATGTCGGCTTCGGAGAGCCCGACGTAGGACAGCTCGAGCACGCGCGGCATCGGGCGCTGCATCAGGCCGAGCGGATCGATGTCGGCGATCAGGTGCCCGCGATTGGCATAGAACTGGATCAGGCGCGAAACGGCGGATTGTTTCTCCGCATCCGCGACGACGTCGGCTTGCGGCCGCCTGCGCTCGACGGTGCTGCGGCACTGCCGGGCCAGCTGCGCTCTGGCAGGCATCGTCTCGCCACGGGTCCTGACCGGTGCCGGACCGAGCGCTTCGAAGAATCGCCGCCATTCGACGGGCACCGACGCGGGGTTCTCGACGAAGCGTTCGTGAAGCGCCTCGACATAGGGCGCCTGGGCGCTGGAGAAGGGGCTCGATTCGTAAAGCTCGCGCAGGGACGGGCTCATGGCCTGCAGAATTATACCGGACCAACCTGGTACGGAAAGGAAAGGTTTTCAGCAGCTTACGAGCGGCAACTGGCGCCCCGGGCCGGAGTTGAACCGACGACCTGCCGCTTAGGAGGCGGCCGCTCTATCCACTGAGCTACCGGGGCGAGAGCGGCGCAATGTTACCCGAGGACCGGCCCGTCCGGACCGGTCCGTGGTGATCTCGAGTGCAGCGGCGCTCAGACCGCCGGTGCCGCCGCCATGGCCGGCGCAGGTTCAACGGCCTTCGGCGCAGCGACCGACGCCTCGACCGCCGTGGTTGCCCGCTCGACCGTCTCGGCCGCGCTGGTCACCGCCTGGTTTGCCGCTTTCTCGACCGTGCGGGTCGCCGCGTGGACTGTCCTGGCCGTGCTCTTGATCGCCGAGCGTGCCGTGCGCTGCGCCGACTTCACCGTCTTGCGGGTCGCTGCGGTCGCCTTGCGGACCGTCTTGCGTGCCGTGGTCGCGGCCTTGCGCGCCACCTTCCGAACCGCCTTGCGCGCCGACACTTTGCGGCTTGCGCTCTTCCTGCGGGCCGCCGGACGCCGCTTGATGCGCGCCGGACGCCGCCTGGCCGCCTTTCTCGCCTTCTTTCTCGCTGCCATCTGCCGTCTCCCGAAATTGCTGACGCGAACCCGGCGCCGCGCGAACGCGACGCTCGACCCCAAGCTAGGACGCGGCTGCCTGACTGTCAATCGGAGAAATTGGTGGAGCGGAAGGGGATCGAACCCTCGACCTCTGCATTGCGAACGCAGCGCTCTCCCAGCTGAGCTACCGCCCCACGACGAGGGCCGGGATTGTAAAGACCCGGTGCCCATGCAGCAAGCAAAGCGGCTGCGCGGAGGACGATTTCAGGCGCATCGTGTACCGTTGGCGGGATCATGAATATCCGTGACGCGACGGTCGCCGACATCCCGTTCATCGTGAGCGCGAACACCGCGCTCGCGCGGGAAACGGAGGGCCAGGTGCTGGACCCGGCCTGCTGCAGCCGGGCGTCCGGGCGGTCTTCGAGGATCCTTCACGCGGCCGCTACTACCTTGCCGAGCTGGAAGGAAGACCCGTCGGCCAGCTGATGACCACCTATGAATGGAGCGACTGGCGCAATGGCCAGTTCCTGTGGATCCAGTCGGTCTACGTGCTCGCCGATTACCGCGGCTCGGGGGCCTTCAAGGCCTTATTCGGGCATTTGCAGCAGATTGCACGCCATGACGCGCGGATCTGCGGCATTCGCCTCTACGTGGATCGCGGGAACGAGCGTGCCCAGGAGGTCTATGCGCGCCTCGGCATGCATCGCTCGAATTACGGCGTCATGGAACTGGTCTATCGCGGGCCCGAGTCCCATGGCTGAGGAGCACTGACATGCTGGCAATCGGCGAGCGCGCCCCGGATTTCGCTTTGCCCGACCAGGACGGCCGGGAGCAGCGGCTCTCGAAGCTGCTGAACGGCCAGGCGCTGATCCTTTATTTCTACCCGGCCGACTTCACGCCGGGTTGCACGAAAGAGGCCTGCGACATCCGCGACCTTCACACCCAGATCCTGTCCGCAGGCCTGCGCATCGTCGGCGTCAGCCCGCAGGCGCCCGAAAGCCACCGCCGCTTCAGGGAACAGCACCGGCTGCCCTTCATGCTGCTGTCGGACGTCGACAAGGTCGCGATCAGGGCATTCGACGTCGACGGGCCGCTCGGCATCGGCGTCCGGCGCGCGACCTTCCTGATCGACGCCGAGCGGCGCATCGTCGATGCCGTGCTGGCCGACTTGCGCATCGGCCGGCACCAGGAATTCGTCGAGCGCGCGATCGCCGCTAGGGGAAGTCGAAGCGCGTGACGGACGCGCGGCTGAAGCGCGGCAGCGAAACGACGTAGACGATCCCGTATTCGCTGTCGGACATCGGCGGAATCTTGACGCCGGACAATTCCTCGACGATCTGCGGGACGGTGTTCGAATGCCCGACGATCAGCACGCGGCCGCCGCGATACTCCTCGCGGGCCCGCCTGGCGACCAGCGCGGTATCGGCCGCCGGTACGACGATGACCGGGAACGCCCAGCCGGTTCGCCAGCGGCCGCACCGTATCCTGCGTGCGCCGGAACTCGCTGACGAAGATTCCCTGGATGCGGAATTCCTCGGGCGCCTGGCCGAGCACCTGCGCCAGCTCCTGCGCCCTGCCCTCGCCGGCCAGCGACAGCGGCGGATCCTCAGCGGGTAACGCCGCCTTTTCGGCATGGCGCATCACGATGATCGTCGTCGTGGAGGCCGATGCCAGCAGCCAGATCGCAAGCCCGACGACGAATGCCGCGGCGAGGGCTGCAAGCCACACCGGGGCCAGCAAGGGACGCCGCCGCAGGCTCGCGTATTCCTTGTGCATGCGGCGGATGATACTCCCGCGCTGCTCAGCCGCGAACGAGTTCCCGGCCGGTAGATTCGATCGCCTCGAGAGTCGACCGGACATCGTCCCAGGTCGTCTGGTGGGACATGATGCAGAACCTCAGCGAATAGACCCCGTGCAGGCGCGTGGAAGACAACATCGCGAGCCCTGATGCGATCACCCGCGCCTGGATTTTCTCGTTGAGTTCATCGAGTTCGCGCAGCGCCATTCCGGAATCCGCGGACCGGAAGCGAAAGCAGAGTATCCCGAGCGACGGCGGACTCAAGAGCTCGAGGCCATTCGACTGGCGGACGAAATCGCCGGCCCGATCGGCGAGTTCGATGCCCTGCGCGATCGCCTGCCGGAATGCCGCAAGCCCGAAGGTCTGGATCGACATCCACACCTTGAGCGCTCGGAATGACCGCGTCAGCTGCAGTCCGCGGTCGGCGAAATTGACCTGCTCCATGCCGAGGCGCGTGTCCTGCAGGTATTCCGGATGGACGCTGAAGGCGCGTTCCAGCGCCGCCACGTCGCGGACCATCAGGCAGCCCGCCTCGAAAGGCTGGAAGAGCCATTTGTGCGCATCGAGACTGATCGAATCGGCAAGCTCGAGGCCGGCGAGCGATGCCTTTCCGCGCTCGCAGAGCATCGCAAACCCGCCGTAGGCCGCATCCACATGCAGCCAGATCTTCTCCCGGCCGCAGAACGCCGCCAACTCGGGCAAGGGATCGATCGCGCCCGTGTTGGTGGTCCCGGCGTTCGCGCAGACTGCGATCGGCGTCTGGCCCCGGCCTCTCGCCTCGGCGACGGCGCGCCCGAGTGCATCGATGCCGATCCGATAGTCAGGGCCCGCGGCAACCTTGATGACGCCCTCGGGGCGCACGCCGATGATGCGGGCGGCGCGCTCGAGTGCGCTGTGGCTCTGGTCGCTCATGAAGACCGCGGGGCGCAACGGCGCGCCGTGATGTTCGCGCGCGGCGACCAGCGCATCGAGGATCGCCGCCGAACCGCCCGATGTGAACAGCCCGCCGGCCGATGCCGGATAGCCGATCCATTGCCGGAACCAGTCGATGACCACGAGTTCCAGCTGGCTCGGGCCGCCGGATCCGAGCCAGGTGCCCTGGAAGATGTTGAATCCGGTCGCCAGGTAGTCGGCAACGACGCCGGGCCAGGTCGGTGCCGAAGGGACGAATGCGAAGAAACGCGGATGGTCCACGCGCGCGGCGACCGGCAGCACGTCCTGCGCGACGCGATCGAGCACCGCCAGCGCGTCCTGTCCGTGCTCCGGCGGCGGTTCGCGTAACAGCGGCTCGAGTGACGCCCGTGTCGCGCCGCGCCAGGGCGCTTCGTCGCGCAGGCCCGTGATCCGCGCAACGATCAATTCCGTGGCGCGCTCCGCGAGTTCCTGCATGGCCGCGGCGGACATGCCGAGGTTCATCGTTTCTTCGTGGGATTTCTTGCTCATGAACTGGCGGAGAGGGTGAGATTCGAACTCACGAGCCCCGTGAGGGGCTGCCGGTTTTCAAGACCGGTGCATTCAACCGCTCTGCCACCTCTCCGGCGGATTGTGGTGCGGCGGGGATTGTCGGCTGCGACGCCGCCACCCGCAAGTCATGTTGCCATGCGCCGCTCACGCCGGCGCGATGCGTGCGAGGCCTCCCAGGTAGGAGCGGAGCACGGCGGGCACCATGACCGAGCCGTCCGCCTGCTGGTAGTTCTCCAGCACGGCGACCAGAGCGCGGCCCACCGCGATGCCGGAACCATTCAGCGTGTGGACCGGCTCGGGTTTGCCCGTCTCGGGATTGCGCCAGCGCGCCTGCATGCGGCGCGCCTGGAAGGCTTCGCAATTGCTGCACGATGAAATCTCGCGGTATTTCTTCTGCCCCGGCAGCCAGACCTCGAGGTCGTAGGTCTTCGCGCTGCTGAAGCCGACATCACCGGCGCAGAGCGCGACTACCCGATAAGGCAATTCCAGCAATTCCAGTACCCGTGCCGCATGGCCCGTGAGTTCCTCGAGCGCGCGGTAGGAATCCGCAGGCCGCACGATCTGCACGAGCTCGACCTTGTCGAACTGGTGCTGGCGAATCAGGCCGCGCGTGTCCTTGCCGTAGGAACCCGCCTCGGAGCGGAAACAGGGCGTGTGCGCGACGAGCTTCAGCGGTAGCTGCGCGGCATCGAAAATGCGGTCGCCGGCCAGATTTGTCAGTGGCACTTCGGCCGTCGGAATCAGGAACAGTTCTGTCTCGGTTTCGGCGCGCGCCAGCTTGAAGAGGTCCTGCTCGAACTTTGGCAGCTGGCCGGTACCGGTCAATGTCGCCCTCGATACAAGGTACGGCACGTGGGCCTCGCGATAGCCATGTTCGCGCTGATGCAGGTCCAGCATGAATTGCGCCAGCGCGCGATGAAGCGAAGCCACCGGGCCGGTCAGCACCGCGAAACGTGCGCCGGAAATGCGCCCGGCCGCAGCGAGGTCGAGGCCATCGAGGCTCTCGCCGATTGCCACGTGATCGGCGGGCTCGAAGTCGAGTCGGCGCGGCTCGCCATGGCGCCGCAGTTCCACGTTGGCCGATTCGTCCCGGCCTTCGGGGACGCTCTCGTGCAGCAGGTTCGGGAGATCGAGCAGCAGCGCGTCGAGTTCCGCCTGCAGTGACGTCAGCGTGCGCTCAGC
Organism: uncultured Gammaproteobacteria bacterium; assembly: GCA_963746545.1. Lineage (GTDB taxonomy): Bacteria > Pseudomonadota > Gammaproteobacteria > Steroidobacterales > Steroidobacteraceae > SCUD01. The sequence goes on from CAVVBV010000031.1 coordinate 101,567, forward strand.
CGCCTCGAGGCGCGCGCCGAGGGTCTCGACCTCGGCCAGCAGCGGCGCGATGTCCTGTCCCTGCGACTTGGCCTGGCCGATGGTGCGCGAGCGGCTGTTGCGCTCGTTGCGCAGCGCATCGACGGCAAGCTGCGCGTCCTTGCGGCGTCTCTCCAGTTCCGTGAATCGCGGGATGTCGAGGCGGTAGCCGCGCCGCGCTAGGTTTCGTGCCACGGCATCCGGATCGGTTCGCAGTTGCCGCGCGTCAAGCATTGTCGTCCTTCCGTTTCAGCGCCTCGAGCAGGCGAAGCTCCAGCCCGCGCGGTGCCGGATGATAGTAGACGCGCGGCTCGACCCCTTCCGGAAAGTGACGCTGCCCCTGGGCCATTGCATCGGGCTCGTCGTGCGCGTAGCGATAGCCCTTTCCGTATCCGAGTTCCTTCATCAGTTTCGTCGGCGCATTGCGAAGATGCAGCGGGACCTCCAGCGTGCCGAGAGCGCGTGCATCCTCCAGTGCCGAGCCATAGGCCTTGTACACGGCATTGCTCTTCGGCGCGCAGGCCATGAATACGCAGGCCTGGGCGAGTCCGAGTTCCCCTTCCGGGCTGCCGAGCCGCTCGTAGCCTTCCCATGCGGCAATCGCCAGCGTCAGCGCGCGCGGATCGGCGTTGCCGATGTCTTCGCTGGCCATGCGCACCATTCGGCGGGCGATGAAACCCGGATCGCAGCCTCCGTCGAGCATGCGGCACAGCCAGTACAACGAGGCATCCGGATCGCTGTCGCGCACCGACTTATGCAGCGCCGAGATCTGGTCGTAGAACAATTCGCCGCGCTTGTCGAAGCGGCGATGGCCACCCACCGTGACCTCACGCACGATGTCGAGCGTGATGACCGGTCCTGCGGCATCGGTGGCAGCCAGGTCCACGGCGAGTTCGAGCAGGTTGAGTGCGCGGCGCGCATCGCCGTCGGCGGCATCGGCAATCAGGCGCAGGGTGCCGGCCGCAGCCGTCACGCCACTCCTGCCCAGGCCGCGATCCGCATCGCCGAGCGCCCGCTCGAGCAGCGCCAGCAGGTCGGCGGCCTCCAGCGGCTTCAGCAGGTAGACCCTGGCGCGCGACAACAACGCCGAATTGAGCTCGAAGGAAGGGTTCTCGGTCGTTGCACCGATGAACACGAGCGTGCCGTCCTCGACGAACGGCAGGAAGGTGTCCTGCTGTCCCTTGTTGAAGCGGTGGACCTCGTCGAGGAACAGTACCGTCGCGCGGCCACCGCTGGCGCGCGTCACGCGCGCCCGTTCCACTGCTTCGCGGATGTCCTTGACGCCGGCCATGACCGCCGACAACGCGATGAAATCCGCCTTGCAGGTTTCGGCCGCGAGCCGCGCGAGCGTCGTCTTGCCGCTGCCGGGTGGGCCCCACAGCACCATCGAATGAGGAATGCCTGCGGTCAGCAGTTGATGCAGTGGCCTGCCCGCGCCCAGCAGGTGGGACTGGCCGACGAACTCGGCGAGCATTCGCGGGCGCATGCGGTCGGCCAGCGGCCGATAGCTGGCGCCGTCCTGGCGATCGATCGCGAGTTGGGCCTGTTGCGGCATGTCCGGCGGATTCTAGCCGTTCGGAGCGGCCCTCAGTGGCGCCGCAGGCGCTCGAGCCAGGCCTCCACCGTGAGTGCCCAGCCCGCGTGCCGGCGCACCAGCAACCAGGCCGCCAGGATCCCGCTGGCGTTTGCCAGCACGTCCGCCCAGTCGGCGATGCGTGAGACGGTCAGCAGCGCCTGGGCAGCCTCCAGCGACATTCCGAGGAGCAACGCTCCGGCCATGACCCAGGGCAACCGGTCCGCCGTGACCACGGCGGAGCACAGCAACGTCAGCGCAAAGTAGGCTGCGAAGTGCTCGAGCTTGTCCGAGATGCCGAGGGCCAGCGGCCCGAGGTCCGGCACCAGGCTGCCGGTGACGATGACGACGACGAGCAGCCAGATCGAAGCGATCCAGGCCAGCCGATAGCGCAGTGGCAGCCGGCTCATCCGGCAGGCAGGCGTCCGACAACATCGACGCCGGGTGGCGGCTTGAATGTGAACAGGGACGTGTCGAAGCGCGGGTTGCGCTCCAGTTCCGAGAGTTCGAGTTCCGTGATCTGTCCGAGACGGTCGAAGAATGTCATGCGCCGCAGGTCGTGCCCCACGAATCCGAGCCGTACCTCGCGGAAGTCGCCATCCGTCCGCAGCGGCGTCAGACGGCTCCATTCGAGCCCGCCCTGCGAGCCGGCGTCCGTGATCACGAACTCGTCCTTCAGGTCGCCCTTGCCGGCCAGCAGCATCGCCGGCGTGCCTGCGAGGGCCTCGCCGGCGGCGCGCACGGTCACCTGCTCGAGTTCGACGTCATAGAGCCAGACGGTCACGCCGTCCGAAATGATCTGCTGCTGCGGCACGCGATAGTCCCAGCGGAAACGGCCGGGCCTTGCGAGCGCCATCGTGCCTTCCGCACGCTCCAGCACGCGGCCACTGGCGTCGGTCACGGTCTGCCGGAACTCGGCGCGCAGGCCTGCCAATTGCCCGAGAAAGCTCTCGACGCGAAGTGCCGCCGCTGCATCGGCGGCCGGAGCCGCGAATGCAGGCGCAATGCAGCACCAGCCGAAAAGACCTGCCGCGAGCCAGCGCTTCATCAGGACTCCGGCGGTGCCGGCGCCAGCACTTCGCGGCTGCCGTTGGACTGCAGCGGACCGACCAGTCCGGCTGCCTCCATCGACTCGACCAGCCGGGCCGCGCGGTTGTAGCCGATCTTCAGGCGTCGCTGGACGCCCGAGACCGAGGCGCGCCGCGACTCGACAACGATGCGCACGGCCTCGTCGTACAGCGGGTCCTGCTCGCCGTCGTCGACGGCTTCGCCGCCCTCCCCATCGCCGCCTTCATCCGCGAGACCCGGTACCGGCCCTTTCGGCCCGGACAGGACTTCGTCGACATAAGCCGGCGCGGTACCGCTCTGCAGCGAGGCGACGACGCGATGCACTTCCTGGTCTGCGACGAATGCGCCGTGCACCCGTTCCGGCGTCGAACTGCCGAGCGGCAGGTACAGCATGTCGCCGTGGCTCAGCAGCGATTCCGCGCCGTTCTGGTCGAGGATGGTGCGCGAATCCACCTTGGCGGAGACCTGGAATGCGATGCGGGCCGGAATGTTCGCCTTGATGAGCCCGGTGATCACGTCCACCGATGGACGCTGCGTCGCAAGTATCAGATGGATGCCGGATGCGCGCGCTTTCTGCGCGAGCCGCGCGATCAGTTCCTCGACCTTCTTGCCGACGATCATCATCAGGTCGGCCAGCTCGTCGATCACGACCACGATGAACGGCAGTGCATCGAGCGGCGGCACCGCGCCCTCGTACTTGCCGGCGGCCAGCAGGCGCGCGATCAGCGGATCGGGAATCGGCTTGCCCGCGTCCTGCGCCTCGCGCACCTTGCGATTGAAGCCGCCGAGGTTACGGACGCCCAGTTCCTTCATCAGCTGGTAGCGCCGCTCCATTTCGGCGACGCACCAGCGCAGCGCATTGGTCGCCTGCTTCATGTCGGTGACGACCGGCGCCAGCAGGTGCGGGATTCCCTCGTAGACCGACAGCTCGAGCATCTTCGGGTCGATCATGATCAACCGGACCTGCTCGGCCGTGCTCTTGTACAGGAGCGACAGCACCATGGCATTGATCGCGACCGATTTGCCCGAACCGGTCGTACCGGCGATCAGCAGGTGCGGCATGCGGGCGAGGTCGGCGACGACCGGCGCGCCGCCGATGTCCTTGCCGAGCGCGAGCGCGATCGGCGAGGCGAGTTCGTCATAGGCCCGCGAGCGGATGATTTCGCCGAGCGTCACCAGTTCGCGCGTCTCATTCGGAATCTCCAGGCCGACGACCGACTTGCCGGGGATGACCTCGACGACCCGGACGCTGATCGCCGACAGCGCACGGGCGAGGTCCTTGGCGAGCGCGCTGATCTGGCTGACCTTGACACCGGGCGCCGGCTTGAGTTCAAAGCGCGTAACGACCGGGCCCGGCAATACGGCGACGACCTCGACGTCCACGCCGAAGTCCTTGAGCTTGATCTCGACCAGCCGGGAGATCGCGTCGAGCGCTTCGGGCGAATAGGATTTCTCGCGTGCCGGCGGATCGTCGAGCAGCTTGAGCTCCGGCAGGTCCTTGGCCGCGGGTTTTGCGAACAGCTGGACCTGTCTTTCCTTTTCGGCGCGCTGGCTGGGCTCCGGCACCGGTGGCGCCGCCGCTTCGATCCTTGGCGGTGTGCGCGGCCCGGCCTTGCGCTGCACTTCACGCACGGCGGCCTCACGCGCCTCGCGTGATTCCCGTCCTGCCGCCTGGTCCCGCGATGTCGCCATGCGATTGCGGATCCAGGCAGCACCCTCGAGCACCCAATGGCCAATGAAGTCCATCACCGTGAACCAGGACACGCCGATGTAGAGCTGCACGCCGATGAACCAGAGCGCGAGCAGGATCAGCGTCGCGCCAAGCAAAGCCGCGATCTGCTCGAGACTCACGCCGATCAGGTTGCCGAGGATGCCGCCGGCGCCGGCCGGCAGTGCGCCGGCCGTAAAGTGCAGCGTCGCGAGGCCGCAACTGGCGACCAGCGCCCCGATCAGGCCGATGGTCCGCAGAGCGATCGTCGAGCGCCCGTGTCCCGGGTCATCGGGCGCGCGCTTGAACGCGACCCAGGCGCTGAATGCGATGGCGAGCGGAAACAGGAAGGCCGGCCAGCCGAACAGCATCAACAGGATGCCGGCGACCCATGCGCCGAGCGGCCCGATCAGATTGCCGACCTGGCCCGGCTCGCCCGTGTAACTGAAACTCCGGTCGTTGGCGTCATAGCTCGAGAGCGCGATCATCAGCACGAGCGCGAGCGCGGCGAGCAGCCAGAACGCGGCCTCGCGCAGGGCGCGCGCGAAAACCGGATCGAGTTTGGCTTCACCGTTGGAAGCGTCGGCGGTGGTCTTGGCCAAGGGCTAAGAATCTCGGTAAGGAAATGGCTATAAGCGGTTGATTATAAGAACATTGCATTTCGCGGGGCAAGCGCCCATATGCGATGACTATGGCCTGATAGGATGCGCGGCACCCGCTGTGGCGGGGACGCGATGCGCGCTGAAATGAGCGGAGAGCACTATACATGACGACCCCCCGACACTCGCGGCTGATCATCCTGGGCTCCGGGCCCGCGGGCTATTCGGCGGCCGTTTACGCGGCACGCGCCAATCGCAAGCCGCTCTTGCTGACCGGCCTGCAACCGGGCGGTCAGCTGATGACCACGACCGAAGTGGATAACTGGCCGGGCGACGTCGAAGGACTGCTCGGCCCGGACCTGATGGAGCGCATGCGCCGCCACGCCGAGCGCTTCGGCGTCGAGATGGTGAATGACGAAATCACGAGCGTCGAGCTCGGCAAGCGCCCCTTCCGCCTGGTCGGCGGCGAACGTGAATACACCTGTGATGCGCTGATCATCGCGACCGGCGCATCCGCGCGCTATCTCGGGCTCGAATCGGAAACGCGCTTTCGCGGCCGCGGCGTCTCCGCCTGCGCGACCTGCGACGGATTTTTCTACCGCGACCAGAATGTCGCCGTGGTCGGCGGCGGTAACACTGCGGTGGAGGAAGCGATCTATCTCGCGAACCTCGCCTCGCACGTGACGTTGATCCACCGCCGCGACAAGCTGCGTGCGGAAGCGATCCTGCAGGATCGCCTCGCTGTGCTCGCGGCCAAGGGCAAGGTGTCTTACCTGTGGAACCATGCTGTCGAGGAAGTCCTCGGTGGTGACCAGGGCGTCACCGGAGTCAGGGTCAGGTCGGTGGACGGCAAGACTGTCAAGGATCTCGATGCGACCGGACTCTTCATCGCCGTCGGCCATACGCCGAACACCGCCCTCTTCGAGGGCCAGCTTGCGATGAAGAACGGCTACATCGTGGTCAAGGCCGGAGTCTCGGGCGATGCGACGGCGACCAGCGTGCCGGGCGTGTTTGCGGCCGGCGATGTCGCCGACCACGTCTACCGGCAGGCCGTGACCTCCGCCGGCACCGGCTGCATGGCCGCGCTCGATGCGGATCGCTTCCTGGAGCGGCAGGCCGGCGGCTGAACATCGATGACCGTGCGCGTCGCCCGGTCGCTCGCCGATGTGGATGCGCGGCAGTGGAATGCGCTCGTCGGGCGAGGCGCGCCATTCCTGCGCCACGAATTCCTGCTGGGCCTCGAACAATCCGGCTGCGCGACGCCGGAAACCGGCTGGGACGCGCATCACCTGCTGCTCACCGATGAACAGGGAAACCTGGCCGGTGCGATGCCGCTGTACCTGAAGCCCCATTCCTGGGGCGAGTTCGTATTCGACTTCGCCTGGGCGGAGGCTTACCGCCGCGCCGGAGTGCGCTATTACCCGCGCCTCGTCTCTGCCGTGCCATTCACGCCGGCCACCGGCCCGCGGCTGCTCGTGCCCGAAGCAAATGCCGCTGCGGCGCGGCGGATTCTGGTCGATGGCGCGCGCGAGCTTGCGCGATCGCTCGGTATTTCATCGCTTCACGTTCTGTTCGCCGATGCCGGGGACCGGCCTGATCTCGAGGGCGCCGGACTGATGCCACGCCTCGACTGCCAGTTCCACTGGCGCAATGACGGCTACGCGACCTTCGAGGACTTCCTCGCCGGATTCACCGCCGAGAAGCGCAAGAAATTGCGTCGCGAGCGGCGCCGCGTCGCGGAAGCGGGTATCACGCACCGGACCGCACACGGCGACGAACTGGATGACCGCCTGATCGAGACGGTCTACCGGCTGCACGCGCGGACATTCGCGCAGTTCGGCAATCCGCCGTACCTGAATCTCGACTTCTTCCGCCACCTGGCGCGGGCGATGCCGCGGGCGCTGGTCGTCGAGCTCGCCATGCTGCACGGGGAAGTGATCGCCTGCTCCGTGTCGCTGCGCGGTGACGACACGCTCTACGGCCGCTACTGGGGCACGAGCGGCGAGTACGACAGCCTGCACTTCGAGACCTGCTTCTATCGCGGCATCGAATACTGCATTCGCGAGGGTCTCGCACGTTTCGAGCCCGGCACGCAGGGTGAGCACAAGCTGTTGCGCGGCTTCGCGCCCGCGCCTGTCTGGTCGCTGCATGACATCTCCGACCCGCGTTTCGCCGCTGCCATCCGCGACTGGCTCAGGCGCGAAACGGCAGACCGGCGCGCCTACCTGCGTGCCGCGGCGGATCACCTGCCCTTCCGGCGCGCCGACATCCCCGCTAGGCTCGCTGCCGATGTCCGGAATTGCCTGGCTGCAGAAGACTGACCCACCCGAGGCGCTGCCTCCCACTTCACGGGCGCTGGCCGAGCCCAACGGACTGCTCGCGGTCGGCGGCGCCCTGACGCCGGCATGGCTGGTCCACGCCTACCGCCATGGCGTGTTTCCCTGGTACTCCGCCGAGCAGCCCATCCTCTGGTGGGCGCCGGATCCGCGCGCGATCCTGCTGCCCGCGGAATTCAGGGTCTCGCGGAGCTTGGCGCGCTCGATCCGCAACCGCGGCTACGTGACCCGCATCGACGGCGCCTTCGAGGCGGTCGTCGAGGCCTGCGCAGGACCGCGACGTGGCGGCGCCGGAACCTGGATCACGGACGAGATGCACCATGCCTATGTCGAGCTCCACCGGCGCGGACACGCGCATTCGATCGAAACCTGGAAGGACGAGCGCCTGGTTGGCGGCCTTTACGGCGTGGCCATCGGCCGCGTTTTCTTCGGTGAATCCATGTTCACGCGCGAACGGGACGCCTCCAAGGTCGCGCTGGAGCGGCTCACGCGCGAATGCCTGCGCCTGGATGTCGCGCTGATCGACTGCCAGCTGCCAAGCCCGCACCTGGCGAGCCTCGGCAGCCGCAGCCTGCCGCGCGGGGATTTCGAGGCGCGACTCGCCGGACTCGTGAACGCCGAGGCCCGCCTGTGGCGTCCATGAGACACGGAATTGCATGCAAGGACGCGACAGGTCACAATCCGCGCGGTTTCCGCTACAGCACCGGGATGGAATGGCCAAGGAAGAAGCAATTCAGATGGAGGGAGAGGTCGTCGAGACCCTGCCCAACACGACATTCCGCGTGAAGCTGCAGAATGACCACATCGTGACCGCCCATATCTCGGGCAAGATGCGCAAGCACTACATACGGATCCTGACGGGCGACAACGTCACCGTGGAATTGACGCCCTACGACCTGACGAAGGGCCGCATCATCTATCGCGCGCGCTGACGCGCCCGGCGCCGCTCAGTCCTGGCCCAGCAACTCGGGCTCGCGTGCCGGCCGGCATTCGAGCGCAAGCTCCTCGCCGTTCTTCGCCAGCGACACCCTGACCGAGCCGCCGCCCGCGAGGCGGCCGAACAGCAGCTCCTCGGCGAGCGGTCGCTTGACGTGCTCCTGCAGCACGCGCGCCATCGGCCGCGCGCCCATCTTCGGGTCATAGCCCCTGGCGGCGATCCAGCGGCGCGCGTCCTCGTCGACCACGAGCGCGACCCCTTTCTGCTCGAGCTGCGCCTCGATCTCGAGCAGCAGCTTGTCCACGACGCGCTCGATCGTCTGCTGCATCGAGCTGCTTGAACTGGATCACGGCGTCCAGGCGGTTGCGGAACTCCGGCGAGAAAATCCGGCGCACGGCTTCCATGCCGTCCGGCGCGTGGTCCTGCTGCGTGAAGCCGATGCTGGCGCGATTCATGTCCGCGGCGCCGGCGTTGGTCGTCATGACGATGATCACATTGCGGAAGTCCGCCTTGCGCCCGTTGTTGTCGGTCAGCGTGCCGTGGTCCATCACCTGCAGCAGCAGGTTGAAGACGTCCGGGTGCGCCTTCTCGATCTCGTCCAGCAGCAGCACGCTGTGCGGATGCTTTGCGATCGCCTCGGTCAGCAGGCCGCCCTGGTCGAAGCCGACATAGCCGGGCGGCGCGCCGATCAGGCGCGACACCGTGTGCCGCTCCATGTACTCGGACATGTCGAAGCGAATGAACTCGACGCCGAGCGCGATGGCAAGCTGCCGGGTCACCTCGGTCTTGCCGACGCCGGTCGGTCCCGCGAGCAGGAAGCTGCCGACCGGGCGCCGCTCGTTGCCGAGCCCGGCGCGAGCCATCTTGATGGCGGCCGAGAGCGCGTCGATCGCGGGATCCTGGCCGTAGATGACGAGCTTGAGGTTGCGCTGCAGGTTCTGCAGCACCTCGCGATCCGACATGGAGACATGCTTTGGCGGGATGCGGGCGATGCGCGCGACGACCGCCTCGATGTGGGCGACGGTCACCGTGGTCTCCCGCTCGGCGGCGGGCTTCAGGCGCAGCGAAGCCCCGGCCTCGTCGACGACGTCGATCGCCTTGTCCGGCAGGTGACGATCATTGATGTGCCGCTCGGAGAGTTCGGCCGCCGCGATCAGCGCATCATCCGCGTAGCTGACCCCGTGATGTTCCTCGAACCGCGTGCGCAGGCCGCGCAGGATCTCGATCGTCTCGGCGACGGTCGGCTCGATCACGTCGATTTTCTGGAAGCGCCGCGCGAGCGCGTGGTCCTTCTCGAAGATGCCGCGGTATTCCTGGTAGGTGGTCGAGCCGATGCAGCGCAGCTCGCCGTTCGCGAGCACGGGCTTGATCAGGTTGGAGGCATCCATGACGCCGCCGGAAGCGGCGCCCGCGCCGATCACCGTGTGGATCTCGTCGATGAAGAGGATCGCCCCGGGCCGCTTCTTGAGTTCGGAAACCACGCCCTTGAGCCGTTTTTCGAAATCGCCGCGATACTTGGTGCCGGCGATCAGCGCGCCCATGTCGAGGGCATAGATCGTGCAGTCCGCGAGGACTTCGGGGACCTTCCCCTCGACCACGAGGCGCGCGAGGCCCTCGGCGATCGCCGTCTTGCCGACACCGGCCTCGCCGACGTACAGGGGATTGTTCTTGCGCCGCCGGCACAGGATCTCGATGGTCCGCTGCACTTCGAGCTGGCGCCCGATCAGCGGATCGACGCGCCCCGCCTTGGCCTGGGCATTCAGGTTGGTCGTGAACTTCTCGAGCGCCGCGGCGCCGCCCTCGTCGCCACCCTCGCGCTCGACGGCAACGCCTTCCTCGCGCGTGGCCTCGCGGCTCTCGCCGCTGGACGGCAATCCATGCGAAATGTAGTTGACGACGTCCAGGCGCGCGATGTCCTGCATGGACAGCAGGTAGGCGGCGTGGGACTGCTTCTCGCTGAAGATCGCCACCAGCACGTTGGCGACGGTCACTTCCTTCTTGCCGCTCGACTGCACATGAAAGACCGCGCGCTGCAGGACACGCTGGAAGCCGAGCGTCGGCTGGACCTCCCGGTCGTCATCGGTGGCGAGCGTCGGCGTGGTTTCGTCGACGAATTTCTGCAGGTCCGCCTGCAGGCGCGCCAGGTCCGCGCCACAGGCTTTCAGAATTTCCCGGACCCGCGGGGCATCCAGGACCGACAGCAGCAGGTGCTCGACCGTCATGTACTCGTGGCGCGCATCGCGCGCCTTCTGGAAGGCCTCGTTCAGGCAGTACTCGAGTTCACTCGAAAGCACTCAGGTCTCCTCCATCGTGCACAGCAGCGGGTGCTGGTGCTGCCGCGAATACGTCATCACCTGCGCCACTTTGGTCTCCGCGATCTCGAATGTGAAGACACCGCAGACGCCTTTGCCCTTGGTATGGACCTCCAGCATGATCCTGGTCGCGCGCATCCGGTCGAGCGCGAAGATCCGTTCCAGCACGTCGACGACGAACTCCATGGGCGTGTAGTCGTCGTTCAGCAACACCACCTGGAAGAGCGGCGGCTTCTTGACCTGCGGTTGCGCCTCCTCGACGACGAGGCCATGGCCACCCTGCCCGCTTTCACGCTCCTCGTCGCCGCCCACCTGCCAGACCCACTCCATGCCGCCCGTTCATTTATAGGGGTCGCCAACCATGCGCACAAGGGCAGCGCGTCGCTCCTGCGCGACCGGGCCCGCTTTGAGAGCCCAGTGTGAGAAGTGTCGCACAAGTGCCCGCAGCTACTTCGATTTCTGGTGGTTTCCCGCCTTGTGGGTCTGCGGTGGCTACCCGTATCATGGCGCGGTTTCCCGGAGGGTCGTGGACCCCCGCAAGGCCGGGCGCTTCTGGACGGGCCAAGATGCAGCTAGTCGACCGGATCGTTGCTCCGTTTCGCGGTGCCGAAGCTGCACTGCCGCGGGGCGTCGTCGCGGCGGCACCGATGCTGTTGACGGTCCTGCTGGTCATCGTGCTCGCGGCGCAGCTGGCGAGCCTGTTGTGGCGCGTCCTGGGTTCGACCAATGCGGGCGCCAAGGCCCCGCCGGCAGTGGACGTCGGCGCCGCGCCGGCAGTCGATCTTTCGAGCATCGTCAATGCCCACCTGTTCGGCGTCGCCAGCTTGAGCGGCGACCCGAATGCCGCACCGGCGACATCCGCGAACCTGGCGCTTGCCGGAACGCTGGCGGGCCTCGATCCCGGGCATGGCTGGGCGATCATCGGCGCGAGCGCCCAGGCGGCGCGGGTCTATGCGACCGGCGCGAGTTTGCCGGGCGGCACGACGCTGCTCGCCGTGTATCGCGATCGCGTGATCCTGGAGCGAAATGGTGCGCGCGAATCGCTCGCGCTGCCGCGCCTGTCGGGAAATGCCGCGGCTCCGATTGCCTATAGCCCCGCGGGCGAAGAGTCCGGATCGGTCGCCGAAAGCGTGCGCCAGCTGATGGCACAGGACCAGTCCGCGGTGAATGATCTGTTGCGGCCGCAGCCTGTGTTCTCGGGTGCGCAGTTGCGCGGCTACCGGGTCTATCCCGGCCGCAATCGCGGCCAGTTTGCCAAGCTCGGCCTGCAGCCGGGCGACCTGGTGACGGCCGTCAACGGCGCGCCGCTCGATGACCCGAATCGCGGACCCGAGATCCTGCGCGGCATCGGGGGCGGCGCCACGGTCACGGTGACCATCGATCGCAACGGACAGTCACAGCAGCTGACCGTCGATCCGGCCGCGGTCGTGCAGGAATTCCAGTCCGCAGGCGAACAAGAGCCTGCGCAGGCGCCCGAGTCCGAAGAGTGAGGCGCCGCATGCAAAGGAACGAGTCAATGAAGCGATTCACCCGCATTGCCCTGGTCCTCGCGCTGGCGCTGCCGCTGGCCGCCACCGGACAGCAGGGCGCGCAGATCACGCCAAACTACAAGGACGCCGATCTCGGACAGGTCATCGAGGCCGTCAGCCAGGTCACCGGCAAGAACTTCATCGTGGATCCGCGCGTGCGGGCGCAGGTCACGATGCTTTCCAACACGCCGATGGGCCCCGATGCCTTCTACGAGGCATTCCTCGCGATCCTGCAGGTCTATGGATTCGTCGCCGTGCCTTCCGGGTCGGTCATCAAGATCCTGCCGGATGCGACCGCGCGGCAGTTGCCGGCCAATGACCTGCCGGACCGGGTGAGTTCGACATCCGACGAAATCGTCACCCAGGTCATACAGGTGCGCAATGTTTCCGCGGCGCAGCTGGTGCCGATCCTGCGGCCGATGATGCCGCAGTACGCGCACCTGGCGGCGTATCCGAGCGCGAACATCCTGATCCTCTCCGATCGCGCATCCAACGTGAACCGCATGATGCGCATCATCGCCCGCATCGACCGGACCGGCGACGGCGACATCGAAGTGATCCGCCTCGAGCATGCATCGGCGAGTGAAATCGTGCGCGTCGTGAATTCCCTGAATGCCGCGCAGGGAGCGGATGCCTCCTCCGGTGCGCGCATCGTCGCCGACGAGCGCACCAACAGCGTGCTGGTCGGCGGCGAGGCGTCGCAGCGGCTGCGCTTCCGCACGCTGATCGCGCACCTCGACACGCCGCTCGAGGATGGCGGCGACACCCAGGTCCGGTACCTGCGCTATGCCGATGCCGAGAAGCTCGCGACCAAGCTGAAGGACCAGGCCGTCGCCGGCGCCCCGGCGCAGCCCGGCCAGGCGGCCGGCGCCGCGGCCGACCGCTCGGTGACCATCTGGGCCGAGCCGGAGACCAATGCGCTGATCATCACGGCGCCGCCGAAGACGATGCGCTCGCTGATGTCGGTCATCGACCGGCTCGACATCCGCCGGGCCCAGGTCATCATCGAAGCGATGCTGGTGGAGGTTTCGCACGATGTAACCCGCGATCTTGGCGTGAACTGGATCGTGGACGGGTCCGGCGACAACTTCCTGGTCGGACTGTTCAATCAGCCCATCGCCGGCGTCAGCCTCGGGGACATCGCCGCCGGCATCAACGATCCCTCGTCGATCGAGGCCGCGCCCGGCGGTCTGACCATCGGCGGCGGCCGGAACCAGGACAGCGGCACGAATTTCGCCGCGATCCTGCGCGCCCTCTCGGGCGACGGCGATACCAATATCGTCTCGATGCCGTCGGTCATTACGCTGGACAACGAGGAGGCCCAGATCAAGGTGGCGCAGGAAGTGCCGTTCGTGACCGGCCAGTTCACCAACACGGGAAGCACCGGCGGCACGGTCAATCCGTTTCAGACCATCCAGCGCCAGGAGGTCGGCAACATCCTGAAGATCACGCCGCAGATCACGGACGAAAACACGATCCTGCTGAAGATCGAGCAGGAGTCGTCCAACCTGGCCGCGAGTTCCGCCGGCGCCGTGGACCTCATCACCAACAAGCGGACCATCAGCACCCGGGTGCTGGTCGACGATGGCGGAATGCTGGTGCTCGGCGGCCTGATCGAGGACCGCCTGACCGAGAGCGAGCAGCGCGTCCCGGGCCTTGGCCGCATTCCGATTCTCGGCAACCTGTTCCGCGTCCGCAACACCAAGAAGACCAAGTCCAACCTGATGGTCTTCATCCGCCCGCGCGTGCTGCGCACCGCCGAGCAGGCGGCCATCGAGACCAACTCGAAGTACAACTATCTGCGCAACCTCCAGCTCGACCAGAACAACGGCAAGGTCAAGCTGATGCCGGGCGAGCACAGGCCCACGTTGCCGGTGCTGGTCGGACCGACCGCGCCGCCGACGGACCAGCCGCCTCCGGCTCCGCCGCCACCTTCCCAGGATGTCGCCACCGAGCCCAAGGGTCCGGGCGGGTGACGGGAACCCGCTCGTGAGCGCCGGCGCCGCGCCAAGGCCGATCGCCCCTGTCGGTCGTCTGCCATTCGCGTTCGCGAAGCGCCATGGCGTGCTGGTGCGCGCCGTCGTGGATGGCAAGGCCCAGGTCGTCTATCGCGAAGGCGCCCTGCCCTCGGCCATCGCCGAGCTGCGGCGCTTCCTCGGCATGCCGCTCGTGATCGAGCGCGTGGCGCCTGCCGCCTTCGACGAACTGCTGCGCAAGGCCTACGAAGGCGGCAGCGGCGAAGCCGGCCAGATCGTCGAGGGAATTGAAGGCGAAACCGACCTGGCGGGCCTCGCGGAAGGCCTGCCCGAGCCCTCCGATCTGATGGAGAGCGAGGACGACGCCCCGATCATCCGGCTGATCAACGCGGTTCTGACCCAGGCGATCAAGGAAAACGCCTCCGACATCCACGTCGAACCCTTCGAGAACCGCCTCGTGATCCGGTTCCGCGTTGACGGCGTGCTGCGCGAGGTGCTGCAGACCAAGCGCGCGGTCGCGCCGCTCCTGATCTCGCGCATCAAGGTGATGTCGCGCCTCGACATCGCCGAGAAGCGCCTGCCGCAGGACGGCCGCATCAGCCTGCGTATCGCCGGACGCGCGGTCGATGTCCGCGTCTCGACCATTCCATCCGGTCACGGCGAACGCGTCGTGCTGCGCCTGCTCGACAAGCAGGCCGGTCGGCTCGACCTCGCCTCGCTCGGCATGGAGCCGCGCGTGCAGGTCATGGTCGACGAGCTGATCCACAAGCCTTACGGGATCATCCTGGTGACCGGCCCGACGGGATCCGGCAAGACGACGACGCTCTACGCGGCGCTCGAGCGCATCAACGACCGCACTCGCAACATCATGACGGTCGAGGACCCGATCGAGTACTACATCGACGGCATCGGCCAGACCCAGGTCAACACCAAGGTGGAAATGACGTTTGCACGCGGGTTGCGCGCGATCCTGCGCCAGGACCCGGACGTCGTGATGGTCGGCGAAATCCGCGACACCGAGACCGCGCAGATCGCGGTGCAGGCCTCGCTGACCGGCCACCTGGTGCTATCGACGCTGCACACGAACACCGCAGTCGGCGCGATCACGCGGCTGCGCGACATGGGCGTCGAACCGTTCCTGCTGTCCTCCACGCTGCTGGGCGTGGTCGCGCAGCGCCTGGTCCGCGTATTGAATGCGGACACGCGCATCGGCTGCCCGGTCGGTGAATACGAAGCGCGCCTGCTGAACCTGTCCGCCACCGATGCCGCGAGCGCGAAGATCTACCGTCCCGGCGCCGATGCCGGCGGCGGCTACCGCGGGCGTACCGGCATCTATGAACTCGCGATCGTCGACGACCAGATGCGGGCGATGATCCATGACGGGGCCGGCGAGCACGAGCTCGAGCGCCATGCCCGCCAGATGACGCCGGGCATCCGCGACGATGGCCGCATCAAGGTCCTTGCCGGCACCACCTCGCTCGAGGAACTGTTGCGCGTCACCCGCGAGGAGTGATGGCCGCCTACGAATACACGGCACTCGACACGGCGGGACGCGAGCACCGCGGCGTCCTCGACGGCGACAGCGCGCGCCAGGTGCGGCAGCTGCTGCGCGACCAGGCGCTGCTGCCGGTCGCCGTCAACGAGGTCACCGACACCGAGCCGAAACGCGTGTTCCGGATTTCGCTCGGGTCCGGGATCAGCACGACGGACCTCGCGCTGCTGACCAGGCAGCTCTCGACGCTGGTCCGCTCCGGCATCCCGCTCGAGGAAGCGCTGCTCGCCGTATCGCAGCAGAGCGAGAAAGCGCGCGTGCAAAGCGTCGTTGCCGGCGTGCGCGCCAGGGTGCTCGAGGGCCGGACACTGGCCGAGGGGCTGGGCGCCTTTCCGAAGGTCTTCCCGGAGATCTACCGCGCGACCGTCTCCGCGGGCGAGCAGTCGGGCCACCTCGATGCGGTGCTCGAGCGCATGGCGGATTACACCGAGAACCGCCAGGTCCTGCAGCAGAAGATCAGGAACGCGATGATTTACCCGGTGCTGCTGACGGTGATCTGCCTCGGAATCGTCGGCGTGCTGCTCGGCTACGTGGTGCCGGAGGTGGTGCGGGTCTTCGAGGCGGGACAGCGCGAACTTCCGATACTCACGCGCCTGCTGATCGGCGCGTCGGATTTCCTGCGCGCCTGGTGGTGGCTGCTCGCGATTGTCGTCGCCGCGGCAGTCTGGGCGTTCCGCCGCTGGCTGCGGGAACCCGCGTCGCGGCGCCGCTTCGACCTGATGAAGCTCGGCCTGCCGATCGTCGGGCGCATTACCCGCGGCAACAATGCGGCGCGTTTCGCGCGGACCTTCTCGATCCTGACCGCAAGCGCCGTGCCGGTGCTCGAGGCGCTCAGGATCGCGGGCGAAGTGGTCACGAACTCGCCGATGCGCCAGGCGGTGCAGGATGCCGCCGTGCGGGTCCGCGAAGGCGCGCCCATCGCCCGCTCGCTGGCGGCCAGCAAGCTGTTCCCGCCGATGCTCGTGCACCTGATCGCGAGCGGCGAGACCAGCGGCCAGCTCGAGTCGATGCTGGAGCGGGCGGCCGACAACCAGGAGCGCGAGCTGGACGGCGTCGTCAACACGGCCGTCGGAATCCTGGGGCCGGTCATGATCCTGGTGATGGGCGCCTTCGTTTTCATGATCGTCATCGCACTTTTGCTGCCAATATTCCAATTGAATCAGCTGGTCCAGTAAGACCCCTTGCAGCGGCGGCCGCGGCGCTTTATAAGTCGGCCCGCGGCAGCCATGGACCATGCATGAGCGAAAAGCCGGAAGAAGAGTTCGAAGACGAGGAGCCCGACGAACTCGAAGACGCCGAGGAATCGCTCGACGTCGACAAGTTGATGCGGGACTTCGACACGCGCAAGCGCCGCGGCGCCCGTGTTGCGGGCGAGCCGGCCTGGCGCAAGCTCGAGCGAAGACTCGAGGAACGGCGCACCAAGGGGCTGCTGTCGGACTTCGAGGATTACTCGGTGGATGGGTCGGGTCCCGACGACGATTCCGCGGCGAAGAAACCGCGCCACTCCCTGTCCCGCCGCCGTTAGGCCGGTATCCGGACGCTACCGGCGACGTTCGCCTGCTTCAGCGGAAATTGCGCGCCGGCGCGGCGAGCGCGCCGAGCAGTGCCGAGCGGTCCTCCAGGCGCTCGACCACGACGTGCCGCACCTCGCCCTCGCGCTGCAGCCTGCCCCCGACACCGAGCAGGCGCGCCCCCAGCAGGGCCTTGCGGTGACGATCCGCGATGCGGCTCCAGACCACCAGGTTCACGTACCCGGTTTCATCCTCGAGCGTCACGAAGATCACGCCGCTCGCGCTGCCGGGCCGCTGCCGCGTCAGGACGATGCCGCCGGTCGTGACGTTCGCGCCATCCGGGAGCTGCAGGACCTCCGCGGCCGGCATCCATCCGCAGGCGGCGAGCCGCGGCCGCAGCAGTGCCAGTGGATGGCGGGCGAGCGTGAGTCCCGTTGCCCGGTAATCGGCCACGATGCCCTCGCCCTCCGACGGCGCGCGCAAGAGCGGGATGCCTTCGGCGCGTTCCCCGGCAGCGAGCGGCAATGGCGGTTCGATCCCCAGCACCTGCCAGGCGGTGCGGTGGCGATGGCCGGCGAGGCCGGCGAGCGCTCCGGCCGCCGCGAGCGCCGCGAGGTCCCGCCGCCCGAGTTCTGCGCGACGGGCCAGCTCGCCGACATTCCGGAAAGCGCCATCCGCGCGTGCCGCCACCAGGCGCTCCGCGCCATCGCGCGACAGGCCGCGCACGCGGCCGAGGCCCAGGCGCAGCGCCGGCTCGCCGCCTGAGGCGGATTCCAGCATCGAATCGAAGCCGCTCGCATTCACGTCGACGGCGCGCACTGCCACACCGTGCGCGCGCGCATCGCGCACGAGCTGTGCCGGCGCGTAGAAACCCATCGGCTGGCTGTTCAGCAGCGCGCAGCAGAATGCCGCCGGCTCATGGTGCTTGAGCCAGGCGGAGACGTAGACGAGAAGCGCGAAGCTCGCCGCGTGCGATTCCGGGAACCCGTATTCGCCGAAACCGAGGATCTGCTGGAACACCTGGCGCGCGAAGCCCTCGTCATAGCCGCGTGCGCGCATGCCCTCGACGAGGCGCTGCTCGAACGGCCCGAGCGAGCCCTTGCGCTTCCAGGCGGCCATCGCGCGCCGCAGCCGGTCGGCCTCGCCCGGCGTGAAGCCCGCCGCGACGATCGCGAGCTGCATGACCTGCTCCTGGAAGATCGGCACGCCGAGC
Organism: uncultured Gammaproteobacteria bacterium; assembly: GCA_963746545.1. Taxonomy (GTDB): domain Bacteria; phylum Pseudomonadota; class Gammaproteobacteria; order Steroidobacterales; family Steroidobacteraceae; genus SCUD01. Next base: position 119,899 of record CAVVBV010000031.1, read on the forward strand.
GTGCGCTCGAGCACGCTTCGCACTTCCGGCCCGGGATAGACGACCGGTTCCTGCTTGCTCCGCCGGCGCAGGTAGGGATGCACCATCTGGCCCTGGATCGGGCCGGGGCGCACGATCGCGACCTCGATGACGAGGTCGTAGTAACAGCGCGGCGCGAGCCGCGGCAGCATCGCCATCTGCGCGCGCGATTCGATCTGGAACACGCCGATCGTGTCGGCCCGGCAGATCATGTCGTAGACGGCGGGGTCCTCGGCCGGTACGTCGGACAGGCAGAACGGGCGGCCGCGGCGCGCGGAGACCAGTGCAAGCGCCTTCCGGATCGCCGACAGCATGCCGAGCCCGAGCACGTCCACCTTCAGCAGCCCGAGTTCGTCGAGGTCGTCCTTGTCCCACTGGATGACCGTGCGCTCCGGCATCGCCGCGTTCTCGATCGGCACCAGTTCCTCGAGCGGGCCGCGCGAGATCACGAAGCCGCCGGTGTGCTGCGACAGGTGGCGCGGGAAGCCGATCAGCTCGCGGGTCAGCGCCAGCACGCGCGCCAGCAGCGGGTTCTCCGGGTCGAAGCCCGCGTCGCGGATCCACCGGTCGGCGACCTCGTTGCCGTCCCACCACTGCATCGCGCGCGCGAGGCGGTCGATCTGCGGCGCGTCGAGCCCGAGCGCCTTGCCGACATCGCGCACCGCGCTCTTCGGGTGGTAGCAGATCACCGTCGCCGTCAGCGCGGCGCGATCGCGCCCGTACTTGCGGTACAGGTACTGGATGACCTCCTCGCGCCGCTCGTGCTCGAAATCCACGTCGATATCGGGCGGCTCGTTGCGCTCGCGCGAGATGAAGCGCTCGAACAGCACGGTCATGCGCGCGGGATCCACCTCGGTGATGCCGAGCGCATAGCAGACCGCGGAGTTGGCCGCCGAGCCGCGTCCCTGGCACAGGATGCCGCGCCCGCGCGCGAACTCGACCAGGTCGTGGACCGTCAGGAAGTATCGTTCGTAGCCCAGTTCCGAGATCAGCGCGAGCTCGCGCTCCAGCAGTTCGCGCACCGGCGGTGGCGCGCCATCCGGCCAGCGCCGCGCGGCGCCCGCGCCGACCAGCCGCCGCAGATGGGCGGCGGGCGTGCTGCCCTCCGGCACGACCTCTTCGGGATATTCGTAGCGGATTTCGTCCAGCGAGAAATGGCAGCGCGCGGCGACCTCGAGCGTCGCGTCGAGGAGCGGCCGCGGATAAAGCTCCGCGAGCCGCGCGAGCGGGCGCAGCACCCGCTCGCCGTTCGGATAGAGCGCGAGGCCCGCCCGTGCGACGCTGGTCTTCAGGCGGATCGCGGTCAGCGTGTCCTGCAGGGCACGTCGCCGGCGCTGATGCATGTGCACGTCGCCGCTCGCGACGGCCGGTATCCCGAGCTGCCCGGCGAGCGTCTCGAGCCGCGCGAGCCGTTCGCGATCTGCGCCTGCCACCGGCAGCTCGACGGCGACCCACAGGCGCCCGGCGAAGCGCTCGCGCAGCCAGGCGCCTTCTTCCACGGCAGGCAGCGGCCCCGGCAGCCACAGCAGCAGGCAATCCTCGAGCCCATCCTCGAGATCCCGGCGCCCGAGCGCGTAGCGCCCCTTCGGCGCCGCGCGGCGCGCGCGCGTGATCAGCCGGGCGAGTGCGCCGTAACCCTGCCGGCTGGTCGCGAGGCAGACCAGGCGCAGACCGTCTTCGAGCGCGAACTCGCTGCCGACGATCAGCGCAAGACCGCAGTCGCGCGCCGCCGCATGGGCGCGCACGACGCCCGCCAGCGAGCATTCATCCGTCAGCGCGAGTGCGGCATAACCCAGCTGCCGGGCGCGTGCGACCAGCTCGGCAGGGTGCGAGGCGCCGCGCAGGAACGTGAAGTTGCTGAGGCAGTGCAGCTCGGCGTAGGACATCTCGGATCGGTTCCGGACGGAGTTGCGTCAGCCGCGTTCGCGTTGCGCGGCCGGGACCCCGGCTCGCTCGCGCCGCCGGAACTTACGCGCTCGCTCGCCGGATCCCGTCCGCACGCGAACGCGCAGCGGCTTTGCCGGCCCGAGCCGCGCGAGTGAGCGCCGGGCGGGTCCCCGAGCGAGCGAATGTCCGATCTTCTGAGCGAGCGAGGGTCCCCGACCGGCGTGAAGCTCGCGCGGCCGACTTCCTTCCGGATCCCGTGCGGCGCGAGCCAGGCACGTCATCCGAACACACCGTGCAGGAACCAGCCCTGGCCCGGCGGCCGCTCGCGGAAGATCCACAGCCGCACGCCGTCCCGCGTCAACGCGACGTAGTAATCGCGGCGCACGTCATGGCCATCCCACCAGCCGGTTTCGATGCGCTCGGGGCCGGTGACGAATACGCCGTCCCAGTCTGCGAGCGGCTGCGGCTCGGCGAGCATCCACAGCGGCCGCGCCGGACGCGTCGCGGGCCAGTGCCCCGGCAATGGCGTGGCGCCACCCGGTTCGGCAATGCGCCAGGCGCGCTCCGGGCGATGCTCCGGCACGGGACAGACGCCGAACACCGCGTCCTCGCCGAGCCGCGCCCGCAGCCGCTCCAGGAGGCGCGCAGTCGCCTCCGGATCGGCGGCCCTGCCCTGCTCGAAGAGCCCCGTGTCGCGCAGCACGAGCGGCAGCAGGACGCCGGAACGGAAGCGCAGCGCCGTCACCGCCGCCGGCAGCCGGCATTGCGCGAGCCGCTCGCGCAGCAATTCGCCGAGATGTCCCGCGTGGCCGTTCGGCCGTGTCAGGCCGAGCCGGATGCGGGTGGGCGGCTGCCCGCGGTGCAGCAGGTCGATGCGCAATTCGGAAAGACCCGATGTGCGAACACGCAGGAATGCGCCGAGTCTTGCAAGCAGCCGCCCCACGGCCGGTTCCAGCGCGGCGGTGGATCCCGCTTCGGCCGGCAACTCCAGCCGTTCATCGAAGCGTTCCGGTACCACGTGCCGGCGGCGCGGCTCCCGCCGCCGCCCGAGACCTTCGTCCAGTTCGTCGAGCCGCGCCTGCCCGAAGCGCTGTGCGAATCCATCGCGCGGCAGGCGCACCAGGTCGGCGACATTCCGGATGCCGAGCCCGCCGAGCGCCTCGATGACATCCGCGGGCCACGCGAGACTGGTGAGCGGCAGGCGCGCCGCGAGCCCCGGCATGGCGTCGCCGTGGACCGCCGCGATCCCGATCCCGGCCCGCGCGAGCCACAGGGCGCCGCGCGGCGTCGGCGCAAGCGCCACGTCCGCCTGCAGGCCGGCGGCCCGCAGGCCGGCCTGCGCGCGCCGGCAGAGCGCCCTGGCGCCGCCGAAGAGCTCGAGGCTGCCCCGTACTTCCGCGAGGAGCGCCGAGGGCGGCTCGATGCTGACGACGGGCGTGAACCGCAGCGCCCAGCGCGCCAGGCGATCCAGCAATGCCGCTTCCGCGGACGGCCGGCGTTCACGCAGCCCGAGCCCGGGTGCGAGGGCAAGGGCCGTATTGAGCCCCATGCCGACGGCAACGCCCTGGCGGACGGCCCAGTCATTGCAGGCGACCAGGCAACGGCGGGCATCCCCCTCCTCGATGACGCCGAGTGCCTGCGCGGCGCCCGTCATCGGCAGCAGGGCTTCCAGCGGCAGGCAGGGAAAATGCGCGGCCAGCCACAACTCGCGCGCGGTGGCATGGCCGGCGGGCGCGACTTCACAGGCGGCCGGGCCCGGCAACCGCCGCCATTCCGCCGGTGCCGGCGTTGCCGTTGCCGGACGCCCTTCGAACATCAGTGGATCAGCAGGCTGTCGATGCGTGCCGGGACGCCGCCGCGGCTCTTCAGGATCTCGACGTCGAGGCCGTTGTCGCGCGCCGAGAGCAGGAGCCTGAGCGCTGCGGGCGAGGCCTCGCTGCGGTGACAGGGCGGCCGGAACAGGAAACCGATGCTCTGCCCCTCCGCGGCCGCGAGCGAGAGGCGGCGCAGTGCCTGGTCGCTGGCCCCGCCCGCCCAGCCGAGCACGGCGGCGCAGGCGCCGGAGCGCAGTGCCAGCTCCATGGCCCACAGGAGGTCGCGCCCGGCCCGCGGCCGGATGACCAGCGTGCGCGCAGGATCGAGTCCGGCAACGGCGAGCGCTGGCGCATAGGGCAGGTGCGGCGGGCCAAGCCAGGCGATCCAGCGCGGCTCATCCGTCCGTGCGGTGGACAGGGCACGCAGCGCCGGGATCAGCAGGCGGATTTCACCGACGCCCGCCGCCGGCACCAGCATTTCCACGAGTGAGGCCAGCGGCCAGCCGCCACCGGGCAGGCGTTCATCGAGGCGGCGAAAACCCGTCGGAACGGTCGCTGGCGCGACGACGGTGCCGCCGCCGCGCCACAACGACGGGTGGCGCAGCAATTCCGCGAGCGCGTCGTTCACTGCATGACATCCGACCGGCCGCGCCGCAGGACGCCGACCACCACGCCTTCGATCGTCAGGGACTGCTTGCGCAGGTCCACGCGGATCGGCTCGAACTCCGGGTTCTCCGGCATCAGCCAGACCACCGTGCCTTCCTGGCGGTAACGCTTGACCGTCACCTCGTTCTCGAGCCGCGCGACGATGATCTGCCGGTTGCGGACGTCGGGTGAACGGTGCACCGCGACCAGGTCGCCATCCAGGATGCCGACGTCGCGCATGCTCATGCCGCTGACCCGCAGCAGGTAATGCGGGCGCGGGCTGAACAACTGTGGATCGATCTGGAAGCGCCCCTCGATGTGCTCCTCGGCCAGGATGGGCCGGCCGGCGGCTACCCGGCCGATCAGCGGCAGGCCGAGCTGTTCACGCAAGGCGTCCTTCAGCACGATGCCCCGGGATGCGCCGGCGATCAGGGAAATGACGCCCTTGCGCTGCAGCGCGCGCAGATGCTCCTCGGCGGCGTTGGGGGAACGAAAGCCCAGTGCCTGGGCGATCTCCGCGCGCGTCGGCGGCAGTCCGTGACTGGAAATGGACTCCTGGATGAACTCGAGGATCTGGCGTTGGCGGGGTGTGAGGTCCAACATGGCGCACCTGTATGAATGACCAGTAGCTGTGATTATATACAGGCACAGGCGGCTGGCAAGCATCGCCCTGCCCGGCCGGCCGCCACCCCGGTCATGCCCAGCGCCGGGTTCATCCGGCGCAGACGCCAGGGCGCCCTGATCCCGCAAAACCGGATATCCGGGCGCAGCGTGCGGTATCGAACAGACCATCACGCGAGACGCGGCGCAATCTTCAACCGGTTCACCGATGAACCATCGCTATGGCAACTGCCTGTCGCGAACGCAACCGGCGCCATGCGCCGCTGCGCAAGCAACTGCAGGACATCATGCGATGTGCGCGGCTTCGTAAAAATCAGCTGTTTCCGTGTCGCCGTACGGCGACATGAAACCTTCTTTAACGGAATCCGCTGATACGTTACGATCCGCACTGTCAACCGCGCGCTCGGGAAGGAACGCCGGTCACCGTGCAACCGCGAAAGCGGATTGTTACGTTTCATGCAACATTTTGGAGAACAATCTCATGATCAATATCCTGAAGGTGGGCGTCGCAGTTGCCGTCCTCGCACTGGGCGCAGGCTGCCAAGACCTGAAGCCCATGCAGGCGGACATCGACTCGCTCAAGTCGCAGGTTTCCCGGCTCTCCGGTGACCTCGACGGCGTGAAGTCCGCAGCGGACGGCGCAAGCCGTGCCGCGGCCGCCGCACAGCAGGCTGCCACCTCGGCGCAGAACTCGGCCAATCAGGCCCTGTCTGCGGCGCAGGCTGCACAGCAGTGCTGTGACGCGAACAGCGAGAAGATCAATCGCATGTTCGAAAAGTCGATGCAGAAGTAATCGACCCGGCAATCTGACGAAACAAAGGCCCCGCAGCGGAAACGTTGCGGGGCTTTTTTTCGTTTCAGGGCGCTGCGGCAGACACGCCCGCCGTCTCGCCCGGTCCGCGCGTGGCGACGGTCGCCGGTACGCCGCGCTCCTCGCGCCAGGTCAGTTCGGCCGTTCCCCAGTCGATCGCCAGCGGTTCCGCGCTGGTGGCCTCCACGATCAGGCGGGTGAGATCGGTCAGGGTCGGAGGCTCGACGGCATCCTCCTGCAGCGGCGGATGCACTTCGATCAGCAGTTCGCCGTCGTTCCAGCCCCACTTGTAGGGCTGGTTGACGATCATCACCGGCGTGTTGACCGACACCATCGCGAACAGGCGCTCGATGTCCTCCGGGTAGAGCCTCATGCAGCCGTGCGTGACCTGCATGCCGACGCCGGCCGGCCGGTTCGTGCCGTGGATCAGGTAGTTTCCGCCCGGGATCCCGAGGCGCATCGCGAAGAGACCGAGCGGATTGTCGGGCCCGGCGGGCACGACGGCCGGCAGGATGTCGCCGCGCCGCGCGTGCTCCTCGCGCACCGATGGCGGCGGCGTCCAGGTCGGATTCTTGATCTTGTTGACGATGCGCGTCACGCCGAGCGGCGTGTGCCAGTCCATCTTTCCGATGCTGACCGGAAACGTCCAGACGACCGGCTGTTCGCCCGCGCGCGCCGGCGGGAACCAGTACAGCCGGTGTTCCGGCAGGTTGATGACGATTCCCTCGCGCGGCGCCCGCGGCAGCAGCCGCATCTTCGGCAGCACGATCGCGGTTCCGGCGCCGGGCAGCCACGGGTCCACGCCGGGGTTCGCGTTGGTGATCTCCTCGTAACCGAGGCCGTTCGCGCGCGCGACGTCGAGCAGCGTGTCGTGCTGGCCGGTCGTTGCCGTGCGCAACTCGCCGATCACGTCGCTCCCGGGCGGCGGCAGCGGAAAGCTTTCGGCATCGGCTCGCTGGACCGGTACGGCGAGCAGTAGCGCGGCAGTCAGCGCCGGCCACATCGATGCCAAGGATTGCGCCCGGATCATGCGGGAATTGACCGCGCCGGCAGACTTCGGTTTCGCGTCAATAGCGGATCAGCGCGGAGCCCCAGGTGAAGCCGCCGCCGAAGGTCTCGAGCAACAGCGTCTGGCCGCGATGGATGCGCCCGTCCCTGATCGCCGTGTCGAGGGCGAGCGGAATGGAGGCCGTCGACGTGTTTCCATGGTCCTGAACGGTCACCACGACCCTTTCCATCGGCAGCCCCAGCTTGTCCGCGGCGGACTGGATGATGCGCAGATTGGCCTGGTGCGGAATGAGCCAGTCGATCTGGCTGCGCTCGACGCCGTTCTTCGCCAGCGTCTCGTCCACGAGCCGTGACAGGGTGCGCACGGCGACCTTGAACACCTCGTTGCCCTGCATCGTGATGCCCGCGGTGCTGCCGCTGCGCAGCTTGTCGAAGCCGCTCGACACGCCATAGGGGAAATAGAGCAGGTCCTTGTAGCGCCCGTCGGAATGCAGGTGGGTGCCGATGATCCCGGGCTCGTCGGCCGGGGTCAGTACGACGGCGCCGGCGCCATCGCCGAACAGCACCGCCGTCGCACGGTCAGTCCAGTCGGTGATGCGCGACAGGCACTCCACGCCGACCACCAGCGCGCATTTGGACTCGCCGAGCCTGACGAACTTGTCGGCGAGCGCCAAGGCGTAGATGAATCCGCTGCAGGCCGCCTCGAGCGAAAACGCCGGGCAGCCGTGAATGTCGAGGCGCTGCTGCAGCAGCGTGCCGGTGTTCGGAAAGACGAGATCCGGTGTCGTCGTGCCGACCACGATGAGGTCGACGTCCGCCGGCGTCTGGCCCGCCGCCCGCAGCGCCCGCCGCGCGGCATGCTCGGCCATCGAGGAACTGGTCTCGTCGGCCGCCGCAATGTGCCGCCGCTCGATGCCCGTGCGCGTGCGAATCCACTCGTCGCTCGTGTCCACGAGCTTCTCGAGGTCTGCGTTGGTCAGCACTTTTTCCGGCAGGTAGCTGCCGGTGCCGGCCACGCGCGAGTAAAGGCTCACCATCGGCATTCAGTTGCCCTGCCCGGAATCCGGATCAGTCCTGCCCGGTTTCCTCGACGGGAGTCTCGATTACCTTGCGGCCGCGATAGAAACCGTCGCGGCTGATGCGATGGCGCAGGTGCGTCTCGCCCGTGGTTGGATCCTTGGACAGCGCCGGCTTCGACAGCCGGTCGTGCGAACGATGCATGCCGCGCTTGGAAGGGGTCTTGCGGCTTTTTTGTACGGCCATGGAACATCCTCTCCGGTTCAGTGTTTCAGCAAATCCTTCAATCCTGCGAATGGCCGCCGCATTTCCAGTTCCGGCGGCCCGGCGACTTCGTCGCCAATCAGCTGCGGCTCCCGCGCTGCGCATTCCTCGCCGTCGCCGTGTCTCGGTATCAGCGGCAGCGACAACAGCAATTCGTCTTCGACCAGCGCCGCGAGATCCACGCGCCGCGGATCACCGGTGATCGCCTCATGACCTGCGGGCACCACGCCATCCTCGCGCTCCACGAAGGCAAGCTGCGAATTCGATTCCAGCACCTGCCGCATCGGCCGCAGGCAGCGCTGGCAAGTCAATCGGGCCACGGCGCGAACCGCCAACTCGCCGGCTGGCACGCTTCCAGCGGAATGCAGCGCCAGCCGCGCCAGGGCCACGCCATCCGGCGTCGCCAGCCGATCCCGCAGTCGCGGAAAATCGACCAGCTGGAATTCCCGTTCCACGACCGTGGCCGCCGCAGCCAGATTCAACGCGTCGAGCGGCTCCTTCGAGGCCCTGGGCATGGGGGCGGTATCATAGTGAGCGCCGGTGGGGGTGTCAAAAAACTTTCCCACGCAAATCCTTGTTTTTAAAGCGCTCATCCCATGCCCCAGCCGCTGATACTTGCCTCAACGTCACGCTATCGCGCGGCACTGCTCGAGCGACTGGGCCTGCCCTTCCGGGTCGCGGCGCCGCGGGTCATCGAGGACCTCCGACCGGGCGAGACGCCGGCAGCCAGGGCCCTGCGCCTGGCGCTCGCAAAGGCCGAGGCGGTCGCCGCAACACACCTGGATTGCTGGGTGCTGGGTTCGGACCAGGTCGCCGACTGCGACGGGCGCATTCTGGAGAAACCCGGCACGGCCGAGAACTGCCGCGAGCAGCTGGCCGCCTGCAGTGGCCGGTCGGCGGCCTTCTTCACGGCGGCCGTGCTGACGCGCGGCGGGAACGCGTCGATCAAGCAGCACGTTGACCGCACGATCGTGCGATTCCGGAATCTGTCCGCTGCGGACATCGCGCGCTATGTGGAGCGTGACCGGCCGCTCGACTGCGCCGGCGGATTCCGCTGCGAAGGACTCGGCATCGCCCTTTTCGAAGGGATCGAGAGCGACGATCCGACGGCGCTGATCGGCCTGCCGCTGATCTGGGTCGCACAAGCGCTCCGCGGCGCCGGACTCGATCCGCTGGCCGCGATTCAGTCCTGACCCGTTCCGCGCCGCGGCATTGCCGCAAGGACATTCGCGAGGTCCTCCGGCAGGCCGACCGAAATCGCGACCTTCTGTTTCGTCCCGGGCCAGCGGAAAGCCATCGTGGTCGAGTGCAGGAACATGCGCCGCAGGCCGAATGCGCGCATCCGCGTGTTGAAATCGCGCTCGCCGTACTTTTCGTCGCCCGCGACCGGATGGCCGGCAAAGGCGGCATGCACACGGATCTGGTGGGTGCGCCCGGTGTGGATTTCGACGTCCATCAGCGAGGCGAGATCCCGGTAGTGCTCGCGCGGCACAAATATCGAGACCGCCGCCTTGCCCTCGGTGTGCACCCGGACCATTCGCTCGCCGCCCTGGCGGGCATTCGTCAGGACCGGCGCATCGATTTTCTTGCGGCCGAGCTGCCAGTGGCCCGCAAGCAGCGCCGTGTAGTGCTTCTCCACCTGGCCTTCGCGCAGCAGCGCATGCAGCTCACGAAGCGCCCCGCGCGTGCGCGCGACTATCAGGCAACCGCTGGTGTCGCGGTCCAGGCGATGGGCGAGTTCCAGCGGTTCATCGGGACGCAAGGCACGCAGGGCCTCGATGAAGCCGAAGGAGAGCCCGGATCCACCATGGACAGCCAGGCCCGCGGGCTTGTTGAAGGCGAGGATCCGCTCGTCTTCGTGGACCAGCGCCTCACGGACGATCGCCTGCAGCGAGTCCGGTACGCGCGAGGGCGCGCTGCCCGCGGGTGCCGGATCCCGGAGCGGAGGCAGGCGCACGAGGTCCTCCGCCGCGAGCCGGTAGTCGGGCTTTGCCCTGCCCCCGTTGACGCGGACTTCGCCCCGTCGAAGCAGCCGATAAACGTGGCTTCGCGGCACGCCCTTCAGTTCTCGCAGCAGGAAATTGTCCAGCCGTTGTCCGTCGCCGGCTGGTCCTGCCAGGACCTTGCGAACGCCTCTCCCGGCAGCTCCGTCGTCACTCACCGAGGTTTCCTAAAGTATTGATTTTCCGGGAGCATTGCTGATATCGTAGTTCCCAGTTTCAGGTCTTACGGCGCAGGCTCCGCACAGTGGAGCGTGGCCGCTGACCGGTACGCGGTCCCTCCCCCTCGACTCCCGGTTTTCCGTAGGTGTCGCGCCGGGCTGGCGCCGCATGTTAGTTGGTCTGGAAGAACCAGACCATCGCCGGCCGTTCGCTCGGATGTGACGTTCCCGCGCGTGTCGACACTCATGCAGCATGCAATTGGATCCGGGCAGGCGCCCTCGCGCCGCGGCCCGCTTGCGTTCGCCTGCAGTCCACGCCTGCGGATTGAAGAGCCACCCCTCGTGCTGATACGTGACATCGCTAGCCGCGCGGCCCCCAGTACCTCGGAAGGGGCACATGAAGAGAATGCTAGTCAACGCAACCCAGCAAGAGGAGTTGCGCGTCGCTCTGGTTGACGGCCAGAAGCTGTACGACCTGTCGATCGAAATACCGTCACGCGAGCAGAAGAAGGGCAACATCTACAAGGCGCGCATCACGCGCGTCGAGCCGAGCCTCGAGGCTGCCTTTGTCGAATACGGTTCCCAGCGCCAGGGCTTCCTGCCGCTGAAGGAAGTCGCGCGCGAGTACTTCCGCTTCCAGCCCGCGCCTGGCGCGCGCTTCAACATCCGCGACGTCATCCAGGAAGGCCAGGAGATCCTGGTCCAGGTCGAGAAGGACGAGCGCGGCAACAAGGGCGCCGCTCTCACCACCTATATCAGCCTGGCCGGGCGTTTCCTGGTGCTGATGCCGAACAATCCGCGCGCCGGCGGCGTATCGCGGCGCATCGAAGGCGAAGACCGCGACGTCACGCGCGACTCGCTCGAGCAGCTGCGCCTGCCGGACGGCATGGGGACCATCGTCCGCACCGCCGGACTCGGCCGTGCGCCCGAGGAATTGCAGTGGGACCTCGACACGCTGCGCGCCAACTGGGACGCGATCGTCACGGCGGCGGGCGAACGCCCGGCGCCATTCCTGGTGTACCAGGAAAGCGACGCCGTCACGCGCGCACTGCGCGACTACCTCTCCGACGAGATTGGCGAGGTGCTGATTGACGAGTCCGCCGCGTACCAGCGCGCGCTCGAGTACGTGCAGCGCTTCCAGACCGCCGACGCGCAGAAGCAGATCAAGCTCTACACCGACGACGTGCCGCTGTTCACCCGATACCAGATCGAGAGCCAGATCGAGTCGGCGTATTCGCACACCGTGACATTGCCGTCGGGCGGCAGCGTCGTGATCGACTACACCGAGGCCCTCGTTTCAATCGACATCAACTCGGCGCGCGCGACCCGCGGCGCCGACATCGAGACGACCGCCTGCAATACGAACCTCGAAGCGGCGGAGGAAATTGCCCGCCAGCTTCGCATCCGCGACCTCGGCGGCCTGATCGTGATCGACTTCATCGACATGGAGTCGAAGAAGAACCAGCAGGCCGTCGAAGACCGCCTGCGCGAGGCCGTGCGCTCGGATCGCGCGCGGATCCAGCTCGGCAGGATTTCGCGCTTCGGCCTGATGGAGATGTCCCGGCAGCGGCTGCGGCCGTCGCTCGGCGAATCCACGCACATGGCCTGCCCGCGCTGCAGCGGCATGGGAACGATCCGCAGTGTCGAGTCGATGGCGCTCGCCCTGCTCCGCCTGATCGGCGAAGAGGCGCGCAAGGACCGCACGACCCGCGTCGTCGCCCAGCTGCCCGTGGACGTCGCGACATTCCTGATCAACGAGAAGCGCGAATGGCTCCATCAGCTCGAGAGCCGCAGCGCGACCGACATCGTGCTGGTGCCGGACTCGAACATGCAGACGCCGAACTACTCGATCCGCCGCGTACGCGAGGACGAACTTGCACTGCCCGAAAATGCCGTGACCAGCTACCAGATGGCGGCGCAGCCGGCAGCGGAAATCGACTTCAAGACCGAAGCCGAAAAGCGGCCGGCCCCGGCAGCACCGGCAGTGCAGACGATTGCACCGGCGGCCCCCGCGCCCACGCCGGTCGCAGCGCCACGTGTCGCGCCGCCCTCCGGCCTCGGCTTCTGGTCGCGGCTCAAGTGGCTTTTCGGTGGCAATGGCGCACAGCCTGTGAAAGCGCAGGCAACCGCAACCGGCAACGGCCAGCAGCGTCACGAACCTCGCGAGAGCCGTCACCCACGGGATCGCGGCGAGGAGCGCGGCGGCCACCGGCGCGATCGCGGCGAGCACCGCCATCGGGCCGATCATCGGCACCACCGTGATCGAGACCGTGATCGCGATCGTGACCGCGACCGCAACAACGACCGCGATCGCAACCGGCCGCAGGAACGTCATCGTGGACCGGAAGCCAGTCAACACGCCGATCGCCCTCGGCAGGACGCCCAGCGCCGCGATGTGGGGCGCACCCAGGATCGGCCTGCAGAGCCGAAGCCGCAGCCACCCGCGCCGGCGGCCGGTTTCTCGGACCAGCCGATGGCGGAAGGCGAGCCGCGCCGCAGGCGGCGCAGGCGCCGTGGCCGCGGGGGCAATCGCGAGCCGCGCCAGGATGAACGCGGGCCGTCGAATACCGCGCAACCGCAGGGGCATTACGACGCGACGCTGCCCGAAGCGGCGCACGAGGCGCCCGCGCAGCGCATCGAAGAGCGTGCCTGGCAGGACACGGCGGCAACGGCACCACCGCCCCCAGTGCCTGTCGAGCGTGCGACGAGCGAGGCGCCGGCCCCGCAGGCTCCGCCGCCGGCAGCGGCGAGCACCGAACAGCGGCCGGCACAGACATTCACGGTCTGGTCATCGACGCCGGGCGAGGGCCAGCACTTCGGCCCCAAGGAATGATTCAGCGCGCGGCCGTCAGCTCGGCAAGCAGGCCGCGCGCGGCTTCCTCGACCAGGTCGAGCACGTCCTCGAATCCGGTCGGGCCGCCGTAATAGGGATCGGGCACTTCGCGCCGCTCCTGCGCCGGCGCGAATTCCAGGAACAGCCGCACCCGATCGCGCCGCCGGGCGGCGCCATGCCGAGCAGGTGCCGGTAATTCTGTTCGTCCATCGCCAGCAGCAGGTCGAACCGGTCGAAGTCTTCCGCTTCGACGATGCGCGCGCGCAGCTCGCTCATGTCGATGCCACGGCGGCGTGCGGCAGCGATGGTGCGCGAATCCGGGGCGGAGCCGACGTGATAGGCATGCGTGCCTGCCGAATCGGCCTCGATGGCATGCTCTGCCGCTTCGCGGCGCACCAGCTCGCGGAACACCGCCTCCGCCGTCGGCGACCGGCAGATGTTGCCCATGCAGACAAACAGCACGCGTCGCCTCACGCGCCACGCCCCCGCAGCCAGTCCGCCAGCAGTTCGAGGGCCCTCAGGACCTCGGGCGTCGATACCGCGAACGAGATGCGGATGAAATTGCCGCCGTGGACCCGGTCGAAGTCACGGCCGGTATTGAGCGCGACGCCGGTCGCGTCGAGGAACTCACGGCACCAGGCCAGCGAGTCGCGGGTCAGGTGCGAGATATCCGCGTAGATGTAAAACGCGCCGTCGGCCGGCGCCATGCGCGTGATGCCGAGCCCCGGCAATGCCTCCATCAGCAGCTTCCGGTTCCTCGCATAGGTCGCGACATGCTCCTCGAGTTCCGCCGGTGAATCCATTGCGACCAGCGCGACATGCTGCGCGAGCGTCGGCGGCACGAGGAACATGTTGGCGGCGTAACGGTTCATCGCAGCCACGAGATCCGGCGGCACCACGGCCCATCCCAGCCGCCATCCGGTCATGCACCAGTATTTCGAAAAAGTGTTGACGACGACCGCGTCAGCGTCGAACTCGAGCATCGAATGCGCGCGCCGGCCGAATGTGATGCCGTGGTAAGTTTCGTCGGAGAGGATCCGGATGTCGCGCCTGCGGCAGACCGCGGCAATGGCTGAAAGCTCGGCGCGCTCGATCATGGTTCCGGTCGGATTCGACGGGCTGGTCAGGATCAGCCCGGCGGGCGCCGGTTCCAGCGCTGCAATCATCGCTGCGGTCGGCTGGAATCGCATCTCCGGCCCGCAATCGAGCTCCAGCGGCTCGAGGCCCAGTGCGTACAATACGTTGCGGTGTGCCGGATACCCGGGTCGCGCCAGCGCAACCCGCGATCCACGCTCGAAGAGCAGCGCAAGCGCCATCACGAGTGCCGCCGATGCGCCCATGCTCAGGATCACCTGCGATGCCGCGGGCTCCAGCTGGTAACGCTCTCCGTACAGCGCGGCAATCCGTTCCTTCAACGCCCCGCTTTCCCAGTAACCCTGGTGCGCGTCGTTCAGGGCGCGATGACCGGCCTCGATCGCGGACTGCGGCGCGCCGGCCGACGGCTGCCCGACTTCCATGTGGATCACTGGCAGCCCGTTTCTGGCCCGTTCGTTTGCCTGGCGGTTGATCTCGACCGCGTAGAAAGTCTCGACGCGGGCAGCAGCGCCATTCATGGGCATCGCGCCGCAGCCATCAGCCGCTCGACCTCGGCCAGGTCGGCGGCGGTGTCCACGCCCGGCCCCGGGACTTCGCTCGCCTCTGCAATCGCAATTGCGATGCCCGCCTCGAGCGCGCGCAACTGTTCGAGCCGCTCGATACGTTCGAGCGGGGACGGCGCCATGCTCGCCAGCCGCTTCAATGCGCCGACGCGATACGCATAGATCCCGACGTGCCGCCAGCAGCCGCGGAACTCCTTCTGGCTCGCGAGACCCGCGGGCGCGCCGTCGCGATGCCAGGGGATCGGCGCCCGGCTGAAGTACAGGGCGCGCCCGTCCGCACGCATGGCGACCTTGACGACATTCGGATCGAGATACGCCTCGAGCGACTCGATCGGAGCACACAAGGTCGCGACATCGGCACTCGCATCGTGCGCCAGCAGCCCCGCCGCCTGGCCGATCAGCGCGGGCGGCAGCATCGGCTCGTCTGCCTGCAAGTTCACGACAATCGAATCCGGATCCCAGCCACGGCGCCGCGCGAGTTCGGCGATCCGGTCGGTACCCGATGGGTGGCTCGCAGACGTCATCTCCACCACGGCGCCGAACGACTCGCAGGCCGCCCGGACGCGCTCGTCATCCGTCGCGACGACCACCTCCGCGGCGCCCGAGCGCAGCGCCAGCCGGTGCGCGTGCTCGATCATCGGCCGGCCCGCGATCGGCGCGAGCACCTTGCCGGCAAGGCGGGTCGATGCAAAGCGGGCGGGAATCGCGACCCGGAACATTCAGCGGCCCGCCAGCGCGGGATCGTCCAGGTCCAGGCGCCGGGCCTCTTCCGGAAGCATGACAGGAATGTCATCGCGCATCGGATAGGCCAGGCGGTCCGCGCGGCACAGGAACTCGCGCGAAGCATGCAACCACTGCAGCGGGCCCTTACAGACCGGGCAGGCGAGGATGTCGATCAGCTTTTCATCCACCGATTCACGCTCCCTGTAATCGATCGCGCACGAGTCCGGCGATGCGCGCCAGCAACCCCGCGGCGGCCGCGCCATCGATGCGCGCATCGACCTCGACGTACCAGGCCTGCCGCAACCCGCTCTCCGGGCATTTTACGGCATCCTTCTCGGTCATCAGCAGGTCCCGTCCGTCGTCGAGTGTCAGCAATTCGCGCGGGATCGACGCATGATCCGGCAATGGGTGCTCGTCGAGAGCGAGGCCGTGCTCGCGCAGCATCGCGAAGAATCGCCCGGGATTACCGATCCCGGCGACGGCGCGGACTCGCCGCCCCGCAAACGCGGCAAGCGCACGCCTCTCCCCACTGGCAAGCGCCACTGTGGCGGCTGGCACGAGATCCATCTGGATTGCTCCGGGCCAGGTGAATCCGGCTCCATTCACGACCACAGTGTCCACCTCGCCGAGGCGCGAGCGCGGCTCGCGCAGCGGCCCCGCCGGCAGACGCCGACCATTGCCGAGGCCGCGGGCGCCGTCGATGACTGCGATTTCCAGGTCGCGTCCCAACGCATAATGCTGCAGCCCGTCGTCGGACAGAATCACGTCGCAGCAAGGTTCCAGCAGCCGCACGGCGTCGGCGCGGCGGGCAGCGATTGCAACCGGCATTCGCAGGCGGCGGAACATCAGCAGCGGCTCGTCGCCCACCGCGGATGCATCATCGGCCGCGGTGACGAGTCTCGCTGCACCGTCCGCCGCGCGATAACCGCGGCTCGCGATGCCGACACGCAGGCCGCGCGCGGTGAGTTCACCGGCAAGCCAGATGACGAGCGGCGTCTTGCCCGTTCCGCCGACGGTCAGGTTGCCGACGACGACCACCGGCCGCCGCGAACGATAGCGCGGCAACAAGCCGCAGCGGTATGCGAACCGCCGCAGTCCGGCCAGGGCCGCGAAAAGCCAGGCGAAGGGCAGCAGCCACCAGCCAAGCCGGCCACCGCCATACCAGGTCTCCAGCAGCCAGCTTTGCATCGCGCGGATGCCTAGACGTTGAACTGCATCCGGTGCAGCGCCGCATAGACGCCGCCGGCTGCCAGGAGCTCGGCATGAGTGCCCGATTCGATGATCCGGCCTTCGTCCAGCACGATGATGCGGTCGGCGTTCTCGATGGTGGAAAGGCGGTGCGCAATCACGAGCGTCGTGCGGTCACGCAAGAGCTCGGTGAGCGCTTCCTGCACCGCCCGCTCGGACTCCGAATCGAGCGCCGACGTGGCCTCGTCGAGGATCAGGACCGGCGCGTTCTTGAGCAATGCCCGCGCGATCGCGACCCGCTGGCGCTGCCCGCCGGACAGGAGTGCGCCGCGCTCGCCGATCTCGGTGTCGAGCCCGGCGGGCAGCTCGGACGCGAAATCGAACACATGCGCGGCGCGCGCCGCCCGCTCCACCGCGGCGGCATCGGCGCCAGGCACGCTGAACGCGATGTTGCTGCGGATCGTATCGTCCACCAGCATCACTTCCTGACTCACGAATGAAAGCTGGTTGCGAAGGTCCGTCAGCCGGTAGTCGCGCAGGCCGACGCCATCCAGCAGCACCTGCCCCGAGTCGGGGTCGTAAAACCTCGGCAGCAGTGCGACCAGTGTCGACTTGCCGCTGCCGGAGCGTCCCACGATCGCGACTGTCTGGCCGGGCGCGGCCGTGAAACTGATATCGCGCAGCACGCTGCCCTTTTCGATGTCATAGGTGAAGTTGACGTGGCGGAATTCGATGTCGCCGCGCGCGTGCTCGATGCGCCGGGACCCACCCTGGTCCTCGGCACTGGTATCGAGGATCTCGAATACGCTCTGGCCGGCCGCAATGCCCTGCTGCAGCGGCCCGACGACGCTGACGAGCCGCCGCAGTGGCGCCGTGATCAGGAGCAGCGCCGTCAGGAACGACGTGAACTCGCCGACCGACAGTCCTTTCTCCAGCACGTCGCGGATGGCGACGTACATGACGGCCGCGAGGCCGAAAGCCGCGATCAGCTGCACGACCGGGCTCGCCACGGCCTTGACCGCGACCAGCTTCATGAAGCTCGCGCGATTGCGCTCGTTGACCTGTTCGAACGAGGCCTCCTGCTGCGGCTGCGCATTGAAGACCTTGATCACCCGGTGGCTCTCGAGCGCCTCCTTCGCGACCCGGGTGACGTCGCCCATCGAGGACTGGATGCGCATGCTGTAACGCCGGAACAGCCGGCTCGTGATGCGCATCAGGCCGACGATCAGCGGCGCGACCGCGAGCGCAAAGGCCGTGAGGCGCCAGTTCATGAAGAACAGCCAGCCCAGCAGCCCGGCAATCGTCAGCGAATCCCGGATCAGGGACGTGATCGCCGTGGTCGCGGCTTCCGCGACCTGCTCGATGTTGAAGGTCAGGCGCGACAGCAGCTGGGCTGCGCCATTACGGTCGAAAAACGATGCCGGCAACTGCAGGTACTGCGCGAACACGTCGCGCCGCATCGCCTTGATGACGTGGCGGCCCACCCAGCCGGGAGCGTAGACAGCCAGGTAGTCGCCGATGCCGCGGATGGTGAACAGCACGATGATGCCGGCCGGGACCAGCGTCAGCACGTGACGGTCGCGCTCCACGAAGGCGCCATCCAGGAACTTCTTCACCAGCCAGGCGAGGCCCGTGTCCACCGCAGCAAACATGATCATGCCGGCGACGCCCAGCAGGAACATCGGCCAATGCGGCCTGGCATAGGCCATGAGCCGCTTGTAGATCCTGAGACCGCCGGTGGTCAGCGGCGGCAGGTCGCGATCAATCTTCCGTTTGCTGGCTGATGGTTGCAATGTTGACCTGCGTGAAGCCGAGGCGCGCCGCCACATCCATCGCGGTCACGACGGACTGGTGGGTTGCCCGTGCATCGGCGCGAATGGTCACCGGGCGCTTGGTATCCTCGCCGGCCACTTTCCGCAGGCTGGCGCGCAGGGTTTCGCGCGAATTGTTGACCAACGCGCGCTCATTGACGCGGTAGCTGCCCTGCTCAGTAATCGTGATGACGATCGACGGCTGGGCGCTCTCCACCGGTCCGGCACTCGCGTCCGGAAGCACGACGCGCAGCCGTCCCTCCGTCACGAACGTGGTGGCCAGCATGAAGAAGATGACCAGCAGCAGCACGATGTCGATCAGCGACGTCAGGTTGAGTTCCGGCTCGTCGCGGCGGGTGGAACCGAGCTTCATGAAGCCGCTTCGCGCCGCCGCTCGGGTGCCTGCGCATGCGCCCCGCTGCGGTCGAAGGCCTGCACCAGCCGGATCGCCTCCTTCTCCATGTCGACGACCAGCGCGTCCACGACGCCGCGCAGGTAGCGGTAGGCGAACAACGACGGAATCGCGACCATCAAGCCCGCAGCGGTCGTGATCAGCGCCATGCCGATGCCGCCCGCCAGCGCGCGCGGGTCGCCGACGCCGGCAACGGTGATCTCATTGAAGGCCCGGATCATGCCGATGACCGTGCCGAGCAGGCCGAGGAAAGGCGAAACCGCCGCGATCGTGCCCAGGGTGTTCAGGAAACGCTCAAGTTCATGGACGATGTGCCGCCCGGTGTCCTCGATCACTTCCTTCATGATCTCGCGGCCGTGCTTGCGGTTGGCGAGCCCGGCGGCGAGCAATTGGCCCAACGGGGAATTGCGCGCCAGGGCCTCGATGTGACGGTCATTTAGCGTCCTGGTCTCGACCAGTTTCCATACGCGGTCGGTCAGCTCGCGGGGTATGACCCGCTTGCGCTGCAGGGTCCACAGGCGCTCGACCACGATGGCCACGGCAACCACCGAGCACAGGATGATCGGCGCCATGACCGGGCCGCCGGCAACGATGATTTCCCACATGCGGCGGCATGATACCGTGACCGCTGCATCGATGCCCTGCCCCGTTCAGGGCGCGGCGCGCCGCCGCCACCAGCGACGAGCGGCCAGCCGCTCTGCACGAACCTTGAAATCGCCCGGGCCGGGTGCAAATTCCACCGTGATCGCGCCGCCGCCGGCGGTCGTCAGAACCGCCGTATCGGCAGCCTGCCAGCGCGCGACGACGCCAGGATCCGGCATGTTCCAGCGATTGCCGAAGCCCGCCGAGACGATGCCGAGACGCGCGCCGATGGCGCTCACGAATCGCGTGCCGGACGAGGTCCGGCTGCCGTGATGCGGGACGAGCACGACGTCGGCGGCGAGCGGCTGCGACAGCAGTTCCTCCTCGGCATCGCCCTCGGGATCGGCCAGCAGCAGTGCACGGCCGCCGGCTCCGGCCACGCGCAGGACACAGGCATTGTCGTTGTCGCTGCCGGACGTCTCGCGCGCCGGATGCAGCACGCTGAATGCCACGCCGTCCCAGCTCCAGCGTTCGCCGCGCCGGCAACGTGCCGGCGGCGGGTTCAGGCGGACCCGCGGTCCGGCAATCACGTCACCGACTGGCAACGCATCGAGCAGTGCACGCGTGCCACCCGTGTGGTCGCCGTCGTCATGGCTCAGCACGAGCCGGTCGATGTGACGGATGCCGCGCGCGTGCAGCCAGGGAAGCAGCGTGACACGCGCGGCTGCCGATCCGTTGCGCCAGCGCGGCCCGGTATCGAATATGAGCGCGTGATCGCTCGTCTCGACGACCGCCGCGAGACCCTGCCCCACGTCGAGCACCGTCAATGACCAGCCACCCTGCAGCGGGCGCTGGTCGCGCCCGAAGATGAGTGCGACCAGCATCACGAGTGCCGCCAGCGCGCGGGCCCCGCAATGGCAGCATCAACGCCGCAAACCCGGCGGCCCCGGCGATTGCGACGAGCGCAATGGACTGAGCTGCTGGCCACCAGCTCGCAAATGGCAGCCGGCCAGCCGCAATCAACCATGGCCAGGCGGGGTCGAGAACGGCCCCCAGCCCCTGCCAGATCCCGTCTGCGCTGCCAGGCGAAAGCCCGGTGAGCAGGGTTGCCAGCAGGATTGCGGGCAGCAGCAGGAAACTGAAGACCGGTATCGCAATGGCGTTCGCGAGCGGTGCAATCAGCGACAACCGTCCGAATGCGATCACCATCACCGGAGTCAGGAGCCACAGGATCGTTCCCTGCGCCCGCAGGAATGTCGCCACGCGGCCAGGCCACCCAGATGAGTGATCGTCGACCAGGGCGAGCAATGCGGCGGTCGCGACGAATGACAGCCAGAAGCCTGCCGAGACGACCGCCAGCGGGTCGGACGCGACCAGAACGAGGGCCGCCAGCGCCAGTGTCAGGGTCACCGGCGTCGAACGCCGCAGCATGCGTTGGAGAGCGACGATGACGACCATCACGAGCGTCCGCAGCGTCGGCAGCGAAGCGCCTGCGAGCATGGCATAGCCGGCCGTGACGATGACGATGACTGCCATCTCGACGACGACGCGGTCGCAGCGCAGTACGCGGGGAGACAGGCGCAGTGCCAGACGCAGCAACAGCAGGGCGAAGAGCGCGCAGCCGGTCACGTGCAGGCCCGAAATCGCCATCAGGTGCGCGATGCCGGTCGCTGCGAATGCGTCCCAGAGGGCCTCCGGCACGTTGCCGCGAACGCCGACGGAAAGGCCTTGCAGCACGGCCGCGGACGCCACGGAAACCCGCGAGGCGCCGATACCGGCGGCGATCCGCGCGCGCAGGCGCTGCACCGGATACTGCCACGGCAGGTCCGCGGTCAGTTGCGGCGTGGTGCCCGTGGCGATATAGCCGGTGCCGCCGATCCCCTGCCGCAACAGGTCGAGCTCCCGATCGGGTGCGCCTGGATTCGAGAATCCATTGCGGCAGCGCAGCCGTGCGCTCATGCGCCATTGCTGGCCCGGCAAGGGAATCGCGCTTGCCTCGTACCAGCTGAGCCGCAATTCCAGCGCAGCGCCGGCGAACGGCGGGTCGAGCGTGCGGACGTCGAAATCGACCCGCCCGTCGCGCACCGTGGCGGGCGCAGTGACGACGCCCAGCAGGTCGACAGTCTCTCGATCGCGTGCGCAGGGCCAGTCGCCGTCGAGCGCCTGCTGCGCGCCGAAGGCGGTCCATGCCAGACCCAGCAGCAGGGCCGCGAAGCCCGGCAATCTCCTCCAGACGAGGATCCCCGCACCGGCAAGCAGCAGCAGGCCTGCAGGCGGCGGAAGCACGGGCAGGAATTGAACGGCAGCGGCGCCTGCGCAGAACGCCGGCACGAGCCAGGGCATCGCGGATCGTCCGTCAGGGGCCAGTGCCGATCATGGATCGGCTCCGCGCACGGCGTTCGACCGTCAGGCGCCGTGTTCGAGCAGTAATCCGTCTTCCAGCGTCAGCACCCGATCCATGCGCGCCGCCAGCTGCGTGTCGTGCGTGACGATCACGAGGCTGGTGCCGAGCTCGCGATTCAGTTCCATCATCAGCGTGAAGATCTGCCGCGCATGCGCGCCATCGAGGTTGCCCGTCGGCTCGTCGGCGAGCACGATGCGCGGCTGCGTGACGAGCGCGCGTGCGACGGCCGCGCGCTGCCGCTCGCCGCCGGACAGCTCGGAGGGCCGGTGCGTCAGCCGGTCCGCAAGGCCGACGCGCGCGAGCAACGCCCGCGCCCTCTCGTTGGCCTCCGCACGCGGCATGCGCCGGATCAGGAGCGGCATCGCCACATTCTCGAGTGCGCTGAATTCCGGCAGCAGGTGATGGAACTGGTAGACGAATCCCATCGCCACATTCCGCAGACGGCCTCGCTCCGCATCCGGTAGCGCGGACATCACGCGTCCGTCGATCAGCACGCGGCCTGCCGTCGGGAGGTCAAGCCCGCCCAGCAGCTGCAACAGCGTGGTCTTGCCGGACCCGGAGGCGCCGACGACCGCGAGGCGCTCGCCGCGGCGGATAGTCGCGTTGACGCCACGCAGCACGTGCACGGTCGCCGGCCCCTGCCGGAATTCCTTGACCAGCCCTTCGCAGGCGAGCACGACGGATTCATTCATGGCTTTGTCTCAGACTTCATGACGCAGGGCCTCGGCCGGCTGCGTGCCGGCCGCCCGCCAGGCCGGGTAGAGGGTTGCCACGACGCCGAGCACGAGCGCCGTGGCCGCGATCACCAGTACGTCCCCGGACTGCACGTCGGCCGGCAGCTCCGAGATGAAATAGACCTGCGGATCCACCAGCGTGATGCCGAGCAGGTGCTCGAGTCCGCCGACGATGGCCGTGATGTTGTGCGCGATCAGGAGGCCGAGGCCGATGCCGGCCGCCGTCCCGACGATGCCGATCGCGGCGCCCTGCACGATGAATATCGTCAGGATCTCGCGCGGCGTTCCGCCGAGTGTGCGCAGGATCGCGATGTCGGAGCGCTTTTCCTTCACGACCATCACGAGCGTCGAGATGATGTTGAATGCCGCGACGGCGACCACCATGAGCAGCACGACGAACATGATCGACTTGGTGACCTGGATCGAGCGGAAGAAATTCGCATGCCTGCGGCTCCAGTCGCTGACCAGGTAGCTTCCGCCCAGGCCTTCGGCGAGCTCGCGGATCCGGGTGCCGGCCGTGCCGCCATCGGCAAATGCGTAGCGCAGGCCCGTCACCGAATCGCCCATCCGGAAAAGACGGCGCGCGTCGTCGAGGTGAATGAGGGCAAGGCCGCGATCGTATTCATACATGCCGACATCGATCAGCCCCGCCACCGTGAACCGCCGCATGCGCGGCACCACGCCGGCGGGCGTCACGTTGCCCTGCGAGATGACGACGAGCACCGTGTCGCCGATGCCGACCCCAAGCTCCGAGGCCAGCGTGTGCCCCAGCAGGATCCGGTAGGCGCCCGGCGCGAGCGCATCGAAGCTGCCCCCGCTGACGTGCTGGTGCAGCGTGGAAACTGCGCGCTCGTCCGCGGGCAGGATGGCGCGCAACTCGACCGCGGCCGAACGGTCTGCCGCGACCAGCATGCCGCGCCCCTCGATGAAGGGCGCGACCGCGACGACGCCGGGCTGCCCGGTCGTGCGCCGTCGCAGGTCCTGCCAGTCGTCGAGCCGGCCCTCCGTGCCTTCCAGCGTTGCATGGGATACGACGCCCAGGATCCGCGCCTGCAGGTCGCGCTCGAATCCGTTCATCACCGACAGCACGGCGATCAGCACGGCGACGCCGAGCGCAATGCCGGCCATCGAGATGCCCGAGATGAACCCGACGAAGCGGTTGTCCCGGCGCGCCCGCAGGTAACGTGCGCCGATCCACCAGGCATAGGGGGCAACGCCGCGCGCCGGATCACTCATAGCGAAGCGCCTCTGCCGGTTCGGTCGCGGCGGCGCGCCGCGCCGGGTAGATCGTCGAAACGAGCGTCAGCAGCAAGGCCGCGCCAGCGACCAGGCCGACATCCGCAGCGCGCAACTCCGATGGAATGCGCGTGATGTAGTAGACGTCGGCATCGAAGATCTGGAATCCGAACAGGCGTTCCAGCACCGGCGTGATATCGCCCGCATAGATCGCGAGCAGCACGCCGAGGCCGACCCCGGCCAGCGTGCCGATCCAGCCGATGATCGTGCCCTGCACGATGAAGGCGATGATGACTCCGGCGCGCGACAGCCCCATCGTGCGCAGGATCGCGATGTCGCTGCGCTTCTCGGCGACCACCATCACGAGGCTTGCCACGATGTTGAACGCCGCAACCGAGACGATCAGCAGCAGGATGACCGTCATCATCGTCTTCTCGAGTCGGATCGCCCGGAAATAGGCCGCATGATCGACGGTCCAGTCGCGTGCCGGGCCCGTGCCGAGGGCCGCGGCGACCGCCGGCGCGATGACCGGCGCATCGAAGGCATCCGCGAAGAACAGGTGGACGCCGGCCGGCGCGGAAGGTCCCGCGAGTCTCGATACATCCTCAAGCGACGCAAATCCCATCACGGCGTCGTGGTCGGCAAGCCCGATCTCGAAGAGGCCCGCGACTTCGAAGGCGCCGATGCGCGGTGTCAGTCCGCCATCCGCATCCATGCGCGGCAGCAGCACCGTCACCGTGTCGCCGACGCCGACCTGCAGTTCCACGGCGAGCGCGCGACCGAGTGCGATCCGGTCGCTGCCCGGAACCAGAGCGTCGAGGGACCCCTCCTTCATCGCGAGGCGCAGCGGTTCCTTCGGTCCGAAATCCGGCGCAGCGATGCCGCGCAAGGCGATGCCCGACAACTGCGGTCCGTTGGACACGAGTCCCTGCACCTCGATGAAGGCCTGGGCATCGGTGACACCGGCCACTTTCCGCGCACGGACGGCCAGGTCCTCGAGGCCGCGGACCTCGGCCGGTGCAGGCAAGGTGGCATGCGCCGCCAGGGCGAGCAGGCGGGATCGCAGCTCGCCTTCGAAACCGTTCATCACCGACAGGATCGTGATCAGGGCCGCGACGCCGAGGCAGACGCCAAGCAGCGAGACCCAGCTGATGAAGGAGACGAAATACTGATGCTTGCGGGCGCGCACGTAGCGCAGGCCGAGCCCCAGCGGCAGGGGAGTCAGCATCGGTGTCTATTGGCCAAATTCGGGATGCCTATCAAGGATTTATCCCAGCAATCTCGTCACATTTCCACCCGGTGCTAAACTGCCCGGCGGAGGAATCGCCATGACTATCGTACGCACATTGATGCTGGTCGCGCTGCTCGCAGCCGGCCCGGCCTTGGCAGAGACGCTGGCCGTGCCCGCGGATGCCCCCGCGGCCGCCGTCGAACGTCCGCAGCGTGGCAGCACGATGTCGGCCGTGCAGAGCCGGTTTGGCGAACCCGTCAACCGCCATGCGGCGGTCGGCCAGCCCCCGATCACGCGCTGGGACTATCCCCAGTTCGCCGTGTTCTTCGAGAACGACCGCGTTCTGCACGCCGTTATCGTGAAATAGCCGCCCCGCCGGCCGACTTGCGGCCGGCCGAAGTGCGGGTATCCTGCGCTCCCTGACCCCGCCGGGCACGCCCCGGAACGGGGTGTTCTGCCTTCGGGGAGCCGAGTGAGCGAAAGCGACCACCGCATCGAGCTGCCGGCAACCGGTGAGAGCTGCCGCTGGGGCGAACTCTACGGCAGCAGCCTGGCCTGGGCGCTCGCCGAAGCCGCGCCGGCTTCCGCCCCCATGCTCGTCATTGCGCCGACCGGGCGCGAGGCCGACCGCTTGCTGGCGGAGCTCGCATTCTTCGCCGGCCGGGGCCAGACCCTCTTGACCCTTCCCGACCGGGAAACCCTGCCCTACGACCCGTTCTCGCCGCACCCCGACATCGTGTCGCAGCGCCTGCGCACGCTGGCCGCACTGCCGGAACTCCGTTGCGGCCTCATCGTCACGACCGAAGCGGCCCTGCTCGACCGACTCCCGCCGCGCCCTTTCATCGACGCGCACGCATTTCACCTGCGGACCGGCGAGCGCATCGATCTCGCGCGCCTGCGGGCGCGGCTCGCCGGCGCGGGGTATGCGCATGTCTCGCAGGTGCTGAGCCCGGGCGAATTCGCCGTGCGCGGATCCGTCGTCGATCTCTTTGCCGCGGGCACGGCGCAGCCCTTCCGCCTGGACCTTTTCGATGACCAGATCGAAAGCATCCGCAACTTCGACCCCGCCGACCAGCGCTCGGCCGAGCGGCAGGACAGCGTCCGGCTGCTGCCGGCGCGCGAATTCCCGACTTCGCCGGAGGCGGTCGCCGCCTTCCGCGGCCGCTGGCGCGAGCGCTTCGAGGGCGATCCGCAGGCGAGTCCCGTCTATCGCGCGGTGACGCAGGGCCTCGCTCCGGCCGGGATCGAGGCCTGGCTGCCATTCTTCTTCGAGCAGACGGCGACGCTGGCCGACTACCTGCCGCCGGGAACGGTGATCGTCGATACGGCCGATCTCGCGCACTCGCTGCCGCTGGCCTGGGCCGAGATCGAGGAGCGCCATGAGCAGCGGCGGCACGACCGCGAGCGTCCGTTGCTGCCGCCCGCCGAGGCATTTGCGCCCGCCCTGCGCGTCGCCGCGGCGCTTTCGTCGCACGCAACAATCGTCGTGACGACGGTGAAAGCGGAACCGCTCGCGACCGCGGTGCCGATCCGCAACTTCGGCTCGGAGCCGCCGCCCGAGCTGCGCGCCGAGCCGCGCGCCGCACGACCCGCGGCGGCCCTGGCGGACTTCATCGCCCGCTTTGCCGGGCGCGTATTGCTGACCGCCGATTCAGCCGGGCGGCGCGAGCTCCTGCTCGAGATGCTGCGCCGCCAGGACCTGCACGTCGCCGAGGTCGCCGACTGGGTCGAATTCGCCGCCGGCAGCCAGACGCTCGCCATCGCGATCGCAGCCGACGTGCGCGGACTCGTGCTGCCGGATGGGCATCTCGCCGTGGTTGCCGAGGACCAGCTGTTCGGCGAGCGCGCGCGCCAGGAGCGGCGGCGGCGGCGCGCCGATCGCGATCCGGAGGCCATCCTGCGCGAGCTCGCCGCGCTCTCGCCCGGCGCTCCGGTCGTGCACGAGGAATACGGCGTCGGGCGCTATCGCGGGCTGAAGGTCATGCAGGTGAGTGGTCACCCGGCCGAGTTCCTGGTGATCGAGTACGCCGGCGGCGACCTCCTGTACGTGCCGGTGCACGCGCTCGACCGCGTGACGCGCTACACCGGCGGCTCCCCGGAAGCCGCGCCCTGGCACAAGCTCGGCACCGAGCAATGGGCACGCGCGCGCCGACGCGCGGCCGAGCGGCTGCGCGATGTCGCCGCCGAACTCCTCGATCTCTATTCGCGGCGCGCCGCGCGGCAGGGGCGTGCCATCGAATTCGACGAGGGCAGCTATCGCGCTTTCGAAGCCGGGTTTCCATTCGAGGAGACCGTGGACCAGCGCGATGCGATCGACGCGGTGCTCGCCGACATGCGCTCAGGCAAGCCGATGGATCGGGTCATCTGCGGCGACGTCGGCTTCGGCAAGACCGAGGTTGCGCTCCGCGCGAGCTTCGCCGCCGTGCAGGGCGGCAGGCAGGTCGCCATCCTGGTGCCGACCACCCTGCTCGCCCAGCAGCATGCCCAGACATTCTCCGACCGCTTTGCGGACTGGCCGATCAAGGTCGAGAACCTGTCGCGCTTCCGCACCGCGGCCGAGCAACGCGAGGTCATCGCAGGCCTTGCATCGGGCGCCGTGGACGTCGTCATCGGCACGCACCGGCTGCTGCAGCGCGACGTCCGGTTCCGCGACCTGGGGCTCGTCGTCGTGGACGAGGAGCATCGCTTCGGCGTGGCGCACAAGGAACGCCTGAAGCAGATGCGGGCCGACGTGGACATGCTGACCCTGACTGCCACGCCGATCCCGCGCACGCTCAACATGGCGCTCGGCGGGCTGCGCGAGCTGTCGTTGATGACGACGCCGCCGGCGGAACGCATGGCGATCGAGACCTTCGTGACCGAGTGGAGCGACGGACTGGTGCGCGAGGCCTGCCTGCGCGAAATCCGCCGCGGAGGGCAGGTCTACGTCGTCCACAACACGATCGAGGACATCGGCCTGTTCGCCGACCGCCTGCAGAAGCTCGTGCCAGAGGCCACGGTACGCGTGGGCCATGGCCAGATGCGCGAGCGCGACCTCGAGCGGCTGATGCTCGACTTCTACCACCGCCGTTTCGAGGTCCTGGTCTGCACGACGATCATCGAGTCCGGCATCGACGTCCCGACGGCCAACACGATCCTGATCGATGGTGCGGAGCGCTTCGGCCTCGCGCAGCTGCACCAGCTGCGCGGCCGTGTCGGCCGATCACACCACCGGGCCTGGGCCTACCTGCTCGCGCCACCGAAGGCGGCGTTGCCGGCCGATGCCGCGAAGCGTCTGGAGGCGATCGAGGCGCTGGAAGACCTTGGCGCGGGCTTCACGCTCGCGACCCAGGACCTCGAAATCCGCGGCGCCGGCGAATTGCTCGGCGAGGAGCAGAGCGGCCAGATCCAGGAGATCGGCATCAGCCTCTATCTCGAACTCCTCGACCGCGCGGTGCAGGCCCTGCGCGCGGGACGCGAGCCCGACCTCGAGCGGCCGCTGCACGCGGGACCCGAAGTGGACCTGCAACTGCCGGCGCTGCTGCCCGAGGATTACATGCCGGACGTGCACCTGCGCCTGCAGCTGTACAAGCGCATGGCCGCCGCCGCGGATGCTGCAGAACTCGACGAGCTGCAGGCGGAGATGATCGACCGGTTTGGGCCACTGCCGCCGCCGGCCCGCACGATGTTCCGCGTGCACCAGCTGAAGCTGCGCGCGGCGAGCCTCGGCATCCGCCGTCTCGAGATCGGCGCCATGGCAGGCGTCGTGGAATTCGCCGCGGAACATCGCGTCGATCCCGCCCGCGTGATCCGGCTGGTCCAGAAGAGCGCCGGGCGCCTGCGGCTGGACGGATCGCACCGGCTGCGCATGAAACTGGACGCCGCCGACGGGCCCGCGCGGCTCAAGGCTGCGGACGAACTGCTGGGCGCGCTCGAGGCCTGAGCACGCGAGCGTCACGCGTTGCGGTCGCCCTCGAGGTGAAGTTCGGGCCGATCCATGCAGAGGCGCGCCGCCGCAACGCCTTCCTGCCATCGCGGTTCCGCCGCGAGGGCCTGCAAAGGCAACCGGTCGCGGCCGCGCAGTCTCGCGAGGCGCATGCCACCGACCGGATCGACCGGCTGGCGCAGTTCGCCGAGCAGTCGCATGACTGCGGGGCGGTCGTTGCAGACCGGCAGCACGTCGCAGCCGGCGGCGAGCGCCAGCTCCGCGCGCGCGACGATGTCGCCGAATGCGGCCGCACCCGCCATCGACAGGTCGTCCGCGAACACGGCGCCCTGGAATCCCAGCTCGCCGCGCAGCACGCCGCGGATCCAGTGCGCCGACAGGCTCGCGGGCAGGACATCCACCTCGGGAAAAACGACATGCGCCGCCATCACCGACGACAGGTCGTTGGCGATCAGCCGCCGGTAAGGCAGCAGGTCCGCCGCAATGTCCGCCCAGGCGCGCCGGTCCATCGGCAGCGCGACGTGCGAATCGGCGGCCACCGCGCCGTGCCCCGGAAAATGCTTGGCGGTCGCGACCATTCCCGCGTCGCGCATGCCGAGCATGTACGCGACACCCAGTTCGGCGACGGCCGCGGCGTCCACGTGCAGCGCGCGATCGCCGATGGCCTGGCTGACGCCGTAGTCGAGGTCCACGCAGGGCGCGAACGAGATGTCGATGCCGACGCTGCGCAGTTCCGCGGCCATCAGCCACCCGAGCCGGCGCGCCAGCACGAGCCCCTCGCCCCTGTCGCCGTTGTAGCGGTGCCCGAGCGCGCGCATCGGCGGCAGCCGCGTGAATCCGTCCCGGAACCGCTGCACGCGGCCGCCCTCCTGGTCCACGGCGACCAGCAGCGCGGGTGTCCGTATCGCATGGATTTCCGCGACCAGGCGCGATAGCTGGCCGGGATTTTCGTAATTGCGGGTGAACAGGATCACGCTGCCGACCAGCGGATGCCGCAGCATCTCGCGCTCATCCGGCTCGAGCGCGATGCCTTTCAGGTCCACCATGACCGGCCCGAGCGTCAAGGCCTGCTCCTCGCCTGCCGGCCGTCGCCCTCCGGCTCGAACAGGGCAATGGATTCGACGTGCGACGTGTGCGGAAACATGTCCATGATGCCCGCCGCGACCAGACGGTAGCCGTGCTCGTTCACGAGAAGCCCCGCATCGCGGGCGAGCGTGCCCGCATGGCAGGAAATGTACACGATGCGCCGCGGCCTGCTCGTGACGAGCACCGGCAGCACTTCGCGGGCGCCGGCGCGCGGCGGGTCGAGCAGCACCAGTTCGTATTCGCCAACGGCCCAGGGAGCCTGTGAAACATCGGCAAAGAGGTCGGCGACATGGAACTCGGCGTTGCCGATGCCATTTCTCGACGCGTTCAGGCGCGCGCGTTCGACCAGCCCGGGATCGCCTTCCACCCCGGTCACGCGCGCCGCGCGGCCTGCGAGCGGCAGGCTGAAGTTGCCGAGGCCGCAGAACAAGTCGAGCACCCGGTCGCTTTCGAGGGGCGACAGAAGCTCGATGGCGCGCTCGATCATCAGGCGATTCAGTCCCGCGTTGACCTGCACGAAGTCCGTCGGCGCAAAACCGATGCCGGCCGGCAGGCCCGGCAACCGGTAGTGCAGCGGCGTCGCGGGCGGCACGAGCGGCACCACGGTATCCAGGCCCCCGGGCTGCAACTGCAACTCGATCGCGTGGCGCGACTGGAATTCGGCGAGCTTCGCCAGGTCCGCCTCGTCCGGCGGATCCAGCACGCGCAGCACGAGCACGGTCGCGTTGTCGCCAACCGCCACCTCGATCTGCGCGACCCGGTCACGGATGCTGAGATCGCCGACCAGGCGCGCGAGCCCGGCGACGAGGCTGCCCACCGGCTCGGCAAGAACCTCGCAGCGCTGCAGGTCCGCGAGCTGCGGGCTGCCGCGCGCGCGAAATCCGACCAGGACCCTGCCCTTCGAGACGACGTACTTGCAGCCCAGGCGCGCTCGACGCCGGTACGCCCAGGCGGGACCCGCGAGCGGCGGCAACCAGGCATCGGGCCGCACGCCGCCGATTCTTTCCAGTTCCTCCGCAACCTGCCGGCCCTTCGCCACGAGCTGGGCCGCGTGCGACAGGTGCTGGAGCGAGCAACCGCCGCATTCGCCGAAGTGCGCGCAGCGCGGCACGACGCGATCGGGCGATGCCCGCAGCACCTCGACCATGACGGCCTCGTCATGCCGCCGGCGCCTGCGAAAGCGGCGCAGGCGCACCAGCTCGCCGGGCAATGCGCCCTCGACGAATACCGTCTTGCCGTCGATCCTGGCGACGCCGCGGCCGTCGTGATCGAGCGAGGCGATCTCGGCCGTCTCCGGCTCCACTGCCTGCTTCAACGGGCTATCCAGGCTGCCTCGAATGCGCGCCAATGAGCTTCCTTGCGTTCGCCCAGCCAGGACCGCACGCGGGTGAGCTCGCCCGCATGCGCGGCCGGTGTCAGCCGTCCGCGGATCAGCTCGAAGCGCAGGTAGATGAGGTAGGTGTTGAGCACATCCGTTTCGCAGTAGTCGCGGATTTCGGCGATGCGCCCTTCGCGCCAGGCGTCCCAGACCTTGTCGCCGCCGATGCCGAGTTTGCCGGGAAAACCGAGAAGCCCCGCGACATGGTCGAGGCTTGCCCGGCCGCGCGGCTGGTAGGCGGACAGCACGTCCATCAGGTCGGTGTGCCGCGAATGGTAGCGGCTCAGGTAATTGTTCCAGCGGAAATCGCGATCGAGCTCGCCCGGTGTCCCAGTAGGTCGGCGAGGCAATGCCGTGCTTCAGCATGCGGTAATGCAGCACCGGCAGGTCGAATCCGGAGCCGTTCCAGCTGACCAGCATGGGCCGCAGCTTCTCGAGCCCGCCGAAGAAGCGGCGCAGCAGCTCGTCCTCGGGACTTTCGGCGCTGCCCACGCTCCACACCTGCAATTCGTCCCCGGTCCGCAGCGCTGCGGAAATGGCAACCACGCGATGCTGCTCATAGGGCAGGAATGACGACCCGGTCTCCTCGGTGCGGCGCGCGAACATCGCTTCCGCGACCGCCGCGTCGTCGAGATCGGCGAGACCCGGCAGGCGACGCCCCTGCTCCACATCGGGAATCGTCTCGATGTCGAAGACCAGGCAATGCAGGGATCCGCTCACGATTTCTTCATCATCACGGCAACCGCGATCACGAGGCCCGCCTCGTCGGTGAGGCTCACATGCCCGTCGCCCGCGCCGAGGCGGTCGGCGACCGCGCGGCCGCGCGCCGAGAACAGCACTTCCGGGCGGCCCCAGGCATTGGCGAGGAATCCGACGTCGCGGATCCAGACGCCGTGGCCGAAGCCGGTGCCGAGCGCCTTGACGATCGCTTCCTTCGCCGCAAAGCGCATGGCGAGGAACCGCACCGCGCGGCGGCCGGCATCGAACACGGCGCGTTCCTGCGGCAGCAGCAGGCGTTCGACGAAGTGCGCGCCGAAGCGTTCATAGGCGGCGGCGATGCGTTCGATGCGCACGACATCCGTGCCGATGCCGAAGATCATGCGCCGCGCGCTTCCTGCATCAGCCGCTTCATTTCGCCGACCGCCTCACCGAGGCCCGTCATGACCGCGCGCGCGATGATGGCGTGCCCGATGTTCAGTTCGGCGAGTTCCGGAATCGCCGCCACCGGCTGCACGTTGTGATAGTCGAGGCCGTGACCTGCGTGCGCCACGAGGCCGGCGACAGCGGCGTGCCGCGCAGCGGCGCGCAGGCGGCCGAGCTCGCGCGCCCGCTCCGCGCCCTCCGCTTCGGCATAGCTTCCGGTGTGGAGTTCGACGACCGCGGCGCCGCATCGTGCCGCCGCGTCCACCTGCGCGAGATCCGGGTCGATGAAGAGCGCCGCGCGGATCCCGCCGGCGCGCAGGCGCGCGCAGGCCGCCGCAATTGCCGCCGTCTGGCCGGCGACGTCGAGGCCGCCCTCCGTGGTCAATTCGCTGCGCCGCTCGGGCACCAGGCAGACGTCACCCGGCATGACGCGGAGTGCAATGTCCAGCATCTCCGCCGTCGCCGCAATCTCCAGGTTCATGCGCGTCTGCAGGGCGGACCGCATCGCCTGCACGTCGCGGTCCTGGATGTGGCGGCGGTCTTCGCGCAGGTGCAGCGTGATGCTGTCGGCCCCCGATTGCTCGGCGGCGAGCGCCGCGAGCAGCGGATCCGGCGCGCGCCCGCCGCGCGCCTGGCGCAGCGTCGCGACGTGATCGATGTTCACGCCGAGATGGATGGTATTCAGGCTCACGCATCCTGCTCCCGCTGGCGCAGCGCCAGCATCACTTCGCGGCTGTGCAGGCCGCGTCCGTCGAGACAGTGGCCGATCGCGGCGCGCAGCACCCGCTTCGCGGCGGCGAGCGCCGCGGGCTGGTCGAAATCGCCGCCGGCTGCGGCCAGCAGGTCGCTGCCCCGGAAGCAGTCCGCATCGCCGGCGGCATCGCGCACCGCCAGCAGGCCGCGTCCCGCCTGGAAATGATAGTACCGTTCCGGCTCCAATGGCTCGCCACCCGCCGCTTCATGGGCGAGTTCCAGGCCGTAACCCAGTTCCTCCAGAAGGATCAGCTCGAATATGCGCAGCGGCCGGTGGTCCGCGGCACCCGCCAGCTGGCCGATGGCCGTCTTGTAGGCATCGAAGACGCGTTCGTGCCGGTCTTCGCGCGGCAACAGGTGCAGCAGGAGTTCGTTCAGGTAGAAGCCGCTCATCAGTTGCCCCGGCGGCAGCGGCGACAGTACGCCGCCCATCTCGGCGCCGGTCAGCGTGCCGCCGTCCGCCCGCCCCGACCAGGAGACGAGCAGCGGCACGAACGGCTGGAGCACGCCGCGCAGCGGCGAGCCAGGGCGGCGCGCGCCGCGGGCAAAGAGCGTCACGCGACCGTGATTCCGGGTCATCAATTCGAGGATCCTGCTGGTATCGCTCCACGGCCGGTGGTGCAGCAGGTACGCCGGCTCCAGCAGGACGCGCCTGGGTGCGGTCATGGCGCATCGTGACCGAGACGTCGCAGCATGCCGGCGTCGTCGGTCCAGTCCTCGCGAAGCTTCACCCAGGTGGACAGGTGAACGCGCCGGTCGAACAGCTTGTTGAGCTCGAGCCGCGCGGCGCGCCCGATGGCCTTCAGGCCCTCGCCCTTGGTGCCGATCACGATCTTCCGCTGGCCCTCGCGTTCGACCCAGATGATGGCATCGATCTCGACCCGCCCATCGGGCGTTTCCTCGAAGCGCTCGATTTCGACGGCGATGCCGTAGGGCAGTTCGTCGTGCAGTGCGAGCATCAGCTTCTCGCGCAGGACCTCCCCCGCCATGAACCGCTCGTTGCGGTCGGTCACCTGGTCCTCGGGATAGAGTGGCGGCGCCACCGGCAGCAGCGCAACGATCGCGTCCACGAGCCGCTCGAGATTCTGCCCGCGCAGCGCCGACACCGGAACGATGGCCGCGAAGGCATGGCGCTGGGACAGCGCATCGAGGATCGGCAGCAGTCGCTCCTTCGGCCGCACGCGATCGACCTTGTTGACTGCGACGATGATCGGCCTGCCGGCGGCGACGAGCTGCGCGAGCACGGCATCGTCTTCGGCGGTCCATCGTGTCGCCGCGGTGATCAGGACCGCGACGTCCGCCGTCGCGATCGCGGCGACCGCCTCGCGGTGCATGGCCTGGTTGAGGCGCCGGCCCGCTGGCGCGCCGAATCCCGGCGTGTCGTGCAGGATCAGCTGGTAGCCCGGCCGGGTCAGCACGCCGGCGATGCGCTGCCGCGTGGTCTGCGCCTTCGGCGTGACGATGCTGAGTTTCTGGCCCACGAGGGCATTGAGCAGCGTCGACTTGCCGACATTGGGCCGGCCGGCCAGTACGGCCGTGCCGCAGCGGTGGCCCGGAACCGCGCTCAACGCCGCGCCTGCAGCGACGGATTGCCGAGCACGAGCGCCGCAGCCTCCTGCTCGGCGCGCCGCCGGCTGCTGCCCTCCGCCTCGGCCGCGATCGCGAGGCCGTTGACGTCGCAGCGCACGCGGAAGCGCTGCTCGTGCGGCTCGCCCGAGACTTCCATCACCGTGTACTCGGGCAGGCCCAGGCCGCGGCCCTGCAGCCATTCCTGCAGCCGCGTCTTGGCATCCTTCAGCTCCGACGCCTGCGGCAGTTCCTCGAGCCTCTGCCGCAGCAGCCGCGCCGCCAGCGCGCGCGCCGCCTCCAGTCCGCGGTCGAGGTAAACGGCGCCGACCAGCGCCTCCAGCGCGTCCGCGAGGATCGAGGCGCGCCGCTGGCCGCCCGACTTGAGCTCCCCCTCGCCGAGACGCAGGTACTGGCCGATGCCCAGCTCGAGTGCGATGGCACCGAGCGCTTCGCCGCTGACGAGACTTGCGCGATAGCGCGAGAGCTCGCCTTCGCTGGCGTCGGGGTGGGATTCAAACAGCAATTCGGCGACGACGAAGGAAAGCACCGCGTCACCGAGGTATTCCAGCCGCTCGTTGTTGTCCGGCCCGGCGCTGCGATGCGTCAGGGCGCGGACCAGGAGCCCGCGGTCGGCAAAACTGCAGCCCAGGCGCTCTTGCAGCCAGCCCGCGGGATCCACTCGCTCGCCCGCAGCGCGGCTCAGCGCGCGGCGACCTCGACGGTCTTGTCGAAAGTCACCAGGAACGAGATGTTGTAGACGAGCGGCACGGTATCCTCGTAATTCGCGCGCATCGTGAACGATCCGCCGTCCTTCTTGATCTCGATGTCCTTCGAATCGACGTCGGTCACGCTTTCGATGTCGAAATGGCGTTCGATGGCCCTGCGCAGCATGATCTCGGTGGAACCCGGATTCGACGCGAATTCGTCCCTGACCTTTTCGAGCGTCGATGCGACCTTCATGTACTCCAGGTACTTGGGAGCGAGCCTGATCCCGGCGTAAATCCAGGCGCCGACCACGATGATGATCACGAGGAT
The DNA here is from genome assembly GCA_963746545.1 of uncultured Gammaproteobacteria bacterium. Taxonomy (GTDB): domain Bacteria; phylum Pseudomonadota; class Gammaproteobacteria; order Steroidobacterales; family Steroidobacteraceae; genus SCUD01. Next base: position 155,846 of record CAVVBV010000031.1, read on the forward strand.
GCCGAGGAATGTCATGCCACGCTGTCTGCCAAGCATATGTCGCCTCCTTACCGAATCCCGGTTGCCATGCGGTCCCAGAGCAGGATCGAACCCGGCCCGGGATTGAACGACAGCCAGATCGCTTCCGCCCTGCCAATCAGGTTGTCCGCCGGCACATAGCCGACGTCGGGAAAACGGCTGTCACGGCTGTTGTTGCGATTGTCGCCCATCATGAAGTAATGCCCGTCCGGCACGTGCCACTCGCCTTCCATCCCGGGCCGCACGGGATCCAGCATCACGGCATGCCTGACGCTGCCGAGCTGCTCCTCGCCCGCCCGCGAGAACGGATACTGCTCGTTCTTGGGTCCCGAATACAACTCGCCGGGCGCGATCTGGGACGGCATTCCGTTCACGTAGACCTGCGACCCGGCCACGCGGATCGTGTCGCCGGGCAGCCCCACGAGCCTCTTGATCAGGACCACCGAAGGATCCGAGGGCTTGCGGAACACGATCACGTCGCCGCGCGCAGGCATGCCGATCGGCAGCAGCTTCCAGTTCACGACCGGCAGGCGCAGGCCGTAGCGCCACTTGTTGACGAAGATGAAATCGCCCTGCACCAGCGTCGGCATCATCGAGTCCGACGGTATCCGGAACGGCTCGTAGAGGAACGAACGCAGGACCAGGACGATCACGATCACCGGGAAGAACGAGCGCGCGTAATCGACCAGCAACGGTTCCTTCGCATTGCCGCGCGTGCTGCGGCGCGGGGCGAATACCCAGTGGTCGATGCCCCAGGTCAGCCCGGTCAGCAGGGCCAGCGCCACGAGCACGAATGAAAAGTCGAATACCATGCTAGCCCCCGCAGTTCACTTCTTGCCGACTCTCAGCACCGCCAGGAATGCCTCCTGCGGAATCTCCACCGTGCCCAGCTGTTTCATGCGCTTCTTTCCCGCCTTCTGCTTCTCGAGAAGCTTGCGCTTGCGCGTGACGTCGCCGCCGTAGCACTTGGCCAGCACATTCTTGCGCAAGGCCTTGACCGAGGCACGGGCAATCACCTGGCCGCCGATCGCCGCCTGGATCGCCACTTCGAACATCTGCCGCGGAATCAGTTCCTGCATCTTGTCCACCAGTTCACGACCGCGGTGATACGCGGTTTCACGATGCACGATCATCGACAGCGCGTCCACGCGGTCGCCATTGATCAACAGGTCGAGCCTGGCGAGCGGCGCGCGCTGGAAATGGCTGAACTCGTAGTCGAATGACGCATAGCCGCGGCTCGCCGACTTGAGCCGGTCGAAGAAATCGAGCACGACCTCGGCCAGCGGCAGTTCGTACTGCAGCGACATCTGGGTGCCGAGCTGCAGCATCTTCTTCTGGGAGCCGCGCTTCTCCTGGCAGAGCTTGATCACCGGACCGACGTGTTCGGGCGGCACCAGGATATTCGCGAGGATGATCGGTTCGCGCAGCTCCTCGATCGAGGCCGGCAGCTTCGACGGATTGTCCACCAGCGACACCTTGCCGCCCTGCTCGACGACTTCATAAATGACGGTCGGTGCGCTGGTGACCAGCTCGAGGCCGTACTCGCGCTCGAGGCGCTCCTGGACGATGTCCATGTGCAGCAGCCCGAGGAAGCCGCAGCGAAAGCCGAAGCCGAGCGCCGTCGACACCTCCGGCTCGTAATGCAGCGAAGAATCGTTGAGCTTCAGCTTCTGCAGCGCGTCCCGAAACGACTCGTACTGGTCGGACTGGACCGGGAACATGCCTGCGAACACGCGCGGCTGCACGGTCTTGAATCCAGGCAGTGCGGTTTGGCAGGGCCGCGATTCGTGGGTGATCGTGTCGCCGACCGGCGCCCCGTCAATCTCCTTGATGCCCGCGACCATCCAGCCGACCTCGCCGGTCTCGAGCACCTCGGTCTCGATGCGCTTCGGCGTGAAGCGGCCGACCTGGTCCACCTGCCAGCTGCGGCCGGTGGACATGATGCGGATGCGGTCGTTGCGCCGGAGCGCGCCGTTGACGACGCGGACCAGCGACACCACGCCGACGTAGTTGTCGAACCAGGAATCCACGATCAGCGCCTGCAGCGGCGCGGCCGCGTCGCCGCGCGGTGGCGGGATGCGCCGCACCAGCTCCTCGAGCAGCAGGCCGACATTCTCGCCGGTCTTGGCACTGACCCGGACCGCGGTCTTCGCCTCGATCCCGATGATCTCCTCGATCTCCTTGATCACGCGCTCCGGGTCGGCCGACGGCAGGTCGATCTTGTTGATGACCGGGACCACTTCGAGTCCCTGCTCGAGCGCCGTGTAGCAATTGGCCACGCTCTGCGCCTCGACGCCCTGCGCGGCGTCGACGACCAGGAGCGCGCCCTCGCAGGCGGCCAGCGAGCGCGAGACCTCATACGAAAAATCGACGTGGCCCGGCGTGTCGATGAAGTTGAGCTGGTACTCGACGCCATCGGCGGCGACATAGCGCAGCATGACCGATTGCGCCTTGATGGTGATGCCGCGCTCGCGCTCGAGATCCATCGAGTCGAGCACCTGCTCCTGCATCTCGCGGGCCTCCAGGCCCCCGCAGACCTGGATCAGCCGATCGGCCAGGGTGGACTTGCCATGATCGACGTGCGCGATGATGGAGAAATTGCGGATCTGCTGCATCAAGGGGGACCGGCCGCTCTGTTGCCGGACAGGCGGTCCGGGGAACGCGGGATTATAGCAGTCAGCTGCGCCAGGACCCTTCAGACGGCGAGCAGTCGCGCGACCGCCGCCACATCCAGGCGCCCGTGACAGACCGGGCTGCCGTCCACAGTCAACACCGGAATCTTCAGGCCGAAGCGGCGCTGCGTGATCGGGTCGGCGTCCACGTCACGCACGTCCATGTGGTGAGCGGTCGGCGCCAGCAGGCGCGAAAGCTCGGCAATGAACTCGTCGCACAACGGGCAATGGTCGCGGCTGTAGACCACGAAGCGCGGCCCCGGTGCTGCGGCGGACCGCGCGGTCAGTGATTCGATTCCGGTTCGGGTGACGCCGGCGTGAGGCCGGTCGCAATGTACTTCAGCGTGTCCGGCGGCACTTCGCCGACCACCGTGACCTGGTGGCCCTGGACGACGGTCGAAAACGCCGATGCGACGCCGGAGCGCCCGGAGCCGGTCACCGGCACGGTGCCCGGCGCCGGCGTTTCGATGAAGACCGACACCGAGGCGAGGCCGTCCGAGAAAACCAGGTGGCTGACCGGTCCGCTGGTGCCGGCCATGGCTTGCAGGCCGCTGACGGAAAGGCGGAATCCCGGGGGCATCTGCGCCGCGCGCCAGGCTGGCGCGACACCCGTCGTCTGCGCCGCCTGGCGGACCCAGCGCAACTTCGAGCGGTCGAGACCCGGCTCGAATTCCGCATCGGCGATTGCGTCGTCGAGCGTCAGGCGCGTGAAACGCACGCGCTCGATCACCCGGTTGGCGGCATCCGACAACTCGCTGCGCACCGGCATGTGGGTCGCTTCGTCGATCCAGAGCCGGTAGCCGAAGCGGTACCCGTCGCGCGGCCGCACGACGACAACGGCCGCCGGACCGAGCAACGCCGCTTCGCGCCCGACATAGCTGACTTCGTACCAGGGGCGGAACTCGCCGCCGAACTGCGGCAGTGCGCCCATCAGGTCGCTGCCAGCCGGCCGCCGTTCGATGATCGCGAGCTTCTGGTCCGGCAGGTAGACGACGACTTCGTCCCCGTCACGGACCAGTTCGCGTCCGTTGCCTGAAAGGGACACCAGGCGCTCCGCAACCGCCCCGTCCTGGACCCTGTGCACGATGCGCAAGTGCTCTGCGCGCCCAGCCGATTCGCAGACGAATTCGCCGGAATAGCTGGTGCCGGCCAGCGCCCCCGCCATGCGGTCGAGCCATTCCTGGCCCTCGTCCGCCCAAGCCGGCAGCGCGACCAGCAAGGCAAGCGACGTCAGTGCGGGGCGGATGTTCACGGATCTGGCTGCGGGTTCGCCGGCGCCGGCACGTCAACGTCCGCCATTTCCTGCGGGGCGACGATCAGCCCGGTCACGACGCTGCGCCGCACCAGCGGCGAGGCATAGCTGCTGTGCGCGACGAGGTAATTGGCGAACTGAGCCATCGGCAGGCTGCCCGGCCCGTCGGCGGCCGCGGGCGTCGTGTAGGGCCGCGACGGCGAATCCACCGGCTCCGCGGCGACGGTCACCGGCTCGACCGGCGCATCCGCCACCTGGGCCAGCACCGGCTCAGGCTGCGCCACCGACTCGGCGTCGAAGCGCTGCATCATCAGGACCGCGACCGCCGCGACGCCCGCCGCGACGGCGAGCCCGGCGAGCGGGCGCGCGAGCGCCGATGGCCGGAAGCGGGCGACCGCCATGCGGCCGGACGGTTCGCGGGCGATCGCCGCGCTGACGCGCGCGGCAACCTGGCGCGCGGCCGGCACGTCGCCGTCGCTGCGCAGCACCGCGCCGATCAGCGAATAGCGCGACAGTGCGCCGCGCAGGTCGTCGTCGCGCTCCAGCCGCTTGACCAATAGCGCCGATTCCGGTTCCGGCAGTTCGCCGTCCAGGAAGGCCGACAGTTGTTCCTTGATCCGTTCAGTCATGGTCAGGAATCTCCGATCCGGCCCAGGCCGCCGTCGAACACTTCGCGCAGGCTGCGATCGATCGCCTCTCGCGCGCGGAAGATTCTCGACCGCACGGTTCCGACTGGGCATTCCATCGTCTTCGCAATGTCCTCGTAACTGAGCCCCTCGAGTTCCCGCAGCACGATCGCGAGCCGCAGGTCGTCCGGCAGGGCTTCTATCGCTTCATTGACCGTCCGGCGGATTTCCTCGGTCAGCGCCAGCGCCTCCGGGGTCTCCGCATCGGCGAGCCTCGCGTGGACCTGGACCTGCGAACCGTCCTGCGGGTCGAGGTCGTAGGAAATCGGGCGGCGCCGGTTGGCGACCAGCGCGTTCTTCGCCGTGTTGATCGCGATCCGGTACAGCCAGGTGTAGAACGCGCTGTCGCCGCGGAATGCCGGCAATGCGCGATACGCCTTGATGAAGGCCTCCTGCGCGATGTCCTCGGCATCCGCCGGATTGCGCACGTAGCGCTGCACCAGCTTCAGCACCTTGTGCTGATACTTCAGTACGAGCGCATCGAAGGCTGCCTTGTCGCCTTTCTGCACCCGACGGACAAGCGCAATGTCGCCTGCTTCAGCCCGCATTGGCTCGACGATCAGCGCTAGCCCTACCGTCGTCACGCCGGATATGACCGGCAGGCCCCCCAATAGTTCGACGGGGACCGGGGTAGGCAGGCGCCCGCCGCCTCCTTGTGTGATCCAGGCCTGCGATTCTAGCAAGCCAGGCGCAGCCGGGCCTTCAGGCGCCGGAACTGGTCTGGATCCATGGCCGAACGCGTCAACAGCCAGCCCAGGCGCTGCCGCCCCGCAAGCAGATCGAGGGCGATCAGCCCTGCCTGAACGCGCGTGCCGCGGCCGATGACTGCCGGCCCGTCGCCGGACTCGCGCCACAGGCGCACGTGCCAGCCGTCGTCCCGGAACGAGAGGCCTTGCAGCCGGCAATGCGCACCGGGCAGCCGCGCGAGCGTTGCCGCAAGGCCGAGGATGGCGAACAACGACAGGGTGGCGGCGATCCAGGGCGGGCAGCGCGTGAACCAGGGCCAGGCCGCCGCCAGCAGGTGCACCAGCAAGGCGCCCGCCGCGAGGCGTGGCTGCGAGCGCGGCTCACACTCGACGGCAAACGATGTCATCGATCAGCGTCGCGAGCGGCGGATCGTCGGGGCGCAGTCCGTGCAGCAGCCAGTCGGCGAGCTGCGGATCCGGCTCCTCGAGCAAGCGCAGGAATGTCGCACGCCTCCCGCCATCCGCCGCGGGCCAGCCGGCATCGAGCCAGCGGACGAGCAGCAGGTCGAGTTCCTTCATGCCGCGGCGGCATCGCCAGCGAACCCGGCCCTGCCCGGCATCTGGTCCTGCGATTTCAGCGGCCACGGCTCGCGAGCCTGCGCTTGATGTCGGTGATCGCGCGCGCCGGATTCAGGTCCTTGGGGCAGGCTTCGACGCAATTCATGATCTGGTGGCAGCGATACAGGCGGAACGTATCCTCGAGCTGGTCCAGGCGCTCGTCCTTCGCCTGGTCGCGTGTGTCCACGATCCAGCGGTACGCGGCCAGCAATGCAGCGGGGCCGAGGTAGCGCTGGCTGTTCCACCAGTAGCTGGGGCAGCTCGTGGAGCAGCAGGCGCAGAGGATGCAGGCCGACGGACGGTCGACCTTCTCCTGGTCGCCTGGCGTTTGCGTGCGCTCGCGCCCGGCGGGTGCGGGCTCGCGCGTCTGCAGCCAGGGCTGCACCGACGCGTACTGCTCATAGAAATGCGTCAGGTCCGGCACCAGGTCCTTGATCACCGGCATGTGCGGCAACGGGAATATCCGCGATTCCTTGCCCGCGGTCTCGATCGCAGAGGTGCAGGCGAGCCGGTTGAGGCCGTCGATGTTCATCGCGCAGGAGCCGCAGATTCCCTCGCGGCAGGAGCGGCGGAAGGTCAGCGTCGAATCGACCTCGTTCTTGATCTTGATCAGTGCGTCGAGAACCATCGGCCCGCAGCGATCGAGATCCACGTCATAGGTGTCGGTGCGCGGCGGTTCGGCGGAGTCGGGATCGAAGCGATAGATGCGGAAGCGGCGCACGCGCTTCGCTTCCGGCGGCGCCGGGAAATGGCGCCCGGGACTGTCCTTGTAGCGGGATTTTTCGGGTAATACGAACTGGACCATGCGTTTCCGTCCTAGTAGGTTCGCGCGCGCGGCGGAATCGCTTCCACGTCGCCGGTCAGGGTCTTCAGGTGCACCGGGCGATAGTCGAACCGGACGCTCTCCATCGCCGCCGACCCAGGCCAGCGTGTGCTTGAGCCAGTTTGCATCGTCGCGGGCGGGAAAGTCCTCACGCGCATGCGCGCCGCGGCTCTCGGTGCGATTCGCGGCCGAGTGAATCGTCGCGACCGCCTGGCGCAGCAGGTTATCGAGCTCGAGCGCCTCCACCAGGTCCGTGTTGAAGACCATCGAGCGATCGGCGATGCGAAGATCGTCGAACGAACTGAAAGTCCGGGCGAGGCGCTCGCAGCCGTCGGCAAGCGTGGACGCCGTGCGAAACACCGCGGCATCGACTTGCATCCCGCGCTGCATTTCCTCGCGTATGGCGGCCGCGGGCCGGCTGCCGGCCGCGTGTCGGATGCGGTCGAAGCGCGCGAGCGCTGCGTCGGTCGATCGCGGCGCAGGCTTGGCACGCGCCGCACCGGGCTTCAGGAGCGCGGCACAGCGGGCGGCGGCCGCGCGGCCGAACACGACGAGATCCAGCAGCGAATTGGAGCCCAGGCGATTGGCGCCGTGCACCGAGACGCAGGCGGCCTCGCCGATCGCCAGGAGCCCCGGCACGACGGCTTCCGGATCGCCGTTCCTGGAGGTCAGCACCTCGCCGTGAATGTTGCAGGGGATGCCGCCCATGTTGTAGTGGACGGTCGGCTGCACCGGGATCGGCGCGCGCGTCACGTCGACGCCCGCGAAGATCATGGTCGTCTCCGCGATGCCCGGCAGCCGCTTGTGGATCACGTCGGCGCCGAGGTGCTCGAGGTGCAGGAAGAGATGATCGCGATCCGGGCCGACGCCGCGGCCCTCGCGGATCTCGATGGTCATCGCGCGGCTGACGACGTCGCGCGACGCCAGGTCCTTGGCATTCGGGGCGTAACGCTCCATGAACCGCTCGCCCTGCGAGTTGCGCAGTATCCCGCCCTCGCCGCGCACGCCCTCGGTGATCAGGCAGCCGGCGCCGTAGATGCCGGTCGGGTGAAACTGCACGAACTCCATGTCCTGCAGCGGCAGACCCGCGCGCAGGGCCATGCCGCCGCCGTCGCCAGTGCAGGTGTGCGCGGAAGTGCAGGTGAAATAGATCCGGCCGTAGCCGCCGGTCGCGAGGATCGTCGCCTGGGCGAGGAACCGGTGCAGCGTGCCGGTCGCCATGTCGAGCGCGAGCACGCCCTGGCACTCGCCATTTTCCATGATCAGGTCGATCGCGAAATACTCGACGAAGAATCTTGCGTCATGCCGGAGACTCTGCTGGTAGAGCGTGTGCAGCATCGCGTGACCGGTGCGGTCCGCCGCGGCACAGGTGCGCTGCGCGATGCCCTTCCCGTAGTCGGTGGTCATGCCGCCGAACGGCCGCTGGTAGATGCGCCCGTCCTCGGTGCGCGAGAACGGCAGGCCGAAGTGCTCGAGCTCGATGACCGCGGCCGGCGCCTCCTTGCACATGAACTCGATCGCGTCCTGGTCGCCGAGCCAGTCCGAGCCCTTGATCGTGTCGTAGAAGTGGAAGCGCCAGTCGTCCTGCGCCCATGTTGCCGAGCGCGGCGCTGATGCCGCCCTGCGCTGCGACCGTGTGGCTGCGGGTCGGGAACACTTTCGTGACGCAGGCGGTGCGAAAGCCCCGCCTGCGCGAGGCCGAGCGTGGCGCGCAACCCGGCGCCGCCGGCGCCGACCACGACGACGTCGACCGCGTGGTCGATCAGCTCGTAGGCCTTCACGCCCCGCTCCCGGCGATGGTCCAGATCGACCAGGCGACCGCGAGTGCCGCGGCCCAGTGGGCGATCTGCAGCAGACGCGTCGTCGGGGCATGCAGCCCGCCGCCGACGTAGTCGTCGACCACGGCCTGCACGCCCTGCGCCGAATGCCACAGCGCGAACAATGCAAAGAGCAGCAGCAGCGCCGCCTGCGACGGCTGCGCGATCCATGCCATGCACGGTCGCGTGGCCCAGGTCCGGCAACGACAGCAATTTCAGCAGGAACCACAGCCCGAGCGGCACCAGGCCGATCGCGGTGAAGCGCTGATTGCGCCAGTGGCGGGTCGCATGACGGTCAGGCGCGCGGCTCGAGGCGCCAGTCGTGGCCTGCGTATTCATGGTGACGCCATGAGGAAGCGCCAGGCCAGCGCCAGCGTCGCTGACGATGCCAGGACTGCGAGCGCGACAATCGCGATGCCGCTCTTCCTGGCCGTGGACTTCTCAAAGCCGAGACCCGCGTCCCAGGAGAGATGCCGCAAGCCGGCGAACAGGTGGTACCAGAACGCGACCATGGCACCGGTCAGCACGAGGCGCACCGGCAGGCTCGAGTAGAAGCGAGTCGCCGTCGCGTAGGCTTCCGGGCCGCGCGCAACCGCAGCGAGCCAGGCGACCAGCAGCAGGCTGCTGGCGGACAGCGCGACGCCCATGATCCGATGCAGGCCCGAAAGGACCGTTCCCAGCGCCAGGCGGTACACCTGCAGGTGCGGGGACAAGGGCCGTTCGTGACTCGACAAGTGGGGCACCTTCAGAAGTCGATGCAGCGGCCGGCTCTTTCCCAGTCGCCGTAACGGGTCGGTTCCGGTCCTGACGGACCGCCCAGTTCCCGTGGCGGCGCTTTCGCGGGCTCAGGCGGGGCTTCTGGAACGCCGTTCGGAACGGCTTCCGGCGGCGCGGGCGCGGGGACTGGCATCGCGCTCTATTCTGCCAGATCGCGATTCGTCTGCCCAAGGCCATTTGCCGCGTCTTCGGCGAGATGCACTGCGTTACGATGTCCAGGATGCCGCGATCACGTTGCACTCTGCTGCCGGCATTGTCGGTCGTTGCCGTCACCGGGCGCGACGCGCGCACATTCCTGCAGGGCCAGCTGACCAACGACCTGCTCGGACTCGAAAGACATCCGGGACTGATGGCCGCCGCCTGCAATCGCGAAGGCAGGGTGCTCGAGATCCTGCGGCTCGCATCGCAGGGCGACACCGTACTGGCCGTTCTGCGCGGCGCCCTCGCGGCGCCGCTGATCGCGCGGCTCGCGAAGCACGTGCTGCGTGCCCAGGTGACGATCCAGGATCGAAGCGATGCTCTTGCCGTTGCCGGCGTGCTGGACGCGGCGCCGGCCGAAATCCTGGTCACAGGATGCCGTTGCGGTCGGCGTCGCGAGAATGGTTGCCGGCGCCCGGCGTATGCTGCTGGTCGGCCCTCCGCCGTCGCTCGACTGGCTGATGCGCGAAATGGGCCGCGCGTCAGCCGCGGACTGGGAGCACGCCTGCATCGAGGACGGCGAGCCGACCATCCACGCGGAGACCGCCGGCCAATGGACGCCACAGATGCTGAATCTCGACCTGCTGTCGGCCGTCAGCTTCACGAAGGGCTGCTACGTCGGCCAGGAAATCGTCGCGCGCACGCAGCACCTTGGCCGCATCAAGCGACGCATGCTGCGTTATGCGGGACCCGCCGGCGCGTCGTTTCCGCCCGGCCAGGCCCTCTACAGCGGGGAGATGCAGGCGGCGCAGGTCGTCGCCGCCTGCGATGGGCCGCAGGGCGTGGAATTGCTCGCGGTGACCGAGCTCCGTTTCAGCGGCGACCTGCTGGGCGCGAAGCCCGGCGGCAGGGAACTCGCGCCAGCGGGCCTGCCCTACCTCATTCCGGCGACTGTTGCCTGAGCTGCGGGAACAGCAGCACGTCGCGGATGCTCGGTGAATCCGTCAGCAGCATGACCAGTCGATCGATGCCGACGCCGAGCCCGGCGGCCGGCGGCAGGCCGTATTCCAGCGCGCGGATGTAGTCGGCGTCATAGAACATCGCTTCCTCGTCGCCCGCCTTCTTGCGCGCGGCCTGCGCCCGGAATCGTTCGGCCTGGTCCTCGGGATCGTTCAATTCGGAGAAACCGTTGGCGAGCTCGCGGCCGTCGACGAAGAACTCGAAGCGATCCGTCACGAAGGGATCGGTGTCGCGCCGGCGTGCGAGCGGCGATACCTCCGCCGGGTAGGAATGCACGAAGGTCGGCTGTTCGAGCCGCTGCTCGCAGGTCTTCTCGAACAGGTCCATCTGCAGCTTGCCGGCACCGTCATCCTTGCCGGGGGCAATGTCGTGGCGCGCGCAGGCCTCGCGGAGGTAGCCGAGGTCGCGCAGGCGCGCCCGGTCGAGCGCGGGATTGGCAGTCATGATGGCTTCCTCGACCGAGAGCCGCGCGAATGGCGCGCCGAAGCGCAGCAGCCGGCCCTGGTAGACGATGTCGCGCTTGCCTGCGACGGCGTCCGCGAGCCCTTCCATCATGCGCTCCACCAGTCCCATGAAGTCCTCGCAGTCCGCGTAGGCCTGGTACAGCTCGAGCATCGTGAACTCGGGATTGTGCTGCGTGGACAGTCCCTCGTTGCGGAAATTGCGGTTGATCTCGTAGACGCGCTCGAACCCGCCGACCACCAGGCGCTTCAGGTAGAGCTCCGGCGCGATGCGCAGGTACATGTCCTGGCCGAGCGCATTGTGGTGCGTGACGAATGGCCGCGCGACCGCGCCGCCCGGGATCGGCTGCATCATCGGCGTCTCGACCTCCAGGAAATCGAGCGCGTCGAGGAAATCGCGCAGGAACCGCACGACGTGCGCGCGCGTCCTGAATGTCGCGCGCGCCGTCTCGTTGACGATCAGGTCCACGTAGCGCTGGCGATAGCGCGTCTCGGTGTCCGCGAGGCCGTGCCACTTGTCCGGCAGCGGGCGCAGCGACTTGACCAGCAGGCGCGCCGCCTCGACGCGCACCGTGAGTTCGCCCGCCCGGGTGCGCATCAGCACGCCCTGTGCGCCGATGATGTCGCCGACGTCCCAGCCCTTGAACTCCTCGTACGACGCGCCGAGCGCCTCCGACTGGAGGTAGAGCTGGATCTGGCCGCCGCCGTCCTGCAGCTTGGCGAATGACGCCTTCCCCATGACGCGCTTGAACATCATCCGGCCTGCGACGTGCACGTGCACCGGGTTTGCGGCAAGCCACTCGTCGCTGCGCGCGCCATAGGTCGCATGCAGGTCGCGCGACAGCGCGTCGCGCCGGAAGTCGTTCGGGAACGCAATGCCGGACTCGCGCAGGCGCGCGAGCTTCGCGCGCCGTTCCGCGATCAGCGCATTTTCGTCGATTGGAGGCGTCCCTTCGTCCTCGGTCATCTTCCGCAACCTCTACAGGCCCTGCTTCAGGCTTGCTTCCATGAACGGATCGAGGTCTCCGTCCAGCACCGCCGACGTGTTGCCGGTCTCGTGCCCGGTGCGCAGGTCCTTGATCCTCGACTGGTCGAGCACATACGACCGGATCTGGTGGCCCCAGCCGACATCGGTCTTCTGGTCCTCCAGCACCCGCGCTGCGGCGTTGCGTTTGTTGACCTCGAGTTCGTACAGCTTTGCCTTCAGCATCTTCATCGCCGTCGAGCGGTTCTTGTGCTGGCTGCGCTCCATCTGGCAGGCAACCACGATGCCGCTCGGAAGATGGCGCAGCCGCACCGCGGAGTCCGTCTTGTTGACGTGCTGGCCGCCCGCGCCGCTCGCGCGGTAGGTGTCCATCTCGATGTCGGCGGGATTGAGCTCGATGTTGATTTCGTCGTCGATGACCGGCGACACGAATACCGACGCGAAGGACGTGTGCCGGCGGTTGCCCGAGTCGAATGGCGACTTGCGCACCAGGCGATGCACGCCGGTCTCCGTGCGCAGCCAGCCATAGGCATAGGGGCCGTCGACCTCGATCGACGCGCTCTTGATGCCGGCGACTTCGCCAGGGCTCTGGTCGATCACTTCGGTGTGGAACCCACGGCCGTCCGCCCAGCGCAGGTACATGCGCAGCAGCATCTGCGCCCAGTCCTGCGCTTCCGTGCCGCCCGCACCCGCCTGGATGTCCAGGAACGCGCCGCGCGGGTCCATTTCGCCCGGAAACATCCGCATCAGCTCGAGCTGCCTGACGCGCTGCTCGAGGTCGCGGGTGTCGCGATCGACCTCCGTGAAGCCGGCCTCGTCGCTCTCGCTCTCGACGAGTTCCAGGAGTTCCGCCGTCTCGATCAGGCCACGCCCGATCTGGTCCAGTTCACCGATGGTGCCCGCGAGCCGCGCGCGTTCGCGGCCGAATTCCTGGGCCCGCTCCGGCTTGTTCCAGATCTTTGCGTCGCCAAGCTCGCGATCGAGCTCCTCGAGCCGCTCGCGCTTGCGGTCGTACTCAAAGGTACCCCCTCAGCGCGCCAAGGCGCTGCCTGAGGTCGTCGATCGAACGGCGGGTTGCGGCGGTTTCCATGCGGGCCGAATCTTAACAGACGGTCATTCGCTCTTTTGCAGGTATTCCGCCAGCATTTCGGCCCTGGTCGTGCCGCCATAGCTCGTCGATTGCAGGCGATAGGCAACCCGGACCCGCGAGCCGGCAGCCGGGCGCTCGCTGCCGTCCGCGTCGAAATGCCCGAATGCGATGGCCTCGACGGGATGCGCGGCGGGTTGCGGGCGCAGCCAGAGCTTGAGGTGACGATCGGCGAGCACGCGGGACTCGACGACATCGAACACGCCGTCGAACAGCGGCTCCGGAAAGCCTTGTCCCCAGGGCCCGGCCGCCTCGAGCGCGAGCGCCGTCGCGAGCGACAATTCGCCGGGCGCGAGTTCACCGTCGGTCTCGAGCACGCCCATCATCTGCTCGCGCGTCAGCTGGCGGCCGACTGCATCGCCGAAGGCTTCCGTGAATTTCTGCAAGCAGTCCTCGCGCAGCGTCAGCCCCGCGGCCATGGCATGCCCGCCGAACCGCTCGATCAGCCCGGGGTGTCGCGTGTCGATCGCTTCCAGCACGTCGCGCACGTGCACACCCGCAACCGAGCGCGCGGAACCGCGCAGTTCGCCATCGCCCACCGGCGCAAAGGCGACGACCGGGCGATGGACGCGATCCTTCATGCGGGTTGCCACCAGCCCGATGATGCCGGCATGCCAGCCCCGGTCGAAGAGCACGACGCCGGCTGGCAGGCTGCCTTCCTGCAGGTGGAGCTTTCGCATCGCGGCCGCGGCTTCGTCCCGCATGCGCAATTCCATTTCGCGCCTTTCACGATTCAGGCGGTCGAGTTCCTGCGCATGGGTGAGCGCCTCGGCCCAGTCGTCGGTCAACAGGCAGCGGATGCCGATCGCCATGTCGTCGATGCGGCCCGCGGCATTGAGCCGCGGCGCGATCTGGTGGCCGAGGTTGCGCGCAGACAGGTCCTCCATCCGGCAACCGGCGACCCGCGCGAGCGCCATCAGCCCGGGCGTCGCCGCCCGCGCCCGCAGGCGCAGCAGTCCTTCCTGCACGAGGATGCGATTGTTCCGGTCGAGCGGCACGAGATCGGCGACCGTGCCGAGGGCGACGAGGTCCAGCAGGTCGGCCACCGGGGGCAACTTGCAGCCTCGCTCCGATTCCAGCTCCCGGGTCAGCGACGCCATCAGGTAAAAGGCAACGCCGACGCCGGACGAGCGACCGGCTGCCAAAGGCCGCGCCCTGCAGGTTTGGATTGACCATCGCCGCGCAATCGGGAAGCGCGGGCCCCGGCAGGTGATGATCGGTGACCAGCACCTGCATGCCGAGCGCCTGCGCCGCCTCGATCCCCGCGAAAGCCGCAACACCGTTGTCCACGGTGATCAGGAGGTCGGGGCGCTCGCCCTCGAGGTCCGCGACCAGGACCGGGGTGAGTCCATAACCGTGCTTCATGCGGTCCGGGACGCGAAAATCCACGTTGGCATGCCCGAGGCGGCGCAACTGGCGCAGCACCAGCGCCGTACTCGTGGCCCCGTCCGCATCGAAGTCGCCGACGATCAGGATGCGGGAGCCCCGCCTGACGTGCTCCAGCAGCAACGCCGTCGCCGGCAGGATGCCGTCCAGCGTCGACACCGGCAGCAGCCGGCGCAGTTCGAGCGCCAGCTCGTCCGGATCCCGGATCCCGCGTGCGGCATAGACACGACGCAGCACCGGGTGCAGCGACCCGGGCAACGCATCGGCGGTGCCCGGCGCCCGCCGCCGGATCACGGGCGGCGCGCTTCGTTCAGCGGTGCGGCGTTTCATCGGCGATCATGATAACGGCGCGCAAACCGGGGATTGGCTATATTTCGGCCGAGTCCGACCATGCAGATCAGCCGCGAAGAAGGCAATGTCTCGAACGCGATCACCGCGTATGCGGTGGGTGAGATCCGCATGCGCGATCGCGTGTTCCGCGCGAGCCTGATCGCAACGCGCGAGGCGGTCATCGAGGAATGGAATCCCGCGGCCGTCGAAGCGCTCGCGCATCGGCGACTTCGCGCGCCTGCTCGAACTCGCGCCCGATGTCGTGATCCTCGGCACCGGGTCGAAGCAGCGGATGCCGCCGCTGGAACTATTCGCGGACTTCGCCGCGCGCCGCATCGGCCTCGAAGTGATGGACACGGGCGCGGCCTGCCGCACCTACAACCTGCTGCTTTCCGAATTCCGCGAGGTGGCGCTCGCGCTCATCGTCTAGCGGCGCCGCGGCAGTTGCGCGAGCGGATCGAGCGGCCGGCCGTCGAGGCGGATCTCGAAGTACAGCATCGCCTGTTGCGCCGGCCCGAGTCCCATCGCCGCGATCGGCTGCCCGGCGCGGACCGTGTCGCCTTCGTGGACCTGCACGAGGGCATTGTGACCATAGGCCGACAGCCAGCCGCGTTCGTGCGTGATGATGATGAGTTGGCCGTAGCCGCGCAGGCCGCTGCCTGTGTAGACCACCTTGCCGTCCGCCGCCGCGAATACGCGCTGGTTCAATTCCCCGTCGATGCGCAGGCCGGCCCCGCCCGACGGCTGTGTGATCGTGCCGACCACGCGCCCGCCCTGGACCGGCCATTGCCAGGCGGGCGGCCGATGCGCGGGGTCATCGGGCGAGGCGCGCGGCGTGATGACGGGTCTTGCCGCACCGAGCCGTGCGGCAGTCGTCCGCGCGCCGGGCGGCGGGTTCAGCCGCAAGCGCTGTCCCGGGACGATGCGGTAGTTGCGTCCGATGCGGTTCCAGCGCGCCACGTCGTGATAGTCGAGACCGTAGCGCATCGAGACGGAATAAAGCGTCTCACCGGCCCGCACGGTGTGATGGTCCGGGATATCACGCCGTCGGTCCGCGCCGGCGCAGGCCGCCATCGCGAGAACCGCCACCAGGACGAGGAATCCGATCGGCGCGGCCGGGAGCCTGATCGCTGCGGTCACCTCAGGAAAGACCACCCAGCAAGGGCACGAAACTGACGAGACCCAGGCGTTCGCGCAGGAACTCGTCGCCGCGCCGCGTCAGGCGCAGCAATTCCTGCCGGCCCTCCGGCCCGATCGGCGCGACGAGCCGGCCGCCCTCGCCCAGCTGGTCGAGCAGCTTCTGCGGTACGGCATGCGGCGCGGCTGCGACCAGTATCGCGTCGAATGGCGCCTGCGACGGCCAGCCTGCGTTGCCGTCGCCATGCTTGAAGCGGACATTGCGGATGCCGAGCTCCTTCAGGTTCTCCTTCGCCCGGTCGAGCAGCGCCTCGATGCGCTCGATGCTGTAGAGCTTTCCGACCAGCGGCGCCAGCACCGCCGTCTGGTACCCGCAGCCGGTCCCGATCTCCAGGACCTTGTCCGGCACGCCGCCGATGGTCACGGCCTCGGTCATCCGTGCGACGACATAGGGCTGAGAAATCGTCTGGCCGTGTCCGATCGGCAGCGCGGTGTCTTCGTAGGCACGGCTTGAGAGTGCCTCGTCCACGAACAGGTGCCGCGGCACATTGCGGATCCGGTCCAGCACGCGCGGATCGCGGATTCCCTGTTCCACGAGCCGCTGGATCAGCCGCTCGCGCGTGCGCGCCGAGGTCATCCCGATGCCGCTGCGCGTGGGCTCCTCGCGATCGCCGCTCACTCTGCGGGTCCCTGCAGCCACTCGCGCAGACTGTCCATGGCGGCGTGGCGCGTCAGATCCACCTGCAACGGCGTCACCGAGACAAATCCATTCGCGACCGCATGAAAATCCGTTCCGGGGCCCGCGTCCTGGGTGGAACCGGCCGCGCCGACCCAGTGGATCTGGCGGCCGCGCGGGTCGAGGCCTTTGACCGCCGCTTCCGCGCGATGCCGGTTGCCCAGCCGCGTGACCTCGAAGCCCTTCAGTCTGTCGTAGGGCAGGTCGGGCACGTTGACATTCAGGATCATCGATTGGTGCAGCGATTTCGCGAGGAGGCGCAGGACGAGCAAGCGCGCGATGCGCGCGGCGGTCGCGAAGTGCGGCTCGGGCCCGGGCCCGCAGACGAGCGACATCGCGATGGTCGGCAGGCCGAGGAATCGGCCCTCGATGGCCGCAGCGACCGTACCCGAATAGAGCACGTCGTCGCCGAGGTTGGGGCCGTCGTTGATGCCGGAGACGACCATGTCGAATTCGTGATCGAACAGGCCCGTGATCGCAAGATGCACGCAGTCGGTCGGCGTGCCGTTGATCACGTACCAGGTGTCGGGCTCGGCCTGCTGGACCCGCAGGGGCACGTCGAGCGTCAGGGAATGGCTGGCGCCGCTGCGATTGCGGTCCGGCGCGACCAGCGTCAGCGGCGCAATGTCGGCGAGCGCTTCCTTGAGGCAGCGCAAGCCCTCGGCCCGGTAGCCATCGTCATTTGACAGCAGGATCTTCACGGCGCCTGTCCATCCCCATCGCGTGCCGCGGCGACCGGGCCGCACTATACTTGAAAGCGCTGGCGGTCTTGCAGGCGGTGTCCGGGTTCGCAAATGAAGGACGAAGAACGGAAACTCTTTCGCGCCGCGATGCGCGGCGTCCGGCCGCTGCGCCAGACACGCCTGCCGCCGCAGCGGCCGAGGATCGCGCCCCGCGCGGCACTGCGCCGCGCGGACGAGGCGCGCGTGCTCGCCGAATCCCTCGAAGCCGACGCCACCGATCTCGGGGTGGAGACGGGCGAGGAATTGAGCTACCGGCGCAACGGTGTTCCCGAGGCGACCATGCGCCGGCTGCAGCGTGGCCTCTACGCGTGTCGCGACGAACTTGACCTGCATGGCATGACCCAGGCCGAGGCGCGCCTCGCAGTCCTCTCGTTCCTGGCCGATGCCAGCCGCCACGGCCTGCGTTGCGTGCGCATCGTGCACGGCAAGGGCCGCGGTTCCGGCGACCGCGGACCGGTGCTGAAGGCGGCCGTCAATCGCTGGCTGCGCCGGCACGATGCGGTTCGCGCCTTCTGCTCGGCGCGACGGCCGGATGGCGGCACCGGCGCGCTGTACGTGCTGCTCGATCGCTGAACGCGTCAATCGGTTTCCGCCTCGGGCACCGTCGCCGACAGCGCTTCGCGCAGGAGGCTGGTCGCGAATGCGCCGCGCGGCAATTCGAATGCCAGTTCGAGTTCCTGGCCGTTGACCTGCCATTCGAGTTGCGCAGGCCGCAGGACCAGCGCGCGCCGCTCGCTCGCAGCGACGGCGGCCAGGCGCTGCGGCAACGGTGCGAGCGCCTCGAGCGCAGCCTGCTCGCGATCCGCCGCTTCGCCCTCGGGCCTCATCCCGCCTTCGCCGCACAGCGGGCCGCTCGGGTGGATATCCCCTTCGCGGCAGCGGCGCTCCAGTTCCCCATCAAGCTCGGCGACACGGAACACCGATGAACTGCCGTCGAGATTCGCGATCTCGCCCGGCAACAGCCGGTTCCAGCTGCCGTCCGCGACACGTCGCGCCAGCACCGCGTTGAATGCCAGCGAGCGGGCGGCGGACAGCAGGAAACCGCGGGCCGTGCGATCGCGCGGCAGCTCGCCGGACTCGAGCCATTCGCCGACCCGCCGCAGATTCGAGCCGTCGCGCCCGAATCGCTGCGGGCCGAAGTAGTTCGGCGCACCGATCGCGGCGATCGCCTCCAGTCGCGCCTTCAGACCGGCAATGTCCCCGGTGAGCTCGCGCACTCTGCAGCACAAAGCGGTTGGCGGCGAGCGCTCCTCGCCGCAGCTTTCGTGAATGCGGATGTGCCTCAAGCACGCGGAAGCCGTCGCCTTCGTGGCCCTCCGGCGGCGCCACCCCTTTTCGCGCCGGCATCGAGAACCACTGGCGTGCGACCGCCCGCCGGTCCTTGAGCCCCGCAAAACCGATGTCGCCGGTCGGCAGTCCCGCGAGCCTCGCGAGGCATTTCGCGACGTACAGCGTGTTGGCGTCGCGCTTCTCGACCAGCAGCAGGAAGTGGGCGGTCCCGCCATCCGGCTCGAAGCCGAGCCGCTCCTCGACGGCGAAGTCCCCGGGATCGCTGCGGATCAGGCCGCGGGCCTGCGGGCCGCCGTGCGCACAGGGTGGTTCGAGTGCCAGCGCCCGCCAGGATTCGAGCCGGCCATCGTCAGGCACTATCGCCTTCCAGCAGCAGGACCACGGCGTGCGCGGCGATGCCCTCCCCGCGCCCCAGCGCGCCCAGGCCCTCCGCAGTCGTCGCCTTGACGTTGACGCGAGCGCGCTCGAGCCCGAGGTCCGTGGCGATGTTGGCTGCACATCGCCTCGCGGTGCCCAGCGATGCGGGGCGCCTCGGCCACGAGCGTGACGTCGCAATTCGCGATCTCAAAGCCACGCGACCCGATCAGCTTGCGGACCTCGCGCAGGAGCACGCGGCTGTCGGCACCCGCCCAGCGCGCGTCGCTGTCCGGAAAGTGCTGGCCGATGTCGCCGGCGCCGGCCGCGCCCAGGAGCGCGTCCATCAGCGCATGCAGCACCACGTCTCCGTCCGAATGCGCGACCAGTCCGCGGTCGTGCGCGATGCGCACCCCGCCCAGCATCACGTGATCCCCGGGCCCGAAGCGGTGCAGGTCATGTCCACTGCCGATTCTCACGACTTCTCCTTAGAGCTTCCGCAGCGCCGCGCTCGCGAGCGCGAGATCCACGGGTCTCGTGACCTTGATGTTGAGCGGCGATCCCTCGACCAGCTTCGGGCGCAGCCCAAGCCTTTCGATCGCGGCCGCCTCATCGGTCGGTTCGACACCCTCCTCCCGGGCCCTCGCCAGGGCTCGCCGCAGCAGGCCGTGCCGGAACATCTGCGGAGTCTGCGCGCGCCAGAGGCCCTCACGCGGCACGCTGCGTGCGCAGCGGCCCTCGCCATCGGCGAGCTTGACGGTCTCGGTGACCGGCAACGCGAGCAGCCCGCCAACCTCGTCGCGGCGGCAGCTTGCGATCAGCGCCGCGAGGTCGCCTGCGGGCAGGCAGGGCCGCGCGGCGTCGTGCACCAGCACCCAGTCCTCGGGCATCGCGCCTGCCAGGGCTTCAAGGCCATTCAATACCGAGCGGGCACGCGTGGCGCCGCCTGTCACCGACGATACCCGCCGGCGCATCGACGCCGGCAGCCTCGACCAGCGCCGGTCGCCCGCGGCGATGACGACGACGCCTCCGGCGAGGTCCGGGCAACGCAACATGGCACGCAGCGCATGCTCGAGCAGGCTGCGGCCCGCGATGCGCAGGTAGGGTTTTGGCGTGGGGCCGCCGAATCGCGACGAGGCGCCGGCGGCGGGTATCACGAACCACGTGCGTTCGGACACCGGAGCTTCAGGGTGTTGCGGAGGCCTGGATCGTGCTTTGCTCGATCTGGCGGTCATCGGGCGTGCGCTGCGGCGTGTCCACGACCTGAAAGAAGGTCTCGCTGACCCCGATCATCCCGAGGTCATTGCGCGCCCGTTCCTCGAGCGCAGTCAGTCCCTTCTTGAGGTCGGCCACTTCCGCGCGGAGCTGGGTATTGCGCTCGACGAGCACCGCATTGTCCGCGCGCTGCGATTCGACTGCCGCCGAGAGGTGCCAGACCTCGCGCATGCCTTCGTCGGACAGCCACAGCCGGTACTGCAAGAGCACCAGCACTGCGACCAGACCACCCAGGAACATCCTCATGGGTTGAAAAGATTAGCACGGATCATGACGGCTTGACGGGAAACGCTTCGCGGCCGGCGTAGCGCGCGCGGGCGCCGAGCTGCTCTTCGATCCGCAGCAGCTGGTTGTACTTCGCGACGCGCTCGGAACGCGACAGCGAACCGGTCTTGATCTGGGTCGCGGACGAGCCGACCGCGATGTCGGCAATGGTCGAGTCCTCGGTTTCGCCCGAGCGATGCGACACGACCGCCTTGTAGCCGGCGCGGGCCGCCATGTCGATGGCCGCCAGCGTCTCGGTCAGCGTGCCGATCTGGTTCGGCTTGATCAGGATTGCGTTCGCGACCTCCTCCGCGATGCCCCGCGACAGGATCTCCGTATTGGTCACGAACAGGTCGTCGCCGACCAGCTGGATCTTGCCGCCGAGCCGCCGCGTCAGGCCGGCCCAGCCCTCCCAGTCAGCCTCCGCCATGCCGTCCTCGATCGAGACGATCGGATACCGCGCGGCCAGCGACGCCAGGTACTCGGTGAACTGGGCCGCTGTGAAGCGCCGGCCCTCGGACTCCAGCAGGTAAACGCCGTCGCGGTGGAATTCGCTGCTGGCGACGTCGAGGCCGAGCCACACGTCCTGCGCGGCCTTGTAGCCAGCCGCTTCGATCGCCTCGAGGATCAGCCCGAGCGCTGCTTCGTTCGACGCAAGGTTGGGCGCAAAGCCGCCCTCGTCGCCCACCGCAGTGGACAGGCCGCGCTCGTGCAGCAGCTGGCGCAGCCGATGAAACACTTCCGCGCCGCAGCGCAGCGCGTCGGAAAAAGTCGGGAGGCCCGCCGGCACGATCATGAACTCCTGGATGTCCAGGCTGTTGTCCGCGTGGGCGCCGCCATTGATGATGTTCATCATCGGCACCGGCATCACGACGGCATCGTCGCCGCCGAGATAGCGATAGAGGGGCAGCCTCTGCGACTGGGCGGCAGCACGCGCCGTTGCGAGCGAGACCGCGAGCAACGCATTCGCGCCGAGCCGCGACTTGTTGTCCGTGCCGTCGAGTTCCAGCATGCGCCGGTCGATGCCGGACTGGTCCTGGGCCTCTCGCCCGACCAGCGCATCGCGCAATTCGCCGTTGACGTGCGATACGGCATTCAGCACGCCCTTGCCGAGGAAACGCAGCGGATCCCCGTCGCGCAACTCGACGGCTTCGCGCGTGCCGGTGGATGCGCCGGACGGCACCGAGGCGCGCCCGACCGTGCCGTCCTCGAGTTCCACGTCCGCCTCGACCGTCGGGTTGCCGCGCGAATCGATGATCTCGCGTCCGCAGATGTCCACGACGCGCATCAGAGGCCGTCCTCTTCGAAGGGCCGCGACTTGACCGCGCGGTCGATTTCGACGAGCGCCTCCAGCAGCGGGCGCATGCGCGCCAGCGGCCAGGCATTCGGCCCGTCGGACAGCGCATGCTCCGGATCCGGGTGCGTTTCCATGAAGATGCCCGCGACGCCGGCAGCGACCGCCGCCCGCGCGAGCACCGGTATGAATTCCCGCTGGCCACCCGAGGCATCTCCCTTGCCGCCGGGCAGCTGCACGGAATGCGTGGCATCGAAGACGACCGGCGCGCCGAAGCTGCGCATCACCGCGAGCGCGCGCATGTCCGAGACCAGGTTGTTGTACCCGAAGCTGAAGCCGCGCTCGCAGACCATGATGTCGGCATTGCCCGTAGAGCGCGCTTTCTCGACGACGTTCGCCATTTCCCAGGGGCTCAGGAACTGGCCCTTCTTGATGTTCACCGGCTTGCCCTGCGAGCAGACATTGACGATGAAGTTCGTTTGCCGGCAAAGGAATGCGGGTGTCTGCAGCACGTCCACGACCGCGGCGACCTCGGCGAGCGGCGTGTCCTCGTGCACGTCCGTCAGGACCGGCACGCGATGCTGGCGCCGGACTTCGGCGAGCACCCGCAGGCCCTCCTCGATGCCCGGCCCGCGATAGGAGGCGCGCGATGACCGGTTGGCCTTGTCATACGACGCCTTGAACACAAAAGGTATGCCGAGCGCGGACGTAATCTCCTTGAGCTTTCCCGCGACATCCAGTGTCAGCGCTTCATTCTCGACGACGCAAGGTCCGGCGATCAGGAAGAGCGGCTGTCCCGCACCGATGGATGCGCCGGCAAGCTTCACGCGCTGACCGCCTGCGGCATCTGGGCACTCACGTGGTCGCGCGCCGCGCGCACGAAACCCGTGAACAGCGGATGGCCGTCGCGCGGGTTCGACGTGAATTCCGGGTGGAACTGCACGGCGAGGAACCAGGGATGCGAGGGCAGTTCGACGATCTCGACCAGCCCGTCCTGCGAAAACGCGGAGAACGAAAACCCGGCCTTCTGCATGCGTTCCATGTAGTTGTTGTTGAATTCGTAGCGATGGCGGTGCCGTTCATGGATCGAGTCGCGGCCGTAGACCGAGCGCGCGAGCGTCCCCGGCCGGATGCGCGACTCCTGGGCGCCGAGGCGCATCGTGCCGCCGAGTTCGGACTTGTCGTCGCGCTTCAGCGTTTCGCCGCTGCGGTCGCGCCATTCGGTGATCAATGCAATCACCGGATCCGCCGCCGCGCGCTGGAACTCGGTCGAATTCGCGCCGGCGAGCCCGAGCACGTGGCGCGCGTACTCGATTACCGCGACCTGCATGCCGAGGCAGATGCCGAGGTAGGGGATGCCGTTCTCCCGCGCATAGCGCACTGCCTCTATCTTGCCCTCGATGCCGCGCTCGCCGAAGCCGCCGGGAACGAGAATCGCATCCATCCCGGCAAGCGCCGTGGTCCCGGCGCTCTCGATGTCCGTTGATTCGACGTAGTGCACCTTGACGCGCGTGCGCGTCTTGAGGCCCGCATGCTGCAGCGCCTCGTTCAATGAGATATAGGAATCGCGGATCTGCACATACTTGCCGACCATCGCGATATTGACCGTCGCGTCGAATGAATGGCGCGCAGCCACGACCTGCTGCCATTCGCGCAGGTCGGCGGGCGGCGCGTCGAGCCGCAGCTTGTCGCAGACGATGTCGTCAAGATGCTGCTCGTGCAGCAGGATCGGGATGCGGTAGATGTCGTCGGCGTCCACGGCCGAGATGACGGCGCGTTCCTCGACATTCGTAAAGAGCGCGATCTTGCGGCGCTGCTCGTCCGGCAACGGGTCCCGGCAGCGGCACAGCAGCACGTCCGGCTGGATGCCGATGCCGCGCAGCTCCTTGACCGAATGCTGGGTCGGCTTGGTCTTGATCTCGCCCGAGCCGCCGACGATCGGCACCAGCGTCAGGTGGATGTACACGCAATTGCTGCGGCCGAGTTCGACGCCCATCTGCCGGATCGCCTCGAGGAACGGCAGCGACTCGATGTCGCCGACGGTGCCGCCGATCTCGACCATGCACACGTCCGCATCGCCCGCGCCCAGCATCACGCTGCGGCGGATCTCGTCGGTGATGTGCGGAATGACCTGCACGGTTGCACCGAGGTAGTCGCCGCGGCGCTCGCGGGCGATCACGCGCTCGTAGATGCGTCCGGTCGTGAAGTTGCTGTTGCGGCCGGTCGTGGTCCGCACGAAGCGCTCGTAGTGCCCGAGGTCGAGGTCGGTCTCGGTGCCGTCCTCGGTGACGAAGACTTCGCCGTGCTGGAACGGGCTCATCGTGCCCGGGTCCACATTGATGTAGGGATCGAGCTTGACCATGCCGACCTTGAGTCCGCGCGCCTCGAGGATCGCGCCGAGTGAGGCCGCGGCAATGCCCTTGCCCAGCGAGGAAACCACGCCGCCGGTCACGAACACGAATCGCGTCATGAAGAGTCCCCGCCGTCCAGGACAAAAGTACCGGGCCTGAGCACCTCGAACCGGCCGACTGCGCCAGTTCATGGCCCGATTACGACGGGATTTCAGTCTAGTGGAAGCGAGCCCTGACCGCCAGCAAAACTGTGAGATTCGTCACAAAGGACGGGCGCCAAGCGGCTGAAGCGGCGGCGATTCGTGCCGTTCATCGGCGCGAGCGCGGCGTCCGTCGGGTCAAGCTTCCGGCCCGTTTCGGCGACCCTATAGTGCAGGCCATGAAAAGAGCGCAAACAGGCTTCACGCTGCTCGAGCTGATGCTGGTCGTGGTGCTGGCAGGGATCCTGCTCGGCATCGGCATCCCGGCGATGGGCGACTACATCCGCAACGCACGGATTACCGGTGCCGCAAACGATGTCATGGTGGGCATGCATTTCGCGCGTTCCGAGGCGATCAAGCGCCGTGTGCCTGTCACGCTTTGCACCAGCGCGAGCCTGCAGTCTTCCGCCAACCCGGTTTGCGCAGCGTCCGTCTTCCTGACCGGCTGGATCGTCTTTGTTGACACGAACCAGGACGGCCAGCGCAATGCCGGCGAGCAGGTGCTGCTGCAGCACGAGCCGATACCCACGACGATCATCGCGCGATCGGCGACCAATCCTGCAGGTCCGTTCCTCGTCACTTACCTCGATAACGGCTTTGCGGTCAACACCAACCAGACGCGGCTCGTGCTGTGCGATGAGCGAGGCAATGACGCTTCCGGCGGCGAGCTTTCCGCCGCGCGCGGCATCCTGATCTCCGTGACCGGCCGTGCCGGCGTGACCCGGGATCCGAATGAAATCCAGACTCTGATCAATGCGATCGGCACGTCAATCGCCGGTTGTTCCTGAGGTTGGCTCATGAGTAAGGGCATGAAATCGCAGTCGGGCTTCACGATGGTCGAGACCATGGTCGCGCTGGTGGTGCTGGCCATCGGCCTGCTCGGCATCGCGGCCCTCTACCTCAACAGCCTGCAGGCCGGGCGCTCCGCCGTCTATCGGACGGAGGCGGTCAACCTTGCCGCTGACCTCGCGGATCGCATCCGTTCGAACCGCACGGCGCTCGGCGCCTATGCGAACGTCTTCACGGATGCTCCAGCCGACGTCGCCGCCTGCTATACGACGGCTGGCTGCACGCCTGCCCAACTCGCCGCCAGCGACCTGAATCGCTGGAAGGCCGACATCGCCCAGCTCCTCCCAAATGGCCTGGGCCAGGTCGCAGTGACCCTCCCGGTCGGCGTCGGCGAGCCGGCGAACTACGTCGTCACGGTGCAGTGGGCCGAAGTCGGCCAGGTGAATCCGGTGACGTTCCAGATCGGGTTCCAGTCATGAAGACACACGCAACCACAGCGCGCCTGCAGAAGGGCCTCAGCCTGATCGAGCTGATGGTCGCGATGTCCATCGGCCTCTTCCTGCTCGCCGGTGCCATTTCGGTGCTCGCCAAGGGCCGTGACCTCTATCGCACGAATGACGCCGCGGCGCGTTTGCAGGAGACCGCGCGCTATGCGATGAGCACGATCGAGGCGGATCTCCGCATGGCGAACTACTGGGGCCTGACAGCCGCGCGGACCTGGTCGAGAACGGCCCGGCGCTGGACACGGCCAATCCGCCGGCCGTGGATGCGACCTATGTCCTGCCCGCAGGCCTCACGGGCTACGCTGCCACGATCAGTTCCTGCGGCGCGATGTGGGCCATCAAGCTCCCCGCCTATGTCGAGGGCAGCAACAACGCCTACGGTTATAACTGCGCGGCATTCGGCACGGCCGTCGCCGGCTCCGATCAGCTGACCGTGCGCCGCGCGTCGACCACGCTCATCTGTACTACTCCCGGCGTTCCCGTCGGCTGCACGGGAACCCTTGCCGCGAGCACCGGGCAGATCAAGGTCCAGACCAGCCGCGTGCAGGGCACGTCTGTTTGCGAATGCCACCCTGCCGGCGGGCTATTCGGGTCCGCTTTCGGAGACACGAGCGATCGTCGCCAACGGCTACTACGTGTCGCAGCGCTCCGACCAGGACACGGTCACGCCGTCCCTGCGCCGCAAGCAGCTCGCATTTGCGGGTGGCGCACCGGTGATCCAGGACCGCGAGGTCGTTCCGGGCGTCGAAGACCTGCAGGTCGAGTTCGGCGTGGACCAGAACAATGACCAGAACGCGGATTACTACGTCACCCCGGGCACCGCCATCCCGGCGGGGCGCGCGATCGTCGCCGTCCGCGTCTGGCTGCTGGTGCGGGCCGAGGATCCCGATTTCAAGATGACCGACGTCCGCACGTATTCGTATTCGGACCGCTCCGGCGGCGCCGCCTACACGCCCGGCGACAACTTCCAGCGCGTGCTCGTCACGAAGACGATCGCATTGAGGAATACGCGGCGATGAACCGGAAAATCAACACGGTCGGCTTCAGTTCGCAGCAGGGAGGCGCGGCGCTCATCGTCGGCTTGATCCTGTTGCTCGTCCTGACGATTCTTGCGGTCTCGGGCGTGATGACATCGACCCTCGAGCTGCGCATGGTCCGCAACACACAGAGCCAGGAACAAGCGTTCCAGGCCGCCGAGGTCGGGGTCGAGGATGCGCTCGCGAACTCCGCGCTGAGCACCAGCACACCGGTCGTGCAGCCCTTGATCGCAAACCCGAGCTCGGCGGGTGACCAGTACCAATTCCAGCTTCAGTTCGTCGGCCAGACGCCGCTCGGCACCGGCATGACCGGCTACAGCATCGGCACCGCTTTCACCGCTTATCACTTCCAGGTGGATTTCCACGGGCAACGGCCCCGACAACTCCCTGGCGCAGCACACCCAGAGCTTCTACATCGTGGGCCCGGGCGGCTCATGAACATCGACGGAGATCGTCATATGAGCAAGGCAATCATGATCACCAGCACCCAGGGCAATGGCGTCACGCGCCGCGTGAGCCGCGCCGGCCTGCTGGCCGCTGTCGTCGGTGCACTCGCTGCGTCGGGCGCAATGGCCGCGCCCCCCATGCAGAACATCGAAGCATGCCTCGAGTCCGGGACCAGGATGGTTTCCCTGCCCGGTGTGCCCGGCGGCATGCTGACAGCGAAGGAATGCACAGCCTGTGCTTCGCAGCGCCTGACCTTCGACAGCAACACGCGCTACTTCATCGGCAAGGAAGCCGTGACGTATGCCCGCCTGCGGGCCGCAGCGGCCAAGGGCGACTTGAGACTCGACATCTTTTACCGGCCCGATACCCATGTCCTGACCCGCGTGCGCCTGGTTGCCAGCGCCGACGCCAACAAACAGTGAGTGACTCGCCATGAACAAAGCCACCCGCTATTTCCGACTTGCCGGCGCCAGCCTGCTGCTGATGCTGGCGGGCGCCGCCGCGGCAGACGAAACCGAGATCTTTACGGGCGCCGGCAACACCGTGTCGTCGGAGCTGCCGAACATCCTGTTCATCATCGACTCGTCGGGCAGCATGAGCACCAACGTCGTGACCCAGGTGCCGTTCAATCCGGCAACCACGTACGCGGGCACCTGCAGCACGAGCCGGGTCTATTTCATCCAGGGCACGAACTCCAGCGCCCCGCCGAGTTGCACGAATGGCAACTCGTTCCCGGTTGCGTTGTTGAAGTGCAATGCCGCAACTGCGCCGATGGCGAGCCAGGGCTACTACGTGGCCGCGCCCGCCGCGATGTGGCGCGGCAATGGCCCGCGCTGGCGCGATATCCAGGGCGGTAATCCTGCCGCAACCGCGTGGGTCGAATGCAAGGCCGATGCCGGCGTGCACGGCGACGGCGTCATTCTGACCAAGCTGTGGGCCGCGGACCAGGGCAATGGTCCCTGGAGTTCCAATTCGGCGCAGGCGATCACCTGGACGGCGAACAACGCCAATGGCAGTTACGTGTTCTATACCGGCAACTACATCAACTGGCTGCTGAATGGCAGCACGATCACCCAGACGCGCCTGCAGATCGTCCAGCAAGCCGCCAGTGACACCGTTGATCAGCTCGCTGCCGCCAACAACACCAATATCGGATTGATGCGCTACAGCAACAATACGAACAATGGTTGCGACAACACGGCCACGGCCGAGGGCGGCATGGTGCTGCAGCCGGTGCTCCCGGTCGCGGCCAATGCGGCGACGACAAAGGCCCTGATCAACGCCATCAACGCGGACGGCTGCACGCCGCTGTCGGAGACCATGTACGAGGCGTATCAGTACCTGAGTGGCGCGCGCGTAGTCTATGGACTGAATTCGCATACTGTGCCGGGCGCTGCGGGGTTGCTGCCAAGTGTCCTCAGCTCACGCGTGACCGGCAATACGGGCGTCTACCAAAGCCCGCTGCAGACTTCCTGCCAGAAGAATTTCATCGTGCTGCTGACCGACGGTCTGCCGACTGCCGACAACAGCGCGAACACCGCCATCCAGGGTTTGATCGGCGGCAATTGCGCAGGCTCGGGCGACGGCAAGTGCCTTGAGGAAATCGCCAAGTACATGTACGAAAAGGACCTGCGCCCGTCACTGGCCGGGCTGCAGAATGTCACGACCTACACGATCGGATTCGACCTGACCGGGGCCGACGCGGCCGGCAAGAGCGGTGCTGCAGAATACCGCAGCCGGCGCGGGCGGCGTGTTCTATGAGGCGGCCGACACTGCCTCTCTCAGCACCGTGCTGACCCAGATCGTGCGCACGATCCTCGACTTCAATACGTCGTTCACGGCGCCCGCGGTGTCGGTCAACGCCTTCAACCGAACGCAGAACCTGAACGACCTGTACGTGACGGTGTTCAAGCCCAGCGAAACCTACGCCTGGGCCGGCAACGTCAAGAAATACCGGCTGGATCCGAACGGCACCATCATGGACGCGGCGGGCTCACCGGCGGTCGAGATCACGACGGGATTCTTCCGCACGACCTCCCAGAGTTACTGGACGACCGGCATCGACGGCGACAATGTGCGCCTCGGCGGCGCAGCCAACGAGTTGCCGACACCGGCGACGCGCAAGGTCTACAGCGACCTGAACACGGCCGCCGCGCTGACCGCTGTGTCCAACCAGGTCATCGTCGCGAACGCCAGCATCACGACGGCCACGCTGGGTCTCGGTGCCGCCGAGGCGCCCGGCCGGGACGCGCATGATCAACTGGGTGCGCGGCATCGACATCGACGACGAGAATTCCAACGGCGTGCACGACCGATGCGCGCTTTGCGATGGGCGACCCGATGCACGGGCGTCCGGCGACCGTCATCTACGGCGGCACGGTGACCTCACCCGACCCGAACGACGGCGTCGTCTATGCCGTGACCAATGACGGCTACCTGCACGCGATCGATGCGGTTAACGGCAACGAGCTGTGGGCCTTCATCCCGAAGCAGTTGCTGGCCCGCATGCGCAACCTGTACGTCAATGATGCGCTCTCAGACCGCGTTTACGGCCTGGACGGCAACATCCGGGTCCTCAAGAACGAGGTCAACGAGAACGGCGTGCTCGAGCCCAGCCTCGGCGAGACGGTCTACATCTACTTCGGCATGCGCCGCGGCGGCAGCGAGTACTACGGTCTCGACGTGACCGACCGCAATGCGCCGACGCTGCTGTTCAAGATCGGGCCCAATGAGGCCGGCATGAAGCTGCTGAAGAATGCCGGCCAGAGCTGGTCCACGCCGACGGTCGCGCGAGTCAATGTCAGCGGTGCCACGCAGAACGCGCTGCAGCAGGTGCTGGTGTTCGGCGGCGGCTATAACACGGTCCAGGACAACGGCCCGTATGTCACCGACACGAGCGGCAACCAGATCTTCATGGTGGACGCCGTCAGCGGCAACCGGCTGTGGTACGCAGGCCCGAGTTCAGATGCCTCGGCCAACCTGCGGCATGCCTCGATGCTGCATTCGATCCCGGGCGACGTGAGGATCTTCGACCTCACGGGCGACGGCTATGCGGATCGCATGTATGCGGCCGACATGGGCGGGCGCGTGTGGCGCTTCGACATCAGCAATGGGCAGACGGCTGCCAATCTGGTCACGGGCGGCGTGTTTGCGTCGCTCGGCAATGCCCACCTGGCGACCCATCCGGATGCGACTACGCGGCGCTTCTACAACGCGCCGGACGTGTCCTTCCTGAGTTCCGGCGGCCTGACCTGGCTCAACCTCGCGATCGGTTCCGGGTATCGCGCTCATCCGCTCAACCTGAACACGCAGGATCGCTTCTACAGCCTGCGCGACCACCGGCCGTTCGCGCGGCTGACCCAGGCGCAGTACGACGCGTCGACCGTGATCACGGAGGCGGACGTCAACCTGATCGACGTGACCACCGACATCGCCCCGACGATCCCGCCCGGTGCGACCGGCTGGCGCATGGACCTGCACCGCCCGTCGGCCGGCTGGACCGGCGAGAAGTCGCTGTCCGAGGCGCGGACCGTGCAGAGCATGATCCAGTTCTCCACCTACGAGCCGAACGCGGCGTCCACGTCCTCGAGCAGCTCCTGCACGCCCGGCATCGGCACGAACCGGCTGTACACGGTCAGCGCCTTCACGGGTGCGCCGGTGCTCGACCGCGAGAACCCGACCGATCCGCCGGACTCCGCCGACGACCGCGACACGGAGCTGTCGCAGGGCGGCATCGCGCCGGAAGTGGTCTGGCTGTTCCCGAGCCCGGACAATCCGACGACCTGCGTCGGCGCCGCCTGCCGGCCGCCGCCGCAGTGCCTGGTCGGCCTCGAGAACTGCGGCGTGGGCATCAACCTGTCGCCGGTCCGGACCTTCTGGCGGCAGACCGGAGTCAATTAACGGCAAACCACCCGGCCGCCGATGCGGCCGGGTGGCCCGCCGGAGAACGCACATGAAATCCAAGTCCCTGCAGCGCGGCGTCACCCTGATCGAACTGATCGTCGTGATGATCATCGTCGGCATCCTGGCCGCCGTCGCGATACCGACCTACCGCCAGTACGTCCTGCGCAGCCAGCGCTCCGACGCCAAGGACGCGCTGCTCGCGCTCGCGACCCAGCAGGAGAAGTTCTACCTGCAGTGCAATACCTATGCGACCGGTATCGCCGCAGCCAACAATTGCGCGGCCGGGGACCTGCAGGGAGACGCGGCCAGCAAGAATGGCTGGTACAACCTGACAGTCGACCCGGTGCTCGACCCGACGACCAGCTACCTTGTCACGGCAACCGCCGCGGCCGGCGGCAACCAGTTCCAGGACACAGCCTGCCGCAGTTTCAGCGTCACCGACCGCGGCATTCGCACGGCCACCGATGACGGCGGCGGCGACAATACGGCAACCTGCTGGTAAGAGCCCGCTAGAAGATCTCGGGCCTATCCGACCAGACCGGCGCCAGGCCGGGCCTGCCGGGCGCAACCGCGGATTCCGCATCGATCCACAGGTCGCCGACTGCGACGAGCCGCGTCCCCGCGAACAGGAGCGGCAGCCGTTCCCTCATCCACGGCACGATCCCCGCCTCCTGGCATAGCTGCTTGAGGCGCTTGCGCGGCCGTGCCGGATGCGGACGCAGCGATTCTCCCCCCGCACGGAATCGGACGACGAGGTCCGCGGCCAGCGCCGGATCGAGCCCGCCCTGCTCTCCCGCGGCGAGGCCGATGCGTCCCAGCCCGCCGCCGAGTTCGACGGCGGGCTTCGCAGAATCGAGGCGCAGGATTCCGGTCGGCGGCTCGCCGAGTGGCTGCATGGCATAGAGCCGGCCGCGATAGCGCCGCAACTCGCCGGTCTCCCAGCGCACGACGGGTTCCGCATCCACCCTGGCCTCGACCAGGTCGTCCAGGATGGTCTCGAAGCGCGCCGCGGACGGCGGCCCGAGTCCGCACTCGCGGATCCACCAGCGAAGCACATTGACCTGCCGGTCCTGCGACAGGCGATGCAGTCCCTCGATGGACAAGCGGCCATCGTCGAGCAGGCCCGACGCGTCGGATTCCGCGAAAGCGGCCAGCAGGCGACCCGCCTCCGCGAGATGCCGCGCGCTTCGGGACACGGTCGCCGCCGCCTGCGGCCAGCGCTTTCGCAGCGGCGGCAGCACCTGCGCCCGCAGCCAGCCACGGTCGAATCGCGCCGCCGCGTTCATCGGGTCGATGATGCAGGAGAGATGCTCCTGCTCCGCATAGGCCGCGAGATCGCTGCGATCCACGTCGAGCAGGGGCCTGCCATGCCAGCCCGCGCCCAGGCGGGCCCGCGCCGGCATGGCCGCGAGCCCCGATACCCCCGCACCGCGCATCAGCTGGATCAGCACGGTTTCCAGCTGGTCATCGCGGTGATGCGCGGTCAGCAACCACTCGCCAGGACCGAGTTCGGCCGAGATCGCCGCGTAGCGCGCGTCGCGCGCCTCGGCCTCGATGCTGGCGCCCTGCGCCGGCTTGAGTGCGAGCCGCAGGACCCGCAACTCGATGCCGAGCGACCGGCAGGCGTCGGCGCAGGCCTCGGCCCAGGCCGGCGCCTCCGCTTGCAGCCCATGATCCACGTGCACGGCGCGCAGCCGGAGCCCTTCATGGGCATCGCGCAGGCCTGCCAGGGCGTGCAGCAGCACGCCCGAATCGAGCCCGCCGGAGAGCGCCACGCAGAAGCGCTGCGTCTGCCACTCAGGCGCCAGTGCTGACAGCGCGCTCGCCAGCCGCTCGGGGCCAAAGGCCATGTCAGGTGCCGCCGTAGACCCCGAATCCGCGCAGACGCCGCTGGCGCTCGTCGAGCAGCACGTCGACCGGCAGCGCCACGAGTTTCGCGACCTGGCGCGCGAGCGCCTCGCGCAGCGCCTCCGCCATCACCTGCGGCTCGCGGTGCGCGCCGCCGAGCGGCTCGGGAATGACCTCGTCGATGAGTCCGAGGCGCGACAGGCGCTCGGCCGTGATCCCCATGGCCTCGGCCGCGAGTTCGCGCCGGTCCGCGCTTTTCCACAGGATCGACGCGCAGCCTTCCGGAGAGATGACGGAGTAGATGCTGTACTGCAGCATCAGCAGCCGGTCGCAGACGCCGATCGCGAGCGCGCCGCCCGAGCCGCCCTCGCCGATGACGCAGCTGACGATCGGCACGCGCAGTTCCGCCATGTCGAAGAGATTGCGCGCGATGGCTTCGCTCTGGTTGCGTTCCTCGGAGCCGACGCCCGGATAGGCGCCCGGCGTGTCGATCAGGGTCACGACCGGCATGCCGAAGCGCTCGGCGGTCTTCATCAGCCGGCGCGCCTTGCGGTAACCCTCGGGCTTGGGCATGCCGTAGTTGCGGCGCACGCGCTCCTTGGTGTCGCGGCCCTTCTGCTGGCCGATGAGCATGACCGGCGCACCCGCGAGCCGCGCAGGCCCCGCGACGATCGCCTGGTCGTCCGCGTACATGCGGTCGCCGTGCAGCTCCTGGAAATCGGTGAAGACCAGCGGCACGTAGTCGAGCACATAGGGACGCTGCGGGTGACGCGCGAGCTGCGTGATCTGCCACGGCGTCAGGCTCGCGAAGATGCTGGTGGTCAGCGCGCGGCTCCTGGCGCGCAGCTTTTCGACCTCGTCCGCGATGTTGAGCTCGGAGTCGTCGCCGAGGAACCGCAGCTCCTCGATCTTCGCCTCCAGCTCGGCGATCGGTTGCTCGAAATCGAGGAATTGCAGCGCCATATGCCGAGTATAAGGGGTCAATCGCCCCGCGGGCCGTACATGACCCGCACGCCGTCCTGGCCCACGAGCCGTCCGAGTCCCTCGAGCAGTTCGCGCGTGGGGCGCACCGACCATTCGTCGCCGAGCGCAAGCGTCGCGCGCGCCCCGGATCCCATGTAGTGGACCGCGACGCCGCAGCGCCCGCCGGTGCAGGGCTTCAGCGTCTCCTCGAGCTGCTGGATGAAGCGGATATCGCCGGCGCTGCCGGGCCAGCGGATGATCAGCCGCCGTGCTTCGCGCTCGCGCAGTTCCTCGATCGGCGTCAGCTTCTTCGCATTGACGCGCCAGTCCTCGATGAACTCGTCGAAGCGCAACTGCCCCTCGACCACGAGGATCGCGTCGCGCGCGATGACGTGGCGATGCTGCTGGTAGACATCGTCGAACATGCTCACCTCGATGCGGCCGCTGCGGTCGTCGAGGATGATGGTCATGCGCGATCCGCGCCGCCGGATCTCGTGCACCAGGCCTGCCACGGTGACGTTCCTGCCGCCGGCTCCCCAGGGCGTCGTGCCAGCCGCTGGCCGCGGCCCGCCGAGGTCCGCGATGCGCGCCGCCACCAGCTGGCGCAATTCCTGCTCGTAGGCCGCGATCGGGTGGCCGGTCAGGTACAGCCCCAGCGTATCGCGCTCGCCCTGCAGGCGCTCCGCGTCGCTCCATTCGGGGAGCACGGCGGCGACGATCGGTGAAGGCGCATGGGCGTTGGCCGGCTCGGCCAGTCCGCCGAACAGGTCGTCCTGGCCCGGCGGCGACCGCGCGCGTGCTCTGTTCGCCGTACTGCATGGCCGCCGGCAGCATGCTGGCGAGCGTCGCGCGATTGAGCCCGAAGCCGTCGAAGCAGCCGGCCTTGACCATCGCCTCCAGCGTGCGGCGCCCGACCTGGCGCAGGTCCACGCGCCCGCACAGGTCCGCGAGGTCCCTGAACGCTCCGCCGCGCGCGCGCTCCTCGACGATGGTGTCGACGGCGCCCTGGCCGACGCCCTTGACGGCGCCCAGGCCGTAGCGGATCGAGCCCGGCCCGGCAACGGTGAACTGGTACATCGAGTGGTTGACGTCGGGCGGCAGCACTTCGAGCCCCATGCCGCTGCATTCGTCGATGAACGACACGACCTTGTCGGTGTGGTCCATGTCGGAAGACAGCACGGCCGCCATGAACGCTTCCGGATAATGGGTCTTCAGCCAGGCGGTCTGGTACGCGAGCAGCGCATAGGCCGCCGAGTGCGACTTGTTGAATCCATAGCCCGCGAATTTCTCGATCAGCTCGAAGATCTGCGCGGCCCGGGGCGGTGAGACCCCGCGCGCGATGGCGCCGTCGATGAACACGGAGCGCTGCGTGGCCATCTCTTCCGGGCTCTTCTTGCCCATCGCCCGCCGCAGCAGGTCGGCGCCGCCGAGCGTGTAGCCGGAGAGTTTCTGCGCAATCTGCATCACCTGTTCCTGGTACAGGATCACGCCGTAGGTCGGCTTCAGGATCTCGGTCAGGCTCGGGTGCAGGTAGTCGATGGCGGCATCGTTGCGGCCATGCTTGCGCGTCATGAAGTCGTCCACCATGCCGGATTGCAGCGGTCCCGGCCGGAACAGCGCGACGAGGGCGACGATGTCGTCGAAGCAGTCCGGCTGGAGCTTGCGCACCAGGTCCTTCATGCCGCGCGATTCGAGCTGGAAGATCGCCGTGGTGCGGCAGGACTTCAGCATCCGGTAGGTGTCTGCGTCATTGAGCGGCAGCCGGCTGATGTCCAGCAGCGGCTCCCCCGCCTTCGCACGCTCCGCATTCACGAGCTTCACGGTCCAGTCGATGATCGTCAGCGTCCGCAGGCCGAGGAAGTCGAACTTGACGAGTCCGATCATGCTCGACATCGTCCTTGTCGAACTGCGTGACGATGCTGCCCGCGTCCTGCTCCCGGTAGAGCGGGCTGAAATCGGTCAGCACCGACGGCGCGATCACGACGCCGCCGGCATGCGTGCCGGCATTGCGCGCGAGGCCTTCCAGCTGTTGCGCGAGATCGATCAGGTCGCGGACCTCGTCTTCCGCGCGGTAACGCCGCGCAAGTTCCGGTTCCTTCTCCAGCGCATCGGCGAGCGTGATCCCGAGTTCGAACGGGATCAGCTTTGCGACGCTGTCCACGAAGCCGTAGGGATGGCCCAGCACGCGCCCGACGTCCCGGACCACGGCGCGCGCCGCCAGCGAGCCGAAGGTGATGATCTGCGACACGCGGTCGCGCCCGTAGCGGTTCGCGACGTAGTCGATCACCTGGTCGCGGCGCGCCATGCAGAAGTCGATGTCGAAGTCCGGCATCGAGACGCGTTCCGGGTTCAGGAACCGCTCGAACAGCAGGTCGTGCTGCAACGGATCGAGGTCGGTGATGCCGAGCGACCAGGCGACCAGCGAGCCTGCCCCTGATCCACGTCCCGGACCGACAGGAATTCCCTGCTCGCGCGCCCAGCGGATGAAATCCGCGACCACCAGGAAATAGCCTTCGAAGCCCATTTCGCAGATGACCCGCAACTCCTCGGTGAGCCGCAGCCGATAACGCGACTCTTCGACCGGGCGGATCACGAGGGCGGGTTCAGCCGCGAGCGCTGCGAGCCGCCGGTCGAGCCCTTTCTCCGCCAGGACGCGCAGGTACTCGGTGACCGTGGAACCGTCCGGCACCGCGAAGGCCGGCAGGTAGCTGCGGCCGAGGGTCAATGCCAGCGAGCAGCGCCGCGCGATCTCGACGCTGTTGGCAATCACCTCCGGCAGGTCGGCGAAGAGCTCCGCCATTTCCGCCGGGCTCTTCAGGTACTGCTCCGGCGTGTAGCGGCGCGGCCGGCCCGGGTCGTCGAGCCGCGCGCCGTCATGGATGCAGACCCGCGCCTCATGCGCCTCGAACTCCTCGCGCGCCGAGGAAGCGCACATCGTTGGTCGCGACGACCGGTGCCGGGAGGTCGGCGACCAGCGCGAGCACTGCGGAGACATGATCGTCGTCCCCCGTCCGGCCGGTACGCTGGACCTCGAGGTAGTAACGATCACCGAACAGGGCGAGCCAGGCAGCGAGCTGGGCGCGCGCTTCCTCGTTGCGGCCCGCCGCCAGTGCCCGGCCGATATCGCCTTCACCGGCACCCGACAGCGCGATCAGCCCCGCGGTCGTCGCCTCATCGAGCCAGGCCCGCTCGAGCAGCGGGCGGCCGCGCTCCTGGCCCTCCAGATAGCTTCGCGACACGAGCCGTGTCAGGTTGCGATAGCCGGCGAGGTTCTGCGCCAGCAGCGTCAGGCGGCTCGGTTCCGCGCGATCACCCTCCTCGCGCAGCCAGACATCGACGCCGATGATGGGCTTGACGCCCTGCCGCTGGGCTTCGCGGTAGAACTTGACCATCGCGAACAGGTTGCTCTGATCGGTCAGCGCGACCGCCGGCATGCCTGCCTCAACGACAGCCTTCATCAGTGCGGGCACGCGCACGATGCCGTCCACCAGCGAATATTCGGTGTGGAGACGCAGGTGGACGAATGTCGGCTTCGGGTTCCCGGGGTCAGCTCGGCGCATGCAGCGATCTTACCGGCGCGAAGCTCTGCCGGTGCAGGCGGCAGGGCCCCTGGGCCTCGAGCCGGCGCAGGTGGTCGGGCGTCGGATAACCCTTGTGCCGCTCGAAGTCATAACCGGGATAGCTGACGGCCACCCTGGCCATCCAGGCGTCCCGGCTGGTCTTCGCAAGGATCGAGGCGGCGCTGATCTCGGCGACCCGTGCGTCGCCACCGACGATTGCCTCGACGCTGCAGGAAAACCCGAGCGTGGTCGTGCCCGGGCAGCGGTTCCCGTCCACCCGCACATGGCCGGGCTGGATCGCTAGCCCCTGCAGGGCCCGGCGCATCGCGAGATGGCTCGCCTGCAGGATGTCCAGCACGTCGATTTCGGCCGCATCGGCCCAGCCGATGGCCCAGGCCACGGCCTTCCGGCGGATCTCCACTGCGAGCCGTTCACGGGTGGACTCGCTGAGCTCCTTGGAGTCCCGCAGGCCCCGGATGAACCGTGCAGGATCGAGGATCACGGCCGCCGCGACGACCGGGCCGGCGAGCGGCCCCCGCCCGGCTTCGTCGACACCGGCGACCGGACCGCCCAGGGCCCGCCAGGTGGCGCTCATGCGCGGCTTTCCCTGGCCAGCCCCAGGATGGCTTCCGCCGCACGCGCGCTGGCGCCGGCCCGCAGTTCGCGGTGGATGATCGTGAACTGCTCGGCGAGTGCCGCGACTTCGGCGGGGGCCTCGAGCCAGCGCTCGATTTCCCGGCCCAGGCGCTCGGGACTGACCTCGCCCTGGGCCAGTTCGGGAACCACTTGCCTGCCGGCCAGCAGATTCGGCTGAGCGAAGAACGGCGCCTTCAGCAAGCGCAGCGAACGCAGAGCGAGGGCCGTCATCCAGCCGAGGCGATACGCGACGACCATCGGCCGCTTGCATAGCAGGGTCTCGAGCGTCGCCGTTCCGGAAGCGACGAGAGCCACGTCGGCCGCCGTGAGCGCCACCCGTGAACGCCCTTCGATGACTTTCACCGCCACGCCCGGAGCAAGCCGCGTGAGCGCCTGCTCGAACACTGCGCGCGTCCTGGCGCTCGCGAGCGGCGCGACAAACAGGAGCCCCGGCCGGCGTGCCGCAAGCCAGGCGATGGCGCCCGCGAAATCATCTGCGAGGCGCGCCACCTCGCCGACGCGGCTCCCCGGCAGCACCGCGACGATCTGGCCGTCGGCCGGCAGATCGAGGCTCGCGCGTGCGGCCGCGCGATCCGGCACCAGTGGCAGCTGGTCGGCCAGCGGATGGCCGACGAAAACGGCTTTCAGGCCCGCGGAATCGTAGACCCTGGGCTCGAACGGCAACAGGCACAGCACCAGATCGAGGAATTCCGCCATCCGGCGCGCGCGGCCCTGCCGCCAGGCCCAGACCTGCGGACTGACGTATTGCACCGTGCGGATCCCGGCGCCGTGCAGCGCGGCGGCGAGATTCAGGTTGAATTCCGGTGCGTCGATGCCGACGAAGACATCGGGGCGCTCGGCAATGAAGCGGCCGCGCAATGTGCGGCGCAGCCGCAGCAGGCGCGGCAGGTGATGCAGGATCTCGAATAGCCCCATGACCGCGAGTTCGTCGGCGGGCGCCCAGGCCTCGCAGCCCTCGGCCGCCATCGCAGGACCGGCGACGCCGGCAAACCGCGTGCCGGGTGCGCGCTCGCGGATCGCCCTGATCAGTGCGGCACCGAGATTGTCGCCGGAAGATTCGCCGGCGACCAGGCCGATCGTCAGCGGCTTGCCCGGCGTCATCAGCGAACGATGCTGCGTTCGCTCGCCGCCAGGAATTGCACGAAGGGCAGCAGTTCCGGCTGGTCCGCGGCGAGTGCCTGCAATTGCTCGGTCGCGGCCGCGAGCTTGAGACCCGACCGGTACAGCAGGCGGTAGGCATTGCGGATGTTCGCGATCTGCTGCGGTCCGAAGCCGCGCCGCTTGAGGCCCTCGCTGTTGACGCCCTTCGGTTCCGCGGGCGTGCCGGCCACGAGCAGGTATGGCGGGACATCGCGCGTGACGGCGGCGTTGTTGGCCATGAACGAGTGCGCGCCCACCTTGCAGAACTGGTGGACGCCGGAATAGCCCGACAGGATCACCCAGTCGCCGAGCTCGACGTGGCCTGCGAGCGCGGTGCAATTCGACATCACGCACTGGCTGCCGACGATGCAGTCGTGCCCCACGTGCGAATAGGCCATGAACAGGTTGTCGTCGCCGATTCTCGTGACCGCGCGGCCGGCGGCCGTACCGCGATTGATCGAGCAGAATTCCCGGAACACGTTGCGGTCGCCGATCTCGAGCCGGGTCGGCTCGCCGCGGTACTTCTTGTCCTGCGGTGCATCGCCGATGGATGCGAACTGGAAGACCTTGTTGTCGCGGCCGAGCGTCGTCGGACCGTTGATGACGGCGTGCGGCCCGATCCAGCACCCTGCGCCGATGCGGACACCGGGCCCGATGATCGAGTAGGCGCCGACTTCGACGCCCTCGGCGATCTCGGCATCCGCTGCCACGATGGCGCGCGGATCGATCACGACTGCGCTCCCGGCGCGACCATCATCACGGCGGAGGCGACTTCCTCCCCGCCGACCTCGGCGACCGTCGAGAATTTCCAGATCCCGCGCATTGCGCGTTCGAACGTCGCCCTCAGCGCCAGCTGGTCACCCGGCTCGACCGGGCGCCGGAAGCGCGCCTTGTCGATGCCGACGAAATAGAAGCGGGTCTCCTCGTCCGGGACAACGCCCGCAGTCTTGAATGCGAGGATTCCGGCCGCCTGGGCCAGCGCCTCGAGGATCATGACGCCCGGCATGACCGGCCGGTGGGGAAAGTGGCCGGTAAAGAATGGCTCGTTCATCGAGACATTCTTGATCGCATGGATGCTCTTGCCCGGAATGCATTCGATGACCCGGTCCACCAGCAGCATCGGATAGCGATGCGGCAGCTGCTTCATCACCGCGTTGATGTCCATCGGGAAGCCTTCACTCATTCGTCGCTCTCCTGGCCCGTGCCGCTGCCCCCTTCAAGCCGCGCGAGCCGCCGCTCGAGTGCATCGAGCCGCCGCAGCCGGGCGACCGTGCGGCGCCAGTCGATCGACTGGATCGCCGGCATCCCGGATGAGTAGGTCCCCGGACCCGGCAGCGAATGCGTCACCATCGAGTAGCCCGTCACGATCACGTCGTCACCGATCTCGAGATGCCCGACGACGCCGACAGCGCCGCCGATCATGCACCGCCGCCCGATGATCGTGCTGCCCGAAATCCCGGCGCAGCCCGCGATTACCGTGTGCGCGCCGATGCGGCAGTTATGGCCGACCTGTACCTGGTTGTCCAGCTTGACGCCGTCGTCGATGACCGTGTCATCGATCGTGCCGCGATCGATCGTGGTGTTGGCGCCGATCTCGACATCGTTGCCGAGCCGCAGGCCGCCGAGATGCGGCACCTTGACGAACCCGTCGGGTGCCGGGGCAAAACCGAATCCATCGCTGCCGACGACGGCGCCCGGCTTGAAGACGCAGCGCGCACCGATCGTCACGTGGCGGCAGATCGTGACGCCGGCCTGCAGCCGGCAGTCGTCGCCGAGCCGCGCTCCTTCCTCGATGACGCAATTGGCGCCGATCGAGCAGCGTTCGCCGATCACCGCGCCCTCCCCGACAACCGCATTGGGGCCCACCCAGGCGCTCGCGGCGATCTTCGCTCCGACGGCGATGCTGGCTCCCGGGGCGACACCGGCGATCACCGCGGGCTCCGGATGCAGCCCCGCGGCGATTCGCGCATAGGCTGCATAGGGATGCGGGCTGACGAGCGCCGCGACCGGGCATTCCGGCAGCATCTCGCGCCCGAGCACGACGGCCGTCGCCTTCGTGGCCGCGAGCTGGCGGCGGTATTTCGCACTGCTGCAGAAGCTGAGCGTGCCCGGAGTTGCCGATGCGAGTGCTGCGACGCCCTCGACCTTCAGACCGGGATCGCCGGAGAGTTCCAGGCCGTAGCGAACCGCCAGCTCGCCGAGCGTGATCGCCTTGGCGGCGCTCCCCACTGGCGGTGGCCTGCCGTTCAGGGCTTGGGCGCTGGAGCGGGCGCCGGTGCCGGTGCCTTGGCCTTCACGGCCGCGATCACCTGCGGCGTGATGTCCACTGCATCGGCCGCGAACAGCACGCCGTCGCTGATGATCAGCTGGTAGCCGTTGGCCTTCGCATAGGCCTGCACTTCCTGGAGCAGCGCGCGCTGCACCTTGCCGAATTCCTCGTTGCGCCGCAGGTTGGCGTCCTCCTGCAATTCGTTGAAGCGCCGCTGCAGGCTGATCTCGCCTTCGCGGACGTCCCGTTCGGCCTTCGTGCGGTCCGCCTCGGACATCACGGCGGAGTCGCGCTTCAACTTGTCGGACTTCTCCTGCAGGGTCTTCTGCTGGCTGGCGAGATCGCGTTGCCGCGGCATGAACTCGCCCTCGAGTGCCTGCTGGGCCGCGCGCGCCTGCGGCGACTCCTCGAGGAGCCGGCCCGTGTTCACGTAGCCGATCTTGATCTCGGCCTGGGCCGCCGCCGGCACAGCCGCAAACATGACTGCCGAAAGCAGTGCGCAGGGAATGGAAAGCCTGGTCATGGTTGTCATCTTGTCTCGACTCGTCAGAAGGCCCCACCGATCGTGAACTGGAAGCGTTCGACCTGGTCCGGATAGCGGACTGCGTCGCCCTTGTACTCATTCAGCGGCACGCCGTAGCTGAACCGGAACACGCCGAGCGGCGCGAGCCACTGCACGGCAATACCCGCCGATTGCTTCAGTTCATTGTAATCGAACTTGTAGTCGACCGGCGTGACGCCGTCGCGGCCGACGAAATGGATGCCCGCGCCCTGCGAGAACACGTTGCCGATGTCGTAGAAAAGGCCCATGCGCGTGCTTGCCCGCCATTTCTGGGGGACCGGGAACAGCAGTTCTGCGCGCCCGATCACCTTCATGTTGCCGCCGTAGGGATTCCCGAAGCTGTCCTTGGGCCCGAGCCGGCTCTCCGAGTAGGCGCGCACCGACTCCGGCCCGCCGGCGAAGAACTGGCGGTACGGCGGCAGCGCCGTCGTGTCCTTGCCGAGCGCTTCGCCATACCCGAGTTCCCCGCTGAGTGCGACGGTCCAACGCTTGCCGAGGGGCAAGAGCTGCAGGAAATCGTAGTTGAAGACGTAGTAGTTGACTTCGCTGCCGGGCGCGGCCACCGACACGGATAGCGAGTGCTTCATGCCGCGGTCGGCGAAAATCGCGCGATTGCGCGAATCGTAGAACCACCCGGTCACGAGCTCGAAGCTGTTGAACTTCGTCCCGAACAGGCAGTTCGTGGTCGGATCCGGGTTCTCGCAATCGGGATTGGTGACGTCCGACGAGATGACGCGCGAATAAGGATTGCCATTGGACCGCACCCAGTCCACCGCCTCGGCCGCGCTGCCGCGCGGATTGACCACCAGGTCGGACATCTGCGCGACCAGCCCGAAGCGCAAGCCCTGGAACTCGCTGATCGGATATCCGTATTCGATCGTGGCGGACATCGTCGTCGTCGAGAAGTCCGACGCGGCCGAGACGAACTGCGTGATGTCGCGGTACTGCAGGCCGAGCGTGCGCGACAGGCCGTCCACGCTCGTGTACGGGTCCGTGTGCGAGATGCTGTAGGACTGCGAATAGCGCCCCGAGACCAGTTCGACCGCGAGCCGCTCGCCGGAACCCATGAAATTCGAATGCACGAAGCTGCCGTTCAGCATGAACGACTGCGACTCCGAGTAGCCGATGCCGCCGCTGAACTGGCCCGGCAGGCCCTCCTTGATGTCGAAGTCCACGTCCACGAGGTCCGGCGTTCCCGGCACCGGTTTGGACTCGAATTCGGCCTTCTCGATGTACGGCAGGCGCTGCAGGCGCTCCTTGGAGCGTTCCAGCAGCGAATTCGACAGGTACGAGCCCTCGAGCTGGCGCAATTCGCGGCGCAGCACTTCGTCGTCGATCGCGCTCGTGTTGATGAAGTTGATGCGCCGCACGTAGGCGCGGCTGCCGGGGTCGACGAAGAACGTCAGGCCCACGGTCTTCTTTTCGTCGTCGGCCTGCGGCACCGGGTCGATCTTCGCGAAGGCATAGCCTTCCACGCCGAGCCGGAAGGCCAGAAGCTCCTGCGTCTGCGTGATCAGCTTGCGGGAATAGGTCTGCCCGGGCTGGACCAGCAGCAGCCTCTTCAATTCCGCCTCGGGGACCTTCAGCGTGCCGGCGAGCTTCACTTCGCCGACCTTGTAGACATCGCCCTCGTGG
The DNA here is from genome assembly GCA_963746545.1 of uncultured Gammaproteobacteria bacterium. Lineage (GTDB taxonomy): Bacteria > Pseudomonadota > Gammaproteobacteria > Steroidobacterales > Steroidobacteraceae > SCUD01. The sequence continues at coordinate 199,619 of CAVVBV010000031.1, forward strand.
ACGTTGACCGTGATGAAGATGTCGTCCTTCTCGGGCGCGATCGCGACCTGCGTGGACTCCACCGCGAAATTCGCATAGCCACGGTCCTGGTAATAGGACTGCAGCTTCTCGAGGTCGCCCTGCAGGGACTCGCGCGAATAGCGGTCATTCTGCTTGTACCAGGACAGCCAGCCCGGCGTCTTCAGCTCGAAGTCCTCGAGCAGCGTCTCGTCGTCGTAGGCCTCGTTGCCGACGACGTTGATCTGGCGGATGCGCGCGCGCTTGCCCTCGACCACCGTGATCTTGATCTTGACCTTGTTGCCGGGCACCTCCTCTACCTTGGGATCGATGCGCACCGCGTACTTGCCGCGGCTGAAGTACTGGTCGGTCAGGTAGCCCTGCACCTCCTCCAGCACCGAGCGGTCGAAGGTCTTGCCGGTCGCGAGGCCGACCGAGCGCAGCGACTTCTGCAGGTCCTCGGTCTTGATGTCCTTGTTGCCCGTGATCTCGAAACTCTCGATCGACGGGCGCTCGAATACGACGACGACCAGCGTCGAGCCGTCGCGGCGCAATTCGATGTCGCGGAAGAAGCCCGTCGCGAACAGCGCGCGGACGGCCTCCTGGATGCGGCGCTCGTCGAGCCGGTCGCCGATGTTGACCGGCAGGTAATTGTAGATCGTGCCTTCCGAAATCCGCTGCAGGCCCTCGACGCGGATGTCGCCCACGATAAAGTCCGGGCCCACGCCCTGCGCGAGCGCCGCGGGGACGTATGCAAGCAGGATGCCGCTGATGAGCCGTCGAAGCATGTGGAGGTCGATTCCTTGAGTGATCAGCCGAGGAGCCGCGTGATGTCGTTGTAGAACGCGAAGCCCATCAGCAGCACCAGCATCGCGATGCCGAGTCTCTGTCCCAGCACCTGTGCCTCAATCGGCAGCGGGCCGCCCTTGGCCATTTCCGCCAGCTGGTACACGATCTGGCCGCCATCCAGTACCGGTATCGGCAGCAGGTTCAGAACCGCGAGCGAGATCGAAACGAGCGCCAGGAAACCGAGATAGTAGTTGAAGCCCTCATTCGCCGTCAGCCCCGCGTACTGGGCGATGTTGATCGGACCGGAGATGTTCTTGGTCGAAACGTGGCCGGTCACCATCCGCCACAGGAATCGCACGGTCAGCGCGCTCTTGTCCCAGGTTTCGCGCACCGCCGGCGCGAATGCCGCGAACACCCCGTAGCGTTCGACGGTCTGCATTGATTCCGGGAACCCGGGTGCGGCTCTGGCATCGGCGCCGAGGCCGATCTGGCCGATGATCCGCCCGCCGTCATCCACGCTTTTCGGCACCAGCGTCAGTGACACCGGCTCACCGGCCCGGAGCGCGGTGAGCCGCGTGGACACGCCCGGGCGCGCCCGGATCGCCGCGACGAATGCCGTGTAATCGGCAACCGGCTGGCCATCGATCGCGATGATGCGATCGCCAGGCTGGACGCCGGCGCGCTCGGCGGGATCGCCGGGGGTCAGCACGCTGACGACGACCGGCAGCGGTGGCGACCAGAACGAGAATCCGAGGCCGCGCATCAGGATCCCTGGCTCGGTCAGCGCACGTTGCTCGCCCTCCGGGATCACGATTTCGAGATCCCGCGTGGCGCCGTCGCGCCCGCGCACCGACAGCGGGATGCGGCCTGAGCCCGCGACTTCCTCGAGGATGCCGAGCACCGCCGCCTGGCGCGTCGGCGTCGGATGTCCCGCGACAGCGAGCAATTCGTCATCGGGGCGCAGATCGGCCGCGGCCGCGTAGGATCCTTCCGTCACGCCCCCGATCACCGGCTTGAGCCCGGGGATTCCGTACAGGAACAGGCACCAGTACGCCGCGATCGCAAACAGGAAATTCGCGCCCGGACCGGCCAGCAGTACCAGGATGCGCGCCAGCGGCGGCCGGCGATTGAACGCCCGATGCTCCTCGCCCGCGGGCACCGGCCCTTCGCGTTCGTCGAGCAGCCGGACGTAGCCACCGAGCGGTATCGTCGCCAGGACGTACTCGATCCGGTCGGCGTCGCGCCCGACGTGCCGCAGCAGCGGCTTGCCGAAGCCGAGCGAATAGCGCAGCACCTTGAAGCCGAGGCGCCGCGCGACCCAGTAGTGGCCGAATTCGTGCACCGAGACCAGCACGCCGATTGCGACGATGAATGCGAGCACCGACGTGATGATGGTGAAGCTCATGCGCCGGCCGCCAGGCGCGTCATGAGGGCCGCGCCAGCCCGGTCGCGCGCCCAGGCATCGGCGGCCAGCGCGTCGTCGAGGGATCGTACCGGCCGTACCTGATGCTGTTGCAACACGCAGTCAATGACCGCCGCAATGTCGTCAAAGTTCAGACTTCGGTCGAGAAAGGCGCTCACGGCCACCTCGTTGGCGGCATTGACGACCGCCGGCGCCGTACCGCCGGCACGGGCGGCTTTGACCGCCAGTCCAAGGCATGGAAATCGTTCCAGATCAGGGGCTTCGAAAGACAATTGAGCAACCCGCACGAGGTCCAGCGATTCTACACCAGAGGTAATCCGTTCAGGCCAGCCCAGGGCATGGGCAATGGGCACACGCATGTCCGGATGGCTGAGCTGCGCGAGCACCGATCCGTCCGCGAACTCGACCAGCGAATGCACGATGCTCTGTGGGTGAATGACGACGCTGACCCGTTCCGGGCCGACCCCGAAAAGATGGCAGGCCTCGATCAGTTCCAGGCCCTTGTTCATCAGTGTCGCGGAGTCCACCGAAATCTTGCGACCCATGCGCCAGTTCGGATGGGCGACGGCTTGCTCCGGCGTCACCGAAGCGAAATCCTCGCGCCGCATCTTCAGGAACGGCCCGCCCGAGGCAGTCAACAGGATGCGGGTCACGCCGGGCGGCGGGCCGCCGCGATCATCGCCGGGCGGCAGGCACTGGAAGACCGCATTGTGCTCGCTGTCGATCGGCAGGATCCGTGAGCCCGACTTGCGCGCGATGTCGATCAGGAGCGCGCCCGCGAGCACGAGTGCTTCCTTGTTCGCGAGCAGGAGCTGCTTGCCGGCCGCGGCGGCGGCGAGCGTCGGCGCAAGTCCCGCGGCGCCGACGATGGCCGCCATCACGAGCTGCGCTTCCGGCAGCTCTGCCACCGTGACGAGCGCTTCGGGACCGGCGAGGACGCGCGTCTCGCAGCCAGCGGCGGCCAGGCGCTCCTTCAGTTGCGCCGCCGCATTCCGGTCGAGCATCGCCGCATAAGCGGGCCGGCAACGCAGGCATTGCCGGCTGAGCGCGTCGACATTGGCGCGGGCCGCGAGCGCGACGATGCGGAAGCGGTCGGGATGGCGCAGCGCGACATCGAGGGTGTTCTCCCCGATCGAGCCCGTCGATCCCAGGACGACGAGGCCCCTCATGTCACCAGTCCGAGCCAGCAGAAGCCCAACGCCAGGAGCGGCGTCGACGACGTGAGGCTGTCGATGCGATCCAGCACGCCGCCATGGCCCGGCAGCAGGCTGCCGCTGTCCTTCAAGCCGCGCTGGCGCTTGAACATGCTCTCCACGAGATCACCGACCACCGAAACGAGCACCGCCGCGATGCACAGCGACAGGAAAGCGAGCACCGGCAATTCGAACCAGGCCATGCCGGCCAGCGCCACCACCGATCCGGCGACCAGGCCGCCCAGGACGCCCTCCCAGGTCTTGTTCGGGCTGACCCATGGCGCGAGGCGCAGGCGCCCAAAGCGCCGTCCCGCGAAGAAGGCCCCGATGTCGGCGGCCCAGGCGAGCACCAGCACGAAGATCACGAGCTCCCAGCCATGATCCGCCTGCAGGTACAGCCGCGCCAGCGCAAGCCAGGTCGGCGCGAGCGCCCAGAGGCCCGCGATGGCCGCAAGGATCCAGTGGCTGCGCCTGGGCGCCAGCGCCACCCAGGCGAACAGCGGCACCCAGCCGAGCATCGTCACGATCAGCGCCAGCTGGAGACCCTCGTGACTGCGGCTGGCGAGCCACAGTGCCGCCATCACGGCCGCACAGGCGCCGACATAGGCGATGTGGGCTGGGCGCGACTCGAGACCGGCGAGCGTCGCCCATTCCCAGGCGCCGCCCAGGATCATCACGGCGAGTGCGACGATCGCGTAGACGGGCGGCAACACGAGCAGCACGATTGCGAGCACCACGACCAGCCCGATCGCCGTGATGACGCGCTGCCCGAGCATCAGCCGCGCCCCAGCTGTGCGGTGGTGCGGCCGAAGCGCCGCTGCCGCCCGGCGAAATCCGCGAGCGCGCCTTCGTAGGTCGCCTCGTCGAAGTCCGGCCACAGGGTGTCGGTGAACCACAGTTCCGTGTAGGCCAGGTCCCACAGCAGGAAATTGCTGAGGCGCCGCTCGCCGCCGGTGCGGATGAAGAGGTCGGGCTCCTGGCGACCGGCGCTTGTCAGGCAGGCTGCGAACGCAGCCTCGTCGAGCGCGCCCTGCTCCAGCGTCCCCGCGGCAACCTGGCCGGCAAGCCGCCGCGCGGCCTGCACGATGTCCCAGCGGCCGCCATAGGCGACGGCGACGACGAGATCCAGCCGCTCGCGCCTGGCGGTCCGCAATTCAGCGGCGTCCATCCTCGCGGCCAGCGCCGGCGCGAGCCGCGAACGGTCGCCGATGAATCGCAGCCGCACGCCATTGGCATCGAGGTCCGCGACCTCGCGATCGAGCGCTTCGAGGAAGAGCTGCATCAGCAGGCCGACCTCGTCGGCCGGCCGCTGCCAGTTCTCGCTGGAGAATGCGAAGAGCGTCAGCGCCGCCACGCCGCGGCGCACGGAATGCTCGATCGTGGAACGCACGGTTTGCGCGCCGGCCCGATGACCGGCGGCGCGCGGCAGCGAGCGCTGTTCGGCCCAGCGGCCGTTGCCGTCCATGATCACTGCGACGTGGCGCGGCACCGGCCCGGCGCCCGGTTGTTCGGTGGCGGGTGCCGGCATTTCAGACCTGCAGCAGTTCTTTTTCTTTTTCGGCGAGCACCGCATCGATTTCGTGCACGTGCCGGTCGGTCAGCTTCTGAATCTCCTCCTGGGAACGGCGATCGTCGTCCTCGGAGATCAGCTTCTCCTTGAGCATTTCCTTCAGTTCGTTCATCAGGTCGCGCCGCACGGCGCGGACCGCGACACGCGCGTTCTCGGCCTCGTGGCGCGCGACCTTCGTGAGATCGCGGCGGCGTTCCTCGGTCATCGGCGGCAGCGGCAGGCGGATCACCTGGCCGGCCGTATTGGGCGTCAGGCCCAGGTCGGACTTCTGGATTGCCTTCTCGATCGCGTGGACTGCCGACTTGTCCCAGGGCGTGACGGCGAGCGTGCGCGCGTCCTCCACGATGACATTCGCCACCTGATTCAGCGGCACCTCGCTGCCGTAGTACTCGACCTTGATGCCCTCGAGCAGACCGGTGTTGGCGCGGCCGGTGCGCATCTTCCGGTAGTGGTCCCGCAGGCCGGCAACGCACTTCGACATGCGCTGCGTCGCGTCGCGACTCATCTCCTCGAGCATGACTGCGTCCTCATGGAAGGCGGCTACAGGCCGTTCGCGACCAGCGTGCCCACGTCCTCGCCGTCGACAATGCGCATCAGGTCGCCTTCGTTCATCAGGTTGAAGACCCGCAATGGCAGGCCGTTGTCGCGGCACATCACGATGGCCGTCGCGTCCATGACGCCCAGCCGGTCGTCGAGCACCTTGTCGAAGGACAGGGTCTTGTAGCGTTGCGCGCGCGGGTTGCGCACCGGATCGTCGTCGTAGATCCCGTTGACCTTGGTGGCCTTCAGCAGCAGGTCGGCGCCGATCTCGATGGCGCGCAGCGATGCCGCCGTATCGGTCGTGAAGAACGGGTTGCCGGTGCCAGCCGCGAAGATCACGCAGCGGCCCTTCTCGAGGTGGCGCACGGCACGGCGCCGGATGTAGTCCTCGCAGACTTCCTGGACCCGGAGCGCCGACTGGACCCGGGCGTGGGCGCCGAGCGCCTCCAGCGCATCCTGCAGCGCGAGGCCGTTCATGACCGTCGCCAGCATGCCCATGTGGTCGGCCGTCACGCGGTCCATGCCGGCACGGGCGAGGCCGGCGCCGCGGAAGATGTTGCCGCCGCCGATCACGACCGCAACCTGGACCCCACGCGCCAGGACGTCGCGGATCTCGCCGGCGACGCGCTTCAGGATGACCGGGTCGATGCCGTAGTCCTCGGCGCCGAGCAAGGCCTCGCCGCTGACCTTCAGCAGTATCCGCGACAGCGACTTGCGGGCCTGCGGTTCCGACATGCCCATCACCCCTCCATCGAGTCGCTGATTATAAGGAACCCCGCCGTGGCGGGGTTCCTTGTCCTTTCCAGGCGATTCGGCCTCAGCGTCGACCCTCGGCGGCCTTCACCTGGGCCATCACTTCCTCGGCGAAGTTCTCCTGCCGTTTCTCGATGCCCTCGCCGACCTCGTAGCGCAGGAATCCGGTGACTGTGGCCCCGGCGGCTTCGATCAGCTTACCGACCGAAGTCTCCGGATCCTTCACGAAGGGCTGACCGGTGAGGCAGATCTCCGCGAGGTACTTGCGCAGCCGCCCCTCGACCATCTTGTCGACGATCGCGGCAGGCTTGCCCTCGGCGGCCGCCTGAGCGGCGAGGATCTCGCGTTCCTTGGCGAGCATCGCTTCTGGGACGTCGGACGGCTGCACGTATTGCGGATTGGCCGCCGCTATGTGCATCGCAAGATCCTTGCCGAGTGCTGCGTCGCCGCCCTTCAGGCCAACCAGCGTGCCGATCCGCGTGCCGTGCACGTAGCTGCCGATGAATGTCGGGGCCGCAAGCGGCGCCAGGCGCCGGATCGTGATGTTCTCGCCGATCCTCGCGATCAGGTGACGGCGCGTCTCCTCGACCGTCATGCCGCCGGCAAGCGGCAGCGACGCCGCGCTCTCCACGCTGGTCACGCCCGCCCGCAGGGCCGCGGCCGCAACCGCGGCAGCGAACGACTGGAACTCCTGCTCGCGCGCGACGAAGTCGGTCTCGCAATTGACCTCGACCAGCATGGCGCTCCGCCCGTCGGCGCTTCGCGCGACGACCACGGCGCCTTCGGCTGCTATGCGCGCGGCCTTCTTGTCGGCTTTCGCGAGGCCTGTCTTGCGCATGATCTCGGCAGCCGCGTCCAGGTCGCCGCCGGTTTCCACCAGGGCTTTCTTGCATTCCATCATGCCGGCGCCGGTGCGCTCGCGTAGCGTCTTGACCACTTCGGCCGTAATTGCCACGGTCATTCCCCGTTCTTCTCGGATTTTCTCGATCCTGGCTTGCGACGCACCGCAGGCTTGCTGCGTCCTTCCTCCGGAATCACGCCGATGATCGCCTCATCGACGATCGCATCGTCGTCCGCGAGGTCGGCGGGCTCGACGGGTTCGACGGGTTCAACGGGTTCGACTGCTGTCGGTCCTGCCAATTCGGCGGCAGAGGCGGTCTCCGGCGAGGGCGCTGCGATCGGCACGCGGGCGCGCGCCGGCGCCTTGCGCCGGACGTTGGCGGCCTTGCCGCGCGGTCCACGCGCGGCGGACTTGCGGCGCGGCTGGCCTTCCTCGTCGAGTTCGACGAATTCGTCCTCGCCTGCCGGCACGACTGGCACCGAAGACTTGCCGTCTATGATGGCCTCGGCGATGCCGGCCGCGTACAGCTGGATGGCCTTCATCGCGTCGTCATTGCCGGGGATCACGTAGTCGATCTGGTCCGGCGAGCAGTTGCTGTCCACGACCGCGACGACCGGCACGCCAAGCTTGCGCGCCTCGTGCACCGCGATCTCCTCGTGGCCGACGTCGACGACAAAGAGCGCGTCCGGCAGTGCGTTCATGTCCTTGATGCCGCCGAGGCTGCGCAGCAGCTTGTCGAGCTCGCGCCGGAGCTTCTGGGCTTCTTTCTTGTTGCGCCGGTCGAGCGCGCCCGAAGTACGCAGCTCTTCGAGTTCGTGCAGGCGCTTGATCGACTGGCGAATCGTCTTGAAGTTCGTCAGCATGCCGCCCAGCCAGCGCTGGTTCACGTAGGGCATGCCGCAACGCGTCGCCTCGACCTGGATCGCGTCCCGCGCGCTGCGCTTGGTGCCGACGAACAGCACCTTGCCACCATCGGCGATCACGCCCTTGATGAAGTTCGCCGCCTCGTTGTACAGGGGCAGGGTCTTCTCGAGGTTGATGATGTGGATCTTGTTCCGCTCGCCGAAGATGAATGGGGCCATCTTCGGGTTCCAGAAGCGGGTTTGGTGTCCGAAATGGACACCCGCTTCCAGCATCTGTCGCATGGACACGCTGGGCATGATTGCTCCTTGTTCGGGTTAGGCCTCCGCGAATCCGCATGCGGCAACCGGGCCCGAAGGCCTGGCACCCAGCCGCACGTGACGATTTCGCGTGTGGATTTGGTTGAGAAAAAACGCCGCGCTTTATACCATCTTTGTCCCGTCGAAACAACGTGATAGGCGCACAGCGTCGATGCTGATGGCACGTCAGGCCCAGGTCACCATCAAATCGCCCGCTGAGCAGCAGGCGATGCGGGTGGCTGGGCGCCTCGCCGCCGACGTCCTGGACATGATCGCCCCGCGGGTACTGCCCGGCGTCACGACGGGCGAACTCGACCGGATCTGCCACGACTTCATCGTGGATGTTCAGAAGGCCGTTCCGGCACCCTTGAATTACAAGGGATTTCCGAAGTCGATCTGCACCTCGGTCAACCATGTCGTTTGCCACGGCATCCCGGGCGACCGGCAGTTGCGGGCCGGCGACATCGTCAACCTGGACATCACCGTCATCAAGGACGGCTTCCACGGGGACACCAGCCGCATGTTCCTGGTCGGCGACTGCGCGGTCCAGGCACGGCGCCTGTGCAGCATCGGCTTCGAATCCATGTGGGTGGGCATACGGCAGGTTGCGCCGGGCCGCCGGCTCGGCGACCTGGGCCACGCGATCCAGCAATATGTCGAGTCCCAGGGCTATTCCGTCGTGCGCGAATACTGCGGCCACGGCATCGGCCGCGTCTTCCACGAGGATCCGCAGGTGCTTCATTACGGCGAACCCGGCACCGGGCTCGAGATCGAGCCCGGCATGACATTCACGGTCGAGCCGATGATCAACGCAGGCAAGCGTCACGTGCGGCTCCTGGGCGACGGCTGGACCGTCGTCACCAAGGATCATTCGCTGTCCGCGCAGTGGGAACACACGCTTCTCGTGACGCCCGGTGGATTCGAGGTCCTGACACTCGGCAGCGCCGATCGCGCGCAGAGCTGATCCATGCGCGCAGGACTCACCGAAGCAAGCGACGGCCCGGCGCCCGTCGCGGCCGGCGGCGCCGCCCCCTGGACCTATGTCGAGGCGCTGAAATCGCGGCTGCCCGGGGCAAGTGAACCGCTCCGCGAATTCCGTGCGGCGCTCGAGGAAGGCGATCGCGAACTGGCGCGCCGCTTTCACGCCGACGAGCCGGTCGAGGCGCTGGTGCGCGACCGCGCGCTGCTGGTCGATGCCCTGCTGCTGCGCGCCTGGGCGATGTTCGCGGGTCCATCGGCCGCTGAACTCGCGCTGGTCGCAGTCGGCGGCTATGGCCGCGGCGAGCTGCTGCCCTGCTCCGACATCGACGTCATGGTGCTGCTGCCGCAGGGCGAGCAGCCCGGCTGGACCGGCGCACTCGAGGGATTCCTGACCTTCCTGTGGGACATCGGCCTCGAGATCGGCCACAGCGTGCGCACGATCGACGATTGCCAGCGCGAGGCGCTCGCCGACATCAGCGTCGCCACGACGCTGATCGAAGCGCGCCTGCTCGCCGGGCCGGAGCCGCTTTTTTCCGCGATGCGCCGCGCGCTCGCGCCCGATCGCCTGTGGTCTTCGCGCGATTTCTTCGACGCCAAGGTCCGCGAGCAGGCGGAGCGCCATCACCGCTATCACGACACAGCCTACAACCTCGAGCCGAACGTCAAGCAGAGCCCCGGCGGACTGCGCGACCTGCAAACCATCGGCTGGGTCGCCAAGCGTCATTTCGGCGCCAATACGCTGCAGGAACTCGCGAGTCATGGCTTCCTGACCGCCCGCGAACTGGCCCAGCTGCAGGCCGCCCAGTCCTACCTGTGGCGGATCCGCTTCGCACTGCACCTGGTCACGCAGCGGCGCGAGGACCGCCTGTTGTTCGACCACCAGATCCGGCTCGCGCGCATGTTCGGCTACGAGGACGCGACCTATACGCTCGCGGTCGAGCAGTTCATGCAGCGCTATTACCGCACGGCCATGTTCGTCAGCTGGCTGAATGAATTGCTGCTGCAGCATTTCCGCGAGGAGATCCTGGCCGATCGCGATGCGCCGGCCGTGGCGCTGTCACGGAACTTCCAGGAGCGCGACGAGTACCTCGAGGTGACCGGCGAGGACATTTTCCTGCGCAACCCCTCGGCGCTGCTCGAGCTGTTTCTCGTACTGCAGCAGAATCCCGCGCTCAAGGGCGTGCGCGCCAACACGATCCGCCTCGTCACCCAGCACCTGTGGCTGATCGACGAGGAGTTCCGGCAGAACCCGCGCAATCACCGCCTGTTCCTCGAGATCCTGGAGGCGCCCGCCGGCCTGACCCACGAGCTGCGGCGCATGAACCTGTACGGCGTGCTCGGCCGTTATATCCCCGCCTTCGGCCGCATCGTCGGTCGCATGCAGTACGACCTGTTCCATGCCTACACGGTGGATGCACACACGCTGTTCGTGGTCAGCAACCTGCGGCGCTTCGCGCTCGAGCGCTACGACCAGGAGTTTCCGAAGCTCGCGGAAATCTTTCGTGCCCTGCCGAAGCCCCAGCTCGCCTATCTCGCAGCGATATTCCACGACATCGCCAAGGGCCGCGGCGGCGACCATTCGGAGCTCGGCGCCGTCGATGCCGAGGCTTTCTGCCTCGAGCAGGGACTGTCGCGCTACGACGCGCGCCTGGTCGCGTGGCTGGTGCGCCATCACCTGCTGCTGTCGGTGACGTCGCAGAAACAGGATATTGCGGACCCGCAGGTGATCAATGCATTCGCGCGCGAGGTCGGCGACCAGGTCCGCCTCGACTACCTGTATGCGCTGACGGTCGCGGATGTCCGCGGTACGAATCCCAAGCTGTGGAATTCCTGGAAGGCAACCTTGTTCGACGAATTCTACGAGCGTGTCAAGCGCGCGCTGCGCCGCGGCCTCGAAAGCCCGATCGACCGCGAGCAGCTGATTGCGGAGACGCAGTCAGAAGCGCGCGAATTGCTCGCAACCGCGGGCACCGATCCGCTGGCGGTCGATCACGTCTGGGCGTCACTGACCGATACTTATTTCATGCGGCATTCCGCAGCGGAAATCGCCTGGCACACCGGGCAGCTCGTCGGGCGCGATCCCGCCGACACGAGCCCGCTGGTCGCCGTAGCCGAGCATCCGGGCCGCGGCGGCGCGACCGTCGTGCTGGTGCACACGCGCGGTCGCCGCCACAGCTTCGCGCGCACGACTGCGGCGCTCGACCAGATGGGGCTCAGCATCCAGGACGCGCGCATCACGCCCACGCTCGATGGCGCGAGCCTCGACAGCTATCTGGTGCTCGAGGACACCGGCATGCCGATCACCGATCGCCAGCGCATGGCCGGGATCGAGCGCTCGCTCGCCCAGGCGCTGTCCGACCGCAATGCGGCGACACCCGCGGTGACGCGGCGCATGCCGCGCCAGGCGCGCATGTTCACGACGCCGACGCAGGTCACATTCAGCGACGATGCGAAGAATGGGCGTACCATCCTCGAGGTCGTCGCCGGCGACCGTCCCGGGTTGCTGTCCGAGATCGGGCAACTGCTGTGGGACCAGCGCGTCGAATTGCACGGCGCCAAGATCATGACGGTCGGCGAGCGCGCGGAGGACGTCTTCTACGTGACCGACGAGTTGAGCCGCCCGCTCGATGAACTACGCCGCTCCGCGCTCGCCGATGTCCTGCAGCAGGCGCTTGGCGCGCGCGACGCAGCGGCCTGAGGGCGCCCACGCATGAATGACGTCCGCGCGATCGTCGAGCAGGCATTCGAACGGCGCGCGGGCGTTTCAGCGGGCAACGCATCGCGCGAACTCCTGGGTGCCCTCGATCATTGCCTCGCGCTGCTCGGCAGCGGCGAGGCGCGCGTCGCCGAACCTGCGGGCGGCGCATGGCGCGTCAACGAATGGCTCAAGAAAGCCGTGCTGCTCTACTTCCGCGCGCACGACAACGCGGTACAGGACGCCGGCGCCCTGCGTTTCTACGACAAGCTACCGCTCAAGTACAGAGCCTATGACGCCGCCCGGTTCCGCGCCGAGGGCGTGCGCGTCGTGCCGGGCGCCATCGTGCGCGAGGGCGCGCATATCGCCGCCGATGCCGTCCTGATGCCCTGCTTCGTCAATGTCGGGGCCTATGTCGGCCCGGGCACGATGGTGGACAGCTGGGCGACGGTCGGCTCCTGCGCGCAGATCGGCCGCAATGTCCACCTTTCCGGCGGCGTCGGCATCGGCGGCGTCCTCGAGCCGCTGCAGGCACAGCCGACCATCGTCGAGGACGACTGCTTCATCGGCGCCCGCTCCGAGGTCGTCGAGGGCGTGATCGTCGAACGCGGCTCTGTGCTCTCGATGGGCGTCTTCCTCGGCGCCAGCACGCGCATCTACGACCGCGAAACTCGCACCACCACCTACGGCCGCATTCCCGCCGGCTCAGTCGTCGTTCCCGGCAATCTGCCCGCCGCCGATGGTACTCATTCACTTTATTGCGCCGTGATCGTCAAGAAAGTCGACGCCCAGACCCGCGCCAAGACTTCCATCAACGACCTGCTACGTATGTAGCAGCGTCCGCGCGGGCCGGCGGAGCGCGACTCGCGAGTGAGCGAATTTTCCGGTCTTCTGAGCGAACGAGCGATGTCGCGCCCAGCCAGGCCCGCGCTCTCGCTCTCTGCCTTTCCTAACCGAATCGACCCGTGATGTAGTCTTCGGTGAGCCGGTGACGTCGGATTCGTGAAGATCATGTCCGTGGTGCCGACTTCGATCAGGTCGCCCAGATGGAAGTACGCCGTGCGCTGCGACACGCGCGCCGCCTGCTGCATCGAGTGGGTGACGATGCAGATCGCGTAGTTCTGCCGCAGCTCGTCGATCAGGTCCTCGATCCGGGCGGTCGCGATCGGATCGAGCGCCGAACAGGGCTCGTCCATCAGGATCACCTCGGGGCCGACCGCGATGGTGCGCGCGATGCAGAGCCGCTGCTGCTGGCCACCCGACAGCGCCGTGCCGGCCTGGTGCAGACGGTCTTTGACCTCTTCCCAGAGCCCGGCGCGCTGCAGGCTGGTCTGGACGATCTCGTCGAGTTCGGTGCGGTCCGCGGCGAGGCCGTGGATGCGCGGGCCGTAAGCGACGTTTTCGTAGACCGACTTCGGAAACGGATTCGGCTTCTGGAACACCATGCCGACGCGGGCGCGCAATTGCACGACGTCCTGGCGCCGGTCGTAAATGTCCTGGCCGTCCAGCGTGATCGTGCCCGTCACGACCGCCGACGGGATCGTGTCGTTCAACCGGTTGAGGCAGCGCAGCAGCGTGCTCTTGCCGCAACCCGAGGGCCCGATCATCGCGATGACTTCGTTGTGGGCGATGTCCAGGCTGACGTCGCGGATCGCGTGCTTGTCGCCGTAGTGCACGTTGACCTCCCGGCAGGTCATCACGGGATCCGGCACCGTGACGTCGCCAACCGTGCGTCGCGCGGTCGGCTCGCTGCCGCCCGCCGCGACTGTCGCGGTTTCCAGCGCGGCGCTGCGACTCTGCGATTGCGGTTCGACTGCCATGCCGGATACTCCAGAGTCCATTGCGCTCACCAGCGTCGCTCGAATCTCTGCCGGAGGATCACGGCAGCAGCATTCATGACGAGCAGAAACACCAGCAATACCATGATAGCCCCCGACGTGCGCTCCAGAAACGCGTGCTCGGGACTGTCCGCCCAAAGGATAGACCTGCACAGGCAATACGGTGGCCGGATCGGTCAGGCCGTGCGGGATGTCGGCAATGAAAGCCACCATCCCGATCATCAGCAGCGGCGCCGATTCCCCGAGCGCGCGCGCCATGCCGATGATCGCGCCGGTCAGCATGCCCGGCATTGCCAATGGCAGGACATGATGCGTGACGACCTGCACCTGCGATGCGCCCATGCCGAGCGCGGCCTCGCGTATCGACGGCGGCACGGCCTTGATCGCTGCGCGACTCGCGATGATGATCGTCGGAAGCGTCATCAATGTCAGCACCAGGCCGCCGACCAGCGGCGCAGAACGCGGAACGCCGAAGAACTGGATGAACACGGAGAGGCCCAGCAAGCCGAATACGATCGAAGGCACGGCGGCCAGGTTGTTGATGTTGACTTCGATCAGGTCCGTGAAACGGTTCGCGGGCGCAAATTCTTCAAGGTAGACGGCTGCTGCAACGCCGATCGGAAATGACAGCAGCAACGTGACCGCGAGCGTCAGGAACGAGCCGACCACGGCGCCAAGGACGCCCGCTTGCTCGGGCTCGCGCGAATCCCCCGCCGTGAAGAACTGCCGGTTGAATCGCTTCTCGACCCGGCCGTCGGCGGCCAGCGTGTCGAGCCAACCGAGTTCCTGGTCCGAGACCTTGCGCTGTTCCTCGGGCAATGCCCGATCGATCTTGCCCTTGACGATCTGGTCGATGTCATCCGACGCCAGCAGCCAGAGTTCGCGGGACTGTCCGATCAAGCCGGGATCCGCGAGCACGAGGTCGCGGAGCTCGAACTCAGCGCCGCCACTCACGATCCCATAGAGCTGGCGTAGCACCGGCCGGCCCTCGACCAGCGGAAATTCGGCGCGCAGCGAGCGTTTGACCACGCCTGCGTAATCCCCGACCCGCATGGAATCCAAGCTTCGTTTTCCTTCCGGATCAATGAGTTCCGGATCAAAACTAATGTTGACCCTGACATACGTCTGGACAAACGCCGTGTAGCCGGTGCTGATGATTGACAGAAACAGGAACGCGACGAACAGCAGGCCGGACAGCGCCGCGGCAAGTCCATAGATCTGGAAGCGCCGCTCGGCGCGATAGCGCCGGCGCAAGCCGCGCTCGACCAACTCACGCACGCGACCCTGTGCTTGTGGCACCCGCACGGGATCCGGCTTATTCATATTGTTCCCGATAGCGACGAACGACATGCAGCGCAATGATGTTCAGCAGCAGCGTGACTAGGAACAGCACGAGTCCGAGCGCAAAGGCAGCGAGGGTCTTCGGACTGTCGAATTCCTGGTCCCCGACCAGCAAGCGTCACGATCTGCACCGTCACGGTCGTGACCGCCTCGAGCGGATTGGCGGTCAGGTTGGCCGAGAGCCCGGCGGCCATTACGACGATCATCGTCTCGCCGATCGCGCGCGAGACGGCGAGCAGCACGCCGCCGACGATGCCCGGCAGTGCAGCGGTCAACACGACCTTGCGGATCGTTTCCGATCGCGTCGCGCCGAGTCCGTAGGAACCGTCGCGCAGCGACTGCGGCACGGCCGTGATCATGTCATCGGCCAGCGACGAGACGAAGGGGATGATCATGATGCCCATCACGAGCCCGGCCGCCAGGGCGCTCTCGGAAGCCACGTTGAGCCCAAGGCTCTCGCCGGCGCTCCGAAGCAGGGGCGCAACTGTCAGGGCGGCGAAGAAGCCGTAGACGACGGTCGGGTATTCCGGCGAGGACTTCGAGCACCGGCTTTGTGACCGACCGGAATCCGCGGCCGGCATATTCGGCGAGGTAGATCGCAGAGAACAGGCCGACGGGTACGGCAATCGCCATCGCAATGAACGAAATCAGCAGCGTTCCCGCAAACAGCGGCACTGCGCCAAATGCGCCGGATGAGCCCACCTGGTCGGCCCGGATGGCCATCTGGGGGCTCCACTGCGTCCCGAATATGAATTCGGTCAAGGGGACCACCCGAAAGAATTGCAGTGATTCGTAGAGAACGGAAAGCACGATGCCGACGGTCGTCATGATCGCGATCAGCGAACAGGCCAGCAGCGCGGCGCGGACCATCTGCTCGACTCGATTTCGTGCCTTGAGAGACGGCGAAATGCGCGCAAGCACGATCCACCCGCCGGCGATCGCGACACAGAGCGCGAGTACCGCCATGCCCATCCGGCTCAATCCATCGAGTCGTTGCCATTGCCGGGCCGCAGCGGCCACCTCGGGCCGCACCGAGTCCGCCGCAACGTTGCCCGCGACCACATTGCGAATGTCATTCAGCACCAGCGACAATTCGCCGTGAGACATCTCCCGCGTGATGCCGGGCATCGACTGCATCACCTGTCCGGCGATGATGCGGTCGTCCAGCGCCTGCCATCCGAGCACGACGATGAGCGCCGGCAGGCTGCACCAGATCGCGGTCAGCACGCCATAGTAGGAAGGCAGCGAATGCAGCTTGCGCGCGCGCGCGGTCCGCCCGCAACGCGAAGCGAGCGAGCGCGCCCGAGCTGATAGGCAATCGCCGTCAGCACCAGGAGCGCCAGAATCAAGGTAGAGGTCTGCATCCGCATCCCCGCGGGCTGGCGACGGCAAGCTGCCCCGCCCGATGCCGGCAACCGGGCCTTTCTACGCCCCCTTTGTTACGGAATTGTGGCACAGGGAGACTTGCTGCGCGGTGAGTGCGCCCGTATAAAGGGCCGCGCCCGGGCCGGCCCGTGGCGAGGAGCCCGAGGACGATGACACGCACTCTGGACCTGACCCGGCAGCTGGTCGCCCGCCCGTCGCTGACACCCGCGGATGGCGGATGCCAGGACCTCCTGATCGCCCGGCTCGAGCCGCTGGGCTTCAAGGTCGAGCGGCTGCGGTTCGGCGACGTGGACAATTTCTGGGCTCTACGCGAGTCGGACCCCGGGCCCCTGCTCTGCTTCGCCGGCCACACGGACGTCGTGCCCACCGGGCCGCTGGAGCAGTGGCATTCCGATCCTTTCGAGCCCGTGATCCGCGACGGCAGCCTCTACGGCCGCGGCGCAGCGGACATGAAGAGCGGGCTCGCGGCCATGGTGACGGCGGCCGAGGAATTCATCGCGACGCAGCCGCGGTTCAAGGGCACAGTCGCCTTCCTGGTTACGAGCGACGAGGAAGGGCCGTCCGTGGACGGCACACGCCGCGTTGTCGAGCTGCTGGCGAGCCGCGGCCAGCGGATCGATTTCTGCATCGTCGGCGAGCCCTCGAGCCAGAAATTCTTCGGCGATACGATCCGGATCGGTCGGCGCGGGTCGCTGTCCGGGAAGCTGACCGTCCATGGCAAGCAGGGCCACGTCGCCTATCCGGGTCTCGCCGACAATCCGATACACCGGGTCGCGCCGGCGATCGCGGATCTGGCTGCGCGGACCTGGGACCAGGGCAGCGAGCATTTCCCGCCGACGACCTTCCAGGTCAGCAATCTGAACGCAGGCACGGGGGCATCGAACGTGATCCCGGGTGAGCTGGAGGCGCGTTTCAACCTGCGTTGGTCGCCGGCACAGACGCTCGACGGACTCAAGGTAACGGTTGCGGAAATCCTCGATCGCCACGAGCTGCGCTACACGCTCGAGTGGTCTGCCGCGGACCTGCCTTACTACAGCCCGCCGCGCAGGCTCGCGCCGATCGCCCGGGCCGTCGTCCAGGAACTCGCCGGGCACACACCCGAGCTGTCGACCGGTGGCGGAACTTCGGACGGGCGATTTTTCGCGCCGCTGGGGGCCGAAATCATCGAGCTCGGGCTCTGCAACCGTACGATCCACATGGTCGATGAATGCTGCAACGTCGAGGATATCGAGCTGCTGCACCGGACCTACGTGGCCGTACTCAAGCGGGTGTTCGCCGCAGGTTGATCCAGATTCCGCCGGCCGTCGCGACCAGCGCGAAAACGAACACCCAGCCCGGCATCGACAGCCCGAGGATCGTGAAGTCCACCTTGGCGCATTCGCCGCCGGCCTTGAAGACCTTCATGATCACTTCGGTCACCGGGAAAAGTTCGAGCATGAACTTCAGGTCCGCACCGCAAGACGGTAGCGAACCCGGCGGCTGCATCTGGATCCAGACGTGGCGACCCGCCGTGACCATCGTCGCGAGCCCGGTGATCGCGATTAGCGCTGCATTGATCGCGCCGCTCAGCCTGCCGGCCGGCGTCAGCGCCGCCAGCAGGAACGCGACGCCCAGCGCAGCGACGGTCACGCGCTGGAATATGCACAGGTGGCATGGCTGGAATTCCAGCACGTACTGCGTGTAGAAAGCGGCCGCGAGCGCGAGCGCGCAGGCGAAAAATCCGGTCCAGTTGCCGCTGCGCCGCGACGGAATCCTCAACCCTGGCGCTCCAGCGCGGAATCGCGGATCTGGCGCTCGGCATCGTCCAGCGACAGGTGGCGAATGTCCTTGCCGTGCACCATGTAGACCGTGTATTCGCAGATGTTCTTGGCGTGGTCGCCGATCCGCTCCATGGCACGCACCACCCACATGACCTCGAGCGCGCGCCGGATCGAGCGCGGATCTTCCATCATGAAGGTGATGCTCTGGCGCTGGATCGCTTCGTACTCCTCATCGACCTTGCGGTCGCGGCGCGCCACCTCGAAGGCCTCATCCGCATCGAGGCGCGCGAAAGAGTGCAGCGAGTCATGCACCATTTCCGTGACCAGCTTGCCAAGGTGACGGATCTCGCGATAGTGATCCGCAGGCTTCTCCATCGAAGCGAGCTTGGCGGCAATGAAGCCGACCTTCTCGACCTCGTCGCCGATGCGCTCGAGATCCGTGATGGTCTTGATGATCGCGACCATGACCCGCAGATCCGACGCGGTCGGCTGCCGGGTTGCGATGATCCGGCCGCACTCCTCGTCGATCTCGACTTCCATCTGGTTGACTTTGTAGTCGTCGCGCGCGATCTGCTCGCCGAGCTCGCTGTCGCCCTCGACCAGCGCGATGACCGCCTGCTGCAGCTGCTGCTCGACGAAGCCGCCCATCTGCATGACGCGCGTGCGCACGCGCTCCATGTCCTCGTTGAAGCGCCGCGATATGTGCTGGCCCAGGTCAGCCGGTTCCATGCCCCGCACTCCCGATCGTCCGAGCGGATTCTGGTCCATCATATCGCAGCGCCACCGCGATCAGAACTTGTAGTTGAGGTCGACCTGGAGGCGCTTGTAGTCGAGCTCGTTGGTCTGGTCGAAATTGCGCTTGTTCAGGAAATACTGCGTGTTGAACACCCAGTTCTTGGCGATGCCATAGCCGATCCGCAGCACCGTGCCGTTACCCTGAGTTGCCCCGCCCGCGAAGTCCGAGTCCGTCAATGCCCCAAACAGGGCGTCCTTTTCGACTTCCTGATACATGGCGCCGAACTCCCACATCCCGGGATCTGCCTTGCCGATCTGGAAGCCCAGGTTGTATGCGGTGTTCAGAGTGCTCGGGTCCTCGTTCTCTGCGTAGTTGCCCAACACCATCGCCGGCATCGAGCCGATCTTGAAGTCGTACTGCAAACCCACCTCGAAAATATTGTAGTCGAACGTATAGCATCTGGTCGGCACGGCAGGCGCCGGCAGGTTGCAATTTGCATCCGCGTTGCTAGGTGCTGTTGCCGGCCGGGATAGTCGACAAACCGAGCGTCGAGTTCTTGCACGGCACCGAAATCGTTGTACATCGCGAACGCCGTCAGGCCCCAGGGCGCGGCCCATCGTAGCCGAGCTGCGCGCCAAACACGTTCATGTCGGCGCGCCTCCGCCGCTGGTTTCACTTCCGACAGCCAGAAGCCCCAGGCGTTGACGAACAGCCCGGTCTTGGCGCCGTACTTGAACGAAGCGCCTTCCGGATTGATGTCGCCGTCGTAGAACATGCTGAGGCCCGGGCGCACCCACGGATACTTCTGCTTGCCGAGCGTGACCACCGCGTTGTTGAACGCCTTCCAGTCCACGTACGCCAGGTCGAGGCGCAGGCTCTTGCGCTGGTTGGCGTCCGTCAGCGTCGCATTGGTCGACCGCGGGTCCGATCGTCGCCGGTCGCCAGCTGGAAGCCGGCATTCACCGTGTCGTTGATCTTGGCGTCGATGCCGAAGCGCACGCGCAGGCGCTCGCGGTCGCGCTGCGGGGCGGCCTCCTGGTCGATGCCTTCATGGCGATAACGGAAGTCGCCCTTCAGCTTGATCTTGGAAGCCCAATCGGCTGACGTCACCTTCGACCCCGGTCTTGGCCAGCTGGTCGGTCTGGTTGTCGTTGGTCGACTCGACGCCGGCGACCCGCTCCTCGACCTTGTCGGTCTTCTGCGCGGTCTCGGCCTGCTTCGCCTCCAGCTCCTGCACTTTTTGCGTCAGCACCTGCAGCTGCTGCTTCAGGGCCTCGAGCTCCGAACTGGTGCTCTGCTGGGCGTGGGCCGCCAGCGGGGCCGCCATGACGAGGCCGAGTGCGCTGGCGGTTATGAGATTGCGCATGATCTTGTCCTTCTGGTTGTTTCGTCCGGATTACAGGCTCTTCAGCGTGTTGAGGGCGGTCGCATCCTGGCGCGCCTTGGCGCGCTGCGCCGGCGGCGAGGCCACCAGGCCCTTGTCGGCGAGGTAGCCGTCCTCGCCCATCGCCTTGTCGCTGGTGTACTCGGCGAGGAACTCCTTGATGCCGGGTATGACGCCGACATGCGCCTTCTTGACGTAGATGTACAGGGTGCGCGAGATCGCGTACTTGCCCGAGGAAATCGTGTCGTAGTCCGGCGCGACGCCCTCGACGATCGAGCCATGCAGCGAGTTGAGGTTTTCCTCGAGGTAGCTGTAGCCGAAGATGCCGAGCGCGGTCGGGTTCGCGCCGAGTTTCTGCACGATCAGGTTGTCATTCTCGCCGGCCTCGATGTAGCCGCCATCCTCGCGCAGCGTGTCGCACACTTTCTTGTAGCGTCCCTCGTCGATGTTCTTCAATTCCTTGATCCACGCGAAGGATCTCGCAGCCCTTCTCCATCGCGAGTTCGACGAATGAGTCGCGCGTACCGGAAGTCGGCGGCGGGCCCAGCACCTCGATCTTGGTGGCGGGCAGCGAGGGGTTCACCTCTTTCCAGGTCCGGTACGGGTTGGCGACCAGGCTCTGGCCGGATGCATCCGGCACCTGCTTGGCGAGCGCGAGGTAGAGGTCCTTGCGGGTCAGCTTGAACTGCGGTGCCGACTTGGCATTGGCGATCGCGATGCCGTCGAAGCCGACGGTGATCTCGACGATGTCATTGACGCCGTTCTTCCTGCAGGTGTCGAGTTCGCCCTGCTTGATGCGCCGCGACGCATTGGTGGCGTCCGGGAACTGCACGCCGACGCCGGCGCAGAAGAGCTTCATGCCGCCGCCGGTGCCGGTGCTCTCGACTTTCGGCGTCTTGAACTGGCCGGCGCGGCCGAATTGCTCGGCAACCGCCGATGTGAACGGGAACACCGTCGAGGAGCCGACGATGCTGATGTAATCGCGCGCGGACTGCGCAAACGCCGCCGGGGCGGCAAGGACTGCGGCAAGGGCCGCGATGAACACTTTCCTGTACACGATGCTTCCTCCAGTGCTGACCATCGGCCTGTGCACGCCGGCCAATGGCCGGCGGCCTTAGCGTGGGCCGGTACTGTAGTCGGCGTTTGTTACAGAAATGCGTCAGCCGCGGGCGCGGTCGGGAACGCCGTGCCGGCGGGCAATCCGCCGCGACGGGAAATGCGCGATGAATGCCGAGCCATGGCCTTCTTCGCTCGTGATTTCGAGGCGGCCGCCGTGCCGCTGCAGGCCGTGCTTGACGATCGACAGTCCGAGCCCGGATCCGCCGTTGGCGCGCGCGCGCGCCTTGTCGACCCGGTAGAAACGCTCGGTCAGCCTCGGCAGGTGCTCGGCCGCGATGCCGATGCCGGTGTCCACGACCGCCAGATGCGCTCCCGCATCGTCGCAGGACCAGCGCACGGTGATCGTGCCGTCCGCGGGCGTGTACTTGACTGCATTCGAGATCAGGTTCGACGCGATCGAGTGCAATTCGCGCTCGCTGCCCGAGCAGACCCCTTGGCGACTGGATGTCCAGCTCGAAGCGCGGTGGCGCGGCCGCCGACGCGCGCACTTCGCGCACCAGGCGCTCGAGCATTCCGGGCATGTCGACTGGCAGCATCGGCGCCTCGTCCGCGCTCGACTCCATGCGCGAAAGTTCCAGCAGGTCGTCGACGATTTCGCGCATGCGCGCCGCCTGCAGGCGCATGTCGGCAATCGGCTCGCGCCATTCCGCGCCGAGGCTCGGCTTCCTCTCCCAGTTGGTCGAGATAGCCGGAGATGACCGTGAGCGGGGAACGCAGTTCATGCGAGGCATTGGCGACGAAATCCTTTCGCATCTGTTCGAGTCGCGCCTCGCGCGTCACGTCGCGCACCAGCATCAGCAATTGTCCGCCCGCCGGAATCACGATCAGCATCAGCGACTTTTCGCCGCCCTGCATGCGCACGACGACACCCGCACCGCCGCCAGGCTCTTTCAGGTAGGTGGAGAACTCGGGCTGCCGGATCAGATTTTCGATCGGCATCCCGCGATCGGCCGAGCGCTGCAGTCCGAGCAGCACGGCAGCCGTTCGATTGAACCAGATGATTTCGTGGCCGGGCGACAGCAGCACGACGCCATCCGGCAGCGCTGCCGTCAGTCGCCGGAATTCCCGGAACAGCTGGGTCACCCGGCGCTTGTGGAACTGCTTGCGCCGATAGATGCGCCCGATCAGCGCCACGACATCGCCCCAGACGCCGCCGAGATCGGGAGGTACTTCCTCCGATCGATGCTGGAGCCAGCGTTGCAGCCGGAACAGGTTGACGAGCTGCAGGGTCAGCAGGCCCCCGAGCACGATCGTGAGCCACAAGCCGATCCGCCCGAAGATCAGACCCAGGCCCACCGCGATGGCAATGGCGGCGATGAGCCTGCCGAGCGCGAAAGACCAGGCCTGGGACACGATTCAGCCTTCCTGCATCGAGAAGCGGTAGCCCGCCCCGCGCACGGTCTGCACGAAACGATCGTAACTGCTCGACTCGAGCGCCTTGCGCAGGCGCCGGACGTGCACGTCGACGGTGCGCTCCTCGACGTAGACATTGCCGCCCCAGACGCGGTCGAGCAGCTGGCCGCGCGCGTAGACGCGATCGGGATGCGTCATCAGGAACTTGAGCAGTCGATACTCCGTCGGCCCCAGATTCACGGCATGCCCATCGGCCAGAACCCGGTGCCCGGCCTGGTCCAGCACGAGGCCGGCGAATTCGACCTTTTCGTCGCTGGCTGACGGAGTCATGCGCCGCAGCAGTGCCTGGATGCGCGCGACCAGTTCGCGCGCGGAAAAGGGCTTGGTCATGTAGTCGTCAGCGCCGCCCTCGAGACCGGCGACCTTGTCGGACTCGTCGGCCCGTGCGGTCAGCATGATGATCGGGATGTCGCGCGTATCCGGGTCCTTGCGGAGCTGGCGCGTCAGCTCGAGGCCGCTGGTGTCGGGCAGCATCCAGTCCACGAGCAGCAGGTCGGGCCGTCGATTGACGATGCTCGCCCGCGCCGCCCGGCTGTCTTCCGCGAGCGCCACC
Source organism: uncultured Gammaproteobacteria bacterium (assembly GCA_963746545.1). Classification (GTDB taxonomy): domain Bacteria; phylum Pseudomonadota; class Gammaproteobacteria; order Steroidobacterales; family Steroidobacteraceae; genus SCUD01. Next base: position 223,091 of record CAVVBV010000031.1, read on the forward strand.
TGGAATCCTGCTCTGCGCAGGCCGAAGGCGATCAGGTCGCGAATGGGCTGCTCGTCCTCGACCACCAGGATCAAGGTTTCCTCCTTCCGCAGCCGGGCAGTCTGCCGAGTCATTGTTTGAGAATTATGACACCCGCGGTCTCAGCGGCGATGCACGACGTCATTCCGGAGGTAGACCGGCAGCGCCCGCGCGGCCGGCAGGCCGTGACCCGCCGCGAAATCGGCAGCCGCGATGCGCGCGATGTCGGAAGCCCGCGGCAACAGCTCCGGCGCCGTTCCGGTCGAGCCGCGAACCGAGGCGTGTCGCGAGTTGCCGGATAGGCCGCAAATCCATGGCCTGCGCCGAACCACGCACCGTCGTCCGGCGGCGTCACTTGCCCCGGATCGGCGACCGCCTCCGGCGTCAGGGCGAGCGGCTGGGACCGCGCTGCAATCGAAGGCGGCCCAGTAGACCTGCCCCATGCGTGCATCCATGCAGACCAGCACCCGGCTGGCGCCGGACTGGCGCGCGCCCGCGGCAGCAACCGCCGCCAGATCGCTGACCGGCAGCACCGGCAGCCGCGCGCCGGCGGCGAGCCCCTGCGTGATCCCGGCGGCGATGCGAAGTCCCGTGAAGCCGCCGGGACCGCGCCCGAAGGCGATCGCGTCGAGCGCGGCCAGGCCGATCCCCGCCTCCGCCAGCAATTCATCCACCATCGGCAGCAGCCGCTCCGCGTGCCCGCGGCCGATCAATTCGTAGCGCTCGATCAGCCCACCTTCATGCAGAAGTGCCGCTGAGCAGGCCTCGGTCGCGGAATCGATCGCCAGCAGTTTCATGCCTGGCGTGCCTCCGGCACGCCGAGCCCTGCCTCCGCGAGCCGGCGGCGCAGGAATGCCGCCGCTTCCGCTCGATCGGCGGCAATCCTTGCCGGCGGAAGCGCCGCAATGAACTTCGGGCCGTAGCCGCGGCTGCGCAGGCGTGGATCGCAGATGACCACGACGCCGAAATCCTCGCGATCGCGGATCAGGCGCCCGAAGCCCTGCTTCAGTGCCAGTACGGCCTGTGGCAGCTGGAATTCGTGAAACGGATTGCCGCCGCGGCGCCGGATGCCTTCGAGGCGCGCTTTCAGCAGCGGGTCCTCGGGCGCGGCGAATGGCAGCTTGTCGATGACCACGAGCGCAAGCGCATGACCGCGCACGTCCACGCCCTCCCAGAAACTTGCGGTGCCGAGCAGCACGGCATTGCCGAGCTCCCTGAATCGCGCGAGCAGCGTCTCGCGCGGCGCCTCGCCCTGGACCAGCAGCGGATAACGGTTGTTGAACATCGGCAGGGCCTCGAGCCGCCGCGCGGCTTCGCGCAGCGCGCGATGACTCGTGAACAGCAGGAAACTCCGGCCGCCGGCAGCTTCGACCAGCGGCAGGGCTTCGTCGAGCACGCGTCCCGTGTATCCGGGAGCTCGCTGGATCCGGCATACCCTCCGGCAGGTGCAGCAGGACCTGGCGCTCGAAATCGAAGGGGCTGTCGATGCGCACGGATGCGGCGCCGGTCGCGCCGATCCGCCCGAGGAAATGCGAAAAGTCGTCGCCGACGGCGAGCGTCGCCGACGTGAATATCCACGCGCCCCCCTGGGCACGCATCAGCTCGCCGAGACGCGTTGCGACTTCGAAAGGCGTGAACGAGAGCGTGAATCCGCGGGCGCCGGCCTCGACCCAGCGCAGCCCGCTGTCCGCTTCCGCATCGAGCAGCCGTCGCAGTGTCTCACCCAGCTTGACCGCGCGCCGCCTGCACTGGCGCAGGCCCGGGTCTTCACTTTCGGTTTCCGCGAGATCTTCCGCAATGCGCGTCAGGCATTCGCCAGCGGCCTCGAGGGCCGCGCAGAATTCGTCGGGCAGCGCTTCCCATTCGATGCGCTCGCCACGGCCGCCGATCGCAGACTGTGCCTGCGCCATCGCATTCTCGAGGCTCGTGAGCCGTTCGCGCGCCGCCGACTGCGCGAGTCCGGCACGCGCCAGTTCCGCGAGCGTGTCGCGCGCAAAGGCCGCGCACTGCCGGCCGGCCAGCGACAGCCCGAAGAATTGTGCGGCGATCTCCGGCACCTGGTGCGCCTCGTCGAGCACGATCGCCTCCGCGCCCGGCAGCAATTCGCCGAAACCCTCGTCCTTCAGCGCGAGGTCCGCCAGCAGCAGGTGGTGGTTGACGACGACGATGTCGGCCGCCTGCGCCTCGCGCCGCGCAAGCACGACATGGCATCGCGAATACTCCGGGCACTCGGCACCGAGGCAGTTCTCGCGCGTCGAGGTCACGGCGCCCCAGGCCGGGTCCGAATCCCGCAGGCTCTTGACCTCGGCCAGGTCGCCCGTCGTCGTGCTGCGCGACCACTTGCTGATGCGCGCGATCATCTTGCGTTCCGGCAGTTCCATGCCCGGCAGCGACTGCATCTGGTCCGCAAGACTGAGCCGATGCCGGCAGAGGTAGTTGGCGCGGCCCTTCAGCAACGCGACCCGCACCGGCCGGCCCAGCGCCTTCGATACCGTCGGCAGGTCGCGGTGAAAAAGCTGGTCCTGCAGCGTGCGGGTCCCGGTCGAGATGATGACCTGGCGCCCGGACAGCAGCGCCGGCACGAGATAGGCGTAGGTCTTGCCGGTACCCGTGCCGGCCTCGATCGCAAGCATCCCCCGGCTCTCCAGCGTTTCGCCGACCCAGTCCGCCATCAACTGCTGCTCACGGCGCGATTCGAATCCCTCGATCACGCGCGCGAGCGGGCCTTCGGGCCCGAGCAAACTGGAATATGTTCCGGAACCGGCCATCCGGGCAGTCTCAAGGCAATTCCACCCGAGATCAACGCGTTTCGACTGCGTCCTTGCTTATAATCCGGGCTCCCCTCGTGCGAGGAAGGCATGGCGACGGCAGTCGATTCGCAGGCAATTCCCCGGCAGGCCCCGCCTGAGCTGCGGCGCTGGGTCGAGCAGGTCGCATTGCGCACCCGGCCCGAGCGCGTGCACTGGTGCGACGGATCAAATGCCGAATACCGACTGCTGATCCGCCAGATGCTGGCGTCGAAGGACCTGCACGAACTGAATCCCGCGACGCATCCGGGCTGCTACCTGCATCGCTCCCATCCTTCGGACGTCGCGCGCGTCGAGCACCTGACATTCGTGTGCTCGGAGCGGCAGGAAGACGCCGGATCCAACAACAACTGGATGGCGCCTGCCGATGCGCGCCGCCAGATGGATGCGCTCTTCGACGGCTGCATGCGCGGCCGAACGATGTACGTGGTGCCCTATTGCATGGGCCCGATCGACTCGCCGTACTCGCGCTGCGGCGTCGAGATCACCGACAGCGCCTATGTCGCCGCCAACATGAAACTGATGACGCGCATGGGTGCCGAGGCGCTCGCGCGCATCGCGCGCGACCCGGAGTTCGTGAAGGGCCTGCACTCGATCGGCGAACTCGATCCCGAACGCCGGTTCATCATGCATTTTCCGGAGACGCTCGAGATCCAGAGCTTCGGCTCGGGCTATGGTGGCAACGCGCTGCTCGGCAAGAAATGTCACGCGCTGCGCATTGCGAGCTGGCAGGCGCGGCGCGAGGGCTGGCTCGCCGAGCACATGATGATCGTCGGCGTCGAGAACCCGGCCGGCGAGGTGCACTACATCGCCTGCGCCTTCCCGTCCGCCTGCGGAAAGACGAATCTCGCGATGCTGATCCCGCCGGCCAGCATGCCCGGCTGGAAGATCTGGACGGTTGGCGACGACATCGGCTGGCTGCACCCCGGCCCGGACGGCAGGCTGTGGGCGATCAATCCGGAGGACGGTTACTTCGGCGTCGTGCCCGGCACCAATGCGAAGACCAATCGCCATGCCTACGAGATGATCCGCCACGACACGATCTTTACCAATGTCGGCCTGACGGCCGACAACCAGCCCTGGTGGGAAGGACTCGAGGAAGGCACGCCGGTCACGGACTGGCAGGGCCGGCCCTATGACCCGGCGAAAGGCCCCGCGGCCCATCCCAATTCGCGATTCACGGTGTCCGCCCGCCAGAATCCCAGCTACGCGCCGAAGGCGGACGCACCGGAAGGCGTCCCGATTTCCGCGCTGGTCTTCGGCGGTCGCCGCAGAACGCTCGCCCCGCTCGTATTCCAGGCGCACGACTGGCGCCACGGCGTACTGGTCGGCGCGGCGATGGCCTCGGAGACGACCGCCGCCGCGACCGGCGACGTGGGCGTCGTGCGGCGCGACTCGATGGCGATGAAGCCCTTCGCGGGCTACAACTTCGGCGATTACTGGCGGCACTGGCTGTCGATGGCGGATCGCGTGCCGCGCCTGCCCGGGATATTCCAGGTCAACTGGTTCCGGCGCGATGCCGGCGGCCGCTTCCTGTGGCCCGGCTACGGCGAGAATCTGCGCGTACTCGCCTGGATCATCGAACGCTGCAAGGGCCATGGAGCGGCCGACGAAACCGCCATCGGCGCCGTGCCGCGCAAGGACGCCCTGAATCTCGCGGGACTCGACCTGGCGGACGCGACAGTCGCCGAGCTCCTGTCGGTGGATGTCGCGCAATGGCGCAAGGAAGCCGCTGAGATCGGCGGCTACCTGGAGGGTTTCGGCTCGCGGCTGCCGGAAGAATTGCGCGTCGAGCTCGCGCAATTGCGCGCGCGCCTCGGCTGACCGGCGCTTCAGCCCGCTTCGGAAGGACTCGGGACCGTGTCGGTCCCTTCTTCGCAGCTGAATTCGACCGTGTGATAGGACTGCGGCTCCGGCACCCGCCCGAGCCCGATGACGCCCTTGCCTTTCAGCGGAATCGCGTCGCGGCGCACGAATGCGTCGTCGCCATTCTGGCCCTGCACGAACGAGCCATTCGTGCTCTCGTCGATCAGCATGAAGCGGTTCTTGCCGGCCTCGATACGCGCGTGCAGGCGCGACACCAGGTTGCCCTTGATCACCAGGTCGTTTTCCTGGCCGCGGCCCAGCGTCGCGGACGCGCGCTCGCGATCGTCGAGAACCAGTTCCTGGCCGAGATAGTTCAGGCGGATGCGGAATGTCCGGTGCTGTTCGGTGATCGTCGCGATCATCGGCAGCATGCTGGTCGTATCGCCGTGCTGCCACAGCACCTCGAAGATCGTGACCTCACCCTGCTGGCCGCGCGGCACGGCCACGTCCACCTGGCGGGCGATCGCACGCCAGTCGTCCGACAGGCGCGCGTAGATCGAATCCGTGATGATGATCTGCCCGGCCTTCGCCTGGCTGGTCATGCGATTGGCGGTGTGCACGGCCGCGCCGAAGACGTCGCGGGTCTCGAGCACGACGGGACCGAAATGACAACCGATGCGGATCGCGATGTGCTGGCCGTCGACTTCCAGGTCGGGATGCGCCTCGATCGCGACCTGCATCTGGACCGCGGCGTCCATCGCCTTGTCGCAATCCTCGAAAGTCGCCAGGATCTCGTCGCCCATGGTCTTCACGACCGCGCCGCCGCGCTGTTCGGTCGCGCCGCGCATGATGTCAACGCAGATTGCCACCTTGTCGCGCGCGGTCAGGTCACCCAGCACCTCGAACAGCCGCGTGCTGCCGACGACGTCGGCAAAGAGAATGACCAGTTCCTTGTCCTTGCCCATGTCCAGTCAGTGGGGTCGCCTGAGGCTAGGGCCTTGATTATAGGCGTTATGTCATAGCGTGGCATCTCGGGGTTATGCAGGCATTTTTTCGCGTCCACGACAGTTACGGATGCGGCGGGCGCGTCCCCGCGCTGACATGCTCCCGGCGTCACCGGCAGGGAGGCCAGGACATGGCGCTCAGCGTCGAGACCGCGACGTTGGAATCGCTGCGGCATGTCGTCGCGCAGAGCCGCGGCCGGCACGCGCTTTATGGCGACACTGCGCGGCGCGGCGCCGCCGCCAGACTGCTCGCCCAGAGCTGCAATCGCCACCGTCTGAAGTGTCTGGTCTGGTGCGTCACCGACCGCCGCCTGCACGTCGTGCTGCGTGGCGCGCCGGCATCGATCACGCTCGCAACCCATGAGCTGATCGGATCGCGGCTGCGGCACGGCCACTGGCTGTCCACGATCGTCAATCCCGACCTTTACCTCCTCGAAGTCGTCAGGCACGTGCTGCTCGGCCCGGTGCGCGCCGGGCTGTGCCGCCATGCGGCCGAATGGCCGTTCTCGAGCGCGCGCGAATCGCTGGGCCTCCGGCCGGCGCCGCCGTGGATGGACCTCCTGGCGCTCTATGACCTGCTGGGCCCGCGCGACGGCATGGGCGTCACGCGCCTGCGCCGCTTCATGGATGGCGCATAGCCGCGGACAATGCTGCTTCGAGGATCGCGGGCGCCGCATCCGGACGGCTCGCGGCTTCGCTCAACGCACGGCGCCAGGCTCGCGCACCGGAACGGCCCGCGAGAAGTCCCATCATGTGGCGCGTGATCGACCTGAGCGGCGTCCCGCGCGCGAGCTCGCGTTCCGCGTATTCGCGCATCGCCGCAACGATTGCCGATGGCTCCGGCGTCTCGAATCCGTCGTCATACACGGCGCGGTGCAATGCCGGCAGCAGGTAGGGATTGTGGTAGGCCTCGCGGCCAAGCATCACGCCATCCACCTGCGCGAGCTGCTCCGTCACCTGCGGCACGGTGCGCAGGCCGCCGTTCACGATCACCGTCAATGACGGGAAGTCGCACTTGACCCGCCAGACCCGCTCGTAGGTGAGCGGCGGCACCTCGCGGTTTTCCTTCGGGCTCAGCCCCTTCAGCACCGCCTTGCGCGCATGCACGATCACCGTCGTGCAGCCCGCTGCCGCGATTTCGGCGACAAATCTCTGCAGGAATTCATAATCGTCGTGCTCGTCGATCCCGATGCGGCACTTGACGGTGACCGGCACGCCGACGGCGTCGCGCATGGCGCGCACGCAATCGCCGACCAGGCGCGGCTTCGCCATCAGGCAGGCGCCGAAGGTCGCGCTCTGCACGCGATCGCTCGGGCAACCGACATTCAGGTTGATTTCGTCGTAGCCGAAGGACGCGCCGATCGCCGCCGCGCGGGCGAGTTGCCCCGGATCGCTGCCCCCGAGCTGGAGCGCGACCGGATGCTCGGCGGGATCGCAGGCGAGCAGGCGCTCGCGATCGCCGCGCAGCACGGCATTCGCGACGATCATCTCCGTGTACAGCAGCACCCGCGGCGAGAACTGGCGCAGGAAGTACCGGCAGTGCCGGTCGGTCCAGTCCATCATGGGCGCGACCGAAATCGGCCATCGCGCCAATGCCTTCGACGGGTCCTGGTATCGGACGCGGATGGTTTCTGCAATCATGTCAATCGTGGATTCAATAGGAGGCGGCAAGCCATGATCGCAAGGATCGTCGTCGCCAACCAGTCGGAAGCGATATTCTTCGATTCGTCAGGGCCGGCTGCGCCATTGCGGGCGGCCGGACGACTCGACAATCCGGACGCCCGGCTGCATGACCGCGAACTGAAATCCGACCGCCCGGGTCGGGTCTTCACGAGCGCATCCAGCGGTGCCGGACGGCGCGGAGCGGTCGCGCATCATAGTGCCGGTGGCGAGCAGAGTCCCCGTGAGCATGTCGCGACCGTCTTTGCGCGCCGGATCGCGGATGAACTCGCGACGGCAAGACAGGAAAAGAAATTCGACCGCTTGGTCCTGATCGTTGCGCCCGCCTTCCTCGGCATCCTGCGCAAGGCGCTGCCGGAATCGCTGCAGTCCGTCGTCAGCGCCGAAGTCCCGAAGGACCTGCAGGATCCGACCGATGATGTGGTGCGCGAGCACATACCGGCGCAGGCCTTTCAGACGATGCGCTGACCGCGGGATCAGTTGATCTTCTTCGAGACCGGTCCGGCGTACGAGCTTTCCAGGCCGGTCCTGTCGTAGGCGCTGATTACGAAGAAATAGGTCGCCGCTGGCAGGTCGCTGACGACCGCGCTCGTCAGGCCTTCATTCGAAATGTTGATGAGATTCGGATAACTGCCGATCGCCGTGCCATAGCGGATCCGGTAACCATCGAGATTGGTCAGTGCCGAGCCATCCGTGCGTGTGGTCGGCGGCAGCCAGGACAATGTCGCGCTGCCCATCGAGGACTGCTGCACCGCGATCGAGAATAGCGGCAGCCTGGCTGTAGCAATGCCGTCGGTCACGCGGATGCGAATGTCCGTGTAGTTGCCGACCGTTCCGGGTTCCGGCGTGCCGGTCAGTGCGCCCGTGACCCTGTTGAAACTGGCCCATGCAGGCCGGTTCACGATACTGAATTTCAGCGTATCGCCGTCGGCGTCGCTGGCTTTCGGCCTGAATGCGTACGCCAGGCCTTCGCGCGCTGTCGCCGGCGGCGTTCCGCTGATGATGGGAGCCCGGTTGGCCGCCGCCGCGACCGAGGTGACTGACAAAGCCGCGGCCAGTAACGCAACCACTGCAACACCGCGCCCCCAGACCCACGACCCGCTTCCTTGCTGGTACACGTTGAATACTCCCTTTCGTGTGGTCCGCCCGTTGCCCAGGCCGCAGACCGGTGGATTTGCGCCGCTTCCGTATGGCGGGACCAGGCCCGTTCACTGGTCGGCGCCAATTCTTGCGAGACGGCTTGCAGAGACAAGCACGGCGTGTCGCGGTCGGCAGACAGTTCTGGAGGATTACTTGTGGTGCGGGAAGCCGGACATCGGGCAAGGGCGGCCGCACAGGAATCCCTGCGCATAGCCGACACCGATCTCGCGCAGCGTCTCGAGCACCTCGGGGGTCTCGACGCGCTCGGCGACGGTCTCGATGCCGATCGCCCTGCCGATCTGGACGATCGCCTCGACCATGCTCCGGTCGATGCGGTCGTTGGCCACGTTCTGGACGAACTGGCCGTCGATCTTCAGGAAGTGCACGGGCAGCGTGCGCAGGTAATTGAATGACGACAGTCCGCTGCCGAAGTCGTCGAGCGCGATCAGGCAGCCGCGGCTCGCCATTTCGCGCATCAGGTAGCTCGCGTGCCCGAGGTTGGTGATTGCCGCGGTCTCGGTGACTTCGAAGCACAGCACGCCCGGCGTCGGTTCGTGGGTCTCGAGCGTGTCGATCAGGAACTCGAGGAATCCCGGGTCGGATAGCGTCGTGCCGGACAGGTTGACCGCGACGGTGAAGGCCGCCGTCTCGACGCCGTCCTTGGTGGACGGCACGATGTCGCGCAGCACCTTTTCGACGACCCAGCGGTCCAGCGAGGGCATCAGGTTGTAGCGCTCGGCCGCCGGGATGAATTCGTCGGGCAGCACGGTCTGGCCATTCTCGTCCAGCAGGCGCAGCAGCAACTCGTAATGTGGCCTTGCGTCGGCCGCACCCGAGATCTTGACGATCGGCTGGAACACGATGTCGAGACGGCCTTCATCGCGGGCATTGGTCAGCCGCGACATCCAGCGCATCTCGCGGTGGCGCGCCGAGGCGCTCGCCGGGTCATAGACCTGCACGCGGTTGCGGCCGCCGTCCTTGGCGGAATAGCAGGCGATGTCGGCGGCCGAGAGCAGCGTCGCGACGCTCTCGGTGAGCTGGTTGATCTCGACGATGCCGATGCTGGCGCCGATCTGCAGCGTGCTTGCGCCCCAGTGGAACCGCAGGTCGCGGATCGCCTGGCGCAGCGTGTCCGCGATGCGCAGCGCCTGCTCCGGCGTGCAATGCTCGAGCAGCACGCCGAATTCGTCGCCGCCCAGGCGCGCCAGCACGTCGTTGGCGCGCACGCGGGTCTGCAGCAGCCCGGTGACCTGGCGCAGCAGCTGGTCGCCGGCCGGATGGCCGCAGGTGTCGTTGACGACCTTGAACTGGTCGAGATCCACGTAGACCATCGCGTGGCGGATGTTGCGGTCCGCACGCGCCGTTTCCAGCGCGACGGTGAGCCGGCTCTCGAACTCGCGCCGGTTGATCAGCCCGGTCAGCGCATCGTGCGCCGCCTGGTAGGACAGCAGCCGCTTCATCCGGCGTTCGCGGCTGACGTCGCTGAACACCATCACGGCGCCAGCCGTGTGGCCATTGCGGTCGCGGATCGGCGCCACGGTCGCCTGGATCGGCACCTCGGCTCCGCTCCTGCTCACCAGCACCGTCTGGTCGGCCAGGCTGAGCGGCTCGCCGGTCACGAGCGCGTGGCTGACGGGATCCTCGATGGGCGACTGGCTGCCGTCGGTCACCAGCTTGACGACCGCCGTGACATTGCGGCCACAGGCCTCGCGGGAATCCCAGCCGGTCAGTTTCTCGGCGATCGGATTCACGTAATCGATGGTCCCCGCGCGATCCGTCGTGATCACGGCGTCGGCGATCGACTGCAGCGTGACCTCGGCGCGCTCCTTCTGCTCGTAGAAGCGCTGCTCGGCGCGCTTGCGCTCCGTGATGTCGGTGACCGTTCCCTCGAAACCGGTCGGCTGGTTGCGCTCGTCGCGATTGAGCCGCGCATTCTCGGTGATCGTGATGATCGTGCCGTCCTTGCGCTTCAGGTCGTATTCCGTCTCGACCAGCTCGCCCTCGGTGATCAGCCGGTCGATCAGCCGGTGGCGGGTCTCGGGCACGACGTACAGCGCCTCGGTCGAGCCGATAGCGCGCAGTTCCTCCAGCGAGCCGTAGCCCAGCATCGCGATCAGCGCCGGGTTGGCCGACAGCAGGTAGCCGTCCATCGTGACCTGGTAGACGCCCTCGACGACGTTGTCGAAGAGCCCGCGGAAGCGCCGTTCGCTCTCGCGCAGCGCATCCTCGCCGCGGCGCCGCTCGATCGCGATGCGCGCGAGCTGGGCCATGCGCCCGACCAGCTCGAGGTCGCGCCGCGAGGGCATGCGCGTGCGCTTCAGGTAGGTTGCGAACGTGCCGAGCATGCGCCCGTCCGCGCCGGTGATCGGCGTGGACCAGCAGGCGTGCAGGCCGGCCCGCAGGGCCGCGTCGCGGCGATGCTCCCAGAGCGCGTCCTTCGCGATGTCCGGCACGATGATCTGCCGCTGCAGCGCGACTGCCGCCGCGCAGGATCCGAAGCGGATCTCGGCCGGGACATTGTCCATCAGCGCGACATACTCGCGCGGCAGGCTGGGGCCCGCCGCGTGCGTCAGCGTCCTGCGCACCGGGTCGTACAGCCGGATGCAGCAGATCGCGTCCGGCAGCACGCGCTCGACGACCTCGGTGATCGCCGTCAGCGCGACCACGAGCGGTTCATTGGATGCGATCTTCTCGAAGGCGCGCCGCTCGCCGGAACTGATCAATTCGGCGCGCTTGCGCTCGGTGATGTCGATGATGCTGGCCCGGATCAGGCTGCCATTGGAGCTCGGCAGCCGCACGAAGCGCACTTCGCAGGGAATGACATTGCCCTCGGCGTCGCGGTGCAGCCATTCGAAGACCGGCGTGCCGCCCGAGAGCGCCTCTTCGACATAGCCGCGGCTGATGCCGAATGACGGCGTGCCGTCCGCCTGCACCGGGGGGCTCACCGCTGCCGGCCCGATGCTCAGCAGCTTCTCGCGCGTCATCTTGAAGAATTCGGCCGCGTTCTCGTTGCAGTCCACGAAGCGGCCCGACTCGACGTCCAGCACGACGACCGCCTCGGGCGCGTTCTCGACCAGCACCCGGTAGCGCGCCTCGCTGTCCTTCAGCGCGTCCTCGGCCTTGGACCGTTCCGCCATGTCGCGCACGCAGATGATGTAGGTCGGGCGGCGCTTGGTCAGCATCTTGCTGACCAGCACCTCGGCCGCCATCAGGTCGCCGCGCTGGTGCTTCGCGACCACTTCGCGGGCCGCGAGGTCGTAGTGCGTGTTTTCCTGGGACGCGGCCAGGTCCTCGAGCGTGCTGGCAATGTCGCCGCCGCCGGCCGCGATGTGCGGCAGCAGTACGTCCAGCGTCTGTGCCAGCACGTCGCTCTGGCGGATGCCGAAGAAACGTTCGGCCGTCCGGTTGACGCTTTCGATGCGGCCGCGGTGGTCGCAGGAAATGATCCCGTCCTTGACGTGATCGAGTATCGCCTGCAGTTTCGCGACGCTTTCGCGCTCGACCTTCTCGGTGATCGCGGTCGCCTCGTCCGAGGCGAGCCGCATGACGGTCTCGAGGCTGGTGCGCTCGTTTTCGAAGATTTCGTACTGGCGGGTGACGATCATCAGCAGCTTGCGCAGCCGCATCTTGCCGTCCGTGTCGGCGGCTTCCAGCAGCTGGCGCTCGAGCAGCGGATGCAGGTCATCGGCGCCGCGCTCATGCTCCGGCGCGGACGCCGGTGCAGCCACGGGCGGCTCGACCGCCTTCGGCACAAGCGCTTTCAGCCGCACGACATTGCCCGGATCTTTCTTGGCCACCATGACCCCACGCAGGCCTGCGCCGCACTCTGCGAATGCGACGTAATGCGACGATGCTAGGGGATCGACTTCGGTGCGAACGTGACGCCGTTCGCGATTCGACCGGGGCCAGATCGTGACCGGCCGCTCAGCCGGCGCGCTCCGCCCTCTTGCGCTGCCCTTCGTTGAGGTGGCGCTTGCGCAGCCGGATGTTCTTCGGGGTGACTTCGACGAGCTCGTCGTCGACGATGTATTCCATCGCCTGCTCGAGCCCCATGCGGATGGGCGGCGTCAGCAGCACGTTCTCGTCCTTGCTCTGCGTGCGGATGTTGGTGAGCTTCTTGCCCTTCAGCGGATTGACGACCATGTCGCCCTCGCGGCTTGTCTCGCCGACGATCTGGCCCTCGTAGACCAGGTCGCCCGGGCCGACGAACAGCTTGCCGCGTTCCTGCAGGTTGAAGAGCGCATAGGCGAGCACCGGGCCCCGGCCATTGGAGATCATCACGCCGGCCGTGCGCTCCGAAAGGTCGCGGTCCACCACCGGCCCGAAGTGATCGAACACGTGGTACATCAGGCCCGTGCCGCTGGTCATCGTGCGGAAATCGGTCTGGAATCCGATCATGCCGCGGGAAGGAATCCTGTAATCGAGCCGCACGCGGCCCTTGCCGTCGGGGATCATGTCCACGAGTTCGGCGCCACGCGCACCGAGCGCCTCCATCACGGCGCCCTGCGCGGTCGATTCGATGTCCACCGTCAGCTGTTCCCAGGGCTCGAGCCGCTGCCCACCCTCTTCCTTGACGACCACGCGCGGGCGCGACACGGCCAGTTCATAGCCTTCGCGGCGCATGTTCTCGATCAGGATGCCGAGATGCAGTTCGCCGCGGCCGTAGACGACGAAGCGGTCCGGGTCGTCGGTCTCCTCGACGCGCAGCGCGACATTGGCCAGTATTTCGCGCAGCAGGCGTTCACGCAGCTGGCGGCTGGTGACGAACTTGCCCTCCTGCCCGAACAGCGGCGAAGTGTTCGTCTCGAAAGTCATGCTGATGGTCGGCTCGTCGACGACCAGCGGCGGCAGCGCTTCCGGATGCTCGGGATCGCAGATCGTGTCCGAGATCTTCGGCGCTTCGATGCCCGAGAACGCGATGATGTCGCCGGCGCGCGCTTCCTCGGTCTCGATGCGTTCGAGTCCCAGGAATCCGAACACCTGCCCGACCCGCTCGCTTCGAATCGAGCCGTCGCGGCCGACGACCGCGATCGGCATGCCGCGCCGGATCGTGCCGCGCCGGATCCGCCCGATGCCGATCGCGCCCACGTAACTCGAGTAGTCGAGCTGGCTGATCTGCAGCTGCAGCGGCGCATCGATGTCCACGTCGGGCGCCGGGCAGCGCGCGACGATCGTCTCGAACAGCGGCGTCATGTCCGCGGCGAGATGCGCCGGATCGAGTCCCGCGACACCGCGCAACGCCGACGTGTAGACGACCGGGAAGTCGAGCTGCTTCTCGCTCGCACCCAGGCGATCGAACAGGTCGAAGGTCTGGTTCAGCACCCACTCCGGGCGCGCCTCGGGTCGGTCGATCTTGTTGATCACGACGATCGGCGAAAGCCCGTGCGCGAACGCCTTCTGCGTGACGAAGCGGGTCTGCGGCATCGGCCCGTCCACGGCATCCACCAGCAGCAGCACGCAGTCCACCATCGACAGCACGCGCTCGACCTCGCCGCCGAAATCGGCGTGCCCGGGCGTGTCCACGATGTTGATGCGGTAATCGCCCCAGCGGATGGCGGTGTTCTTCGCGAGGATCGTGATGCCGCGCTCGCGCTCGAGCGCGTTCGAATCCATCACGCGCTCGGTCACGGGCTTGCGCGCATCCAGCGTGCCCGACTGGCGCAGCAGCTTGTCCACCAGGGTCGTCTTGCCGTGGTCGACGTGCGCGATGATCGCGATGTTGCGCAGATTCTGGATCACGGGGTCGTATCGCGGTGCAAAAGGGCCGCGATCTTACACCAGAAGGCGGGCGCGCCAGGAACGCTCCGACGGGACCCCAAAGCCGGTTTCATGTGACATCACCGATACCCCCCTTAACTTATTGTTTTCCCGACGGTATTTCGAATCCGCCAATCCGGCCTGCGCCAAGGCCCCTCAGGCAGCGCCTGGACCGTTTCAGGGGCCGAAACGGCCAAAGGCTGGGCTCTGGGTGGGGACCGGCGCGGCGCGGCTCCTATGAGCCTGCAGACGGCGCCTGATTCACGCCTGTTCCAGGGTCATGATTTGCTCCTCCAGCTCCGCCACGTGGCGCTCCCAGTAGCGCACTTCGCCGAACCAGGGAAACGCCAGCGGGAACGCCGGGTCGTGCCAGCGGCGCGCGAGCCAGGCGGCGTAGTGGATCATCCTGAGCGCCCGCAACGGCTCGATCAGCATCGTCTCGACCGGATCGAATGTCGCAAATTGCGAATAGCCTTCGAGGATGTCCCCGAGCTGGGCGCGCATCTCGGCGGCATTCCCCGCGAGCAGCATCCACAGGTCCTGCATCGCGGGGCCCGTCATGCAGTCGTCGAGATCGACGAAATGCGGCCCCGCCGCGGTCCACAACACGTTGTTGCGGTGGCAGTCGCCGTGGATGCGGAGCTGCCGCAAGGGCCCTGCCGCCTCGAATCGCGCCTCCACCAGGTCCAGCAATTCTCCGCTGACCAGGTCGTAGCGATGCGCGATGTAATCGGCCATCAAGTCGCCATCCAGAAGATAGTCGACCGACTCGCGTCCCATCGCTTCGACCGAAAAGCGCGCGCGATGCTCGAATCGTCCCGCCGCTCCCACCATGTGGATCCGCCCGAGAAATCGGCCGATCCACTGCCGGTCGTCCGGCGTGCCCAGTTCCGGCCATTGGCCGCCGCGGCGCGGGTAGATGGCGATGCGGAATCCGGCGAATACGGGCACCGGTCCGTTACCCAGCTTCTCGTGGGTGGCCGGCTCGAGCGGAGCGATGACGGGGATCTCGGCCGCCGCGAGTTCGCGGGCAAAGGCATGTTCCTCGGCGATGGCTTCATCCGTCCAGCGGCCCGGACGGTAGAACTTGATGACCACGGGTTCCGCGTC
The DNA here is from genome assembly GCA_963746545.1 of uncultured Gammaproteobacteria bacterium. Taxonomy (GTDB): domain Bacteria; phylum Pseudomonadota; class Gammaproteobacteria; order Steroidobacterales; family Steroidobacteraceae; genus SCUD01. Next base: position 238,413 of record CAVVBV010000031.1, read on the forward strand.
CTCGAGGCCGACCTGGAAGACGCGGTTTTCGTAACTGCCGAGGGCGAGCGTGCGGCCGTCGCTGCGGAATCCCGCCGCCTCCACGGCGTCGATCACCGTGTCCGGCGACAGCGTCGCAAAGGGGACTTCCGCGCTCGGGGCCTGGTCCTGGTTCATCGGGGCAACATAGCGTCCTGTCCCCGATCGCACCAGCCGCAAAGAAAAACCCCGGCAGGCCGAAGCCTGCCGGGGTCTGTCGCTCTCGGTTCGCGCTAGGGAATCGTCTTCGAAGCCGGGCTCGAGTTCGCGCTTTCCAGTCCGGTTGAATCATAGGACGCCATTACGAAGTACCAGGTACCCGATGACAGGTTTTCCACCATGTAGCTCGTGACACCCGGATTGTCGATCGAGATCGTGGTCGCATACGAGCCCACCGCAGTTCCATAACGAACCTTGTAGCCAGCCAGGTTTGTAAGCGGCGAGCCGTCCGCGCGCGTCGTCGGGGGCGTCCAGCTGAGCGTCGCTGTGCCGTTGGCCGACTGCTGGACCGCGATCGAGAACGAGGCCAGCGATGCCTGGAGCGTACCGTCGCTCACCTTGATCGCGATATTCGCATAGGAACCGACCGTTCCCGCGCCCGGCGTGCCTGACAGGCGCCCCGAGCTGGTGCTGAAAGTCGCCCACGACGGCTTGTTGGTGATGCTGAATGTCAGCGTATCGCCATCCGGATCGGCGGCAGTCGGGGTGAATGAGTACGCCTGGCTTACTACGACGGATGTCTGAGGCGCGCCCGAGATCGTCGGCGGACGATTCGCCGCTTCGACCGCAATCTGGAAAGCAGGCAGCGACGTCGTCGCCATGCCATCGCTCGCGCTGATGCGGATGTCGATGTAATCGCCGACCGCACTCTGGGCCGGTGTTCCGGACAAGCGGCCGCTACTGCTGTTGAAGCTCGCCCAGGTCGGCTTGTTCACGATGCTGAAACTGAGCGCATCGCCGTCCGGATCCGATGCACCGGGCGTGAACGAATACGCCTGTCCCGACGTGACCGTCGCCGGGGGCGTTCCGCTGATGCTCGGCGCACGGTTCGCTGCCACGTTGATCGAGAATGCCGGCAACGACGCAGAGAGGCTGCCGTCGCTGACCGATATCACGATGCCCTGGTAATTGCCCGCGCTGCCGGCCGGAGGCGTGCCGGACAGACGGCCGGTGCTCGCGCTGAAGCTCGCCCAGGCCGGCTTGTTGTTGACGCTGAATGTCAACGAATCGCCGTCCGGGTCGCTCGCGGTCGGCGTGAAGCTGTACGCGCTGCCTTCACGCACCGCGGTCCCCGCGGTGCCGCTGATGACGGGCGCCCGGTTCACGACCGTGGGCGTGACCGTGATCGAGAACGCCGGCAGCGTCGCGCTCGCCGCGCCGTCGGTCACCGTGATCCGGATGTTGGCAGTAGCTGCCCGCCGAGCCGGCGCCCGGCGTGCCGGAGAGCTGCCCGTTAGCCGTGTTGAAGGAGGCCCAGGCCGGCTTGCCGGCGATCGAAAAGCTGAGGCTCTGGCCGTCCGGATCCGATGCCGTCGGCGTGAAGGAATACGCCTGGCCTTCGGCAACCGAGCTCGGGGCGCTGCCAGAAATGACCGGCGGCTGATTGGGCGGCGGCTCCGAGGTCGGATGGGGATCAACCTTGATGCGGAACTTGTTGCCCTTCGTGACGTGCGCGGTGTCGCTGACGGAAATGCGCACTCTCCCGTAACTGCCGACATCGGCGTCAGTCGGCGTTCCCGAAAGCACGCCGGTGGTCGTGTCGAATGTCGCCCAGTCCGGCTTGTTGGCGATCTCGAATGTCAGGGGATCATTTTCGGGATCGCTGGCCGTGGGCGTGATCAGCAAAGGATCGCCCGCCATCATCGCGGTTTCAGCCGGCAATGCGTCGATGATCGGCGCCTGGTTGTCGAGCAACGGCTGGATATTGTTTTCTTGCTCGTGCTCGAGACACGCAGTCATCGAGAGAGCAAGCAGGCCAACCGCCAGTGTCTTGTAGGCTTTCAAGTGGCAACCCCGCTGTCTCTCACGAGACCGGAAGCTTTGCGTCCCCGCCTCGCGACGGGTTTGCCGTTTACACGTGAACCAAGGTCTGACTCAGACCCGATTCCCCCTGATCAATACGTTGCGCAGGGATTGTCAGGCCATGCGCAACTGCGTGCGACAGTGCCATGTCGCACTTCAGAGACAGAAAATTTGTCGATCTGACTTAATCAGCCGATCGTTTTCATTGCGACGCGCGAATGCGCGCTTTTTCCGCGGCCGGCATCGAAAAAATGCTGCACGCGAAGAACCAGGAATCCAGCGTCGAGATTTCAATAACGTGACCTGGCGCACCCGAATCGGAATCCAGTGCATGCAGCGCATCGCAGATCGCCAGCCGAGTTTCCATAATGGAACCGGCATCCGCATGAATCGTTGCTATCATGCGGCGACGAATTCGAAGGAGTCCTGATGGGCGCAATTCTCGTCACCGGCGGAGCCGGATATATCGGCAGCCACGTTGTCCGCCAGCTTGGCGAGCAGCAGGAACAGCTTTACATCCTCGACAACCTGTCGACTGGCTTCCGCTCCGCGGTCCTTCACGGAGAGTTGACGGTCGGCGATACGAACGACGCAGCCCTCGTGACCGGACTGCTGAAGTCCCGGAAGATCGACAGCGTGCTGCACTTTGCGGCCCACATCGTCGTGCCGGAGTCGGTTGCCAACCCGCTCAAGTACTACCGCAACAACACGGGCGGCACGCGAACGCTGTTGCAGTGTTGCGTGGACGCGGGCGTGAAGAACTTCATCTTCTCGTCAACCGCCGCCGTCTACGGCATGCCGCCCGGCGGCACCGCCTCGGAGGAAACCCCGACTGCGCCCATCAATCCGTACGGCCGTTCGAAACTGATGAGCGAATGGATGCTGCACGACGTGGCTGCCGCCCACCCGCTGCGGTTCGTTGCACTGCGCTATTTCAACGTCGCCGGCGCCGACCCTGGCGGCCGAATCGGCCAGTCAACGCCTGAGGCCACGCACCTGATCAAGGTGGCGTGCGAACACGTGGTCGGACGGCGCGATCATGTCTCGATCTTCGGCACCGACTACGACACGAAGGACGGTACCTGCGTGCGCGACTACATTCACGTGGCGGACCTGGCGTCTGCCCACCTGCAGGCACTCGCCTACCTGCGTGCCGGCGGCGCCCCGACCACTTTGAACTGCGGCTACGGCCAGGGCTTCAGCGTCCGCGAGGTGCTGGACGAGGTCGCGCGGGCTTCCGGCAAGACGCTGCGGATCACCGAGTCGCCGCGCCGCGCCGGCGACCCGCCCTGCCTGGTGGCAAAGGCCGACCGGATCCGCAAGGAGCTCTCCTGGGTACCGCGGCACAAGGACCTGGGCCAAATCGTGAACTCGGCCCTCGCCTGGGAGCAAAGGCTCCTGCGCCAGCCAATGACCTGACGGTACCATAGGCGGATGGCCACCCTTCGCCCACGGTCACTGAGTGGGCTGCTCTCGGCAGCCCTGCTGCTGATCGTGCTGCCGCTGACCGCGGCGGTCGTGTACGGCGCCGTCCAGCTGCGCCAGCTATCGCGCACGAGCGACGTCCTCGTGCGGGACAGCATCGCCTTGACCCAGCAGACCCAGGTGCTGTTCCAGAACATCGCCGCGATGGAGCGCTCTGCGAGCCTGTATGGGCTGCTGGACGACCCGCGCCTGGCCGCCGCCTTCGACGCCAATTACCGCGCATTCGGACGCACGCTCCAGTTGCTCGCAGCGTCCGGGCCGCCCGCGCAGGTCGCGCGCGTGCAGGCCGCCGGCGAGGCCGCCTCGATCCTGGTCCACGATGCCGTGGCCGAGGATCGCCGGGGCGCCCTGGTCGCGCGCTTCGACGTGCTGGGCGCCGAAGCCAATGGCCTTGCAGACCAGACTCGTGACGGCATCGACACGCGGCTGCTGGACGCGGAACGACAGGCGGCGGCGACCCAGCAGTGGCTCCTGTGGGCCGTCATGGCGCTGGTACCGGCCTTCATCGCCCTGGCAGCCATCTTCGCGTTCTTCGTGCTGCGGCCGCTGCGCGCCATCGATCGGGCCATCAGCGACCTCGGCCGCGGAGCGTTCTCGCAGTCGATTGCAATCAGCGGCCCGGCCGATCTTTCGGCGCTTGGCCGGCAGCTCGAATGGCTGCGCACGCGGTTGCTCGAGATCGCCGTGGAGCGCAATCGCTTCCTGCGCCATATGTCGCACGAACTGAAGACGCCGCTTGCCAATATCCGCGAGGGTACCGACCTGCTGCTGGATGGCGCGGTCGGCGCGCTCGATGAGAACCAGCGCGAGGTTGCGTCGATCCTCCGCGAGAACGCGCTGCGCCTGCAGCGCCTCATCGAAAACCTGTTGTCCTACAGCGCCTGGCATTCGCAGACGAGTACGGTCGAGCGGACCCATTTCCGGCTCAGTTCCCTGGTCGGTACGGTCGTGGACAGCCAGCGCCTCGCCCTGGCCGCGCGCGACCTGAAGCTCGATCTGCAGGTCGCAGACGTCAACATGGTCGGCGACCGTGCGAAACTGAAACTGGTCCTCGACAACCTGCTGTCGAATGCGCTGAAATTCACGCCGCGCGGGGGAACCATCCACCTGCACGCCTACCCGGACGGTACGACGACCATCATCGACCTGGCCGACAGTGGCCCGGGCATACCGGTCGAGGAACGCGAGAAGGTCTTCGAGGCGTTCTACTCCGGGCCCACGCCGCACGGCGGCCCGCTGAAAGGAACAGGAATCGGTCTCTCGGTCGTGCGTGAATTCGTGCAGGCTCACGGCGGTACGGTCCAGATCGTCGACGGCGAGTTCCCTGGCGCTCACCTGCGAATCAGGCTGCCGATGCCTGCCCTGAAAGGTGCGGTCCATGCGGCATAAGCGGCTGACCGCCCTGCTCGTGTCCGCGACGCTCGCAACGGGCTGCGCCGCGGTGGACGACTGGACCGGCCTCAAGCGCCGCAAGGAAACGCCACCGGCACCCGTCACCGACGACGGCCAGCTCGTTGCCGGCTATCTCGCGACGCTCGAGCGACTGAGCCGTGGCGGCGCGGCAGAACAGGCGGAGATCCTGCAGGACGCCCATTCCGCCTATCTCGCCAATCCGTCCACCCAGCACCGGCTGCGCTATGCCTTCGTGCTTGCCGTTCCCGGTCATGCAGCCACCGATCCCGAAGGCGCCAGGGCCCTGCTTGGCGAGACGCTCGCGACGCCGCAGACCCTTCTGCCGTCCGAACGGGCGCTGGCCGAGCTGATCGTCCGCGAACTCGATGCGCGACTCGCGCTCACCCAGGAGAATACGGCGCTGCGCAGCGCGTCGAATGCGACTGACCGCGACCGCATTGCCGGCCTGAACCGGCGCCTGCAGCAGGAGACAGCGGAAAAAGAACGGCTGCGGCATGAACTCGAGCAGGCGGAGGCCAAGCTCGAGGCAATCACCGCGCTCGAAGGCGGCGCGACCGAGCGCAAGCCATGAGGACGCAGCTCGGCCGGCGCCCGCGCGTCGTCCTGGTGGACGATGACAGCGGGTTGCTGCGCCTGCTGACGATCCGGCTGCGCTCGGAGGGCTTCGAGGTGGCCGCCTGCGAGAGCGCCGCCCAGGCGCTGACATCCGTGCCCCGGTTTCATCCGGATGTGCTGGTCACGGACCTGCGCATGAAGGACAAGGACGGCATCGCGCTGCTGAAGGAACTGCAGGGCCGCTACCCGGCGCTTCCGGTGATCCTGCTGACGGCGCACGGCACGATCCCGGATGCGGTGACGGCGACGAAGAGCGGGGCTTATGCGTTCCTGACCAAGCCGGTCGAAAAGGAACAGCTGCTCGAGCAAATCGAGAACGCGTTGAAGATTTCGGGCTTCGCAAGCGTCAACGAGGACTGGCGCGCCGGAATCATCACGCGCAATCCGGTCATGGAGGACCGGCTGTCGCAGGCGTTGATGGCGGCCGGTTCCGACGCCCCAGTGATGATTGCGGGCCAGCCGGGCACCGGCAAGGCGAAACTGGCTGCGGCGATTCACCAGGCCAGCGCCAGGCGTGGCACGCGCTTCTCGACTCTCTCCTGTGCCATCGCGACGAATGAGACATTGCAGGCCGCGCTGCAGGGACGGAGAAAATCCGACGACCCGCCGCCGCCGCCCGGCGCGCCATCCGGCACGCTGTACCTCGATGAGATAGCGGACCTGCCGCTCGACCAGCAGATCACGCTCGTCGGCCTGCTGGATCATGAGCAGACGCGGATCATCTCAGGCACCGCAAAGAATCTGTCCGAGCTGATCACGCGCGGCAAGTTTCGCGAGGACCTGTACTATCGACTGAGCGTCAGTCGCATCGACCTGCCCCCGCTCTCGCAACGGCGCGATGACGTACCCCTGCTGACGGCGCATTTTCTCGACGAGCTGGCGCGCCAGACCGGCGAGCGCCACCTGCTCGCGCCAGAAGCCATCGAATTGCTGATGGTCAGCGAATGGCCCGGCAATGTCCGGCAGCTTTCAACACTCCTGCAGCACGCCGCCTCGCTCGCCACTGGCCCGGTCATCAGCCTGGAACTGGTGCAGCGGGCGCTCGGAACCGGCACTGCACCGCCGGTCTCGACCTTCGACGAGGCGCGGGACGAGTTCATGCGCAATTACCTGGTGCAGCTCTTGCAGATCACGCGCGGGAATGTCACGCAGGCGGCCAAGCTGGCCGGAAGAAACCGCACGGATTTCTACAAGCTTCTCGCGCGCTACAACCTGCAGTCCGAGGAATTCAAGGCCCGATAGGCGCGCTAGTCCGTGGTCCGGCTGCCGTGACCCCGGCGCCGTTCGCGCGTCAGCAGACCGAGTGCATTCAATTTGACCTGACGGCGGTCGTGGTCGTCGCGCCGGTCGTCGAAGTGGGTGAAACGGCACTTGCAGGATGCCGCATCGCAGGCAGGGAGCGGAATCTTGGGCGCCTCCGCCGACAGGAATCGACGGCCCTTGAGCTCGGTGGCCGCCTTGCAGCAGCCCAATGCGGGTGAGATGCCGACGGCGTGGTACGGATTGACGACGCGTCGCTGCTCCATCGGCTTGCCGGATCGACGCACGTGCGCGTCAATCTTCGTGCGCATGAGCCACTTCGAAATATTGAAAGGCATTGCTGGATCCCCGTCTGCTGCCTTTCATCATAGCTGCGTCCTACAAATCTTTGTCCAGCGAAAAACGGGATTATGTCAGGCGCTCGCGGCCTCCTGAGCGCGCACCGATGCCCCAGGCGTCGCCGGCGGCAGATTCGAGAGCTGCGTGATCCGAGCCTTGACAGGACCGAGATCGGCCTCAGTCACGGCCCAGTTGGTGCGACGGAGCATGAGGTCCTCCTGGCAATGGACGGCCTCCTCGTCGATCACCTGTTGCAGCGCCGATCGGATTGATTCCGGTTCCGCCGCGAGGAAATTCCTGGCGTTCGTCAGGATCCCGGTTGCCGCGGATAGCGGCAGCGGCGACAGCTCTGCCGTACCGACACCGGCCACACCCATCATCCGCAGCATCTGGCGCGCCACGTCCTGCGCAGTCGTAAATTTCACGCCAGCGACACTATAGAAACGAGCCAGGCCGCCTGCCTTGCCGTGATCAAGGAATACTTCGCGCTTCGCAAGCTCGCTGCTGCCCGCGACGCTCGCCGGCAACAGGCCTGCGAACACCCGGCGCACGTTGCCCGGCCGGGCATTCAGTCCCGGAATGGCCTGATTCAGATCGGCCAGCAGCGACAGGATTTCGGCTTCCGTCGCGACGGCCTCGGTGGTCTCCGGCGGCCGCGGCAGATGCCGCGTGCCGACCAGCAGCTTCCCTTGCTGCGGCACCGCGAAGAGTACAGGCGCGCCCGGCTGCGGCGGAGCCACCGCCACGGCGCCATCCGTCGGCAACTCGAGGTCGAGCAGCACGTTGAAAGCGAGTGAGGGCCGGAACAGCCGCTCCGGATCCCCGCCCCGGCCGCGCGCGATGTCTCGCAACTGTGGACCCGCGCAATTGACCACCGTCCGCGCCGCGATCGTGTATTCCACCCCGGAGAGTTCGTCGCGCACGCGGATGCCTCGCGCCGTCATGCCGTCGCTGACGACATCGAGCGCCGGCGCGTAGTTGATGGCCACGGCCCCGGCACGACAGGCATCGCGCAGGAATTCCATGACGATGCGTTCGGAGCTGATCATGAACAGGTCGCTCCACCGCGCCGCGCCCTCGAGCCCCGCCGCGCGCACTTGCCGGAACCGCTCGCGTGTCGACGGCGCATCGAGCACGCCGCCGCCCGGCACCCGCACGGCCGCCGCGACGCCCTCGTTGCGACGACGGCTCAGCAGGTCGTTGACGAGCAGCGCCATCCGCATGATGGAAACGCGTTTCATGCCTTCGCCGTAGAGAGGCATCAGGCATTCGAGCGGTCGCAGCAGCGTCGGGAACTGAATCGCCAGGCTGCGCCGGGCCTCCACCGACTGGAAGAACCGCCGCAGGTCCAGGGTCTGCAGGTAGCGCAGGCCGCCATGGATGATGCGCAATGAATTCCAGCTCGTGCCGCCGCCGAAATCCCGCGCTTCGCACAGGCAGGCAGACAGGCCGCTCCGCGCGGCCTGCTGCAGCAATGTCACGCCATAGATCCCGCCGCCGATGATCGCGAGGTCGAACTCGCGACGCGCCGCAGCCGCGAGATCGCGCGCGATCATGCCGTGACGCCCCAACGATCCCGCCACTGCTCGAACACCAGCAGCGACCACAGCAGGTGACTGTGGTTCGCGCGATTGTCGAGGTGTTCCTGCCACAGGCGCCCGACCACTTCGGGCTCGAACAGGCCTTCGGATTTCAGGCGCTCCGGCGCCAGGTAACGCTCCACGAGGGGCCGGAACTCGTTCCGGAGCCAGTTCTTGATCGGAATGCTGAAGCCTTCCTTGGGCCTGTAAACGCATTCCCGCGGCACGTGGCGTGCGGCGACCCGCTTGAGCAGGATCTTGGTGTGGCTGCCGTCGTACTTGAGCGCCGCCGGCAGCCGGAAAGCGAGTTCGGCGATATCGCGGTCCAGCAGCGGCACGCGCGCCTCGAGCGAGCAGGCCATCGACATCCGATCCACCTTGGTCAGGCAGTTGTCCACCATGTAGCTGCCGAAATCGACGTACAGGGCACGATCCCTGGACGTCACGGTCCGGCGCTTCCGCCTGCAGGGCGAGAATGTGCGCGCCGACGGGCGATGCCACCGCACGTCGCGCCTCCTCGGTGAACAGCTGCGAGCGAACGACCTCATCGCAGAACACGCGCCAGCGCGCATGGCCCCAGGACGAATCAAGACGCGCGCCCTCGACGAAGCGCTTGGCCTTGTTCACCAGGCCCTTCTTGGCGGCCGTCGGCGGCAGGGCCTCGATCGCGGGCTCGATGACGCCGCGACGCAGCCAGGCCGGGATCTTCTGCCAGGCGCGGAATTTCTCTTCCGCCAGGAAGGTCTCGTAGCCGCCGAACAGCTCGTCGCCACCGTCGCCGGACAGCACGACCTTGACGTGCTGTCTCGCGAGCTTCGACACGAGGTAGGTCGGGAAGATCGAGAAGTCGCCGATCGGGTCATCCATGAAATGCATCAGGTGCTCGAAGAGCTCCAGCACCTGCGGACGGATGATTTCGACGTGATGACGAACGCCCAGATGGTCGGCGACGCGCTTCGACCACTGCGTCTCGTTGTAGCTCGGGTCGTCGAATCCGATGCTGAAGGTCTCGGCGGCGCCCATCGCCGCCACGACCAGCGAGCTGTCCACGCCGCCCGAGAGAAAGGCCCCGAGTGGCACGTCGCTCACGAGCTGGCTTTGCACCGAGCGGCGTATCGCGGCATCGACCTCGTCTTCCCACTCGGCCGCCGTCCGAACGGGCGTCGGTGCCTTCTGTCGCCAGCGGGCTCCAGAAGCGGCGTACGGTGCTGCGCCCGGTGGCCAGATCGAGTTCCAGGGTTCGCGCAGGCTCGAGGCGGTGGACGTCCTGGAGCATGGTGCCTGCCCCGGGCACGTATTCCCATGACAGGAACTGGGCCAGACCGTCCACTTTCAGGCGACGCGGCACGCGGCCCGATTCAAGCACCGCCTTGACCTCGGAGCCGAACACGAGCGCATCGGCGCCCAGCGAATAGTAAAGCGGCTTGATGCCGACATGATCGCGCGCCAGCACGACGCGCTGGCGCGCGCGGTCGTACAGCGCGATGGCAAACATGCCGTTCAGGTGCTTCGCGAAATCGATCCCGACCTGTTCCCACAGGTGCACGATGACTTCCGTGTCCGAAGCCGTGCGAAAGCTGTGCCCCAGCGACTTCAGCCAGTCGCGCAGTTCGCGATAGTTGTAGATCTCGCCGTTGTAGACGACGCCGACCGTGCCGTCCTCATTGAAGATCGGCTGATGGCCGCCCGCGAGGTCGATGATCGAGAGCCGGCGCATGCCGAGCGCGACCTGGCCCTCCACGAGATAGCCGGCATCGTCCGGACCGCGGTGGGTAATCGCATCGCACATGCGTTCCACGTCGGTGCGGGTTGGCGCGGCTCCCCGCAGTGCGACGATGCCTGCGATGCCACACATCAGTCCGGGATCCCGGGCAGGCGGCGGACCTTCATGCCGTCCTTCTGTTGATGAACCGGTAGTAGATCTGGATGCCGACCTGGTTGAAGACGAACTGTATCGGGCCGCTGGCGCGTCCGTACGGTCTCGGCGATTCCGGCCGCGCGAAGCAGCCACGCGCGCAGCGCGCGCCAGGGCGCCGACTCCGCAGGATCGAGCTCCGCCAGAAATCCCAGGCCGCCGACCCGCCGATGATTGCGCGCGAACGGAAACGGGTCGGTGCCCGGAAGCACGCGAAAGCCCCGCTGCCCGGACGCGCGGACCATGGCCGGTTGCCCCTGCAGCTCCAGTCGATTGCCGTTGTCGCCAACGAACACGACCTGGGGCCCCAGCGATTCCAGCGTTCGCTCGACCAGCTTGCCGCGCTCACCGGACCATTTCCCAAAACCCCAGGGAATCACGGTCAGCGCGCCCGACCGGCGCACGGCTTCGATCGCTTCCGCAAACGGCAACCCGTCCGCAAAAACCTCGCGCGTGCCGAGCGCCAGCACTTCCAGGCCATTCGCCGCCCGCACCTGGCGGCCGCAGACGATCGCGAGCGACGCCTTGCCCTTGCGCGCGATCAGCGTCTCCGTCTCGTCCTGCGCCGGGGAGATAGTCCAGCCGGGAATCGCAGGAGCTGTCAGCAGCGACTCAAAGACGCGTTCGCCCGAGGTCTGCGTCAGCAGCATGCCCCCCAGCAGACCTTCGGAGCGGCCGCCCGCCGACGCGGAAATTCGCCGCGGCGGCATCGAGGGTTGGCCCGACGCGCTCCGGAAAATGGAAATGGACGTGACCGTCAACGGGCCAATGACTCATGCCACAATTCTAACCGACCCGGGCGGGTTATCATGTGCCTGCCGGAAAAGGAGCCTTGGGCGCGTGATAAGACAAACGGACCTGTCGGTCATCGTTCCCTTCTACAACGAGGAGGAGAACATCCGCCGGATGCACGCGGCCATCGTCTCGGCGGTCGAACCGCTCGGCATCTCCTTCGAAATGGTGCTGGTCAACGATGGCAGCCGCGACGGAACGCTGGCTGCCGCCATCGACATCGCCCGCCACGACCCGCGCGTCCGTGTCGTGAACTTTCGCCGGAACTATGGCCAGACCCCTGCCATGGCGGCCGGCATCGAGCACGCGCAGGGCAAGGTGCTGGTCACGATGGACGGCGACCTGCAGAACGACCCGCGCGATATCGAGCACTTCCTCGCCAAGATCGACGAGGGCTACGACATCGTGGTCGGGTGGCGTCACGACCGCCAGGACAAGCTGATTTCCCGCAAGATCCCTTCGCGAATCGCCAACTGGCTGATCGGCAAGGTGACCGGCGTGCCGATCAAGGACAATGGCTGTTCGCTCAAGGCCTATCGCGCCGCGCTGATCAAGGAAATTCCGCTGTACTCCGAGATGCATCGATTCATTCCGGCCATGGCTTCGATCGCGGGACCCCGGATCGCCGAGATCAAGGTGCGCCATCACGCACGGCAGTTCGGCCAGTCCAAGTACGGCATCTCGCGCGTGTACAAGGTGCTGCTGGACCTCATGGTGATCAAGACGGTGGCCACATTCACGGCGCGCCCGTTGCAGTGGTTCAGTCTCCTGGCGACGCCGCTCGCCTTGCTCGGGATGTTTGCGCTCGTCTATGCCCTGTGGGATCTCGCCAAACCCGCTGGCGTGCTGTCGCTGCCGATCGCCGGAACCGGCGTGATCCTCCTGATGGCTGCCATCATCCTGGTGTGCGGCGGCGTGATCGGCGAGATCGTCTACAAGCTCGGCGACGTGCGCGAGCATCATTTCTCGCGACTGACGAAGAGTGTCTGGAACGGCCATGCAAAACCCTGAGTTGACCGCGATCGTGCCGGTCGGCAGCCGCTACGCCGACGCGGCGAAGCTGCATGCGGAGTACAAGGCAGCGCTCGACAGCCTCGGCCTGGCTTACGAAATGATCTACGTGCTCGACGGCGCGCACGAACCATTTGCCGCCGGCCTGCGCCAACTGCTTGCCGACGGCGAGCGCTTCACCGTGATCGCATTGACACGCGCCTTCGGCGAATCCACGGCGCTGATGGCCGGGTTCGAGCATTCCACCGGCAAGGTGATCGTCACCCTGCCCGCCTACCACCAGATCGAAGCCAGCGAATTGCCCAAACTGGTCGCAGCCCTGGCGGACTGCGACATCGCCGTCGGACGGCGCTGGCCGCGCGCCGGCGGCGCATTCGAGCGCCTGCGCCGCGCCATCTTCCATGGCCTGCTGGGCTCCATCACCGGCGTGCGCTTCCGCGACCTCGGCTGCAACGCGCGCGCCTTCGACCGGCGCGTGCTCGAGGAAATCCAGCTCTACGGCGACCAGCACCGCTTCCTCGCGGTGACTGCCGATCGCCAGGGATTCGTGGTCCACGAAGTGGATGTCAGGCAGTCGCCCGAAGACCGCTACGAGGGCATCTACGGTCCGCGCGATTACACGCGCGGCTTCCTCGACATCTTCACGATTTTCTTCCTGGTGCGGTTCACGAAGAAGCCGCTGCGCTTCTTCGGCATGATCGGCGTGACGCTCTTCGCCGTCGGCGCCGTGCTGGTCGCCTGGCTCGTCATCGATCGGCTGTTCCTCGGCCAGGCGCTGGCCGACCGGCCGGCCCTGCTGCTGTCGACGCTGCTCGTGGTACTGGGGCTGCAACTGTTTGCGCTCGGCCTGCTCGGCGAGCTCATCATCTTCACGCACGCGCGTTCGATCAAGGACTACCAGGTCGAGCGCGTGATCCAGTTCCCGCGCCAGGACGGCGCCACGAAACCGCCGGCTCAGTAGTACCCGCTGTCCTCGCGTTCTGCGGAACGGTTCAGCACGATCCCCAGCAACTTGTTCTCCGGCAGGACTTCGCGGGCCTGTCTGCAGCGCGACGCGCGGCGTCTTGCCTTCCGATACGACCAGCAGCAGGCAGTCCACGTTCGGCAGGAATCTCAATACGTCGTCACTCAGGAGCAATGGCGGCATGTCGAAAATCACGATCCGCCGCGGCAATTCGTTGGCCAGCGACTGACAGAGGTCGAACATGTGCGGCGAGCCCAGCAGCTCCGAGGACTGCTCCAGCGATCGCGCGTTCGGAATCACGGCGAGCCGCTCGACACCGGGTTCGTAGACGATCTCGTCGAATGTCGCCTGCCCGGCCAGGAAATCGCTGAGGCCCTTGTCGAACTGCATGCCCAGATAGGCCGCGACCTGCGGACGCTGCATGTCGAGGTCCACGAGGAACACCCGGGTGTTCACATCCCGGGCCAGCGCAATCGCGAGGTTGATCGCCGTCAGCGTCTTGCCGTCGCCGGCAGCCGCCGCCGTGATCGCGATGGAATGCCAGGCGGCAGCATCCATGCGCTGCTGCACGCGCGTACGGAGAATCTTGTACGAGCGTTCGGCGCTCGAATCAATGACCTGCCATTGCACGCCATGACGTTCCATCGTCGCGGCATCAACCGTCGCTGCACGAAAGGAACGAGACGGCGCAGCGGGCGCCGCCATACGCACGCGGTCCCGTTGCGCGGCGCGCGGGCGCGGCGGCTCGGGCGCAGCGTCTTCCTCGGCGCGAGCAGCGGCTGCAAGCTTCTTGACCTTGAGTATGGCGGTTTCGATGATGCTCACGGCAACTCGCTGCGGGTCAATTGACCAGGAAGTAAACCAACAGGTACAGGACCGGCGCCCCGATCACCACGGAACCGACCAGTATTACCAGGCGCCGCGTGTGTGCGCGCGCATAGGTGGAGTTGTGAATTTCCGGCACGATGGATAGCGGCGCGCGTCCCAAAGCGCGCCGAATGTCGGCGGCGCCACGCACGCGCGCATCCAGCGCTTCCGCCACGACGACGGCGGACAGGGCCGCAATCCCCGCCAGGATCAGGCTGACGATCATGATCGCCAGCCGCTGCGGACTCGCGGGATCCTGCGGCACGGATGGGCGACGATTCCATCTCGAACCGGTCGGCGGTGCCGCCCGCGATTGCGGCGACTTCCATTTCCGCGCCCAGGCGACCTTGCGACCATCAGGTCGAATTGCTGCCGCGACTTGTCGAGGCCGCGCGTGATGGCCTGGTATTCGCGTTCCACTTCCGGCGTGGAGCCCAGTCGGGATTCGAATTGCTCCAGCCGCTGGCGCAGTTGCTGGCTGCGACCCTGGAGGCCGGCGATTTCCGTGTCGGTGGCATTCAACTGGGTCTCGAGCTGAACAGCCTGCAGGGTTTCACCGCTGATATTGGTCGTGGGCGATTCGCCGGAGGCAATCCTCGCCTCCAGGCTCTGGATGTTGCGTTCCATCCGGCGAATATCCGGATGGTCCTCGCTGTAGCGCTGGCGCGCTTCCGCCAGGGCCGCGCGCTGGGCTGTGAGCTCCGCCTGGAGCGTATTGCCGCCAGTCGCCGGACCTGCGGCGCGCAGGCTTTCGATCTGCCGGCGCAGCGCCACGACATCCGGATGGTCCTCGGCATAAATGGCGGACTTCTTCGCGTACTCGTCCTCGAGCTGCCGCAGGTTGTCAACCACCGGCCCAGCCTGGGCCTGCTGCAACTGCTGCGCCACAAACACCCGGTTCTGCTGCAGGTTGCGGATCTGCAGATCGACGCCGTCCAATTCCTGTTCCAGTCGGCCGCGAATCGCAATATTGGCCTGCGCGGTCTCGGGCAGGCGCTCGAAATTACGTTCCTTGAAATCGGCGAGCTGTTTGTCGTACTTCGCAATCTCGCCGCTCGTCCGCTCCGCTTCGCCCGCATAGAACTTCACCTTCTCGCTCGCCTTGGCCAGGCGCTCTCGCGCGGCTCAGGTCAATGAACAGCTTCGCCAGGCCAGCAGCCACCTGCTGCGCCTTTTCCGGAGACCGGTTCTTGTACGCAACGGAGAATCCGGTATTGACGTTGCGTTCGCGGCCGGAGACCTGCTCCAGAATCAACTGGGTGGTCATCTCAACCGAGACATCGTCCAGCAATTCGCTCCTGCCGAAACCTTCGTCTTCCCCCATCTCCGGGTAGGGCCTGATTTCACGCACAAGCTTCTTCAGTTCATCGCTGCTCCAGACCCGTTCCGCCAGGCTCAGCACGTACTGATCGGCGAACTCACCGGAATCTCCGACGGACTCCGCGAAGCGATCGGTCACGAGTCGAAAGACTGCCTGGGAGCGATAGACGTCCGGCAGGGCAATCGCCAGGATCCCGGCAATCAGGATGATCGGCAGCGCGACGCAAATCATCAGCATTCGCCGGCGCCGGAGCGCCGCGACATACTCGCCAATGCTTGGGGAGCCTTCAGTTGTCATGGATTATTTGACAAGACTCAGAGCCGGTGAGGCTCGTAGGTGATGCCAACGATGAAATGCATTGGCCGTGGCATCGTTCAACTGCGCCATCAAACTTGCGCCACCGGTAATCGTAACCGCCGCCCAGTGCCCATTGCCGCTTCATGCGCCATTCAAGTCCCACCGATGCCACTGCGTAATTGCGGTCCCGGAATGTGCTGTCGCTACCGGTATCGCTGTCGCGGATGCCGCGTGCAGCCAGAGAGAGCGTCGTCAGCGGCCCAAGGCGGCGTGAAAGCTGGAATCGCAGCTGATCGCGCGCGACGACACGGCCATAGGAACTGGGATCCAGATAGTGGTTCACATCGAAGAATATCTGCGTCACCTCGAACGACCAGCGCACTCCCGCGCCGCCATTGAATCCGGTGTTCGTGCTGGTGCCTCCGGTCTCGTCAGACTTGACCCGGTTGGCACCGCCACGCACGAAGACCTGCGAGGTCTCCGATATCTTGTTCGACCACTCGGCATTCAGCGACTGCGCATCGGAGCTCGAGCCGTCGTCTGCCTCGTAGCGTGCAACGCCGGCAATGACTGCCAATGGTCGCGGTCTGCGATGTCCGGAAGCGCAGGCCCGCCGAACCGTAGAGATCCGAGAAATCCACACGGTCATTGGCAACCTGGTGATCGTAATTGACCTCCAGACGCCCGCCGCTCAATTCGAGGGCGGTGCGCTCGGTCAGCGCGAAGGAAACGGATGGCGAGAATTCCACCCTCTCCTGCTCGTTCAGCCCCGTCGATTTCCCCACGCCTTCGCCCGGGCCGGGCCCGCCCAATTCGCCGCCACCAGAGGAGCCCGGGAAATACTTGCCCAGTGTCGCTACCTTCGAGTAGTTCGCATCCAACGAGCCCCTGGACTCGCTGGCCGCGATGCTCCCACGCCAAATCTCAGGTATCGATTGTCGGACTCATCCTGCTCGTCACCCGGATACAGCGTTGACCTGAGACGCGGAACGATGACTGAAGGTATTGAGCGGCGATTCCGCGCGTATCGTCACTTGCGCGTCCAGTTCGCCTCCCGATACCTTGATTTCCTGACCAGGAAATTCCGTCAGCCGATGGTTGTCGTTGGACTGCGCATCCAGGGTGACCTTTGGATCGAAGGCCCAATCAGCGGCACTGGCTGTGCCTGCGGCACAAGTCAGCAGCGCCGCAACGGTTGCGGCAAATTGTTTGCTCGACATGATGCCCTTCCTGGCGGTCATGGCACGACCACAACGTCACCGCTGCGTAATTCGATGTTCTGTTCCAGATCCCGGCCCTTTGCCACGGATGTGAAATCGAAATGCAGGGCTTCCTGCTGCGACCCGGTGCGGCGCAGAATGATGATATTGCTGAGCGACGCAAAGGGTGTCGTGCCGCCGGCCATGCTGAGTGCCTGCATGACGTCCACCCGCGGATTGACGATGAACTCGCCCGGCTTGGTGACCTGGCCGATGACGTAAACCTTGTTCCCCTTGATGTCGCGCACCGAGACCGTGACAACCGGTTCCGATATGTACTTCTGCAGACGCTCGGTGAGGGTCTGCTGCAGTTCGGTCACTGTCTTGCCGCGCGCATCGACCTGGCCGACCAGCGGAAACGCGAACGCGCCGTCCGGCGTCACGAGCACCTCCCCCTGGAGGTCCGGCTCTTTCCAGACCGAGATGCCGAGCGTATCGCCGGGCTTGACCGTGTATCCAATCTCCTGCGCCGAACCTGAAACCGGCCCGACCAGGACGCATAGCGCGAACAGAAGGGCTGTCAGCCGGGCATACACTGGGGTAACTCCTTGATCTGCATGCTAACTGCCTGAGTGGCCATGCAATTCGGGGCACCAAGCCTAACGGTACCGGGGCTGGCCCGCCAGCGTCGGATAACTTATTTCCGACACAGTTCCCAGTGCGTCGATTCTACGCAAAGCGGTCAAGGTCCGGCAAAAAGCACTCGGTAGGCTTCGAGCAGTTTGGGCGCCTCATGCGCCCATTGCAGGTCACTCTCCACGCGCCTGCGGCCATAGTCCCCCATTTTCCGGCGGCGCTCCTCGTCATCCAGTAGTGCAAGGATGTTCGCCGCTAGGTCGTTGTCGTCATTCCGGCGCGCGTAGGCGGACGCCTCCAGCGCCGATCGCCGACCTTCCGTGAGGTCGAATTGCACGATCGGCTTGCCGAGGGCCATGTACTCCATGACCTTGTTCATCGTGGACTTGTCGTTCATCTCGTTGGCCACGTCGGGATTGACGCATACATCTGCTGTGCTCAGCATTTCAAGCATCTCTGCGTCCGGCACGCGGCCCGTGAAGGTCACGTATTCCGCAATTCCAAGCTCGACTGCATAACGCCGCATCGCCTCCAACTCGGTGCCACCGCCCACCAATCCAAAATGCACGTCGCGCCGTTCTTTTTCGATGACGATGATCCGCGCCGCGCGCAGCAGGTAATCGATTCCTTCCTGCTCACCCATGACGCCGACGTACCCGACGAGAAATCGCCGGCCCTTCCTGAGGTCGGGATTCTGCGGAACCGCGCGCAGGCGGCGTAGATCGGGGCCGCTGCGGACAATGAACACGCGCGTCGGATCCATGCGGCCGCGCCCAATCGCGATCTCCCGGTATGACTCATTGGTCGCGATGCTGACGTCGGCCGTCATGAAGGTCATCCGCTCCATGAGCCGGAGCATCCGGTACCAGAATCCCCGCTTGCCGAACTTCGCCTCGTAGAGCTCGGGATTGATGTCATGGTGATCGAACAGGAACCGCTTGCCGAAGAGTTTGAAGAATGCGCCGATCAGGAAGATGTTGTCGGGTGGATTGCAGGCGTGGATTGCGTCGAATCCGCGTTGAAACAGCACCTGGAGTGCCAGCAGGAACTGGGCAGATCAGCGCCCAGCTGTACTCCGCCAGGTAGCCCAAGGCCCCCTTCGCTTCGATCGGCAAGCGATAACGATAGATGTGTACACCCTGCAGGGTTTCACGCCGGGTCTCATGTCCTTTGCCGGTAGGGCAAATCACCGAAACCTGATAGCCGGCCTCACAGAAGCGTCGTGGCCTCCTGCCAGACCCGTCGATCGAACGGGACCGGAAGGTTCTCGACAATGATCAGGATCTTCCGTCCGCTACCAGCAGATGCCGTCATAAGATCCGTTCGAGTTCAAGGTGTCGTTGACCCGAACCAGATCCACGAGGGACTGTCCCGGCCGCAGGCGCTCTGCCACTGACCCGAACTCCGGATCGGCATTGCCGACCAGGACGATGTCGGCGCCTTCGATCGCTGCTGCCATGCTGTCCACCATCAGGGCCGCGATGTGCGGGATCCGGTTCAGGATGAATTCACGATTCGCGCCAACCAGGCGCGCGAGATTGACATTGCGGTCGTATACCCGCAGTTCGTAACCCTTGCCGATCAGCCTTTCGATGAGCTCGACCATCGGACTCTCGCGCAGGTCGTCCGTGCCGGCCTTGAAACTGAATCCCAGGACGCCGACCTTCCGTCCTTCCTTGGCCACAACCATGTCGAAGCCCCTTCGAATCTGCAGTTCGTTGCTGGGCAGGATGGACTCGATGATGGGCAGGCTGAGATCAAGGGATCGCGCTCGATACGTAAACGCACGCAAGTCCTTGGGCAGGCAAGAGCCGCCGAACGCGAAACCAGGCTTGAGGTAATAGGGCGAGAGATTGAGCTTGGTATCCAGGCAAAAGATCTCCATGACGCTGCGACCGTCGATGCCAAGCGCCTTGGCGACGTTGCCGATCTCATTGGCGAAACCGACCTTCAGCGCGTGCCAGACATTGTCGATGTACTTGACCATTTCTGCCGTCGCGAGGTCGGTCATCACCTTCGGCCCCGGCAAATCGCGGAACAGGCCTTCCACGATCTCGCCGGCACGATCGTCCGAACTTCCGATGACGGTCTTGGGCGGGTTTCGGTAGTCGAACACCGCCGTGCCCTCGCGCAGGAATTCCGGATTTATCGCGACGCCGAAGTCCTCGCCCGGCTTCTTGCCGGAGGCTGCCGTGAGCGCCGGCAGTACGACCTCATGCATCGAGCCCGGCAGCATCGTGCTGCGCAGGACGACTACGTGATAGTCACGCTTGGTCGCAATCGCGCGGCCGATCTCCGTACAGGCAGAGCGCACATATCTCAGGTCCAGGCTTCCGTTCGCCTGGCTCGGAGTGCCAACGCAAACCATGGATATCTCGCTCTGCATCACCCCGCTGGCAGCGTCACTCGTCGCGGAGAGCTGGCCATTCTCAACTGCAGCAGCGACGAGGCCGTCCACCTCGGCCTCGATGATCGGTGAGCGACCGCCATTCACGAGATCGACCTTCGTCGGGTTGGGATCGACCCCGATGACCGTGTGACCATCCCTGGCGAGGCACGCGGCTGAGACGACGCCGACATAGCCGAGTCCGAAGACGCTAATCCTCATCGGTTGTGCCCCCAGACCGAATGCTCCAGCTAATCGTCGTCTTCAACTCGCATGCACCTCTGATTTCATCGACGAAGTAAACCGAATCGGCCGGTACTTTCACGTCAAAGTGCCGCGATACCCACCCGCCCGGGGGTGCGTCCGACCCACGGAACCTGCGGATTTCGCACGCTTCCTCTGCCGCACGCAACGTTACCCGAACCGGACCTTGCTCGGCCACTATCGCGTTGTCGGACTTGCTCACGCTGCATTGCTCGGAGAAATGCCAGCAGCGTTCGATCGTGTGATGCCCGTCACACTGCAGGTGGTCGATGATCTCGATCCCCGCAGCCTGCATCCGCACCGTTCGCCTGTGCAGCACGGGGTCTGGCAAACGCAGATAGCCGTCATGCTCGCCTATGAACTCTCCGCCATCGGCCGCCGGTCGGAACTCAATGCAGCGCGCCCGAGCATGGCGCAACCACATGAAATTGCCGCCTTGTATCGATTGGTCCTTACCATCCACTCGCACCGTATTGTGCGCGCCGGTCCCACGGAAGTACTGACGCCAGACCGGCTGCGTGTGATACGCATACGTACCAGGATCCACGAGAATTTCCCGTCCGCCAACGGACAGTATGACGGCGAGCGCGTCTGCATGGCCATGAGCGGCGAGACTGAGGTACCCCAGCGGGCCCGCGTCCGCGATCAGGCGCACTTCATCGGCGTCACCGAAACGCGATCCGAGGATGTAGTAGCCGCCTTCCGGAAACTCGCGACGCGCCACGCTTGGTGACTGTCGGCCACGTCGCACGAGCTCGCTCCCAGCTTTCGGATGCGATCAGCATTCGCGTCTTGTCGTCAAGGTGGCCGGCTTTCACGGCGAAATCCGGCCGGTTGAACAGAATCGCCCCCGTCGCCAATAGCGATCGGAAAACACAGAAATCGGATGCCTGTGACATCCGCACGACATAGCCGTCGTCCGCGTCCCCTATCATCGGTACGTTGCCCGCGGCGTCCATCAATGATGCAATGAACTCGAGCATCCGCTCGATCGTGCGCCAGTAGTCAGCAGGGAATTCAATCCCGCTTGATCGCCCGGCAAGAGCTGCCAAGACGAGAAAGTCCAGCACGAACTGCTGGTAGGCCATTGCCTGTTCCCGATTGACGCCATCTGCGTGGGTTTGCGACGTGGCTTCCTCAATCAGAATTTGCCGGGCCTGCCCGCCCCATTTCTCGATTTCGCGCCAGTACGGCCATGTCCGGCTGGCAATAAATACGCCCGCCGCTTCCCCGATCAGATGATTATTGGCGGACGAGTAACGGGAGTAATAACTACGGATGAAATGCGCGTGCTGGTAGACACTCTGGATCCAGCGCTGGCGCAGGTTCGAGCCCGACTCGCCGGCGAAAAGTGGAGATTGATCTTCACCGATCAGTTGCCACGTGATGCTCCAGTTGATGAGCCGGATCGCGAGTTCCAGTGAACTTGCCCAATTGACGCCCTTCGGGTACGGGCACTGATCCAGCCAGGACTTGAGGCGATCGCCGATTCCACGCAGATAGCGATCGTGCCCGGTCTGCCGAAAGGCCTGCGCCAAAGTTACGAGCTCAAGATGCCGGTTTGGCTCCCAGAGATACTTGATGTTTCCGACCTGGCCTTCATTCCGATAGTCAATGCGCTTGCCGAATCGCAGCGGCGCCTCGCGCCCAGACAATGGATCGCAATTCCATCGGTGCGATGAATGTTTCTGCGGCATCTCGATTGCGAAGACACGAACATGTCCCTGGAGAATCGAGTCCGCCGCGGATTCGCATGCGCGAACGTCGAGAATCTGCCGTGTCGGCGAGCCATGCCTTGCTTTGGCCGCCCTGGTCCGGATCTGGAACTGAATTTGCAGTCAGCAATCCAGCAGCCTCAATCACGGAGCGCAACGCCCTGCCTACGCGATGCGTGATCTCGCCGGGTGACATGCGAAGCAGCCGATTTCTGTACCACTCGAATGACTGCAAGCTCGCACTCCTGAACCTATGTGCAAGCTTACTACGAGCGTCCGGTTACTTCCTTGGGACGCCTGTAGACGCCGAGGCTGCAATAGATCGCCTCGAGTCTTGCCAGAACTGTTTCGATGCTGAAGTCCCGCTCGAATCGCGCATGGCCGTTTCGACCCATCCGTGACCGGAGATCTGCGTCGCCAAGCAGCCGACAGATCGCTTCGCCGAGCGCATTGGAATCGCCGGGCGCCACCAGGATGCCTTCGATACCGTCGGTAATGACTTCCGGAATTCCACCGACCGGCGTCGAAATGACGGGGAGTCCCGCGGCCATGGCTTCCAGTACGCTCATGGGCAGGCCTTCTGCAAAGGATGGCAGCACATAGATGGCCGCGGAATCCAATAGCGCGTTCTTTTCCGACCCCTGCACCCAGCCCAAGAGCCGGACCCTGTCCTTGACTCCCAGATCCTCGGCAACGGCGCGGACTTCGTCGATTTCTCCATCACCGCCGCAAAGGAGCATGACGTCCGGGAATTTCTCCTTCACGGCCGCAAGGGCGTTCAGGAGCACATAGATGCCCTTCCGACGTCCAAGGCGACCGAGAAACAACACGGTACACTGCTGTCGAGCTCCGCGTGAATGCTCTCGCTCATCTCGTATCGCGGGATTGACGAGGATCTCGATGTCGGTGTTTCGTGTGATGCCGGACAGATTCTTTCGCCAACTGTCCGACAAGACCACGATTTTCGTGCAACCATCCAGCACGCGACGGATCATTCCCTGCTTGAATCTGCCGCACTCTTGTTCGTAAAACTGCATGAATTCGCTGCCGTGCAAATGAAAGATAACCGGGCGCCGTGCCCAAAGGGTCGGCAGGATAAACACACACTTCCGCCAGAAGCTGGCACGCGACGACGCGTGAACGTGCAGTACGAAATTTGGCCGAAATGCCAGTCTGGTCATGAACCGAAGCAATGCGAGCATCGCGACAGCCGATTTCTTGACCACGTTACCGTCCGCATGCGTCGACAGATATATGACTGGCATGCGAGCGAAGAGTCCACCAGCACGGTAAGCATTGACGACGCTAGCGATACCGCCCATGGTCTGCGGAGAAGTGCCAATCATCAAGACGTAACGGACTTGTCTGCCCACTTCCCCTCTACTCTCTCGGCAGTCACCCAGGACCACGGTCATGTCGTGAACCGATGTGTCGCCTACTTCTTGACCGCCATGATTGATTTGCGCAGGCCCATCAACCTTTCTTCCACAGCCTCCGAATCCGGGAACAGGACAAGCATTTCGGCTGGCGACAGCAAATTCCAGTCTGGTGCCGTCTTTTTTGGCCAGAACGAATTGGACAATCTCAAGAGTGGCAGGAGTACGCGCCGTGGAAGATATCCGGCGAGCGGCAGCCAAGTATGGCTTTCAATTGGAAACGACTTACAGGGCGTTTGCACGAAATAGCATTTGCCAAGTCGCCTGATCTCAGCCGCGAATTCCATTTGCCGGGTCCATGCCTGGTCGCGGAATGCCCTTCCATCGCTTATCGCCCAGACGACCGCCTTCGGCACAGTCACGTGCTCGATGACTGAAGAACAATACACGATGTCGAAAAAATGATCGTCGAAAGGTAGACGGCCGGATTCTGGAATGACTACTGGCCTGAATCCGTATTGTTCCGACCCGCGTCGTACCGAAGATTCGCTTATGTCTGCGATGTAGACGTTTTCCGGGTTGATCCCTGAATCTGCCAACAGTGCAGCAATGTTCGATCCGTCTTCGGAACCAATATCGAGGACTCGCGTGTCAGCAGTCAAGGCGAAACACTGACGAAACATCCGCGCCCGCTTGGCCCGGGCTCGACTTTGAACACGCCTGACTATCTGGGTAATCATCTGCTTTATCGAATCTATTTTAGAGGCGTGGCTGGTGTTTACCCCACCCCTGGAGCCTGGTGCGTTAGCCGCGTCCCTTGCGGTTTCCTGACATCCTGAAATATCTGAGATTGAACGTGATCGACCGAAACAGCCCAAAGCGGGCTGCGCCTGCACGCATCACACTCAATCCATCGAAGCATTGAAGCATCCTCAGGCGCCACACGGGCAGTCTTATCGGCGCCCCCCGATACGCGCATGGATAATTGAGGGCCCGAAGTGTCGGACTTGCGATGCGCTCAAGCTTTGCCACGAGATCCGGCGACATTTGAGTCAGATATTTTCCCGTATTGCCGCGCATAACTGCGCGGTTGTGCTTGGCCGTCCCAAGATTTTCCACAATACGACCTGGCGTCAGCATCCTCGCGTCAAACTCGACCCCAATGAAGGCACAGATGGACTTGAGTGTCTGCTCCGACGAATCAAGGAGGTCCTCATAGCGAATCACGATGCAATTTGTGTCATAGGTCTTCCCGTCAACCATGGCCTTGGACACATCATCCTGCCATCGCTGCGCCGCCCGCAGGATGCTCTTTCCCCAAGCATGGCGAATCGACAGGCTGTAATCTCTAACGTCGCGCACGATATGCACAAAGCGCGCATCTGGGTACTCGCGTATCAGCAATGGAATGTGCCGGATGTAAGAAGGCGACTTGTCTCCCCAGATGATCGAATGATCATCTCGTGACAATGATAGGCAGCAGCGCAACAGACCCTCGAAGACGGCACTCGGCGTCAGGGATGTGCAAGCTTCAAACCATCTGTCGCCGTCAATCTCGATTCCTCGATCCGCGTTTTGGAGAAAGAACGGTTCACGCAGACAGCTGTCATAGAACTTCCCGAATTGCGCCCGACTTTCGATTGGCATTAGTCTTGGCCAATGTTGAATCCAGTACGGCAGAAAATCCGTTTCGATCTCGGAAAAACGGATACGTGGGTGCTGATTCAGCATCTCACGCAATAGCTTGGTTCCGGAACGCGGCATACCCACGAGAAACATCGGACCGCAGAAGCTGTTATTCGTGTCTGGCACCATGCACGCGGTTTCCTATGACACGGCCCTTCGTAACTTCAATGAAACGACTTCTTTCAGCACTCGCTCATTGCCGTCAATCATCCTGGCGAGGGTAAAGGAACCACGGATCAATTTTCCGGCTGCCTCGCCCATCATGCGAGTCTCCGCCGGCCGTGCCACCAGTTGCGTCATTCCGGAGGCGAGTCCCTCGATATCCCCGATCGGGAACAACAGTCCGGTCTTTCCCTGGATGATTGCCTCTGGCAAGCCTCCGATCCGCGATGCAATCATCGGTACTTCCAGAGCCATAGATTCCAGCATCGCCATCGAAAACGTCTCGACCGCCGTCGACGCGAGCACGGTTGCATTGCTTGCGACAATCAGGGGCCTTACATCCGCAATGTTGCCCAGAAATCGCACGCGATCATTCAGGTCTCTTGCACGAACGGCCGCTTCAAGTGCAGGTCGTTTCTCCCCATCTCCCGCAAGTATCAGATATGTGCTGGCCGGAAGCCGCGAAAACGCCTCAATGAGCAGGCGGTGGCCCTTTTCAGGTCGAAATCCGGCGATGCAGGCAAAGACAAATGCCGCATCTGGAATGCCCAGGGCCGCCCGAAGTTCTCGCGCAGACGCCATGAAGTCCGCTCGACGAAGCTCGTTGACGTCAACTCCGTTGTGGACGACATGCGCCAGCGGTCGCAGTTCAGGATACTTGCTGATCCAGTGATCTCGTTGATGGTCGCAAACAAAAAGCACGGCGGGCAGACGCTTGAGAATTCGCCGATACAGCAGGCGATCCTGCAATTCCTGCTTGAGGTTACGATTGATCGTCGTGTGCACGCCTGCCACGACCGGTGGTCCAAGGGTGGACCGCCTGGCTGCCAGCCACGCAACAAGCACGGCAAATTGCAGCACGCCTTGAACGATGTCTATTCGTTCCCGATCAATGATTCCAGCCAAGGCCGTTATCAACGAAAGGTCATACTTGGACTTGCGTTGGACATGATGAAACCGAACTGCCTCCACCACTCGGCCCCGCTGATCCAGTTGCTGCTCGAAGCTGCACAGATGTACCGTGTGGCCTCTCAAAGACAACCCATTGGCCAGCTCGACAGCCTGAGTCTCGGCGCCGGCGCGCTTTAGAGACGGAACAACTATCAGGCAATTCATCGTTGCGGGTCTACAGTTGCGGCGCATTCACCTCGGCCAGCTCTCGTCGTGGCACGCGACCCGGGGCTGACCAAGCCTTCGAATACCTGTTCGTAAAGCTCCACGATCTTTTCGGGCGAATGATATCTCCTGACATACTCGGCGCAGCGCTGACCTTCCTTCAGGCGCACCCGGCCGTTTGAAGCGAGTTCCGCAACTGTTGCTACCATTTCTTCCAGCGAGTTGACCCTCAACCCGATTGGCTTTCCGTCCAGACTTGCTCCGGCGTGCACAAAAGATACCGTTGGTATGCCGCGCGCCCAAGCTTGAAGAAAGGCGTTGGGGAATCCTTCGCTGTCCGATGTGTTGACAAATATCGCCGCTCCATCGAACTGCTCCTCGGTTCGCGAGAACGGCATGAAGCCAAGAAACTCCACATTTCCCATAGCGCCGGCACGCGCCTTGATCGACTCAAATAGAGCGGGCTCACCGCCATCAGGTCCGCCAATCATCTTGAACCGTTGGTCGTCCAGTCTCGCGGCCAGGTCGAGAAACAATTCGGGCCGCTTGAGCCTCCTGATAGTCGAAACCCACAGAATGCAGCCATCCCGAACATCGGCTGATTGCTTCTTCGGCATTGGATAGCAATTTGGAATCAGGATCGGCTCTCGTCCGAAATTTGCCCGGCAAAGTCGCGCCTGCTCATCGTTCTGAACAAAGATACGATCGACGTGGCGCAACCCATAGGAATAGATCCAGCGATCCCGGGCATATCTGATACGGGGAGTATTGCGAACAAGATCCGGGTTGCTGGCCGCCGCAAACACGGACTTTCTTCCATGGCGCCTGCAGAAGGCCGCCATGACGCCAGTCCATAAGCCTGCCGTCTGTTGATAATATATATCCGCATCAGCGCGTTTGAGGCATTCCCACATGCTCGTCAGTCGCGGATACACAAAACGGAGAACAGGGAGACCCGCATCAGGACGATAGGCGCGAAATACCTTGATACCTTCGATTTCAACCTGCTCCGGCTGGCCGAAATCCAGGCAAATCATCGTGACGCGATGTCCATTCGCCGCCAGCCGTTTGGCGACTATCACCACTTGCAATTCCGCTCCACCGATCCGCTGGATGCTCTCATCGCCCGAGAGCAAGGGATATGCGTTGGGTGCAATGAAACAAATGCTTGGGAACCTGTCAGACATGCTTCAACTCATTCATCGGAGCATGCTCGCATATTGAGTCGAACTCAGAACCTGCCTGACTTCGTCATAGTTGGCAATTGATTCTCTGTGACTTCGAGTGCCCCTTTTTGCAAGATTCGATTGCAATTGAATCGTCGGCTTGGAAATTTCAAGGAATCGGAAAATGCGCCCGAATTCCTGCTCGCCGTTGAGCAATTTCTCATAGGTCACTTCAATTACCGGACAGGTGGTGAGCCGCACCAGCCAACGCGCTATGCCGTGCCTTCTGCTACGTCCACGTATTCGATCGACCAGAGTGGCCGCGTCCAGTTGCACCTTGGGGACCTCGGCCTGCGTACCAGCCGAAACGTGTGATGTCCCCGTCAGCCTGGCCAGCGCTTCCGAAACCATGACGTCGAGGTGGTTGCTTCTTGTGAGGTGCACAATTCGCACGCGTCGGATCGCAAAGTACGCAAGCATCTCGAGATGATCGCGAAGCTGGGTGTACATCAGCTTGAATCCAACTGTGCTTGGCGCTCCATAGAGCCCGTTCAAGTAGGTAAATACTCGGGGCACGCGCGTAAGGCCCGGCGTGTCATGCACTTCGATGAACCTGTGAACGTCAGCGCGACCGGCAATGGCCGGACTTGAACGGCGATGACGGAGGAAGAGCTCTCCATGAGCTTCCACCCCCGGCTGCATGTTCAGAAGGTCGATCAGCCAGGTTGATCCGGTCCGAGACGACGTTAGTACGACGAACTTAACGTATGGCATGGAACGGCGGCATTTTACGCTAGCGGGAACTGGTAGGGATGTGATTTGATCGGAATTGGAGAATCGGACATGTTCCCTGGATTCCTCGGTATCGGAGCACAGAAGGCCGGGTCAACCTGGCTGCACTCGATGCTGTCAATGCACGACGAAATCTGGCTTCCTCATCTGAAAGAATTGCACTATTTCGACCGCAAGTTTCCGATAAAGCCCATCAACAACATGCCTGCCGTCAGGCCCGCGCGCGGCATCTTGGCGCGCCAGGTCACCGCCCGGCTGCGACGAATTGATGCGAGGAAATTGCTGGAACGGTTGAGCATCAAGCGGTGGAGAGATCTGACATGGGAGTTCCGGTATCTTTTCGGTGACTGGAATGACGAATGGTACGCCTCGCTATTCAACGATGCGCGTGAGCGACTGGCCGGGGAAATTACACCCGCCTATTCCTGCTTGAGTGATGCAGCCATTTCACACGTGCAGGCGTTGATGCCGGATGCAAAGCTGATCCTCCTCCTGCGAGATCCGATCGACCGAGCCTGGTCCCATGCAAGAATGGATCTTGCGCGCAACGCTGGACGCGCTGCCGAAGAGATCAGCGACGCGGAGTATCTGGCACATTTCAATGGAACCGCCTCCCGGATCCGCGGAGACTACCCAGGAACCATCAGGCGGTGGCGCGCCCATTTCCCGGAGAAGCAATTCTTCGTTGGCTTTTACGACGAGATCTTGTCAAGCCCCGAGCAACTCCTGCTCAGAATCTTCAAATACCTGGGAGTGTCCGCGACGGAACAGTCCTTGCCCGACAAGATTCGTGTCAAGGTCAACGTGGGCCAGCAAGCGCCGATTCCGCAGCAGTTGCATAAGCACCTGGCAGCGCTTTACATCGATGACCTGCGGGGACTTGCGAAGGATTACGGCAATTATCCGAAACGGTGGCTGGAACGAGGAGAACGTGTGTTGAGCGGCACAACAAACCGTTGACAAGCGCAAGAAACGAACAGTGATACGCTACCTCTTGCTGATCCTCTTCATAGCGACGATGGCCAGTCGCGCGCTGGATTTCGATCTCGGCCTGGCTCCGGGAATCAGCGTCAAGAACGCCTTGTTGTACGCCACGTTTTCGGTAATCGCCATCGAAAGCGCCATGGCCCGCAATCGCAGATTTGAACTGCTGCCGGTCATCATTCCGTTCGCACTACTAGTTTTTTATGCGTTGATGTCATGGCTGGTCATTGTCCTGTTTCTCGACAATCCTTATTACGATCCGGTGGAAACTTTGATCCGCCTAAAGACCAAGCTTGCCGACCAATTCCTGTGGCTGCTGGTGTTCTTTTACGGCCTTGTCAACCGGAAGGATGCGCTGTGGCTGTTCAAAGCACTGACCTGGGTGATCATCTTCAGTTGTCTCATTAATGTCGTCGACACGTTCAATATTCCTGACCTCGGGATCATCACGGCCCGCGATAAGGACGGCCGGGTGGAGGGAATCCTGCATAGCGCACCGGAATTTGGTGGCCTGTTGGCGTTCATTCTTCCGGCAATTGTTGCCCTCTGGTGGACAGAGGCGGGCCTGAAGAAGTCACTCGCATTCATCGGCATCGGTTTGGCCCTGGTATCCCTCATGCTGACCGCGACTCGCGGAGCGATGCTGGGGCTTGCCGCTGGCATCATCATTGCTGCGATCTATTTGCGAGAATACATATCCGCTCGGATCCTGGGCCGCGCGACAGTTGCGGTGCTGATATTCACCGTCGTCGCTGTTCTTGTTGTTCTGTCCACCGACTTTGGAAGCCTGCTCGAAGAGCGCCTGTCCACCGGATTGGCGACGGGAGACGTCGAGTCCATTAGTTCGGGGCGCACTGCATTCTGGTTGGCGGCGTTCGGTGAGATGGCAAAGCATCCGATCTCGTTTGTCAGCGGTCTTGGCTGGGAGTCTTTTTTTCAGACGATCGGACACCACTACGCAACGCACAGCGTTTACGTTGACCGCCTATATAACCTCGGGACCATAGGACTCGCTTTGTTCGTGTTCAGCTATGCGAACGCCTTCGCGGCTGCACGCCGCGGACTGCGGAATGCCCCGACAAACGTCGCACCCTTCCTGATAGCAACGATCATCGGCATGATTTCATTCATGATTTCGATGGCGTTTGCCGACATTGAGGGAGCGGCAACCTACGTCTGGGCCTGCACTGGGCTTGCATTGCGCATGGCGGTTGAGAACCCACGTGCCTCAGCGTGACTACCGGCCACGGAGGCGCGACCATGCGTAGCCGACGACCCGACCGACGTCCGGTACCCCGAAGCGATAGGCCAGCAACAGGACAAGCGAATAATACAAAGGCGCCGCCACACTCATGCGAAGGAGTCCTGAGCCCGGCAGCAGGCTGAAGCCAATAAGGATTGGGAACGCCAATAGGCAACTAGTTGCGATCCGCACGATGCTGCTCCAGTCGGCGAGATTGGCGACACTCAATTGCAGTACTCGACGTGCCCGCTGCGCGTAATAGAGTTCCAATGCAATCTCGGCGGCAATGAATGCTATCGCCGGTCCAATCATTCCCATGGCACGTGAGAGCAGCAGGATCAACAGTACGTTCGCCACAAGCGACCCGATGGTTCCCCACAACATGAAACCCGTTCGCCCCGTCGTACGCAGAAGCACATCGGTATTGAAGCAACGCCGCAGCAGGAATAAGGCATAAACGTTGAAGACCTGTACAGCCGGAAGATAGGCGCGCGTAAACAAGGTCGTGATGATCTGCTCCGAGTAAAACACCGCCAGCACGAATGCAGGGAAGAACATCACGCAATTCAGGACGTTGACCCTCTGCCAGAGTCGCAGAGCACCGCCCGGCGTGTTGTGCGCCCGAACCAATTCCGGATAGACAGCATCGTTGATGCCGCTCCGCATCATGCGGATCAGCGGCGCAAGATAGCTGCCGACCGCGTAGTAGGCGAGAGCCGTCGGGCCGAGCGTGATGCTGGTGAAGATCTTACCGATGCTGCGACCCGAGTTCTGTAATACCGCGGCGGCACCAACCGGAACTGCAAAGCTCAGCTGCTCGGCGACCTCAGATCGCCGTATGTCGCCAACGAACAGCCCCTTCCGGGAAAAGTAGACAAATGCCAGCAGGACCCGCAATGCCTCAACCACGACCATCGACCAAAGTATGGTCAGCACATCCCTGGTGACGTATGCGACGAGCAACAGCACGCCGAGGCGCACAACCAGCCGCACAGCCGAATAGAAGAGAACGAAACGCGGCTGCCGTTTTGCAATCCAGTAGTACTCGAGCCAATTGAGATTAACAAAAAAGAACACGTACGCAGCCAGTGGCGCTATGAAATCGTAGCTAGCAAACTTCAGGACCAGAGGCTTCGCAAGTACCAGCGTTGACAGGAAGAGTGTGCTCGCCGCCAATGTAATGATGGACGTTTGCGAAACAAATGACCGTTCGCGTTCGGGAAATCGAGGAATGAAGTACGTGAGACTGGAGTCCACAGCGAATGCACACAGGCTGATGAGCAACATCGCGTAGATCGTGAATTCCTGGTATTGACCATATGCCACCAAATCCAGGATGCGGACGAGCAGCATCGGACTGAACAGTTGGATCGCGAAATTGGACATCCGCGAGGCAGTAAGGATTGCGGTCCTGGAAATCAATGCAGACATGGGTGTTGCTTCCGGATGGCTCTAGGCCATAGCCGCGTTGCAGTCAACTGCCTCTTCCGGTTCGAGCTGAATGCTGTAGTCTCGCACGATTCGCATCGTCGACTCCGATGATTACGCGCATGCCATGCATGCTCCAGCGCAGATCCATCCAGACTATTGCCGAGGCCAGAATGCCTGTTGAGCGAGACCTTCGGCAATTGGTGCGGCCTGCAATCTGTGACCTCCGCATCGGCAGAAACCGTGACTTGTACTACAATTCCGTTATGGAAAAGATCCGGTTTGTGTACCTGACCTCCCCCCCGTTTTCCGGATCCACCCTATTCTCGTTCCTGGCAAACACTCACCGGCAAATTGCTACGGTCGGAGAAATGACCGGCCCACTGGCGCGGCAGGATCCGGCAACATACAAGTGCTCATGTGGCTGCAGAATAAAGGAATGCGCGTTTTGGCAGCAGGTGGCGGAACGAATGCAGTCAATGGGCTTTCCGTTCGATTCTGGATCTTTTGACACCAGGATCAGGCTCGGGAACAGCTCTCTGGCGCGCCGTGTTTTGAGTGGCCCACTGGGTAACGCGTGGCTCGAGAATATTCGTGGGCGGATGCTCAAATTGTGGCCAAGGCAATATCGTCGACTCCAGTATCTCGTCGATCGGAACAAGGCCCTTGCGACGTCCATCCTGCGGGTCGCTGGAAAATCCGTTTTCTTCGACGCGTCCAAGAATCCAATGACGATTGTTCACCTTGGCAATCAGCCCGATGTTGACTTGTACGTTGTGCACCTGGTACGCGACGTTCGTGGCGCGAGTTATTCAAAGCGAAAGAACCAGGAAAGGACCAATTGGCGCCAAAATGTCGACGCCTGGGTGCAGTCGAATCGAAACATCGAAATTCAGTTGAGACGGCTGCCGGCCGACCGCTGGATCAGGATACGTTATGAGGACTTGTGTCGTGCGCCTACGGAGACGATTAACCTTTTCTTCGAATTCTGCGGCCTGGAACCCGCTGGCTTACCGCATGATTTTGGTTCCATCGAACATCATATCGTAGGTAACAGAATGCGCCTCATGGAACGTGGTCAGGTCAAGCTTGATGAAGCTTGGCGACGTGCGCTGACTCTCGATGAGCAGGCCTGTGCCGAAAGGCGCGCTGGCTGGATGCAGGCGCGATATGGCTATCCAGGAATGGTGGCGGCGGATCTGGAACGCGGGTCGATCGGGTAGTTCGCGTCAGGCAGCGCGTCAATGAAAGCTGAAGATCAGAATCCAATCTTCGTGGTCGGTACCGGGCGCAGCGGATCCACGGTATTTTTTGACCTGCTTGCCCGGCACCCCAATGTGGCCTGGCTTTCGAGACTATCAAGAGAATATCCGAATCACCCCTGGTTCAACGGCATGCTGATGCAGTTGCGCAGTCACACACTCATCGATGGACTTCTTGGTAAGCGCCTTGGACCATCAGAGGCCTATCCATTTTGGGATCTCAATTGTCCCGGGTTTTCAAACCCATTTCGGGATCTCCGCGCAGATGACGTGACACCGATCGCGGCTACCCGGCTTCGTGCATCTATCGCCCGTATGATCACCAGGAAGCGCAATCGCTTCCTTGCGAAGATTACCGGCTGGCCCAGAGTTCGCTTCCTTCGCGAAATCTACCCGCAAGCAGTCTTCATCGAGGTCAGACGGGATCCCTGCGCCACGGTCGCTTCGTTGCTGGAGGTGGGTTTCTGGGACGGTTGGCGAGGACCGCCAAACTGGCGGCGCGGACCATTGCCGTCCGATCTCGAGGACTTGTGGCAACAAGAAGGACAATCGTTTGTGGCTTTGGCCGCCATCGAATACGTAATCGCGCAGAGAGTCATGAAGCAATGCCGGGCCACATTGCCCGCGGAGCAGATCCACACGGTTACCTACTCCCGTCTTTGTGCCGATCCGGTTGCCGTGTTACGGAAGGCTACCGATTTTTGCGGCCTTACCTGGACTGCCGGGTTTGAAAGATCAGTCAAGCTCGTTCCGCTCGTCAATCATGATGACAAGTGGCGCAGCAGCCTTACTGTAAACCAGCAGGCCGTGCTGAAAAGAACGCTCGATCGCGCCAACGTGCTGCACGATTAGCCCTCGCAACAATGAGCGACGAATCATCAATTGAGCTCTCTGAGACACTTACGAAACGTCTGCAAAAACATGTTGCGGATGCCAGGTACCTGCTGCTTGGCAAGGTCAGTCGGTTGCTATTGCTGGGCGAAAGACAGCCTCGATTCGATGAGCTGAAGACGTTCTGCTGTTTCGTCGGTCATGGTCGAAGTGGCGGCACGCTTGTCGGGGCGCTGCTGAACGCGCATCCGAACATTGTGATGTCAAACGAATTGAATGCGCTGCGGAGACTGGCTACCGGGTTGAGTGCGGCCCAGCTGTACCGAGTTATTTATCTTGTGTCAAAACGCCAGGTACGACGAGGATCCCGGGGCGGCGGCGGATACTCGTATGAGGTTCCAGGCCAATGGCAGGGCAAGCATGCCGATCTCAAGGTGATCGGCGACCGCAAGGCTGGGGCAACCGCCTACGAGATCGTGCGAAATCCGTATCTGCTAGAGACGCTCGACCGGAAGATACGACTTGAAAAGAAGTTTGTTCATGTCATCCGGAATCCTTTCGACATGATTACGACAAGCCTTCAGAAGACGAGCCCGCGAGCCGGCGAGGATTCCAACGCTCATCTATCGCGGGAAATTCTCAACTACTTCGCAAGATGCGCTGCAGTGCGCCTGATTGGGGATAAATTCGGCGTTCAAGCGGTCCATCACCTCTATCATGAGAGGCTGATTGCCGACTCGACGGCACAGCTGCAAAGCCTCTGCCTGTTTCTGGGAGTCGAGGCGCGGGAGGATTACCTTAGAGATTGCTCAAGTATCCTGAAATCGAGTCCGCATCACAGCCGTCGATCGCTGAAGTGGACGGATCACCACATACAGTCAGTCAGGCAAGGGATGCAGAATTGTCCTTGGCTCGACGAGTACGATGACCGGCCATAGTCGACAAATCCTTTCGACTATTGCACACCAATGCCTAGTGGCGGCGATGGTGCGGACGAATCTGGGGAACTCCCGTCTGGAGACATGTCTTTGAATTCTGCCGAAGCGTCGCCGACCTTGACATTGTCAATATAAATCACCCGATTCGCCGGCAGGGTCCACACCTGCTCTTTTGCCATGTAGAAGCCACCCTGAATATCGAAACCACCATTGTTGGTGGCGTTGGCGGGGGCGTTGTAACAGATGCCACGATCAAACGTCACGCCGCCTCTGGTCGTGACCTTTGGCACAATGTGCAGAACATGTACCCAAGAACCGCTTCCAGCGCGCTTCCAGATGTCAATAAATCCAGTCCCGCCCTGCTGCGATCCTCGAGCGTCAAATTTGACGTTGATGACCCAATCCGTCCAACCACCCTTGTTGACGTCAGCCAGTGCAGCCTTCGACGCCGACTCATTCGGGAAATCTGCAACTCCACCCGCCCATGAACTGATGGTCGGTTCGATCGCGCTGTATTCCATAGACTGCTGCCATGGAACGTCTACACCGTCCGGGTCGACCTTGTCGTCCCACTTGTGCCTGACTTTCCAGCCTTCGTTTTCCAGCTGCAAGGAAAGAGCGGGACCAATGCTGTTGCCGTCGTTTCGTGGCTTGACCTGCAGGACATGCAGCATGCCACTCCCTCTCGTTGAATCCCAGTCCGCGGGAACGTAGTAACTGGCGGACATCCAGCGCTCGGACATGTACGGCATGCCGTTGTAGTGGTCGGACAAGGTGCGATGCATCTGGAGTTCAGTCCGGCGGCGCTTGCATTCCTTTCCGCCAGAATCGCAATCCGCCGGCTCGCTGCCATTGGCGGAATTCTTGACAACGATTCGGGCGGCATATCGCCCCTGGCGCACGGGATTAGTTACGAGTTGAACCAGAGAACCATCCCCATAATACGAAGCAGGCTTGCTCCCAGTTAGCGGGCTCGGCGCGGGTGGACGACCGTAAGCAGGAATGCCGCCAAAGAAAGGCGTCGCTGTGTCACCGGTCTGATGCCACTGCAGGAGATTTCCAGTCTCGAAGTCACCTGACCAGATCATGCCCGCCAATGCAGGATACGCCATCACTTGGAGTACCAATCCAACAACTATGCTGCGTATTGCGTGTCGCGCTCCCACAGGAGATGCTCGACAGTTCAACCAGGTCCTACCGATTTGGCTCACTATTTTCTCCGCACTGGTGAACATCAAGAATGTAGACCTGAATCCGCACATTCCGCTTAACACTTGCAAACTGTTACCAAACATGCGCACGCCAGGCAACTGGCCGGCCAGCTAAATGTGATGCACCACGAAGTTCGTCACGATTGAGGCATGCGACGGACTAAGTAGCGCCCGAAACTCTATCGTCGAAAGAGTTGACGGTCACGAGAGGAGTGTCTGCTATTTGAGACGTCGCGACATAACGCAACTCGCAGCGGCAAGCTGTCACGCGCTGCGGTGCATGCTCACGGAATTGGCGTTTGCGAGCGGCGCTGTTTCCACACTTTGGTCCTTTGATCACGCCCGACGTAGATGACTTCAAGGCGATCAGATTTCAGCACTTCCGCGATTCCATTCCGCGCGATTGCGGCGCCTCAAGTTTCCGGAAACTTGCCCGTCGCCGATGACGTAAACGTTGCCGGCGGTCTCGTCGGTCCAGAATCGCCTGGAACTCCAGCGCCTGAGCCGATGACCGGCGCATCCGTGTATTGATCGTATCAGGACTCCGTTCCTCGAGCACGGAGTGATCCCTCGCGCCCTCAGACGCTTTGCAGGTGATAGTTCACCCGCCGAGGTAGTACGTCTGGTTGATGGCATCCTCGGCGATGAAGGATGTCTGCAGGACCCGGATTCAGGCCTTTGATGAATTCCGCGGCTCCCTTGTGATCCGGGTGATCGCGGTAATCGTTTTTCGCAGCCTGCCATGCAGCGGCGGGATTGATGAGTGCGGCCACCAGGACAAGACTGTGGCCACTGCGGCAGCGGCGGGTCGCAGCAACAATCGGCTGCCCCAACCGGTTCGTTTCAAGCAGATATGTTGACGCCAGCCAGCACTACGAGCAGCGCGAATGGCAGTACGCCAATCGTGTAGCGCTCGGCAACGTTCCAGCTGAACAGGCCGATTGCGACCAACGGCGCCCAGACCGCGATCCCGAAGAACAGGAAATATTCGGGCACTTTGCGACCCAGCGCCAGCCGGTACGCAGCGAGGCCCGACCGTGACGGCGAGAACCGCAGCGCCCACGGGGCTGAAGGCGACAAATCGCAAGGTCGGCCAGATGCTGGGCATACCGACGAATGCGCCGATGATCGCCCGTCCGGGAAATTTCCTGTCTGATGGAGCAGCGTAGAACTGCGCGATTGCCATCAGACGCGATGAGCGCGCCACCCAGCAACAGCCGGCCATTTCTTCCTGTATCAGCGCGCAGCCAGACGATTGAACCGAACAACAATGCGATGGCTCCGACATGGTATTGCAGCAGCACGCAGGCAGCGGTCCCGATCGCGAGCAGCAGGGTCGCTGGCAACGCCTGCTTCCAGCGCTCCAGCCGGAACGTGCCAAGGATCAGTACGGCGATCGCCGCCACAATCGCAACGGCAACCGACAGGCGCATGTGCCCATGGAACAGCATCTCGAGCGGGCTCCGCATCGCCGCCTCCGGCAGGTCAATGCGATCCGACTCGGACGGATAGTTGATGGCTTTCGAGGTGCGCCAGGAATTCGCCGACCAGCACTGCCGAGATGAGCGCGAATGATCCCGAGCATCAATTGCTTCCAGGAGCGATTGGCCAGCCCCGGGAACAGGAACAACGGCGCTGCAAAGAGCGACAAGGCCTGCAGATGGTATGCCAGCAACCAGACCAGGCAGGCAAGCGCGAACGACAGCAGTTTTCCGTCTCTTTCCCAGCGGAAATATCAGGATCGCAAATCCCATCAGGCTGGCCACGAAGAAGACGTACATCCGTGCGGTCAGTCGCGACATCGATCATCGCCGGCAGGAATGTCATGACGGCGACCAGGGCAATACTTGGTTTCGGATCGAGGAAGCGCCGGCCCATGAAGAAAGCCAGCAGGCCACACAGGGAGCCCACGATCGCGGATGGCAGGCGCAAGGCCCACTCATTGTCGCCGAACAGCATCGTGGACCAGGCCAGCACGTAGGAATGCAGGAGCACGCGCTCGTAGTACATGCCGCTCGGCAGGATCGGGCTCCCCTGCTCCACGATGCCCCGGGCCGCAAGCGCCATGATGTCCTCGTCGCCATGGAGCCCGACATTGCCGAGATGCCAGAATCTCAGCCAGGTTCCGACGGCCACGATCAGGAACAGCAGAAAGTAGTCCTGCCGCTGGTAGTCCTGTGAAGCACGAACTGGATGGAACCAGTTCTCGATGAGGCCCAGCACTCAGTAGGCCTTTCGGTCGCTCAGCAGCTGGATCACGGTCTGCATCAGGATCCTGAGATCCAGCGTCGGCGACCAATGCCGCAGGTAATCGAGGTCGTACTCGATGCGCCGGCGCATGTCCTCGAGCTGGCTCGTTTCGCCGCGGCAACCGTTCACCTGCGCGAGACCGGTGATGCCCGGCGGGACCTTGTGGCGAACCATGTAGCCCTTGATCAGGCGCCGATACTGCTCGTTATGCGAAACGGCGTGCGGCCTCGGACCGACCAGGCTCATGCTCCCGCCCAGAACGTTGATCAGCTGCGGCAACTCGTCGATCGAGTAGCGGCGCAACAGGCGCCCGACCGCCGTGACACGGCTGTCCCCGCGCGTCGCCTGCTGGATCTCCGGACCGTCCTCGGTGACCGTCATGGTGCGGAACTTCAGCACGTCGATGATCTGCCCATCCAGCCCATAGCGCCGCTGCCGGAATATCGCCGGGCCGGGAGAACTCAGCTTCACCACCAGCGCGATGACGAGCAGGAAAGGCAGCAGCGCAATCAGTGCGATCAGGCTGATGACGATGTCCATGCTGCGCTTCACGAGTCCACGCGACCCGTGGAACGGCGTCTCGCACATGGCAACGATCGGCACTCCGTGGATCTCGGACGTGCGCGACTGGATCAGGTCCACGACGAAGATATCGGGGACGAAGTAAATCGATGCGGTCGTATCGCGCAGTTCGTCCAGCAAGTCCACGACACGCTGTACCTGCCGCATCGGCAACGCAATGAATATGACGTCGACGTTCTTCTTGTTCACGTAGGCCGGCAGGTCCGAAAGCCCTCCGAGCAGGACCTTCCCTTCCGGCAGGCCGAGCCGCTCGGCACTGCGGTCGTCGAAATAGCCCTTGGTGACGATGCCAATTTCCCGGTTATCCCGGATGCGCTCCACGAGCGTGCGGCTGACGTCGCTATAGCCCGCGACGACCGCCGTGCGCGCATTGCTCGGCGCGTGCATGAAGTGCCGGATGAACTCGCCGATCGCGATGCTGATGGCGATCATCGGTATCGGCGTGACCGTGGCCCAGGTCAGGATCAGGCGACGCGAGTATTCGGTGGACGTCTTGGTCACGTAACCGATGGCGAACAGGATCGCGAGCAGCACGAACCAGCGCAGGACGATGCTGGCGGTAATGGACCAGGAGCGCGGCAGGATCGTCAGCGAGCCGCTGCGCGGCCGCTGAATGACGATGGGCGCCAGGATCGCGATCAGCACGGCCAGGGTCCGGTATTCAGCATCGAAGTGGACCAGGTACAGCAGCGAAAGCCCATAGAGCATGCCGATCGCGACGACTGGCGGCACCAGCAGCTGAAGCAAGGTCAACTGTCCGACCAGGACGCTGCGCTTGAATACGATCGGTTCGTTCATGACTGGCTAATTGTCGTGGTTCGGGACAGGTTCAGACGTGAATCGCATCACGTGTCGCTTATGTCAAGCGATACATGAGCTTACCGAACCGGACAGACAGCAAGAAGTATAGGCCAAGCCACGGGTACGCGCAGTCGCCCGACCGGGGCCTGGCAGGGCCCTAGGCGCTCGTCCTACAGCGACTGCAGGTGCTCCACCAGCTTGACGTAGCCGCGCATTGCGACCTCCCGGCTCATGCCCTTGCGGGCCGCCCAGGCGTCGTACTTGGCGCGTGCGACGAATTCGAATGATCCCGGCCGGCTGGCGCTTATGTCACCCTCGGTCGCCTGCTTGAAGTACGAGTACAGCTCGAGCAGCGTGTCGTTGTCCGGCTTGTCGCGAAGGCTTTTCGCGGCCGACTGGGCCGCCTCGAAACGCCGTTTCAAATCGTCCATGACGTCCTCCATTGCCTGCGCGAGATGGCCTGCGCGGCTTTTCAGAACTCCACGCCCAGCGGTCTTCGCAATGCGAAACCGAACACCAGGGAAGAAACAAACATCGACCAGGATGCGAGAGAGAGCCCGCCGAAGTCATGCTCGGCCGGTTCATATCCGATCGAGATCGCCGAGACGTGGGAATCGGCATCGATTGCCGCCTCTCCCGGGCTGCCGACGGCACGAATGTCGCCTGCGCGATAGATCGTCGGAACGAGAAATTCCGGACGAGTGTCACCGGCCCAGACCTTCCTGGCCACTTCGCGGCCGTCCAGGTGGATCGTCACCGTGTGACCGCCCGGTTCGACGGACGATATCCGCCACAGGATGCGGTGCTCGGATTCCAGTCGAAAGGCGGGCGTCTCGACACGCAGACCCGCAGGCGCAGTCAGGACGGGATCGACATCGGCAGGAACAAGGCTGTCGTCCAGCGTCAGGGTCAGCAACGTGGGTGCGCGGACCGGGATTGCGCGGTACGCGAGCCGCGCCTCGATCTGGACGAGCAGCAGGACCACCGGAATGAACAGAATCGCCAGCGGCACGAGGCCGAGCCGCAGATAGCGGCCGACCAGCAGGAAAATCCTGCCCTGGGTACGGAGCACCACGCGCAGATCGTCGCGGAAGAGCCGCAGCGCCAGCAGATTTCCGGTAATGCCGTCCTTCGTCTTCGTGATCTCAGACTGATTGGACGCGACCCGGTAGACCAGCAGGGCGAGAACGCCCACCGGCAGGCCCAGCAGGATCCCCTGCCACATCGGGCTCAACGGCGCCATGAGTCGAAACAGCGGCCCGAGCAGCAGAGTGACAAACGCTGTGACTTGCGCCCACATCAATAGCCGCTCACTTCAGGTAGCCGAGGCCTTTCAGCTTTTCGCGGATTTCCTCGTCGGACTCCGCTTCATCGATGACGGCGACTTCCTTCTCGAGCACGTGAATCACGAATTCATCCGCCGATGAGTATCCCGCCAACTCGGATAGTTGCTTGAGCCTCGCCCAGAGCTGCTTGTCGATGCTGATGCTGACTTTGCCGAACACGTCATTTCTCCTGGAATCTCAGAATGGCGCCTTTCCCTGCATGGCCGGACCGGGTTCGACTCCGAAATACCTGAGCACGCCGACCGTCAGGTCGGTCAATTGCGGGTCTGTCGTCGTGAGCTTCAGGTTGCTGACGAGCACACCGGGAACGATGGCGGGATCCACACAATGGTCCGCGCTCCACTCGTCGAGATTGTCCTCGAGCAGCACGTTGGCGGTCTGCCCCTTGCTCGTGGCCCATGAGCCGCGGTATCCGTCCCCGTAACCGACAATGATGTCCGGCGCTTCCGCAAGGTAGGGTCCGCGATAGATCTCTTCGCGCAGGCTCGGTCGCGTGACGACCGGCAGCCCGGTCGCCTCATCCTTCCATTTCAGCAGGCGGTCCGCGATTTCCCTGGCGAGGTCCAGTCGCTGGCCCGGCGGCACGATGCCGAACCGCTCGCGACCGGCCACATTGATGTAGAGCGAATTCAGGCCGATCGAAAAGGCCCTGGTGCGCGACCAGTCGATGTTGGGCAACCATTCCTGCGGCGGGTTGTCGGCGGTCTCCTTGAGCGTCAGATACCCTTCCTTCCGCAGCCACGCATTCAGATGCACCTGGTGATAGAAGTGCGTAAACCCGTGATCCGACATGACGACCACGGCGACGTCCGGCCCGACCCGGTCGAGCACGGTTCCCAGCATGGCATCGATCTCCCGATACAGGGAATGCATCGAGTCTTTCGCCTGCGCCGGAGCGTCGGGTGAATAGGCGGGGTGATGCGCATCGACATAGCGCCCCATCATGTGATTGCGCTGGTCCACGCTGCTGAAGTAGAAGAACAGGAACTCGGCTCCCTGCCTGGACGCGAACCGCCCCAATTCGTAGTCCAGCAATTTCCGCGACTCGTTGACGATGATCTCGGTCTGCGCCAGGAACTCGACCGGCGAAAGAATGTGTGCGGACAGACCCTTCGTCTCTTCGGGCATCTCTTCCGTGTAGAACGGTCCGACCGCTTCGGCCAGTCGCGCCGAGTAGTCTTCGGGACTCGAGATCACCTGCGCCGGGTGCCGCGGGTCGATATCCACCGGCGAGACATAGACTTCCGTTTCCGGATGGACGCTCTTCACGTACAGCCGCACCATGCCGTGCACTTTCGGCAGACCCGGAAACAGCTTGAATTCGAGCGGGAGCCATTCGGTCCATTCGCCGGCATTGACGAGCAGATCGGGACCGCCTCCCCGGACGAGCACGACGTCGTGTTTGGCATCCGGGATCACTTCCAGGCTGGCAGTGAGTGAAGGAGATCCCTGGCGCAGCCCGTTTGGCGGGCCGGTGATCTTCGCGATCAGCCGGTCACCCTCAACCTCGAAACGCCTCAGGTCCCCGCCGGACACGTCGCTGGGTATCAGTGAGTTGCTGGTCGAAAAGAACATGAATGTTCCGGATGTGCCCCGCAAGTCCGGCGTGCCCATGCCCGAGAGGGAATTTCCTCGACTCGGTACCGGCGGATAGTTGGCGGGCATGCGAACAATCGTCACGTCGATGCCGGCGTTTTCGAGCAATTCCCAGAACGCCGTTCCCTTGCGAAGCAGTTCGGCATGCCCGCTGCCGAGCGGAATGCGCCAATCGCCAATCGCCAGCGGACCCCTGCTTGCGGGAACGACACTCGAAGCGGAAAGGTAGGGCCTCAGATTCCTGCGGTCGAGCGCCAGGAAATCGAACAGTCCGTGGCCGCCGGGATTCATTCCGGTGATGAAATTGGACCAGGCAACCGGGCTCTGCGGAGGATTGCTGGTTCCCAAGGCCTGGAAGCCGCCTGCATCGATCAGTCGCTTGATGTTGGGCAGATCGCCTCGATCCAGCATTTCCTTCAGCATTCCCGGATCCATGCCGTCCACGCCGAGCACGATCATCTTCTTGTTGTGGCTTGCCACCGGCACTTTCTGGTCTCCGGAGCAACCGGCGATGAGCGCGACAGCGCAGGCAAGACCGCAAACCAGTAGCTTCCTCATCAGCCGGTACGCGCAATCTCGGCGGCACGACTGAAGTCGACGCCCAGGATCTCGCCGGTCATATGGCCAGGCACCGCAACGCCGAACAGGTCGAGGATCGTCGGGGCGAGATCCGTGATTCCGGGGTCGTTCGCGATGATCGGCCGATTGGAGAAGATGACTCCGGGGACCAGCCGCGGATCGATGCAGTGATCGCCGCTCCATGATTTCGTGTTGTCGGTGATCACTTGCTGCGTCACATGCCCGACGGCCGCCTCCCACGAAGCCCGGTAGCCGCGATTGTAGCCAACGATCAGGTCCGGGACCGTTCTTCAGGTACGGCCCGGCATGGTGTACCTGAAGATTGTCGAACACGTCGTTGATCGCCGTTTGGCCGGTCTCCGTATCGGCGAGCCCCGACAGGCCCTCGATGATCGTCCGCTTGACCTGCTCCGTTTCCTCGCCCGGCTGCACGATGCCCTGCCCTTCGCGCCCGACCTGGTTGATGTACGTGCCTGCAAGCCCGAAGGCGTAGGCCTTGGTCCGCGTCCAATCGATGCCGTCGAACCATTCGCCGCCTTCCGTGCGGCCTTCCTTCAGTGCCAGAAGCCCTTTCTGCAACAGCCAGGAATTGACGTTGACGCCCCGCTTGAAGGACTGGAAGCCATGGTCGGATATGACGAGGAACAGATCGTCCTCCCTCAACTGGGCCATGACCTTCCCCACCATGCTGTCCGCCCGCTGATACATGTCGCGGATCGCGTGCTTGAATACCGTGATGTCCTTGCCGCGATTGGCCGGGTGATCCTCATCGAGATAACGGAAGAACATGTGCTGCAGACGGTCCGTGCCGTCAAAGACGCATGCGACCACCCCGTTGCGGGTCTTCTCGAGCGCATCGAAGAACATGGCCTCGCGCTCCTGGTGGTGGTCCAGCGTCTGCTTGAGAAAAGCCTCCTCGTCGATGACCCTTTCGTTCAGCGCCCAGGTGTCCTCCGCGAGGCCGAGGGTCGCGAATTCACCGACAATCTTCGAGAGATAGATGGAATAGATGCCGGGCCAGGAGATCGGCAACGCCGGTTTCGCCGGATCGATATTGATCGGCGTGACATACAGTCCGAAATTCCCGGCGGACATGTCCGTGATGTAGAACCGCGCAATGCCACGCGCC
Source organism: uncultured Gammaproteobacteria bacterium (assembly GCA_963746545.1). GTDB lineage: Bacteria > Pseudomonadota > Gammaproteobacteria > Steroidobacterales > Steroidobacteraceae > SCUD01. The sequence continues at coordinate 282,990 of CAVVBV010000031.1, forward strand.
ACGACGAATGGCAGAGGCTTGAAGGCCAGTGGAATCCAGTCGGAGTATTCGCGCTCGCGCAGCGTCACGGACTTCCTGCCGATCTTCAGGACCGCCGACTTGCGATCCGGCGCCACCTCGACGCGAAATGGCAGCTGCACTCTTCCGCCCTTGCGCCGCATGGTATTGGCCGGGCCCGGGAAGCGAGGCCTCCGCCACGTTGCCGTCGAATGTCAGCAGGATTCGCTCGCCACCGGTCGTTTCGGCACTGGCATCGATGGAAGTGAGATTCGCGGGATTCGACGTGTAGTACGTGAACGACCCCTGCGTGCCGCGCAGGTCCGGGATGCACATCGCGGACAGCAGCACGCCCGCGAACTTCTCGGGCGGAAATGTCAGTGGCACGCGCAGGATATTGCAGGGTATCCCGTGCTCGCCCAGGATCGACCAGAACGCCTTGCTCTTGCGCATGTTGCGGATGAGCGGCATGCCGACCGGCAGGATCCAGTCGCCAATGCGGATCGTCTTGGTCGACGGACGAACGTCGGAACTCGACAGCTTGGGCGTGTAGGTCTTGGGATCGCGGTTCAGAAAATCGAAGATGTTGTGCCGTCCCGGACTGACGCCGGTCATGAAGGATGCCCACGCCACCGGGGAGATGCTCGGATAGGTCGTCCGCAGGCGCTGGAACGACCCCTGCCCCATCAGTTTCGTGAGATTCGGGAGTTGTCCCTCGCCGATCCATTTCTCCGCCAGGTTCGGGTCCAGCCCGTCCAGCCCCAGCACGATCACGCGGCCGACCTTTGCCTTCGCGAGACTCTTGCGCCGGCGGAAATACCGGATCAGGTGGCGGACCGGCCACGTGAGCATCGTCATCAAGCCCGCCAGCAGGGCCGTAAAGATCGCGAGGAAGGAACCTGCCAGGGCGAATCCGGCGCCCGGGCCGATATAGGCCTGCGCAGCCGGCGCGACGGCGATCAGCGCAATAAACGATACCGTTACTCGGCGAAGGATCGTCGTATTCGAGCGGCTCATTCCGCCACCTGCACGGCAGGATCGTGAGAAACCACTCCGCTGTCCTTGACCCTGTTCCGGTAAAGGTTCGCGTCAACGACGCCAACCATCTTCGCGCAATCGAGATCGAGACCCAGGAAAGCGGAGATTTTGCGGGACCAGACATCCGCCGAACCGATGACCTCGGTGTATGGAACCTCCAGCAGGCGAAGATTGCTGCGCACGCCCGCGAGGCTTCGAACGCTTTGCAGGTGCCGCTCATAATGTCGCAAGGCTTTTTCGTCGGTCACGGGATTTGCCTGGTTGAGCCGTGCCAGCATCAGGTTCTGCGATGCCAGGACTTCGGAAAGATCGCGAATCGCCAGCAGCACCAGATAACGGTTTTCGGACGGCAGGTACCGCAGCAGGTGCGAAACTATCTTGATGGCCTTTCCGCGGGCCTGCCGGAGCCACGACTTGTCCGGATCCGTCTCGAGTCCCTTGACGCGCTCGTATTCAAAGTACCCCTTGGTGTTGTCCCGGTCCGCCGGCCGTTGATCGTCCACGAATACCTGCATCCCGCCCGCCTCCAGCATGTTCATCAGCATCGAGGTTCCGGACCTGGGCAGCCCGGACACCACGACGATCGGTTCGCCGAATCTCAGTCGATCGACGGCATCAGTCAACAGATGTCGGAGGGAGCGGCTCATAGGTGCTCGCGATGTTACTTGACGTAGCCCAGGGCTTTCAGATTTTCGAGCATCGCTTCATCCGCCTCGAATGGAACCGGAAGTGGCGGCAACGCCCATTTGATGGGAAGCGGTAAAGTCCAGAACACGAGCCATCATGACCTTGCGCAAGGCTGGCTCATTCGCGGCCAGGTCGTTTGCTTCGCGCGGGTCTTCTTTCAGGTTGTAGAGCTTGCTGGAATCGTCCTTCTCGTCGTAGATCAGTTTCCAGTCGGGCGTACGCAGCGCGATGCTGGTCTTCAATTCACTGTAAGCGACTGCCGATTCCGCGGCAGGGCCACTCAGGTTCCTGCCGGCCAGGCCCGCCGGGAGACTCTGCGCCGATCACTCCCATCACCGTCGGAAAGACGTCTACGAGTTCGACCTGCGATGTCACGGTGCGCGGGCTGCAATACGGCCCGGGACAGGGAAACTTGACGATCAGCGGCACGTGAATCGACTTCGTCGTACAAGGTCTCGCCATGCCCGATCAGGCCGTGCTCCATGAATTCTTCGCCGTGATCGGCCGTGATGATGATCAGCGTGTTGTCGTAGAGCCCGCGGCGAGCCAGCTCGGCGAACATCTTGCCCAGGCTGTCGTCGACATACCGGATGCCTTCGTCATAGGCGTCGCTCATTGCGCGCAGCGTCTCCGGACTCAGGCGCGGACCCGATCCGGTCAGATGCTTCTCGTTGGTGTTTGGCATGAACTTTTCGACGTTGAAATCCTCGGAGGGCGGACTCTTCATGTACATGCCGGAAAACGGTGCCGGGCTCCTGTAAGGCCAGTGAACGTTGATGTGGTGCAGGTAGGCAAAGAACCTGCCATCCGCGTTCGATTCCAGCCAGTCGAGAAAATGATCGTCGATCCGCTCGGCGACGAAGTTGCCGGCGAACTCGGGGCGATATCGATTGTTGATCTTTGCCAGTGCGCTGAGGCGGAACGGCTGCAGCCAGTCGTATGTCTGGTATCCCTGCGCGAAGCCGAGCTCCGGCATCAGGAAATTGTTCTTGCCGAACGCGGCCGTCTCGTAGCCAATCGATGCCGAGCTGCTCGGCCAGCGTCCAATGTCCGGCGGCAAGCCCGTCGATCAGGGCGGGCCCTTCGCGCTGCTGTTGCGCCCAGAGTCCTTCGCTTACCGAGGTCTGCCTGACATAGAGCCCGGTGATCAACGAGGCCACGGAAGGCTGGGTCCACGATGCCTGCGAAATGGCGCTCGTGAACTTCCATCCTTCGTTCGCGATCTTGTCGATGTTCGGGCTGGTGTCCCGATAGTAGCCGTACGATCCCAGCCGATCCGCGCGCAGCGCGTCGATCAGCACAATCAGCACATTCGGCTTCCGCGGATCGGCTTCGACCTTCCACAGCCGGGCCAGGCCCATCGGCACTCCGATGACCACGACGAGCAGGACGCCCAGCACGGCAGTCGTCCTCAGACTCCCGGCGATGCCGCCCAGCCGATCCTGCAGACGCGCAAGCCATTTGACGAGCAACCACCACAGGAGGAATGAAATGACGAGCAGGCCTGCAGTGCTCAGCAGATCCGGGCAGACAGCAGCTTGCGAAAGAAATGTGGATTGATCTTCAGCGCGACAATCGCGACCAAGGCCAATACCGGCACCGCCAGCACCGCACCCAATGTGGCCTTGCGCGACGAACGGAGTATCAGACGGCAGACCGGCCAGGCCAGGATGAATATCAGCAGTCCGACCGCCGCGAATAGCAGGCCCGACCGCGCACCGAGCAGCGTGCCGATCGCGAGTTCGCGGCCCGCCAGGTTCCGCATTGACGTCCTGAAAATAGGAGTTCTCGGTGACAAGCCGCAGAGGCGGTGAACAGGCCGGCGACGGCACCCAGCAAGGCAGCGAGCCCGGCCCAGTTCAGCACGGGAGTCAGGCGGCGGAGCAAGCCTTGCGCCTGCATCAGATTCGATCCCCCGGATTGTTCACTTACGTGACAAGGAATTTAGCAGATCGAGCCGGTTCTCCCTAGCTCGATCTGCTTATGAGCGGCAGGGATCCCATGATACATATGTCGGACTAGCCGCCCCGCACTTCGACGAGCGTATCGGCGGAATGCTGGAGTTCCAGCTTGTCCGCGTGCGAGTCGAGGACCTTGCCGTTGACGACCCAGGTCACTGCGTCGCGTGCGACGGATCATCGACTTCGATTCGCGCGGGCGTGCTCGCGAAATATGCGCCTTCATACGGCTCGCCGATGCTGTAACCCTCGACCTTGATGGCGAGGATCCCGGACCCGCGACCGTCCAGCGTGGAACTCGGCCCAGACTGGAAATGAGGTGCTCATCTGCCGCCTCGCGCGCAGCTGGCCGAAGCGCCACGCGACTCCTGAGCAGACCCAGGAAGCGCCGGTCCTGAATCTCCAACCCGCTTTCGCAACTTTGTCGATGTTCGGGCTGGTATCCCGACTGGTAGCCATATGAACCCAGCCGATCCGCGCGCAGCGCATCGATCAGCACAATCAAGACATTTGGCTTCCGGGAGTCCACTTCGACCTTCCACAGTTGAGCCAGACCCATCGGCGCGCCGACGACCAGGACAAGCAGAACGCCGAGAGCGGCAGTCGCACTGAGACTCCCGGCGATGCCGCCCAGCCGATCCTGCAGATGCGCCAGCCACTTGACCAGGAACCACCACAGAAGAAATGAAGCAGCGAGCAGGCCCGCGTTTCCCAGCAGACTCGGAACGGACAGCAGTGAAGGGAAAACATCCAGATTGATCTTGAATGCGACGATGGCAAGGATTGCCAGCACCGGCACCGCCAGTGCCGCTCCCAAAGTGGCCTTGCGCGACGAGCGGAGTATCAGACGGCAGACCGGCCAGGCCAGGAAAAATACCAGCAGCGCGCCTGCCGCGATCAGCAACCCGGACTGCGCACCGCGAAAGGCACCGATTTCCAGTTCACGGCCGGCCAGGTTCCGCATCGACTCCTGAAAATAGGAGTTATCGGACGCGAGCTTCAGAGCAGCGGAAAGCCCGGCCAGAGCCCCCAGCAAAGCGGCGAGCGCGCCCCAGTTCAGCACGGGTGCCAGGCGGCGGAGCAAGCCTTGGGCCTGCATTATCTGCGGTCTCCTGCGATGCCCAGGTACGTCAGAATCAATTTAGCAGATCGACCTAACCCGACCCTACGATGAAATATATGTCAACTGCCGCCCCGCCAGGCGCGCGCTAGTCGACATTTCGCCGCAGCCAGTGCTCCAGCACGAAGAATCCCCACAGCCGATGGGAATGATTGTCGCGCCGCGTCACATGTTCCTGCAGCAGGCGCTCGACGGCCTCGGGCTTCAGGATGCCGCGCGCGCGAAATTGCGCGCTGCGCAGCGTCGCGGAAACCTCGAGCCCCAGCGCGCCACTGCCGCGCAGCCAGTTCTTCAGGGGCACGGAGTGCCCCAGCTTGTCTTTCCGGTGATTGATGACGTCCGGCAGGATGCCTTCCATGGCCTCGCGGAACAGGCGCTTGGTTCGCTCGACGCCTTCGAGCTTCAGGCGGGCCGGAATGCGCGTACCGAATTCCACCAGCTCGCGATCGTAGAACGGCAGGCGTGCCTCGACGCCGAAAGCGCGCGCCAACAGCAGTCGCGAGAAATAGAATCCTGACGCCGTCGTGTAATCGCAGTACATCCACCGCGACAGGTTGTCATCGGGCCCTTCATAGCCCTCCAGCGAATCCCGCACGACCCCGTAGGTGTCGTAGCCGGCAATGCGCCCGGCAAGTTCGTCGCTCACGACCTTGCCAAGGTCTTCGCGCGTGAAGTAAGTGCGCCAACGGAAATGGCCGAGACCGGCATCGAGGCTCGGCGCCGGCAGCAGCCGCTTGGCGACCACCGCGAGATTTCGCTTGCGGTCGGAGTCGCGCACCATCCTGGTCGGCGCGACGAGTGCCCGGCGCAGCAGCAAGGGCAGATGGTCGTAGCCGCGCAGCAGTTTCTGCGCGGCATACACCGGATGACTTGCCCAGATCTCGTCGCCGCCGTCGCCGGTCAGCACATAATCGACCTGCGAACCGGCGGCACGCGCCATGATCCAGGTGCCGATCTCGATGCCGATATCGCTGAACGGCACCTCCATTTGCCCGATCGCATCGAGAATGGTCAGCGCCTCTGCTTCACCGTATTCCACTTCCGTGTGCTGCAAGTGCAGCTGCTCGGCCAGGGAACGCGCGTAGTAGGACTCATCGAACGAAGCGCCGGCACAGCGGAAACCGAAGGAGCGGATCGGCTCCTGCGTGTGGCGCCGGGCGAAGGTGACCGCGGAGCTGGAATCCATGCCGCCCGATAGGAAAGTACCGGCGCGTCCGCCGCCCAGGCGGCGAACGACCGCGGCTTCCAGCCGGTCGCGAAAGCCGACCTTGATTTCGGCCTCGTCGGCCAGCAACGGCGCCGCGTACGATATCCGGTACCAGCGCTCGACCTGCAGATGTGCCGTGCCCGGCGCGAAGCGCACGTGTCCGCCGGCAGGCACGCGCATCACGCCCTCGTAGAGGGTCCGTGTACCGGGAATGTAGGCGAACGTCAGGTATTCGGCGAGCGCTTCGCTCGATACGTTCCGCGCCAGTTTCGCTGCTGCGACGACATCGCGGGCCCGCGATCCGAATGCGATGCCCTGCCCGGTCCGCGCATAAAACAACGGCTCGGATCCAAACCGGTCACGGACCAGGTGCAGCTCGGCACCGTCGAACCAGGCGAGCGCAAACACGCCGTCGACGTCCCCGAGCGCCGCCAGCCCGCGCTCTTGCAGCGCCTGCCAGCAGCGAGGGCGGCGCGCCGACCGGATGCGGTTGCGTCCAACAGTGGATTGCCCGTGATCAGGAGCCAGGAGCGGCCATCCGGATCGAATGCGGACAGGTCCGGAGCGTCCAGCCTGGAGACGCCCCAGGGGCGCCGAAAGGCGCCTGCCATACCCCGCTGCGGGACGAAATCCGGGGCAGCGGCCAGTGGATCGATCGCAACGCCCGTGGAACCGAGAATCACATCAACGCTCCGCAGCGCCGGCGCCGACCGCTGCGAACAGGGTGTCATAGGCCTTGTCGCGCGCGGCCTTGCTGCCATAGCGCTCGAGGAACTCGGCCGCCTCATTCACCAGCGCGGCCACCGCGACCTTGTCGGTCATCGCCTTGATCAGGCCCTGCGCGATGCCCTCGGCAGTGGGCGCGGTCAGGATCGCGCACTGTTCGTTCAGCAATTGATTGTGGACCAGGGTATTGGTCGCGACGACGGGACGCCCGGAAGCCAGATAGGAAAGCAGCTTGCCGGGCGGATTGATGCCCTGCACGCGCGGCGAGACGAGGACATCGGCGGCCGCCATGTAGGTGGACATTTCCTTCTGCGGGCGGCTGTGCTCGAACAGGACGCTGCCCGCCACGCCGAGCTTCTCGGCTTGGGCGCGCAGGACGGCAATTTCGGCGTCCTGGCCGCCGACGATCAGGAACACCGCATCCGGCACCTTCCGCAGGACAATCGGCACGGCGTCGATCAGCAAGTCGAGCGCCTGCAACGCGACGAATGAGCCCGTGTATAGCACCACTTTCCTGTCGGCGCCGATGCCATAGCGCGTCCTCAGGGCGGCCGCCGCAACGGGTTCGCCCTTGTCGCCGATCTCGAAGTGATTGACGATCGTCACGATCGTCACCTCCGGATCCGCGGCGCGCGCGGCTCGCGCCACCGCGGGCGAAATGGCAACCACGGCACGCGCGCCGCGTATGGACACGCGTTCGACCCAGCCGAACAATCCGATCACGCGCGAACTGGAACTGAATTTCCAGTCCGTGATCTGCAGCGGCAAGCTGGAGTGCATGTCGTACACGTATGGCACGCGGAACAGTCCCCCGGCGACCCGCGCCAGGAAAGCGCCCTCCTCATGCGCATAGATCAGGTCGTAGCGCTTGACCATCAGCCGATAGAACAGATTCAGGAGCAGCAGCAGGTCGAACCAGTACTTCAGTCGCGACGGACCGGCCTTGATCGAACGCGAAAAATGCGGACCCCTCGATCGGTACACGCGGGCTGCGAGGTCCGGCGGATCGGCGCCGACGGCATACGTGAGGATGTCCACTTCGTGCCCGCGAGCGATCAGTTCCTTCGCGCGGTGGTAGGCGCTGATCGGAGTGCCGCGCGTGGAATAGAACGCCTGCGGGATGATCTTGAGGATTCGCACGGTCAGATGTCCCAGTAGTTCACGAGCTGCACGCCCCCGGACTTCAGGCTCTGCCGATATCCATCCGACAAAAGATACTCGAGTTCCTCATGGCGCTTGCAGCTACCCGGCTTCTCGATGTCCCCCAGCGCCGTGCCCACATGGCAGATCAGCTCCACGACGCCGGTGGCTTCCGACAGCGGCACGCAATCTGCAGGCAGCCCGCCCTTTCGCATCAGGGACTGCAGATCCACGACGCGCCGCGGCGATCGCAGCCGGGCGCGGCGGAATGTCCCCGCCGCCTTCCATGCCAGCATCTCGCGCACCAGTGTTGCCGGCTGGAAGGCCGCCTCGAAGCGCGACAGGCGCGTCAGGCGCACCCGTTCGATGCCGAAGCGGGGCAGGACCCGGGCGACCGCGGCATCCACCGCCGGCAGTTGATGCAGATGCTTGTGCCCATCCACATGGGAAATGCGGATGCCCGCGTCGCGAACGAGGCCGATCTGGGCGGTGATTTCCGCGTCCAGTTCGTCCGCGGACAGGCTGCCACTCACCGATTTCAGGAACAGCTTGCGCTTCCTGAAGAATCCGCCATCGGCATCCGTCAGGCTGCCGGCAGGCGTCAGGGGCCGCCCTTCGCACAGGTTGAGATGCACGCCGAAGCTGGCGCGGTCGGCGAGCGCGGGCGCCCGGCGCAACGCATCTCCGGTGCCCGGCATGTTCGCCATGATCGTCGTGCTGGTGATTGCGCCGGCTTCGATGGCGGCGCAGATGCCGTTCGTAATTTCGACGGTCTCGCCAAAATCGTCGGCGTGCACGATGACCTGCGGCCCACTCCTCATTTCAGGATCACGTGACTGCATCCCCGACGCCGACCGGCTCCACGGCCGTGCCCTGCACCAGCGCCGAATACACGTGCGTCAACCGCCTGGCAACCGCCGCGGTCGTGAAATTTCCGGATGCGTTGCGCGCCCGCCGCGCAAGCGCCGCCAGGCGTTCCCGGTCCGACGCCAGTTGCTCCATCGCAGCCGCAAGCGCGGAGACGTCGCCGACCGGCACAATCGCGCCGGTCTTCCATGCCTGAGCAAGCTCCGCGGGCTCGCCGATCGCCGTCACGATGTGCGGACAACCATAGGCCATCGCTTCCACGAGATTGACGGAGCTGAACCTGGCGTTTTCGAATGGCGCGACCATGACATCGCTTCCCGCGTAATAGAGCTCCGGACTGTCCAGGGACTCGACCAGATCGATGGCGTCCGTGCATCCCGAGCTCGTCGATCAGGGACTGAAGCCGCTTGCGCATGGCCTCCGGACTGCGAATCCAGTCGATGCCCTGATACTCCGCGGGAATCTTGTGGTAGAGGGTGGGCTTGTAGACGATGGTAAGGCGCACGCCGCTGTTTCGCCTGCGCACTTCCGCGAATGCCCTCACCATCGTCTCGTTCCCGCGTTCGGGTCCGAGTTTCGTTACTGCGCAATACATGAACGTCTCGTCCGCCCAACCCAGGCGGCGTCGTGCATCCGAACGCGTCAGGGACTTTGCCAGCTCGAGCTGGCGCTCCGGAATGGCGTGGAACATGACGTCGATTCGCTCTTCGGGAATCCCGCGCACGTCGCGCATGTAATCGCGGCAGACCGAGGACGCGGCCAGCGCCCGTCCTGTTCGTCCCGCCAGCAATCGATCGAGAATCTTCAGGTACAGCGGGTACGGGAAATAAATCTGCGTATCGAAATCGTGGATGATCGTCGGAATGCCGCTGAGGCTTCCAACGATGCGGCCATAGGTGGACGACGCGTAGCAAAAGAGGTGCATCACGTCGATGTCGTGCTCCCTGCACAGTCGTCGCACCACCGACGGCCCCAGCAAGCTGTATTTCCCAAGCCCCAGGGTCGTCACCTTCACGGGCGCGTTCTCGAACACGCGCTCGACTTCGGGAGACGCCCGCAGGAAGTACGGGAAACACGCGCACCCTGGCGGGATCGAAGCGCGGCACGAGGTTCATGAACAGGCGCCCGCCGCCGTGCAGACTCCCGTCGTAACAGACGTGGTCGATGAGCCAGAGCACGTTGAGAGGGCTGGAAGACGGGCGATTCATGATGATCGAATTATATCCCATGCGCCAAGCCGACTGACGGCGACGCGTGTGGGCCGGAGCAAGGGGTCGCTTGTGAGCGGCATCGCAGTTCTCGTCGGAACGGAATCATGTACGATTTGTGTCATGAAATGTGAGCCCCATCTCAGCCGGAAAGATCACGTCCAGCGGTCCCGCGCCGCACTCTGATGCTGAAAGCCATTTACCGGTCGCCATCGCTCCGGGCCACAGCAGCCTTCGGCATCGGTGGAGTGGCGTTTACCGTCGGCAACCTGGTGCTTGCAGGCGTCCTCTCTTCAAATGAATTCGGCCTGTTGTCATTGTTTCTCGCCATCATCGCGGTCGCCGGACCGTCGTCGCCACTCGGACTGAATCATGTGGTGACGCGCCGGGGCTTGCCCCTCGTCGCAAGCCTGCGCCGCACGACGCTGATCACCTGCCTCCTGAGCGCCTCGGCGACGGCGCTCTTTTGCGCGGCGCTCTATCACCTCGACCTGACGCTCCTGATTTCCGTTTTTGTGGCGACGGTCAGCATGGGGCTCGCGCAGACGGTCAATGCGCATTTCCAGGGCCAGCGGCAATACGGCCTGGCAATTCCCTTCACGCAGATATCCAACTGGGCGCTCGCTCCCATCGGGGTTGCCGCCTGGGCGTGGAGTCTCAAGTCCGCCGACCTGCCTGCGGAAATCCTCGCGGCTTCAACACTGGTGGCCGCGGTGATCGGATGGACGATGGTGGCGCGGCGCACGTCCACCGAAGTATCCACGCAGCCACCGGTGAGACTGTTTGGCGAAGCGATGTCGCTGCTGTCGATCAACGTGGCCGGGTCGATACTGCTGCAACTTGAACGCCTGGTCATACCGATGACCATCGGCATCGGGAAGCTCGCCCTGTTCGGTGTCGCCGCGTCGCTGGTGGGCTCGCCGTTCCGCATGCTGCAGATGGCGGTGAATTTCACCGTCATACCGAGAATGCGCGTCGCCGGGTCAGCGGTGGAGCGACGGCAGCTGCTATATCGCGAGCTGTTGCTGATCGCCGTCGTCATGGGACCGGCCTCCGTCCTGCTGTGGCTGATTGCGCCGGTCCTGGCCCACTGGTTCTTTGGCGGACGCTACGATCTGGATACAGTTGTCATCGTCGCCATGATCGTCTCCGGTCTCCTGAAGGTTCTCAGCGCCTCTGCCACAGCGGTCGTGAGCGCGCTGGCACCGGACAGGGGCCTGTGGCTCTTGAGCGCCACTACCTGGGCATGCATTGCGTTGTCCGTTCTCCTGGCCTTCAGCTTCCGCCCGTGGGGACTTGCCGGCGCCATCTACGCAGTATCGGTCGGCTGGGTGATCAATACCGTCGTCGCATTCTGGATATCGTTGCCATACCTGCGACACTAGAGTATCGGTCCGCCTGATGAAGCCAGCGTGCGTATCCTGATCATCGCCAATGCGCTCGACAACCAGAACACGGGCATTCACCACTACGTCAAGGGCATGGTGAATGTCCTGGCGAGCGGCTCGCGTCGACATCAATACATCCTGGTGCGCGAGAAGGCCGATCCACGATTGGCGATGCCACAGATCGTGCTATGGAACCCGCGCCTGCCGATCGTTGGCACGCTGTGGCACCTGTTCGTCGTGCTGCCAATCCTGATCCCCAGGCTGGCGCGGCAGCGACAGGCGGATGCGGTGCTGGAACCCGCCCATCTGGGGCCATTCAACCTGCCGCGCAGCATCAAGCAGGTCAATATCGTGCATGACCTGACGGCCATCAAGTTTCCGGCGATGCATCGCTGGCACTCTCAGGCTTTGCAGAACTGGACGCTGAGGTCCATCCTGCGACGCGCCGACCTGATCGTCACGAATTCGAACCACACGAGCCGGGATGTCGTGGCGTTTGACAGCGCCCTGGAGCCGAAGACCCATTGCATCTATCCCGCCGCGAACACAGCCGTCGATTCCGCATCAGCCGAGTCTCAACGATTCCAGGCGCTGGGCGACTACATGCTGTTCATCGGCACGATCGAACCGCGGAAGAACCTGGTTCGCCTGCTGCGCGCCTACGAGATGTTTCGCGATATGCCCGGGACGCGGTTGAAGCTGGTCATCGCTGGCGCCATGGGATGGAAATCCCGCGAGTTCAGGCAGGCGCTCGCCGCCAACAGGTACCGGAGCGACATCCTGCTTACGGGCTACGTCTCGAATTCCGAGAAGCAGCAGCTTCTCAGGAACTGCCTGTTCTTCATCTACCCGAGCCTGTACGAGGGCTTCGGCCTGCCGGTGCTCGAGGCCATCAGTTCCGGAAAGTCATCGATCGTCTCGGGTGTCTCGAGCCTGCCCGAAGTCGCCGGGAACTGTGCGCTCTACGTCAATCCGAAAGACGAGGACGACATTGCACGGCAGATCGCCAGGCTCAGCAGCGACGATTCAGTTCGGAAATCGCTCGAAGCCAACTGCCCTGCCCAGGCCGGGAAATTCTCCTGGGACCGATTCGCGACCGAATTTGAAGAAGCGGTGTCGCGGCTGTAGAGCCGGATCAGAGCAATCCGTTCGCGACATACCAGGCCGCTGTCCGGCGCGTGCCTTCCTCGAGTCCCACCCTGGGCAAGTATCCGAGCAGCCTCTTCGCCTTTTCGATACTCGCGGCCCGATCCTTGCTGAAGAACTCGACGCGGCGCGGATACAGCGGAGGCTCGATGCCGAGCGGCCGGCAGATCGCTTCGCAGACCTGCGCCGCAGCCATGACCGGCCACATCGGTACCCGCAGTTTCGGCCCCGGGGAACCAACCGCGGCGGCAATCGCAGCGATCAATTCGTTCAGCGTCGTGTGCCGCTCACCGCTGAGGATAAAGACCTCTCCCACCGCTTCCGGACGCTCCGCGCACAGCCGAATGCCCTCGCAGAGGTCGTCAATGTAAGTCATGTGATAGAAGGTCTCGCCGTCTCCGATCATCACGAAGCGGCCGCGCTTCAGGCCGCGGAAGATCTTGAGGAAGCGGGTGTCGCGCGGGCCGTAGATTCCCTGCGGCCGGAATACGGTGCCTTGCAGGCCGAGCTTGCCGAACAATTCCCTGGCCAGCAGCTCGCCCTCGAGCTTGCTCTTGCAGTAGTAATCCGGCGGAGCGAAAGGACTCTCCTCATTGGCCGGAGTCCTGCCGGTGTCGCCGTGGACGCCGATGGTGCTGCAATGCACCACGCGGCGCGCCCCGACCGCGTGCGCGGCCTCGATGATATTTCGCGTGCCGGTGACGTTGACATCGTGGTAGACCTGGTCCGACAGCTTTGCTTCGCGAAACGCAGCAGCGATGTGGAACACGAGTTCCGCGCCCTGCATCGCCTTTCGCAATGACTCTGCATCGCGCAGGTCGCCGGTGGCGATCGATGCTCCGGTCGAGCGCAGCCAGGCCGTGTCCGACCCGGGCCGCGCAAGGGCGACGACTCGATAACCCCGGCCGCCCAGGTGGGCGCACAGCGCGCCGCCCGTGAAACCGCTGCCACCCGTTACAAACGCTGTCTTCTGCGGCATGTGCTACCTGCTGCTCCTTGATTGGGATACGCGCATCGTCTTCACGCCCTGCTCCGTGACCATGGATTCAGCTTCGTCAACAGCAGGAAGCCGCCCAGAAATGACACGACCAGTGTCACCACACGCATGGTCAGAGCGACCGCCACACCCTGTTCCAGCCGCGCGCCAGTGTCGAGCAAAACGAGCCCGAAACACCACTCCCACCAGCCGATATTGTTGGGCGATACCGGGAGCGCCGTCACAAGAAACAGGATTGGAGTCACCAGTGCGATGCTGGCATAAGGCACCTGGATTCCGACCGCCTGCGCGCTGAGGTACACGCTGACGCTTGCCAGGGCGTAGAACAGCAGGGAGTAAAGCAGCGTCCCGGCCAGGAGGCGGTAACGGCCCGAGTAGAAAGCGAGCTCCGCTTGAAACGATTCAAGTGCGGAAGCAAGCACTCGCAAGCCCGGAATCCTCTGCAGGACCGCCACCAGCGATCCCTGAATGCCGGCGGATGCGATCATCGACAATGCGACGATGCATGCGGCGCCGGCGACGATCAGCATGGAAGCGAACAGTGGATGACGAAGCGCCCGGGCATCGATTCCCGCGGCGACGACAGAGAGTGCGACCACAGTTACTATTCCGGTCAGCCGTTCCAGGAGAACGGTCACCGTGGCGCGGCGGCCAGAATCGATCTCACGGGCAAGCAGGACGATGCGCGACAGGTCGCCGCCGACCATGCTCGGCGCAAAATTGCTGAAGAACTTGCCGATCAGATAGAAACCGGTCAGACGCAACAGCGCCACATTCGCGCCGCGCGCGTTGACGATCAATTGCCATTTCAGCGAGCTGACCCAGTTCATCGCCAGGGACAGCACGAGGAGCGCCGCAACATAAGCCAGCGGGATCCTGGCCAGCAGCTCCAGGATCTTGCGGCCGTTGCCGTTCCACAGCAGCGCCGACGCAATCAGGATGACGCCGACCGCAAGGCGGGCGAATGCGATCAATCGCTGGCGATTGTCCGTCTTTGATTCGACCATATGGCAATGCTAGCAGTTGTTAGAATATGGCCGAAGCAGGGAGCAAGTGCATGAAGCGCCGACTGGATCGACTGACGACGGATTCCTTTGACATTGTCGTCGTAGGCGGAGGGATCAATGGCGCTTGCGTCGCCTGGGATGCGACGCTTCGCGGCCTGTCCGTTGCACTGGTCGAAAAGCGCGACTTCGGCTGGTCTTCTTCCGCCAACATGCATCGCATCCTGCACGGCGGATTCCGTTACCTGCGCAACGCCGACGTCAAGCGCATCCGTGAGTCGGTCAGGGAGCGCAATGCGATGATGCGCCTTGCGCCGCATCTGACCGGTCCGATGCCGGTGCTTGTTCCGACGTATCGTTCCGGCATCCAGCATCGCGAGTTCATGCGCGTTGCAATTTTCCTGTACGAGCTGCTTTCCTTCGGCCGCAACCGCGGAATCTCGGAGTCTCATCGCATTTCAAGCGGCCGGATCGTCTCCCGGGCCGAAGTTCAGCGGCTTGCCCCGGATCTCGTGATGGACGGCGTGACGGGCGGCGCGATATGGCAGGACGGCGCGCTCGATGATCCTGCCCGCCTGGTACTGGAATTCATCCGCTCGGCCAATGACGCGGGCGCCTGCGTCGCCAATTACGTCGAGGCGACCGGGTACCTGATGGATGGAGAACGCGTTTGTGGCGTGCGCGCGATCGACAAGATGAGCGGCGCGCCGCTCGAGATCCGTGGCCGGTTGGTCGTGAATGCCTGCGGTCCCTGGACCAACCACGGCAAGCGCTGGCTGCGCGGTGCCGATGCCGGCCCGCCCATGCGTTTCGTGCGCACGGTGGATGTCGTCACCCGGCCGCTCACCCGGGAAGGCCACGGGCTCGCGTTCACCGGGCCGCAGCCGGGGCAGCCGCAGACGCTGATGCGTTACTTCATCGCGCCCTGGCGCGGTTACTCGGTGATTGGCTCCGTCGACTACATGGCGGGCACCGACCCGGATGATTTCAGTGTGGCCGAGGCCGAGTTGCAGGAACTGCTGCTGGCGGTCCGCCTCGCGATGCCGGGCGCCAGGCTTGGCATGGACGACATCCTGGCCGTGCAGGCGGGTCTGATACCGCACGAGGACAAGGAGCCGCTCGACGATCCGTATAACGCTGCGCGGCATTATCGGATCGTGGACCACGAGCGTGTCGATGGCGCTCGCGGACTCATTTCCATTGTGGGCATCAAGTACACGACCGCGCGCGACGTGGCCGAGAAGGCCGTCGACCTGGCGTTGCGGAAACTCGGCAAAGGTCGGATACGCTCGGTCTCCTCGGAGCGGCCCCTGCATTGCGGAGACATCGGCGACGTCGAGGAATTCCTGGCGGCTGCGGAGCGGCGCGCGCAGGACGGACTGGATCCCGCGAGTCTGCGGGTGCTGGCCAGGCTCTACGGCTCCAAGTTCGGCGAAGTCCTGTCGCTCGCGTCAGCGAATCCTGCAAAGATTCCGACGCCGCCGGGCCGGCAAACGGTTATCGCCGCCCAGATTGTGCACGCGGTGCGCAATGAGATGGCGGTCACGCTCAGCGATGTCGTTGCGCGCCGCACGCCGCTCGCCGCCGACGGGCATCCCGGTCGCGCAGCGCTGGCAGGCTGCGCGGAGATCATGGCGACGGAACTCGGATGGGACGCGGCGCGAGTCTCGAAAGAGATCGCGGAGACCGAAGCCTACCTCAAGCGTTTCTGGACCAGGGCGACGTCAGCCGCCTGAACGGTCGCGGCCCGAATCCACCCACGACTCGAGATCCGCGACCGAGTCCCCGTCGATGAAATGCCGCCAGAACAGCTCCACGTTGAGCAGCAGCCACAACCGGTAATTGTGGTCGTTCGCGCCGGCGCAGTGCTCATCGAGCAGGCTCTGCATTGCGTCGCGCAGGAAGTAGCCCTCCTCCACCATGCGGCTATGATCGATCACCTGCTGCATCAGGCCCTTGAGCGGCCCGCGGAACCAGAGCGCGAGAGGGAATCCGAAGCCTTTCTTCGGCCGGTAAATCAGCGACCGCGGCAGGTACCGTTCCGCCAGGCGGCGCGTCATGTATTTGAGCCGGCGGCGCTTGAGTTTCAGCGGCGCGGGGATACGCATGGCGATCTCGGCGAGCCTGCGGTCGAGGAACGGGCTGCGTAACTCCAGGCTGTGCGCCATCGAAAGATGGTCGGTGGTCGGCAGGTCGTCGTCCCCGATTCGGGTCATGACGTCGGCATGCAGCATGCGATCGATGAATGCGGACGCGCATCCATCCGAGAAATAGCGCTCGAGCAGCTCCTCACTGACCAGGTTGCCGACCTTCTCCAGCATCGGCTTCGTGAACAGCACGGCCTTGCGCGCGTGGCCGAAGCGCAGGAACGCTGCACTCTCGCCATACCTGCGAGGCCCGGAATAGTCGGAAACTGCGTCGATCCAGCGCAGCCTCGAAGCCAGCGTGTTGTACTGAAAACTGTCCGGGAACCGGCGCATGACGGGACGCAGCAGCCCGTGCCTCAGCACGCGCGGCAGGAAGGCGTAGATCTCCGCGAATTGCTGCCCGAGATAGCGATCGTAACCGGCAAACAATTCGTCACCGCCGTCGCCGCCGAGCGCCACGGTCACATGCTGGCGTGCGACCTCCGAGACTACGTACACGCCGGCGCCGAACGGGTCCACCGGCCCTTCCATCGCCGCAACCATGCGCGGCGCCAGATGCGCAAGATCGGGTTCGACGACGGTCTCAAAATGCTTCGTGCCGTACTGCTTGGCAACCATCCGCGCCCACGGCAGCTCGTCCTGGGACGATTCGTGCACGCCAATCGAAAAGGTACGAACGGGTTCGCGCAAGGCCTTTGCGGCGTAGGCGACGATCAGGCTGGAGTCGATGCCTCCCGACAGGAAGCATCCCAGTGGCACGTCGCTGACCAGGTGCTGCTCGACGACCTCGCGCATCGTCGCATCGAGTTCATCCAGGATCGCCGCTTCACCGCCGCTGCGCTTGGGCTCGTAGGCCGGCCGCCAGAGCTCCTGCAGTTTCCGGTCGCCATTGCGCACCACGAGCGCGTGCGCGGGAGGCAGCTTGTGGATGCCCTCGAAACAGGTGAGGTCGTCCGGCAGATAGCGCATGGACATGTAGTGATACAGGGCCGTCAGGTCGAGCCGCGCCACGACGCCCGGCAGCGTCAGCAGAGCCTTGATTTCCGAAGCGAATGCCAGGCCCAGCGGCGTTTCCGTGTAGTACACCGACTTCTGCCCGAACCAGTCGCGGGCGACCGTCAGCTCGCGGCTGCCCGCATCCCAGGCCGCGAAGGCGAACATCCCCTCCATCCGCCTCGCTCCCACGAGACCCTGGGTCTCAAACAGGCGAAGCAGGACCTCGGTGTCGCTCTGCGTGTGGAACGAGCAGCCGGCATTCCGCAGTTGATCGCGCAGCACCTTGTAGTTGTAGATCTCGCCGTTGCAGATCGCCGAGATGCGGCCGTCGTCGGAGTGCATCGGCTGCGCACCGCCGGAAAGGTCGATGATCGACAGTCGCCGCATGCCAAGGGCGATATGCGGAGTGACGTGGAAGCCTTCGTCGTCCGGTCCCCGGTGAACGAGTGCGGCGGTCATCGCGCGGACCTGCCGCTCGAGTTCCCGCGGATCCGCTTCCGTGCGCGGGACGATTCCGGCGATGCCGCACATTGCTAGCGGCCCGTCGAATGTGAGCGCATGTCAGTGATCCCTTGACGCGCGGGCGGCGACCGATTCAAGGAACTGAATCGTCTGGGTGGCGGCATTCGCCCAGGTGAATTCGCGGGCGCGCCGGGCACCGCGCGACACCAGCTCCTGTTTCAACGCCGGGTTCTCCAGGACCTTGCAGATGCCCTCTGCGATGTCTGCCACGCTGGTCGGATCGACGATGACCGCCGCATCGCCGGCAACCTCCGGGCAGGATCCGCCAGTCGATGTCAGGACCGGACACCCGGCCGCCATGGCCTCGATCAGCGGAATTCCGAAGCCTTCGTACAAGGACGGAAACACAAAAAGATCCGCCATGCGCATCAGATATGGGACGTCTTCGTCCGGAACATAGCCTGTCTGGATCACGTGTTCGCCCAGCCCGAGCCGGTCGATCCACGCCAGGTCCTCCTTCGCGGTCAGGACCGGCTTCCCCGCGATGACCAATTTTCGCCCGATCCGCTCACGAACGCTGCCATAGGCCTGGATGATCCGCCCGACATTCTTCATCGCGTAGATGAGACCAAGATACAGGATGTACGGGCCGTCGAGACCGTAGCGTCGTCTCACTTCGGCCAGGCGCTGCGGGTCGCCGGTATCGAAAAATCTTTCGTTGACACCGTGATAGATGACACAGGTCTTGGCGAAATTCTGTTCGCCAAACTCTGCAATGAATCGATTCCTCGTATCTTGAGAGATGCAGACGACGCCGGATGCAGCGGCCCAATAGAGGCGCGTCGCGGCTGACAGGTAGAGCCTGTTCGTCAGCGGATACTGGGTCGGCATTGCAAGCCCATCCGCCCCGTGTTGCACGAAGACGGTCGGCCGACGCGTCAACAACGGCACGGTGAATTTGAGATTGAATAGCAGGTCGATCTTGTGCCGGCGGGCGGCGAGCGGAACCGCGACCTGATCCCACAGAAGCTTGTTCGGCAGCCGCAGGACAACTTCTTCCATGTTGGCGCGGGGCTCGATGATTCCGCGCTGCGTGGGACTGTCGAGCAGCAATACGTAGGTGTTGCGCTGATCCAGCGCCAGGAGCTGCTCGATCATGCGATTGGTATATGTACCGGTGCCCCCTGGCTGCCGGCCCAGGTGCCGAAGCATCAATCCAATCCGCATGCATGCTCCCTGTCGCCGGGCGGCTTGCGCTGGCGATGTCGATTGTATTCGATGAGCCGCGAGTCCCATGACCCGCCGGGACGCCTGCCAGATCCATGCGGCACGTCACGGCCGCCCCGCTTCCTTATGTGACATCCGCTGTGCCATGGGACCGGCACGGTGCTAGGATCGGCTCAACCAGACATCGTCTGGCGAAACGGCACACTCGCCGCGAGGCGAGGTCGCAAAACCACGGGTCTCCCAGTCCGGGATGATTGCCGGGTTACCGAACCAGCTTGATACCACCACGAACTCCTGCCGAGGAGCTTGCGGCATTGTTTATCGGCGATTTCTGGCTTGGGATTCCTGCGGTCATGGCCTCGGTATCGGCCACGAAGCAGCGCGCAGCCGGTCCGATTGCGCCATGACCGCGGCCGGGATGAGTGGGGGAAGAAGGTCCAAGAAAACCAAGACACGAAGACTCTGCTGGGGGATGAAGGGGCGGCTGCGGCCGCCCCTTTTTTTACCAAAGGCGGCGCGCCGAGGGCGTGTCGTGTCCAGGCAACAGGTGTATCTGACATATTTGCAGTTTATTCTCGCATTTCAAGGCACTAGTGGCTTTGTTTAATGGGTCGCGCTAACTTAGTGTTTAGCCGCAACCGCACGGCCGGGGGTAAAGCAGAAGTGACTCGAACGACCGCGGGTCGTACTCAACGCAATTGGTTGCGCGGCGTTCTTGCGATCGTCGCGACCTTCGGCTTTGCGCAACAGTCGATGGCGAACGTCGCGCCTGTTCCGCCCGCCCCTATCCCCACGAAGTTCGCCACGGAATGGCAGTCGTTCATCGTTCACGGCACCACCGTTCGTCGATCCCGACGGCGATACGCTGACCTACTCGTTCAGCGGCCTGCCCACGTGGCTCAGCGTGTACCAAGCCAGACCGTCTAACCCCAGGATCACTGTCGGGGAAGCCGCCCTATTCCGAGTCGAGCAGTACCGTCCAGAAGAGCTACACGATCACGTACACCGCGACGGACCCCTCGGGCGCCAGCAGCAATACGACGTTCACGCTCAACGTCGTCAACACCGACGCGGCACCAGTAGCACCGACCAGCATCCCGAACCAGACTGCGACCGAGTTCGTGAAGTTCGCTTACACCGTGCAGGCTTTCACTTCGCCTGATGGCGATCCTTTGACGTACTCGTTCAGTGGCCAGCCCGCCTGGCTGGTGGTATCCAATCCTGGCGTCTAATCCCAGGTTCACTTTCCGGCAAGCCGCCCTATTCCGAGTCGAGCGGTACCGTCCAGAAGAGTTACACGATTACCGCGACGGCCCAGGACCCGGCAGGCCAGACGGCGAGCAGAGTCCTTCACGCTCACCGTCGTCAACGTGGACCTCACACCGGTGGCGCCGGCCAGCATCCCGGACCAGAACGCGATTGAAGCAGTGCTCTTCAACTACACCGTGCCGGCCTTCACGTCGGGCGACGGTGACGTGCTGACCTACTCGTACAGCGGCCTGCCGGCCTGGCTCGGCGTGCCCTCTCCCATCCTGAATCCGAGGAACCTGTCCGGCACGCCGCCGAAGACGGAGACGACCGCGAACTTGACCAAGATCTACCCGATCACCGTGACGGCCACGGACCCGGGCAATCACTCCGCGAGCAAATCGTTCAACCTGACGGTCTACGACTCCACGACCGCGCCCGGCCTCGACTCGCGCCCCAGCAACACGACCTGCCTGGCGCCGGATCGGCCGACAACGGCCAGCAGCGTTCAGCTGACCCCCGTGTTCCCGAACCTGACATTCAACGATCCGGTCCTCCTGTTGCAGGCGCCGGGCGATTCGAGCCGCTGGTACGTCGTGCTGCAGCACGGTGTCGTGCGCTCGTTCGTCAATACACCCAACGTCGCCAACTCGACGAAGTTCGCCGACATCATTTCGGAAGTGATCTCCGGCGGCGAACTGGGGCTGCTGGGCATGGCGTTTCACCCCAACTGGCCCGCGACGCCGGAAGTGTTTCTCTCGTACACGAGGCCCTCGCCGCTCCAGTCGGTGATTTCACGCTTCACGAGCAATGACGGCGGCCTGACCCTCGATCCGGCATCCGAGCAGGTGCTGCTGACCATCGACCAGCCGTTTACCAACCACAAGGGCGGCAATCTCGTCTTCGGGCCCGACGGCATGCTGTACGCGGGCTTTGGCGACGGCGGCGATGCCGGCGATCCCGGGAACCGGTCGCAGAACCTGATGACGCTGCACGGCAAGATGCTGCGGATCAACGTGTCAGGCACCGGGGCGTACGTACGCGATCCCCGCCGATAACCCGTTCGCCGGCAATGCAAGCTGTCCGGCCGGCAGCGGGACACAGGCCTGCCCGGAGATCTGGGCCTTCGGTTTCCGCAACCCCTGGCGCTGGAGCTTCGATCGCGCGACCGGAGACTTGTGGGTCGGCGATGTCGGCCAGGATGCCTGGGAGGAAGTCGACCGCGTCGTCAAGGGCGGAAACTACGGCTGGCGCCAGCGCGAGGCAACGCATTGCTACAACCCGTCGAGCGGCTGCGTCACACCCGGTTCGCTGCTGAATGGCGGGATCGTGATCGATCCGGTCACGGAGTACGGCCATGACGGTGTCAGCGGCGATTCGATCACCGGCGGCTATGTGTATCGCGGATCGGAGATTCCGGGCCTCGTGGGTCAGTACGTATTCGGCGATTTCGATTCCGGCCGGCTCTGGTCCCACACGCCGGGTGCGGGCGATCTTGCAGAAAGCGGACCTGCTCGACACCTCGCTGTTGATTTCCATCGTTCGCCGAGGATGTGAATGGCGAGCTCTATGCGCTCAGCTACGTCGCCGGCACGATCTACAAGCTGGAACCCGGTGGCAGCGTGGGCTCGGACACGATTCCGACGCAGCTGTCGCAGACGGGCTGCGTCGATCCCACGGACCCCACGCGCCCGGCGTCGGGCCTGATCCCGTACGAGCCGAACGCCCCGTTCTGGTCGGACGGCGCGGACAAGGAACGCTTCATGGGCCTGCCGAACGGCCAGGCCCTGACGGCCAATGCCAGCGGCGACTGGGACTTCCCGAATGGCACGGTGCTGGTCAAGAACTTCCGCCTGGCGAACAAGCTGATCGAAACGCGGCTTTTCATGCGTCACCCGGATGGCGAATGGGGCGGCTACACCTACGAGTGGAATGACGCAGAGACGGAGGCCACCCGGGTCGTCGGCGGCAAGAAGAAGATGATCTCCGGCCAGACCTGGGTCTATCCGAGCGAACAGCAGTGCCTGCAGTGCCATACCGAGACGGCCGGCCGCAGCCTGGGGCTCGAGACGGCGCAGGAGAACGGCAACTTCCGGTACCCGCAGACCGGCCGGAACTCCAACCAGATCATTACGCTCAATGCCATCGGCGCGATCTCGCCGGCCATCGCCGGTACGCCGGCATCACCTGGCCTGTCTATCGCAATCCGTACGGCACCGCCGGCACGCTGACCAAGCGCGCGCGTGCCTACCTGCACAGCAATTGCTCCCAGTGCCATCGCCCGGGAGGGCCCACGCCCACCAACCTCGATTTCCGTTACGACACCGCCCTCCCGGCGACCAACGCCTGTGATGCTCTGCCGAACGAGGGCGACCTGGGTGTCGCCGATGCCCGAATCATTGCCCCGGGCGCGCCGGAGCGCTCGCTGGTACTCAAGCGGATGCAAAGCCTCGACCCGGCCCAGCGCATGCCGCCGCTCGGCACCACCGTGCAGGACAGCGTCGCCGTACAGTTGCTGAATGACTGGATCCTTCAGTTGTCCAATTGCAATTGACTCCGGTGCACGTCTGCCTGATCTCCATCGAGATATTCGCGTGGGGCAGGCACGGCGGTTTTGGGCGTGCCACGCGTACCATCGGCCGGGAACTGGTCCGGCGCGGGCTCACCGTTTCCGCCGCCGTGCCACGCCGGGCGGGCCAGCCTCCGATCGCCGACCTCGACGGCATCACGGTGCACGGGCTGACGCCGGCTGAATTGCTGGGTGGAGGTCACCCGTACCAGCGCATCGGCGCCGACATCTTCCATTCCCAGGAGCCGTCCCTGGGGACGTACATGGCCGTCCGCGCGCGGCCCGCAGGCGCGCCACGTCGTGACGTTTCGCGATACTCGGGACGCCGCCGACTGGCAGACCGAACGCGACCTGCCGTCCAAGAACACGGCTACAGGTTCTCGCGAACCGGTTGTACGAGGACAACTTCCTGGTTCACCGCGCCGTGCGCCGCGCGGATCGCTGCTTCGTGGCCGCGCGGATGCTGGCCGGCAAGGCGCGCGCGAAATACGGCCTCGCCATCGAGCCCGAGTTTCTGCCGACGCCGGTGCTGGTACCGGAGCAGGTCGCAAAGGACCCGGATCCGACCGTCTGTTACGTTGCCCGCTGGGACCTCCGCAAGCGTCCGGAGATGTTCTTCGAGCTGGCCCGCGCATTTCCGCGCGTGCGCTTCCTGGCGGTCGGAAAGAGCCGCAATCCCGCCTACGAGGGTGCATTGCGCAGGCGATTCGGCAAGCTCCCCAACGTCGAAATGCTGGGCTTCATCGACCAGTTTCAGAGCGACGAGCTGTCACGCCTGATGGGCCGCAGCTGGATCCTGGTCAACACGGCAGCGCGCGAAGGCTTGCCGAATTCCTTCATCGAAGCCGCGGCGCACGGCTGCGCGATCCTGAGCGCCGTGGATCCCGATGGGTTCGCCTCGCGCTTCGGCCACCATGCAGCCGACGATGATTTCGTTCGGGGCCTGTCGCTGCTGCTGGAGAACGATCGCTGGCGGCAGCTCGGCGAGGCGGGTCGCGAGCACGTGCGGCGCGTGTTCGCACTGCAGCCTGCGATCGATCGGCACATCGAGATCTACACCGAGCTGCTCGCAAGCCGATGAACGTCCGACGAATCGCGCTTCGCGGCGGCCAGGTGGTCGTGAGCCTCGGCCTGCTGGCCTACCTGATCGCTACGATTCCGATGCGGGACGTGTCCCTGGCACTGATCAGCGCCAGGCCAGCCTGGCTTGTCAGCGGTTTCGCGCTCGCGGGCGCGACCACCTTGCTGGGCTCGATGCAGATGCGTGCAATCCTCGCGTCCCAGGGAATGGCATTCTCGCTGCGGCAGGTCGCCGGCATCAATCTCATCACGATGTTCTACGGGTTGTTCCTGCCCAGCTACCTGCTGAGCGGCGTGATCCGCTGGCATCACTTCTCCGGGCCCGAGGGCAAGCGCGCGCAGGCGCTCGCCGCGATGATTTTCAGCCGCGGTGTCGAACTCGTCACGACCATCGGCTTCGGCATCGTCTTCTGGTACCTGGCGGCATCGCAGGTCTCGGCGACTTCGATCATCGCTTCGCTGGTGCTCGCGCTCGCCGCCGCCGTGGCGATCGTGCTGTCGTCAGTGAGCCCGGCGCCTCATGCATGGCTCCGTGCCGTACTCATGCGCCTGCCGCCCGCGCGACACTTTCGCGATCGGGTCTTCAAGGTCTCGGCCTGTCTCGTCGATTTCGGGCGCCGCAGCCGCACGCATCAACTCGGCTTCCTGCTGCTCAGCATTGCGCGCAATGCGCTGGGCATTGCGGCATTCATCTGCTTTGCGCACTCGCTGCGCATCGCAGCGTCCCGCAGTGGATCTTGGCTGGGTTCGCGCCGCGCTGGATCTCGTCGTGATCCTGCCGATTTCGTTTGCGGGACTCGGCGTTCGGGAAGCCTCGCTGGTTGCCATGCTGAACCAGCTGGGCGTGCCGTCGGCCCCGGCGCTCGCATTCTCATTCCTGCTGCTCGCTCGCACGCTTTTCATCGCGCTGCTCGGCGGACTCATCGAGGGATTTCGGATCTATTACGGGATCGCACCGGGCCTGGTCGGTGACGCGACGCAAAGGGGGAACCACGGGTTCGTAGGCTCCGGTTACGGCCTGCCGCCGGCATGCGCTCCCGGGACTACCGCCTCAGGATTCCCCACAGGAACCCGGCACTCTGGATCTTTTCCGCCAGCCAGTACGTCCAGAAATACCGCGGCTTGCTGAAGTGCCGATAGTTGAACGGACCGATCAGCTTGATCCAGACCGCGGTCAGCCATCGAGCGCCGGACGATTTTCCCTTGTTGCCCCAGATGAGGCTCTTCTGGATCGCGAGGCCGGGGCCGGCGCGCTTCTGGATCTTGTACAGGAGGCCGATGCCGACGCCCCGATTGAACTGATGGCGCAGAAAGCTTCCGAGGGACGTGACCTTGCGCAGGTGCCTGGTCAGTACCGGCACGAAAACCACCGTTCCTCCATGCTTTCGAAGGCGCCAGATGAATTCCCAGTCCTGGCCGGACGGAATGGATTCATCGTAAACGTGGCCATCCAGCTCCAGGCAACGATCCAGCCAGGTGCGCCTGAACAGGATCGTGCCGCCGTTGCCGGCGTAACCGACCGTATCCAGCGTGGTCACGTCGGGGATGGGTCGCAGGCGCCGGATTTCATCGAGCAGCGGGTCGGTTTCCTGATACGTGCCGCCAGCCACCGCCGCATCGAAAGAGTCGATGGCCGCGATCAGCTTTTCCAGCCAGTCAGCCGGAGGAAGCCCGTCATCATCCGTGATCGCGACCAGGTCGCCCTGCGAGCGGCGAATGCCTTCGTTACGCGCCCAGCTGATTCCACGCCGCTCGTGATCGACGACGGTGATCACTTCGTCGGGCTTGCGCGTCTGCTGGTCGAGGGCCGCCTGGGCCAGTGCCAATGTTGGCCGGCCTATCGTGGGAATGATCACCGACACGAAGTGCTGATCTTTCACAGGGAGGGAATCCCGCTCCTCGATTCCACGTATCTCAGCCAATGCTCGAACATGAGAATGGCCCACAGCTGATACCCGTAGTTCGCACGTCCAGAAAGGTGGGCGTTCAGCAAGCCCACGGATGACGCCGGGTTCCAGGAACGAGGCGCAGCGCGCATCGGAGCCGAGCGTGGCTTCTTCGAAATGGGCACGAAGCCCGGATCGAAACCACTGATGAACGGGCATGGCGAAGCCGCGTTTGCGCTGGGCGAGCAATCTGGCGGGAAGCAGTGACCTGACAGCGTGCTTCACCAGGCGCTTGGACCGACCACCCTGGTACTTCAGGTGGAACGGAACGGTCGCGGCGAATTCCACGATTCGATGGTCGAGGATGGGGACCCTCGCTTCGAGACTCGCGGCCATGCTCATGCGATCCACCTTGGTCAGGATATCGTCGGGCAGGTACATCACCAGGTCCTGGTAGAGCATGCGGTTGTCGTCGGAAATGGCACCGGCCTCGTCAGCGTGCTCCTGGAAACGATCGACTGCGCTCGACGCCACCTGCTGACGCAACCGGGGCGAATAGAGTGCTGCGCGCATTTCGGCGGGAAAACAGGTTTCACGGCGCCGAAAGCCCTGATGTGGCTCGCGAAATGAATCGCCGCTGAAATTGCGCAGCTTCGCGATCGCCGGGGAATCCGGGAGCAGGCGGAGCGCTGTGGCGATCAGATGGCGAAGCGGAGCCGGAATCTTCCGGTACTGGTCGACGGTCTTGCCGAGATACGCCCATCGATACCCGGCAAACAACTCATCACCGCCGTCACCGGACAAGGCTACCGTTACATCGCGCCGGGCGAGCCGGGAGACCAGCCAGGTCGGAACCGCGGAGGAGTCGCCAAAGGGCTCGCCAAAATGCCGGATCAACTCGCCGGCCACAGCGGCCATGTCCGGACTCAGGATTTCCTCGGTGTGGTCCGTGCCGAAGTGTTCGGCAGCAATGCGGGCGTATTCGAGTTCGTCCGTGGCTGGGTCGCCAAACCCGATGCTGAAAGTCTTGACCGGCCGACTGCTGACCTGACTCAGCAGGCCCACCACGGTGCTGCTGTCCACTCCTCCGCTCAGGAAGGCGCCCAGCGGCACATCGCTGACGCTTTGAAGTCGTACCGCGTCCGTCATGAGTTCCAGGTAGCGATCGGCGGCGCTGTCCAGGGTCCATGAATCGTCGGGCGCATACGTGACGCGCCAATATCGTTCCTTCTTCACCTTTCCATGTTCGAAGACCAGCTTCTCGCCCGGGAGCAGCTTCTGGATGTTTGCGAAGATGGAATCAGGCGCCGGCACGTACAGAAAGCTGAAGTAGGCGTCCACCGCCGCGGGATTCAGGGACCCAGGCGGGATTCCGGACCGGAGCAAGGCATCGAGCTCGGAAGCAAACGCGAGCGTGCCATTCTGGAGGCTGTAGAACAGCGGCTTGATGCCCAGTCGGTCCCTGGCCAGCAGCAGCCGCTCACGGTCGGCGTCGTACAGCGCGAAGGCGAACATGCCGTTGAGTTTCTGAAGCATCGCATCGCCGTACGCTTCGTAGGCCTGGAGCAGGACTTCCGTATCGCTTTGCGTGCGAAAGTGCCGCCCGGCCTTTTCCAGGTCGGCACGCAGTTCGCGATAGTTGTAGATTTCCCCGTTGAAGACCAGCGCGATGCGTTCGGATGCATTGAGCATCGGCTGGTGGCCGCCCTCGAGATCGAGCACCTTGAGGCGCCGCATGGCCAGGCCGACATTGCCGTGGATCCATTGTCCGGCGTCATCCGGGCCACGATGAATGAGCGCGGCATTCATGCGCTCGAGCGCTACCGTATCGACCAGCGCGCTCGTGTCCCCATGCGCAATGCCGCTGATGCCGCACATCCAGAATTGCTGCCGCTCGCTGTGCCCTTCCTGACTGAAGGGTAACAGTGCGGTGGCAGGGGTGCACCCGGATGGGCGTCAGCCGGTGCGTATCAGGATGATCCCGTCCTGTTCCTTGAGCGTGACCGACGACGCGCTTTGCCCGTTGTTGTAGCTGGGATCCTGGGAGCCGTCGATGCGCCGCCAGCCGGAGCCCACATTGACGGTCCTCGTTCCATTTCCCTTTGGATTGACGAGCACCAGTCCCTTGTCGAATTCGCGGCGATACACGCCCTGCGACCAGGCGCTCGTCTGCGGCGGATTTTTCGGGTAGCCAAGGTATCCAAGCTTTGAGACGGAGTGATCCTTTCCGCCAAAGAACTCGTCGAACTCCGGATATGTCTGTCCTGGCGCCATGACGGCGTAGTAGCCGTTGTCCATGAGCGCCGATGTCAGTCCGTAACGGTTTGCCTGGTACACACTCATGTCCGGATTGTCGTCCAGCAGATCCTGGATGTTGTTGTGAAAGATCACGATCTTGGGACCGCCCGCCAGGCTCAGACCACGTCGGTACGCTTTCATCATCACCGGCCAGCCACCCTTCTGACCGTCTTTCCGCGTGATGTCCTGAATCAGGCCACCATCGTGTACACCCGCGAGGGGCGAAGGATCCCGTTCGCTCGCGCTTGTCAGCGCCGCATAGTTGTCCGATGACGAACCTCGACGGCTGGACCTTTCTCCACTCGCTGACGACGGCAGTCTGGCCTTCTACAACCCAGTTGCGCGTCCTGAGGTCCAATGGAGGATCATTGAGCCCATCGTTGTTCATGGTCGGCACTGGAAGGCGCGAACACTCCCGTCGAGATGTGCTGGGCGTCCAGGTAGACGCCATCCCAGGCTCCTTCCCTCAGGCCTCTACCCTTGGGATAACCCGCAGGAGCGACCCAGCTGCCGGAATCGTCGGCGCGGCATTCCAGTACCGGACGAACCATTGCGGCCATTGCAGACCGCTCTTGTCAGGCGTCGTCTGCAAGGTGTCATTGATCTGATACTTGCCTGAGCCGAATCCCGGGATTTGTTTCCGGAGCTTGTCCGCTTCCACCAATCGCCTTTTCCACCGCCACCACGCTCGGAGTAGAGCTTGTCGCGAATCCAGTCCGGAGCGTCGTCATCCAGCTGGTTCGCGTTCATGTACTTGAACAGCTTGACATTGGGATTGTAGGACTTGATGAGAGCCGGCAGGGTCGCCATGTCGAATCCGCCACCCTTCCACGTGCGATCCGTTGCCAGGATCGCGACTTGATGCATGGCGATGTGGCGCGAGTCGGCGTCCACGACGGACAAGGAGCTGCCGAGCAAGGTTCCATGCGGCCTCGCGGCGATTCGCGGGTAGGCCGGATTGAACTCCGTTGATTGGGCCAGTGCAGCCGGAATAGAAGCCAGAAACCAGGCGATCGCACCACCAATCAGCCACTTCCGGCCCATGCCGCAATCGATCCGCATCATCATGTACCCCATCACTTTGACCCCCGAGATCACACAGGTTGAAAGAGTGCCGACGCGACGGGCGCGCGACCTTCTCACAGAACCGACGTCCGACAAACGTGGAGTCTGTCGCCCATGGCGACAGATGCCGGCAACGATTTGAGGATTGCACTCATGCGCTCGGAGATCCGGGCAGGAGTGGACCTGGTGGTAGTGGCGTCCCCACGGGGATTCGAACCCCGGTCGCCGCCGTGAAAGGGCGGTGTCCTAGGCCTCTAGACGATGGGGACCCGGGATAATCTTGGTGGAGCCAGACGGGATCGAACCGTCGACCTCTTGCATGCCATGCAAGCGCTCTCCCAGCTGAGCTATGGCCCCACGCGGAGGGGGCGAATTCTCCGCAACAGGCCCCGCAGTGTCAATGGCTTATGGCTCGACCGGATGGGCCGCCAGCGCCCTGTCCAGGCGCCGGAGGGTCGTCTCGCGGCCCAGGATCGCAAGCGTCTGGTCGATCGGCGGCGAGACCCCTCCCCCGGATACGGCGACACGCAGCGGCTGCGCCAGCTTGCCGAGCCCCACGGCCGCCTTGCCGGCAAGCGCCTCGATCAGCGCATGGATCCGCAGCGCTGACCAGTCATCAAGGACCGCCAGCGCTTCGCGCGTGCCCCTGAGAAGTGCCATCGACTCGGGCGTGAAATTCTTGCGCGCCGCCTTCTCGTCGTAGGTCTCTGGATCACTGAAGAAGAACAGGCTCGCCTTCGCCATCTCCTTCAGGGTCTTCGAACGTTCGCGCTGCGCCTCGACGATCGATTCCAGCGGCGGTCCCTGCGCGACATCCACGCCGAGCCGCTCGAACTGCCAGCGCAATTCGGCAGCGATCCGCGCCGCCGGCAGCCGCATCATGTGCTGCTGGCTGATCCACGCGAGCTTGTCCGGGTTGATCGCCGAGGCGGACTTGTTGACATCGGCGATGTCGAACAGCGCGCGCATTTCCTCGAGCGTGAAGATCTCCTGGTCGCCGTGCGACCAGCCGAGCCGCGCCAGGTAATTCAGCAGCGCCTCGGGCATATAGCCCTCCTCCCGGTAATACAGCACGGACACGGCGCCGTGGCGCTTCGAAAGCTTGGTGCCGTCCGGGCCCGAGGATCATCGGCAGGTGCGCGTAAACGGGCGGCTCGACGCCCATGGCGCGCAGCATGTTCATCTGGCGCGGCGTGTTGTTCAGGTGATCGTCGCCGCGGATCACGTGCGTGATCTTCATGTCGTAGTCGTCCACGACCACGCAGAAGTTGTAGGTCGGGTTGCCGTCGGAACGCTCGATGATCAGGTCGTCGAGTTCCACGTTCTGGAACGTGACCTTGCCGTGCACGGCGTCGTTCGACGATCACGGCGCCTTCGGTCGGGTTCTTGAAGCGCACGACCGGCGTGACGCCCGCAATCGGCTCCTTGCGGTTGCGGCAGCGGCCGTCGTAGCGCGGCTTTTCCTTGCGCGCGAGCTGGTCGTTGCGCATCTGCTCGAGTTCTTCCTTCGAGCAGTAACAGTGATACGCCTTGCCCTCGGCGAGCCACTGCTGGATGACTTCGCGATATCTCGGGTAGCGCTGGCTCTGGTAGAAAGGACCTTCGTCGGCGTCGAGCCCCAGCCATTTCATGCCGTCGAGGATCACCTGCACGGCTTCGGGCGTCGATCGCTCGCGGTCGGTGTCCTCGACGCGCAGGATGAATGTGCCGCCGTGTCGGCGCGCATAGAGCCAGCAGAAGAGCGCGGTCCGCACGCCGCCGATGTGCAGCAGACCCGGTCGGACTGGGAGCGAATCGCGTTCGTACGGTCATGGGGCCGCGATTCTATCGCGTTGACCCTCGGCGACAGCGACCCGTAGAATCGCGGGCCGCGGCGGGCGGTTAGCTCAGCGGTAGAGCACTGCTTTCACACGGCAGGGGTCACTGGTTCAATCCCAGTACCGCCCACCAATTCCCCTTCATGCTTTGTTTATCAACGGTTTACCGCTAGAATCTGAGGCTCATCCTCGGACACACGGGGACGTGGCAAGGCAAGCTGTGACGCAGTACCGACAGCCGGTGCGTGGCGGCTCCTAGCATCTCGGTACTGCAATCAGGGGAAGGCAGTTGGCGACCATGCCAGGAAGCGGTGCCCGGATCCTGCTGCTCGGCGGCGATGCAGATCACAACACGGGCGACCGCGCCATCCTGACGGCGCTTGTTCACTGCATCCATTCGCAAGACGCATCCGTCGAAATCACCGTCGTCGGCGACGCGAGCCTGGGCCGGCGGATTCCCGGAATCGCGCGCGCGATTCCCCGCGGTCCGTCGGGCATCGTGAAACTCGGGCGCGCCGCAGTCGCTGCGGACCGGATTCTGATCGCCGGCGGCGGCCTGTTTCAGGACGACGACAGCCGCGCCAAGATGCCCTATTGGGCCGCGCGCATTTCCCTGCTGAGGATCCTGAATTCGCGGATCGTCGGGCACTCGATCGGCGCAGGCCCGCTGCGCCACGCCGAGAGCCGCATCGCGGCGCGGCTTGCCTGCAGGGCGATGACGAGCATCTCCGCCCGCGATCGCCATGCGCGCGACACGCTCGCCGCCTGCACGTCGCGCCCGGTCGACGTGGTACCCGACCCGGCATTCATGCTGGAACCGGCGCCGCGCCAGGCGGCTGTCGAGCTGTTGCGAAGTCTCGGCCTGCCGGCGGGCCGGCCGATCATCGTCGTCGCCATGCGGCATTGGTTTCATCAGCGCGGCGGATTCATCCCGAACATGCTGAAGGCCAGGGCCGGAATTCGCGTCGGCAGCGACGAGCCACGCTACCAGTCGCTGCAGGCCGCGTTGGCCACGAGCCTGGTTCAGCTGGCGGGACGACTGGATGCCAGCGTGCTGCTGCTGCCGAGCTACAACGTCGCCCATGAAGCGGACGACGTCGCCTGCGAATCGCTGGGGAAACAGCTCGGCAATGCTGCCGTGCGGCTCGCGCGGATCGCCGACCCGCAGCTGTACAAGGCCGTCCTGGGCCAGGCCGCGCTCGTCATCTCGTCGAGAATGCACCCGCTCATCCTTGCCGCCGGCATGGGCGTTCCGTTCGTCGGCCTGTCCTACAACCAGAAGTTCGACGGACTGTTCGACCTGCTCGAAATGTCCCGACGACCGCTGCAACTGGACGCATTCCCCGACCGCTGGGGCGTCGCGCGAACTGATTGCCGACGCTGACGCAGCCCTCGATGACCGACGCGACCTTCGCCAAAGATCGGAGTTCCTCGCAACCGTCGTGCGACGGCAAACGCTCGCCGTGACTTTCGGTGACAGCGCGGGCTCGGTCATGGAAGCCGCCGATGCCTGATCGGGCCGTCGACCCGAGACTCATGCGACTCGATGACCGATGCGGCGCGGCATGTGGCGCTCTATCGGCGCCTGTGGGGAGCGTCGGGCATCGAGGAATTCGAGCGCTTGCCGCGACTCGACAAGGCTGCCCTGCGGGCCTGCCCGCCCGAAGACCGGGTTCACGACGGGCGGCGGGGCAGGACCGTCGCCAAAGAGCTTTCCAGCGGGTCGAGCGGCGAGCCATTGACCGTGTTCATGGATCGCGCCGCCTGGCTCGCCCGCCACTGGGCCTTCCTGCGCGCCCTGCTCGCCTGCGGTTATCGGCCCGGGACAACGCTGCCTGATGCTGACCAGTCGCCGCACCGCCAGGCGGACATCGATCGCGCGCTGGACCTACGCAAGCATCGCGGACGACACGGACGCCATCGCACGGCAGGTCATCAATCTCCGACCGCAGCTTCTGTACGGCCCGCTTTCGACGCTCGAATTGCTCGCGCAATGGTTCATCACGCACAATGAACCGCCACCGCAGCTGGCTCTCGTCGTTTCCACCGCGGAACAGCTCACGCGCCGGCGGCTCGCGGTACTCGAACAGGGATTCAGTGCGCCAATTGCGGATTTCTACGGCATGACGGAATTCGGGCTGGTCGCCTATCGGCCTCCGGGCAGTCCCGTGTACGTACCGGCCCGTTCGAGCCTGATCCTGGAATTCGGCCCCCTGCCGGGCGAACCGGATGTCGAGCAGCTGATCGTCACCGATCTTGCCGAGCGGACGTCGCCCCTGATCCGCTACGACACCGGCGACATCGCGAGACGGGATCGCACGCGCCCGGGCTTTCCGATCGTCGAATTCGCGGGCCGCTCCTTCGACTGCCTCAGGCTGCCGGATGGCGAAGCTCGTATCGCCGTACCGCATCGACTGCGAACTCGAGCACATCCCGGGCCTGCGCGCATTCGAAGTCGTGCAGCTCGCCGATCTCTCCGTTGACGTGACCCTCGAAACAGCCGATGACGATGCGGAGCGGATCTGCACGACCGTCCAGCGCAGGCTCGCATCCGTGCTCGGATCCGGCCTGCCGCTGCGGATCGCGGCCGGCAATATACGTCGCGATCCGCCAGGAACGAAGTTCCGCCCGATACGCTCGCTCGCCGGGCGTGGCGCATGAAGATTCTCTCGATAAGCTACGAGTACATGCCGATCGGCGGCGGCGGCAGCCGCGTGGCCGCGGCGATCAACGAGGAGCTGGTTCGCCTCGGCGATGAAGTGACCGTGCTGACCTCGGCCATGAAGGGCCTGCCCGCAAAGGAAACGGTCAACGGCGTCGTCATTCATCGATCCGCCTGCGTGCGACGACACACTTATTACACGACGGCCGCCGAACTCTTCACGACATTGCTGCCGGCCTATCGGCGCGGTGCCGGAATTGATCCGCTCCTGGCGGCCGGATGTCATTCACACGCATTTCATCCTGCCGTCCGGCCCGGTTGCCTGGGCTCTGTCCCGTCGCTTCGGCGTGCCGTACGTGCTCACGGCCCACGGTTCCGACGTGCCGGGCTACAACCCCGACCGATTCGGCCTGCTGCATCGGTTGCTGAAGCCCGCCTGGCGCCGGATCCTTCAAAATGCCGAACTGGTGACCTCGTCGTCCCGGTATCCTGGCCCAGCTGATGCACAACATGGGTTGTCCGGTTCCGGTGGTGATCATTCCCAACGGCCATCGGCCCCAGCAGCGTTTTGGCGCGGTGCAGCGAAACCGGATCCTGGTCGTCTCGCGACTGTTTCCACGCAAGGGCGTCCAGCATTTCATCGATGCGGTTGCCGGAATGGACAGCGACTGGGAGATGATCGTTGCCGGCGACGGCCCCTATCGCGAAGAGCTGGAGGCCCATGCGCGCAGCGTTGCGCCAAAGGTCCGCTTCATGGGCATGGTGGGCCCCGAGGCGCTGCGCCTCCTGTACGAGTCCGCGCGCATCCTGGTATTTCCGTCCATCCAGGAGAACTTTCCGATGGTCCTGCTCGAGGCGATGGACGCCGGCTGCGCCGTCGTGACCACGAACGCAGAAGGCTGCGCCGAGGTCGTCGGAACCGCCGGCATCGTCGTCCCGAAGGGCGAACCGGAGGGCATCCGCAAGGCGCTCGAGCGGCTGATGCGCGATCCCGGCCTCGTTCAACAACTGTCGGCGCGCAGCCAGGCGCGTGCCGCGACACTCGCCTGGTCGCAAATCGTGCCGAGGTACCGGGACCTCCTGCAGGCGGCGATCACAAAGGACCCCGATGCACTGCGTCGGGCGGCGGCCCGCGCGCAATCCGCATCCCAACCAAAGTCGTAGCGCTGAGCCCAGCGCCCTGAGATAGCCATGGCATGGCGCCACCTGACCACGCTTGCTTCGCTTGCCACGCCAATGGCGTTACCGGTCGAACGGCTGGAAGGCAGGTTGCATGGATCGAATGCGCCGGTCGCGATGACATTCGCGGGCTTGTCCGCAACGGCCGATTTCGTGGCCGGGTCATTGTTCACGATCGAGCGGCGAACACCGGTCGGCAGGCTCTCGACTCCACTCGAATTGCGCGGCGCCGCTTTCGGTGCGCTTTGCAATGGCTCAGACCTCGCGGTCGCCGACGTGCCGCCACTCTGGCAATCCTGCATTCCGGCAGGCGCGCAACTGCGCATGCCCGCCTGGGTGTCGCAGGAAATTCATGGCAAAGGCAAGTCGCCGGTCGCCCTTCCGCCGCAAGTGCGCAAGGAAGTCCTGCGACACGGGCGACGCGAGGGCTATGAACTCGAGCTTTCCGATTCGATTGCCGACATCAGGCGCTTCTACTTCGAGCTGTACAGGCCCTACATTTCGGCCCGATTCAAGGCCAGTGCTGTCCTGGTGGACGAAGATCACTTCCTCGAAGTCGGCCGCGGCATGACGCTCGCGATCCTGCGTGTCGATCGCGCGTGGACAGCCGGCATGCTGTTCGGGCTGCACGGCGATACCTTGCGGCTGGGCTGGTTCGGCTCCAGTTCGGCGCCGCCGCGACGCGGCGCCAGCGAAGTGCTCGACGCCGGGATCATCGAGCGCGCCGCTGCGCGCGGTGCGCGTCGGGTCATCATGGGCCATTCCCGACCGAGCCTGTCCGACGGCGTGCTGCACTACAAGAGCCGTTTCGGCGCCACGATCTTTCCGACGCGATTCCCGCAGAGAATCGTCGGGCTTCAGATCCTGCGGCGATCGCCGGCGCTGGTCGCGACGCTGAATGCCGCTCAGTTCCTGAGTTTCAACCGCGGTCAGGCCCGTGGTCTACGAAGTGCCCGACAGTGGCATCGGAGCCCTGAGATCCTTCTCGGGTCAGTCGGATTCCTCGCCACGCCGCGCGGAAGACCGGTCCGGCCACCGCACACCGAACAGTGACAGCAGGCGCTTCAGCGGCGGCTTGACGACGAAATAGAGAAAGTAACTCGCAATCAGCCGCGGCTGCCTTTGATACAGGTACACGGCTATCGTCTTGCGCGCCTGCGTCGCCCAGCGCTGCTTGTTCTGCAGGAAGCCGCCGAGAAAGTCATATTCGTCCAGGTCGGCGCCAAAGCATTCCTCGAGTTCGAGCGACTCGAGGTAGGTTCCCGGCGAGAACTTCGCGAATTCACTGTCGTTCGCGATGTGCAGCGAATAAAACGTTCTCCGGTGCGTCAGGCCGAATGTGGCTGCGACCATGCGGCCATCGAGACGCAGGCATCGAAACACGAACTGGCCGCTGCTTCCAAATGCACTGGCCAGGTGCATGTAGAAGCGCATGTGCTCCACGCTCTGCGATGCGCCGATCCCGGCCTTGGCTTTCCAGCTTCGACTCTCGAGCTCTTCGTACTCCATCAGCAGCTCCTGCAGGCGCTCCTCGTCGCCCGAGCAACATTCGTACTCGAGGCGGCCCGCAGCTTCGAGCTTCCTGCGCGCGGCTTTCAGGTTCTTGCGGAATTTCTGCGACTTCGTCGCCAGCAGTTCCGGCCACGTGCCTTCAAATTTCAGGTAGGGGCAAAGCGAACTTGCGGTCCTGCCGTGCAGCAAGCCGTTCCTGGATAGCGTCGCGCAGAACGATTCCAGTGCCGGGTCGCCGGCCGTCTGCTCGTGGAACCAGATGATGTCCCACTCGTCGCGCCGCGCCAGCAGCGCGAGCGCCGCCGCCTCGCCGCAGTCTCGCGGGTCGCGCGGAAAGAGGAATCCCGGCCGGTCCACCTCCCACGGCGCCCCGAGAAAGCTCAACTGCCGATAGACCTTGCCTTGCATTTCGTGCAGCGACACCTGGAATGGCGCGATGCCGGCAAGTTCGCGATCATCCTGGACGCAGACGATCATGAGCCTGTCCGAGAGCCCAAGGCTCCTGACCCAGGCGGCCTGGTAGCGATGGGTCTGGAAGACCGTCAAACCCGGCAGTGCTTCCTCGATGGCCTGCCAGGGCCCAGCCAGCTTGATCAGCCCCTCCTCGTCCGAGACCACGCAGGTCCCGAGCGTTTTCCCCGAGGAAGTGCGGTGACTCGCCGTCGGTGGTGGAATTCCTGAGGGCTGCATGCGATCCGCGCCGCCGTTGACGTCTTTCGGCTGCCATACGATCAGCGATGCGGTCGTTGTTGCCGTCACCGTCATGCCGTCGGTCTTCGCCTTCATGTCGAAGCCGAGGCGTCGCAAGAGTCCGCCGTGTCGTTGCCACAGGTCCCCTGTGTCGCCGATCGAGTGCGCGACGATCGGCAACCCCGGGTATTCAGACCGCACTTCGCGCCCGAATGCGCCGAGGAGCCTGATCAGATGGCGCCGGTACTCCGGCAGGATCGCGAGATCCGCAACGTAGACATTGTCGCCAATGGCCTGCCCTGGAAACTCGGCACCCTCCTCGAGATACGCCAGGACATAGCCAACCAGCTTCTCATCGGCATAGAGTCCCAGGTTCAACGAAGAATAGTGTTCGTCCTCAAATCGCAGGCGGGCCTCGATTACCGCGACCGGCTCCTGTGTGTCCGGCGGATAGATCGGACGCTCGAGGGCAACGACGTCGCGGAAGCTCCTCCTCGGACAAGCGCTCCACGTAGACGTGTTGCATGGCGGAATTCTGGCACAGGCGATTGATCCTGACCCGTGGCCTGGGTCACGGTCACGCCTCCGTCGCCGGCTCCTCGAGCAGCCCGCGGTAGCGGCTGTCGGGAGCCGTCAGCGCAGCATAGCTGCCGCGCTTCACGACCCGGCCGCTCTCAAACACGACGATGTCATCGCAAAATGCCGCAACCGACGCCCGATGCGAGATGAAGATCAGGGTCTTGCCCGGGAGGCGCCGCAGCGATTCAAGGATCCTGCTTTCGGTGACCAGGTCCAGCTCGTTGGTCGATTCATCCAGGACGAGCACGGCTGGATCACGATAGAGCGCCCGCGCGATGCCAATCCTCTGCCGCTGCCCGCCGCTCAGGTTGGTGCCACGCTCGCCGACCGGGGACCGGTATCCGCCGGGCAGTTCGGCCACCACGAAATCGTGCAATTCGGCGATGCGTGCCGCTCGCTCGACACGCCCAGGATCGATGTCCCCGGTTTCCACTCCAAGGGCGATGTTGTTCGCCACGGTGTCGTCCAGCAGAAATACGCTCTGAGGCACGTATCCGATATTCCGCTGCCATGCCCGCAACCTGCCCTGTGCAATGGGCTCGCCGTCCACGGTGACACGGCCCTGCGACG
Organism: uncultured Gammaproteobacteria bacterium; assembly: GCA_963746545.1. Lineage (GTDB taxonomy): Bacteria > Pseudomonadota > Gammaproteobacteria > Steroidobacterales > Steroidobacteraceae > SCUD01. Next base: position 321,460 of record CAVVBV010000031.1, read on the forward strand.
GCGGCAGCAGCCCAAGCAGCACGTCGATGGTCGTCGACTTGCCGGCGCCGGTTGATCCCACGAAACACACGGTTGCGCCGGCGCGGATTTCGAGCTCGACTCCGGAGAGGGCATCCTGCCGGCCGCCAGGGTAGCGGCAGAACACGTTCTCCAGCCGGATTGCATCGCGCAGCACGACCGTCTCGGCGAACTCGCTCGCCGTCGCCTCGTGCAGGACCGAGTAGTCCTGCCACAGCGGTTCCAGCGCCACCATGTTGTAGCGGATCGTCTCGACGCTATCGAACAGGTCCTTCAGCGCAGGAATCAGCCGATAGGCGGCGAACGCGAACATCGCGAGCAGCGGAACGATCTTCCCTGCAGTCTCCCCCTGGCCGATCATCAGGATGGCGGCCGTGAACAGGCCGCCGAATGCAATCAGCTCCAGGCTCTGGGCCGGGATGATGTCGAGCGTGTTGTAGGTGATGGCATTCCTGGACAGGCGCAGCATCGGCCTCGAAAACCGGTCGACGAAATGCTCCTCGCGTCCGAGCACCTTGATTTCCTTGATTGCCGCGAACGCCTCGTGGGCGTTCTTGTAGGTCTCGGTATTCAGGGCAGCAAATTCCGCTCCGAGACGCGTGATCCTGGGGGTGACCAGCAGGTAGGTGATCGCGTACGCGACCGACAGCACGAGCAGGGTCGCGACCGTGACCCAGGGATTGATCCAGAGCAGCAGAGCCACGACAAAGACGGTCAGCACCACGTCAGAGAACATGTCGATGCCGGCAATCAGGGTACCGATCACCACGCGCTCGATCTCGGTCACCAGCATGTTGAGGAGTTCCGCGGAGTTCCGGCGGAGAAGCACCTGGTAGGGACTGGTCAGGTATTTGCGCAGCAACCTGCGCGCGAGTTCGTATTCTCCGAGGTGGGAAACGCGGAATGTCAGCCAGGCGTTCACCGAAACCAGGACGTTGGTCGCAATCAGCACGAACAGCGCAGCCAGGCCGAGGAAGACGAGAAACTCATTCGTGCTGCTGAAACCCAGCATCTCGTAGGCGCGGCTGAGGTAACGGTTCTCGACCACGAGCGACGGGTCGGCGATCACGGCGATGAATGGCATGATCGATGCGACGCCGACGGCCTGCAGGAGCCCGCTCAAGGTCGTGCTCACCAGCAGCATCAGGATCCGGTATTTCTCACGCGCCTGGAAGAACGAGAATAACTTGCGCCAATTGTCGATCATTCGCTCGCTACCTCGACCGCCAGGGCGGCATCGAGACCGTGTGCAATTGCCGACCGCAGGATAGCATTGGCGAGTTGACACACGGCATGGGGCAATCGCTTGACGTCTGAACAACTGCTGATCCTGCTGCCGGCGTTCTTCCTGATTGCCGGTCTGTACACGAGCGTGGGCCACGCCGGCGCGTCCGGATACCTGGCCGCCATGGCCCTGCTCGCCATCGCGCCCGAAACGATGCGCCCGACGGCGCTTGCCCTGAACATCCTGGTCGCCTCATTCACTTTCTTCCGATTCGCGGGCGCCGGTTATTTTTCCTGGCGTGCCCTGTGGCCTTTCCTGCTGGGGTCGGTGCCGCTCGCCATCCTGGGCGGCTCCTTGAAACTGTCGACCGGCATCTACTACGTGCTGGCCGGGATCGCGCTCGCACTGTCCGCCATGGTGCTGGCCTGGCGGGCATTTGGACGGCCCCAGGCGGAGGCGCCAGCGGATCGCGCCCGCATCCCGGTCGGGCCGGCCATCGGCTGTGGGGCCGCTATCGGGCTTCTGGCGGGCCTCACCGGCACCGGCGGGGGCATCTTCCTGTCGCCGGTCGTCCTGCTGGCTGGCTGGGCCGGACCCAGGCACACCGGCGGAATCACGGCGCCCTTCATCCTGGCGAACTCCGCGATGGCGCTCGCGGCGGGAACCGCGACCTGGGCGTCGCTGCCCCATGAACTGCCCTGGCTCGCCCTGGCCGTGATGGGGGGAGCCGCGACGGGCACCTGGCTGGGGTTGAAGAAGCTGTCGACACGCTGGCTGCTGACGCTGATGGCCCTGGTCCTCGCCATCGCCTCGTTCAAGCTGTTCCTGACGGCCTGAAACGGCCGCGGCCCGATCAGGCGTGGCGGTCGAGCAAGGCCAGGATCTCGGCGGTCTTCTCGCGCATCAGCGCTTCATCGCCGCGTGACTCGACATTCAGGCGCACCAGCGGCTCGGTGTTGGAGGTACGCAGGTTGAAGCGCCAGCGCTCGTGCGCCACCGAAAGCCCGTCGATGGACTCGACCGAGACGGCGCCCGGCACGAAATGACGCCGGACCTCGTCGATCGCCGCTTTCTGGTCGCCGATCTTGCGGTTGATTTCACCGCTCGACGGAAATTTCCGGATGCGCTCGTCCACCAGCGTGGACAGGGGCCGGCCCGCCTCCGACAGCAACTGGCCCATCACCAGCCAGGGGATCATGCCGCTGTCGCAATACGAGAATCGCCGGAAATAATGGTGTGCGCTCATCTCGCCGCCGTAGACGGCGTCCGCCGCGCGCATGCCGGCCTTCATGAACGCGTGGCCGGACTTGCAGATCACGGCCTTGCCGCCATGAGCCTGGACGATGTCCTGCGTATTCCAGATCACCCGCGGATCGTAGACGATGGTCGAGCCCGGATGCTTCGCGAGGAAGTACGTCGCGAGCAGGCCGACGATGTAATAGCCCTCGATGAAGCGGCCCTGCTCGTCAAAGAAGAAACAGCGGTCGAAATCGCCATCGAAAGCAATGCCGAAGTCGGCATGGTTCTTGCGTACGGCATCGCTCGTGACCGCGCGGTTCTCCTCGATCATCGGGTTCGGCACGCCATGCGGGAAATTGCCGTCCGCCTCGTGATAGATCTTCGTGAACCGGTACGGCAGACCGGATTCAACGAGATCGATCGCCATGCCGGCGCCGCCGTTGCCTGAATTCGCGACGATCGAGAGCGGCTTCAGCTTCGCGCGATCTACATAGCTCAATAGATGCGTGCGCCAGGTCGGCGCGATGTCGAAGCCCGCAACCGTGCCGCGGTTCGACGACGCGGTGAACTTGCCGGCTTCGGCGAGCTGGCGGATTTCCTGCAGGCCGGTGTCGCCGCTGACCGGCCGCGATTCCTCGCGGACGAACTTGAGGCCGTTGTAGTCGGGAGGGTTGTGGCTCGCCGTCACCATGACCCCGCCGTCGAGCCCGAGCGAGAAGGTCGCGAAATAGACGCATTCGGTGCCGCACAGCCCGATGTCCAGGACGTCCACGCCCGAATCGTTGAGCCCGCGGATCAGGGCCTCCGTCAATTCCCTGCTCGAATGGCGGATGTCGCGCCCGACGGCGACGCGCCTAGGGCGGAGCCACGCGGCATACGCACAGCCGATCCGATAAACCGATTCGGGATTCAGTTCGCCGGGCACGCGCCCGCGCACGTCATAGGCCTTGAAGCAGCCGGACAGGTCCATTGGCTCAGCCCGCCTTCAGGAACTGCGCGATCGAGTCCACGACGTACTGCAGCTGCGCCTCGGCCAGCTCCGGGTAGATCGGCAGCGCCAGCGTTTCGCGTGCCGCGCGCGCCGACTCCGGACAGTCTTCGGGCCGGTAGCCGAGGTAGGCAAAGCAATGCTGCATGTGCAGCGGCACCGGGTAATAGACCTCGGTGCCGATGCCGCATTCGGCGAGGAACGCGCGCAACCGGTCGCGCTCCGGCACGCGCACGACGTACTGGTTGTAGATGTGACGGTAGCCCGGCATCTCGATGGGCGTAGCGACGCGATCCGCCAAACCCGCCTTGCGAAAAGCCGCGTTGTAGAACGCGGCATTGCGGCGCCGGCCCTCGTGCCATGCCTCCAGGTGCCGGAACTTCACGAGCAGCACGGCCGCCTGCATTTCGTCGATGCGGAAGTTGCCGCCGATCATCGCGTGGTAGTACTTGGGCTCCATGCCGTGGACCCGCAGCATCCTGAGCTTCGCGGCGAGCGCATCGTCATTCGTGACGCACATGCCGGCGTCGCCGAAGGCGCCGAGATTCTTGGTCGGGAAGAAGGACAGGCAGCCGATGTCGCCGATGCCCCCGGACCGGCGGTGCGGCGGATATTCGGCGCCGATCGACTGCGCGGCGTCCTCGATCAGCGGCAGGCCGAATTTCCGCGCGAGCGCCATCAGCGGGTCCATGTCCGCCGACTGGCCATAGAGGTGCACGGGCATCAGCGCACGCACGCGCCCGCCCGTCTCCCGGTTGTACAGGCCGCCCGCGCGCCGCTCGCAATCGTCCTCGAGGAACTGGCGCACCAGCTCCACGTCGATGTTGAAGCTCGCAGGATCGATGTCGAGGAATACTGGCCGCGCGCCGAGACGCGCAATCGTGCCGCCGGTCGCGAAGAACGTGTAGGGGCTCGTGACCACCTCGTCGCCCGCGCCGATGTCGTACGCCATCAGGGCGATCAGCAGGGCATCGGTTCCCGATGAAAGGCCAACGCCGTGCTTCGCGCCTGAATAGGCCGCCAGCTTCTCTTCCAGCTCGCGCACGGCCGGGCCGAGGATGAACATCTGCGACGCGGCGACCTTCAGCATCGCCTCGTCGAGTTCCGCCTTCAGCGCCTGGTACTGGGGCTTCAGGTCGAGCAGCGGCACCTTCATGCGGGTAACGCCAGCCATGGTCAGTCCGTGCGCCCCTTGCGGCCGTAGTGGTCCTCGAGCCGCACGATATCGTCCTCGCCCAGGTAACTGCCAGACTGGATCTCGATGATCTGCAGCGGCTCGCTGCCGGGGTTCTCGATGCGGTGCACCGTGCCGATCGGGATGTAGGTGGACTCGTTTTCCGAGAGCAGGAAGACCTCCTCGCCGCGCGTGATCCGTGCCTGCCCCCGGACGACGACCCAATGCTCCGCGCGATGACGGTGCATCTGCAACGAAAGCACCGCGCCCGGCTTGACGTTCAGGCGCTTGACCTGGAAGCGTTCGCCGGCGTCGATGCTGTCGTAGCTGCCCCAGGGCCGGAATACTTCGCGATGCAGGCCGGGCTCGCTGCGCCCCGCCCGCTTCATGCGCTCGACGAGCTGTTTCACGTCCCGCACGCGGTCCTTCGGCGCGACCAGGACCGCGTCCTTCGTCTCGATGACGACATGCGAATCGAGGCCCACCGCTGCCACCAGGCGGTCCGTGGAATACAGCAGGCAATCCGTGGAGTCCTCGGTCACCACGTCGCCCCGCAGGACATTGCCTTCGGAATCCGCCGGCAGCGCGTCCTGCAGCGAGGCCCAGGACCCGACGTCGCTCCAGCCAGCGGCCAGCGGCACGACCGCGGCACGGTCGGTCTTCTCCATGACCGCATAGTCGATCGAATCGGAGCGGCAGCCCTCGAAAGCCTCGCGATCGAGTCGGGTGAAATCGAGATCGCGCGCGGCCGACCCGTAGGCCCGCTCGCAGGCCGCGAGCATCGCCGGATCGAGCCGCCGCAGCTCGTCCAGGTAGCCCTGGGCCGGCAGCAGGAACATGCCGCTGTTCCACAGGTAGTCGCCACTCGCGACGAATTGCGCGGCATTGGCCGCGTCCGGCTTCTCGACGAAGGCGGCGACCCGCAGCACCGGGCCTTCTTCCTTGCCCTTGCGGATATATCCGAAGCCGGTCTCGGGATGCGTCGGCACGACGCCGAAGGTCACGAACCGGCCATCGCGCGCGGCGGGCATGGCGGCAGCGACGGCACGCTGGAAGGCGGCGACATCGGTGAGGACATGATCGGCGGGCAGGACCAGCAGCAGTATCGCTTCGCCGCCCGCGTCCTTGCCCGCCTCTGCAAGCGCCGCGAGCGCCGCCACCGCAAGCGCAGGCGCCGTATTCCTCCCCACGGGTTCGAGCAGTATCGCCCGCGGTTTGACTCCGACCTGCTGCAGCTGCTCCCCGACCATGAAACGGTGGGCCTCGTTGCAGACGACGATCGGAGCGGCGATCGCCTGCAGGCCGGCCGCGCGCAGCGCCGTCTCCTGGATCATCGTGCGCTCGCCGGTCAGCGGCAGGAACTGCTTGGGGTACAGCTCGCGCGACAACGGCCAGAGCCGCGTGCCCGCCCCACCCGAGAGGATCACCGGTATCAGCATTTGCGATCCCGATACATCAGCTCTTCAGTCGTCCGTTTGCCTCGAGATAGCGGATCACGCGATCCACGCATTCCGAAACCGTCAGCTTCGAGCTGTCGATCTCGATTTCCGGCGCTTCCGGCGCCTCGTAGGGCGAGGTCACGCCCGTGAAATTCTTGAGCGTCCCCTCGCGCGCCTTGGCGTAGAGACCCTTCACGTCGCGCTTCTCGCAGACCTCGATCGGCGTGCTGACGAAGACCTCGACGAACTCCCCTTCCCCGACCAGGTCGCGCACCAGGCGCCGGTCGCTGCGGAAGGGCGAGATGAACGCCGTCACGACGATCAGCCCCGCATCCACGAAGAGCTTGGCGACCTCGCCGATGCGGCGGATGTTCTCGACGCGGCCCGCGTCGGAGAAATCGAGGTCCTTGTTGAGGCCGTGGCGGATGTTGTCGCCGTCCAGCAGGTAGCTGTGATGCCCGCGCAGGTAGAGGGCCTGCTCGGTCGCATTCGCGATCGTGGACTTGCCGGCGCCCGAGAGGCCCGTGAACCACAGGATGCAGGGATGCTGCGCCTTCTGGTTCATGCGCTGCCCATGGGTCACGCGTGTCGGCTGCCAGAACACCGAGACGTCGTGCTGCGCGCCCTGCGGGGCGGCGCTGCGCAGGATCATGCCGGCGCCGACCGTTGCGTGGTTCAGGCGATCGACGACGATCAGCGCGCCGGTGGAATGGCAGGTCACATAGGTGTCGAATGCCGCCTGCTCGGAGAGCACGATCCGGCACAGGCCGACTTCGTTCAGCTTGAGTTCCTCGGCCGGGTGCTCGGAAAGATCGTTGATGTCCACGCGGTGGTGAATCCGCTCCACCGTGCCACGCAGGTAGCGGTGCGAGATCTTGAATTCATACTGCTTGCCCGGCAGCAGCGGCGCATCGCTCATCCAGATCACGTGCGCATCGATGATCCGGCTGACGCTCGGCGAGCGGTCCGGGTGCACGATCAGGTCGCCGCGGCTGATGTCGATCTCGTCCTCGAGCGTGACCGTGACCGCCATCGGCGCGGCGGCGCGCTCGAGGTTCCCGTCGAAGGTGACGATGCTCTTGATGCGGCTCATGCGCCGCGACGGCGCCGCGAGAACCGGGTCGCCGACGGCGATCTCGCCTGCCGCGATCGTTCCGCTGTAGCCGCGGAAAGTGGCGTCCGGCCGGCTCACGTATTGCACCGGCAGGCGCAGGTCCGCGCGATGCTGGTCGCGGCTGACGTCGATCGAGTCGAGCAGCTCCAGCAGCGTCTGTCCCTTGTACCAGTTCATGCCCTCGCCGCGGGTCACGACATTGTGGCCCTTGAGCGCGGAGACCGGCACGACACGCACGTCCGGCACGCCGAGGCGGCCGATCATCGCGATGCACTCGTCGCGGATCGCGTTGAACTTCTGCTCGTCGAAGCCGATCAGGTCCATCTTGTTGACGGCGACGATGACATGCTGGATGCCGAGCAGCGACACGATGTAGGAATGCCTGCGCGTCTGCACCTGCACGCCGCGCGCCGCGTCCACCAGGATCACCGCGAGATCCACGGTCGAGGCGCCGGTCGCCATGTTGCGCGTGTACTGCTCGTGCCCGGGGCAGTCGGCGATGATGTACTTGCGCACCTCGGTGTCGAAGTAGCGGTAGGCCACGTCGATCGTGATGCCCTGCTCGCGTTCCGCCTGCAGGCCGTCCACGAGGAGCGCGAGGTCCACCGCATCCCCGGTCGTCCCCCACTTGCGGCTGTCGGAGGTGACGGCCGCGAGGGTGTCCTCGAGGATCTGCTGCGTGTCGTGCAACAGGCGCCCGATCAGCGTGCTCTTGCCGTCGTCCACGCTGCCGCAGGTGATGAAGCGCAGCAGGTCCTTCGCCTCGTGGCGGCGCAGGAAATCTTCCAGTTTCACGGCAGCCATCAGAAATAACCCTCGCGCTTGCGTTTCTCCATGGCGGCAGCCTGGTCGAAGTCGATCGCGCGGCTCTGGCGCTCGGAGGTGCGCGTCACCAGCATCTCCTCGATGATCGCGGTCAGCGAATCGGCGTTCGAGCGCAAGGCGCCGGACAGCGGATAGCAGCCGAGGCTGCGGAACCGCACGACCTCCATGCGCGGCTTCTCGCCGTCGCGCAGCGGCATGCGCTGGTCGTCCACCATGATCAGCATGCCGTCGCGGTCCACGACCGGACGCGACTTCGCGAAGTACAGCGGCACGACCGGGATCTTCTCCAGGTGGATATAGAGCCAGACGTCGAGCTCGGTCCAGTTCGACAGCGGAAACACGCGGATGCTCTCGCCCTGGCGGATGCGCCCGTTGTAGAGATTCCAGAGTTCCGGCCGCTGGTTCTTGGGGTCCCAGCGATGCTGCGTGTCGCGGAACGAGAAGACGCGCTCCTTGGCGCGCGACTTTTCCTCGTCGCGGCGCGCGCCGCCGAAGGCCGCGTCGAAGCGGTACTTCGAGAGCCCCGCCTTCAGCGCCTCGGTCTTCATGATGTCGGTGTATTTCGAGCCGTGCGTGAACGGGCTGACGCCGGCCGCGAGCCCCTCCTCGTTCCGGTGCACGATCAGCTTGAAGCCGATCTCACGCGCCATGCGGTCGCGGAACTCGATCATCTCCCGGAATTTCCAGGTCGTGTCGATGTGCATCAGCGGAAATGGCAGGCCGCCCGGATAGAAGGCCTTGCGCGCGAGGTGCAGCAGGACCGAACTGTCCTTGCCGATGGAATACAGCATCACCGGGTTGTCGAACTCGGCTGCGACTTCCCTGATGATGAAGATGCTCTCGGCCTCGAGGCGCCTGAGCTGGGTCATCCGTTCGATGTCTTTCTTCAAAATGGCCACACTCTCGGCAGGATGATGATCGAAATGATGCAGCATATGATGTTGAGCGGCATGCCGAATCGCACGAAGTCCATGAAGCGATAGCCGCCGGGCCCGTAGACCATCAGGTTGGTCTGATAGCCCATCGGCGTAGTGAAGCCGCAGGACGCCGCGACCATCACCGCAACCACGTACGGCATGTAGCTGACATGGGCGTGATCCGCGACCGAGATAGCGATCGGCAGCATCAGCACGCCGGCCGCGTTGTTCGTGATGATCTCGGTCACGATCATCGTGGTGACGTAGAGCGCCGCGAGTGCGAGCCAGGGATCGTCGGCCGAGATGCTCACCAGGCTGTGGCCGATCATGCCGGCCGCGCCGGAAGCCATCAGCGCGACGCCCAGTGCGAACGAAGCCGCGATGCCCGCGACGATGTGATATTCGATGCTGCGCGTCGCCAGCTGCATGGTCAGGCAGCCGGTCGCGACCATCAGGCCCGCGGCGATGAATGACGCCTCGAACAGCGGCACCCATTCCATGGTTGCGCTGACGATCATCAGGATGAGGATTGCGAGCGCCAGCGGTGCACGCCGGAAGTCGGACGGCGCCGAGTCCTGCAAGGCGCTGACCAGCAGGAAATCGCGGCTGTGCCGGTGCTTTTCGACGAAATTCGGTCCGGCCTCGACCAGCAGCGTGTCACCCGCGCGGAACTCGATGTCGCCGACCTTGCCCGGGATGCGGCCGCCATTGCGCGAAATCGAGATGATCGCCACGCCGTACATTTCGCGGAAATTGGACTCGCGCACGGTTCGATTGATCAGCGGCGAGGTGGCCGACAGCACGATCTCGACGAGCTGGCGCTGCGCGTGCTTCAGGTTGAGCGTAAAGCCCTGCTCCTCGGCGATCGAAAGGCCCGGCATGCGGCGCAGGTCCTTGATCGCATCCACGATTCCGACGCAGGTGAGCCGGTCTTCCGCGCGCAGCACCTCATCGGGTCCCACCGAAGTCAGCAGCCGCGACTCGCGTTCGATCTCGAGCACATAGGCGCTCTTGAGGTTTCGCAGCCCGACCTCGCCGATGGTCTTGCCGACCAGCGGTCCGCCGCCGCGGATGCGAACCTGGAAGGCGTATTCGCGCGCGTTTTCCAGCTGCTCCATGGGTCCCTGCCGGTCGGGCAGCAGGCGGCGCGAGAACGTGAGCATGTAGGCAAAGCCGATGATCGTGATCGGCAAGCCGACCCAGATCAGGTCGAACAGGCCCATGTGTGCTTCCGGCTTCGCCTGGATCAGCAGGCCGTAGACCGCAAGGTTGGTGCTGGTCCCGATCAAGGTGCACATGCCGGCCAGGATCACGATGTTGTTCATCGGCAGCAGCAGGCGCGAGATCGAGAGTCCGTATCGCGCCGACCACTCCTGGGCGATCGGTATGAACATCGCGACGACCGGTGTGTTGTTGATCACCATCGACAGCAGGCTGCTCGCGCCCATCAGCTTGAACTGCGCCGACAGGAGGTTCTTCGGCCTGCCGAATACCAGCTGCGAGAACCAGGCGATCGCGCCGGTTTCCCTCAGCCCCGCAACGACCACGTACAGCGCGGCAATCGTCATGACGCCCGGGCTCGAGAACCCCGACAGGGCCTCGGACGGGGATATCACGCCGGCAATCGACAGGGCGATCATGGCGCCCAGCAGCACGACTTCAGTCGGTGCCGGCGTCGTTGCCAACGTGACCAGCACGGTCGCGACGATCGCGAGCGTGAACCAGATTTCCCAGCTCATGGGTTGCTGCTGCTCCCTGCCCCCGCGGGGGTCGCGGGAAGGACGGATTGTGCCGGAAAAGCTTCCTGAAAACAGCTAGTTGACCGCACTTTTTCGATCATTATATCGGGCCGAAACCCGGGCCGCGCCGGGCGCGAGTCGGGCCCACGGCTGCTTAACTTAAGTCAAGCGACTGCCGCTTACTCCGGCACCCGTTCTCCCCGCCCGATCCCGTAATAGCGGATTCCCTGGTCGCTCATCAGCGCCGGCTCGTACAGGTTGCGGCCGTCGAACACGACCGGCTCCTTCAGCGCAGCCTTGAGTTTTACGAAGTCCGGGCTGCGGAATTCCTGCCACTCGGTGCAGATCGCGAGCGCATCGGCGCCGTCCAGTGCGTGTCCCGCATTCTTGCAAAGCACCAGGTCACGGCGCACACCGTAGATGCGTCGCGCCTCGTCCATCGCGACCGGGTCGTAGGCGCGCACCGCCGCACCGGCAGCCCACAGATCCTCCATCAGCACGCGACTTGGCGCCTCGCGCATGTCATCCGTGTTGGGTTTGAATGCCAGGCCCCAGATCGCGAAGACCTTTCCCTTCAGCCTGCCGCCGTAATGGCGCTGGATCTTGGAGAACAACACGTGTTTCTGCGCGTCGTTGACCGCTTCCACGGCCAACAGCAGGCCGGGCTCATGGCCCGCGTCACGCGCCGATCGGGCGAGCGCCTTGACGTCCTTCGGGAAGCAGGAACCGCCGTAGCCGATACCCGGGTAAATGAACGAATAACCGATGCGCGGATCGGAGCCGATGCCATTGCGCACCTTTTCGATATCGGCGCCGACGCGTTCCGCAAGATTCGCAAGTTCATTCATGAAACTGATCTTGGTCGCGAGCATGGCGTTCGCCGCATATTTCGTCAGCTCGGCCGAACGCAGGTCCATCACGATCATGCGCTGGTGATTCCGGGTGAACGGGTCGTACAGCGCCTTCAGCAATTCGGCGGTGCGCGGGTTGTCGGTGCCGACGATCACCCGGTCAGGCTTCATGAAGTCCGCTATCGCAGCGCCTTCCTTCAGGAATTCGGGATTCGAGACGACGTCGAATTCCACGCTGGCGCCGCGCGCAAGGAGCGTCGCGCCGACGGTTGCCTTCACCTTGTCGGAAGTGCCGACCGGGACCGTGGACTTCGTCATGACGACCTTGTACTCGCCGATGTAGGTGCCGATCGTGCGCGCCACGGCCAGTACATGGCGCAGGTCAGCCGAGCCGTCCTCTTCCGGCGGTGTACCGACAGCGATGATCTGGAACAGGCCGTGTTCGACGCCGGCCTTTGCGTCGGTGGTGAACGAGAGGCGACCCTGTTCCTTGTTCCGGCGCACCAGGTCCTCGAGACCGGGTTCATGGATCGGCACCTCGCCGGCATTGAGGCGCGCGATCTTGGCTTCATCGACATCCACGCAGACAACCTGGTTGCCCGCGTCAGCCAGGCAGGCGCCGGTCACGAGGCCGACATAGCCTGAGCCGAAGATTGTCACTCGCAAGTTAGTGCCCTGATTTTCTTCGAAAAAGTGACGCGCAGACTAACCGAAGGGCGGGCGGCGGTAAAGCCCGGACCAGGCGCAATTGTGAGGCCGGTCGCGGGCCGGGATGGTCAGCTTGCCCCGGTTGGCAGTTTCTGCGCGCGGTGCTCGGCGAGCACGGCGACCTTCGAATCGGCAAGCTCCGGCGCGCCGGCCTCGGCGGGACGTTGCGCGTAAACGAGATCGTGGATGACCGCCGAGCGCTGGTACTCGCGCACGCCTTTCTCGAGAACTTCCATCACGCGCGGGCAATCGATCCGGTTTGCGGCGATGGAAAGCTCCGACAGCAGCTCCTTGAGTTCGTCCCAGCTGGGCGACGGCTCGATCGCACGCATGATCATCGGATGGCCGGTACCGGTGACGTTGCTGCCGATCAACAGCTCCTCGAACAGTTTTTCGCCCGGCCGCAGGCCCGAATACTCGATCTCGATATCGCCATCCGCATTGTCATCGTCACGCACATTGAGGCCCGTCAGCCTGATCATGCGGCGCGCGAGTTCGTCGATCTGCACGGGTTGGCCCATGTCCAGCACGAAGACATCGCCGCCCGTGCCCATCGAGCCCGCCTGGAGCACGAGCTGCGAGGCCTCGGTAATGGTCATGAAGTAGCGGCGCACATCGCGGTGCGTCACGGTGACCGGACCGCCACGCCGGATCTGCTCCTGGAACAGGGGCACGACCGAACCCGAGGATCCCAGCACATTCCCGAAGCGCACCATGCAGAATCGCGTCCGGGCGGTCTGGGTCTGCAGGGCCTGCAGCACGATTTCCGCCAGGCGCTTGGTCGCGCCCATCACATTCGTCGGATTGACAGCCTTGTCGGTTGAGATCAGGACGAAGGTCTCTACCCCGCTTTCGAGCGCCGCTTCGGCGGCGAACCACGTGCTGAACACGTTGTTGTGAACGCCTTCGATCAGGTTCTGTTCGACGATCGGCACGTGCTTGTAGGCGGCCGCATGGTACACAGTCTGCACATTGAAGGCCTGCATGACGTCGCGCACCCGGTACTTGTGGTGCGCATTGCCGAGCAAGCCGACAATTTCGACACCAAGCTGACGGGATTCGACAATGCCCTGGAGCTCGCGCTCGATATTGTAGAGCGCAATCTCCGACCTCTCGAACAGGACCAGGCGCTTTGGTGCGAGCAGGATGATCTGGCGGCACAGCTCCGAGCCGATCGAACCGCCCGCGCCGGATACCATCACGGATTTTCCGCGAATGCAGGCGTCCAGCAATTCGCGGTGCGGCGGTATCGGGTCGCGGCCCAGCAGATCCGCGACGTCGATTTCGCGCAGTTCGTCGACCCTGGCGCGGCCGGTCACCACGTCGTGCAGGTCCGGGACCGACTGGACGTGGACATTGAGCGCCTCGAGGCGCCGGAGGATCTCCGCCTTGCGCCGGCGTGATGCCGAAGGCACGGCCAGCAGCACCCGCTCGACACGGTAACGCGCGACGAATTCCGCCAGGTCTTCGGGCCGGATGACCGGAACTCCGTTCATCAGGGTGCCTTGCAGCGCCCGTTTTTCATCCGCATACGCGAGCAGTGCGAACTGCCGGCCCGAGGAAAAAGCCATCGACAATTGCGCGCCGGCATCGCCGGCGCCGTAGATCACGACCCGTGTTCCATCTATGACGAACGGCGTCAGGAGCCAGCGTGCGATCAGACGGGTCGCCGCAACCCAGACCAGCGCGATCAACCAGAAGATCGCCACGACGGTAAGCGGAATCGGCCGGAGCGCAACGATCTTGCCGAGTACCCAAAGCACGATCGCCGAACCTGTGACACCTGCCAGGATCGAGACAAGAACGCGGATGCCGATATACCGCACGACCGCCCGGTACAGGCCGCTGCCCAGGAAGATCACCATGCTCGCCGCGGCAACACCCAGGTAAAGGAGCGGGTTGCGGTCGAGACCTTCGGTCAGGGAATCGAATTTCAGGACGAAGGCGGCCCACAGGGCGGCGGGGACGACGATCAGGTCCGCCACCATCATCAACAGGCGCTTGGCTGGCCGCGGCCAGCCGAGCATCACGGAGACGAGGCGGTTATGCGGGGAAGACAACGCAGTCTCCCTCGGCTCAGCCTGTTTCTTGTCCCTGTTCAGCCGGTTCATCCGAGGGCAGAGTCTACGCCAATCAGACCGTTACCGCATATTGTTAAATTCAACATTAGGCGGCCTGCATTTCTGCAACTGGACGCGCGCGAACGGCGCCGCGCTTGCTGCGTCGACGCCCAATCGCTAGAGTCCTACGCATCGCTCGCCTGTGGTCAACCGCAAATAAATTCTACAACTCACGTCAGTAAGGGGGAGTCATGTTGAACAAGTTACCTGGTACGCGCGCGCTCCAGATCGCGTGCAGCGTTGCGCTTTGCACCTTCGCCATCGGGGCGCAGGCCGACCCGGTCAGCCTGACGGCTTCATGCGATCTCAGCAGCATCGTCGGTCAAGGAAGATGCGACATCACCTTCGGCCTTTCCGATGACTTCGCCAACCCGAGTTCTGCGCGCAAAGCCTATGTCACGATCGACAACATCATCGTGGCTCAATTCGTGAACGACCTCGACAACCCGATTGACTTTGCAATTTCAATGGTTGGCGGCAGGACCACCGTCGCCTGCGGCACTACGCATACGGTCAAGGCGTTTGTCGCTGCGGTCGGCCCCGGCACGACATTCAACAAGGTCGGCAACGCGCCGCCGGTCCTGTGCCCGTCACTACCGTAAGCAATCGTCATTTTTGAATAGACCCCGGCTACGCGCCGGGGTCTTTTTTGGACCAGGGTGCGGGCATCCAGCGCCAGCCGAAGATGCCGGAGAGCGTTGCTGCGATGATTCGAATATCCAGCCACAGCGATCGATGCCGGATGTATGCCACTACCAGCTCGAGCTTCCTGGGAATGAGCTCGTCGACATAGAATCGCTCCGGGTCGGGCGCCTGCCCAAGCAACTCGCTTTCATTCATGTATCGCAGCGAAGCCAGATCGGTGATTCCGGGCCGTACTGAAAGCACTTCGTCGCGCAGCGACAAGGGATATCGGTCCACGTAGCGGGAAAGTTCCGGCCGCGGACCGACCAGGCTCATCTCGCCCTCGAGGACGTTGAAAAGCTGCGGCAACTCGTCCAGCTTCACGTGGCGCAGCAATCGGCCGACTCCCGTAATCCTCAGGTCGGCGCCGACCGTGATGGCCGGACCTGAAACTGGAGCATTCACTGCCATCGTTCGGAACTTGTGAATTCGGAAGCGTCGTCCCCGAAATCCCACCCGCTCCTGGTGGAACATGACGGGGCCTGGCGACGTGAGCCGGACCAGAATGGCACTCAACAAAAGGAGCGGAGAAACGACGATCAGGGCGACGAACGACGCCCCGATATCAATGGCACGTTTCGCAGGATCGTAGGCTCGGCTCAAGACAGGACTTCGCGCAGAGCCTGTATGACGCGGGTCTGGTCGTCATCCGACATCCTGGTATAGATCGGGATACTGAAACCGCGCTGGTAGAGCGACTCGGACACCGGGAACATCGCGGGATCGAGCCGGTAGCGGTCCCGCCAATAGGGTTGATGGTGCAACGGCAGGTAATGCACGCTGCAGCCAATCCCGCGCCTGAACATTTCGGACACTACTTCATCCCGCGATCGCGGACAGCCGGCGGCGAGCTTGACCACGAACAGGTGCCATGCATGGGTGTCGCCGGCCGCCCCTGCGGGCGGCAGGTCGAGCGGAAGGCCGCGAAATTCATCCAGGTATCTCATGGCGATCGCGGTGCGCCGTTCCTGGAATGCATGTGCCCGCTTCAGCTGCTGGATGCCAAGCGCCGCGGCCACATCCGTCATGTTGTACTTGAATCCCGGCGCGATGACTTCGTAGTACCAGGAGGGCCTGGCGGCGGAGTATCGGTCGAATGCATCGCGGTCGATGCCGTGCAGGCGCATGGCGCGCGCCCGGCTGGCCAGATCCTGCCGGCGCGTCACCAGCATTCCCCCCTCACCTGTCGCGATTGTCTTGGTTGCGTAAAAACTGAAGACAGTCACAGCCGATTCCAGCGTGCCGATGAGTTGCCCCGCGGATCGCGTCGGAAAAGCGTGCGCCGCGTCCTCCACGATCTGCCAGCCACGCAATCCGCAGATGCGCTGCAGCGCGGCCATGGCGCATGGATGTCCGGCAAAGTGCACAGGTATTACGGCTTTGACGTCGCGGGAATCCACATTTGAGATCCCGCTGATGGAGATGCAGTAGGAGTCCGGGTCGATATCGACGAAAACCGGATCGGCGCCAACATAACGGACCACTTCTGCCGTCGCCGTGAAGGTGTGGGTGGGTACGATAACTTTGTCACCCGGCCCGATCCCGAGCGCTTCGACTGCGAGATGCAGTCCTGCCGTCGCGGAATTGACGGCAACCGCAGTGAGTCCCTCCGCACCGAGGAAACGGGCGAAGTCCTCTTCGAAACGGCGAGTCTTTGGCCCCGTCGTGATCCAGCCGCTGCGCAGCGTATCGACGACTTCGGCGATTTCAGCATCACCGATGTCCGGCAAGGCAAAGGGGAGGAATGGACGGCTACTCATTGATCGCGCCGCTCCTGTTCGAGAGGAGCGCTTCATAGCACGATATGTACTGGTCCGCGACGGCATCCAGGCTCATTTTCTCCAGCACCCGCCGCCTCCCCGCCGCGCCCATGCCCGCCCTGAGCGACGGATCTCGAATGAGCTGCCGCACGGCCTCGGCGAGCTGTTTCGCGTCCCTGGGCTTGACGAGAATGCCCGTCGTGCCCGCATCGACCACTTCACGGGATCCGGGCACGTCACAGGTAACCACCGGTACGCCAAGCGCCTGCGCTTCCATGATGAACCGGGGAGCGCCTTCCCGGTAGTAAGTGGGAAGGACCGCAACGTCCGTCATTGCCAGCAG
The DNA here is from genome assembly GCA_963746545.1 of uncultured Gammaproteobacteria bacterium. GTDB lineage: Bacteria > Pseudomonadota > Gammaproteobacteria > Steroidobacterales > Steroidobacteraceae > SCUD01. Next base: position 338,604 of record CAVVBV010000031.1, read on the forward strand.
CGCCGGGACATCACTCCTCGGACCGAGATAGCGCACGAGCGATCCGGAGGATTCGATTTCGCGCTGCGGAATGCCGTCGATGGTATTCGTTTCCAGCGGACCGGCAAGCAGAAATGCAATTTTCTCACCCGATGACTGGAGCAATCCGGCAGCTTCAATGAATTCGCGGACGCCCTTCTGCCCGACAATCCTCGAGGCCATCAGGACGACGCTTTCGCCGCCAATGCGAAGCTCGGCCCGCAGTTGCGCCGGCACTGCGCGGCCCGCAGCGCTTTCCAGCGACTCTACGTCGATCCCCGATCCCAGTACCGTACGGCACTGCGCGCGATCGACAACGCCCTTGTCAATAAATTGGGCCATGTCATCGCGGTTCTGGAAGATCGTCATGTCGCAATATGGAGCGGCAAGGCGTTGAGCCATCCAGTAGGCACCGCGAAAGAACCGCCCCGAGACTCCCTGAAGCCCAAAGACCGCCCCGAGACCCGTAATCGTTCGCACGACAGCCGTGCCCGACAGGCCACGCGCTGCGATCGGCGCCAGGACGCCCGGCTTTGTGTCGAAGGCGTGGATCAGGTGCGGGCGGCCTTCGCGAATCGAGCTGCGAAGCTGGGCGACGGTGCGAATGTCGCTGAATGGCCGAAACCTGCGATCCAGGACGTAGTGACGATGTTCGAACAATTCGCCGGCGCCGCATTGTTCCGGCCGACAGGATCCCAGCAACGTGACTCGAAAACCGCGCCGAACCAGGACCTGGGCAAGCGGCCGACGGAAATGGATGTCTTCACCCCCGATGAGCCACAGATTGACCGCACCCTTCATCGGCCGGCTTTATCGGATTCCGGCTCGATCCATGCGAGCAGATGACTGCGCAGAAACGGCATCGACGCGAGCATGCTGCAGGCAAGAAATCCCATCTGCGCCGCCCGGCGGCCGATGAACGGCGCCAGTGTCATACGACGGTGTTGCATGCGGCAGCCCGGAAACAAGGCCCGCAGCTCCGACCGGCCGATTCCGTGTACGTCGGGGTTGCCTGGATTGTCAAAGGCCAGGTCGTACCAGAGGATCACTCCACCCGGGGCGAGGAGCGTCACCATTCGCTCTGCGAGGGCGCGCCGAACCTGCTCATTCAGTACCGAGCTGAACATCGTCGACTGCACGACCAGGTCGAAGCCGGCCGATGGCAGATCGGCGACGAGCGCGTCCGCCTGCAGCAGGGTACAGTTTGGCGGCAAATTCTCCCTGGCCCGCGCTATCCGCGGCTCGAGGAGGTCCACACCGGTTGTTCGTGCCGGATCGATGCCAAGCCCGAACAGCGTCTGCAGCGTGCCACCGTATGCGCAGCCAAGCTCCAGCACCCGCAGCCCGGAAATGCGCCCGAACCAGCGCCTGCGCAGAAAGCGCGCAATTTCCCTTTCCTTCTGCTGCCGCGAGACCAGGCGGTCGGCGCGAACCGGATGATAAGGGCCGGTTTCCAGGAAATCGCCGGTGCGCCTGGCGTACCGGTCACGGACTGCCGTTGCCTCGGCAGACCGCAAGCGTTCAAGTTCCTCACTCATTCAGGACGATCACTCCAGTCAGGCCGCGATCGCCCGGCTTCGAAGGCGGATCAGGGCACCGATACCCACACGTGCGCAGAGGCTCCCGTATTGGGCCCGGCGATGTTCTTCAGGTCTGCTCTCATTCGCGCATCCGTCTGGCGCGACAGCAGCACGGCTGCCTCATCGAAGCCGTCGCCGTCCACATCACCGATCAGGGTCATCGATCCGGCCGGATCGAGGCCCGCGCTCGTCAAAATCTGGACGCGAAGGTTGCTGCCGTCGGTGTTCTGGACCTGGAGAAACGCGAGGCCGTCGATGTCGCGGCGCGAGAGCATCATGACTTCCGGATTTCCGTCTCCATCGACGTCATTCGCCACCGTGAAATCGAGCGGTGTGAATCCGTCCCGGAATCGCAGTACCGACCGCACCGGGGGACCGGACACATTGTGCAACTCGACTTCCGGCCTGCCATTTGAGGTCCGTACTCCCAGTACCGCGACCTGGGCCGTCCCGTCGCCGACGAGCGCCAGCACTCGCGGCCGGACACCCTGGCGTCCGTAGAGATTCGCCCGTGCTTGCGGACCAATGGCGTTTCGAAGTTCAACCATGCCGGCCAGATTGACAAACCGGGTCATCAGCACTGCAAGACGCGGCGGGTCAACACCCAGCGGGTCGATAATGACCTCCATATCATGCGCCGACGCGAAATCGGAAAAATAGATCGTGCGCTCCGCCGGCGCGCCGATGGAATTGCGGATCTGTACCAGCACGCGCGAATCGGACTCGCGCACCCCCAGCACCGCCAGCTCTGACGCTCCGTCTCCATCGGCGTCCCCGATGTCCCTCAGGCACACGGGCCGGAAGCCAAACATGAACGGGACCCGGCGAGCAGCGGGCGCCCCGGCGATATTCTGGATTTCGACCAAAGGCTTCAGGTTGCTGTCACGGAATCCGAGCACGGCGAGTTCCGCATTCCCGTCACCGTCCTGGTCCGGAATCACTACCGCGTCCACCGGTTGGACCGTCTCGTCAGGCGGCACAAACCCACCGACGAAATAGGTCAGCGAGGCGAGCTCTGCACCGGTGCTCGGATCCCAGATCGACGCGCGCACGTCGCCCGTTGCCGAACGCCGCAGATGGATGATCTCGTTGACGCCATTGCCGTTCTGGTCGTCCGCCGTCCGCACGACCGTCGCGCCGTAAGTCGCGGCCGAACCGGCAATGTCGTCCGGCTGCGGTTCCGTAATATCCTGCGACGCGAAATACATGATCGCGCTTGTGGTGAACGGATGATTGAGGCCCAGCACGTGGCCGAATTCGTGGACCGCGGTGCGGCGAAAATCATTCACTCCGGGGTGATTCGCCCTTGCATCGTCATAGGCGCCCCAGGTGAAGGCGGTATTGAAGATCACGTCGGAATGGACTGCCCTCCTGTCAATCTGGCTCAAAGTACGGGCGACTGCCAGTGTCGAGCCGCCGAAGGCCACGCCGCAGATGTTCGGCAGGAAAAACGTGCTGTTGGGATCGCCGGACAGGCAGGAGCCGGGCGTCGATGCGCCGACACCCGGATCATCGGTGAATGTGAAATTGGCTTGCGCGGAGTTCCATCGCGCTAGCGCCGTCTGTACCTCGAGGCGCCAGTCAGGGTCCCCGGCTCCCCCGGTGCAGGTTCCTGGGGTTGCGGGAAATCGTGCCGTGTCGCAGATGTCGCCCAGCTGGATCTGGATGGTCGGCCCGTAATAATAGGTGCCGATGGGAAGAAACGCGTTGGACGCGCCCGGGATGAAAGTGGCAAGGACCAGCGCGATCGTTCTGACTTTCATTGACGTGCCTCCACGAGATCGCGGATGCGGGCCTTGAAGGCGTCCAGCGGCAACGCGCTGCTTTCCCTGATTGCAATGACGACGCCGGGGGCATTGCCCGTGCTGATGCTGTCCCAGCTTGCCTTCTCGCGGTCGATCCGGCCGACCGGCCGCAGGTCATGCGTGAATACCGTCTTGCGTCCCCGATCGTCTGTGATGATATGGAACAGCCCCTGGTCCCATCCCAGGAGCGGGTGGATCTGGCTGCGACCGAGCCGCTCGACGAAATAGACGCCTTCCTCGCCGACGTCCGGCACCTGAAGTCCTTCGATACTGAGCGTCAATCCATCAAGCGTTCCGCCCAGATAGCTGAGCACGACAGTCCTGCGCGTCGCGTCACCTTTCAGGACCTCGGAGACTGCAAACTTGACGTTCGTGAAAATCGAACCGGGCTGTGCGCCGGCGGAGACCCACCGCTCGACGGCCGTTCCATGAAATATGAAGTCGCAGCCTTCGACGAGATCCGCGGTTCCGACTGAAACCACCGTTGCCGAATTGGCCGGGCCTGTCGACAGCGCCAGGACTGCCATGCAGGCAGCCAGCGCCACTGCAGGGAAACGCAGGGAAACGGGCATGACGAACCTCCCCTCGCGCCATAAATGCGGCCAGATCCCGCCGCGGGCGGCTTTTCGCATGATTATACCCGGACTGTCCGCAATGCAAGCCCGCGGCCGGCCGCGCACCTCGCTATGACTGCAAGGCTGTCAGGCAGAGTTCACGGCGGTTGAGAATGCGGACCTCGAAACCCGGAATGCGCCCATGAAAGAATCCATACGTCTCCAGATCGAAGAGACCCCTGAGCTGCGGCAGATTCAGTCGCAGGAATAACCTGCCACCGGTGCGAAGATGCCGGCGCATGTCATCGAGGAAGAAAAGCCATTCCCGCTGCCCCCAGTCTTGCGCGCCTCCGTGATGCCGGGATTTTGAAAATGTCACCGCAAACGCGGTGATCAGGTCGAATTGGCCGTCGATGCCATCGACACTCGTTAACGGCAGGATCGCGCCTTCAATTCGCGGGAGCCCGAATTGCCGGAACATCGCCCGATAGAATTCGTTTCCTGGCAAGTCGAAACCGGTCACGTCGTGGCCGAAATGGCGGCAGGCCAGCAGGAAATAGCCTGCGCCTGATCCCAGATCGAGCAGCCGCAGCGGCGCATGACGATGCAGGCCCAGTGCCACTGCCCGGGCCACACTGTCCCTGAGGTACAGGCCGATCCTCAGGTACTTGCGGCCGTCGCGAAATTCCGCGATTCCGGTGAACTGCATGATGATGGACTCGATGGCGTCGCGGTCCAGGCCTCCGGCAATCTCGCGGTAGTACTTCTCGCCGGCGATCAGGTGCGGCGTCATGTCGGCAAGGTTGACCAATCTGCCGGCCATACGGGTCAGGCTGCGTGATGACACGGCTGCGAGTCAGTCCGTTGGCTTCAGAAATTTGTAGAGCGGCTGGCTCAGCAGGCGCACTGACAGCCGTGCGCCCGCGCCTGGAAGCTGAGGCGATCGGTCCGGTCCGGCATCGACGCGCACAACGCCTGCGCGCGCCATGCGATTGACGGAGATGAGGTGCGCGGAAGTCAGCGGCTCGCCCGCCCGGACCCGCGCAGCAACAGGATCCAGGTCCACTCCCAGGAACTTCCCGATGCGGGACAGTTGCGCGCCGGGCGATTGCAGCAGATCGTCGAAATCGACCCGAAGGTACCGTTCAGTTCCCAGAATCCGGCCATTCAATGCAGCGAAGAGATTGGCGAGATTCCAGCCGACCAGGGTTCTCATCACTTCGAAACGGCGATGATCCGGAAGCGCGCGCGACAGGCGGCTGTTGCGCCCTTTCAGGCATGACGCCAGGACTCGCGATGGTCGACGCATCAGGTGCAGGATGCGAACTTCGATTCCACAGCGCCTGTACAGGGCCCGGGGCCGCCAGGCAAAACGATACGCCGTTTTCGAAGTGTCGACGACATGCCCGATCCCGTGGCTGCCGGCAGCGACGTCCAGCAGCAGGCGGTTGGCATCGCGATACAGGGTCCCGGCACTGTGCAGCCCCGGGACGAAGCGCCGGAAGAAATGCTCTTCCGCGACCGCCGCGCGTGCGATCGTGTCGAGATCGCAGGCATCGAGCACCCGTTGCCGGATCGGGCGCCAGAAATCGCAGCTCGCGAGCGTCGCACCACAGGAACATTCCGAATCCGGCAGCTTCAACTGCTCCCAGATCATGCCCGCCTCGCCAAGGCTGCGGATGTCCGGGTGCGTGCCGAGCAACAGGGCGAGCAGTGTCGACCCGCTTCGGCCGTAGCCGGCCACATAGACCACGGTCGTCATGCGCTCCACCGATGGGCGCGCCACAATTCCAGGTCGCGGCCCAGCAACGCTTCCAGTCGCGCGATGTCGGATTCGTACATCCCCTGCAAACGCTGGCGGTCCTGATCCGCCATCGGCGGCACGCGGCCGAGGTCCCCGAATATCCGCTCGATGCCCACTGCCCTCGCCGCATTCACTGCCCAGTCGACGTCCCAGCTGCGCAATTTACGGCCCGCCCGGGTCGCCAATGCCCGGGCCCCCGGAAATCGCGGACGGCGTGACTCCGCCACCGGGGTTTCGAGCATGTCCGCGGCGCTGAATGTCGCATCCAGCTCCAGGAATGACGAGATCGCAGCCAGCGCCTGCTGCTTGCCCGCCATGACCTCCTCGAACAGCAGGATCAGGATCTGCTCCCGGGGAAACCTGCCGAAATAGCGCTCGATCTGGCCGCAATACAGGCCGCGCGCGAATACCTCCGGATTCCGTTCCAGAAACGCCGCGAAGCCCTCCGGCGCACCGCCTCCCCGCATGACCTGAAGTCCGTACTGCGAGTAGGCGCGGTCAACGGGATTTCGCAGGAGCGCGATCAGACGCATGCCCGGAAAGTCGCTGGCGATCCTGGATGCCGCGAGCGGTTCGAACAGGTAGTGCGGGGTGATTTCGCCGACCGCCTTTCGAGCGACTCCAGCTGCTTCGGGCGGAAAGAAGCTTTCGTACCACGCCGGCCCCCGATCGTAGAACTGGTCGAAATAGTGGATCTCCTTGCGGCGCGATGGAAGGTAAACCTGCGGGTGCCGGCGCAATGCCGAGTCCAGCCATGTCGTGCCGCATCGCTGCGCACCAATTCCGAGAAAATTCGGCCAGACCATGATTCGGCAATCCTGGCGCGATTCAGGCGCCGGATTGCTCCGCCCGGGTCGCCGGGCGATTCAACCGGTTCTTGACCTCGAGCAGCGGGGACTCGATGAACCGGTACGACAACGCGGGCACGGCAACGGCCAGGGACACGAACGTCAGCCACGTAAACGGCGATACACCGTCGAGATTCTCGGAACCGCGGGCATCGAGGGCATACAGGATGATGAAGTGATAGAGGTAGATGCCGTACGAGATTCTTCCCAGGTAGACGATCGGCCTCGACTCCATCAGTACGCGCGAAAGCGACCAACCCCGTTCGTTGCCGATGTAGGCGAGGAGGAATATCGAAACCGCCAGCAGGGACATGCTGAAGAGTCCGAGAATGGTTTGCGCGTAGGAGTCGGCGAAGATGCTTTCAACGTGTCCGACCAGGCCGGCAACCGTTGCCACGACGATCCAGCGCAACGGAATTTCACGCAACCGCGACACGTAATATGCCAGTACTCCACCGGCGCCGAGTGAAAGGATCTGGAACATCGCGCCGCGCCTGACGAACTGGCCGAATACCTCTTCATCCAGCGAGGCGTACGAAATTGCCAGCGACGCCAGCACGATGACCGGTACGGCGACGATCAGCACGGTTCCAACCCGCCTGAGCGGGATGAAGTACAGCGCCAGGGGCCAGACGAGGTAGAACTGCTCCTCGACCGACAGGCTCCACGTATGCCGCAGCGGGCTGAGCTCATCGTGAAATGCGTAATAGTAGTTCGAGACATACAGCGCATTTGCCATCAACTCCGCTCTCGGCAGCGAAAATGCCAGCGCACAGGCGAGGACCGACAGGTAAAAGATCGGGAATATCCGCAATGTCCGCTTCGCGTAGAAGCGCGCAAACGAAAAGCGGCCCTGCCGCTTGTCTTCGAGCAGGATCCGCGTGATCAGGAAGCCGCTGAGCACGAAGAAGACGTCCACGCCCAGATAACCGAGGTGCAGTCCCGATGCGATTGTCTTGACGGCAAACGTAAAATCCACGCCCTGGATTGCGGGCATGTGGGCCAGGATGACGAAGCCGACGGCGTAGGCGCGCAGTCCGTCGAGTGCGGGATTGTATTGCATGGCGCGTTATCGAATCGTCCGCCTGACGCCGTCATGCGCCAATCTGTTCTGCCAGCGCGAAATTCGCAGCCGGTTTGAAGCGTCGGTATCCAGTTCACGCCTGGCGAACGTCGACAGCCTGTCGGCGAGTTCGCCGGATCGCGACGGATTCATGGCCTCGCGCGCCCAGTGTTCCAGCGCCCAGGCAATTGCCGCCGGATCGTCCCTGTCGACGATGGATCCGAGACCCTCGGTTTCCAGGAATCGGTTGACCGACGCACTGGCGACGACCGGGCGGCCACAGGCAATGTATTGCCTTACCTTCAACTCGGAGCAGCCGTCGTCCGGGCGAAATGACACGGCGACGTCGAGGGCTGCGATGCATTGCGGGACCACGCCAAGAGGCACGGGGCCGCGAATCGCGATTCGATCCTGATTGCCCTGCTGACGGGCAATCTGCATCAAGGGCCCGGCAGATTTCCGGTCGCCTTCGACCACCAGTATCCCCGCATCCGGAAACCTCTTCAGCATCGCCGGCAGGGCCATCACGAGTTCCCGCGCTCCCCTCTCAGCCGCGAGATTGCCCACATAGCCAAATAACGGATTGAAGCGCTCAAGACCCAGGCCCGCGCGGCCGCTCATCTTGTCGAGCGGCCTGAATTGCCGGGTATCCACCGTGTTGTCCGTCACGGTAACACGCTCAGCCGGAAGATCCATCGCATTGAGCAGATCTGCCCGCTGAATCTCCGATACCACGTCGATCATCAATGCGCCCCGGAACAGGCGTTCCAGCAATGCGAAGTGCATCCGATAGAGGACAGCTGTCATGCCGCCGGAGGTCAGGCGCCGACGCGCAGACAGGTTCGCGTTCTTCGTGCAGTACGGAACCCTGCTCCGCGAGACAAACAATACGTCGCCGACCGGCAGCACATCCGGCCGCAGGATGAAGAGCGCCGGTGCCATTTCGCGCTCCAGCCTGCGCAGTGCCCTGAGTCCGGACCACTGATGCTGCAGCCAGGAAACCGGGCTGCGACCGCGCACCGCGGCCAGCAGCCGGCAACGTGACCACGGGAACTGCTCAGGAAGCGTGCCGAGCGGAGCCGGAATCAGGAACACAATATTGTCGCCCAGCAGGCGGGCCATTGACATGATGAACTGCTGTTCATTGACGCCTGGCCCATTGGGACGGCTGACGTCAAAGCTGCTTGCATAGACGATCACCCGGTTGTTTCCGGGGGCCATTGTGCTGACGGCCTGTGCAGCATCCCCATTACCGTTGTCGTGTCCTCGGCGTACAGACTCCGGAGCCTTGCACGCGCGCGCGCGTCGGGGCTCACGCGGTAGGCGGCGCCAAGACGCAGGCGGCGCAGCACCGGCCGCAGGAACTGCGCATGGTGGCCAATCAGGATCTCCGGATAACTCGGCTTGCTTTCCTTCGCATTGTCGGAGAGCCGGAACCTGTCCGGCATGAATCTGACGCCGAGGTGATTGCACACGGCCCGCAATCCCTGCAGCGGATCCCGCACGATGTCTTCCTCGAACAGCAGCGTCAGGAGCCTGCTGCCGAACAGCGCGCCGGCAATGCGAAGCCGCTCCGCATAGAAGCCCCGCTGCAGGATGCCGTATTCCTCCGCGATCGCGAAGCAGCTGTCGAAGAGCAGCTCCTCGAGCGTGTGGCGTCGCGTCAGGCGGGGATCGATGCGGCGTCCCCGGTGGTAGAGATGGTGATTGAATGCGGATACGGCCCGATCGACGGGATTGCGCAGACAAAGGACGATCCTTGCCTCCGGAAGATCCCGGGCGATATTCTCGAGCGGATTCGCAAAGTAATCACCGGATGGCCGGTTGATCCAGAAATAGTCCGCGCTCTTTTCGCCACGCGCGGCGACCTCGTCCTTTGATGCCAGCAGCCTTGAATACCAGGCCAGGCCACGCGCGTAATTTCGTTTTGAATTGAAGAAGTCGACTTCCTCGTGATGGCAATGGACCTGCGGGTGTTCCCGGAGGCGGTCCCGGAGCCAGCCTGTGCCGCATTTCTGCTCGCCGATGATTATGAACGTGGCGCTCATGATCGTTGCGGATGGTCGGTGACGCGCGGACGCGCACCGAAGATCGTCGTCCGGAATCCTGTGCGCTTGAATGCGAGCCTCGTCACCTGGAAGGACCAGACGCCGAATGCGAGCGTACTGGCCAGGGCGGCGCCGTTGATGCCGTAGTCAGGGACAAGCGAAGCGCAGAGAATTACGTTTGCGGCGGCTGCGGTGGCAACGCCGAAGAAGGCGTCCCGCTCGTGACCCGTCATGGTCAGGACGGCGACTGCAGGTCCCGAAACCGCCTTGATCAGCACACCCAGGCACAGCGCGATCAATGGCAGATAGGCCCCGACGTAGTGCGCCCCGAAGAACAGCCGGATGAATGGTTTTCCGAGCGCAACGAACAGCATCGTCAGGACGAGTGCCGTTGCAAAGACGACGCGGGCGGATTCCGTAATCACGGCCTGCGCGCGGGCAAAGTCACCGATGCTGTGCATGCGCGCAATATGCGGGCTGAGCACGGTGGTTGCCGCGAGCAGCCCGAAGCCGACAACCGCCCCACCCTGGAGGGCGATTCGATAGAGGGCGACGGACTCGGAACCGCTCATCGCGCCCAGCATCACCGAGCCGGTCTGCTGCAGGACGACCTGGGAGCCCGCCAGCATCGACAACGGGATGATCGCCCTGAACCAGTGCCGTGTCTCATAAGCGGGCACGACGCCGCGAGTGGCCCCGGGGCGATGTCGGTAGAGCGTCGCTGTCGCGAAGATCATCGCGCACAGGGCTGCGGCGGTGTGCAATGACATCGCAAGTGGTGCCGACATGCCGGCCCGGGGAATCAGCACGCAGGCCGACACCAGCAGGGCGTGCACCAGCGGCCTGATCAACTGGTCCGGCACCTGGCCAAGCACGACCCGGCCCAGCCCGCGAAGGGCGGCTGCCCGCGATTCAGCGAGGCTCTTGATCGGCACGATCAGCAACGCGGCTGCGAGGGTTAGCTGGAGGACGCGATCGCCGGAATTCAGCATGTCGCTGGCAAATACGAAGTACCCGGTGGTCAGCATCATGATCGCGAACGACAGGATCAGCTGCAGTTGCCGCGTTCGCTTCCAGAGACCCGCCAGCAGTTCCCACTGCCCGCGGGCCTCATAGGCCGCCGTCATGCGGACAACCAGCGTCGGCATGCCCGCATGGGCCGGGATTGCGAGCAGCGAAATGGTCGCGAACACGTAGGCGTACACGCCGAATTCGCCGACGGAAAGGTTGCGGGCAAGGATGACGGTGGTCAGGAGTTGCAGGAGCGCATTGGTGCCAATCAGCGCGACACTGCCGATGCCGCCGCGCAGAAGCTGGCCGCGCAGAAACCGGCCATGGACCCCGCCGGTTGCGTTGCCGATCTCGCGTCCCTCGTCTTCCGTCGCCTTGCCGGGATCAGGCATGCGACGAGCGACCCACCGAAGACATGCCGGTCATGCGCGAAGCAATCGCGACCTCACGAATCACCAGACGGGCAATTCGTTGGGCCGCCCACAGTATTGCCAGCACCGCGAGCGAGGATGCGAGAGCCACCGGACCGCCGCGAAGGAGATTCATGACGTAGAACGCGATGGTCACCGCGACTGCGATTGCCCAAGGATCGGCCGCTGCGCGCAGCACCCAACGCTGGGTGATCGCCAGGACGACGCCAATCAGGAAAAAGGCGATGATGACGCCGGGCCAGTAGAAATCCACGAAGACGGAACTGACGTACGTGGCACTTCGAAATGTCGTGCCATGAGCCGTCGCGTTGGTCAGCAAATAGAGCTTGTAGGCGAGCGGCTGGCCGTACTGCACGCCCGGAATGGCGGCAACAAGGTCGCGCCAGTGCTGGCTGCCGTAGCCGATCTCCAGTGCTCCCGCCTTGACCAGCTCGATGGCGTAAACGTCGTTGATGCCATTTCCGATCAGTATCCTTTCCGTGATCCTCGCCAGGGCCTGAGTGATGAAGTCACCGAATCCCAGCGCTCCCGCCAGCATGCTGTACATCTTGCTCGAATACAGGCCGAGCGCGATTGCCACCATGACGCCCGCGCCTACGGCAACGACCACCGTTCGCAGGGGCAGCGGCTTGCGCAATGAATAGGCGGCGAACATGCAGATCATGATGTTCAACAGGGGCGCGCGCGACCCCAGGCCGCCGACGAACACCCACGCCCCTGCGATCGCCCCGAGAACCAGGATGAAGGACCCCTTGCTTCGAAGCTCGAGGTGCCGGAGCAGCGTGTAAACGCAGATCAGGGTCCATCCGACCTCCTGAAATGCCACGACCAGGCCTTGTCCCTTGTATTCGGCGCCGAAATAAGCGCCTTTTGTCAGCTCGAATCGCTGCTCGGTGACGAGGCTGGCCAGTTCCACATCGCCACCCGCCCAGATCAGGCTGAATGACGACTTGATGGTGGCCGGCAATCCTCCGAAAAAGTACAGGCCGAGGGCTCCGAGGGCCAGGGCAAGAACCAGCACCCCGAATGTATCGGAGCGGTCCAGCCTGAGCGGCTTCTGCCAGGCGGATAGTGAAAGCGCCTGGCGCGGACTCACACGCGGGAAGCAATACCACGCGACGAAACCCGCGAGCAGGGAGACATAGGCGACCACTGCAACCCAAAGCGCGTAGTTGCCCGGCTTGCCGCCAAATTGCTCTGCCAGCACGAAAGCCGGGAAGACCCGCGTCAGCTCGAAGTACATCGCCAGCAGGAATGGCGTAAAGACAATGCGCCATCCGCTCTCGAGCCGCCACACGGCGAGAAAGAGCAGGATGACCAGTGCGACGACGACAAGCTTTTCGAACATCGGGAATTCAGGCCAGCGCGCCCGGCCCCGGACGCGGGCCGGTCATCGACGCGCCGCGGCTTCGTGGCGCTTGCGGACCGCGTGCCTCATGATCACGAACAGCAGGCCGAGCAGGCCGCCCGCGAGGGTGCTGAGCGCCACGACCAGCACCCGCTGCGGCTTGGCGGGGTCTTTGGGCGGTTCCGCGCGATCGATGACCCGCAGCGCGAATTCCGGCTTGCCGCGCGCCAGCATCAGCTTCTGCATCTCAGATTCCAGCAAGTGGCCGATTGCCTGCTGCACGGCCACGACATTGGTCGATGCCGACTCGGTCTGGAGATAGGCGACATTCGCCTTTGCATCGACCAATGCGCGCTCACGCATGCTGTCGTTGAGGCGATCCACCATTCGATTCGCCCAGTCGGCGGCCGCCTGAGAATCGGTCCACGTGACGCCGAGCGTAATCAATCCGGTGCTGGAGTCCTTCGAGACGCTGCGTACCTCTTCATCGAAGTACTTCACCGCATCGCGCCAGTCCGGCTGCTCAGCCGGGTCTTTTTCTTTCCAGGTCTTGGCGGACGCATCCCAGTCGTCGGCCAGCAGTACCGGCATGAGCGACTCGACTTCGATGAACCGGCGCGTGAAGCCCTGGGATTGCAGCACCGCGACGGGTTCGACGCTGTCGTCCTTGCCGACGCTGATGCCGGCGAGCCCGGCAAGGCTGCCGAGGCCACCGAGACTGCCCAGTTGATTCATCAGGCCCGAAGCAGACTGTTTCTCGGCTGGAAGCAGCAGGACTTCGGCCCGGTACCAGGGGGTCGCCAGCAATGCGTAGGCCGCTCCGAGCACGGCGAAAGCCGCTGTGATCGCGACGACCAGCCACTTGCCGCTCCAGACGACATTCCACAGTTCGAACAGGTCGATTTCATCGTCTGCGGAAGACATTCTTCGCGAGCCCTAGAATGAATTGACAGCCGCGACGGCAACGGCAATGTTGTAGAGAATCTGCGTGATGCTGGTCCACATCGTCAACGGCCTGACCTGCTCGGCGTCATACGGTACGACGACCGTGTCTCCGGGCCGGATATCGAGATTGCCCGACCTGTTGAACCAGCCGGCGGTCGAGGCCGGAGCAACTTCGCCATTTGCACGTATGACGAACACGCGCTTCTTGTCCGCACGCTGCGTCGTACCGCCGCTCCGTGCAATGTAGTCGTTGCGACTCAAGCCTGTCTGGAACAGATGCGAGGTCGGACTCTGCACTTCGCCAATGACGGTGACCTCCTGTGTCAGACGCGGAATGACCAGGCGGTCGCCATTCCTCAGGACAATATCCGCCTCCGATCCCTGCGCGGCAGCCATGACCGCATCGAGACGGATCACCAGCCTGCCCACGGCCTGCGTGGCCCTGAGATCGGAAAGCAATTGCCGGCCCGCCGCCATTGCCTGGGCGGCATTGCCCGAATCGCTGGTCTGCGACTGCTGCAGCGACAGCGAGGCAATGTCGCGCTGCAGCCTGTCGGCCAGGACTTCGAGTTGGTGCTGCTCGCGCTTCTGCAGGTCTTCGCGCGTGAACACGCTGCCCTCTGCAAATGCGAGGCTTGTCAGTCCGCCAGCGCGCTGGATGACGGATCGCAGGGATTCACCGCGCTTGATCGGGTAGGTACCCGGGAAGCGCACTTCTCCCGCAATCGTCACGGTTTCCTGCTCGCCCCACTCGGGCACTTCGCGAATCATCAGGTAATCGAAGGGCAGCAGTGCCACGTCGGCCGCGGCATCGCCCGACTTGACTCTTCCAAGGTCGATTTCGATCAATTCGGTCTGACGCCGCTCTCCACCGATGATCTGGTAGCGCGTCAGTTCGGCCGAGCCACCATAGGCAGCCTGGTCGAGACTGCCGCCGGCCCGCAAAAGGTCGCTGATCTTCATCCCGGGTTCAAGCGGATACTGGCCCGGCACCTTGACATGTCCGCCGACGCCAACGACCTGCCTCGGCTCGTCGCGATCGCTCTGGCGGTCCAGCTCGTCGATGATCGGCACCGTAATGCGGTCGCGGCTGCCTGCAAGATCGAAGACAAAGACATGATCTCGGCTCTCCAGCGCCACATTGGCCGGCGACCGAGGATCCGCAAACGCCGCGGCGAGATCTGCGGACAACACGGAGACGCGCCGTGCCGGCCCGGTTTCGCGGCGGATCAGCGCATAATGCAGATCCGCCTGCGGCTTCAATTCATCGAGACTGCCGATCAGGTCGGTGAGGCGCATGCCCTGCCGGAACTGCACGCTTCCCACGCGGTGCACATGCCCATCGAGGCTCACCGCGCCTTCCACGCTGTCGCGGATTCCCTGGATCCGGATGACATCGCCGGTCTGCAGCTTCGTACCGCGGCCCTGAGGCGAGGTGAGATCGATATCCACAACCATCCGGTTGCGACGCTCGTCAATCCGCTCGAGGCGTCCGGTCCGGGGATCTGCGGCGGGCGTCAGCCCCCCGGATAATTGAAGGAGTTCTGATGCGGTGGCGCCCTCGGGCACTTCGTAGATTGCGGGTCGCTGGATCTCACCGGAGATTGCAACCGTCGCACCGACCGGCGGAATAAAGATGACGTCGCCCGGCAGCAGACGGGAGTCATTGCTGGTGTCGCCCTTGAGAAGCAGGTCATAGAGATCGAGTCTCCTGACGAGCTTGCCATCGCGCTTCAACTCGATGTTGCGCAGCGATCCGATCGCTTTGACCCCGCCGCTTGCGAACAAGGCATTGGTCATCGTCGACAGGCCGCCGACCGTGTACGAGCCAGGTCGCTCAGCTTCACCCAGGACAAATATCTGGATCGACCTCAGCTCACCCATCGACACGCTGGCGCGCATTCCGATCAACTGCTCTGCGACCCGCTGTTCGAGCATCGTCTTTGCGGCAGCGAAGCGCATGCCGGCGACTGCAATCGGTCCGATCTCGGGGAAATCGACGGCGCCGTCCCGGCCGACCGTCAACAGGAATCGGCCGCCACTCTCACCGATCAGCTGGACATCGAGGTTGTCACCCGGACCGATCACATAGTCGACTGGTACCGGTATGTCCGTGGAAGGGGCGAATGTGGTCGGCACCATACGGAACAGGTCGTAACCGAATGGACGCAACTCCGGCTCGACTGGAAGCAGTTGCAGTTCCATCGTGTATCCGCGGAACTGGGGGTCTGCATTGAGCCTGAGCGCAGCCTCTTCCACATTGAGGCCGGCGAGCACGACCGGCGTCGCCCCCTGAAGGACCAGACGTCCCATCCGATCCAGCTGGTATGGATTTCCATCCAGCAGACGGCGGCGATACTCGGTCTGCGCACGATCTGCATCCGCGCTGATCGTCACGCTGATGAGTAGGGTGTCTCCCGCGCGAAGTTGCAGCTCTGCCGGGATCGGGGTCTCGATCGGACTTGCGACACCCCCAACCGGATTGCCGGCACTCTCGTCCGTGACCGGCGGCGCTGCCGGTGCCGGGAATCCACTTGGGCGGCTGCCGATCTGCTGCAGAATTTCCTGCTGCTGCGCCGGCGGCAACGAACGGAAAATGCTGAGCTGCTCGGCCGTCTGGGCTCCGGCAGGAGATGCGGCGGCGCCAAGCGCGAAGGCCGCGCCAAGAATGGCCAGTACGCGCGCAATGCTCGTCCCTGTCATGCATTCAACCTCAGTCTGACTGTCTCGACCATTCGACGAACCCGCGCAGCTCTTCCGTATGTGGCCCGGTCGCACTTGGTGACCGTTTTTCATAGCCAATGCCCAGCTTCAGGCCGCCGCCAAACAAAGGCCTTCGGTGGAACAGGTCCGCGGACTCGATTCTAGTCGCGAACTGGGCCACGGAGTGCGCCGGAATGGCGTTTCCGCGATTGACCCTCGCACTCTGACCTGCCACTTCCCAGCTGCTGCCGTCGCCATTGACGAGTACTGCGCCGAAGGCGAACTGCTGGCTGTCGCCATCGATTGAATGCCCGATCGAACGGTCTCGATACTGGTATCCGTCACTGTAGATGCTGTTGCTGTAACCACAGCCGAACTGGGGCGGGCTCTCATAGAATGCGCAGGCCGTATCCGCATACTCGATATGCGCTCGCCAGGAGCGTTCCCCCCACCCGCCCCAGCTCTCGGCACCAAACAGTCCGAGATACTTGCTCGGCATGAAATTCGCCTCGTCCTCGCCAATGCCCTGCATGTAAACCGCGACCGGCGCCCAGGGTAGCGACCAGCGAACGTCGAAGCCGGCCATCTGGTTGCCGGGCTGCTTCAGCAGCGGCTGGTCGTTGTCATTGCCGGTCAGCAGGTCCAGGAACGTGCCGGCATCGCAGGGGCGCCCTTCGCCGCACCATTGGGCGCTCCGTGACAAGCCGACTTCGAGCCGTGGATGCGGCTTCCAGGTGGAGCGCATGCCGAAGAACTTCGCGTGCGGCGCGTCGTTGCGGTTTCCTTCGAGTTCGCCCATCGTCACCGCGAGCCGCCACTGGCCGATCCACGAAAACCACCGGCTGTCGGACGCATCGGAATAATTGCGCTCGATCGTGACCGATGGGATCGGCCGCGCGTTCGAGCCGTAGATCAGGCTGCCCTCCCAGCCCGGGCCCCACCAGCGATCGACGAAGCCCGCCGACAGCATCCAGTTGCCGAGCACTACGCCGGCGTAACTGCCATCGGCACGAAAGCTCTTTCCGTCCGAGGCATTCGAGACGGCGGTCGCCTGCAGGCGAAGCGCGAATCGGTCGCCCATGTACTGGGCGCCCGCGGAGATCTCGCCCTCCTCCCGCGGCACATCCGAAAACCGGCGCAGCGCCATCGGTTTTTCCGATCCGGCGACGCGAGCGTTCAAATCGATGTCGCCGACATCGGTGGCCTCACGCGCGGCGGCGCGCACCCTCGCGAGCGCGGCGGCGATGTACAAGGGTCTTGCGGGGTCGTCGCCGGACGAGCCCAGGTCGCGTGCGATCTCCGGCCAGGAGACCGGCCAGGTCGTGAGCGGCGCATGCACGATGCCGCTGTCCGACAGAAGCTCGAGGTCATGGCGCAGCTGCCCGTCGCCCGGGCCGAGCCAGGGATCGGCGCCTGCTCCTCCTGCCGACAGGCCGGACAGGATCAGCACAGCGGTTGCCAATGTAAGAATTCGGCGCAAGTATCTGATTCTAGCGGCGCTTCGCGATCCAGACCAACAATGGCTGCAGTTCCGCCGGTATGGACCCAGGCGCGGCCTGGATCAGGTCACCACAAATGACCTTCCCGAGCTCCACGCCCCACTGGTCGAAGGGATTGATGTCCCACAGCACGGACTCGACGAACACCTTGTGCTCGTACAGGGCCACGAGGCGGCCGAGCATCGCAGGATCGAGCCTCGGGAACACCAGGAGCGACAGCGGGCGGCTCCCCGGATGCTGGCGATGGGGATCCTTGCTGTCGTTGCCCGCCATCAATGCCTGGGCCTGGGCCAGGCAGTTGGCGATCACGAGATTGTTCGCGGTCGCATCGGCCGCGCCGTTGAGCGGCAGCAGGAAGTCGAGGCTGACGTTGTTCGTGCCCTGGTGCAGCAGCTGGAAGAACGAGTGCTGCGCATTGGAGGCCGCTTCGCCCCAGAGTACCGGCCCGGTCTGCGACAGGACCGGCTTCGCCATCGCGCCGGACGCGCTTGCCGAGGCTCTCCATCTCGAGCTGCTGCAGGTGGGCGGGAAAGCGCGCGAGCCGCTGGCTGTAAGGCAGCACGGCGTGGCTCGCGCAACCCAAGCAGCTCGCGGTTCCAGACGGCGAGCAGCGCGAGCAGCACCGGCAGGTTGTCGCGCCAGGTGGCGTGCCGGAAGTGTTCGTCCATCGCGCGGGCGCCGGCGAGCAGCTGCTCGAAGTGCGGCGTGCCGATCGCGAGCTCGATCGAGAGCCCGACTGCGGACCAGAGCGAATACCGGCCGCCGACCCAGTCCCAGATCTCGAAGCGGGCGTCGGCACCGACGCCGAAGGCATCCATGGCCGCGGCATTCGTCGATACCGCCGCGAAGTGCTTCGGCACGGCGGCCTCGCCGAGCTTGGCGCTGACCCAGGCGCGGGCGCGGCGCGCATTGGCGATCGTCTCCTGCGTCGTGAAGGTCTTGGAGCAGACGATGAACAGCGTGCGCGCGGGATCCAGCTCGATGGCGAGGTCCGAAAGCTGCGTGCCGTCCACGTTGGAGACGAAATGGCAACGGACATCGCCGGTGTGAAACGGCCTCAGTGCTGCGACCGCCATGGCAGGACCGAGGTCGCTGCCGCCGATGCCGATATTGACGACATCGGTGAAGCGCTCGCCCGGTCGATCCCTTGCGCCTGCCGGCATGGACATCGGCGACGAAGGCCGCGCATTGCGCGCGCACCGCGAGCACCCTTGCATGCAGCGCCATCAACGGCGCCGACAGCGGAGTCCCGGCGGGGCACGCAGCAAAGTGTGGAGCGCCGCGCGCTTCTCGGTGTTGTTGACCGCCTCGCCCTCGAACATCGCGTCGATGCGCGCCACGAGCCCGGCGCGCCGGGCCCGTTCGAGCGAGGCCGGTCAGGGCGGTTTCATCGATGCGCTGGCGGCTGAAATCGAGCAGCAGCCCGTCCAGCTCGCGGGAAAAATGCCTGAAGCGATCCGGATCGCGCGCGCACAGCTCCTGGACCGGGATGCCGGCCAGCTTCTGGGCCTGCCGCGCCAGCGTCTCAGCCAAGGTTGGTCACGGTCGGGTCCGGCGGCCCGCCATCCTTGTAATAGCCGAGGTA
The DNA here is from genome assembly GCA_963746545.1 of uncultured Gammaproteobacteria bacterium. GTDB lineage: Bacteria > Pseudomonadota > Gammaproteobacteria > Steroidobacterales > Steroidobacteraceae > SCUD01. The sequence continues at coordinate 357,846 of CAVVBV010000031.1, forward strand.
CCACTCGACGAAGCGCCGCACGCCTTCCTCGACCGGCGTCGTCGGGCGATAGCCGACGTCGCGCACCAGGTCCTCGGCATCGGCCCAGGTATCGGGCACGTCGCCGACCTGCAGCGGCAGCATGTTCTTCTCGGCCTTGCGGCCGAGGCACTGCTCGAGCACCTCGATGTAGTGCATCAGCTCCACCGGCCGGTTGTTGCCGATGTTGTAGAGCCGGTAGGGCGCCTTGCTCGTCGCCGGATCCGGCGCGTCGCTGTCCCAGTCCGGATTGGCGCTCGCCACGTGGTCGAGCGCGGCGACCACGCCGCCCGCGATGTCGTCCACGTAGGTGAAATCGCGCCGGTGCTTGCCGTAGTTGAACACGTCGATCGGCCGCCCCGCGAGGATGTTGCGCGTGAACAGGAACAGCGCCATGTCCGGCCGGCCCCAGGGCCCGTAGACCGTGAAGAATCGCAGGCCGGTCACCGGCAGGCCGTAGAGCGAGGCGTAGGTGTGCGCCATCAGCTCGTTGGCCTTCTTGGTCGCCGCGTAGAAGGACAAGGGGTGGTCCACGTTCTGGTGCACCGAGAACGGCATCCTGGTGTTGGCGCCGTACACCGAGCTGGTCGAGGCGAAGACCAGGTGCTCGACGCCGTGATGGCGGCAGCCTTCCAGCACATGCAGCGTGCCGGTCAGGTTGCTTTCGGCATAGGTGTGCGGGTTCTGGATCGAGTAGCGCACGCCGGCCTGGGCCGCGAGGTGCACGACGCGCTCGATCCTGCCGCGCGCAAACAACGCCTCCATCGCGGCGCGATCGGCCAGGTCGATCTTCTCGAAGCTGAAGCGCGCCTGCTTCTGCAGCATCGCGAGCCGCGCCGCCTTGAGCGTCGGGTCGTAGTAGGCATTCAGGTTGTCGAGGCCGATCACCTCGTCGCCGCGCGCGAGCAGGCTCGAAGCGACGTGAAAGCCGATGAATCCCGCAGCGCCGGTGACGAGCACCCGCATCAGAGCCGCCCGTCGGTCTCGGCGCGCCCGAACACGTACTTGATGTCGTACAGCACGTGATTGCGCTTGCCGAAACGCTTGACGGCCGCGATGCCGAGCTCGCGGAACTGGCGATGGCCGACCGCGACGACGATCGCGTCATAGCGCCCTTTCGCGGGCTTCCTGATGGGCCGGATGCCGTATTCCTCATGCGCCTCCTTGGCGCTGACCCAGGGATCCCAGACGTCCACGGCCGCCCCGTAGGTCTCGAGCTCCTTGACGACGTCGGCGACCTTCGAATTGCGCAGGTCCGGGCAGTTCTCCTTGAATGCGAGCCCGAGCACCAGCACGCGCGACGATTTCGGGTGGATGCGCCGCGCGGTCATCAGGCGCACGACCTCGCCCGCGACGTAGAGCGCCATGTTGTCGTTGATGCGCCGCCCCGCCAGGATCATCTCGGGGTGGTAGCCGATCTGCTGCGCCTTGTGCGTCAGGTAATAGGGATCGACACCGATGCAGTGGCCGCCCACCAGGCCCGGGCGGAACGGCAGGAAATTCCACTTGCTGCCGGCCGCCTGCAACACCTCCTCGGTGTCGATGCCGAGGCGGTTGAAGATCATCGCGAGCTCGTTGATCAGCGCGATGTTGACGTCGCGCTGCGTGTTCTCGATGACCTTGGCGGCCTCCGCGACCCGGATGCTGGACGCGCGGTGCGTGCCGGCCTTGACGATCGAGGCGTAGAGCTTGTCGACGAACTCGGCCGCCGCCGGCGTCGAGCCGGCGGTCACCTTCTTGATGGTCGTCAGCCGGTGCTGCTTGTCGCCGGGATTGATGCGCTCGGGGCTGTAGCCTGCAAAGAAGTCACGGTTGAACTTCAGGCCGGACTCGCGCTCGAGGATCGGCACGCAGATCTCTTCGGTGCAGCCCGGATAGACGGTGGATTCGTAGATCACGATGTCGCCGCGCTTCAGCACCTTGCCGACCGACGCGCTCGCCCGTTCGAGCGGCATGAGATCGGGGCGCTTGTGGTCGTCGATCGGCGTCGGCACGGTGACGATGAATACGCGGCAGCGCTTCAGCTTCTTGAGATCGGACGTGAACGTCAGGCGTTTCGCCGCGCGCAGTTCGCGTGGCTCGACCTCGAGCGTGCGGTCGCGGCCGCGCGACAGCTCGGCGATGCGTTCGGGCTTCACGTCGAATCCCACGGTCTCGTAGTGCCGGCCGAACTCCACCGCCAGCGGCAGGCCGACATAGCCAAGCCCGATGACGCCGATACGGCATTGGCGCAGGCTCAAGGCATCGGTTTTCTTGCGGGCCATGACATTTCCTCAGTGCTGGTCCGACGTGCGAAAGAGCGCGGGCCCGCCCGTCGTGCGTTCGATGTTCTCGAGCAGTTTCTCGTGGGCCGCCAGTTCCTCGGCGTTCGCCGGGATCACGGGGATGCGCGTCTGGCCGCGGGCGCTCATCCTGCTCGCCTCGCGTGCCGGGCCGGCGGCCGCCGGTTCGCTGTGCAGGCTGAGCGCCGCCTGGCCGCCGGTCATCGCGAGGTAGACGTCGGCGAGGATCCTGGCATCGAGCAGCGCGCCGTGCAGGTCGCGCCGCGAGTTGTCCACGCCATAGCGCTTGCAGAGCGCATCGAGGCTGTTGCGCTGGCCCGGATGCATGCTGCGGGCGAGCGCCAGCGTGTCGAGCACCGTGCAGTGCTCCGAAATCGTCTTGCCTGCGTCCGTGCGCGCGAGTTCCGCCTCGAGGAAACCGACGTCGAACGGCGCGTTGTGGATCACGAGTTCGGCACCCGCGATGAATTCCAGGAATTCGCCCGCGACCTCGGCGAAGCGCGGCTGGGTCGCCAGGAATTCGTTGGTGATGCCGTGCACCGCGAGCGCTCCCGCCTCGACTTCGCGCTCCGGCCGCAGGTACCGATGCCAGGTGCGCCCGCTCGGTCGCCGGTGGAGCAGTTCCACGCAGCCGATCTCGATGATCCGGTGCCCTTCGGAGAGTTCGAGGCCCGTGGTTTCGGTGTCTAGGATGATCTGGCGCACGATTCGCAAGGATACCAGAGCAGGTCAGCCGAGTTCGTCGATGCCCCGGTTGGCCAGCTGGTCGGCGCGCTCGTTTTCGGGATGGCCGTCGTGGCCGCGAACCCAGTGCCATTCGATGTCGTGGATATTCGCGAGCTCGTCCAGGCGCTGCCACAGGTCCTGGTTCTTGACCGGCTTGCGATCCGACGTGCGCCAGCCGCGCGCCTTCCAGTTCGCGATCCATTCCGTGATGCCCTGGCTCACGTACTGGGAATCGGTGTAGAGGTCGATCTTGCAGCGCTGCCGGAGGGCCTCCAGCGCACGGATCGCCGCGGTCAGTTCCATGCGGTTGTTGGTCGTCGCCTTGTCGCTGCCGTAGATCTCGCGCTCGCGCCCGCTCGATCGCAGGATCGCGCCCCAGCCGCCCGGACCCGGATTGCCGCGGCAGGCGCCGTCCGTGAAGATCTCGACGCGCGTCAAGAGGCGCGCCGCGCGGCCGGTTCGGCGACGCCGATCACGGCCGTGCGCATGCGGGTGCGCAGGCGCACCGGCGTCATCGAGTGCACGCGCTTGCGCGCATGCAGCAGGTAGGCGCCGGACATGCGCGGCCACGCGCGGCGCCCGATGCGCTCGAGCCAGCCGCGCGCCTTGCCCGTGTGCAGCGCGCGGATCGGCGGCGCATACAGGAACCGCTCGGCGCTGCCCACCTCGAAGCCGAGGAGCTTCAGCCAGTCGGCGAGGCGGCTCTCGGAAATCGTGCGCCTGAGGCCCGGCGGGCAGCCGCCGCGCGTGAAGGCATTGCGCAGCGACCAGCTGCCGAGCGGCTCGAAGCCGAGCACCAGCAATTCGCCTTCGCCGCGCAGCACGCGGCCCACTTCGCGCAGCACTTCGTGCGGATCGGGCTCGAACTCGAGCGTGTGCGGCAGCAGCATCACGTCCACGCTGTCCGACTGCAGCGCGAGGGCCGATGGTTCCGCGATGAGCGCGGCACCCGGCACGCCCGGCATCGCGATCAGTGCCGTGCGGCGCGTGCGCGCATGCGCCAGGAACGCCTCAGGCTCGCCCCAGGCGCCGATCTGCACGCAATGAAGTCCGAACGCGCACTCGAGCGAGCTGCCGACATGCGCCCGCTCCTGCTCGAGAAGCATCTGTCCGAGCGGGCCTGCAAGCCACTCGCCACGGTCCCTGGGGCGCGCATTCATGCCGAGAGCATACTAATATTGCCCGTCTCCGCAACGGCCGCCGCCATCGGGTAGTAGTGGGAACGCTGCACGTCAGGCCGATCCCGGCATTCAAGGACAACTACATCTGGCTGCTCGAGGGGCCGGACGATCCAGCGATCGTCGCCGTCGTCGATCCGGGCCAGGCAGCGCCCGTGCTCGGCGAACTGGCGGCGGGCAAGCTGCGGCTGGACGCGATACTGCTGACGCACCATCATGCCGACCATGTGGGCGGGACCGTGGAACTGGTTGCGGCGACGGGCGCCGCAGTCTTCGGTCCGGCGCGCGAGCGCATGCCGGTCGAGTACCAGCGGCTCCAGAGTGGCGACCGTGCGCGCCTGCCTTCCATGGGCCTCGAGTTCGAGGTCATCGACGTTCCGGGTCACACAGCGGGGCATATCGCCTATGTCGGCCACGACGCGCTCTTCTGCGGCGACACGCTCTTCAGCGCCGGCTGCGGGCGGCTGTTCGAGGGAACAGCCGGGCAGATGCTTGCTTCCCTGGAGGCCCTGGCGGCCCTGCCGGACACGACCCGGGTTTTCTGCGGCCATGAGTACACCGTTGCGAACCTGCGCTTTGCCATGACGGTCGAACCGGGTAATTCGGAAATTGTGGACTATGCCCGCCGGGCCGGGGCCCTGAGGGCTGCAAACCGGCCAACCCTGCCCTCAACTATCGGGCTTGAGAAGCGCGTCAATCCTTTCCTGCGGAGCCGGCTTGACAATATCCGGTCATCGGCTGAAAACCATGCCGGTGTGGCGCTACCGACCCCGGTCGCCGTTTTTGCCGAAATCCGGGGCTGGAAGGACACATTTTGATGCTGGAGCCGCATAAGACGTCATTGCGCATCGCCTTTCTGGCCGCCTGGCTCCTGGGCGCGGCCGGCTGCGCGACGGCCCCGCCGACTGAAAGCGGTTCGCTGCCCGAGCAGGTCATCGTCAATGAGCCGGCCGCGGAGCCGGTCATGGTGGAGCCCGAATTGCCGCCGCCCCTGCCGGTGCCCGAGCAGAGCGCGCCGATCGACGACGAGGGCCCGCCCGTACCGATCGTCTCCGGCGACGTCTTCGAGCACATCCGCAGGAACCTGGCGCTGCCCGATTCCGATCATCGCCGCGTGCAGTCCGAGATCGCGTGGCTGCAGCGCAATCCGGACTACCTCGCACGCGCGATGGGCCGCGCGCAGCGTTACATGAACCACATCGTCAACGAAGTCGAATTGCGCGGCATGCCGGGCGACCTCGCGCTCTTGCCGATGGTCGAGAGCGCATACAACCCCTTCGGTTACTCGCGCAGCCATGCCGTGGGCCTGTGGCAGTTCATCGCGTCGACCGGCCAGCTCTACGGCCTGAAACGCAATTACTGGCAGGACCAGCGCCGCGACGTGATCGAGAGCACGCGCGCCGCGCTCGACTTCCTGCAGCAGCTGTACCAGCGCTTCGACGGCGACTGGTACCTGGCGATCGCTGCGTACAACTACGGCGCGGGCAACGTGCAGCGCGCCATCAACCGCAATCGCGCGCTGCGCCTGCACACCGATTTCTTCTCGCTGTCGCTGCCGGCCGAGACCCGCGCCTACGTGCCGAAGCTGATCGCGCTCGCGAAGATCATCCGCAACCCGGAAGCCTATGGCCTGTTCATCGCGCCGATACCCGACGCGCCCTACTTCCGCGTCGTGCCGACGGATGGACCGGTGGACCTGCGCCTGATGGCGCAGCTCGCCGGCGTCGACACCGAGGAATTGCACGCGCTGAATCCGTCCTGGAACCGCTGGGTGACCGATCCCGACGGGCCGCACCGGCTGCTGATCCCGGAAGTCGTCGCGGATCATTTCGTCGCGCAGCTCGCGGCACTCGACGCGCCGGCCCGCGCCAGGCTCGGCGTTCACACGGTCGCCGCAGGCGAGTCCATGGCCTCGGTCGCCGGCCAGTACAAGGTCCCCGAGTCCTTCCTGATGCGCGTCAATGCCGACGCCCCGGCCGATCTCCAGGCCGGCCAGCAATTGCTGGTGCCGATCGGCGACGTCACGCAGCTGCGCGAGGGCCTCGGCGCCGATCTCGAGCGGCGCACCTACCGCGTGCGCCCGGGCGATTCGCTGTGGAGCATCTCGCGCCGCAACGGCATGTCGGTGTCGCAGCTCGCGCGCATGAACGGGATGTCGACCCAGGCCGTGCTCCAGCCGGGACAGCGCCTGCAGGTCTCCGGATCGGCGGGCGCCAGCGGCGCGACGCTGATGGCGAGCAGCAATCCGTCGCAGTCCGGCCCGGTGAACTACACGGTCAGGCGCGGCGATACGCTGTCAGGCATCGCGCGCCGTTTCGCGGTCACGGTGCGGCAGCTGCAGGGCTGGAACAACATGGGCCGCAGCACGACCCTGCGGACCGGCCAGCGGCTGACCATCCATGTGGGTAACAATACGAACGTCGGCGGCTGATTTCGACTGGGGGATCGCATGGGTTTCCTGAAGGGCAAGAAGGCGCTGATCGTGGGCCTCGCGACCGAACGCTCGATCGCCTGGGGCATTTCCCAGGCCATGCAGCGCGAGGGCGCCGAACTCGCCTTCACCTACCAGAATGACCGCATCAAGGACCGGGTCGTCGAACACGCCGGCGAACTGGGGTCGAAGCTCGTGATGCCGATGGACGTCGGCATCGACGGCGAGATCGACGCGGCCTTCGCCCGGCTGAAATCGGAATGGGGCGCGCTCGACGTGATCGTCCATTCGGTCGCCTTCGCGCCCCGCGAGGCGCTCACCGGCGGCTTCGTCGAGAGCACGACGCGCGAGGCGTTTGCGCAGGCGCACGATGTGTCGAGCTACAGCCTGACGGCGCTCGCGCGAGCCGGCCTGCCGCTGATGACGGGCCGGGCCGGCGCGCTGCTGACGCTTTCCTACCTCGGCGCCGTGCGCTCGATTCCGTCGTACAACGTGATGGGTCTCGCCAAGGCGAGCCTCGAGGCCAATGTGCGGTTCCTGGCCGCGGATCTCGGCCCGAAGGGCATCCGCGCCAACGCGATCTCGGCGGGCCCGATCAAGACGCTCGCCGCCGCGGGCATACCGGGCTTTCGCAAGATGCTGCACCACGTCGAACAGGTGGCGCCGCTCAAGCGCAATGTCACGATCGAGGACGTCGGCAACGCCGCGGCTTTCCTCTGCTCCGACCTGGCGGCCGGTATCACCGGCGAGACGCTCTACGTCGACTCAGGCTATAGCCACGTCGGGATGTACTTTCCGGAGTGATGCCTGGTTCGTGACGGGGCTCAGACCCGGTCGGACGCCCCTCGTTCGCTCAGACCGGCGACCGGATTCGCTCACTTGGGGGTCCGACCGGGTCCGAGTACCCCGTCACGGAGTCGGCGTCAATGCGCAGGTCCATGCCGGCGCAGTACGTGAACGGTGCAAGAGCGCCGGCGGGGCACTGAACAGGCCGGGGTCCCGAGTGAGCGAATCCGGTCGCCGGTCTGAGCGAACGAGGGGCCCCGGCCCGTTCAGCGCCCGCCGGCGCCCCCGGATCGGTCTCGTCTGCGCCTACTCGAAGACCTGCGGGTTGACGTCGACTTTGGCGGCCGCGCGCATTGAGGTGATATACGCCGCCGCATCCGCCACGTTCAGGCTCTGCTGCGCCGCATCGGCAGCCTTCTGCCGTTCCGCAGGCGACAGTCCCGCGAGCGAGCCGGCCTGGACGGCGTTCACCATCCAGACGACGGCGTCGCCGGTGGCGAGCTGCGCAGTGCCAAAGCGCGCGCGCCCTTCCGGTTTCGCCGCACGAAACGCCGCGTCCTTGATCTCCGCGGGCACGAGGGTCTCGTCGCGGCGCACGAGCCGCGGCTGATCAGGTCGCGGATTCCGGCACGCCCTTGCGCCAGGCCTGGGTCGCTGCGGTCCAGTCGGCGCCGGCGGACAGCCCGGCAGCGACGGCCTTCGCTTTTTCCGCCGCCAGCTTCTGGGCCGCTTCCAGGCGTGCCGCAGCCGTGACCTGGTCGCGGACTTCTTCGAACGGTCGCGCGGTGGCCGGGCTGTGGGTTGCGACCCGCACCGCGACCACGTGGCCCTGCGACAGCTCGACCGTGCGCAGTTCGCTGCCCGACAGCACTTCCGGTGCGAACACGGCCTCGATCAGCGCCGGGTTGTTGCCGAGCTCGCCGCCGCCAGCCCGCGTGAAGCGCTCGATGCGCCGGACCGGCAGGTTGAGCTTCGCGGCCACTTCGGCGAGGTTTCCGGCCGACTCGAATGCGAGCGTGTCCAGCATTTCCTGCTTGTCGCCAAAGGCCTTCTCGACCTCGGCGCGCTGCAGCTCGGGTTCGATCTGGGCGCGGACTTCCTCGAACGATTTCGTGCTGTCGTTCTCCGCGCCTTCGAGCTTGATGATGTGAAAGCCGAATTCGCTGCGCACGGGCTCGCTGATATCGCCGGGTTTCATGGCCCAGACGGCGTCGGCGAAGGCCGGGACGAAATCGCTGCGCAGCGCCCAGCCGAGATCCCCGCCGTTGCCGGCCGAACCGGCGTCGTCCGACAATTCCTTCGCGAGCTTGGCGAAGTCCTCGCCGGCGCGCGCGCGCTCGTAGGCCTTCTTCGCCTTCGCGGCGGCCGTGGCCTCGTCGTCCTTGACCGCGATCAGGATGTGCCGCGCGTGGCGCCGCCCGGGCGTCGAAAAGCGATCCTTGTTGGCGTCGTAGAACTCGCGCAACTGGCTTTCGGTGACCGCGGCCGCGGACGCCAGCGCGTCGAGGCTGAGTTCCACGTACTCGACGCTTGCCTGCTCCTCGGTCATGTAGAGCGACTGGTGGCCGTCGTACCAGGCCTTCAGCGCCGCGTCGTCGAGCGCGACTTGCGGCAGGAACTCCGCGGCAGGGATCGTCACCCAGGCGATGTCGCGCGCCTCGTTCATCAGCGAAATGCGCCGGTTCATCTCGGCGGGCAGCACGAAGGTCGAACTCGAGATGCCGCGGTCGAGCTGCCGGGCGACGGCGAATTCGCGCTGCTGTCTTTCGAACTGGTCAGGCTTTATGGCCGCCGAGCGCAGTGCCGCGTGATAGGCATCGGCGGAGAACTTGCCGTCCACCTGGAAGGCCGGGACCTGCTGGATGATCCCGAGGACTTCCTTGTCGCTCGCGACGAAGCGCAATTTCTGCGTGCGCTGGCGGACCAGTTCGCTGAGGACCGCCTTGTCGAGCGCGCTGGTCTGCAGGCGGCTGCGCATCTCCTCGGGGAGCCCGGCGGCGCCGAATGCAGCCTGGTAGCGCGACAGTTCTTCCTGGTAGTCGCGGCGCACTTCCTGGACATTGAGTTCCGTGCCGTTGACCTCGATGCCCTCCGCCTTCGTGAAGGTGCCGATCTTGGCTTCGACGCCCCAGAAGATGAACACGACGCCGAGCGCGGTCAGGATGGTCGTTGCGAAGACGCCTCGCAGCTTGTCGTGAATGGTCTGCAGCATGATTTCGTGCGGGCACCGGCCGTTTTGCGGGGCGCTAGGTTAGCATGACCGGATTCGGCCTCGCAGCCCGGGAGTTGGACATGAATTTCAGAGCCCTGTTCGCGGCCAGCCTGCTCGTCGCACTGCCGTCATCGGCGATCGCCGATGCGCCCGCGATCCATTCCTTCACTGCCGCGGACGTGTTCTCGCTGGAATGGGCCAGCGACCCGCAGATCGCGCCGGACGGATCGCAGGTCGCCTATGTGCGCCGCTCTTTCGACATCAAGACCGACAAGGCGCGCGGCATGATCTGGCTCGTCGGCCGCGACGGCACGAATCACCGGCCGCTGACCGGCAGCACGGCCCGCGAGGGCAGCCCGCGCTGGTCGCCCGACGGCACGCGGCTCGCCTATGTTTCCGCGGACGCCGACGGTGGCGCGCAGATCTTCGTGAAATGGCTGGCGGCAGGGGTCACGACGCGCGTGACGAACCTGACCGAGGGGCCTTCGAATCTCGCCTGGTCGCCCGACGGCAGGACGCTCGCCTTCGTGATGCGCGTGCCGGTCAAGCGCGAGCCGCTCGCCGTGAAGCTGCTGTCGCCTCCAAACGGCGCGAAATGGGCGGAGCCGCTGAAGGCCATCGATCGCGTCGTCTATCGCGCCGACGGCGAGGGTTTCCTGCCCGATGCCTTTGAGCACGTGTTCGTCGTGCCAGCCGACGGCGGCACGGCACGCCAGCTGACCGAGGGTCCCTACGACCACACGGATCTCGCCTGGACGCCCGACGGGCGCGAGCTGCTGGTCAGCGCGAATCGCCGCGCCGATGCCGACATGGTGCCCGGCGGACAGCGAGATCCATGCCATCGACGTCGCGACCGGCGCCATTCGCGCATTGACGAAGCGCTTCGGCCCCGATGACTCGCCGGCCGTCTCGCCGGACGGCAAGCTGGTCGCCTACACGGGATTCGACGACCGCTACCAGGGCTATCAGCGCAAGCGCCTCTATCTGCTGCGCCGCGACGACGGCGAGATCCGCGAGCTCGCCGCCGATCTCGACCGCGACGTCGTCCAGCCGACCTGGAGCCGCGACGGCAGGAAGATCTATTTCCAGTTCGAGGACCGCGGCCGCACCAAGATCGCCACGGTCGATCTCGCCGGAAAGGTCGCCGAGCTGACCGACGATCTCGGCGGCGAGGGCTGGTCGCGGCCGTACGGCGCCGGTACCTTCAGCGTGGCGCATGACGGGGCGATCGCCTACAGCGCGAACGACCCGCTCTCTCCCGCCGATGTCGGCCTGCTGGATCGCGGCAAGCGCCGGCACCTGACCGCCCTGAATACCGACCTGCTGGGCCAGCGGAACCTGGGCCAGGTCGAGGAGATCTGGAGCACGTCGCCGACCGACGGCCGCCGCATCCAGAGCTGGCTGATCCACCCGCCCGGGCAGGATCCCGCAAAGAAATATCCGCTGATCCTCGAGATTCACGGCGGCCCGTTCGCGAACTACGGCCCGCGATTCGCGGCTGAACTGCAGCTCTATGCGGCGGCCGGATACGTCGTGCTGTTCTCGAACCCGCGCGGCAGCACGAGCTACGGCGAGGAATTCGGCAACCTGATCCACCACGATTATCCGAACCACGATTACGACGACCTGATGTCGGCCGTCGATGCGGCGGTCGCAGCCGGCGGCGTCGACGACAAGCGCCTGTTCGTGACCGGCGGCAGCGGCGGCGGCGTGCTGACCGCATGGATCGTCGGCAGGACCGGCCGCTTCAGCGCGGCCGCCGTGCAGAAGCCCGTGATCAACTGGACGAGCTTCGTGCTGACCTCGGACGCGACCAATTTCTTCTACAAGTACTGGTTCGAGAATCCGCCGTGGAAGGACCCGGAGGCGTACTGGAAGCGCTCGCCGCTGTCGCAGGTCGGCAATGTCACGACGCCGACCATGGTCGTGACCGGGGAAGAGGACCACCGCACGCCGATCTCCGAATCGGAGCAGTTCTACGAGGCCCTGCGGCTGCGCGGCGTGGACACGTTGCTGGTGCGCGTGCCGGGCGCCTCGCACTCCCTCGACGCCCGCCCCAGCCTCCTCACCTCGCGCGTCGCCTACATCCTCGCCTGGTTCGCCAAGCACGACCCCTCTACACCCAAAGCGCCGGCGGGCCAGCAAGGGCCGGCGCCCTGAGTGAGCGAATCCGGTCGCCGGTCTGAGCGAACGAAGGGCGGCCGGCCCTTGCTGGCCCGCCGCTGCCGTGAATGCAAAAGGGTCGCTCTTCTTCCGAAGAACGACCCTTAACGAGGATGGTGGCGGAGCGGACGGGACTCGAACCCGCGACCCCCGGCGTGACAGGCCGGTATTCTAACCAACTGAACTACCGCTCCAGGTCAGTGGTGGGTGCTGCAGGGATCGAACCTGCGACATTCGCCTTGTAAGGGCGACGCTCTACCAGCTGAGCTAAGCACCCCGGTGGACCGGATACCGGCCCCCTGGGAGGCGCGGAACTATACGGCATCGACCCCACGGTGCCAAGCGCGCGGCGGGCTCGCTCAGTGCGGTTGCATCGGCTTCACGCTGCGGCGCCCGGCGCGCCTTTCCGGCTCTTTCGGCGCTTCAGTCGGCGCGGCGGGCTACCGCGGTTGCGACGGTGACGATCGGGCTCTTCTCCATCGCGATCTCGAGCACTTCGTCGATCCACTTGACCGGGCGGATGTCGAGCTTGTCCTTGATGTTCTCGGGAATCTCGACGAGATCCTTTTCGTTCTCGCTCGGGATCAGCACGGTCTCGATGCCGCCGCGCTGCGCCGCCAGCAGTTTCTCCTTCAGTCCGCCGATCGGCAGCACTTCGCCGCGCAGCGTGATCTCGCCGGTCATCGCGACGTTCGCGCGCACCGGGATCTTGGTGAGCGCCGAGACGAGCGCGGTGCACATGCCGATGCCGGCGCTCGGGCCGTCCTTCGGCGTCGCGCCCTCGGGCACGTGCACGTGCACGTCCACCTTCTGGTGGTAGTCGGTCTCGAGGCCCAGCATGTCCGCGCGGCTGCGCACGACCGTCATGGCCGCCTGGATGGATTCCTGCATCACCTCGCCGAGCTGTCCGGTGAACAGGAACTTGCCCTTGCCGGGCACGACGGCCGCTTCGATGGTCAGCAGCTCGCCGCCGACCTCGGTCCAGGCGAGGCCCGTGACCTGGCCGACGCGGTTGGCCTCCTCGGCCTTGCCGTAGCGGAAACGGCGCACGCCCAGGAAGTCGTTGAGATTGTCGGTCGTCACGGAAATCTGCTTCAGCGCCGGGTCGAGCAGCAGCTGCTTGACCGACTTGCGGCAGATCTTCGCCGTCTCGCGCTCGACATTGCGCACGCCCGATTCGCGGGTGTAATGGCGGATGATGTCGAGGATCGCCGGATCGTCGACCTCGAGTTCGCCGTCCTTGAGCCCGTTCTGCTTGACCTGCTTCGGCAGCAGGTAGCGGCGCGTGATGTTGAGCTTCTCGTCCTCGGTGTATCCGGGCAGCCGGATCACTTCCATGCGGTCGAGCAACGGCGCCGGGATATTCAGCGTGTTCGCGGTGCAGACGAACATGACCTCGGACAGGTCGAAGTCGACCTCGAGGTAGTGGTCCGCGAATGACGAGTTCTGCTCGGGATCGAGCACTTCGAGCAGCGCCGACGACGGGTCGCCGCGGAAATCCATGGACATCTTGTCCACTTCGTCGAACAGGAACAGCGGATTGCGCACGCCGGTGCGCGCCATGTTCTGCAGCACCTTGCCCGGCAGCGAGCCGATGTAGGTGCGGCGGTGGCCGCGGATTTCGGCCTCGTCGCGCACGCCGCCGAGCGACATGCGCACGAACTTGCGGTTGGTCGCGCGCGCGATCGACTGGCCGAGCGAGGTCTTGCCGACGCCGGGCGGGCCGACCAGGCACAGGATCGGGCCTTTCAGGCGCTTGACGCGCTGCTGCACCGCCAGGTACTCGACGATGCGTTCCTTGACCTTCTCGAGCCCGTAGTGGTCCTCGTCGAGGACGCGCTGCGCGGCGGCGATGTCGAGGTGGACCTTGGTGCGCTTCTTCCACGGCACCCGGACCAGCCAGTCCACGTAATTGCGCACGACGGTCGCTTCCGCGGACATCGGCGACATCAGTTTCAGCTTGTTGAGCTCGGCCGTCGCTTTCTCGCGCGCTTCCTTCGGCATGCCCGGCCTTGGCAATGCGCTTCTCGAGGTCGCCGAGCTCGTTCGGCGCGTCCTCCAGGTCGCCCAGTTCCTTCTGGATCGCCTTCATCTGCTCGTTCAGGTAGTACTCGCGCTGGCTCTTCTCCATCTGCGTCTTGACGCGGCCGCGGATCTTCTTCTCGATCTGCAGCACCTCCATCTCGCCCTCGATCAGCGTCATCACCTGCTCGAGCCGGGCGCGCACGTCCTGCATCTCGAGGACTTTCTGCTTCTCGCTGAGCTTGAGCGCCATGTGCGCGGCGACCGTGTCCGCCAGCCGGCCCGGCTGCTCGATGCCGGCGAGCGAGGTCAGGATCTCGGGGGGCACCTTCTTGTTGAGCTTCACGTACTGCTCGAAGTGCGACACGACCGAGCGCGTCAGCACGTCGATCTCGCGCTCGTCGTACTGCTCGACGTCCGGCAGCGGGGTCATGTCGGCGGCGAAATAGCCGTCCACGTCCATGCCCTTCGACCATCGCGCGGGCCACGCCCTCGACCAGCACCTTGACCGTGCCGTCGGGCAGTTTCAGGAGCTGCAGGATGGTCGCGACCGTGCCGACCGTGTAGAGGTCGCGCGGCTTCGGGTCGTCGACGTCAGCCGCCTTCTGCGCCACCAGCAGGATCTGCTTGTCGCGGCGCATCGCCTCGTCCAGCGCCAGGATGGACTTGTCGCGCCCGACGAACAGCGGGATGACCATGTGCGGGTAGACCACGACGTCGCGCAGCGGCAGCACCGGCACGCGGGTGGACTGGGGGGGCTTGGCGGGCTTCTTGGTCTCTTCGGTCACGTCTGATTCCTCTGGCGCACCGACACCGGCGCCGCCGCTGGTCTATGGGAAGGATACGTCATGGGGGCGACCGGTGTGCTGCACAAGTCGCATTCTTCCGGGGAGCCCGCAGGGCTTCCCGGGTAATGGATCACAAACGGAAAAGCGCGCTCAGTGGCCGTCGGAACCGGCGGCGCGGCGGATTTCCGCCGGAGCGATCTGGGGCTCGTCGTTGCGATACACCAGGTAGGGCTTGCTGTCGCCCAGGATCACGGTCTCGTCCACGACCACCTTGGCGACGTTCTTGAGCGACGGCAGGTCGTACATGATGTCGAGCAGCACGTTTTCGAGGATCGTGCGCAGGCCGCGGGCCCCGGTCTTGCGGTCCATGGCCTTCCGGGCGACCGCGCGCAGGCCGTCGTCACGGAGCTCCAGGTCCACGCCCTCCATCTCGAACAGGCGTGCGTACTGCTTGGAAAGGGCGTTGCGCGGCTGCGTCAGGATGGTGACCAGCGCCTCTTCGTCCAGTTCCTCGAGGGTCGCGACCACCGGCAGGCGGCCCACGAACTCCGGGATCAGGCCGAACTTGATCAGGTCCTCGGGCTCGACGTCCTTGAACAGGTCGGCGCCCGCCGGCCGCTCGGACGGCGCCCGCACCTCGGCCGCGAAGCCGATGCCGCCGCGGCTGCTGCGCTTCTCGATGATCTTCTCGAGGCCCGCGAAGGCGCCGCCGCAGATGAAAAGGATATTGGCCGTGTCCACCTGCAGGAATTCCTGCTGCGGGTGCTTGCGGCCGCCCTGCGGCGGCACCGAGGCGATCGTGCCCTCGATCAGCTTCAGGAGCGCCTGCTGCACGCCCTCGCCCGACACGTCGCGGGTGATCGAGGGGTTGTCGGACTTGCGCGAGATCTTGTCGATCTCGTCGATGTAGACGATGCCGGTCTGCGCCTTCTCGACGTCGTAGTCGCACTTCTGCAGCAGCTTCTGGATGATGTTCTCGACGTCCTCGCCGACGTAGCCCGCCTCGGTCAGCGTCGTCGCGTCGGCAATCGTGAACGGGACATTCAGCAGCCGCGCCAGCGTCTCGGCCAGCAGCGTCTTGCCGCAGCCGGTCGGGCCGATCAGCAGGATGTTGCTCTTGGAGAGCTCGACCTCGTCCTTGTCGGCGCGGTGGCGCTTGTCGCCGGGCTTGGCCTGCAGCCGCTTGTAATGGTTGTAGACGGCGACCGCGAGGATCTTCTTCGCGCGGTCCTGGCCGATCACGTATTCATCGAGGACCTTGCGGATCTCGTGGGGCTTCGGCAGGCGATCGCGGGACCGCTCCTGCTTCTCCTCGAGTTCCTCGCGGATGATGTCGTTGCAGAGTTCGACGCACTCGTCGCAGACGAACACCGACGGGCCGGCGATCAGCTTGCGTACCTCGTGCTGGCTCTTGCCGCAAAACGAGCAGTACAGCAGCTTGCCGTCGTCGTGCTTGCCCCGGGTATCGTCGACCATTCAGCGCCCTCTGTGGCCGGCCGGCGCCGGCAGCCGTCTTATAGCATGCCGAATCCGGCGGGGTAAAATCCTATTTTCCTCAGTCAGTTACCCGCGCTACCTTGCGCGGTATCTCACTCAGCTCTTGCCCAGTGTCGGCAATTGGCCGCGCTTTTCGAGGACGCCGTCCACGATTCCATACTCGCGTGCCTGCTCGCCGCTCATGAAGTTGTCGCGGTCGGTGTCGTTGCGGATCTTTTCCATCGGCTGGCCGCAGTGGAACGACAGGATCTTGTTGATGCGGTCGCGGGCATCCAGGATCTCGCGCGTGTGGATCTCGATGTCCGTCGCCTGGCCCTGGAAGCCGCCCAGCGGCTGGTGGATCATGATCCGCGAGTTCGGCAGCGCGTAACGCTTGGCCTTCGCGCCCGCCGCCAGCAGCAGCGCGCCCATGCTCGCCGCCTGGCCGACGCAGATGGTGCTGATGTCCGGCTTGATGAACTGCATCGTGTCGTAGATCGCAAGGCCTGCGGACACCGAGCCGCCCGGCGAGTTGATGTACAGGTGGATGTCCTTGTCCGGGTTCTCGGACTCGAGGAACAGGAGCTGCGCGACGATCAGGTTCGCCATCTGGTCGTGCACTTCGCCGACGATGAAGACGACGCGCTCTTTCAGCAGGCGCGAGTAGATGTCATAGGAGCGCTCGCCGCGAGCGGTCTGCTCGACGACGATCGGCACCAGGTTGAGGGCCTGCGTTTCGTTTCTGCTTGTCACCAAATCACCTCATCCCTCGGACGCCGGGTCAGCGCCGAAGTTCATGATCTCCTTGAAGCTGCTCTGCTGGTCCTCGACCCTGGCGACTCCCACCACGTGCGTCACGACCTGGTCCTCGAGCACCGACATCTGCAACTGGCGCATAGCGGCCTCGCTCTGCAGATATTGCTGCCGCGCCGCCTCCGGATCCGAGAAGCCCGCCACGATTTCGTCGAGCCGCGCCTGGACGCGCGCCACGTCCGGCTGGATGCCGGCCCTGCGTATCACTTCGTTCAGGATCAGGCCGAGCGCCACGCGCTTCCGGGCGGGCGCCTCGAAAGGCTCGCGCGGCGGCAGCTGGCGGGCGCTCTTGGCGCCCATCCGCCGCAGCATGTCCACCTGCATGTCGCGGATCTCGGCCTCGACGAGGGCATTCGGCACCGCGATCGGGTTGGCCGCGAGCAGCTGTTCCATGACCTGCGACTTGAGCCGCGCCTGCACGGCCTGCGCGAGTTCACGCTGCATGTTCTCGCGCACCTCGGCGCGCAGCGCCTCGACCCCGCCTTCGCTGACGCCGAAGGCCTCGCAGAACGCGGCGTCCACCTCGGGCAGCTTTGGTTCCTCGACCTTGTGCACGGTCGCCGTGAAGCGCGCCGTCTTGCCGGCGATCTGCGCGACCTGGTAGGCGTCCGGGAACTTCAGGTCGAACTCGCGCGTCTCGCCCGCGGCGGCGCCGCGGACGCCGTTCTCGAAATCCGGCAGCAGGCGGTTGCTGCCGAGCGTCACGACCAGGCCCTCGCTCTTGCCGCCCTCGAACGGCTCGCCGCCGATCCGGCCCTCGAAATCGAGCGTGACGCGATCGTCGTCGGCGCAGCCGCGCTCGACCGTCACGTAATCGGGCCGCTGCTTGCGCAGGCTCTCGATCATCGTGTCGAGGTCGCCATCCGTGACGGTCGCCTGCGGCCGCAGCAGCTGCACGGACTCGAGGCCACGCAATTCGAACTGCGGATAGATCTCGAAGGTCGCGATATAGCGCAGTTCGCCCGCCTTCTCGGAGCCCTGCGGCTCGATGCGCGGTCCGCCCGCGGGCACCAGCTTCTCCTGGCGCACGGCCTCGGCGAAGGTCTCGCGGATCAGGTCGGATACGACCTCTTCCTGGACCTGCGGCCCGTAATGCTTGCGGACCACGTGGATCGGCGCCTTGCCGGGACGGAACCCCTTGATGCGCACCGTGCGGCTGACTTTCAGCAGGCGTGCGTCCACCTGCTGCTTGACGCGGTTCGCCGGGACCGACACCTGCATGCGTCGTTCCAGGCCCGATAGCGACTCGACTGAAACCATCATCTGCCCGTCAACCTCGTGGTGCGAAAGGAGAGACTCGAACTCTCAAGGGTTTCCCCACCGGAACCTAAATCCGGCGCGTCTGCCAATTCCGCCACTTTCGCATCTGGAACCGGCCCTGAACGCTTGTCCGCGCTGCGATACAGCCGATAAGTATAGCGTAAGGTCAACGGCTGCCCCGGCGGCGGCGGACCCACGCCGTACGCCAGGCCGCGAGCACGCTCGGCAGCACGAAGGCAGCCAGCACGGCAATTGTCGCCTCCGTCCGCCCGGCGACGATGCCGGCGTAGGTGCCGAGATAGATGAATGCGATCGTGATCGCGGCGGCGAGGATCGCGCCGATCTTCAGCGCCGCGAGTGCCGACTCGATCGGCGTCGGGTCGTCATCGGCGGTCGGGCCGCCCGGCCAGTGATAGGTCGGCTCGGGGATCTGGCGGCGTGGCTCCAAGCGGCGCCTCCGGGTGGAATTGGTGGGCCATGTAGGACTCGAACCTACAACCTACGGATTAAGAGTCCGGAGCTCTACCAATTGAGCTAATGGCCCATGTCTGTGGGGCGAGCGACGGGATTCGAACCCGCGACGGCCGGAATCACAATCCGGGGCTCTACCAGCTGAGCTACGCCCGCCAATGTCCCTTGTCGCCTGTCGGGGGCCCTGTGATGGTGCGCCCGGCAGGACTCGAACCTGCAACCGCCGGCTTAGAAGGCCGGTGCTCTATCCGATTGAGCTACGGGCGCCAAACTCCTGCCCGAGGCGCCGCCAGTTCAATGGTCGGGGCAGAGGGATTTGAACCCCCGACCCTCTGCTCCCAAAGCAGATGCGCTACCAGACTGCGCCATGCCCCGCCAGACGGCCTGTCGGTTGCCACCGCACGGGGCCTTCCGGCCTGCGCGCGGGCCCGCATCTTACGGAGGCCCCCACCCCCCGTCAATTTGCCATTCTGCGGCAGGAGGCAGCGCGAAGGCGTTGAACCGCCGGTGTTCTTTTCCGACCACAGTGGCAAACGTACAGTGAACCGGTGTAGATTCTGAGCCATTCAATCGCGTCGCGATTGTAGTTTTTCCGCAAATGGGGGATCGATCGATGAAAAATAGGACACCGCTTGCCCGGGCCGTCAGGCTCGCGATCGGGGGAGCCGTCGGATTGACGACGGTTCTGGCAGCGCCGCTGGCGCTCGCGCAGGACGACCAGGAGATTGTCGTCATCGGATCGCGCATCGCGCACAGCGGTGATTTCGAGGGTCCGTCGCCGGTGCTGACGGTCGATCGCGAGGCGATCGAGAAGTCCGGTTACACCAACCTGCAGCAGCTGCTGGAAAAGATCCCGGTCAACGGCAATGGCGCGTTCTCGACGCGCGGCAACAACCAGGATTCGACCGCGAATGGCGCGGCGTCGATCAGCCTGCGCGGCCTCGGCGCCGACGCGACCCTCGTGCTGGTCAACGGCCGGCGCGTCGCGATCAGCTCCTTCGCCGAGAGCGTCACGACGAACTTCGTGGACATCAACACGATCCCGGTTGCGGCCATCGAGCGGGTCGAAGTGCTGAAGGACGGCGCCTCCGCCGTGTACGGCTCCGACGCGGTCGCGGGCGTGGTCAACATCGTGCTGCGCAAGGACTACGACGGCTTCGAAGTGTCCGCGGGCTATGGCGACGTCACGAGCGGCAGCGCCTCCGAGATGAACGCCTCGGCCATCTGGGGCACGAGCGGGGAAGACTCGAACATCACGATGATTTTCGATTACTTCAAGAACGACACGCTGTCGAACACCGAGCGCGGCCACATCGGATCCGCGGACAAGTCCTGGCACGCCGGCGGCCACGGACTATCGGTCGTCGCGCGGCTTCCCGGGACGCTTCTTCGTCGATGACGGCGAAGGCGGCCAGGTCATCAACGATCGATCCGGGCTGCCCGCCGGCCCAGGTCGCGGGACAGACCTGCGTTTATGATTACGGCCCGTGGAACCTGCTGATCCCGGAGTCCGAGCGCACCGGCCTCCTGCTGCTGGGCCACAAGGCCCTGACGCCGGGCGATCGAGGTGTTCACGGAAATCGCGGCTCAGCACAACACGTCGGTCGCCCAGGGCGCACCGACACCGCTGGATGAAACCGCGGGTCTGACGCTGACCAACCACCCGAACGATCCCTACCCCGGCG
This sequence comes from uncultured Gammaproteobacteria bacterium, assembly GCA_963746545.1. Lineage (GTDB taxonomy): Bacteria > Pseudomonadota > Gammaproteobacteria > Steroidobacterales > Steroidobacteraceae > SCUD01. The sequence goes on from CAVVBV010000031.1 coordinate 378,157, forward strand.
ACCGATGCCGTGGGCATCAGCCGCTTCCGCACCGTGGATGTCGGCCCGCGCCAGTGGAGCATCGAGACCGACAACCTGCGCGCGGTCCTCGGATTCCGCGGCAAGGTGAGCGACTGGGACTGGGAAGTGGGCCTGCAGCGCGCGCGCAGCGAGTCCCTGCAGACCGGCAATCGCCACCAGGGCTGGGTGCGCACGGACTTCCTGCAGACGGAGCTGACTGCGGGCACCTACAATCCGTTCGGCGGCACGATCAATCCCGCAGGACGTGATCGACCGGATCACGACCAGCCTCGTGCGCCAGGGCAATTCCGACCTGACGATGTACGACGCCCAGATCACCGGCCCGCTGTTCGATGTTGTCGGGTGGCCCGGTGATGATGGCGGCGGGACTCGAGTATCGCGACGAGAGCGTATCCGACCAGCCGGACGACCAGTTCGTGCGCGGCCTGATCTTCGGCACCGAGGCGGTGTCGGCGGCGGCCTCACGCAACAACTGGTCCGCGTTCGTCGAGTTCTCGGTGCCGTTGACCGAGTCCCTCGAACTGTCGCTGGCCGGTCGTTACGACGACTACAGCGACTTCGGCGACACGACGAATCCGAAGGTGGCATTGCGCTGGGCGCCGACCGAGCAGATCGCGTTCCGCGCCTCCTGGGGCCAGGGCTTCCGCGCCCCGTCGCTCGCGCAGATCGGCCTCGGGCCATCGCAGGAATCGGAGTTCTTCACTGGACACCTACGGTTGCGCAGACAATCCGGTGTACTGCCGGCAGATCCAAGTGATCCGAACACCGACTTCCTGATTCATCTTCTCCGGCAATCCGAACTTGCAGACCGGAGACGTCGGAAAACTTCAATGTCGGCGCGGTCTGGCAGCCGACGCCGTCGGTCAACGTGTCGGTCGATTACTGGGACATCACCCAGGATCACAAGATCGACGAGGTGCCGCGCATCTTCATCTACACGCAGGAGTGCAACAACCAGGCGAGCACGATTTGCGTGCGCGGCGACGCCACTTGCAGGCGACACGCTGGGCCCGCTGTCGTTCATCCGCAGCGGCTTCGTCAACATCAGCTCGCAGAAGGCGCAGGGTGTCGACCTGGCGGCCTACTGGAACATGGGGCTTGGTGCTGGCAGCCTGACCCTCGGTCTCGACTGGTCGCACCTGCTGGAAGTTCAAGAAGACGCGTGCTGAACGGCACGGCGACCGCGTTTGAGACGCAGAACTTCACGGGTGAGTACGAGTATCCGGAAGATCGTGCCGCGTTGACGGGTGATTACCAGTTCGGCGAGTGGGGCTTCCGAACGAGCGTGAACTACATCAGCTCGTTCAAGGATTTCCGGTTCCTGTCGCCCCCGGTGACGACCTCCGTGCCGACCGTTGAGTTCCTTCACGACCGTGAATCTCCAGGTCGCGTACACGGGAATCAAGAACACGAAGGTGTCGCTCAGCATCGACAATGCGCTGGACGAACTGCCGCCGTTCGCGATCGGCGACGACGACACGGATCGTCTACGGCTACGTGTCGAGCACGCACAATCCGCGCGGACGCTTCTGGAACCTGAGGACGACCTACACGTTCTGAGGGCCGGCTGTCTGTTGGATGGGAAAGGGGCGCTCCGGCGCCCCTTTTCTTTTGCGGCTGGCCGCCGCGAGGTTACTGCCAGCGCCAGCTCGTGCCCGCGGGCCCGTCTTCGAGCACGACGCCGTGACGGGCAAGCTCGTCGCGTATCCGGTCGGATTCCGCGAAATTGCGCGTGCGGCGCGCCTCGGTGCGGGCCGCGACCAGGCGATCGATTTCGATGGGATCGGGCCGGCCGGCCGCGGGCTCTGCCGACGGCCGTCAGCTCCGAATGCGTGGACAGCCAGTCCTCCGCCGGTTCGCCGAGCAGGCCCAGGATGGCGCCCAGCGCGCGCAGCTCCGCCGCAAGGGCGGCCGCGGCGCGCTGATCGCCCGCAGATTTGACGACATTCAGCTCGCGCGCCAGCGACTGCATCGCGGCGAGCGCTTCCGGGCGTGTTGAAGTCGTCGTTCATCGCCTCGGTGAAGCGGCGCGTCGCATCGCCGGGCTCGTAACGCGCGGCCGGCGTCACGTCGCGCAGCGCCAGGTACAGGCGCTGCAATGCCGAATCGGCCTGGCGCAGGTTGTCCTCGCCGTAATTGATCGGCCCGCGGTAGTGGCTTGCCAGCACGAAGGCGCGCAGCACCTCCGGCCGCAGGCGCGGCAGCACTTCGCGCACCGTGAAGAAGTTGCCCAGCGACTTCGACATCTTCTCGTCGTTGACGCGCACGAATCCGTTGTGCATCCAGACATGGACGAACGGCGTGCCGCAGGCCGCGGAGGACTGCGCGATCTCGTTCTCGTGGTGCGGGAACTTGAGGTCCATGCCGCCGCCGTGGATGTCGAAATAGCAGCCGAGCAGCGCCGTCGCCATCGCCGAGCATTCGATGTGCCAGCCGGGCCGGCCGGGGCCCCAGGGCGAGTCCCAGGACGGCTCGCCGGTCTTGGCGCGCTTCCACAGCACGAAATCGAGCGGATCGCGCTTGTGCTCGTCCACTTCGACGCGCGCACCGGCACGCAGGTCGGCGAGCTTCTTGCCCGACAGCCGCCCGTAGTCCTTGAAGCTCGCGACGGAATACAGCACGTCGCCGCTCGCGCCGACATAGGCGTTGCCCTTGGCGATCAGCGTCGAGATCATCGCGATGATCTGCGGCATGAATTCGGTCGCGCGCGGTTCGTGGTCGGCGGGCAGCACGCCGAGGGCCGCGAAGTCCTCGTTCATCGCGTCGATGTAGCGCGCGGTCAGCGCCTCGACCGATTCACCCTGCTCGCGCGCGCGATGGATGATCTTGTCGTCCACGTCGGTGATGTTCCGCACATAGTTGACCCGGTAGCCGCTCGCCTGCAGCCAGCGGCGCACGACGTCGAATGCGATCTGCGAGCGCGCGTGCCCGACGTGGATGTGGTCGTAGACCGTCATGCCGCAGACGTACATGCCGACCTTTCCCGCGACCAGTTCGCGGAACGGCTCCTTGCGGCCGGTCATCGAGTTGTGGACCTGGAGCATCGGGGGCCGCCTCAACGGGTCCGGGCCGCGCCGGCGAGGCGCGCGCGCACCAGCGCCGGGGGAATCGCCGGCAGCAGTGCCGCAAGCTCCGGTCCGTCGCGCCGGCCCGTCAGGGCGATCCGCAGCGGCATGAAGAGCGCCTTGCCCTTGAGCCCGGTGCGCTGCTTGAGCTCCCTTCCGAGCGCCGCGAAGTCCGCTCCGGCCTCGCGGTAGGCGGCGAGCGCAGCCTCGAAGAATGTCGGCCCGGCCTCAAACAGCACGGCGCTGTCCTCAGCGGCGAGCGGTGCGAGCTCACCGCGCAGCACCGACAGCCAGGCCGCGGCGTCTGCCGGGAACAGGAGATTGCCGCGCAGGAGCGCCGCGAGTTCCAGGCGCTCCGCGGCCGGCCAGTCGGCCGGCCATTCCGCGGCCGAGCCACTCCACGGCCTCATCGGGCGTCAGGCGCCGGACCGCTTCACGCTGCCAGTGATCGAGCTGGGCGGCATCGAAGTGCGCCGGCGCGCGGCCGAGCCGCTCGAGGCGGAAGCACTTCGGGAAATCGGCGGGATCCACCCACTCGTCCGGCGCGCCGGCGTGGCCGAGCCGCAGCAGGTAGTTGCCGACCGCCGCCGCGAGATAGCCGCGGGCGCGTAATTCTTCGAGTGTGGCGCTGCCGCGGCGCTTGGAAAGCGGCGCGCCGCTCGCATCCACGAGCAATGGCAGGTGGCCATAGCGCGGCGCCGGCAGCCCGAGCGCTTCGAGCAGCAGGAGCTGCCGCGGCGTGTTGCTCAAGTGGTCGTCTCCCCGCAGCACCTGCGTGACGCCCATCAGCGCGTCGTCAACGGCATTGCAGAAGAAGAACATCGGGCCGCCGTCGGCGCGCCGCACGATGAAATCGCCGAGCGTCGCCGCGGCGACGGACTGCGGCCCGCGCACGAGATCCTCGAACTCCACGGTTCGAGATTCCGGCACGCGGAACCGCCATGCCGGCTGGCGGCCTTCGGCCAGGCGCGCAGCGCGCGCAGCGGCGTCGAGATTGCGGCAGGTACCGGAATAGCGGGGCGGCTGGCCCGCGGCGAGCTGCGTGCGGCGCGCGACGTCGAGCTCAGCCGGCGTGCAATAGCAGGGATAGCTGTGGCCGTCGCGCTCGAGCTTTGCGTAAAGCCCTTCGTAGATCGGACCGCGTTCCGACTGGCGGTAAGGCCCGCGGTCGTCCTCGCGATCCGGGCCGGCATCCCAGCCGAGGCCCATCCATGCGAGATCGGCAAGCTGTGCGGCAATGAATTCAGGCGAGCCGCGACCGCTGTCCGTGTCCTCGACGCGCAGGATGAAGCGCCCGCCGGAGGCCCGGGCCAGCAGGTAGCTGAAAAGGGCCGTGCGCGCATTGCCAAGGTGCAATGCGCCGGTCGGGCTGGGTGCGAATCGCGTGACGATCTTCGGGTCCATCGGCGGCACAGTCTACGGGATCGGACCCGGCGTCTCACGCGCCGGGGTGCGCTAATATCCCGGCGAGGAATCCATCCATGCTGCTGCGAGCCTTCACCATTCTGGCCGCCCTGGTGCCCGCGCTGGCGGGCGCCCAGGCAACGAGTTCCCTCGCGCCGCGTGTCCAGGTCGAGACCTCGGAGGGAAGCTTCGTGCTGGAGCTCGATACGGTGCGCGCGCCGCTGTCCGCCGAGAACTTCCTGCGCTACGTCCGCGACGGCTTCTATGACGGGACCGTGTTTCACCGGGTCATCGCGAACTTCGTCGTGCAGGGCGGCGGCTTCGACGCCGGCCTGACGGAGCGCAAGGGGCATGCGCCGATACCCAATGAAAGCGGCAACGGCCTGTCGAACCGCCGCGGCACGGTCGGCCTCGCACGCGAGGAGAGCCCCCATTCCGGCTCGTCGCAGTTCTACATCAACGTGATCGACAACGCCGGGCTCGATCCCCTGCCCAGCCGCTGGGGTTACGCGGTCTTCGGCAAGGTAGTCGAGGGCATGGACGTGGTGGATCGCATCGCGCACCTGCCGACCCAGACCGTCGCGAATTTCGGCGCCGACGTCCCGGTCGCGCGCCCGGTCATCAAGCGCGCCTGGGTCGTCGAGGCCGCGCAGCCGCCCGCCCCCGCTCCCGAAAAACCTGAGTGAGCACCTGGTTCGTCTCCGACCTGCACCTCGATCCGGCGGCCCCGGAAATCGCCGGGCGCTTCCTCCGTTTCCTCGACGGACCGGTCCGGGGCGCCGCTTCCCTGTACCTGTTGGGCGACGTCTTCGAGGCCTGGCTCGGCGACGACGATCCCGAGCCCGCGCATCGTGAGGTGATCGCGGCGCTCGCCGCGGTCAGCGCCCGCGGAACGCTCCTGCACCTGATGCACGGCAACCGCGATTTCCTGCTCGGTGAACGCTTCTGCGCCGAGACTGGCGCGACGCTTCTCGAGGACCCGGTCATCGCGACCCTCGGCACGGAGCGCGTGCTGCTGAGTCATGGCGACGGGCTGTGCGTGGACGATGGCGCCTACCAGCGGCTGCGCGCGCTGGTACGCGACCCGGATGTGCGGCGCGGATTCGCGGCATTGCCGCTCGCGAGCCGGCGCCGGCTCGCTACCGAGGCGCGGGCGGGAAGCCGCGCGCACCTGGCGAGCGCTGGCGAGTACATCACCGACGTCAACCAGGCCGCGGTCGAGACGTTGATGCGCGCGGCCGGCGTGCGCACGATGATCCACGGCCACACCCACCGCCCCGCCACGCACCGGTTCGCGATCGACGGCGACGAATGCACGCGCATCGTGCTGGGCGCCTGGCACGACAGCGCGGACGTGCTGCACTGGAATGGCGAGGGTTTCCGGCTGCAGCCCTGCCCCAGCTGAGGCGGGCACCGCTCAGGCGCGCTCGAGCTCGTCCTTCTCGTATTCCCGGACCGCGTCCAGGAGTTGCTCCGCGCTCGCGTAGCGGCGCGCCGGATCCTTCGCGATGCAGTTGTAGAGCAGGCCCTCGAGATGCTTGATCTCCGCCGGCAGCTCTGGAAGGGGCGCATGCGCGTGCTTGTAGATCACCTGCATCGGCGTGCCGGCGACGTACGGCTTACGGCGCATCAGCATCTCGTAGAAGATGATGCCGAGGCTGTAGATGTCGCTGCGCGCGTCCGTGTCCTTGCCGTGGCCCTGCTCCGGGCTCATGTAATACGGCGTGCCGAAGATCTCCCCGCTGCCGGTGATCGCGGCGTCGAGCTCGATCTGTTTCGACAACCCGTAGTCGATCAGCGCGACCGACGACTCGTCGCGCAGCATCACGTTGCCCGGCTTCAGGTCGCGGTGCAGGACGCCCGCCGCATGCAGGACTTTCAGCGCCTCGGCCATCTGCCGCAGGAACACCAGCGCCTGCAATGGGTGGATCACGCTCTTGATCCTGGTGCGCAGGTCGCCGAGCGGAAAGTACTCCATCGCGATGTAGGCATGGTCGTCGCTGACGCCGAAGTCACGGACCCTGGCGACATTCGGATGCTGGATGTCGGCTGCGATCTGGTATTCGCGCAGGAAGCGGTCGAAGGTCCGCTCGCCCGAGCCGTCGTCGGGCGGCTGCCGCAGGACCTTCAATACGACCTGCTCGCCGCTGCGTTCGCTCTGCGCCAGGTACACGGAGGACACGGGATTCTCGGCGATCTGGCTGACGAGCTTGTAGCCGCGGATCGTTGCGTCGCCGAAGCGCGTCGCGCGCGGCGAATCGTCCACGCGCGGCGCCGGTGGCTGGGTCTGGCCGCGCCGCGACTGCGCGCCGCGCAGTGCAGCAATGAGCCGCGCATGGTCGATCTTCGACTTGGAAAAGCAGGCGTGCGCGCCGGCCGCGAGCGCCGCTTCTTCCGATTCCGCATCCGGCGAGGACAGGAAGAAGATGACCGGCGGGAATCCGTTGCGGCGGCACAGGTCGCGCAGCCACGCCATGCCGTCGGCCTCGCCCGGCGCGTCGCCCAGGAGGACGGCGTCGTAGGCGCTGCCGGAGAAATCGGCCGGAAGCCTGCCGCGTGCGACCGGATCGTATTCGGCGATCGACGGCGAATCGAATCCCGTCGCCACGTGATGCGCGAACAGCCGCCGGTAGACTCCCTGTTCGTCGATGATCAGAACCCGGGCGGTCATCCCTTTATCTTAGCCTGAGGGCCATTACGAGGTCGCCGACATTCGTGCCCGTCGGCCCCGTGTATACGAGGTCGCCGGACGCCTCGAGCAGGCTGCCGCTGTCCGCGGCCTCGAGGCATCTTGCGGCGTCGAAGCCGGCCTCTCTCGCGCGCGCGAGCGTGCCGCCATCGACGATCGCGCCGGCATCCTCACTCGCGCCATCGCGGCCGTCGGTGCCCGCCGCGAGAATCACGAGCTCCGGATGGCCCGCGATCTGCTGTGCCGCCGACAACGCGAAATGCTGGCAACGCCCGCCGCGGCCGGGCCGCGCGGGCAGCCGCACGACGGTCTCGCCGCCCCACAGCTCCAGGCGCCGGGTCCCGACGGCGAACTCGTGGCAGACATCGCGCGCGGCCGCGGCCGCTTCGCCGGCGAGACGCTTCGCGGCGCGCTCGGCGTCGATGCCGCGCGCTCGCGCGGCGCGCAGCGCCGCCTCCAGCGCGTCGTCGAGGCATCCGACCAGTGCGACCTTGTCCACGCCGGCGAGCAGGCCGGATCCGACGACCGCCGGATCGTCGCCCGGCACGTCGGAGATCATCAGTCCCTCGACCGCGCAATGCCTGAACAGGCCCGGCATCCTGCCGGCCTTGACGAGGGAGAGCGAGCCGCGCCGCTCATTCAGCGTCAGGATATCGACGGCCTCCGCATGCGCCCATTCATTGAGCCGCTGCAGCGTCTCGAGCGTGACGCCCGGTGCGAGCACCTCCAGGAGCGACGATGCCCCGCCGGAGACCAGCAGCAGAACGCGGCTGCCGGCCGCCGTTGCGGCGGCGAAGTCCATGGCTTCCCTGCCGGCCGCGAGGCTTCTCTCGCCCGGAACCGGATGATCGCCCGCGATGCAGCGGACCTGCGCCACTGCGAGCAGTTCGTGGTCGATGCCGTCTTCCGGCGCGACGACGAGCCCGCGCACGACCCGCGCGCCGAGGGCGTCGAGCGCGCCCATCGCCATCGCCGATGCCGCCTTGCCGACGGCGAGGATGCTGACCGGCGTTCATCGCGGTCCGAAGCGAGCGCCGCGCGCACGCGGCGGCGCCCTTCGACGGCGGATAGCGCGGCCCGGTACAGGTGCAGCAGGAGCTCGCGGCGCTGGTCGACCTCTGCGCCGGCCATCGGCGCGACGCTCAGACAGCGCGCGCTGCGCGGCCGCCCTGCAGGTCCAGCAGCCGTTGCGCGCGCGCCCCGTCCGAGCGATCGCGCTCGAGGCGCGCGAGGTACTCGGCAGTGACGTCGCCGGTGACGTAGTGACCCGAGAAACAGGAGGTGTCGAAATCCGTGATGCGCGCGTGGTCGTGGCGGCAGGCGACGATCAGGTCGTCGAGGTCCTGGTACACGAGCCAGTCCGCGCCGATGATCCTCGCGACGTCGTCCTCGCTGTGCCCGGCGGCAACCAGCTCGGTCGCGACCGGCATGTCGATGCCGTAGACATTCGGGAATCGCACCGGCGGGGCCGCCGAGGCGAAGTAGACCTTGAGGGCGCCTGCTTCGCGGGCCAGGTCGATCAGCTGCGCCGAGGTCGTGCCGCGCACGATCGAGTCGTCGACCAGCAGCACATTCCGCCCGCGGAACTCGAAGTCGATCGCATTCAGCTTGCTGCGCACCGACTTCTGGCGCTGCTCCTGTCCCGGCATGATGAAGGTCCGCCCGATGTAGCGGTTCTTCACGAAGCCCTCGCGATACTTGACGCCGAGCGACAGCGCGAGCTGTGCAGCGCTCGTGCGGCTGGTGTCCGGAATCGGGATCACGACGTCGATGTCGTGACCGGGCCGCAGGCGCGCGATCTTCTCCGCGAGCTTTTCGCCCATCCGCATGCGCGCCTTGTGCACCGAGATGTTGTCGATGATCGAGTCGGGTCGCGCGAAATAGACGTACTCGAAGATGCAGGGCGTGTGCTGCAGAGCAGGCGCGCACTGGCGGGCGTGCATCCTGCCCTGCAGGTCGATGAAGACCGCCTCGCCCGGACCCACGTCGCGGACCAGCGTGAAATCGAGCATGTCGAGCGCGACGCTTTCGGATGCCAGCATCCATTCCGGCCCGCGCGGCGTCTCGCGCCGTCCGAGCACCAGCGGCCGTATGCCGTGCGGGTCGCGGAACCCGATGATCCCGTGGCCGACGATCAGCGCGACGACCGCGTAGCCGCCGCGGCAGCGGCGAAACACGGCCTCGAGGGCGCGGAACACGTCCGCGGCCTGCGGCCTCGACGCTGTCGAGCGCTGCAATTCGCTGGCAAACACATTCAGCAGCACTTCGGAGTCCGAGCGCGTGTTGAGGTGGCGGCGGTCCTCCGCGATCATGGTCCGCGTCAGTTCCTCGGCATTCGTCAGGTTGCCGTTGTGGCCGATGCCGATGCCGAACGGCGCGTTGACGTAGAAGGGCTGCGCCTCGTCGGCGCTGTCGCAGCCGGCGGTCGGATAGCGCACGTGGCCGATGCCGGCATTGCCGGCCAGCAGGCGCATGTCGCGCTCACGGAACACGTCGCGGACCAGGCCGTTGTCCTTGCGGGAAAACAGCGCGTGATCGTCCATCGTCATGATGCCGGCCGCGTCCTGGCCGCGGTGCTGCAGCACCGTCAACGCGTCGTAAATCCTCTGGTTGACCGGTCCCGTGCCGACCATGCCGACGATGCCGCACATGGCGCTAGCTCCCGGGAGTTTTCTTGGCTCGATCCACCAGGTCGGCGGCGGCGGGCTCCGCATAGTGCTGGAGCCAGTTGGCGACCGCTTCGGCCGCCGGCATGGACTTCGTCTTCTGCCACCAGGGCTCGAGGTCGAGGTCGACTGCGCGTGCGCCGATCACCAGCAGGCCAATCACGACGACTGCGCGCACCAGACCGAACAGCCCGCCGACGATGCGGTCCATCGCGGCGAGGCCCGCCGCGCGCTGGATGAAATGCGCGACGATCGAGCCGACGGCCGAGCCCACCAGCAGCACCAGGAACAGCACGATCGCCCGGCCGGTCCATTCGCGGATGCCGGGCTCCGCGAGCGCGCCGCCCAGCCACGGATACAGCAGGTAGGCGAAATGCCAGGCGAGCCACAGGCCGATCAGCCAGGAAAGCAGTGAAATGGCTTCGCGGACGAATCCGCGCAGGCAGCCCAGGACGAGCGATATCAGCAGGATTGCTGCAAAAAGATGGTCAGCGCCATTCATCGGGCAGTGGCTCCATCGAGGCGAGCGGCATTCTAGCCGAAGAGCGCAAAACCCGCCGGACGCGTTTCACGGATGCGGCGCCACCACAGGCTGGTATCCGTCCTTGCGCAGGCGCTCCGCGATGGCGACCGCGCGCGCGCGATCCTGTTCCGGGCCGACGCGGACCCGATGCAGCAACTGGCCGCCGGCCCGGTACTCGAGCACGAACGCCGAATAGCCGCGCGAACGCAGCTTGGTAACCAGCCCCTCCGCCTTGCTGCGGCTCGAGAACGCGCCCAGCTGCACGGCCCAGGCGGTCGGCTCGGCGGCCAGTGGCTGCGCCTGCGCGGTCGTTGCTACCGGCTGCGACGCGGAAGGACCCGCGGCCGTGGTCTCGGCCGGCGGCGGTGCCGGCGCCGCAGTGGGCGGCGTTGCGGCAGACGTCGCGGCTGGCGAGGCTTCCTGTCTCGCCTGGGCGATTTCCGGCTCCGGAACGAGCCGGTCGCCGTCGGTGGGTTCCGTGGCGCCACCCAGGTCGATTTCGACCCTCTTGTTTTCCTGCGCCCTGGCCGGTTCGCTGGTGGCGCTGCGGCCCTTCAGCACGGCGGGCACGAGCAGCACGATCACCGCCACCAGCACGAGTGCACCCACCAGCCTTTCGCGGATCCTGACTTCCATTGCGGGCGAATTGTATCTTGCGCGCCCGCCTCAAGTCGCGAGACCGAGATGCGCGAGGGCCGGACCCACCGCGTGAAACGAGCCGAACACGAGGATGCGATCGCGCTCCCCGCAGGCCGCATGCGCGCGCTCGCAGCCGCTGGCGACGCTCTCTGCCGCTGAAACGGGCGCGCCGGTCTGCAATGCGATCCGCGCGGCCAGCTCGGCCACAGGCTGCGAGCGCGGCCCGTCGAGAGGCACGACGATCCACTCCTGCACCAGCCCCTGCAGTGCGGCGACGATGCCGTCGACGTCCTTGTCCGCCAGGATGCCGCAGACCGCGATCGTCCGGCCGCGCGCCGGCCGGGACGCAAGGCTCGAGGCCAGCGCGCGCGCCGCGTCGGGGTTGTGGGCGACGTCCAGGATCCATTCCCGGTCGAGGCTGACCACCTGGAAGCGGCCGGCGAGTCGTACGCGGGCGAGACCCGCGCGCACCGCTTCGTCCGGGACCAGCAGGGCCGGTTCCGCGGCTTCGAGAACCGCGAGCGCCGTCGCGGCATTGCCGATCTGCATGCTGCCCGCGAGCGCGGGCAATGGCAGTTCGCGGCGCCGTGAACCGAGGCCCAGGTAATCCCAGCCGTCGGGGCGCTCGACAAAGTCGAAGTCGACGCCGAGGCGCTTGAGCCGCGCGCCGCAGTCGGCCGCGGCACGCCCGATGCTCTGCGGCATGTTGCGCGACCCGAATATCGCGGGTCGACCGGGCCGGAAGATACCCGCCTTCTCGAAACCGATCTGCTCGACCGTGCCGCCGAGCCATTCGCGATGGTCGAGGCCGACCGAGACGACCGCGGCGACATCGGCATCCAGCAGGTTGACCGCGTCGAGCCGCCCGCCCATGCCGACTTCGAGCACGGCGACGTCCACGCGCTCGTGCGCGAAGGCCACCAGCGCCGCCAGCGCATTCCATTCGAAGAACGACAGCGAGATGTCCCCGCGGGCCGCGTCGATGCGATCGAAGGCCGTCAACAGCAGTTCGTCGGCAATCTCCCGGCCGTCGACGTGGATCCGCTCCTGGTAGCGGATCAGGTGCGGAGACGTGAAGAGGCCTGCGTCATAGCCGGCCTCCGCCAGCATCGCGTCGAGCGTGGCTGCAACCGAGCCCTTGCCGTTCGTCCCACCGATGGTGAGCACGGTGGCGGGCCTTGCAAGCCCCATGCGCCGGTACACGGCACCCGCGCGTTCGAGCCCGAGATCCACGACCGTGGGATGCGCGACCAGTTGCCAGTCGAGCCAGCCCGCGACGGAATCGAATCGCACGTGGTCCGCTAGCCCGCCGCCGGCGGCCGCCGCAGCAGCATGCGCAGCAGGCCCGCAATGCGGTCGCGCAGGTCGCGCCGGTCGACGATCATGTCGACCGCCCCGTGTTCGAGCAGGAACTCGCTGCGCTGGAACCCCTCTGGCAGCGTTTCACGGACGGTCTGCTGGATCACGCGCGGGCCTGCGAACCCGATCAGCGCGCGCGGTTCCGCGATGTTGACGTCGCCCAGCATCGCGAGGCTCGCAGACACCCCGCCGGTGGTCGGATCGGTCTGCACGGAGATGAACGGCAGGCCGTGGCGCGCAAGCTGCGCGAGCGCTGCGCTCGTCTTCGCCATCTGCATCAGCGACAGCAGCCCCTCCTGCATGCGCGCCCCGCCGCTCGCCGAGAAGCAGACGACCGGCATCCGGTGCTCGATCGCATGCTCGACGCCGCGCACGAAGCGCTCGCCGACCACCGAGCCCATCGATCCGCCCATGAACGCAAATTCGAAGGCGCATGCGACGACCTCGATGCCGTCGAGCATTCCGGCCATCACGACCAGTGCATCGCCCTCGCCGATCGTCTTCTGCGCCGCCATCAGGCGGTCGCGGTAGCGCTTGCTGTCGCGAAAGCGCAGCGGATCCTCGGGCAGCACGTCCGCGGCGAGCTCGGTCAGGGTGTCGGGGTCCAGGAAGCGCGTCAGGCGATCGCGCGCGCCGAGCCGCATGTGATGCGAGCACTTCGGGCAGACCTGCAGGTTGCGCTCGATTTCGGGGCGATAAAGCACCGAGTCGCAGGCCGGGCATTTCATCCACAGGCCTTCCGGCACGGAGCGCGTGCGCCGCTCGGTCTTGATCCGCGACGGAATGATCTTCTCGAACCAGGTCACGTCGTTCCCCGCTGACTCTGGCCCGCGATCATAGCCCATGGGTCCGGCGTGACAAATTCAGGGATCCCCAGCGCGGCGGGATAGCGCACGCGGGTCAGGTACAGCCCATGACCCGGTGCGGTGATGCCGGCGCGCGCCCGGTCGCGGCTCGCGAGCACATCGGCGAGCCAGGCTGGCTGCTGTTCCCCGGTCCCGACCGGCACCAGGCTGCCGACGATGTTGCGGACCATGTGGTGCAGGAACGCGTTTGCCGTGACGTCGATGGTCACCAGCGGCCCTTCGGCGCCGACCCGGATCGCATCGATGCGCCGCCGGCTCGTCTTCGACTGGCATTCGGCCGCGCGGAACGCGGAGAAGTCGTGTTCGCCGACCAGCTGCTGGGCGGCCGCGTGCATCGATTCGGTATCGAGCGGCGTACGGAGCCACCAGGCGCGTTCGCGCAGCAACGCCGGCCGCGTGGGCCGCACCAGGATGCAATAACGGTAGCAGCGCGCCAGCGCCGAATGACGGGCGTGGAATTGCGGATCGGCATCGACGGCCCAGAGCACGGAGATTTCCGGCGGCAGCTGGGTGTTGGCGCCCAGCACCCAGCCGCGCAACGGACGAATGGCCGTGGTATCGAAATGGGCGACCTGGCCAGCCGCGTGTACGGCTGCGTCGGTGCGCCCCGCGCAGGTCGCCTCGACCGGATGGTCGGCGACGGCGGCCAACGCACGCTGGACGTGATCCTGGATCGTCGCGAGGCCAGGCTGCAGCTGCCAGCCCGCGAAGCGCGCGCCGTCGTATTCGAGACCGACGGCCAGGCGGCGTCCGCCCTGGTTCACGCTCCCGGCAGCGAGTCGATCAGCCGGCGGGCTTCCTGCTTCTGGGAGGCGCTGCCCTCGGCCAGCACTTCCTGGAGGATGTTGCGGGCCCCATCAGGATCGCCCATGTCCATGTAAGCACGCGCGAGGTCGAGCTTCGTGCCGACCTCGCTCATCGTGACGGGCTCCAGGTCGGACAATTGCGGCATGTCCATCGTGAGGCGTGCCGTGGCGGCGCTCGTCGGCGAATCGGAACCTTCCGCGGCGCTGCCGACATCCAGGTCGATGCCCGAATCGACGGCCGTATCCAGTGATTCGAGCAGCGCCGTGCGGTCCGATTCCGACATTCGCGATATGCCGGTGGCATCCGTTCCGCCCGAGGCACCCGGCATCATGCGCGTGCTGTCGTCGCCCGCCGAAACACGCATCGTCTCGTCGACATGCGTGGCCTGGATCGTGGCGTCGTCCTGCGCGTCGTCTTCGCCGTGGAAGCTGCCGACATCGAGGCCCAGATCGTCGATCGCCATTTCCGCGGTCGCGTCCGGTGAAATGCCACCGGAGACGTCACGGCCGCCGCTGCGCATCTTGAGCGCCGGCGTCTCGACGGTCGGCGTTTCCGAGGACGGAAGTTCCAGGGTCGGCATTTCGACTGTGCTCGAGCCGCCGCGCGGGGTGATTTCCTGCGTCGTACCGAGCGATGCCGGGCCTTCGTCGAGGTTGAATTCGAGGACCTCGCGTTCCCCGGTCACGGAAGTGCTGTCGCTCGCGCCCAGCACCGAGCCCAGGTCGAGGTCAATGCCGCCGTCTCCCGCGGGTGCCGAGAGCAGATCGAGATCGACGCGGTTGTCGCCCCCTTCCAGGCTGAGGTCGACGCCGGTCGTGGAGCGCACGCCGCCGGCGAACAGCGCTTCGTCGGGCGCGAGCTGCCGGCCCATGATGACGATGCGGTCCCAGTCGCCGCCGGCACCGAGCGACTTCTTGAGATCGCGCGCGACCGCCAGGAACGCCTGCGTGTCGCCGGCCACGAAATGAATCTCGGCCAGCTTCAGCTTGAGGTCATTGCGATCGGGCGACTGCTTGAGCGCCATCTTGACCAGATCGCAGGCCTGGTCGTAGAGGCCGTAGGCCATGTGGAAATCGGCTTCGGCCAGAGGATCGGCCTGGTCGAGGTCGAGCGCCGCTTCCGTGCTGATCGTCTCTTCCTGGCCGGCCGCGGAAGGCGCCGGCTCGATCTTCGGTCGCGCGATGGGGCGTTCGCGTTCCTCGACGAGGAAGTCTCCTTCGTCGAGCCGCTCGATTTCCTCGGTCCCGGTGTCTTCTTCCTTTTCGCCGAGCGCGAGCGCACGCAGACGCATCGTCTCGGAGGGCACGGGCGCGGTCGCCGGCAATTCGAAGCCTTTGAGCGCACTGTCGACGTCCTGTTCGCGGCGGCGGCGGACATAGCCGTAGCCGAGCCCGCCGATCAGCACGAGCGCCGCGGCACCGAGCAGGAACAGCCAGTTGTCCATCAGGCTGTCGAGGAATGATGGACCTTTCGGCCTCAGGAGCCGGGGCCGGCTTCGGCTTCGGCTTCGCGACGACCGCGGGCTCCTTGGCCGGCTCGACCGGGGGAGCGTTCGCACCGGTATCGAATTCGGGGGCGACCGCCGTCTCTTCCGGCGCCGGCGTTTCAGGCGCGGCGGCGACCGGCGCCTCAACCGGCTTCTCGACCGGTTTTTCGGCTGCCTTGCGCGCCAGATCGCGCTGCAGGTCGGCCAGTTCCTTGTTCTTGAGTTCCAGCAGGCGGCGCTGCTCCGCGATGTCGCGCTGCAGCTGATCAACCTGCGACTCGGCGGAGCCACCTGCGGCCGGTGCGCCGGCGCCGGTTTCCGCCCCGCCCTCGGCCGGCGTCACGAGACGCAGGCGGCCGCTTTCGGCACCACCGCCGCTCGCGCGCCAGGCGGCGACCTGGCGGCTGACTTCGGCCGAGGCTTCGCCGGCGCCGATCGATGAGAGTTCGTCCGCGCTCGGCACGCGCAGGATCGCGCCGGCACGCAGCACGTTGATGTTGCCCTTGAAGGCCGCCGGATTCGAACGGAACAGGCCGATCATCATCCGCTGGGTGGTCGCATGGTCGGTGGCGCCCAGCGAGCCTGCGACCTTGTAAAGCGTATCGCCGCGCTCGACGCGGTACGACGTCGCGCCTTCCGCGGACGCCGCGGATTGAGGTGCTGCCGATTCGCCGCCAGCCTGGGCCGCAGGGGCCGCCGGAGCGCGCGCCGGCACCGATTCGGTCGTCGGCGCGGAAACGGCTGCCGCTGCCGACTGATCGCCCTGCGGCGTGAAGACCGGCGGATCGAGCAGGACCGTGTACTCGCGCAGCAAATGGCCGCGCGGCCAGCTGACGTCGACCAGGAATGAAACGAAGGGCTCGCTGATGGCTTCTCTCGAACGGACCAGCAGCACGCTGCGGCCGTCCTGGCCGCGACCGACGCGGAATTCGAGGCTGTCGAGGTAGGCCGGCCGATCGAGCCCGTAACGCTGGAACATGTCGCGCGAAGCGAGCTGCGCCTGCAGGGCTCCGAGCTCCTCGGGAGTCGCCGCGACCAGGTCGATCTCAGCCGACAACGGCTCGTTGAGTGCCGAACCCAGGCGGATTTCGCCGAGGCCCAGTGGCAGAGCCACTGTCGGCGCGAGCAGCATCGCCGAAACGAGGACGCGCAATTTCCAGCTCATCGTGACTCCCCAAGGCCGCCGAGGCCGTTCAAGCTTCGGCCGTGAGTTTGTGAAATGGGTGTGAAATCGATCACAAGTCCCTGATCCTTTGGACTATAGCTTACACGCGGGATTTACCAAAATCTTGCCCCGCGTCACGCAATCGAGCCCCGCGAACCAGCCTGCAAAGGCAGGCGCAATGCGTTGATTCACTGGCACTACCGTGGATCCGTGATCACCGGAGTCCGGGAAACCACGTCCGCGCATTGTGCCCGATGGCGCAGGAACTGATCCATCAGCACGAGCAGCAGCATCGCCTCGGCGATGGGCACCGCCCGCAATCCGACACAGGGGTCATGCCGGCCGGTCGTCACGATCTCGGCGGGCCTGCCTTCCAGGTCGATCGTCCTGCCCGGTACCTGGATGCTCGAGGTCGGCTTGAACGAGACATGCACGATCAGGTCCTGGCCGGAACTGATGCCGCCCAGCGTGCCGCCCGAGTGATTCGAGGCAAACCCGTCCGGCAGCAATTCGTCGCGATGCTCGGAGCCCCGCTGTGCCGCGACCGCGACGCCGTCGCCGATCTCGACGGCCTTGGCCGCATTGATGCCCATCATCGCGAAGGCGATGTCGGCGTCCAGCCGGTCGAACATCGGCTCGCCGAGTCCCGGCGGCACCCTGCGCGCCAGCACCGTCACGCGGGCGCCGACCGAGTCGCCATCCTTGCGCAGCTGCCAGAGGTATTCCTCGAGCAGTGCGATCTTCTGCGGATCGGCGCAGAAGAAGGGATTGTCGCGCGCACTGTCGAGATCCACGCAGTCGAGCCGGTGCGGGCCGGCCTGCGACAGGTAGCCGGCGACCTCGAGCCCGAGTTTCTCGCGCAGGTACTTGCGCGCGATCGCGCCGGCGGCGACGGTCGCGACGGTGATGCGCGCCGAGGAGCGCCCTCCTCCGCGGTAATCCCGGAATCCGTACTTCTGCTGGTAGGCATAGTCCGCATGACCCGGCCGGAAACGGTCCTTGATCTTTTCGTAGTCGCGCGAGCGCTGGTCCAGGTTGTCGATCATCAGACCGATCGCTGTCCCGGTCGTTCGACCCTCGAACACCCCCGACAGGATCCGGACACGATCGGGCTCCTGGCGCTGGCTCGTGTGCCTCGAAGTGCCGGTGCGGCGCAACTCGAGATCGGCCTGCAGGTCCTCTTCGGCAAGCGCCAGTCCCGGCGGGCAGCCGTCGACCACCGCACCGAGCGCCGGGCCATGGCTCTCGCCAAAAGTCGTGACCGCAAACAGCTTGCCGATCGTATTTCCGGACATGGCGCGTTGCCTACAGCTGGCTGGCGTTCAGCAGGAACACGCCGCCGCCGCCCTGTTCAAATTCGAGCCAGGTGAATGGCAGCGCCGGCCAGCGCTGCCGCACCGCACGCTCGGTGTTGCCGGCCTCGACGACGAGGATGCCCTTTGGCTCGAGGTGACGACGGGCGCCTGCGAGGATGCGCGCGATGATCGCGAGTCCCTGACGTGACGCATGCAGGCCCAGTCGCGGTTCAGCGTGGTACTCCGGCGGCAGGCGGCGCAGTTCGGTCGCCGGCACATAGGGTGGATTGCTCACGATGATATCGTAGCGCTGCCCACGCAGGGCGCCATAGACATCCGATCGGAGGACCCGCACGCGCCGCCCGAGACGGTGACGCCGGACATTGCTGCGCGCGAGCGCGAGCGCCTTCGGCGAGATATCCGTTGCATCGACCCGTGCGCGCGGCAGCGCATGGGCCGCAGCGATGGCGATGCAGCCAGAACCGGTGCCGATGTCGAGGACACGTCGCACTCGGCCGGCATCCACCCAGGGTTCGAACGCATTGAGGCACAGCTCGGCGATCGCCGAGCGCGGCACGAGCACGTCGGGCGTCACGCGGATCTCGTGGCCCGCGAACCAGGTCACGCCGGTCAGGTAGGCGGCAGGGATCCGCTCGTCGATGCGCCGGCGCAGCAGCACGGCGACGCGGCGTTGCCCTGCGGCGGACACTGCTCGACGGTAGCTGCCGGGTGCCGAGTCATGCCGCAGCCGCAGGGCGTGAAAGACGAGCGCCGCCGCATCGTCACGCGCGTTCGCCGTGCCGTGGCCGTAGGCGAGCCCTGCGCCTTCGAGCGCGCGCGTGGCCTGATCCAGCAGTTCGCCGACCCGTTGCCGAGGCTTCATCGCGCGGAGTCTAACCCGGCGCCACGCGGGGGCACGGGCGGCACTGTGGGATAATTGCCCGATGAAACGCTCCGTCGTCCTGCCGGTCCTGATCGTCGCCGCCATTGCCGGTGCGGCGACAGCCTGGTTCGTACTGCGCGCAACCGCAGCGCCACCCGCGCTCGAACAGGCAACGCGCCTCGACGCGGCACGTCCCCTGCCGGACTTCGAGCTCGCGGACCAGGCAGGCCGACCCTTCGGTCGCGACCGGCTGCGCGGCCACTGGACGCTGATGTTCTTCGGTTTCACGAATTGCCCCGACGTCTGCCCGACGACCCTCGCGACGCTCGCCGATGTGCGCCGCCAGCTCGCGGATCTGCCGGCGTCGGACAGGCCCGCCGTCGTACTGGTCAGCGTGGACCCGGCCCGCGATACGCCGGAGGCGCTCGGCCGCTACGTGGCGCACTTCGACCCGGAATTCCTCGGCGTCACCGGGCCGGCGGCGGCACTCGAAATCCTGGCTCGCGATCTCGGCGCCGCCTTCTCGATCGGCCCGCCGTCGGCGGACGGCAATTACAGCGTTGACCACACGGCGGCAATCTTCCTGATCGACCCTGCTGCAGCCTTCGCCGCGGTCTTCGGCAGCCCGCACATTGCGGATGTCATTGCGCACGACTACCGCAGCATCGTCGCTGCGGCGCATTGACGGGCGTCCGCAGTGGCAAGCCGCCATTTTCGCGACCGGGCCTTCATCGGGCTGCAGCACCTGCTGCCGCAGCATTTCCTCTCACGGCTGGTCGGTGCGCTCGCGCACTCACGCATCGGCTGGCTGAAGCGCGCGCTGATCCGCGCGTTTCTGCGGCATTACCCCGTCGATCTCTCCGAGGCCGAGCGCAGCAGTGCATCCGATTACGAGTCCTTCAATGATTTCTTCACGCGCAGGCTGCGCGCCGGCGCGCGCCCGGCGGACCCGGATCCGGCCGCGGTCGCCTGTCCCGTCGACGGCTACGTCAGCCAGGCAGGCGCGATCCAGTCCGGCGACCTGCTGCAGGCCAAGGGCATCCGTTATTCCGCGAGCGCGCTGCTCGGCGGCGATGCCGCGCTCGCGGCGCAATTCGCGGGTGGCGCGTTCGCGACGCTCTATCTGGCGCCGCACAACTATCACCGCATCCACATGCCGCTCGACCGGCACGCTGCGGCTCGCGCGCCATGTGCCGGGCGACCGCTTCAGCGTGAACTCGGCGACAGCCGACGGCGTACCCGGGCTCTTCGCGCGCAATGAGCGCGTCGTCTGCGTCTTCGATACCGCCGCCGGCCCGATGGCCGTCGTGCTGGTCGGCGCCCTCTTCGTCGGCAGCATGAGTCTCAGCTGGGCCGGCGTGATCCGCGGCCGCTACCCGCGTGCCATCAGCGAGCTGCCGGTACGTCCCGTCGTCGCGCTCGACCGCGGCGCCGAGCTCGGCTGGTTCAACATGGGCTCCACCGTGATCCTGATGTTTGCGGCCGGGGGGCCGGCGCTGGTGCCGGGCCTGCTCGCCCGGGACGACCGCTGCGCGTCGGCGAGCGCATTGCGACCTGCCCATGAGCAGGCAGGATTGGCGGCCGACAGCCAGCATCGAGGTGCTGCGACAACGCGCCGCGATGCTCGCGCGCGTGCGCGCCTACTTTGCGTCCCAGCGGGTCCTCGAAGTTCAGACTCCGCTCCTGTCGGCGGCCGCCGTCAGCGAGCCGCAAATCGAGACGATCGCCGCAACGACGGTCTCGGGCCCGCCGATGTACCTGCAGACTTCGCCCGAGTACCCGATGAAGCGGCTGCTCGCCGCCGGGATCGGCGATTGCTTTCAGATCTGTCCGGTCTTCCGGGACGGTGAATCGGGCCGTCAGCACAATCCCGAATTCACGATGATCGAGTGGTATCGCGTCGGATACGGTGTGGCTGATCTGCAGCAGGACGTGGATCGGCTGCTGCGCGCGGCAATCGGTGGCCTGCGACCATTGCCGCTGGCGCGGGCGCTGACCTACCGCGATGCCATTGCCGAATACTGTGGGCTCGACTGTGCGAAGGCCGGATCGCGCGAGATCGAGGCCGTGCTGCGCGATCGCGGCGTCGCGCCGCTGGCAGCCGGTGAACAGGACCTCGATTCCTGGCTCGACCTGCTGATGGCGACCGTCGTGGGACCGCAGCTTGGCCGGGACGGACCGCTATTCCTCCGCGATTACCCGGCGAGCCAGGCCGCGCTTGCGCGCGTGCGCGACAACGGGGATGGCTGGCCCGTGGCGGAACGATTCGAGCTCTACCTCGACGGCATCGAGCTCGCCAACGGCTTTCACGAACTGGGCGACGCGCTGGAACAGCGGCGGCGATTCACGCAGGATCTGCAGAAGCGGCGGCAGCGCGGCCAACGCCTGGCGCCGCTCGACGAGCGCTTCCTGGCGGCGCTTGCCGAGGGACTGCCGGACTGCGCTGGCGTCGCACTGGGATTCGACCGGCTGGTCATGGTGGCGCTTGGCCTCGCGTCGATTGACGATGCGATGGCATTTCCCGTGGCAAGGGCCTGAGGACTCGATGAAACAGGAACTGATCGAGCCGTATCCGGACCTGCTGCAGCAGGCCGCGGGCGTCTTCGAGGGCGAGCGCGATCCCTGGGCGAACTCGGCGAATGCCGCGGCGCTCGCCTGGCAACTGCTGCCGGACCTCAACTGGGCCGGCTTCTATTTCCTGCGCGACGGGCAGCTGATCGTGGGGCCGTTCCAGGGCCGGATCGCCTGCGTTCGGATTGCGCTCGGCGACGGCGTCTGCGGCACGGCGGCCGCCCGCCGCGAGAGCGTGATCGTCCCGGACGTGCACCGGTTTCCGGGCCACATCGTCTGCGATGCGGCATCGAACTCCGAGATCGTCGTGCCGCTCGTCGCCGCGGGCCTGCTCGTCGGCGTGCTCGATCTCGACAGCCCCAGCTTCAATCGCTTTGGCCCGGCCGACGCGGCGGGCCTCGAGGCACTCGCAACGCGCCTCGCCGCCGCCTGCGACTGGCGGCTCGCGGGCATCGACGGATTCGGGTAGGGCTGGAGCGGAGGCGGCGCGCGCCGCGGACTTACTTGACTCGCGCGATGTACTGGGCGCTGCGCGTGTCCACGCGGACCACTTCGCCCTGGTTCACGAACAGCGGCACCTTGACCGAGGCGCCGGTCTCGAGTTTCGCGAGCTTCGTGCCGCCGGTGACCGTGTCACCGCGCGCGCCGGGATCGGTCTCGACGATCTTGAGCTCGACGTGCGGCGGCGGCGTGACCGTCAGCGGCTGGCCATTCCACAGGGTCACGATGCAGACGACGCCTTCCTTGAGCCACTGCGCGGCATCGCCGACCGCCGTTTCGCCGGCGGTGTACTGCTCGAAATTCTCGGGCTGCATGAAGTGCCAGAACGTGCCGTCGAAATACAGGTACTGCATGTCGATGTCGACGACGTCGGCCGCCTCGACGGAATCGCCGGAACGGAAGGTCCGCTCGATGACCCGGCCGGTCCTGAGATTGCGGATCCTGGCCCGGTTGAATGCCTGGCCCTTGCCCGGCTTGACGAACTCGTTGTCCACGATCGAGCAGGGATCGTTGTCGAGGATGATCTTGAGCCCCGACTTGAACTCGTTGGTGTTGTAGCTCGACATCGCAGGCCTGGGGCCCCTTTCATGGGCCGATGCGGGACGAAGGGCGCGTATGATAGCCAGATCCCGCCTGACCGACCACCCTGCCCGGGAGCGCCGCCCCGGCGTGAAACGCGCCTCGAACGCGCCGACCCGCCCGCGCTGCGCGATTTTGCGGGTTGGCATTCCAAGACGCCGGTCGCGAAATTGACGTAATTCGGGGTGTTAGTATCCTGCCCTCCACGCCGGCTGGCCGCAGCCGGAGCCGGATTTGAAGCAACCCGCCGCCGCCGTCCCGATGATCGCCCTGACCCGCAGTCAGGACAATGTCGAGGCGATCAACAAGGCACTGCGCAATGCCGGCCATCCCGTCCACGTGACCTGGCTGCCGGATGCGCGCGAACTCGGCGACGTGCTGACCCAGGCCTCCGCCGAGATGCTGGTGCTGTTCGCCGACGAGGGCATCGTCGACCTGTCGAGTGCGATGGATTTCCGCGCGCGCTTCGCGCCCGAGGTCCCGGTGCTGATCGTGCGCGAGAAGCTCGACGAGAACGCGATCGCCGACGCCCTCGCGCTCGGCGCCCAGGACGCGGTCACGCTCACCAACATCAAGCGCCTGCAACTGGTGGTCGGCCGCGAGCTGCGCACCTATCGCCTCGACCGCGCGCTGTCGCAGACGCTCAACACGGCGCGCGAGTACAAGCAGCAGCTGCAGCACATCGTGGAAGGCTCCACCGACGCGATCGCCCAGGTGCAGGAAGGCATCATCGTCGACGCCAACCCGGCCTGGATCGAGTTGTTCGGGTATTCGAACGCCGACGAGGTCACCGGCACGCCGCTGATGGATGCCTTCGACGCCGACGATCACGTGGCGATCAAGGGCGCGCTGGTCGCCTGCCTGCAGGGAAAGTGGACCGGCCACACGCTCCATGCCTCGGCATTGCTGGTCAGCGGCCACACGCCGTCGCTCGAATTCCAGTTGCGGCGCGCCGAATTCGACGGCGAGCCCTGCGTCCAGGTCTGCGTTCCGGCGCGGGTCGCGGACGAAGGCGAGGTCGAGCGCCGCCTCGCGGACGCGATGCAGAGCGACCCGGCGACCGGCTTCCTGTACCGCCGTTTCTTCATCGACAGGCTGCGCGAGCGGCTCGCGGAACCGGCGAAGGGCGGCGTTCGCTGCCTCTCGTACATCGAACCCGACAAGTACGAAGGCGTGCTCGAGGACGTCGGCATCATGGTCGGCGAGGATTTCCTGACCGATTTCGCGCGGCTGCTGCGCGAACAGGTGCAGGAAGGCGACCTCGCGGGCCGCTTCGGCGGCAATGGCTTCATGATCCTGCTCGAGCGCGGCACGAGCCAGGACGTGGAAGCCTGGGCCGCGCACGTCGTGCACAAGGTCGCGAGCGAAGTATTCCAGGTCGGCCCGAAGTCCCTCTCGACGACCTGCACCGTCGGCCTCGGGCCCGTGCCGGCCGAGATCCGCGATCCGGAAGGCCCGGCCGGCGACGCCTACAACGCGAACCGCCAGGGCCGGGAGCTGGGTGGCAACCGCATCCAGATGCTGGAGCACACCGGCGCGGTGCTGCGGCTGCAGGACGCGGACCGCAGCTGGGTCAAGCAGATCAAGTCGGCGCTGATGGAGAACCGCTTCCGGCTCGTGCAGCAGCCGATCGCAAGTCTGGTCGGCGAGGACCTCGGCATGTTCGACGTGCTGGTCCGCATGCTCGACGAACAGGGCCAGGAAGTGCTGCCGTCGCTCTTCATGCCGGCGGCGGAACGCAACGACCTGATGAAGAACATCGACCGCTGGGTCATCGGCGCGGCGATGTCATTCTGCGCATCGCGCAAGCCCGGCGCGCTGTTCGTCCGCCTGTCGCAGGACACGCTGTCCGATCCTTCGCTGCCCGCGTGGCTCGCGAACCAGATGAAGTCGACGCACATCGAGCCGCCGCGCATCGTCTTCCAGGTCCGCGAGGAAGTCGCCGCCCAGCAGATCAAGGAGGCCGTGGCGCTGCAGAAGGCACTGCGAACGATGAAATTCCGCTTCGCGATCGAGGGCTTCGGCCTCGGCCGCGACACCGAACAGCTGCTCACGCACCTGACGCCGGACTTCGTGAAGATCCATGGCGCGCTGATGCAGGGCCTTTCCGCGGACCAGGACAAGCAGAGCCGCGTGAAGACGCTGGTGGACCTCGCGCACGGGCGCAAGGCAGTCACGATCGGCGAGCGCGTTCAGGATGCGAACACGATGGCCGTGCTGTGGCAGCTCGGGGTCGAGTTCATCCAGGGCTATTTCGTCAACGCGCCCGAGGAAGTCGTTCTCGGCACGGCGACGATTGCATAGGGCCCGGGCTGGGGCGGGAGGGGCCCGCGAACTCAGCCGGAACTTACGAGTTCGCGAACCCCTCCCGCCTCCGCCCGGGCCTCGATCATTCGACGCTGAGTCGATCGACTTTGCGCCAACCTCGGGGAAGGACGGCGCCGCGCTGGCCGCGAGAGCCCAGGTAGTGTTGCAGGTCCTTCCACGTGAGCGTCATCTTGCGCTCTCCATTCCATACGACGACGCTCTGATCCGGTGCGGCGACGACGACCGCGACCATCAGTTCCTCGCCGGCGCGGGATTTCTTGCCGGGAATGCCGAAGATCAGGTTGCCGCGGCCCTTCTCCATTTCCGGCAGGTCGCTGACGGGAAAAGCCAGCAGCCGACCCTCGCTGTTGACCGACACGACAAGCGCGCCTTCGGCCACCGGCACCGGCGCAGCGGCCAGCACCTTCGCATTCTCCGGCAGGTTGAACACGCCCTTGCCGGCCTTGTTGCGCGAGTAGAGCGCCTCGAGCTTCACGATGAAGCCATGGCCGGCATCGCAGGCGAGCAGCCAGGGATCGGCCGGCTCGCCGATCATGACCGCAGCGAAGATCGCGCCATCCGGCGGGTCGAGCCGTCCCGACAGCGGCTCGCCCTGCCCGCGCGCCGAGGCAAGCGTATGCGCCGGCAGTGAATATGCGCGCCCGGTCGAGTCGACGAACACCGCCTGCTGCGTGCTGCGCCCGCGAGCCGCGGCCTGGAATGAATCGCCGGTCTTGTACGAAAGCGCGCGCGCGTCGACGTCGTGGCCGCGCGCCTGCCGCACCCAGCCGAGCGTCGACAGCACGACCGTTACCGGCTCGGACGTGACCAGCTCCGTCTCGTCGATCGCCTGCGCCGCCTCGCGCTCGACGATCTTCGTGCGGCGCTTGTCGCCGTATTTTTCGGCATCGGCCTCCAGTTCCTCGCGGATCAGCTTCTTGAGCCGCGCCGGGCTCTTCAGTGTCTTCTCGATGCCCTCCTTCTCGGTCGAGAGTTCTTCCTGCTCGCCGCGGATCTTCATTTCCTCCAGCCGCGCGAGGTGTCGCAGCTTGGTCTCGAGGATCGCCTCGGCCTGTTCGTCGGACAGCTTGAAGCGCTTGATCAGCACCGGCTTCGGCTCGTCCTCCTTGCGGACGATGCGGATCACCTCGTCGAGGTTCAGGAACGCGATCAGCAGCCCCTCGAGGATGTGCAGGCGTGCGTTGACGCGGTCGAGCCGGAACTGCAGCCGCCGCTTGACCGTGGCCAGGCGGAACTCGAGCCATTCGACCAGTATCTCCCTGAGCCCCAGGACCTTCGGGCGCCCGTCGAGCGCAATCACGTTGAGATTGACGCGATAGCTGCGCTCGAGGTCCGTGGTCGCGAACAGGTGCGCCATCAGCTGGTCCACGTCGACGCGGTTCGAGCGCGGCGTGATCACGAGGCGGGTCGGATATTCGTGGTCGCTCTCGTCGCGCAGGTCCTCGACCATCGGCAGCTTCTTCGCGCGCATCTGCCCGGCGATCTGCTCGAGGATCTTGGCGCCCGAGACCTGGTACGGCAGCGCGGTGATGACGATCTCGTCGTCCTCGCGCTCCCAGCCGGCACGCGCGCGGAAGCTGCCGTTGCCGCTCTTGTACATTGCGCGCAACTCGGCCTTCGGCGTGACGATTTCGGCGCCGGTCGGGAAATCCGGGCCCTGCACCTGCTTGCAGAGCTCGCCGAGCGTGGCGTCCGGGTCGTCGAGCAGCAGGATGCAGGCTGCGGCGACCTCCTTCAGGTTGTGCGGCGGGATGTCGGTCGCCATGCCGACCGCGATGCCCTGTGTGCCGTTCAGCAGCACGTTCGGCAGCCGTGCGGGCATGAGCTTTGGCTCATCGAGCGTGCCGTCGAAGTTCGGCACCCAGTCGACCGTGCCCTGCGCGAGCTCGGAGAGCAGCGTTTCCGCATAGGGTCGCAGCCGCGACTCGGTGTAGCGCATCGCGGCGAAGGACTTCGGGTCGTCGGCCGAGCCCCAGTTGCCCTGCCCGTCGATGATCGGGTAGCGATAGGAGAAGTCCTGCGCCATCAGCACCATCGCCTCGTAGCAGGCGCTGTCGCCATGCGGGTGGTACTTGCCGATCACGTCGCCGATCGTGCGCGCCGATTTCTTGTGCTTCGAACCCGCGGCAAGGCTCAATTCGCTCATCGCATAGACGATGCGCCTCTGCACCGGCTTCAGCCCGTCCGCGAGCTGCGGCAGGGCGCGGTCGAGGATCACGTACATCGAGTAGTCGAGGTACGCCTTCTCGGTGAATGCCTTCAGCGGCTGGCGCTCGATGCCCTCGAAGTCGAGCGGCTGTTCCTTCATGGCTGGACATCCGCGAGGTTGCCCTTGCTCTCGAGCCATTCGCGCCGGTCCGAGGCGCGCTTCTTGGCCAGCAGCATGTCGAGCATCTGGTCCGCGCCGTCCTTCGCGTCGATCGTCAGCTGCACGAGCCTGCGCGTCTCGGGCGCCATGGTCGTCTCGCGCAACTGCAGCGGGCTCATCTCGCCGAGCCCCTTGAAGCGCGTGATCACCGGCTTGCCGCGCAGGCCCTCGGCCTGGATCGTGTCGAGGATGCCGTCCTTCTCGTACTCGCCGAGTGCATAGCGCACGTTCTTGCCGATGTCGATCCGGTACAGCGGCGGCATCGCGACATAGACGTGGCCCGCGGTCACGAGCGCGCGGAAATGCCGGAGGAACAGCGCGCACAGCAGCGTCGCGATGTGCGCGCCGTCGGAATCCGCGTCCGCCAGGATGCAGACCTTGTGGTAGCGCAGCCCTCCCAGTTCATTCGCGCCCGGATCCACGCCGAGCGCCGTCGCGATGTCGTGGACTTCCTGCGACGACAGGATGTCGACGGCTTCCACTTCCCAGGTGTTCAGGATCTTGCCCCTGAGCGGCATCACCGCCTGGAACTCGCGGTCGCGCGCCTGCTTCGCCGAACCGCCGGCCGAGTCGCCCTCGACCAGGAACAATTCGCAGCGCTCCGGCTCCTGCAGCGTGCAGTCGGCGAGCTTGCCCGGGAGCGCCGGGCCGCTGACGATGCGCTTGCGCGTGACGCGCTGCGCCGCGCGCGTGCGCTCGAGCGCGTTCGCGATCGCGAACTGCGCGATCTTCTCGCCGCCTTCCGGGTGCTGGTTCAGCCACAAGGCGAACGCG
Organism: uncultured Gammaproteobacteria bacterium; assembly: GCA_963746545.1. Lineage (GTDB taxonomy): Bacteria > Pseudomonadota > Gammaproteobacteria > Steroidobacterales > Steroidobacteraceae > SCUD01. The sequence goes on from CAVVBV010000031.1 coordinate 406,146, forward strand.
TCCTTGACGACGCCCGCGACGAAGGCGGCCGTTTCCCGCGACGACAGCTTCTCCTTGATCTGGCCGGCGAACTGCGGGTTCTGCATCCGCACCGACAGGATGAATGCGACGCCCTGCCAGACGTCCTCCGGCGCGAGCTTGAGCCCGCGCGGCACGAGGTTGCGGAACTCGCAGAACTCGCGCACCGCGTCGGTCGCGCCCGCGCGCAGCCCGTTGACGTGCGTGCCGCCCTGCGGCGTCGGTATCAGGTTGACGTAGCTTTCGGCGATCGATTCCTCGCGGTCCGGCGCCCAGCAGAACGCCCAGTCGGCGACCTCATGGCCACCCTTGAAATGCCCGGCGAACGGCTCGTCCGGCAGCCTTGCTTCGCCGCCCAGCTGTTCGACCAGGTACTCGCCCAGGTTGCCGGTGAAGAACCATTCGTCGCTCTCGCCGGTCGCCTCGACCGACAGCTTCACGCGCAATCCGGGGCACAGCACGGCCTTGGCCTTCAGCACGTGCTTCAGACGCGGCACCGAGATGCTCGGCGAATCGAAGAATCCGGGATCCGGCCAGAATCGCACGGTCGTGCCGGTCTGGCCGCGCTTCGCGGGCCCGACCGCCTCGAGCTTCGAGACGACCTTGCCGTCGCGGAACCCGATGTTCCATTCCTTGCCGTCGCGCCGGACGTTGCACTCGAGGTGCTTCGACAGCGCGTTGACGATCGAGACGCCGACGCCGTGCAGGCCGCCGGCGGATTCGTAGGCGCCGCCGGAGAACTTCCCGCCGGCGTGCAGGCGCGTCAGGATCAGCTCGACTCCGCTGACCTTTTCCTTGGGATGGATATCCACCGGCATGCCGCGGCCGTCATCGTCGACCGACACCGAGCCGTCCTTGTGCGCGACGACCGAGATGTTCTTGCAGTGGCCACCGAGAGCCTCGTCGACGCTGTTATCGACCACCTCGTGGACCAGGTGGTTCGGGTTGCGGGTGTCCGTGTACATGCCCGGACGGCGGCGAACCGGCTCGAGGCCCGTCAGGACCTCGATGTCCGAAGCGTTGTACGACTGGCTCATCCAGACCTGCGCATGGCGCGGCGCGGGCGCCGCCGGCGCGGCGATTCTAGCAGCCGCGGCTCTGCGGCTGCGCAGCGACATGTCAGGCCAGGTCGCGGCTGAGCGCCCGGGCGCTTTCGTCCGGAAGCACGGTCGAATGGCGGTAGTTGGGATGGTCGCAGCCGGCCGTGACGGCGGCGCCATTGCGGATCGCCTCGCGCATAGGAGGCGTGAACTCGAAGCGCAGCCAGTGCACGGCCGAGGTTTTCTCGGCGTTTTCGCGCTCGAGATCCTCGTCGGCGATCGCGCGCACGCGGCCGTGGCCCGCGACCTCGACAAAACAGTGATCCTCGACCCCGCGCAGCCGGGCGAGCGCCACCGCTCGTTCGCCGGGATCGGGGTACTCGATCATCATCGTCGCCTTCCAGTTGCCGCCGTCGGGGATCAACGGGTTGTAGGCGTCGAGCTCTTCGCGGATGCCGCGCGGCTCGAAGATGCGCTCGATGCGCAGCATTTCCTGGACCTGGTACTGGATCGTCAGGCGGTCTTCGAAGAGCCAGGTCATGTTGTGTCCGATGGCAATAGTCCGCGGGCGCTTGTGGGCGATCACGCCGCGCGGAAGGTCTCGCGCTCCCTGGCATAGCGTTCGAGGCTCATCAGGTCGCCTTCGCTGAGCGCGCCCTTGCCTGCCGCGGTTGCCATCGCGGCCCCCTCAGATGCCATAGGCCTTCCGCAGCAGCCGGATCGGATGCTCCGGCATGCGATCCTTGCCGAGCCCCGCCCCAATCTGCTGCCCGGCCATCGGGCAGTCGCTCGCGAAATGATCGGCCGCCGCGGCCTCGACGCGCTGCACGACCGGGCGCGCAATCTTCATCGAGACGTCGTGGTATTCACTCTTGAGGGCATAGGTGCCGTCATGACCGGAGCAGCGCTCGATGATCGTGAGCGTCGTGCCAGGCACGAGGCCGAGGACGTCGCGCGTCTTCAGGCCGATGTTCTGCACGCGCAGGTGGCAGGGCACGTGATACGCGACCTTGCCGAGGCTCGCGCGGAAGTCCGTTGCGAGCTTTCCCTCGGCATGGCGCAGCATCAGGTATTCGAAGGGGTCGAAGGTCCGCTCTGCGACACGCCGGACATCCGGGTCGTCCGGGAACATCAATGGCAGTTCGCGCTTGAACATCAGGACGCAGGACGGCACCGGCGCGAGGATGTCATGGCCAGATGCAACCAGCGCGGCGAGCGCGGGGATATTCTGCTGCTTCAGCTTCGTGATCGCCGCCAGGTCGCCGAGCTCGAGCTTCGGCATGCCGCAGCAGCGCTCCACCTCCGGCAGCACGACGGGAATGCCATTGTGTTCGAGGACCGCGACCAGGTCGACGAGAATTGCCGGCTCGTTGCGGTTGCAGTAGCAGGTCGTGAACAGCGCGACCTTGCCGCTCGTCCTGCCGGCCGGCTGCGCCGCAAGCTGCGGCTTCTGGCGCCCTGCTTCGCGCTTGCGGAAAGTCCGGCTGTGATACGCGGGCAGCCGCGCCTCGGGATGCACGCCGAGCACGCGCCCGAGCGCGCGCCTCCCCAGCGGACTGCGGTTGGCAGCGTTGACGGCTTCATTGACGACCGGAATGCCCGCGATGCGGCCCACCGCATCCGTGGACGACAGCAGCCGGTCGCGCAGGCCGGCTCCCTCGTCGCGGAAGCGCACGGCCTTGGCGCGCAGCATCAGGTGCGGAAAGTCCACATTCCACTCGTGCGGCGGCACGTACGGACACTTGCTCATGTAGCACATGTCGCACAGGTAGCAGTGATCGACGACTTCCCAGTGGGCCTCCCTGGGAACCGCCGCGAGCTCACCGGTCGCGGTCGCGTCGATGTGATCGAACAGGACCGGGAAGGAATTGCAGAGGCTGAAGCAGCGACGACAGCCGTGGCAGATCTCGAAGACGCGCTCGAGCTCGCGCGCCAGCGAGTCGTGATTCCAGAAGTCGGCGTTGTTCCAGTCGAGCGCGTGCCGGGTCGGCGCTTCGAGGCTGCCTTCCCGGCGGGAACCGCTCTCCCGCTCGTTCACGTGCTCACGCGATCGCGGCTGTCGTTCAGAGCTGGTCCAGCGCTTTCTGGAAGCGATTGGCGTGCGAGCGCTCGGCCTTCGCCAGGGTCTCGAACCAGTCGGCGATCTCGCTGAAGCCCTCGTCGCGAGCGGTCTTCGCCATGCCCGGATACATGTCCGTGTACTCGTGGGTCTCGCCGGCGATCGCCGCCTTCAGGTTGTCCGAGGTGCCGCCGATCGGCAGGCCCGTGGCCGGATCGCCGACCAGCTCGAGGTACTCGAGGTGGCCATGCGCATGGCCGGTTTCACCCTCGGCGGTCGAGCGGAACACCGCCGCCACGTCGTTGTAGCCTTCGACGTCCGCTTTCTGTGCGAAATACAGGTAACGGCGATTCGCCTGCGACTCGCCGGCGAATGCGGCCTTCAGGTTGCCTTCCGTCTTGCTGCCCTTCAGGTTCACGGTTGTCTCCTCGTTGTTCCTGGCTCGATGGCCATCGGTTTAGACAAATTCTAACACCCGCGTTGACCCGTTGCCGAGCGGCTGTGTAACGTAGCCGCCCCACCGGCCCAGTAAGGCGCCTCACTTGACCCGACAAAAGCCAGCGAGCCCCGACTTCGAGGCGGCGCTTGCCGAACTCGAACAGATCGTCGAGCGCCTCGAGCAGGGCGAGCTCCCGCTCGAGGAATCCCTGCGCCAGTTCGAGCGCGGCGTCGAGCTGACCCGCAGCTGCCAGAAAGCGCTGCGCCAGGCGGAGCAGAAGATCAGCATCCTGAGTCGCGGCCCGGGTGGGGAAACGGTCGAGCCATTCACGCCACCCGCCGGGGATTGAGCGACCGCTCGATGCGCGCCGAGGCCGAAGCCGGCAGCAGCTGGCAATCGCAGTACGTCCGGCGCGTCGAAGCTGCGCTCGCACGATACCTGCCGGATCCCGATTCGGCGCCGGCCCGGCTCCATCAGGCGATGCGCTACGCGACGCTCGGACCCGGAAAGCGCATCCGGCCCGTACTGGTCTATGCAACGGCGATGGCTGTCGGCCTGCCGCCGGCGGCCCTCGACGGCGCGGCTGCGGCAGTCGAATTGATCCACGCGTACTCGCTGGTGCACGACGACCTGCCGGCGATGGACGACGACGACCTGCGCCGCGGCCGCCCGACCACGCACCGGGCTTATGACGAAGGGACGGCGATACTCGCGGGCGATGCCCTGCAGGTGCTGGCATTCGAAATCCTGGCCGAGGACCGCTCGCTGCCGCTGGAAGCGGCGCGCCGCCTCGAAATGATCCGCCTGCTCGCGCATGCGAGCGGCACCCAGGGCATGGCCGGCGGCCAGGCCATGGATCTCGCCGCGGTCGGAAAGGTCCTCGAGCGCGCACAGGTCGAGGAAATGCATGCCCGGAAGACCGGCGCCCTGATTCGCGCCGCGGTGCTCATTACCTGCACGGCCGCCCCAGCGCTCTCCGCCGCGGGGTACGAGGCACTCGATCGCTATGGCACGGCGATCGGCCTGTCGTTCCAGATCGTCGACGACCTGCTCGACGTCCTTGGCGATCCTGCAGCTGACCGGCAAGGCAGCGGGTGCCGACGCCCTGCGCGGCAAGCCGACATTCCCTGCCGTCGCTGGCGTCGAGGCGGCGCGTACGCGCGCGGCGGAACTCGCCAACGAAGGCGTCGAAGCCCTGGCAGGTTTCGGGCCGGAAGCCGGGCAGCTTCGCGAGTTCGCCGCGGAACTGGTCGCGCGCAGCCGCTGAGCGTCCGCGCCGCCCTTATGCCGCGATTCCCTGCTCCAGTACACTGCCCGGATGGCTGAGGACAAACCGGCCGCATTGCTGGACTCCATCGAGTCCCCCGCGGACCTGCGCGCCCTCGCCGAGGGCGACCTGGCGCCGCTCGCCGCCGAACTGCGCGAATTCCTGATCCACACGGTCGGCCAGATGGGCGGCCACCTCGCGGCGGGGCTCGGTACCGTGGAACTCGCCGTCGCACTGCATTTCGTCTTCGATACGCCCTACGACCGGCTGGTCTGGGATGTGGGCCACCAGGCTTACCCGCACAAGGTGCTGACGGGACGCCGCCGGCGGCTCGGCAGCATCAAGCAGCGCGGCGGGCTCGCGCCCTTCCCGGCGCGCGCGGAAAGCGTCTATGACAGCTTCGGCGTCGGCCATGCCGGTACCTCGATCAGCGCCGCGCTCGGCATGGCGCTCGCGAACCGCAAGGCCGGCGGCGATCGCCGCGTCGTCGCGATCATCGGCGACGGCGCGATGAGCGCCGGGCTTGCCTGGGAAGCCCTGAATCATGCCGGCAGCCTCGACGTGGACCTGCTCGTCGTGCTGAACGACAACGACATGTCCATTTCCGAGAATGTCGGCGCGCTGTCGCGCTATTTCGCGCGCCTGCTGTCGGGGCGGATGTATTCGCACCTGCGCGAAGGCTCGAAGAAAGTCCTGCGCTCGATGCCGACAGCCTGGGAGCTCGCGCGGCGCTCCGAAGTGCATGCCAAGGGCATGGTGCTGCCCGGCACGCTGTTCGAGGAATTGGGATTCAATTACATCGGACCGGTGGACGGGCACGACGTCGCGACGCTGGTCGCGACGCTGCGCAACATGCGCTTGCTGGCGGGACCACAGTTCCTCCACATCGTGACCCGGAAGGGCAAGGGCTACGCGCCGGCCGAGGCCGACCCGATCAAGTGGCACGGCCCCGGGCCCTACGACCCGGCGAGCGGCACGCTGTTCAAGGAGCAGAGCAGCGGACCGACCTACTCGCAGGTCTTCGGCCAGTGGCTGTGCGACATCGCCGAACAGGATCCGCGCATCGTCGCGATCACGCCGGCGATGCGCGAGGGCTCGGGCATGGTCGAGTTCGAGCAGCGCTTTCCGGATCGTTACTTCGACGTCGCGATTGCCGAGCAGCACGCCGTCACGCTGGCGGCCGGCCTCGCCTGCGACGGACTGCGGCCGGTGGTCGCGATCTACTCGACATTCCTGCAGCGCGCCTACGACCAGCTGATCCACGACGTCGCGCTGCAGCGCCTGCCCGTCGTCTTTGCGATCGACCGCGCAGGTCTCGTCGGCGGCGACGGCGCGACCCACCAGGGCGAATTCGACCTCTCGTACCTGCGCTGCATCCCCAATCTCGTCGTGATGGCGCCGGCCGACGAGAACGAATGCCGGCAGATGCTCTACACGGCCGTGAGCCAGGACCAGCCGGCGGCAGTCCGTTACCCGCGCGGCCGCGGACCGGGCGTGGCAGTCGACCGCAAGATGCAGGCGCTGCCCCTTGGGCGCGCCGAGATGCGCCGCCGCGGCGGCAGCGGCCTCGCATTGCTCGCATTCGGCACGATGGTCGCGCCCGCGGCGGCGGTCGCCGAGGCCCTCGACGCGACGCTCGTCAACATGCGCTTCGTGAAGCCGCTGGACGAGGAGCTGGTCGCGGCCATCGCCGCGGACCATCGCGCGATCGTCACGCTCGAGGAGAATGTCATCGCCGGCGGCGCCGGTTCCGCGGTCCTCGAGTTCCTGCAGCGCATCGAGTGCGGCATCCCGGTGCTGCAGATCGGCGTCCCCGACGGCTTTGTCGAGCACGGCTCGCGCGAGGACAACCTGGCCGTGGCGGGGCTCGACGGCGCGTCCGTCAGGACGGCGATCGATCGCTTCTGGCGCAAGCTCGGCATGCCGCAGGCGCTGCCCGCCGGCTAATCAGGACCGATATGGTATGATTTCCAATCTGTCCGGCGGACCGGGCCCTGCCCGGGACGGAAACCACTGATGAATGCCAAAGCTGCGACCACCGCGGTCACCGCGGTCATCGATGACGTCCAGGGCCGCGCCGACACGCGCCGGCTGCCGATCAACCGCGTCGGAATCAAGGATATCTATCACCCGGTGCGCGTGAAGGACCGCTCGCGCGGCGAGCAGCACACGATCGCGAACTTCAACATGTACGTCGCCCTGCCCCACAACTTCAAGGGCACGCACATGTCGCGGTTCGTCGAGATCCTGAACGAGCACGAGCTGGAGCTCTCGGTCGAGTCATTCAACGAAATGCTGACGCAGATGGCGGCGCGCCTCGATTCCGACGGCGGCCACCTGGAGATGTCGTTCCCGTATTTCGTGATGAAGAAGGCCCCGGTGACCGGCGTCGAGAGCCTGCTCGACTACCAGGCGACGCTCGCGGCGGAACTGAAGAATGGCCGGACCGAGACCTGGCTGAAGGTGGTCGTGCCGGTGACGAGCCTGTGCCCCTGCTCGAAGGAGATCTCGGATTACGGCGCGCACAACCAGCGCTCGCACGTGACCATCAGGGTTCGCATCGCGGAGCATGTCTGGATCGAGGAATTGATCGACATCGCGGAGCAGGAAGCGAGCTGCGAGCTTTACGGGATCCTGAAGCGGCCCGACGAGAAGTACGTGACCGAGCGCGCGTACGACAACCCGAAGTTCGTCGAGGACATCGTCCGCGACGTCGCGTTGAGGCTCAATGGGGACGAGCGCATCCGGGGCTACGTGGTCGAGGCGGAGAACTTCGAGTCGATCCACAACCACTCGGCCTATGCGCGCATCGAGCGCGAAAAGGACCAGCCCGGCGGCTAGCGCTCAGCTCGCGACCCGTGTGTCGCCGCCCTGCAGGCGCGAGATCAGCGTGCGCAGGAACACCTTGTTGAAACGCAGCTGGCAGGCCGACGAGGACTGCTCGAGCAGCGTCGCGCTGACCCGCAGGATCGTCACTTCGTCGTCCGCCACCACCGCGGCCTGGCGCTTGGCGCCACGCAGGTAGCTGGTCTCGCCGAAGCAGTCGCCGGCCTCGAGGCGGCCGACCTTGAGCCCCTCGCGCTCGACCGAGCAGCGCCCGGAGACGATCACGTAGAAGCGGTCGTCGATTCCGCCCGCGCGCACGATCTCGTCGCCGCGCGCGTGCGTGTCCCAGCTGCCGGAGCGCAGGACCTCCCAGATCTCGGCCGATGAGAAGTCGTGAAAGAACTTCAGCCGGCGCAGCAGCGCGAAGTGCTCCTGGCGGTCGATGCGGTCCGACTGCGCGCGCAGCTGCGCGTGCACGCGCGCCATCGCCGCCGCGAACTCGCCGCCGTTCGGATAGCGCTTCTCGGGATCCTTGTCCATCGCGGTCGCGACGACCGTCTCGATGTCGGGCGGCAGGTCGGGGCGAATGCTCAGCATCGGCGGCGGCGTCGCATAAACGATCTGGTGCAGCAGCTTCGCCAGCGAGCCGGCACGGAACGGCCGGCTGCCGGTCAGGAGCTCGTACATCACCGCCCCCAGCGAGTAGATGTCCGAGCGGTTGGTCAGCTCGAGCGACTGGACCTGCTCGGGAGACATGTAGCTCGGGCTGCCGGCGATGCCTTCGATCCGCGAGATGTCGGCGTCCGAGTGCAGCGCGATGCCGAAGTCGATCAGCCGGAGGTCGCTGTCCGTCGTCAGCATCAGGTTGCTGGGCTTGATGTCGCGATGGATGACGCCGCGCGAGTGGGCGTAATGCAGGGCCTTCGCGCACTTGAAGGTCAGCGCGAGCACGTCGTCCACCGGCAGCAGGTTGTCAGCGCGCGTGTACGCGGCAAGCGTCCGCGCGCCGTGGATGAATTCGGTAACGACGTAATAGAAACCGCCCTCTTCGCCCGCGTCGTAGATCGGCATGATGTTCGGATGCTGCAGCATCCCGACCATGTGCGCCTCGGACATGAACATCTTGCGCGCGACCTTGGCACGCACGGGATCGTCGTCGCCGATCACGCGATACGCCTTGATCGCGACGTCGCGGCCGTAATACGGGTCGTGCGAGAGGTAGACCGTGCCGGTCGAGCCACGCCCGACCTCGCGGATCACTTCGTACTTGCCGATGCGCTCGCCAATGACGGGTTCACCGGCCGTTGGCCCGCGTAGCGTCGGCACTGTTGCGGTAGCGATGACCGGCTCCTCCAGGGATGTGCGACGCGGCAAGTTCCACCGCTCGCCGCGAGAGGATATTTCGTCAAACGGGGCGGAACCGTGAAGCGGGTCGCGCTTCGCCGGGGGCCGGGGGGTCAGCCTGCGAAGTGGTCGAAACCGTGAACGAGGTCTCGCTCGACTCCGGCGCCCTGCAGGCGGACTCCAGGCTCCGCCGAGATCGAGCCGATGCAGCGCACCGGCACCAGCCGCGCGAGCTCCTCGATCGATGGCCGCGCGCCGGCCGGCGCCGTGAACAGCAGTTCGTAGTCGTCGCCGGCACTGAGAGCGAAGCGCATCGAGGCCGCATCGCCGGCCGCCTCGATCAACGACGCGGAACGTGGCAGCCGCGTGCAGTCGAGCCGGGCGCCGACGCCGCTTGCGCGGCACAGTTTCTCCAGGTCACCGGCGAGACCGTCGGAAATGTCGATGCAGGCGCTCGCGATGCCGGAGAGCGCCAGGCCGAGACCGACGCGCGGCTCCGGCAGCAGGAATCTCCGCAGCAACTCTTCGCGCGCGGCACCGCTTGCCGCGATCTTTCCCTGCAGGATGGCGAGCCCGGCGCCGGCATCGCCGATCGTCCCGCTGACCCACAGGTCATCGCCGGCCTTCGCGCCGCTGCGCATCAGCGCGCAACCCGCCGGCACCCAGCCCGCGACGGTTACCGTGGCGGCCAGCGGCCCGCGGGTGGTGTCGCCGCCGATCAGCGCGACGTTGAAGCGCCGCGCAAGCTCATCGAGACCCGACGCGAAGCCGGAAAGCCAGGATTCATCGGCGGCGGGCAAGGTCAGGCCGAGCAGTGCCCAGGCGGGCTCGGCGCCCATTGCCGCGAGATCGCTCAGGTTGACCGCCAGCGCGCGGTGGCCGACGAACCGCGCACCGGTGTCGGCAGGGAAATGCACGCCGGCCACGATCGTGTCGAGGGCGAGTACCAGCTCGGCGCCGGCCCGCAGCGTCACGACCGCGGCATCGTCGCCGACGGATATCTTCACGTCGTCGCGCGCCGCGCCGCGGCCGGTGAAATAACGTGCAATCAGCTCGAATTCACCGGGCGGCATGCCAGGGGACCTCGAATGCGCCGCGCGGGTTCAGGCGACCTCGCCCCGCTCGACGCCGCGATGCACGCGGGACGCCTTGTCCAGCACGGCATTGACGTAACGGTGGCCGTCGGTCGCGCCGAATCGCTTGGCGAGCTCGACCGCCTCATTGATGACGACGCGGTATGGAACGTCGGGACGCGTCATCAGTTCCCAGAGGCCGAGATAGAGGATGGCGTGCTCGACGGGATCGAGCCGCGCCGGCTCGATGTCCGAGTGATGGCGCAGCTCCTCGTCCAGCTGCACCGAGTCGTCGCAGATGGCCGCGAGCGCGAGGCGGAAGTATTCGGGATCCGCGCGCTCGAATGTCGGATCCGCGCTGTACTGGGCATGCAACTCCTGCCAGGGCTGGGAGCTCATCTGGCGTTGATAGAGCGCCTGCACCAGCAGCTTGCGCGCGGCGCTCCGGGCTCGCGCCGGATTGTCGGGTGCGCTTGCCATCGTCAGTCCACGAGCTTCTTCAGCAGGGTCGCCAGGCGGATCGCCGCCTGCGCGGCATCCGCGCCGCGGTTGCCCTCCGTGCCGCCGGCCCTTTCCTCGGCCTGCTCGACCGTGTCCGTCGTCAGCACGCCGAATGCGACCGGCACGCCGGTGTCGCTCGCCACGCGCGAAAGTCCCGAGGCGCATTCGCCTGCGACATAGTCGAAGTGCGCGGTATCCCCGCGGATGACGGCGCCGAGCGCGATGATCGCATCGGCGCGGCCTGCCTCCGCGATCCTGCGGACCACGAGCGGCAGGTCGAAGGCACCGGGTACCCGCACCAGCTCGAGCTGGCCGGCGGCAGCTCCATGACGCGTCAGCGCATCGACGGCGCCGTCGATCAGCCGCTCGACCACGGAGTCGTTGAAGCGCGATGCGACGATCGCGAACCGCAGGCCGCGCGCCTGCAGATCCCCTTCGAAGGTGCGGATTCCTTCCATGCGGCCAGTATAGCGCCCGGCCCGCCCGCCTCAGTCCACGTAACCCGTGATCTCGAGACCGAACGCCGCGATTCCCTGCAGCAGGCGCGGCGCCGACAGCACGCGCATGCGCGTGATGCCGAGGTCGTGCAGGATCTGCGCACCGATGCCATGAGTCCGCAGCACCGATGCGCCGCCATCGCCCTCGGCGCCGGCAGGCTGTGGAGCGCCGAGCGAGCGCACGGCCGCGAGGATCGCCGGGGGATCGTCGGGCGGACGCAGGATCACGACGACGCCGCAGGGCTCGCGGGCGATGCGTTCGAGCGCCCCGCGCAGCGTCCACGCCGAGTGAGCCGGCCTGAGGCCGAGGTCGTCGCGCAGCGTGTCGTGGAGATGCACGCGCACCAGTGGCGGCAGCGGGCCGCCGGGCGCGCCGCGCAGCAGCGCGACGTGCAGCGCATCGTGCACGAGGTCGCGATACCAGCACATCCGGAACGGACCGAATTCGGTGTCGATCGGCTGATCCGAGACGCGCTCGACCGAACTCTCCTTCTGCAGCCGGTAGCGGATCAGGTCGGCGATCGTGCCGATCTTCAGCTGGTGCGTCGCCGCGAAGCGCTGGAGATCCGGCCGGCGCGCCATCGTGCCGTCCTCGTTGAGGACCTCGACGATCACGGCCGCCGGATCGAATCCGGCGAGTCGCGCAAGGTCGCAGCCGGCTTCGGTGTGACCGGCGCGGGTCAGCACGCCGCCCGGGCGCGCCATCAGCGGAAAGACATGGCCGGGCTGGCGGAGGTGCTCCGGGCGCGCGCCGGCGGCGACCGCCGTGCGCACGGTGTGCGCGCGGTCCTGCGCCGAGATGCCGGTCGTGACGCCTTCCGCGGCCTCGATGCTGACGGTGAAGTTCGTGCCGTGATGATCGGCGCCGTCGCGGACCATCAGCGGCAGCCGCAGTTCCGCACAGCGCTCGCGCGTCAGTGTCAGGCAGATCAGGCCGCGCCCGTAACGCGCCATGAAGTTGACGTCCTGCGGCCGCACGCAGGCGGCGGCCATCACGAGATCGCCCTCGTTCTCGCGGTCCTCGTCGTCCATGACGATCACCATGCGGCCGGCGCGCAGCTCGTCGAGCAGTTCCTCGATCGTGTTCATTGCCGCCATTGTGCGTTGAACAGGCGCTCGAGGTAGCGCGCCAGGATGTCCACTTCCAGGTTGACCGTATCGCCGGCCCGCAGGCTGCCCAAGGTCGTGACCTTCCGCGTGTGCGGCACCAGATTCACGTCAAACTGCGCGTCCTGCACGCCGGTGACGGTCAGGCTGACGCCGTCCACGGTGACCGAGCCCCGCGGCGCGAGGTAGCGCGCGAGCGCCGGCGGCGCCTCGATCGAAAGCCGCAGCGAACCCGCGTCTTCCCGCACTCCCGCCACGCGCACGGCACAGTCCACGTGGCCGGACACGTAATGTCCGCCGAGCGCATCGCCGGCAGCGAGCGCCGGTTCGAGATTGACCGCGGTGCCGCGCGCGAGCGAGCCCAGCGTCGTGTGCGCGAGGGTCTCGCGCGAGACGCAGGCCTCGAATTTCTCCGCACCGACGCGCACCGCCGTCAGGCACACGCCCGCCACGCAGACGCTGTCGCCCTCGCGCCAGCCGCCGGTCGCCAGGCCGCCGGTGTCGACGGCAAGCGTGAGCGCGCCGCCGGCGTCTGCCGTGGACAGAACGCGACCGATCGATCGGACGATGCCCGTGAACATGACCGCGCGCCTTCAGGCTTCTGCCGGCCGCAGGGTGACCCGCAGGTCGGGACCGACGCGGCTCAGGTCGAAAATCGAGAATTGCATCCGGTCCGCCATGGTGGCGATGCCCGGAAGCGATGCCAGCGGCCGCGCATCGTTGCCGAGCAGGGTCGGCGCAATATACAGGACCAGTTCGTCGACCAATCGCGCGGACAACAGCGCGCCCGCGAGCACCGAGCCGCACTCGGCCTGCAATTCATTGACCTCCAGGCCCGCCAGGTGCCGCATCGCCGCGACCAGGTCGAGACCGCCGGGGCCTGCGGGCAGGATCGCGACCTGTGCGCCGGCGCCTTCGAGCGCCATGCGCCGCGCCTCGTCCTCACTCGCGGTCAGCAGCAGCAACTGCCCCGGGGGTGGCACGATCCGCGCCGACGTAGAAGTCCGCAACTGCGTATCGAGCACCACCCGCAGCGGCTGGCGCGTGGCCTCCGGCAGGCGCACATCGAGACGCGGATCGTCGCAGCGCACGGTGGCCGCGCCGGTCAGCAGCGCCGAGGAACGGGCGCGCAGCCTTTGCACGTCGGCGCGCGCGGCATCCCCGGTGATCCAGCGGCTCTCGCCACTGGCGAGCGCCGTGCGGCCGTCGAGGCTGGCCGCCATCTTCAGCCGCAGCCAGGGCCGGCCGCGCTCCATGCGCGACAGGAAGCCGGGATTCAGCGCCCGGGCCGCATCGGCGAGCAGGCCCCCGCTCACCTCGATTCCCGCTGCCGAGAGTCTCGAGGCGCCGCCGCCGCTGACGCGCGGGTTTGGATCGCGCATGGCATACAGGACGCGCCGCAGGCCCGCGGCGATCAAGGCGTCGGCGCAGGGCGGCGTGCGTCCGTGATGGCAGCAGGGCTCGAGCGTGACGTACGCCGTGGCGCCGCGCGCCGCGCCGCCCGCAGCCGCGAGCGCAGCCGCCTCCGCGTGCGGCCCGCCGGCCCGCTCGTGCCAGCCCTCCGCGATCACGCGCTCGCCATCGGCAATCACGCAACCGACCCGCGGATTCGGATCCGTGGTCCAGAGGCCGCGGCCGGCGAGCGTAAGCGCCCTGGCCATGTGCAGCGCGTCCAGCGCGTCGCCGGCGTTCATCGCTTGTTCCGGGTCTCGCGCCCCTGCGCCGGCAGCAGCGACATCTGCCCGGTCGCCGGGTCCTGCTTCTGGCGCTGGCCCAGCTGCTCGATCTCCGCCCGGAATGCGTCGACGTCCTCGAAGCGGTGATAGACCGACGCGTACCGCACGTAAGCGACCTCGTCGAGCTGGCGCAATTCCTCCATGACGAATTCGCCGATCGCCCGCGACGCCACTTCGCGCTCGCCCAGCACGCGCAGCCGGTGGCAGATGCGCTCGATGGCGGACTCGACGTCGTCGCGCGGGATCGGTCGCTTCTCGAACGCCTTCATGATGCCGGCTCGCAGCTTGCCCTCGTCGAAGGGCTGGCGCGTCTGGTCGTTCTTGACGACCTGCGGCAGCACCAGCTCCGCCGTCTCGAAGGTCGTGAAGCGCTCGCCGCAGGCGAGGCATTCGCGCCGGCGCCGGATCTGGTGGCCCTCGCCCGCCAGGCGTGAGTCCGTCACCTTGGTGTCCTCGTGATTGCAGAATGGGCAGTGCACTGCCGCCCCCGGGTCGCGCGTCAGCCGTAGACGGGGAAGCGCGCGCAGATCGCGAGCACTTCCCTGCGTACGCGCTGCACGACCGACTCGTCGCCCATGCCGTCCAGCACGTCGGCGATCCACGTGCCGACCTGGCGCGACTCATCGAGGCCGAATCCGCGCGTCGTGATCGCGGGTGTGCCGATCCTGAGGCCGCTCGTGACAAAGGGCGGCCGCGGATCGTTGGGCACGGCATTCTTGTTGACCGTCATGTGGGCGCGGCCGAGCGCGGCATCGGCGTCCTTGCCGGTATAGCTGCGGCCGATCAGGTCGAGCAGGAACAGGTGATTGTCGGTGCCGCCCGAGACGATGCGATAGCCGCGCGCGACCAGTGTCGCCGCGAGCGCCCTGGCGTTGGCGATGACCTGGCGCTGGTAGGCGACGAAATCGGGGGACAGCGCCTCGAGGAACGCCACGGCTTTCGCCGCGATGACGTGCATCAGCGGGCCGCCCTGCGTGCCCGGGAAGATCATCGAATTGAGCTTCTTGTGAAGCTCGGGATTCTCGCGCGCGAGGATCAGGCCGCCGCGCGGCCCGCGCAGCGTCTTGTGCGTCGTCGTCATGACGACGTCCGCGATCGGCACCGGATTCGGGTAGAGGCCCGCCGCGACCAGACCGGCGACATGCGCCATGTCGACGACGAACCAGGCGCCGATCGAGTCGGCGATGTCGCGGAATCGCTGCCAGTCGACGACGCGCGAATAGGCCGAGAACCCGGCGATGATCATTTTCGGGCGATGCTCGAGCGCCAGGCGCGCAACCGCCTCGTAGTCGATCTCGTCGGTCGCCGGATCGAGCCCGTACTGCACCGCGTGGAAGAGCTTGCCCGAGAAATTGACCTTGGCGCCGTGCGTCAGGTGCCCGCCGTGGTCGAGGCTCATGCCGAGCAGGGTCTCGCCGGGCGCGAGCAGCGCAAGATAGACCGCGGCATTCGCCTGCGAGCCGGAATGCGGCTGCACGTTGGCATAAGCGGCGCCAAACAGTTTCTTCGCGCGATCGATGGCGAGCTGCTCCACGATGTCCACGTTCTCGCAGCCGCCGTAATAGCGCTTGCCGGGATAGCCCTCGGCGTACTTGTTGGTGAGGACCGAACCCTGGGCTTCCAGCACCCGCGGACTCGCGTAATTTTCCGAGGCAATCAGTTCGAGGTGCTGTTCCTGGCGCAGCCGCTCTGCGGCGATCGCGGCGGCGAGCGCAGGATCGAATCCCTGGATATTCATGTCGCGGCTGAACATGGTGGCCGCGCAGTTTAACCGAAACCGCGCCGGCTACGCCGACTCGACAAAGGCCCGCACGACCCGGGTCCAGGCACGCGCGATATTGCGCCGGTTGTAGCCGCCGCCGCCCAGGCCGAGTATCCGTCCGGACGCGAAGCGGTCGGCGATCTGGCACAGGCGCTTTGCCGCGTGCGCGTGTGCCTCTTCGGTGAATCGAAGGTGCGTGATCGGATCGCCCTCGAGGCTGTCGGCACCGCACTGGAAAATCACGAATTGCGGCTGGTGGCGCTCCAGGTGCGCCTCGACGGCCGCCCAGGCCTCGTGAAACTGCGGATCGCCGGCGCCCGGCGGCAGGGGCAGGTTCAGCTTCGTGCCGCGCGCCGCTCCGACGCCCGTCTCTTCGCTCGCCCCGGTGCCCGGATACAGGAAGCGCCCGTCCTCGTGCAGGTCCGCGAAGATGAGCGCCGGGTCGTACTCGAATCCGTAATAGACGCCGTCGCCGTGGTGCGCATCGATGTCGACATAGGCGACGCGCTCGAGCCCATACGCCTTCTTCAGGTGCTCGGCGACGACGCCGATGTCGTTGAACACGCAGAAGCCGGCGGCATGGCCGCGCGACGCATGATGCAGGCCCGCAATCGGCACGAATGCGCGCCGCGCCTGCCCCGTCATCAACGCTTCGGTCGCCACCAGCGAGCTGCCTACGACATCGGACGCGGCCTCGTAGATGCCCTTGAACGCCGGCGTGTCGCCGGCGTCCAGGTAGCCCTCGCCGGTCAGCGAGCGCGCCTGGACCAGGTCGATATAGGCCGGCAGGTGAAAGAGCTCGAGTTCGCTTCGGGTCGCGGCGCGCGGCGCCAGCGTCTGCACGCGGCGGTCGAGGCCCTCCGCCGCCAGTTCGCGCGTGAATGCGTCGTGCCGGTCGGACCCGAAGGGATGGCCGTCGCCGAAGCCGTAGCGTGCGATGCGCTCGCCGACGACGATGCAGGTACCGGTTGCGCCGCTCTCTGCCACCGCGGGAAGCCTAGCACAGCGCCCGCGCGGTCCCCGGCTGGCGGCGCCGCCCGCGTTCGCAGATAATCCGCGCCCCCCGGACGAGCGCGGACGAATATCGAGCCATGGCCCAGTACATCTACACGATGATCCGCGTCGGCAAGGTCGTGCCGCCCAAGCGGCACATCCTGCGCGACATTTCGCTGTCGTTCTTTCCGGGCGCAAAGATCGGCGTGCTGGGCCTCAACGGTTCCGGCAAGTCCACGCTGCTTCGGATCATGGCGGGCATCGACCAGGACATCGAAGGCGAAGCCCGTCCGCAGCCCGGCATCAAGATCGGCCTGCTGCCGCAGGAACCGCAACTCGACGAGTCGAGCGACGTGCGCACAATCGTCGAGCAGGCGATGCAACCGGTGAAGGATGCGCTGGTCCGCATCGAGCAGGTCTACACGGCCTACAGCGAGCCCGACGCCGACTTCGACCGGCTCGCGAAGGAACAGGGCGAGCTCGAGGCGTTTCTCGCGAGCGTCGACGGCCACAATCTCGAACGGCAACTCGACGTCGCGGCCGACGCGCTCAGGCTCCCGCCCTGGGAAGCGAAGATCAGCCAGCTCTCCGGCGGCGAACGGCGCCGCGTCGCGCTGTGCCGGCTCCTGCTGTCGAAGCCCGACATGCTGCTGCTCGACGAGCCGACCAATCACCTGGACGCGGAATCCGTCGCGTGGCTCGAGAAATTCCTCGAGCAGTACCCGGGCACCGTGATCTGCGTGACTCACGACCGCTACTTCCTCGACAACGTCGCCGGCTGGATACTCGAGCTCGACCGCGGATTCGGCATTCCCTGGCAGGGAAACTATTCGTCATGGCTCGAACAGAAGGAGCAGCGGCTCGCGCAGGAAGAGAAGCAGCAGGAAGGACTGCGCCGGACGCTCGCCCATGAACTCGAATGGGTGCGCGCAAACCCGAAGGCGCGCCAGGCCAAGAGCAAGGCGCGCCTGCGCCAGTTCGAGGAGCTGTCCTCGGTCGAGTTCCAGGCCCGCAACGAGACCAACGAGATCTACATCCCGCCCGGCCCGCGGCTCGGCGATCTGGTCATCGAAGTCGAGAAGCTCCGCAAGGGTTACGGCGACCGGCTGCTGTTCGACGGCCTGTCGTTCCGCCTGCCGCCCGGCGGCATCGTCGGCATCATCGGGCCGAATGGCGCCGGCAAGACCACGCTGTTCCGCATGCTGGTCGGCACCGAGCAGCCCGATGCCGGCAGCATCCGCATCGGGCCGACGGTGAAGCTCGCGCACGTCGACCAGACGCGCGACATCCTCGACGACGGCAAGACGGTTTGGCAGGAAATCTCCGGCGGGCTCGACATGATCAAGGTCGGCAACTACGAGACCTCGTCGCGCGGCTATGTGGGCCGCTTCAATTTCCGCGGCAACCAGCAGCAACAGCAGATCGGCGAACTCTCCGGCGGCGAGCGCAATCGCGTGCACCTCGCGAAGCTCCTGAAGAGCGGCGCCAACGTGCTGCTGCTGGACGAGCCGACCAATGACCTCGACGTCGAGACCCTGCGCGCGCTCGAGGAGGCGCTGCTGAATTTCCCGGGCTGCGCCGTCGTGATCTCGCACGACCGCTGGTTCCTCGACCGCATCGCCACGCATATCCTCGCCTTCGAGGGCGACAGCGAAGTTGCCTGGTTCGAGGGCAATTTCCAGGATTACGTGGCGGATCTCCGCAAGCGCAAGGGCGAAAACGCCGACCAGCCGCACCGCCTGCGCTACAAGCCGCTGCACGCCTGACCCCCGCCCCTCGTTTCGGCTAGACTGGAATCATCCGGACAGCCGGCGGGGGGCTGGCATGGCGGTGTTCATCGACTCTGCGGGTCGCCTGCATCACGACCAGGAAAGCGGCCTGGCGCTGAACTGCCCGCATTGCCAGGTGCTCGCGCACATCACCCCCGTCTCGGTGCCGGACTTCAACGCGCTGCAGCTGCACAAGCCGAGCCAGGTCGGCCTGGTCTATCGTTGCGAGGCCTGCAACGCACCGATATTCCTGCGCTTTGCGGTCAAGCTCTATGCCGGCAGCCGCGTCGAGCTCGCGCCAAACTTCATCGAGCTGGAACGGGCGCGCGAGAAGTTCAGCTTCACCCACCTGCCCGAGGAAGCCGAGCTCCTGTTCAAGGAGGCGCTCGCCTGCTTCTCGGCCGCCTGCTACAACGCGTTTGCCTCGATGTGCCGGCGCGTCGCGCAATGCGTCTTCGCCGACCTCGGCGAGGACGGCAAGCTGCAGCTCTACGACGAGCTCGCGAACATCCGGCAGCTCGCCGAGCTCGACGACGACTCCTTTGCGATCGTCAAGAAGGTGCTGTTCGAGGGCGACGCGCAGGGCCGTCCCGGCCCGCCGCTGGTCGACAATTTCCAGGCGGGCGTGCTGCTCGAGGTCATCAAGGACCTGCTGTACCAGGCCTACGTGCGCCGCGGCCGCCTGCAGCAGGCCATGATGGTAAGGCGTTATTTCGCGGAGGACGCCTCGTCGAAGGTCACGCCGCTGCCCACCCGCGGCCCCGACCCCGGACGTTCAGGCTAGCCAGACCCGCGCGTTGCGGAATATCCGCATCCAGCCGCTGTCCTCGCCAGCCGCGGCGGGATGCCAGGAATTCTGCGCGCTGCGGAACACGCGCTCCGGGTGAGGCATCATGATCGCGACGCGGCCGTCCTCCGAGACGAGCCCGGCGATGCCCCCGGGCGAGCCATTCGGGTTGGCCGGATAGCGGGTCGCGACTGCGCCGCGATTGTCGATGAAGCGCATCGTGGTCAGCGACTGCGCGGCCCGCTCGTCCGCGACCGTCCTGAACTGTGCGCGGCCCTCGCCGTGTGCCACCGCGATCGGCAGGCGCGAACCGGCCATGCCGGCGAAGAACAGCGAGCGCGATTCGCCGATCTCGACCAGCGACAGCCGGCCCTCGAACTGCTCGGAACGATTGCGGATGAAGCGCGGCCAGCAGCCGGCACCGGGGATCAGCGCCGAGAGCGCCGCGAGCATCTGGCAGCCGTTGCAGACGCCGAGCGTGAAGTTGTCGCTGCGGCGGAACCAGCCGGCTAACATCTCGCGCGTCCGTTCGTTGAACAGGATCGACTTCGCCCACCCCTCGCCCGCGCCGAGCACGTCGCCGTAGCTGAAGCCGCCGCAGGCGACGAGTCCCTGGTAACCGTCGAGCCGCGCGTCGCCCTGCAGCAGATCGGTCATGTGCAGGTCCACGGTCTCGAATCCGGCGCGATCGAATGCCGCTGCCATCTCGACCTGGCTGTTGACGCCCTGCTCGCGCAGGACCGCGACGCGCGGCCGCGAACCTGTCGCGATCGTCGGCGCGGCGACATCGTGGTCCGGGTCGAAGCCCAGCTTCCAGGACAGGCCGGGATCCGTCTCGTCGAGGCGCGCTGCCTGCTCCTCGTCGGCGCAGGCCGGATCGTCGCGCAGCTTCTGCATGCGCCAGCTGGTCTCGGACCAGATGCCGTGCAGCCGCACGCGGTCGTCGTCGATGTGGCTCCTGCCGTTCGCCCGGATGCAGACGCGGCGGCCGCGCGTCACCTTGCCGATGATGCGCGCCGACCCGCCGATTCGATGCCTCGTCAGGATCGCCTGCACTGCGTCCGCGTCGCGCTCGCGCAATTGCAGAACTGCGCCGAGCTCCTCGCCGAAGAGCGCAGCCGCCGGTGTCGCGACGGTGCCGAGATCCACCTCGAAGCCGGCGCGGCCCGCGAAGGCCATCTCCAGCAGCGTGATCGCGAGACCCCCGTCCGAGCGGTCGTGATAGGCGAGCACGAGACCGGCCCCGGCAAGTTCCCGGATCGCCGAAAAGAATGAGACGAGCGCCGCAGCGTCGTCGAGGTCCGGCGGCTCCTCGCCGATGCGGCCGTGGACCTGCGCCAGGCAGGAGCCGCCCAGGCGGTCGCGGCCGCCGCCGAGATCCACGAGCAGCAGCAGCGTCGGCCCCTGCGCCGTATCGAGCACCGGCGTCAGCGTGCGGCGCACGTCGGCGACCGGCGCGAAGGCGGAGATGACGAGCGACAGCGGTGCGATCATCGAAAGCTCGCGCGAATCCTGCCGCCAGGTCGAGCGCATCGACAGCGAGTCCTTGCCGACCGGGATCGAAATGCCGAGTTGCGGGCACAGTTCCAGGCCGACCGCCCGCACCGTGTCGTAGAGGCTCGCGTCTTCGCCGGGCTCGCCGCAGGCCGCCATCCAGTTCGCCGACAGCCGCACATCGCCGATGCGACGCACATCCGCCGCGGCGATGTTCGTGATCGCCTCGCCGACCGCCAGGCGACCGGACGCGGGGCCGCTGCGGAGCGCAACGGGCGGCCGCTCGCCGATTGCCATCGCCTCGCCCGTGTATCCGCGCAGGCCCGAAAGCGTGACCGCGACGTCGCTGACCGGCACTTGCCAGGGCCCGACCAGCGGGTCGCGGCTGATAAGACCGCCGACGCTGCGATCGCCGATGGTCACCAGGAATCCCTTGTCGGCGATCGCCGGCAGCCGCAGCAGCCGCTCGAGCGCCTGCGCCGGATCGAGGCCGTGCGCGTCGAACCCGTCGCCCGCCGCGGCCTGCCTGCTCGCCTCGCGCCGCATCCGCGGCGGCTTGCCGAGCAGCGCCGCCACCGGGATGTCGACGGGCAGGTTGCCGAAATGCGCATCGTGCACCTGCAGCTGGCCGTCGCCAGACGTGCTGCCGATCACCGCACACGGGCAACGCTCGCGGCGGCACAGCGCGAGGAACTCGTCGAGGCGCGCGGGCAGGATCGCGAGCACGTAGCGCTCCTGCGCTTCGTTGCACCAGATCTCGAGCGGCGACATGCCGGGCTCGTCATTTGGCACGTCGCGCAGTTCGATGCGCCCGCCCAGTTTGCTGTGGGCGATGACCTCGGGCACGGCATTTGACAGGCCGCCGGCGCCGACGTCGTGGATGATCAGGACGGGATTGCGCTCACCCATCGCCCAGCAGCGGTCGATGACCTCCTGGGCGCGCCGCTGCATTTCCGGGTTGCCGCGCTGCACCGACGCGAAATCGAGCTGCTCGCTGCTCGCACCGCTGCCCAGCGACGACGCGGCGCCGCCGCCGAGGCCGATCAGCATCGCCGGCCCGCCGATCAGCACCAGCCGCGCGCCCGCCGGAACCGCGCCCTTCTCGACGTGCATGCGCCGCACGTTGCCGAGGCCGCCCGCGATCATGATCGGCTTGTGATAGCCGCGCAGCGACGCCAGCGGGATCCGAAGGCAGCTGCATCTCGAAGGTGCGGAAGTAGCCGAGGATCCCGGGGCGCCCGAACTCGTTGTTGAAGGCGGCGGCGCCGATCGGCCCCTCGAGCATGATGTCGAGCGCCGACGCGATGCGCGGCGAGCGACCGTGGTCGGCCTCCCAGGGTTGCAGGAAGCCCGGTATCCGCAGGTTCGATACCGTGAATCCAACCAGGCCTGCCTTTGGCTTGGCCCCAAGACCGGTCGCGCCTTCATCGCGAATCTCGCCGCCCGAACCGGTGGACGCGCCGGAAAACGGCGAGATCGCGGTCGGGTGGTTGTGCGTCTCGACCTTGATCAGGATGTCGGCCGCTTCGTCGTGCCACCGGTAGCGGCGATCATCCGCGGTGGCGAAGAACCGGCTTGCCCCGGGGCCCGCAATCACGGCTGCGTTGTCGCTGTAGGCGGACAGCACGCCCTCGGGGCTGCGATCGCGGGTGTGGCGAATCATCGCGAACAGCGTCTGCGATTCCACGACGCCGTCGATGACCCAGTCCGCGTTGAAGATCTTGTGGCGGCAATGCTCGCTGTTCGCCTGCGCGAACATCATGACCTCGACATCCGTCGGGTCGCGCCCCATGCGGGCGTAGACGCCCGCGAGGTAATCGATTTCCGGGTCCGACAGTGCGAGCCCGAACTCGACATTGGCGCGCATGAGTGCCCGCTTCGGCGCCGGCCCCAGCGCGATGCCCGCCAGCGGGCGCGGTTCATGCGTTTCGAACAGCCGCGCGGCCGCGGAAAGATCCGGGAACACCGCCTCGGTCATCGGGTCGTGCATTGAAGGCGTGATTGCCGCGAGCTGCGCCGACGTCAGTGCCGGATCCGACTCGATGTGCCACAGCCTGCCGCGCTCGATGCGCCGGACGAAATCGAGGCCGCAGACATGTGCGATGTCGGTCGCCTTCGACGACCACGGCGAGATCGTGCCGGGCCGCGGGACGGTCAGCAGCTGCAGGCCGCCAGCGTGCGCTGCGGCATCGGGAGCGTGATCGAGCAGCCGCTCCAGGATCGCGAACTCAGCCGCCGACGGACTCCGCGCGAGGTCGACGAAGTGGCGATGACGTACGCGGATGCTGCGGATCGACGGGACGGTCCGTCTGAGCGACGCGAGCAGTCTCTCGAGGCGGAAATCGGAGAGTGCGGGGGCGCCTGCGAGTTCCAGCATCGAGCGCCGTCAGCGCTTGGCGCCCGGGTCGGTGCCGGCGGGATACATCGGGACCGGGAACGGGGTGACATTGCCACCCTCGAGCACGCTGATCTTGCTGACTCCCTGCTTCCTGACCTCGTCGATGCGGATGACCGAGTGCAACGGCAGGTAGGTGCGCTTGACGCCCTCGAACTCGTTCTTGATGCGCTCCTCGCCCGGGTCCACGACGACGCTGCTGCGCTCGCCAAAGACGAGCTCCTCGACTTCGACGAAGCCGAACAGTCCGCCGTGGCTCACCTTGCGGGCGTAGATCTCGTAGACCTTGCCCTGGTTGGCGAATACAACCTTGAATATGTGACTTGCGGCCATGATCCGGGTGGGGGTCGTCCTGCCGTGGCCGCGCTATTATACCGGTCCAGTCAGGCGTGATGCGGGTGCCGGCTTCGCTCGCCTGCCCGCTCCGGGGTCTCGTGATGGCGCTCAAGTTGAAGATTGTCAGTGACAATGCTGCGGCGGCAGGCGCGCATTCGCGCTGGACATTCGGCGTCAATGGCGGACGCATCGGCCGCCACGACACCAACGACTGGGTCCTGCGCGACACCGACCGCTATGTCTCCGGGAAGCACGCCGAGATCGAGCATCGTGGCGGCACCTGGTGGGTGCGCGACCTCAGCACCAACGGGACCTTCATCAACGACTCGGAAGAAGCGCTCGGACCGGATCGCCTGCACCAGCTCGCGGATGGCGACCGCATCCGCATCGGCGAGTACGACATCGAGGTCGAGATCTCCGGCGGCAATGACTTCCCCGTCAATGAGGCGCAGCCGATCAGCGACGCGGACCTCGACGCATCTTTCGAGGTCAAGTCGCTCATTTCGACGGGCCGGCGCGAGCGCGATTCGCGCCCCCGCCGGCGCCCGGACGTCGCGGTGACGCCGCAGGCCGCGCCTCCGCCGGCAGCCGTGCCACCACCCGCCGCATCGCCCTCCGGCCGCGCCCGCGAAGAGCAGGACCTGTGGCCCGGCCTGGTCGCGCTCTGCAAGGGCGCGGGCATCGACCCGCGCGCCCTGCCGCAGGAATCGCGCATCGCGGCGCTGCACCAGGCCGGCCAGCTGCTGCGTGAAACCCTGGTCGGCTTCACCGAGCTCGCGCGCACGCGCGCCGATTTCGCGAGCGAATTCGGCATCACTTCCGGCGCGCGCCGCCGCGACGCGACCAGCCCGCTGGTGCAGATCTCCGCAGTCGAGCCGTTGCTGGAGCTGATGCTCGCGGGGCGCGGGCCCGGGGACGCGCGGGCGGTGGACGAGATCCGCGGCCAGTTCGCGCGCGCCAGGCACCACGAGATCGCGGTGTCGGCGGCGCTGCGCGAAGCGCTCTCGGCCGTGTTCGAGAAGCTCGACCCGGATGAACTGGAATCGCAGCTCGGCAAGCGCGCCAAGGGCGCGACGTCCCCGGACATGCAGTTGCGGCTGTGGAACCGCTACCGCGAGCTGTTCCGCGCGACGGTGCAGACCGGCGATGCGGGCCTGCCGGCGGTCTTCCTGGTGGCGTTCGCGCGAGCCTATGAATCCATCACTTCGGGCGGCAATGTGCGGACCGAGGGCCAGCAGGACTGAATACTGGCGGAGAGGGTGGGATTCGAACCCACGAATACCTTTTGGGTATTACTGGAATTCCAGTCCAGCGCCTTCGACCGCTCGGCCACCTCTCCGGGGCTGCGAAGACTACCGGACGGTCAGGGGTGCGGCAACCGACCGGTCAGCCCGACGGTGCCTCAGCCCGTCGCAGGCTTGGCACCGTATTCCGGTGGATGGTCCAGGCACTTGCCCTTGCTCAGCGGAATCTGCGGCGCGGTGACGGCCGGTATCCGCATGGCATTGCGTGTGTCCGGCAGGACCGCGCCGTCCGGCACGCGCAGCGGTGGAAGATCCTGCGCCGACTGGTAGGGCTGGGGCTTGTCGCAACCCGAGTAGGCATCGGGCAGCAGGCCGCAGGCGCCTGCAAGCAGGCAGACCGGCAGCAGGACCAGGAACTTCGTGCGCTTCATGTTCTTCCTCATTCGATGACTCCCGCCCGACGCATGGCTTCGTGCACGGTCCCGTGATGTGCCTCCGCGAGCCAGGTCAACGGCAGGCGTATGCCCGGCCCGATCAGGCCCATCCTCGCGAGCGCCCACTTGGCCGGTATCGGATTCGCCTCGACGAACAGGGCCCTGTGCAGACCGGAGAGCCGCTCGTCGAGTTCCCCGGCCTGCGCAATATCGCCCGCGAGCGCCGCCTCGACCATCTCGCGCATCAGCTTCGGGGCGACATTCGCCGTCACCGATATGACGCCATGTGCGCCGGCCAGGATCAGTTTCCGGCAGCTGGCATCGTCGCCTGAAAGCAGCAGGAAGTCATCCCCGCAGCGCGCCAGGATTTCGGCGCCGCGTTCGATGCTGCCGGTCGCCTCCTTGATGCCGATGATCTGGGAATGCACGGCGAGGCGCTCGACCGTCTCCGGCAGCAGGTCGCAGGCGGTCCTCGAGGGCACGTTGTAGAGGATCAGCGGGACGCTCGCGGCGTCGGCGACCAGGCTGAAATGCCGGTACAGGCCCTCCTGCGGCGGGCGGTTGTAATACGGAGTGACGACCAGGACGCCGTCGACGCCCAGTTCGCAGGCGGCGCGCGTCCTCTCGATGGCCTCGGTCGTCGAGTTGCTGCCGGTGCCCGCGATGACCGGGATGCGACCGCCGACGCGCTGGACGGCGATCTGCAGGAGTTCCGCAGTCTCGCCGACCGAGATCGTCGCGGATTCGCCGGTGGTGCCGGCGACCACGATGCCGTCCGTGCCCTGGCGGACGTGCCAGTCGAGCAGCCGCCCGAACGCGACATGATCCACCTCGCCCGATTCCGTCATCGGCGTCACGAGCGCCACCAGGCTGCCGCGGAACATCAGACCTCCAGCCGCATGGCCAGCGGAGGCGGGATCGTACTGGCGCGTGGCTCATCGGCGCAAGCGAGCGCTGGCCCGGCGTATCATCGCCATGCCGATCCCGGTAGACTGCGGTGGTCATTCCCGTTCTTTCCCGCATGAAGCAATTCATCGCAATCTCGGCCATCGGCAACGATCGCATCGGTCTGGTGCACGATCTCTCGAAGACCGTCGCCGACTGCGGCGGCAGCATCAGCGAGAGCCGGATGACGGCGCTGGGCTCGGATTTCGCGATGTTACTGCTGGTTTCAGGGAACTGGCATTCGATCGCCAGGATCGAGACCGAGCTCAACAAGCTGGCGGAGACCTCCGGCATCACGATCCAGGTGCGCCGGACGGCCGAGCGCGCGGTGCGCGAGGACATGGTCCCCTACTCCGTCGACGTGGTCTGCCTCGACCAGGCAGGCATCGTCTCGGCGGTATCCGGGTTCTTTGCGGCGCGGGGCATCGACATCGGCGAGCTTTCGACGCGCGGCTATGCGGCCGCGCACACCGGCGCGCAGATGTTCTCCGTCTACATGATCGTCAATGTGCCGGCACGCATCCATGTCGGTGCGCTGCGCGAAGAGTTCATGGACTTCTGCGACCAGATGAACCTCGACGCGATTCTCGAGCCGGTCAAGAATTGACCGCTGCGCAAGCCCCGGGGGTCCAGCCATCGCCATGACCACGATCAACGTCGGCCGAAAGGTACAGGATTTCGTGATCCCGACGACCGGCGGGGACTTCCGGCTCAGCGAGCAGCGCGGCCGGAACGTCGTCATCTACTTCTATCCGCGCGACAACACGCCGGGCTGCACGCTCGAGGGCAGCGATTTCCGCGATCTCGCGCCCGCATTCAGCCGCGCGCGCACGACGATCCTCGGCGTCTCGACCGATACGCTCGAGTCGCACCACAAGTTCAGGGCCAAGATGAGCTTTCCCTTCGCGCTCGGTTCCGACGAGGACCATGCCATCGCGTCGCGCTTCGGGGCCTGGAAGCAGAAGAACATGTACGGCCGCAAGATGATGGGAGTGGAACGCAGCACCTTCCTGATCGACGCCGAGGGCGTCCTGCGCCAGGAATGGCGCAAGGTCAGGGTGGCCGGCCACGCCGCGCAGGTACTGGCGGCGGCGCGCGCGCTGTGAGGCCGGCATGCTGAAAGGACGCCCCGCGAAGGACGCCCGGCGCGCGTTCGTGCTGGACACCAACGTGCTGATGCACGACCCGGCGGCGATCTTCCGCTTCGAGGAGCACGACATCTACCTGCCGATGGGCGTGCTGGAGGAGCTCGACGCCGGCAAGAAGGGGCTTTCCGAATCCGCGCGCAATGTCCGCCAGGTCAGCCGTTTCCTCGACGAGCTGATGGCGAGCGCCACCAAGGAACAGATCGACCGCGGCCTCGAGCTGCCGGTCGGCCGCAGCGGCAATCACGGCAAGAAGCCGCCGAGCGGCCGGCTGTTCTTCCAGACGCGCCGGCTCGCCGCGGGCCTCCCGGACACGCTGCCGGGCCACGGCATCGACAACGCCCTGCTCGGCTATACGCTCGCGCTGCAGATGGAGATGCCGAAGATACGCGTGACGCTCGTGTCGAAGGACATCAACCTGCGCATCAAGGCGGCGATCCTCGGCGTGCACGCGGAGGACTACTACAACGACCGCACGATCGAGGACGCCGACCTGCTGTTCACCGGGGTCACGGCGCTGCCCGCGGATTTCTGGGAGACGCACGGCAACGACGTGGAATCCTGGCAGGAGCAGGCGCGCACTTTCTACCGGGTCCGCGGGCCGCTGGTGCGCGAATGGCAGGCGAACCAGTTCCTGTACGACGGCGGCGGCGATTCCTTCGAGGCGATCGTTCGCTCCGTCGACAACGAGCTTGCGAAGCTCGAGCTCACGCAGGATTACCGCAGCGACCGCCACGCCGTCTGGGGCATCACGGCGCGCAATCGCGAGCAGAATCTCGCGCTGAACCTGCTGCTCGACCCCGAGATCGACTTCGTCACGATCCTCGGGCCGGCCGGCACGGGCAAGACGCTGCTGACGCTCGCGGCCGGGCTGATGCAGACGCTCGAGACCAACCGCTTCAGCGAAATCATCATGACGCGCGTGACGATACCGCTCGGCGAGGACATCGGATTCCTGCCCGGCACCGAGGAGGAGAAGATGGAGCCCTGGATGGGCGCGCTGATGGACAACCTCGAGGTGCTGACGCAGAGCGAGGACGGCGGCAGCTGGGGCCGCGCCGCGACCCAGGACCTGCTGCGCCACCGCATCAAGATCCGCTCGCTGAACTTCATGCGCGGGCGCACGTTCCTGAACCGCTACCTGATCCTCGACGAAGCGCAGAACCTGACTTCCAAGCAGATGAAGGCACTCGTGACCCGCGCGGGCCCCGGCACCAAGCTCGTGTGCCTGGGAAACATCGGGCAGATCGATACGCCTTACCTGACCGAGACGACATCGGGCCTGACCTACGTCGTCAACCGCTTCCGCGGCTGGCAGCATGCGGGTCACGTGACGCTTGCGCGCGGCGAACGCTCGCGGCTGGCCGACTTTGCGTCGGAAGCGCTCTAGCCAAGGCAGGCGCGAACGAATGCCTGCGCGGGCAGTCGAATCCGCTTTGCCAGGAACGATCTGATGCGTGCAACCCGGATACTCCTTCCGCTGCTGCTGACGCTGCATGGCAGCGGTCGTCCAGGCGCAGGTGCATGACGGCGACCTGCCGGACATCGGCACGCCCGCGAACACGACGCTGTCGCTGGCGGACGAGTACAAGATCGGGCTGATGATCGTGCGCAGCCTGCGCGATGCCGGGCAGGTCATCGAGGACCCGGAGATCAACGAGTACCTGCAGTCGCTCGGCATGAAACTTGCCAGCAACGCGCATGAAGGCGCATATCGCTTCACGTTTTTCGCGGTCAAGGATACCGGCATCAATGCGTTCGCCCTGCCCGGCGGATTCATCGGCGTCAATGCCGGGCTCGTGACGGCGACGCGTAACGAAAGCGAGCTGGCCGGCGTGCTGGCGCACGAGATCTCGCACGTGACCCAGCGGCATATCGCGCGCTCGATGCAGAATGCGGGCCGCGCCAACCTGGCCTCGGTCGCGGCGATCCTGGCGGCGATATTGATCGGCGCGACGACCGGGATGCCGGGCGACGCCGTGATGGGCACGGTGACCGCGGCCCAGGGCCTCGCGGCCCAGCAGCAGATCAATTTCACGCGCGCGAACGAGGCCGAGGCGGACCGGGTCGGCATCGGCATCCTGGCCGCGTCCGGGTTCAATCCTGGCGGCATGCCGGATTTCTTCTGGACGCTGCAGCAGCGCGACGGCAGCGGGCGCAACATCCCGGACCTGCTGCGTTCGCATCCGGTGACCAGCGAGCGCATCGCCGAGACCCGCGATCGCGCCGCCAAGCTCGACGTGCCGCGCCACGAGGACAGCACGAGCTATTCGTTGATCCGCGAGCGGATCGCGGTCCAGTCGCTGCCGCCCGAAGCCAATTTCCGCGAGCTCTACCACAATGCGCAGAGCGCGGACCTGCCGTCGAACGACGGCGAGCTGTACGGCCGCGCGCTCGCGCTGATGCGATCCGACGCCCCCGACCAGGCGATCCCGGTCCTGCAGGACCTGCTCGCGCGCCGTCCCGACGTCATCCTGTACCACTCCGCGCTGGGACAGGCTTACCTGGCGGCGGGGCGCGTCGACGATGCGCGCGCGACGCTGGAAAAGGCGATGAACCTGTTTCCGCGCAGCGTCCCGGTCACGATGCGATACGCCGAGACGCTGCTGCGCGCCGGCGACGCCAAGCGTGCGCACCTCGTGCTGCTCGATCTCTTCAACAACGTCCCGCCGACGCCCGAGCAGGCGCGCTTCACCGCGATCGCGGCGAATGCCGCCGGCGACGTCGCCGACGCCTACTACTACATGTCCGAATACCACGTCATCAGCGGCGACCTGGCGCTCGCGATCGACCAGCTGAAGCTCGCCCAGGCCGTGCCCGGCCTCAATGACGTGCAGCGCGAGCGCTTCGACGCCCGCATACACGAGCTGGAGGAGTACCTGCCGAAAGGCAAGCGTGCGCGCGAGGTCGCCGGCCCCAAGAATCCGCAACCGGACGACGGCCGCAGAAGCTAGAATTCCGCGGTCGGGGCCCGTCACGGAATCGCTGCATGACCCTCGCAATCCGCATCACCGCGACCATCGGCCTGCTGCTGGCACTGCCCGGCTGCGCGACCGTGCCGCAGTCCACGCCGCACGATCCCTTCGAGCGAATCAATCGCGGCACGCAGCGCTTCAACGACGCGCTTGACCGCGCCATCGTGAAGCCCGTGGCGAGCGGCTATCACCGCTACGTGCCGCGGGTGCTCCGCACCGGCATCAGCAACCTGCTCGGGCACCTCGAATACACGACCACGATCGTGAACGACCTGCTGCAGCTCAAGATCCTCGCCACCGGTGCCGATATCGGGCGCTTCGCGCTGAACTCGACGCTCGGCATCGGCGGCCTGCTCGATCCCGCCACCCGCGTCGGAATACCGCGCCATGACGAGGATTTCGGCCAGACACTGGGCCGCTGGGGAGTGCCGGCAGGGCCGTATCTCGTGCTGCCGCTGCTCGGGCCGTCGTCGTTGCGCGACGCGCCGTCGCTTGCCGCGGATGCCCAGACCGACCTGCGGGTCCAGCTGAAGCTCGACACCGGCACGCGCGTCGCGCTCGGTGCGCTGACCGTGGTGGACCGCCGCGCATCGCTGCTGAGCGCCGATGAGACGCTGGACAGCGCTTTCGACCGCTATGCGTTCATCCGCAACGCCTGGCAGCAGCGCCGCGAATACCAGGTGCGCGACGGGAACGTGCCCGACGAGGCGCCGCTCGAGCCCGAGCCGGACGATCCCTAGGCGTCGTCGAGGAATTTCGACAGGTCGCTGATGCCGGCAAGCGCGCCGAGCATCGGCGGCGCATTGCGGTAGTGGATCGCGCGCCCGTCGCCCCGGGCCGCGACCGACCATTCGACCAAGAGCGCGAGCCCGGCGCTGTCCACGCGCCCGACCTTCGACAGGTCGAGGTCGACCTGTGATTCGGCGCCAAATGCCGCAAGGCCGGCGTCCAGCAAGCGCGCGGCGTTCTCGAACAGCAGGTCGCCGGACAGGCTCCAGCGTCCCTCGCCGAGGGCCGCGAGTGTGGCCTGCCCGCCTGACGGCTCAGCCGGGCCGGTCGTCGCCATTCTTGTTCTCGGTCTCGATGCGTTCGATGACGGCATCGAGGCCGCGCTGGTCGACCTCGGCGCCGACGTCATTGCGCAGGTTTCGCACGTAGGAGATGCCCTCGATCGTGACGTCCCATGCCTTCCAGCCCGCGGGCGTCGCGCGCATCGAATAATTGACGGGCACGCGCGTGCCGTCGCTGCGCTTGACCTCGGTCCTGATAGTCGCCTGGCCGGTTGCCAGGTCGCCGCGGAATGGCAGCAGGGTCATCCGGTCGGCGGTGAACTCGGCCAGGGCCGCACCGTAGTTGCGCAGCAATGACTGGTAAAAAGCCTCGATGAAGCGCTGGCGCTGTGCGGCTGTCGCATCGCGCCAGTGCTTGCCGAGCACGAGCTTGGCCGAGTAGTCGGTGTCGAAGCTCGGCAGCAGGATCTCGTCCACCAGCTTTCGCACCCGCGCAGGATCGCGCTTGGCGGCTTCCCGGTCGGCATCCAGGGCCTTCAGCATCCTCATCGAGGTCGTCTCGATCAGTTCCTGGGGCCCGGGTCCCGGCACGCTGTCGGCTGCGGCGGCGACGCCCGCGAGCATCAGCAGGGGCAGCGCGAGGCCGAAGGCCGCGAACACGCGTCGCATCATGGTTTCGATCCCTCCGCCGGTGAATCCGCCTGTTTCTCGGCAGCCTTGGAGAACAGGAACTTGCTGATCAGGTTCTCGAGCACGATCGCAGACTGGGTGAACTGCATTTGATTGCCGTCGGCCAGGTAAGTTTCCGAACCGCCGGGCCCGATGCCGATGTACTGGCCCCCGAGCAGGCCGGCGGTGTAGATGCCGGCGTCGCTGTCGTCAGGTATGCGATCGTACTTGGGGTCGATGCGCATCGTGACCCGCGCCTTGTATTCGCTGAAATCGTACTCGATGCGCTCGACATGGCCGATCGTGACGCCCGACATCGACACCGGCGCTCCGGGCTTCAGGCCGCCCACCTGCTCGAAGGACGCGAGCAGCCGGTAGCCCGAGTCGCCGAGGCCGAACTCGCGATTCGTGATCTGCGTAACCAGGAAGAACAGCGCCGCGAAACCGAGCAGCACGAACAGCCCGGTCCCCAGCTCGATAGCGCGCGTCTGGCGCATGTCATCTCTCCTTTACATCATCGCCGCGGTCAGCATGTAGTCGAGCAGCAGCACGACGACCGAGGATATGACGACGGTGCGCGTCGTCGCCCTGCCCACGCCCTCCGCCGTCGGAACCGAATGATAGCCCTCGTAGACCGCAATCAGGCTGCAGGCGACCCCGAATACGCAGCTCTTGATCACGCCTTCCATGACGTCGTCGAATTCGACAGCCGAACGCATCTGCGACCAGAACTGGCCGGTGTCGACGCCCATCAGCTGCACGCCGACCAGCTGCGCGCCGAATATCCCGATCATGCTGAAGATCCCGGCCAGCAGCGGCATCGACAGCACGCCGCCGAGGAAGCGCGGCATCACCACCCGCCGCACCGGGTCGACGGCCATTACCTCCATCGCCGCGAGCTGGTCGGTCGCGCGCATCAGGCCGAGTTCCGAGGCCAGCGCAGTGCCTGCGCGCCCGGCGAACAGCAGCGCCGTGACGACCGGTCCGAGTTCCTTCAGCAGGCCGAGCGCGGCGGCCGATCCCAGCGATTCCTCCGAGCCGAAGCGTTGCAGCAGGTCGAAACCCTGCAGGCCGAGCACCATGCCGACGAACAGGCCGGACAGCATGATGATCACGAGCGACAGCGCGCCGGCATTGTGCACCTGCTCGATCACGAGGCTGAACCGCAACAGCGCGCGCGGCACCTCCTTCAACAGCCGCAGGAAGAAGATCGTATAGGCGCCGAGCGCCCGTAACGCGATGCCGAGGCTCTGCAGCAGCTCGCCTGCCAGTGATCTCAACATTCAGCGCAACTGCCGCAGCTGTTCGAGGTAGTCGGGCGCCGGATAGTGGAATGGCACGGGTCCGTCGGGCAGCCCATGCATGAACTGGCTGACTTCTTCGCGCGTGTCGGTCGCGAGCGTCCCCGGCAGCCCCGCCGCAATGACCCCGCCACCGGACAGCAGGTAGGCGTAATCGGCGACGGCAGCCAGATCGTGGACATCGTGCGAAACGACGATGCTGGTCAGGCCCAGCGTGTCATTGAGCCGCCGGATCAGGCGCAGCACCACGCCGAGCGAAATGGGGTCGAGCCCGACAAAGGGCTCGTCGTAGATCAGGAGCTCCGGGTCCATCACGATGGCGCGAGCCATCGCGACGCGGCGCGCCATGCCGCCGGACAGTTCCGCCGGCATCAGCTGGTACGCTCCGCGCAGGCCGACGGCCTGCAGCTTCGCGAGCACCACGTGGCGCAGCAGGCGCTCCGGCAGGCGCGTGTGCTCGCGCAGCGGAAACGCCACATTTTCGTAGACGTCGAGGTCGGTCAGCAGCGCGCCATTCTGGAACAGCATGCCCATGCGGCGGCGCATCCTGTAGACCGCTTCCCGCGACAGGCGCGCCACGTCCTGGCCCTCGACCTCGACCAGGCCGCGATCCGCCAGCAGCTGTCCGGTGATCAGGCGCAGGAGCGTGGTCTTGCCCGTGCCGCTCGGACCCATGATGGCCGTGACCGAGCCGCGCCTTATGTCGAGATCGACGCCGGCGAATATCGGGCGGCCAGAGACGGAATAGTGCAGGTCCCGCACGCGCACCACGGAATCGCGCGCGGTGCCGGTTGCTTCGCGACCCTGGCTGGCGGGCACGATCCGGTGTCCCGGTCGCGGCCTCAGGCCGCGGCCTGTTCCATTGCGGCGTCGTAGCTCCCGTCGCGAGCAAGGCCGTTGAGACGCGCGCGGCGCTGGAAAGTGCGCTGCGCGGCGGCGACATTCGCCGCCTCGCCGCGCCAGGCGTCGAGCGTGCTCTGCTGCAATGCGCGGCCGTAGCTGAAGGAAAGCTGCCACGGCAGGGACACGTCGCGATTCATCAGCGACAGGTGCAGCGTCGCCTGCGCTTCGCTCTGGCCGCCGGACAGGAATGCAATACCAGGTACTGCCGCGGGTACCCGGCGCCGCAGGCAGCGCAGCGTCGCGTCGGCGACCTGCTGCGGCGCCGCCTGGACCGCGCACTTCTTGCCGGCGATGACCATGTTCGGCTTCAGCACGATCCCCTCGAGGTGCACGCGATGCATGAACAGCGCATCGAACACCGCGGTCAGCGCCACATCGGTCACTTCCTCGCAACGCTCGATCGTGTGGTCGCCGTCCATCAGCACCTCGGGCT
Organism: uncultured Gammaproteobacteria bacterium; assembly: GCA_963746545.1. Classification (GTDB taxonomy): domain Bacteria; phylum Pseudomonadota; class Gammaproteobacteria; order Steroidobacterales; family Steroidobacteraceae; genus SCUD01. Next base: position 440,648 of record CAVVBV010000031.1, read on the forward strand.
CGACGATCGGCACGATGCCGCCTTCCTGGCACAGGGCCGCATATCGCGCGAGGGCCGCCGCATTGGCCTCGATCGCGTAGCGGGTCGGGATGCCCGCACCCACGTCGATGACCGCGCGCCATTTCGCGAAGCGCGCGCCGAGCCCGCGGTATTCGGCGAGCCTTTCGCGCAGCCCGTCCAGGCCCTCGGTGACGGTCTCGCCCGGGAATCCTGCGAGCGGCTTGGCGCCCGCGTCCACCTTGATGCCGGGCAGGATTCCGCGCGCAGCCAGAAGCTCCGGAAACGGCCTGCCGTCCGACGCTTTCTGGCGCAGGGTCTCATCGAACAGGATCACGCCCGAAATGTGCTTTTCGGCGCCAGGGGCGGTGAACAGGAGCTCGCGGTAGGCGCGCCGTGATTCGAAGGTCGATTCGAGCTTGATCTTGTCGAACCGCTTCTTGATCGTTCCGGACGATTCATCCGCCGCCAGGATGCCCTTGCCGGGCGCCACCATCGCGGCCGCAATCGATTCCAGTGCCTGTTTTTCCATGTATCGGGGTCCTTTCGCGGGGAGCGCTGAAGGATAGCAGAGCCCTACGCCCTACTACCCTTGGGCTGATAATAGTACTAAAATCGTACTGTATATTTGTGGACCCTGGAGCGAGCCATGTTGCGCATCAGCCGGCTGACCGATTACGCGACCGTGATCCTCGCGAGCCTCGGTGGCGGCAGCCTCGCGAGCGCGGCAGACATTGCCGAGCGAACCCACATCGGGCTTCCGACCGTCAGCAAGCTGCTGAAGGAATTGCAGCACGCCGGGCTCGTGAAATCCATGCGCGGAGCGCGCGGCGGCTACCTGCTCGCGCGGCCTGCGGATGGGATCAGCGCCGCCGACATCATCGATGCGGTCGAGGGCCCGGTCGCGTTGACCGAGTGCGCGAGCGGCAGCGGCCAGTGCGACATCGAGACCACCTGCACGGTCGGCCATGGCTGGCAGGGCGTCAGCCTCGCGATCCGCCGCGCCCTGGTCGGCATCAGTCTCACCGACCTCGTGAGCCGCAGCGGAAATTTCCCGACGCCGGAATTGCGCCGGCCCGCAGGCGGCGAGTGGCGCCCGCTGGTGCGCGGCTGAGGACCGCCGGTCAATGACGACACAGCAGCAGCCGGAACTGGAATCGCTGGTCGGTCGCAAGTACCGGCACGGCTTCGTGACGGACATCGCGAGCGACACGGTCCCGCCGGGCCTCAGCGAGGACGTCATCCGGCTGATCTCGGCCAAGAAGGGCGAACCCGCGTTCATGCTCGACTGGCGGCTGAAGGCCTACCGTCGCTGGCTCCGGATGACCGCGCCGGACTGGGCCCATGTCCATTACCCGCCGATCGACTTCCAGCAGATCTCCTACTACTCGGCACCGAAGCAGCAGGGCGACGGCCCGAAGTCGCTCGCCGAGGTCGACCCGAAGCTGCTCGAGACCTACGACAAGCTCGGCATCCCGCTGCACGAGCGCGCGCGGCTCGCCGGCGTCGCGGTGGACGCGGTGTTCGACAGCGTCTCGGTCGCGACCACGTTCAAGGAGCGCCTCGCCGAAGCAGGCGTCGTGTTCTGCTCGTTCTCGGAGGCGGTCCAGAACCACCCTGCCCTCGTCGAGCGCTATCTCGGCACCGTCGTGCCGGTAAGCGACAACTTCTATGCGACGCTCAATTCGGCGGTGTTCACCGACGGTTCCTTCGTCTACGTCCCGAAGGGTGTGCGCTGCCCGATGGAGCTGTCGACCTATTTCCGGATCAATGCATCGAAGACTGGCCAGTTCGAGCGCACGCTGATCATCGCGGACGAGGGCTCGCACGTCAGCTATCTCGAGGGCTGCACCGCGCCGATGCGCGACGAGAACCAGCTGCACGCCGCCGTCGTCGAGCTGATCGCGCTCGACAATGCGCAGATCAGGTATTCGACCGTGCAGAACTGGTATCCGGGCGACGAGAAGGGCGTCGGCGGCATCTACAATTTCGTGACCAAGCGCGGCGACTGCCGCGGGCGGAATTCGAAGATCTCCTGGACCCAGGTCGAGACCGGCTCGGCGATCACCTGGAAATACCCGAGCTGCATCCTGCGCGGCGACGATTCGGTGGGCGAGTTCTATTCCGTCGCGCTCGCGAACCATTACCAGCAGGCGGATACCGGCACCAAGATGATCCACATGGGCCGCAACACGCGCTCGACCATCGTCTCGAAAGGCATTTCCGCCGGGCATGGCCAGAACGCCTATCGCGGCCTCGTGAAGATCCTGCCGGGAGCCGACGGTGCGCGGAACTACACGCAGTGCGACTCGCTGCTGATGAGCGCGACCTGCGGCGCACACACGTTTCCCTACATCGAGGTCAGGAACCCGACTGCGGTCGTCGAGCACGAGGCCTCGACCTCCAAGATCTCGGACGACCAGCTCTTCTACTGCCTGCAGCGCGGCATCGCCGCCGAGGATGCCGTCAACATGATCGTCAACGGCTTCTGCAAGCAGGTCTTCAGGGAACTGCCGATGGAGTTCGCCGTCGAGGCGCAGAACCTGCTGGCCGTCAGCCTCGAAGGAGCCGTCGGATGACCATCCTCAGCATTCGCGACCTGCGCGTGCGCGCCGGCGAGCGCCTGATACTCGACGGCGTGTCGCTCGAGGTCGGCGCCGGCGAAGTGCACGCGATCATGGGGCCGAATGGCTCCGGCAAGAGCACGCTGACCGGCGTGCTGGCCGGCCGCCCGGGCCTCGAGGTCGTTTCCGGCAGCGCAACCTACCTTGGCCGCGACCTGTTCGCGATGCCCCCCGAGGAGCGCGCGCGACAAGGCCTCTTCCTCGCCTTCCAGTATCCGGTCGAGATTCCGGGCGTCAACAACGTCTACCTGCTGAAGGCCTCGCTGAATGCGCTGCGCAAGCACCGTGGCCTGACGGAGCTCGACGCCTTCGAGTTCCTGAACCTGGTACGCGCGAAGATCCGCCAGATGCAGATGGACGAGAGCCTGCTGAATCGCGGCGTCAACGAGGGCTTTTCGGGCGGCGAGAAGAAGCGCAACGAGATCCTGCAGATGAGCCTGCTCGAACCGACGCTGGCGCTGCTCGACGAAACGGACTCGGGACTCGACATCGATGCGCTGAAGGTCGTGGCGGACGGCGTCAATGCGCTGCGCTCGCCGGAGCGCGCGATGGTGCTGGTCACGCACTACCAGCGGCTGCTGGATTACGTCGTGCCCGACCGGGTCCACGTGCTGGCAGGCGGCCGCATCGTGAAGAGCGGCGGCCGGGAGCTCGCGCTCGAACTCGAGCGCCGCGGTTACGACTGGCTGCGCGAAGGCACGGCAGCCGCATGAACGCCGAGTCCGTGATGCAGCGGATCGCCGCGAGTCATGCCGGCCAGGCGGCGCGCATGGCGGGCGGCGCAGCCTGGGCCCGGCGCCGCGAGCAGGCGCTCGCCCGGATCCTGGAGCGCGGCCTGCCGGATCGCCGCGACGAGAACTGGAAATACCTCGATCACGCGAAGATCGCGGAGCGCGCATTCGACATCCTGCCGCAGAGCGGCGTCGGCGCCCGCCAGCTCGCGCCATGGCTGCTGCCGCTCGCCGCTGCGCGCCGGCTCGTGCTGGTGGATGGCCGCTTCGAGCCGGCCTTGTCGGATGCGGACGCCGGCACCGGCGTCACGGTCGAGGACCTGGCGACGATCCTCGCGACCGATCCAGCGTCGCGCGATGCGCCTGCTGCGCGAACCCGGCGACGACGCCGATGACCGCTACGCGCTGCTGGCCGACGCCTTCTCCGCCGGTGGCCTCGTGCTCGGTGTCGGCGCGGGCGCGGCGCGGGCACGAGCCGCTGTACCTGGTTCACGTCGCGTCGGGTTCACAGCCCGGCGCGAATCACGCGCGCATCGCCATCGACGTCGGGGCCGGCGCCAGCTTGCGGCTCGTGGAGCATTTCATCGCGCTCGGCGACGCACCCGCCCTGGCCAACCTCGCTGCTGAGCTGCGGATCGGCGCGCATGCGACGGTCGAACACCTGCGCCTCCACCAGGCGGGCGCGCAGTCCGCGCAGCTCGAGACCTGGGTCGTCGAGCAGCAGGCGGACAGCCGCTACAGCCAGCATCTCTTCGCGCTGGGCGGCCGGCTGCTGCGCTCCAACCTGGACCTGGCGCTCTCCGGCGACCGGGCGGAATGCCGCCTGGCGGGACTCTTCATGGTCGATGGCGAACGCCAGGCCGACCTCTACACGCACATCGCGCATCACGGCCGGGCGACGCGCACGATCCAGAACTACCGCGGCATCGCCTCGGAGCGCGGGCGCGGCGCGCTGAATGGGCGCATCGTCGTGCACCCCGCGGCGCGCGGCGCCGACGCGAGCCAGTCGAGCCGCAACCTGCTGCTGACCCCGCTCGCGGAAATCAACTCGCGGCCGCAGCTCGAGATCCACACGGACGACGTGAAGTGCCGCCATGGCGCGACCATCGGCACGCTGGATCCCGCGCAGCTCTTCTACCTGCTGGCGCGCGGGCTGGATCCGGCAACCGCCCGCAGCCTGCTGACATTCGCATTCTGCGAGGACGTCATCGCCGGTGTGCCGCTGCCGGAGTTGCGCCGCGGCATCGAGGAACTGGTGGTCGGCCGCCTGCCGGACCGCGACGTGATCCGGAGTTTCCGCTGATGGCCGCCGTGCGCGACCTGCAGCCGACATTCGACGTGGAGCGGCTGCGCCAGGATTTTCCGGTGCTGTCGCGCCAGGTCAACGGCCATCCGCTCGCCTACCTCGACAACGCCGCGTCGGCACAGCAGCCGGCGGCCGTCATCGACGCAGTCGCCGACTATGGACGCTCGCATCATGCGAACGTGCATCGCGGCGTACATACGCTGTCGCAGGAGGCGACCGCGCTCTACGAAGGCGCGCGGGAAAAAGTCCGGCATTTCGTCAAAGCCGCATCGACGGCCGAGATCGTCTTCCTGCGCGGCACGACGGAAGCCGTCAACCTGGTCGCCCAGGGTCATGCCCGCCCGCGGCTCAAGCCCGGCGACGAGATCGTCCTGTCCTGGCTCGAGCATCATTCGAATATCGTGCCCTGGCAACTGGTCTGCGAGCAGACCGGCGCGGTGCTGCGTGTCGTGCCGATCGACCGGCGCGGCGTCGTCGACTTCGATGCCTACCTTGCATTGCTTGGACCGCGCACGCGCATCGTCGCGCTCGCGCATGTCTCGAACGCACTGGGCACGGTATTGCCGATACGCGATTACGTCGCTGCCGCCCGCGAACGCGGCATCACGACGCTGGTCGACGGCGCCCAGGCCGTGCCGCACCTCGCCGTGGACGTGGAGGCAATCGGCTGCGACTTCTATGCCTTCTCAGGGCACAAGATGTACGCACCGACCGGCATCGGCGTTCTTTACGGCCGCGAGCCTGTGCTCGAGGCGATGCCGCCCTGGCAGGGCGGCGGTGACATGATCCTGTCGGTGTCCTTCGAGCGCACGACCTACAACCACCTGCCGCACCGCTTCGAGGCCGGCACGCCGAATATCGGCGGCGCCATCGGGCTCGGCGCCGCGATCGATTATCTCGGTGCAATCGGCATCGATCGGATCGCCGGTCACGAACGCAAGCTGCTCGAGTACGCGACCCGCGAACTCGCCGGCATTCCGGGACTCGCCTTCATCGGCACGGCGCCGGAGAAATCAAGTCTCGTGTCCTTCACGATCGAGGGCCTGCACCCGCACGACCTCGGCACGGTGCTCGATTCGCAGGGCGTGGCCGTGCGCACCGGTCACCACTGCGCGATGCCGGTCATGGAATATTTCGGCGTGCCGGCGACGACGCGCGCCTCCTTCGGCCTTTACAACACGCGCGCGGAAGTCGACGCGCTGCGCGATGCCGTGCTGTACGCCATCCGGATGCTCGGCTGATGGAACTCGCCGATCTCTATCGCGACGTCATCGTCGACCACAACCGCCGACCGAGGAATTTCGGCAGGCTGGTGGGCGCGACCCACTCGGCGGTGGGCAATAATCCCTTATGTGGCGATAAGTTACGAGTGTTTGTTGAGATGCAGGATGATGTCATTCGCGACATCCGTTTCGAGGGCAGCGGTTGCGCGATCTCGACGGCCTCGGCCTCGATGATGAGCGAGGCGGTCAAGGGCAAGAGCCGCGCGGAAGCTGCCGCTCTCTTCGCCACCGTGCACGGCATGCTGACCCGGCACGACGCCACCGCGGATCCCGGCATCGGCAAGCTCGCGGCGCTCGCCGGCGTGCGCGAGTTCCCGATGCGGGTCAAGTGCGCGAGCCTCTGCTGGCACACGTTGAATGCCGCGCTCGCGGGTACCGCGGCGCCGGTCTCGACCGAATGAGCATGCGCGGCGCGCAACGCGAACCTGTCGTCGTGCAGCGCGATGTGCGCGCGGTGATCGTGCCGGCCGGCATCGAGGTCAATCTGCGCACCGGCAGCGTCGGCTACATCACGCAGTCGCTGGGCGGCAGCTTCACGGTGTACATCGAGGGCAACCTGTTCCGGATCGCAGGCAGCGACGGCGACGCCATCGGCAAGGAGCCGTTGCGGCCGCCCGAGCTTCCGCCGGGCGCGACCGACGAGGATGTCAGCCGCCTGGTCTGGGACCAGCTGCGCACCTGCTTCGACCCGGAGATCCCGATCAACATCGTCGAACTGGGTCTCGTCTACGACTGCAAGATCTCGCCGAACGACGAGGGCACGCGCGACGTCGACATCAAGCTCACGCTGACGGCGCCGGGCTGCGGCATGGGCGAGGTGCTGGTCGCGGACGTGCGCGACAAGCTCCTGATCATTCCGACGATTCGCAAGGCGAGCGTCGACCTGGTGTTCGACCCGCCGTGGAATCAATCGATGATGTCGGAAGCGGCGCGGTTACAGACCGGGATGATGTAACGGCTCGGCCCGTTTCGGGCAGGCCTTCTCAGGACCGCCGTGAATACATCCCTGTAGGCTTCGGGCGCGACATCCCTGTCGCGCACGATCCTGAGAAGGCCTGCCCGAAGCGAGCCGATGCAGTGCCGCAATTCAGGAATCGTGCGGGCGGCAGCGTCAGGTTTCGCCGAGCGACAAGAGCGTGGCGTTGCCGCCGACCGCTGCGGTGTTGGTCGTGATGGTCTGCTCGGTGGCGAAGCGGGGAAGATAATGCGGGCCGCCGGCCTTCGGGCCGGTGCCCGAGAGGCCGCAGCCGCCGAAGGGCTGCACGCCGACGACCGCGCCGATCATGTTGCGGTTGACGTAGACATTGCCGACCTTGGCGCGCGCCGCGACGCGCCGCGCGACGCTATCGATGCGCGTGTGCACGCCGAGCGTCAGGCCGTAGCCGCTGCCGTTGATGGCGTCGATGACGGCGTCGAGCCCGGAGGCGGCGAAGCGCACGATGTGCAGCACGGGCCCGAACACCTCGCGCTCGAGCCGCTCGATGCCGTCGATCTCGACCGCGAGCGGCGCGAAGAAATGTCCGCGCGGCAGTCCGGCCGGCAGCGGCACGCGATGCTGCCAGCGTGCGCCCACGACGATGGCCGCCGCGTGTTTCTCGAGCGTCGCGAGTGAGGGCGCATCGATCACCGGGCCGACGTCGGTCGACAACAGCGCTGGATTGCCGATGGCGAGCAGGTCCATCGCGCCCGCCAGCAGTTCGAGGACCCGTTCGGCGATGTCCTGCTGCACGTACAGCACGCGCAAAGCCGAGCAGCGCTGCCCCGCCGAATTGAATGCCGACTGGATCGCGTCGTTGACCACCTGCTCCGGCAGGGCGGAACTGTCCACCAGCATGGCATTCTGGCCGCCGGTCTCGGCGATCAGCACCGGCAACGGCCCCTCCTTCGCCGCGAGCGTCCGGTTGATCAGGCGCGCGGTCTCGGTGGAACCGGTGAACACGACGCCGGCGATGCGCGGGTCGGCGATCAGCGCGCTGCCGATCGAGGAGCCGGGACCGGGCACCAGGTGCAGCACGTCGCCGGGCACGCCGGATTCGTGCAGCAGACGCACCATCGCGGCGGCGACCAGCGGCGTCTGCGCGGCCGGTTTCGCGATGACGCTGTTGCCGGCCGCGAGCGCCGCCGCGACCTGGCCCGTGAAGATCGCGAGCGGGAAATTCCACGGACTGATGCAGGCAAAGACGCCGCGGCCGCGCAGCAGGAGGCGGTTGGCCTCGCCGGTCGGGCCCGGCAGCGCCAGCGGCTGGCCGAATTCCTGTTCGGCCCTCGCCGCGTAGTAGCGGAGGAAATCGACGGCCTCGCGGACCTCGGCGATCGAGTCGGGCACGGACTTGCCGGCCTCGGTGACGCAGATGGCGATGAAGCGCGCAGCATCGCGTTCGAGCCGGTCGGCCGCTTCGCGAAGCTTTGCCGCCCGCTCGCCAGCCGGCGTTCGGTCCCAATCGGGCTGCGCGGCCGTCGCGAGCGCGAGCGCCTGATCGAGGAGCGCGACATCGGCCTCCATCACCTCGCCGGCGACGCGCCCGAGATCCGCCGGGCACAGAATCTTCCGCGCGCGTCCCGGATGTTCGCGCCCGCCGACGATCGGCGCGGCGGTGAGCGGCTTCGAGAGCGCCTGCCGGCAGGCATCGGCGAGGCTCTGCTGCTCGCGCCCGTCGGCCAGGTTGATGCCGGCGGAATTGCGGCGCCCCGGGCCGAAGAGCGCAGCGGGCAACGGTATGCGCGGATGCGGCCCGGCTGCGCGCTCGACTTCCGCGACCGGGTCGCTGATCACTTCCTCGAGCGGCAGCGATTCGTCGACGACGCGATTGACGAACGACGTGTTCGAGCCGTTCTCGAGCAGGCGGCGCACCAGGTAGGGCAGCAGGTCTTCGTGCGAGCCGACCGGCGCGTAGACGCGGCAGGGCAAGGCGCGCCCCGCGGGATCGGTGACTTCTGAGTAGAGCTCCTCGCCCATGCCGTGCAGGCGCTGGAACTCGAATTCCCGGCCACGCGCCGCTGCGAGATGAATGATGCTCGCGACCGTATGCGCATTGTGGGTTGCGAACTGCGGATACACGCGCCGGCTGCCGTCCAGCAGGATGCGCGCGCAGGCGAGGTAGCTGACGTCCGTGTTTTGCTTGCGCGTGTAGACCGGATAGCCGGGCAGGCCACGCTCCTGCGCGCGCTTGACCTCGCTGTCCCAGTAGGCGCCCTTGACGAGGCGGACATTCAGCACGCGCCCGGTTTCGTCCGCGCGCCGGCCGACGTAACGCAGCACGTCGGCGGCGCGCTTCGCATAGGCCTGCACGGCGAGGCCGAGGCCGTCCCATCCCGCCAGCTTCGGCTGTCGCAGCAGCCGGTCGAGCAGTTCCAGCGACAGTTCGAGCCGGTCGGCCTCCTCGGCGTCGATCGTCAGCGCGATGCCGGCGTCGCGGGCCTCGAGTGCGAGCGTCTCGATGCGATCGCCGAGCTCGGACAGGATCTGGTCGCGGCGGCCGAATTCGTAGCGCGGGTGCAGCGCCGACAGCTTGACCGAGATGCTGGGCCAGGACGCGGGCGCGCTGCCCGCCTCCACCGAGGCGCCGACCGCGGCGATCGCGGCGCTGTAGGACTGCAGGTAACGCAGCGCGTCCGGCGCGGTCAGCGCCGACTCGCCCAGCATGTCGTAGGTGTGGCGATAACGCGCGTCCTCGCCGGTCGCGGCCCGTTCGAGCGCGTCGCCGATCGTGCGGCCCATCACGAACTGGTGCCCCATGATCCGCATCGCCTGGCGGAATGCCGCGCGGACGACCGGCTCGCCGAGCCGCGCCACGAGCCGGCGCAGCACCGACGCCGGGTCGCGCAGGTCGCTGTCCGCCGGGCGCACCAGCCGGCCGGTCAGCATCAGTCCCCAGGTCGAGGCATTGACGAACAGCGACTCGGCCTCGCCGAGATATTCGGACCACTGGCCTGTCGATATCTTGTCGGCAATCAGCCGGTCCGCGGTCTCGGCATCCGGAATCCGCAGCAAGGCCTCCGCGAGGCACATCAGCACGACGCCTTCCTGCGAGGCGAGGTGATACTGCTGCAGGAACGCCTCGACCCCGCCCTTGCCGGCACGCCGCCGGCGCGCCGCGGCGACGAGGTCCATCGCATCGCGATGGATGGCCTGCCGCTCCGCCGCGGGCAGGCGCGCGAGTTCCAGCGCCTCGGCCATCGCCGCCGCTTCGTCCGCGAGGTACAGCCGGTTGATCGCCGCGCCGGCCGCCGACTCGAATGGCTCGCCGGTGCGCAGGAATGCCAGGTTCGGGGCGTTCGTCATGGGTGGAATTCTATCCGTGTCCGGACCGGCCGGCCCGGCGCATCGCGAGGTAGTCGGCGAGGATCCGGCCGTGATCGAATGCGAGCGGCGGCGCGTCCTCTGGATTCACGACCAGGATGCCCGCCGCATCGTCGCCGGCCAGCGGCTCGCCGCTCGCGCCCGCGATGTACACGAGGCTGACCGTGTGCCCGCGCGGATCGCGCGTCGGGTCGGAATAGATGCCGAGCAGCGGGCCGAGGCGGATGTCGAGTCCGGTTTCCTCGCGCGCTTCGCGGCGCGCCGCGTCTTCGACGGTTTCGCCGATGTCCACGTAGCCGCCGGGAAAAGCGTGGCCGGCCGGCGGATTCCGGCGCCGGATCAGCACGACGGGCCTGCCCGGACGGTCCTCGAGCTCGATGACGACGTCGACGGCGAGCGCCGGGGTCACGGGCCGCGGCATCAGCTGCCACCCCCGTCATCCGCGCCGGCCGCATGGGCGCGCAGGCGCTCCGCGGTCTCGGCGCCGAGATATCCGTGGATCAGGCGGCGCCCGATGTACAGGAGCGGGATCAGCGCGACCGCCATCAGCATCTTGTAGCAGTAGTTGACCGTGCCGACGGCGAGGAACAGGCCCGTGGGCCAGTGCTGCGGCCCCAGCACGAAGGCGATGTACAGCACGACGAAACTGTCGACGAGCTGCGAGACCGCGGTCGACGCCGTCGCGCGCAGCCACACGTATCTTTCACCCGGTCACCTGCAGGATGCGATGGAAGATGACGACGTCGATCAGCTGCCCGATCAGGAACGCCGTGATGGATCCGCCGATGGTCCACAGGCCCTGCCCGAAGATGCTGGCAAAGGCCGCCTGCATGTCCGGCACGCCGCGCTCGCTGCCGACCGTCACCCACCAGCTGGCCGGGGCCAGGCTGATCGCCAGGTAGGCGAACAGGAAGGCATAGGAGATGAAGGCGACCGCCAGCCAGGAAATGAATCGGACGCCGCGCACGCCGAAATATTCGTTGATGACGTCCGTCATGATGAACACGATCGGCCACAGCATCACGCCCGCGGTGAAGGACAGCGAGCCGCTCTGGCCGAACAGCCGCCAGTCGAAGGGCGGCAGTCCCAGCGTGTCCTCGAGCGCGAAGATCTTCACGCCGACGAACTCGGCGATCATCGCGTTGGTGACGAACAATGCCGTCAGCACGATGAACAGCCGCGCCGGCCTCGAACGCAGGATGGCCCAGGGCGCTTCCGGCGGCGGCGCGTTCATGCTTCAGCTCCGTCCCTGCAGTTGCCGGATCGCCCGGCGGCCGCGCTTGTCCGGCCGGCCCGCCGGCGCGGTATCCGAGCGGCGCTCGATCTGGCGGCGCTCGCGCGCCACGGCGCGGCGCAGCAGGCTGTCGGTCGTCTCTTCGTAGCAGGCGCGCGCCTCTGCGGCTGGCCCGCGCCGCGATGGCAGGGACCGCACGATCACGGTCCAGACGTCCGTGCCGAGCGTGATGTCCAGGCGGTCGCCCACCGCGACATCGCGTGATGCCCTGGCGCGCTCGCCATTGACGTGGACCTTGCCCCCGCTGACCGCCGCGGCGGCCAGCGTCCGGCTGCGCTGGAAGCGCGCGCACCAGAGCCAGCGATCGATCCGATGCCTGCCGCCAGACGCATCCGCCACCCGATTTTTCCCGGTCACCCGCCCTCCCCGGCCCGCGGATTATACGGGGAGGCGCTAGGCCTACCGCTATAATCCGCGGCAGGCGCAGACGGGCGGAACATCATGGACCAGGCATTGCTGCGGCGGCTCGAGTCGCAGACCGCTGAACTGGAAAGGAACGGCCTCTTCAAGCGCGAGCGCGTGATCGCCTCGGGCCAGGGCCCGGTCGTGCGGCTCGAGGACGGGCGCGAGGTCATCAACCTGTGCGCCAACAATTACCTGGGCCTCGCCAACGATCCGGAGCTTCGCAAGGCCGCGCACGAGGCAATCGACCGTTTCGGATACGGCATGGCCTCGGTTCGCTTCATCTGCGGGACGCAGACGGTCCATCGCGAGCTCGAGAAGCGCCTGTCCGCATTCCTCGGCACCGACGACACGATCCTGTACTCGTCCTGCTTCGACGCGAATGGCGGCCTGTTCGAGACCCTGACCGACGAGAATGACGCGATCATTTCCGACGCGCTGAATCACGCCAGCATCATCGACGGCATCCGCCTGTCGAAGGCGAAACGGCTGCGCTACGACAATGGCGACCTCGGGGAGCTCGAGGAGCGCCTGAAAGAGGCGCGCGACGCGCGCACGCGCCTGGTCGTGACCGACGGCGTGTTCTCGATGGACGGCACGATCGCGCGCCTGCGCGAGATCTGCGATCTCGCGGACCGGCATTCGGCCTCGGTCGTGGTCGACGATTCGCACGCGACGGGATTCATGGGTGCGGGCGGCCGCGGCACGCACGAGCACTGCGGCGTGATGGGGCGCGTGGACATCCTGACCGGCACGCTCGGAAAGGCGCTCGGCGGCGCGAGCGGCGGCTTCGTGTCGGGGCGCGCGCAGGTCGTCGCACTGGCTGCGGCAGAGGTCCCGCCCCTACCTGTTCTCGAACACAATCGCGCCGGTGGTCGCGGCGACGACCCTGCGGGTACTCGACTTGCTCGAGGCGTCGCCCGCGCCGCGCCGCCAGCTGATGGACAATGCGGCCTGGTTTCGCGAGCGGATGACGTCGCTCGGGTTCGTGCTCGCGGGCGGCGGCCATCCAATCATCCCGGTGATGCTGGGCGACGCGGCGCTCGCCGGACGCATGGCCGAACGCCTGCTGGAGCTCGGCGTCTACGCGATCGGCTTCTCCTACCCGGTCGTGCCGATGGGCAAGGCGCGGATCCGAACGCAGATGTGCGCCGCGCATACGCGCGGGCAGCTCGAGACTGCCGTTGCAGCGTTCGCGCAGGCCGGCCGCGAACTCGGAAATCATCAGGGATTGAGGACCACATGAAGGCATTGATCAAGTCGCGGCGCGAACCGGGCATCTGGATGGGAGATCTGGCTGTGCCGGAGGCAGGGCCCAACGACGTGCTGATCCGGATGCGCAAGACCGCGATCTGCGGCACCGACATCCACATCTACAAGTGGGATGACTGGGCTCAACGCACGATTCCGGTGCCGATGCAGGTCGGCCACGAGTACTGCGGCGAGATCGTCGAGCTCGGCAGCGAGGTGCGCGGCCTGTCGAAGGGCGACCGCGTCTCCGGCGAGGGCCACATCACCTGCGGCCACTGCCGCAACTGCCGCGCGGGGCGCCGCCACCTGTGCCGCAACACGCTGGGCGTCGGCGTCAACCGGCCGGGCTGCTTCGCCGAGTACATGGTGCTGCCGGCCGCCAACGTGTTCCGGCTGCCGGACGCGATCACCGACGAGATCGCCTCGATCCTCGACCCGCTCGGCAATGCGACGCATGCGGCGCTGTCCTTCAACATGGTCGGCGAGGACGTGCTGATCACCGGCGCCGGCCCGATCGGCATCATGGCGGTCGCGATCTCGCGCTTCATCGGCGCGCGCCATGTCGTGATCACCGATGTCAACGACTACCGGCTCGGGCTCGCGCGCAAGATGGGCGCGACGCGGGCGCTCAATGTCTCGCGCGAGAGCATCGATGACGCGATGCGCGAGCTCGGCATGGAGGAAGGCTTCGACGTGGGCCTCGAGATGTCGGGAAATCCCGCGGCATTCCGCGACATGCTGCGAGTGATGCACCACGGCGGCAGCATCGCGATGCTCGGCATCCCGCCGTCCGAGATGGCCATCGACTGGAACCAGGTGATCTTCAAGGGCCTCGTGATCAAGGGCATCTACGGCCGCGAGATGTTCGAGACCTGGTACAAGATGGCGAGCATGCTGCAGAGCGGCCTCGATGTGCGCCCGGTGATCACGCACCGCTATGCGGCCGCCGACTACCAGGACGCGTTCGAGACCATGGGCAGCGGGCAGTCCGGAAAGGTGATCCTGGACTGGGTCGCCTGACCGCGGATCAGTCGATCCGGCAGTTGCAGAGGTAGACCGGCCGCCCCTTGGCGGCGAGTTCGAGGAGCCCGCGGACCTGCGCCACCGCGGAACCGAGTCCCGGCAACTGCGTGTGGCGCGGCGCGATCGACCTGACCATCCACGCAGCCGCGGTGCGCAGCCGCATCGCGATCACGTCGCGCCAGGAAACGCTGCGCTCGACCCAGACGACGCCGTAGCCCTCCTCGAGCTTGGCGAGCTTCGCAGCTTCCGCGATCGCGTCGTCCACTCCGCCCAGCTCGTCGACGATTCCCGCGGCACGCGCATCGGCGCCGGTCCAGACCCGGCCCTGCGCCAGGCTTTCGATTTCCTCGGGCCTGCGGCCGCGCGCGCGCGCGATGCCTTCCACGAATGTCCGGTAGGCGTGCTCGACGCTGGCCTGCAGGATCTGCCGCGCTTCGCCATTCAGCGACCGGTCGAGATCGCCGGCGCCGGAGAGGTCGGTCGTCCCGAAACCGTCGTTGGTGATGCCGAGCTTCGCGAGCGTGCGCTGGAAGGTCGGGATCACTGCAAACACGCCAATCGAGCCCGTGATCGTGGTCGGGGCCGCGAAGATTCGATCCGCGTTCATCGCGATGTAGTAGCCGCCCGAGGCCGCGACCGTGCTCATGGACACGACCACCGGCTTGCCGGAGGCGCGTAGTGCCTCCACTTCGCGGCGGATGACCTCGGACGCCATGATGCTGCCGCCGGGGCTGTCGATGCGCAGCACGACGGCCGAGTAGTCGTCGTCGTCGCGCAGGTCGCGCAGCTGCGCCGCCAGCGTGTCGCCGCCGACGAAACCCGGCGGCTGCTCGCCGTCCAGGATCTCGCCCGATGCGACGACCACGGCGACATTCTGGTCCTCGGATCCCGCCAGCGCCTCGTCCGAGCGCACGACCGACAGGTAGGGCCGCCAGTCGACCGACTTGTAGCTGCCGGTGTCCTCGTCCTTGCCCGCGACGCCAGCGACAATCTTCTCGAATTCCTCGCGCGTCTTCAGGCCGTCCACCAGGCCGCGCGCGAGCGCGTACTGCGCGAGGTCGCCACCGGTCGCCTGCACGCCCGCGGCCGCCTCGTCGGAATAGGCCTGGATCGTCTCCGGTTCGAGCTTGCGGGCCGCTGCGACATCCGCCTTGTAGCCGTCCCAGAGCGCGCCGATCCAGACCTTCGCGTTCTCGCGATCCTCGCGCGACATGTCGCTGCGGGTCCAGGTGTCGGGCGCGGACTTGTGGCTGCCGATCTTGAAGACATTCACGTCAACGGCAAGTTTCTCCGCGGTGCCGCCCAGGTAGCTCCGGTAATAGGAGTAGCCATCCAGCATTACGTATCCGAACGGATCCAGGTAGACCTCGTCCGCCTGCGCGGCGAGGTAGTACTGGCGTTGCGTGAAGGCGAGCCCGTGCGCATAGACCTTTTTGCCCGACTCGCGGAACCAGCGTATCGACTGCGCCAGGTCCTGCAGCGCCGGCAGGCCGGCGTGGTCGAGTCCGTCGAGGTTCAGTACCAGCGCGCGGATGCGGTCGTCGTCGCGTGCATGGTCCACGACGTCGATCAGGTCGCGCAGCCGGGTTTCATGCTCGTCTTCGCCGGTCACGTCGTCGAGGGCCCGGTCGAGCGGATCGCCGGCTTCCTCCTCGACGATGCTGCCGAGCGGCGCGAGCTCGAGCGCGGCGCGGCGCGGGATGATCGGCAGCGTCGTGTGGCTGAATGCCAGGAGCGCGCCGAAGATGATCAGCAGCAGCACCAGGTGCAGGACCTTGCGCAGGCCGTCAAGGGCGTACAGCAGGCCCTTCAGGAATGCCCCGACTGCGCGCAGCAGGCCCATGCTAGGTGCTCAGCTTTTCCTCGATGCGCGCGGACTTGCCGGAGCGGTCGCGCAGGTAATAGAGCTTGGAGCGGCGCACCTTGCCGCGGCGCTTCACTTCGACGTCCGCGATCGACGGGCTGTGCGTCTGGAAGACGCGCTCGACGCCTTCGCCATGCGACACCTTGCGCACGGTGAAGGAGCTGTTGAAGCCGCGATTCTTGCAGGCGATCACGACCCCTTCGTAGGCCTGGATGCGCTCGCGGTCGCCCTCGCGGACCTTCACCTGGACGACCACGGTGTCGCCGGGCCCGAACTCGGGCAGCTTGCGGCTCATCGTGCGTGATTCCAGTTCCTGAATGATCTTGTTCATGGCTCTGTTCCCGATTTCAGCGTTGGTCCCGTCCTGGTCAATCACCGCGGCGGATCGATCCCCGCCTCGGCACAATATTCATCGAGCAGCGCGCGCTCCTCCCTGGAGAGCGTGCGCGCGGCAATCAGTTCCGGCCGGATCCGCCAGGTCCGGCCCAGCGCCTGCTTCAGCCGCCAGCGCTGGATCCCGGCATGGTTCCCGCCCTGCAGAACAGCAGGCACAACCTGCCCTTCCCATTCCTCCGGCCTCGTGTACTGCGGCCAGTCGAGCAGCCCGTCACCGAAAGAATCCTGCGCCGCCGACTCCGCATCGCCCAGCACTCCCGGCAACAGCCGGGCCACCGCATCGATCACCACGAGCGCGGGCAACTCGCCGCCCGACACCACATAGTCACCGATCGACAGCTCCTCGTCGATCAGCGCATCGATCACCCGCTGGTCGATGCCCTCGTAGCGCCCTGCGACCAGCATCATGCCCGGTAGCGCCGCCAGCCGCCGCGCCTGCCCTTGCGTGAACGGCCGGCCCTGTGCCGACAGCGCGATCGCCGGCGAGCCCTGAGGCAACCGCGCCCTGCAGGCACGGATCGCGCCCGCCAGCGGCTCGACCTTCATCACCATCCCCGGCCCGCCGCCATACGGCCGGTCGTCCACCGTGCGGTGCGGATCCGTCGCGAGCTTGCGCGGATCCTCGGTGCCGACCCGGAGCAGCCCCGCCTTCACCGCGCGCCCGACGACGCCTTCCGCGAGACCCGCCCGGATCATGTCCGGGAACAACGTGACGACTTCGATATGCATCTAGAAATCGGGGTCCCAGTCCACCGTGATGCGCCTCTGCCCGAGATCCACGCGCTGCACATGACGTGGCACCATCGGCAGCCAATGCTCCTTCTCGCCGATCACGACCATGACGGCATTGGCCCCGGTCTCCAGGAAGTGATCCACGCGCCCCAGCACATGGCCTTCCAGGTTCACGACCTCGAGCCCGACCAGGTCCGCCTGGTAATGCTCGCCGCTCTTGAGCGCCGGCAATTCGCGGCGCTCGATCCACAATTCCTGCCGCGTCAGCGCGATGGCCTGGTCGCGGTCTTCGATACCCACCAGTCGCGCCACCAGGCCCTTGCCGTGGCGCCGGCCCTCGAGATGCGCCAGGTTGCGGATCCCGCCGCCCGGGAGGTCCGCCCGCCAGACCGGAAACTCGAGTATCTGTTCCGGTGGATCCGTATAGGACAGGACCTTGACCCAACCGCGGACGCCGAAGGACCCCGTGATCCGGCCCAGCGCGATCCGGCTGTCTCCCGGTCCGGTTGCTTGCGACGGTGGCTCCGCCATGCGGAGAGCCGCTATGCGATCAGGCCGCCGCCTGCTTGCGGAAAGCCGACACGAGCGTACGGACGCGATCGGACATCTTGGCGCCCGTGCCAGTCCAGTAGTCGATCCTCGGCAGATCGAGCTCGATCTTCTGGTCCTTGCGGCGCGCGACCGGGTTGAAGAACCCGACCTGCTCCAGCACCAGTCCACCCTGCCGCTTGCGGCTGTCCGTGACGACGACGTGATAGAACGGCGCGTTCTTGCCGCCACGGCGTGTCAGTCGAATCGTCACCATCGGATGAATTCCTCGCAGTCCCGGAGCCATCGGGCCCCGTCAAAAGAGCCGGGCATTCTACTCAAATCATGCGGCCAATGAAAGGCTTACGCCGGCCCGAAGGACGTTCCTAGCCGCGCGGGCCCTGACCGCCGGGATTGCGGCCCGCAAGGCCCCGCAACATCCGCGCCAGGCCGCCGCCCTTCATCTTTTTCATGACCTTTTCCATCTGCAGCTGTTGCTTCAGGAGCCGATTGACCTCCTGGACCTGGACGCCCGCCCCCGCCGCAATGCGCCGCTTTCGCGAACCGTCGATGATGCCCGGCCGCCGGCGCTCAGCCGGCGTCATCGAATCGATGATGCCGATCTGGCGCCCAAGGGACCGCTCGTCCACCTGAGCGAGCGCGCCGGGCGGCAGCGCCTGCGCCGGCAGCTTGTCCACGAGCGCCGCCATGCCGCCCATCTGCCGCAACTGGCCCAGTTGTTCCCGCAGGTCCCCGAAGTCAAAGGCACGGCCCTTCGCCAGCTTGTCCGCAAGGCGCCGTGTCTTGTCCTGATCCACACCGGCCTGCACCTGCTCGACCAGCGCCAGCACGTCGCCCATCCCCAGGATCCGCGAGGCCACGCGCTCCGGGTGAAACGGCTCGAGCGCGTCGATCTTTTCGCCGACGCCGAGGAACAGGATCGGCTTGCCGGTCACGTGACGCACGGAGAGCGCCGCGCCGCCGCGCGCATCGCCGTCCGCCTTGGTCAGGATCACGCCGGTCAGCGCGAGCGATTCATCGAAGGCGCGCGCTGCGTTGACGGCGTCCTGGCCCGCCATGCTGTCCACGACGAAGAGTCTTTCGGTCGCTGCGACGGCACGGTCGATCGCCTGCACCTCGGCCATCATTTCCTGGTCGATGTGCAGTCGCCCGGCCGTGTCGATGATGACCACGTCGTGCACATGGCTTCGCGCATGGGCGAGCGCTGCGCTCGCGATGTCCACCGGGTTCGCGCCCGGGGTCGCTTCGAAGTATTCGGCGCCGACCTGGCCGGCAAGCCGCGCAAGCTGGGTCATCGCGGCGGGCCGGTAGACGTCGGTGCTCGCGAGCAGCACGCGCTTCTTCAGCTGTTCGATCAGGTGCCGCGCGAGCTTTGCCGCCGTCGTCGTCTTGCCGGCGCCCTGCAGGCCGGCGAGCAGGATCACGACCGGTGGCTGGGCGCGCAGATTGAGGCCGCGACCCGGTTCGCCCATGACCCGGGTCAGTTCCTCGTGGATGATCTTGATGAAGGCCTGCCCCGGCGTCAGGCTGCGCGTGACCTCGGCGCCGATTGCGCGCGCGCGCGCGGCGTCGATGAACGCCTTGACGACCGGTACGGCGACATCCGCCTCGAGCAGCGCCATGCGCACCTGGCGCAGCGTGTCGGCGATATTGTCCTCGGACAGGCGGCCGCGGCCGCGCAGGGAATTGACCGCCTGGCCGAGGCGCGTGGCGAGCGAGTCGAACATCGGCAAGGCAGCCTGGCGGCGCAAGCCGCAAAAAAGTGGTGCTGCCGCCGATTATAAGGCGCCCCCTGTACAATGGCCCGGCGCGATCCGGGAGCCAGTCTTGCGCGGTTCTGTCGTTATCCTGCTGTATCTCGCCGCCGTCGCCGCCGCGCTGCATTCCGCGCGCCGGCCTGATGGCCGTTCCGCCTTGCGCGAACCCGCGCTGTACCTGGCGGCCGCGGGTTGGCTCGCCCACGCGTTCTGGCTCGCCAGCACCCTGGGGTCCCTCGGCGACGTTGCAATGAGCATCGCCGACAGCGCCTCTCTGATGGGCCTCGTCATCGGCGCGGGTGGCGTCATTGCAATTCTGTCACCGGCCTATCGTTCCGTTGGCGCGCTCGTGCTCGGGATCGCGGCCATGCTGGCGGCCGGCACCGGCAGCCTGCCGCAGACACGCGAGGTCGCAGGCGCCGGCTGGCCGCTCGCGGTGCACATCACGCTGGCACTCGGGTCGGCCGGCATGTTCGCAGTCGCCGCCGTTCTCGTCATCCTGCTGGCGCTGCAGGACCGGCAATTGCGCCGCAAGCGTCCCGCCAGATGGCTCGCGTCCTTGCCGCCCGTCGAAAGTCTCGAGCACGCGATGTTCACGGTGATCGGCACCGGCCTGGCGGCATTGACCGTGGCGATACTGGCGGGCCTGTTGTTCGTCACCAATCTCTTTGCGCAGCACCTCATTCACAAGACGACCCTTGCGCTGGTTGCGTGGCTGATATTTGCCGTGCTGCTGATCGGACGCTGGCGCTTCGGCTGGCGCGGCCGCAAGGCTGCCGCCTACACGATCACGGGCTTCGTGGTGCTGGCGCTCGCCTACTTCGGCAGCAAGTTCGTGCTCGAATTCCTGCTGGGCCGGCATTGGGGTTGATCGCTTGACCGGCCTCGCGGCCATTGCGCTGCTGATCCTGACCGGCCTGCTCGAGATCGCGACACCGGCGCTGCGATCGCGACGCCAGCCGGCGCGGCGCCCCGCTGACGGTGCCGCGCGCAGGCTGCGCCGTCGCTTCGCCACCGAGCCGCGCCGCGCGCGGCGCGCCGCGTGGCTCCTCAGGATCACCTTGCTCGGCGCGGTTGCGGCCGCTGTCCTGCTCGCGCCGCCCGAGGAGCGGATGAGCGTCGCACTGATCGCGGTCGCGGGCCTCTGCCTGCTGCTCGTGCTGATCGCGGGCGGCGCGCTGCGGCGCCCCGGCTCCCTGAGCGAGTTCGCGGCTTCCGTGATGCTGTGGCTGCTCGCGCCGTTCTTCCTGCTGCTGCCGGTCGCGCCGCGCGGCCAGGCAGCCAGCGCGCGCGACCCCGACGAGACCATCGCCGACATCGCCGACGCGCTCGCCAGCGAATCCGCGGAACGCCAGTTGATGGTCGAGGCGCTGCTGGATCTCGAGCGCCAGAGCGTCGAGGACGTCATGGTGCCGCGCAGCGAAATCGAGGGCATCGACATCGCGGCGGACTGGGATGAAATCACCGGCCTGTTGCGGCGCACGCAGCACACGCGCATGCCGCTGTTCGAGGGAGACCTGGAGCGCGTCCACGGCATCGTCCACATGCGCCTCGTCGCGAACGAAATCGCCGCCGGCCGCCTGGATCGCGAGCGGCTGCGGGAGATCGCCGGCCAGCGCGAGGCGCTGTTCACGCCCGAGGGCACGACGCTCTATGCGCAGCTGCTGCGTTTTCGCAGGCTGCGCCGGCGCATCGCGTTCGTGGTGGACGAATACGGCGACGTGCGCGGCCTGGTGACGCTCGAGGACATCCTCGAGGAGGTGGTCGGCGAGTTCACGACCCAGTCCGCGCTGCCGCGGCTCGACTTCAGCGCGCGGCCCGATGGCAGCACCGTCGTCCCGGGCGGCGTGACGCTGCGCGCGGTCAACCGCGCGCTCGGCATGAGCCTGCCGACCGACGGACCGCGGACGCTGTCGGGACTCATCGTCGAGCAACTCGAAGCCATACCGGAACCCGGTGCGCGGCTGACGCTCGGCGGACGCACGATCGAGGTGCTGCAGGTCGCCGACAACGCCGTGCGAACGGCGCGCATCCTGCCGGCCCCTGCCGGCGAGTGATCTCAGCGCAGGGCGGCGAGCGCGTCCGGCAGCCTGGCGGCCGCCACCACGTCGATGCCGGGCAGCGCCTGGCGCGGCGCATTCGCGGCCGGGACGATGGCGCGGCGAAAGCCGTGCTTGGCCGCTTCGCGCAGCCGCTCCTCGCCATAGGGCACCGGGCGGATCTCGCCGGTCAGGCCGAGCTCGCCGAACACCACGAGTTCTTTCGGCAACGGCTCCCCGCCCATGCTCGAGGCAATGGCAGCGACCACGGCGAGGTCGGCCGCCGTCTCGGCGAGGCGCACGCCGCCGACCACGTTGACGAAGACGTCGTGCGAGTGCAGCGCGATGCCGGCGTGGCGATGCAGCACGGCGAGCAGCAGCGCCACGCGGTTGGCTTCGAATCCGACCGCGACGCGACGCGGATTCGCAGCGTGACTCGGGTCGACCAGCGACTGGACCTCGATCAGCATCTGGCGCGTGCCCTCGCGGGCCACCGTCACGACCGAGCCGGGCACGGGTTCGCTGCCGCGCGACAGGAAAATGGCCGATGGGTTGCGGACCTCGCGCAGGCCCTGTTCGTCCATTGCGAAAACGCCGATCTCGTTGACCGCGCCAAAGCGGTTCTTGACGGCCCGGATCACGCGATAACGGCTGCCGGAATCGCTTTCGAAGTAGAGCACCGTGTCCACCATGTGCTCGAGGACGCGCGGGCCGGCGATGACCCCTTCGCGCGTGACATGGCCGATCAGCAGCACCGCGGTGCCCGCGGCCTTGGCGTGGCGCACCAGGCGCGCCGTCGATTCGCGGAGCTGAGTGACGGCGCCGGGCGCAGCTTCGACGTCACCGACCGACATGGTCTGTATCGAGTCGATGACCAGCACGCGGGCGCCGGCACGCGCGCATTCCTCCAGGATCCGTTCGACGGCGGTTTCCGAGATCAGCGACAACGCGGGACCCTCGACACCGAGCCGTCGCGCGCGCTCCGCGACCTGGCGCACGGATTCCTCGCCGGTCGCATAGAGCACCGGGACCCTGGCCGACATCGCGGCAGCGCATTGCAGCAACAGGGTGGACTTGCCGATTCCCGGATCGCCGCCAATCAGCGTGACGGAGCCCGCGACCAGGCCGCCGCCGAGCACGCGATCGAATTCGGCATAGCCGGTCGCAAGCCGGTCGCCGTCGCCCGCGGCGATCTGTGCGATCGGCTCGGCCTGGGCCAATGCGATATCCGGGGCGCCGGCGCGCGCCGCGCGCTGCACCCGGGGCGCGTTGAATGCGGACATCGTGTTCCACTCACCGCATGACGGGCACTGGCCCTGCCAGCGGGGGGCATCGGCGCCACATGCCGAGCAGACAAACACGGTGCGTGGCTTTGGCATCGCTGCAGTCCGGCCGGGGGAGCCGCGATGCTAGCACGCAGGAAACGCGGGCTGGCAGCCGATTGGATTGCGGCCTGGGTCGCGATTTGGGCGATAACGCATTGAAATACCGGCCAGGACAGTACCGGCGGGCAGCACGCCCGTTTATGATTCGGGGATGTTGGGAGTTTTGGGTCGGATGGCGCATGCCTGACGAATCCAGTTTTGGTCGCTGGCTGCGCAACCGATCCGGCCCTCCGGGTCAGGTTGCGGGCGCAGCCGCGCCCGCCGCCGCCGCGGCCCAGGCAGCGGCGCTCGGCGCCGAAAAGGCGCGCGGTACCCCGGGATTCACGCTGCGGCCTGGCCAGGTATTCCATCACTATCGCCTGCAACAGCAGCTCGGTCGCGGTGCCAACGCCACGGTCTACAAAGCAACGGACGAGAGCAACGGCAGCGTCGTCGCCCTCAAGATGCTGACGATCGCCGACGACTGGCCGGACGACATGATCGAGGACGCCAAGCTGCGGCTGTTGCGGGAAGCCGACGCGGCGGGGGGCCTCGCCCACCCGGACATCGTCGAAGTCCGCGAATCGGGCGTTCACGACGGGCTCGTGTACCTGGCGATGGAATACGTCGAGGGCGTCAACCTCGGCATGCACGCATTCGAGGGCAAGCTGCTGCCGCCGCGCATGGTCACCGAGATGTGCGCACGGGTCGCGGACGCGCTCTATTTCGCGCACCAGCGAGGCGTCATCCATCGCGACATCAAGCCGGCCAACATCGTGTTCGACCAGCGCAACCGCCGCGTCCGCGTGATGGATTTCGGCGTGGCGCGGCTCGAGAACAGCCGTGCGACCCGCACCGGCGTCATCCTTGGTTCGCCGTCGTACATGGCGCCGGAGCAGCTGGATGCACGGCCGGTGACGGCGCAATCCGACCTGTTTTCGCTGGGCGTGACATTGTTCCAGCTGCTGACCGGCATGCTGCCGTTTCGCTCCGATTCGATACCCGGGCTGATGCAGAAGATCTCGTCCGAACCGCATCCGCCGCTGCGCGTCGTGCGCCCCGACCTGCCGGAATCCCTGTCTGCGATCGTCGACCGCGCCCTGGAGAAGGATCCCGAATTGCGTTTTCGCAGCGGCGCCGAGATGGCCCAGGCCCTTCGTGACTGCTCGCGCACCATCGATCCGGCACTCCGCTGATGGGCCGATACGTTTCGCTGCGAAATCGCGTGCAGGCCGTCGGTTTGACCGACACCGGCAAGGTGCGCGAGCACAACGAGGACTCGATCGCCTGGGACAACGAGATCGGGCTTTTCGTGCTGGCGGACGGCATGGGCGGCTACAACGCCGGCGAGGTCGCGAGCGGCATCGCGGTAAAGACCATCGTCAACCTGGTGCGCGAAGCCTATCTGGCCCAGGAACTCGAGGGCGTGGACAAGGCCACCGGCCTGCACCGGCCCGGCATCATCCTGCGTGACGCGATCGCCCGCGCCAACAAGATCATCCACCAGACCTCGAAGTCACAGAGCCAGTGCGAAGGCATGGGCACGACCGTGGTTTCGGCGCTGTTCCACGACAACCGCGTCGCGCTCGCGCACGTCGGCGACTCACGGATGTACCGCCTGCGCCGGGAGGCCTTCGAACAACTGACCATGGACCACTCGCTGCTGCAGGAGCTGGTGGACCGGGGCTTCTACTCGCCGGAAGAGGCGCAGCGCGCGACCAACAAGAACTACGTGACCCGGGCGCTTGGCGTGGAGCCGACCGTGGACGTCGAAGTCCACGAATACCCGGTCGAAGCCGGTGATTGGCTGGTGCTTTGTTCGGACGGCCTCACAGATATGGTCGAAGATGAGGATATTCACTTAACAATCAGCACCTTCGGCGGTAATCTTGACACCGTCGCCAGGCAATTGGTCCAGCTGGCCAACGACAGTGGCGGCCGGGACAACATCTCGGTCGTGTTGGCGCAGGTGGTCGAACTTTTCCCCGCGCGGCGGGGCATACTTGACAGAATATTGGCCTGGTTCGGGTAACGGGCAGCGAGGGAGTCTATGGCGCGCCTGATTTTGAGTCTCGATGGCCAGGTTTTGGCCGAATACAACATGACCAAGGAGCGGTACACGGTCGGCCGTCTGCCGGACAATGACGTCCGCATCGACAATGCCGCCGTCAGCGGCCATCACGGCCTGATCATCAATATCCTGAACGACTCCTTCCTCGAGGACCTGAACAGCACGAATGGCACCTACGTCAACGGCAAGCTCATCAAGAAGCATGCGCTGACGCACGGCGACGTGATAACGATCGGGCATCACCACCTGCGATTCGTCGACAGCCAGGTCGAGAGCTCGGAGCAGGACGAATTCGAGCGCACGCTGGTCATCCAGCCGGGTCAGGTCAACGAAAGCCGCCTGAAGGCCGCCACCGATGCGGCCGCCGCCGCGGCAGCCGCCGCGGCAGCCACTGCAGCCCCGGTTGCGGCCCCCGTCGCGGCACCGCGCGCCGCTCCGCATGCGATCCCCTCTGCGATGGGCGAAAAGCCCCCGCCGTCGCGCCCGGCCAAGCTCCAGGTGCTGTCAGGCCAGTTTGCGGGACGCGAACTGGAATTGGCCAAGACCCTGACCACGCTGGGCCGGCCCGGCGTGCAGGTCGCCGCGATCAGCCGGCGCGCCGACGGTTACTACGTCGTCCACGTCGAGAGCAGCAAGCCCGGCGATTTCCCATTGGTCAACGGCCAGCCGATCGGCCCGCAGGCACGCAGGCTGCATGACAACGACGTCATCACGCTGGCCGGCGTCAAGATGGGCTTTTTCGACGGCTGAGTCGCGCGCTCGCTAGGCCAGGAGTTGCCAGGCGAGCAAGGCCTGGCCCACGAATCCCGCCGTCCACGTCAACGTGCGCAGCCACGGCAGGCCGAGCGTGTAGACGACGGCATGCCCAAGGCGCGCCCAGAAATACAGGCAGCAGGCGAAGACGGTCGTCTCGTTCGACACGCCCGCGGCGTGCGCGACGAGCACGAGCGTCGCGAATACCACCAGGTTCTCCACCGCGTTTGAATGCGCCGCCTGCAGGCGTTGCGCCCATTTCGCCGCCGGCTTCGGATTCTCGGGATATCCGACCGTATCGGCGATGCCACGCACCGCCATCCGGTTCAGGACGTATGGGATCCAGAGGAGCGCGGTCAGGACCGTCACGTACACGAGGTACTTGAGTTCAGGCGTCATGATGTCATCCCCCAGTTGGAACTACCGAAAGCCACAGCCCGACGAGGCCGAATGCCAGTATGCCCGCCGCGCCAAGGAGGCTGATGCTGCGCTGCCAGCCGCGCCCGGGCAAGGTGGCTCCCAGCAGCCAGCCTGACACCGCGAACGCGACCTGCACGCCCAGGCTGCCGAGAAACAGGCCGAATGCGAGCCAGGCCGCAAGCGCTGGCGCG
Organism: uncultured Gammaproteobacteria bacterium; assembly: GCA_963746545.1. GTDB lineage: Bacteria > Pseudomonadota > Gammaproteobacteria > Steroidobacterales > Steroidobacteraceae > SCUD01. Next base: position 466,995 of record CAVVBV010000031.1, read on the forward strand.
CCGGCGACCGGCAATTGCGGAACGAATCCGGCGAAGATCGCAAGCGTCATCGGATTGAAGAAGGTGAGGAGGAAGGTCGGCAGCAGGGTGCCCAGTGCCGCCCGAGGCACGGCCGGACTCGTGGCAGCGGGCCTGATGGCGCTGCGGAACATCGCGACGGCAAACCCGATCAGCACCAGGGCAGAGCCGATGCGTATCCACTGCGCCTGTGCTTCCAGCAAAGGCAGTGCCCAGGCACCCACCCAGAATGCGAGCAGCGCGTAGGCGAGATCCGCGAGCGCCGCACCCAGGGCCGCGAAGGCACCGGCCCACAGGCCGCGCGAGGCCGCGGTCGAGACGATCAGGATCGCAATCGGCCCGATCGATCCCGCGACCAGCAGGCCGAATGCCAGGCATTTCAGGAAAGCGCCGCTCATCGGAGTGGTGGCGGCGGCCAGCCTTCAGCCGGGCAATGCGGCGGCGGGCCGGTTCACGAGTTCCACGGCGAGGACCGCCCAGTAGGCGACGAGCGCGAGCCAACTGAGCGCGAAGACGCGGAACCGCCACAGCACGTCATTCGAGCCGAGATGGATACTGCTGTGCACGAGGCGCAGGCCCACGTACGTCCAGCCGAGGGCAACCAGCGGCGTCGCGGCGATGCCGCCGGCAAAGGCGATCGCGGTGGCCGCATAGAATAGTGTCGGCGCTTCGTACAGATTGACGAGATGTCGCGACACGACCGCGACCTCCTCCGGCTCTCCGTCGCCACGGTAGATCTTGTAGAAGCGCGGATCGACCTTCCGGCCGCGGACCGCGCGCCAGCGCAGCGTGGCAAGCCGGCAGATGACGATCATCGTCAGCGCGAACAGTACGAATGCGGGCCAGAGGATCGCCATGTCTGTTTCTCCGGTGGGCGCTCAGCCGTGGGCGATCGGCTTCTTGCTGAACAGGAATGTCTTCAGCTGCTTCGACAGCACGGCGTCGTGGCGGCGGATCCATTCGAGGACCATGGCCGCATGCTCCTTCTCCTCGTCGCGATTGTGGGCGAGGACTGCCTTCAGTTCCGGGTCCTTGCAGGCATCGGCGCGCTGGTTGTACCAGTCCACCGCCTCGAGTTCCTCCATCAGGGAGACGATCGCCCGGTGCATGTCACGGGTCTCGTCCGACAGTTCCTCGACCGGTTCGTGGTAGCCGACGCTCGACATGGACATCCTCCTCAGCGGAACAGCGACTCGAAGTCATGCTCCGGCCGGTAGCCGAGGCCCGCGATCGCCTTCTCGACTACATAAACACGGTCGATGGACTCCGGCAACCCCCAGCCGCGGCGCGCGAATTCCGCAACCGCCCAGGGATGATGGGCCGCCAGCACGCTGCCAGCGCTCAAAAGCAGGGCGCGGCATTCGGACTTCGCGAATGGCGAGCGTGCCGAGATGTTGAAGACCTGGTAACCGGACAGGCCCGGCGCGAGCGCGAGTTCATGCGCCTGCGCGACGTCCGCGGCGTCGACGCCGCGATACAGGCGATAGATCGCGACCAGGCGCGGGTGCTCGGGAAAGCAGCGCGACATCCTGAGGCTGATGCAGGTCATGCCGCCGCGCGCCGCCCGGGCGCAGGCCTGCTCGGCCGCGATCTTGGTCTCGTCATAGATGTCGCGCGGCTCCGGCTGCAATTCTTCCGTGACCCACACGGCCTCCCCGCCGGCCGGCATCAGTGCGTGGCCGTAGAGCGAGGTCGTGCTCGTGTAAACGAAGCGCCGGATGCCCGCCGCTTCGCAGGCGCTCAACAGCCCCTGCGTGCCCGCGACGTTGATCTCGCGGAAATCCTGCACCGTGCGGATGCCCAGGTCCGGGGCGTGCAACGAGGCCGTGTGTACGACGGCGTCGATCCCTTCGCAGGCCTCGCCCAGCAGGCGTTCATCGCAGATGTCGCCTTGCACCGAGGTCATCGGCCCGGCCTTCAGGTCGAGTCCGGTGACCTGATGCCGCAGCGAGAGTCGCGCGGCGATCGCGCCGCCGATCCGCCCCGAGGAGCCGGTGACCAGGATCTTCACGGGCCGCTCAGCGCACTTCGACGTGCACGCGCTGGCCGACGCGGCTGACGAGTTCATAGGGAATGGTGCCGGCCGACGCGGCCACGGTCTCCACGGGCAGGCCTTCGCCCCACAGGACGACCGGGTCGCCGATCGCGACCTGCGGCAGTTCCGTGACGTCGACCGTCAGCATGTCCATCGAGACGCGGCCTGCAATCGGCGCCTGGCGCGAGTTGACCAGGACCGGCGTCCCGTTCGCGGTGTTGCGCGGGTAGCCGTCGCCATAGCCCGCGGCGACGACCGCCATGCGCGTCGCCCGGTCTGCAGTCCAGTTCCCGCCGTAGCCGACGCGATCGCCGACCGCCAGTTCGCGCACCGCGATCACGCGGCTCTGCAGCGTCATCACGGGGCGAAGCCCGAGCTCGATGCGCTGGCGCCCGCGAATGGCGAGATGCCGTACAGCATCAGCCCGGGCCTGACCCAGTCGGCCCGCGCCTCGGGCCAGGCCACGAGGCCGGCCGAGTTGGCGATGCTGCGTTCGCCCAGGAGACCCGCGGTCGCGCGCTCGAAGCAATCGAGCTGTGCCCGCGTGCGTTCGTTGTCCCTGCATTCGGCCTCGGCCAGGTGGGTCATCAGCGCGAACGGCCGCCGCACCGCCCTGCAGGCCGCGAGGCGCTCGAGCGCAGCGGGCACGGCCGCGGGTCGCAGGCCCAGGCGCCCCATTCCGGTGTCGATTTTCAGCCAGATCCGGAAGGAATGCGCCGCGCGCCATTCCTCGAGGAGCGCAATCTGCTCCAGCTGGTGCACGACCAGGTCGACGTCGTTGTCGGCGGCTACGCGCAGCTGTTCCGCGCCCTGCACGCCTTCGAGCAGCACGACGCGGTGCGTATGCCCCGAAGCGCGCAGCGCAACCGCCTCGGAAAGCCGGGCGACCGCAAATCCGTCCGCCCCCGCGAGCGCGGATGCCGCGGCCAGCATGCCGTGGCCGTAGGCATTGGCCTTCAGGACCGCGAGCACTCTGCTGGCGGGCGCGATCTCGCGAACTCGGTTGAGGTTGTGGCGCAGCGCTGCCGTATCGGTGACGGCGCAGATCCCCGAGATCAGAACACGCCCTCGCCGTATGACTCGGCAACGAGGTCCTTGAACTGCGTGTATTCGCCGAGGAAGGTCAGCTGCACCTCGCCGATCGGACCGTTGCGCTGCTTCGCGATGATGATGTCCGCGATGCCCTTGCGCGTCGTATTCGGGTCGTACACTTCCTCGCGATAGATCAGGAGGATCAGGTCGCTGTCCTGCTCGATCGCGCCGGACTCGCGCAGGTCCGACATCACCGGCTTCTTGTCGGTGCGCTGCTCGACCGCGCGATTGAGCTGCGAGAGCGCGACCACGGGAACCTGCAGTTCCTTCGCCAGCGCCTTCAGGCTGCGCGAAATCTCGGATATCTCGGTGGCGCGATTCTCCTTCGTGCCCGACACCTGCATCAGCTGCAGGTAGTCCACGACGATCAGGCCGAGGCCCTTCTCGCGCTTGAGGCGCCGCGCGCGCGCGCGCACCTCGGTCGGCGTCAGCGCCGGCGTCTCGTCCACGTACAGCGGGGCGCTCGACAGCTGCGCCATCGCGCCCTGGATGCGCGACCAGTCCTCCTCGGTGAAGCTGCCGGTGCGCAGGTGGGTCTGGTTGACGCGCCCGAGCGACGCGATCAGGCGCAGCGTCAGCTGCTCGGCCGACATTTCCATCGAGAAGATCGCGGACGGCACGCCCTTGGCGATCGCCGCGTACTCGGCAATGTTGACCGCGAGCGTGGTCTTGCCCATCGACGGCCGGCCGGCGATGACGATCAGGTCGCCCGCCTGCAATCCCGTGGTCTTCTTGTCGAGCTGCGCAAAGCCGGTCGGCACGCCGCGGATCTCGCCCGGCGTCTGGTGCAGCAGGTCGAGCCGGTCGATGGTCTGCGGCAAGACGTCCTTGATCGCTATGAATCCCGACTTTCCGTGACTGCCGCGCTCGGCGATCTCGAACACCCGCCGCTCGGCCTCGTCCACGAGTTCGCTCGCGCTGCGGCCCTTGCCGTCGAGCGCGGCGGCCGCGATCTCGCCGCCGGCTGTGACCAGCTGCCGCAGGATCGAGCGCTCGCGGATGATCTCCGCATAGGCCCGGACATTGGCGGCGCTCGGCGTGTCGCGCGCGATGGTGCCGAGATAGGCGAGCCCGCCGATATCCTCGAGCCTGCCCTTGCGTTCGAGGTGCTCGGAGACCGTGACTGCGTCGCAGGAGCCGCGGCTCTCGGCAACCTCGGCGATGGCTTCGAAAATCTGCCGGTGATCGCGCCGGTAAAAATCGCCGGCCGTGACGATGTCGGCGACGGCGTCCCAGGCGTTGGAATCCAGCATCAGGCCGCCCAGCACCGCCTGCTCCGCCTCGACCGAATGCGGCGGCATGCGGACCTCGTCAGGGCGGATCATCGCTACCATGGCTTGAGCATACACGCGTCGCGACGCACGGGGCGCCGCCCGCGATTACTCCTCCGCGACGATGGTCAGCGGCACCTCGATGTCGATGTCGCTGTGCAGGTGCAGGGTGATGACGTGCTCGCCGACCGTGCGGATCGGGCCGCCCGGCAGGCGCACTTCCGCGCGCTCGATCTTGTGACCTGCCGCGCCGCAGGCCTCGGCGATGTCGGTCGTGCCGACCGAGCCGAACAGCTTGCCTTCGCTGCCGGCCTTGGCCGTCAGCGTGAGCTTGAAGCCCTCGAGCGCCGCAGCCCGCGATTTCGCGGCCGCGAGGTCGGTTGCCGCCTTCACCTCGAGTTCGGCGCGCCGCGCCTCGAACCTGGCGATGTTGGCGGGCGTCGCGAGCGTCGCCTTGCCGCCGGGCAGCAGGTAGTTGCGGCCGTAGCCAGGCTTGACCCTGACGCGGTCGCCGATGTCGCCCAGATTGGCGATCTTCTGCAGAAGGATGACTTCCATGATTACACCGTCTCCATTGTCTGTCGGATGCCTGCCGGAGCGCGCCCTCAGGGCGTCGCGCCACCCTGCCTGCGCCCGAACCGTTCCCGAAAGCGGACCCAGGTGTCCGCGAAACCGATGCCGACCAGCGCCATGGGCAGCAGCACCACGGCGATGTAGGCGAGGACCACCGGCATGAGGCCGATGACCTGCAGTTCGCGCAAGCCGTGCACGACCGCGAGCGCCTGCATCAGGAACGCGGCGGCCAGCACGAAGACCAGGTCGTCCACGGCTTGCCAGGGCTGGCCGAGGGCGAGCTGTGCGCCGAGACTCACGGCGAACGCGGCGACGGCAATCCACGCGATCACGCGCCCGAGCTTCAACTGCCGGAACTCGCGGCCGAACAGGCCCGGTTCACGCAACTGCCCGAATGCCCAGAGACCCGCGAACTGCGCCAGCATCGCCTGCAACAGCACCATCCAGGCAAGCGTCCGCCATGCGGAGTGCACGGTGGCCGCGCCGATTTCCTGCGGCGTGCTTTCGATGCCGAACTGCGAGAACAGGTCCGAGGCGCGCTGCAGCATCGGTTCGAGTGCGCCGATCAACGGCATCAGCACGCCCTGGGGATCGCCGAGCAGCCCATGGATCGCGAGCACCAGGAGCCCCGCGCCGATGGTCGCCGCCTGGAAGACGAAGCTGAGGCTGCGGGTCGCGGCCAGCGCGGTTGCCGCAAGATAGGACGGCAGCAATACGGCGATTGCGATGACCAGCGCCGGGCCGCTGCCGAATGCCGGCAGGAACACCCACATGAGTCCGGTCGCTGCGCCGAGCGCCGCCGCGAGCGCGAGCATCGGGCCGCCCGCCAGCAAGCCGAGCACGACGACGCCCGCCGGCAGCCACGCGGCCATCGGCAATGCAAACAGCGAGACGAGCGCGGCCAGGCCCGCGGCCAGGAAGGCCCGGGCGGGATGGCCGGTCACCCAGTGAATCAGCCCAGTCATCGGAACGTGCCAGGTCGCGGGCTCGTGCCCGGCGGCCTCAGTGCTGATCCGTGTACGGCAACAAGGCCAGGTAGCGTGCGCGCTTGATCGCGACGGCCAGCTGGCGCTGGTAGAACGAACGCGTGCCGGTGATGCGGCTCGGGACGATCTTGCCGGTTTCGGTGATGTAGGCCTTCAGCGTCGCCAGATCCTTGTAGTCGATCTGGCCGGTGTCTTCGGCCGTGAACTTGCAGTATTTCTTGCGTCGGAAAAAGCGTGACATCGGGTTGGTCTCCGGTCTTCTCAGTCGAGGCCCATGGAATCGCCCATCTGGTCGCGGTCGCGATCGCGATCGCGGTCGCCGCGATCGCCGCGCTCCTTCTCCTCCGGCTCCCTGGCCATCGGCGAAGGCTCGGTGACAGCCTGGTCCATCTTGATGACCAGGTGGCGCAATACCGCGTCGCTGAACCGGAAGGCGCCGGTCAGTTCCTCGAGTGCCTTGGCATCGCACTCGATGTTCATCAGCACGTAGTGCGCCTTGTGCATCTTGGCGATGGGGAATTCCAGCTGGCGCCGGCCCCAGTCCTCGAAGCGATGCACGGCGCCGCCACCGACGGCGATGATGCCGCGGTAACGCTCGACCATGGCCGGAACCTGCTCGCTCTGATCCGGATGGACCAGGAATACGATCTCGTAATGCCGCATCTTGTAGCTCCCTGTGGTTACAGCCTCCCGCTGACGCGATCGCGGTGAGGCAAGGAGAAAATCGCCCCCGAGTCGGGGGCGAGGGCCGCGTAAGTTACCGGACTCCCTGGGGTTTTGCAAATTCCCCGCTTTTCTGTCTCTGCCGCAGGGCCTCGAACAGGACGATGCCCGTCGCGACCGAGACATTGAGGCTCTCGACCGCTCCCAGCATCGGCAGGCGCACGCAGAAATCGCAGGATTCGCGAGTCAGCCGGCGCAGGCCCTGCCCTTCCGATCCCATGACGACCGCGAGCGGGCCGGTCAGGTCCGCCGAATAGAGATCGCGCTCGGCATCGCCTGCCGTGCCGACGATCCAGAGGCCCGCGGACTTCAGGTCGCGGAGCGCGCGGGCGAGATTGGTCACCTGCGCGAACGGCACGGTCTCGGCGGCGCCGGCCGCGACCTTGCGCACGGCCGGCGTCAGGCCCACGGCGCGATCCCGCGGCGCGACCACCGCGACCACGCCCGCGGCATCGGCGGTCCTCAGGCAGGCGCCCAGGTTGTGCGGATCGGTCACGCCGTCGAGCACCAGGACGAGGGCCGGAGGCGGCGCCGCAACCAGGAGGTCGAGCAGGCCGTTCTCGTTCATCACGGCGCTCGGCCGGACTTCCGCGATCGCGCCCTGGTGGACCGCGCCGCCGCTCAGGCGGTCGAGCTCGGCGGTGGATGCAAGGCCAGGATGCAGGCCCTTTTCCCTCGCGAGGCGCTGCAGTTCGCGCTGGCGCGCGTCGTCGCGCTCCTCTGCCAGCGTCAGGCGGATCACGTCGCCCGGGCGGCGCATCAGCAATGCGCGCACCGCGTGCAGGCCATAGACGATCGCAGTCTCGCTCATCGCTTGCGCGGGTTCCGTTCCTTGCTGCGGCGGCGCGGATGGAAATGCGTACCCGTCTTGTCGACGAGTTCGAAGTCGATCTTGCGCTCGGCAGAATCCACGCGGATCAGGCGCACGCGCAGTTCATCGCCGATCGTGAGCCGCATGCCGGTGCGCTCGCCGACCAGGGTCCGGTCGCCTTCATGAAAGCGGAAGTAATCGCGCGGCAGCGACGTCACGTGCACGAGGCCGTCGACCTGGATGCCCTTCAGCTGCACGAAGACGCCGAATTCGGCGACGCCGGTCGCGACCGCGTCGAATTCCTCGCCGACTTTCGGCCGCATGAACTCGCACTTCAGGAAGGCGACGACCGAGCGGGCGGCTTCGTCCGCGCGCCGTTCGCGCATCGAGCACTCCTGCCCCAGCACTTCCATCTCGCGCGGAGAATGCTCGAAATCCGCCGTCGTGCCGCCCGCCAGCGCATGGCGGATGCCGCGATGCACGAGCAGGTCAGGATAGCGGCGGATCGGCGAGGTGAAATGCGCGTACTCGGCGAGCGCCAGGCCGAAATGCCCGATGTTGAGCGGCTGGTACAGCGCCTGCGGCAGCGAACGGATGATCGCGTTCTGCAGCACGCCGGCGTCGGGCCGCGCGGCGATCAGCTTCAGCGCCTTCTGCAGGCGCGCAGGCGCAAGGTCGCCCTCGATGTCGAGGTGCACGCCGCGCAGCGACAGGAAGCGCTTGAGGTCCTGGATGCGCTCCTCCTCGGGCCGACCGTGGATGCGGAACAGCGCCGGCATCTTGTGTTTCTTCAGGAACCGCGCAGCCTCGACATTGGCCGCGATCATGCATTCCTCGATCAGGCGATGCGCGTCGTTGCGCGGGTACTCGCGGATGTCGGTCACGCTGCCGGCCTCGTTGACGAGCACCTTGACCTCCGGCGCCTCGAAATCAAGCGCGCCCCGCGCCTCGCGCCAGCGCCGCAGCGATTCGTAGACGCGCTGCAGGCATTCGAGCGACGGCAGGATCGCCGTCATCTCGCGCCGCGCCTTCAGGTCGCGCCCTTCCAGCATCGCGGCCGCCTGCGTGTAGGTCAGCCGCGCGGCGGAACGCATGACCGCGGAATGGAAGCTGCTGCTGGACACCTTGCCCGCCTTCGTTACCTGCATGTCGCAGACCATGCAGAGCCGGTCGACGCCCGGCATCAGCGAGCACAGGTGATTCGAGAGCGGCTCCGGCAGCATCGGCAACACGCGGCTCGGGAAGTACACCGACGTGGCGCGCTCGCGCGCATCCGTGTCGAGCTCCGTGCCGGTGCGCACGTAATGGCTGACGTCTGCGATCGCGACGATCAGCCGGTATCCGGCGCCCGACTCCTGCGCCCAGACAGCGTCGTCGAAGTCGCGCGCGTCCTCGCCGTCGATCGTGATCAGCGGCAGCTCACGCAGGTCGAGCCTGCCGGATCGGCCCGCCGCGTCGACTTCGCGGCCGAACTTGCGCGCCTCGCGGACGGCGCCCGCGCCGAATTCATGCGGCAGGCCATGTGACGCGATTGCGAGGTCGATGGCGGTGTCGGCGCTGCCGCCCTGCGGCAGCACGCGCGTGACCCGGCCGACCGGGTCGCGGTTGCGGCTTGGCTGCTCGATGATCTCGACCACGGCGAGGTCGCCGTGGCGCGCATCGCCGACCTGCTGCGGCGGAATGACGATGCGATGGCTGATGCGCCGGTTGTCCGGCACCAGGAATCCGACACCGGCCTCCAGCGAGAAGCGGCCTGCAACCTGCTTCGTGCGGCGCTCGAGCACTTCGACGATCGAGCCTTCGGGGCGGCCGCGCTCGTCGCGGCCGGTCACGCGCGCCGCGGCGCGATCGCCGTGCATCACCAGGCGCATCTCGCGGTAGGGCAGGAAGAGATCGTCACCGCCGGCATCGGGCACGAGGAAACCGAATCCGTCGCGATGGCCGCTGACCGTGCCGACGACCAGTTGCAGCCGGTCGAGCAGGCAGTATTCGTCGGTGCGGTTCAGCAGCAACTGCCCGTCGCGCACCATCGCACCGAGCCGTTTCGTCAGTGCCTGGCTGAGTGCGCGATCGTGGATGCCGAGGCGCTCGGCGAGCGCCGCAAAACCGAGCGGTTGCTGCGCATCGGCGAGTGTCTTCAGCAGGTGCTCACGGCTCGGAACCGGCTTTCCGTAGCGCTCGGACTCCTCGCGGAAACGCGGGTCCTGATCCTGCCAGCCTGACTTGCGGCTCATGAGTTTCGTGCAATTGACATCGAACGGGTGCCTGCGTAAATTGACGCGCCCTCGCCGGGGTCCCCCCGGCCGCAACCTGTGCCCAGGTGGCGGAATTGGTAGACGCGCTAGGTTCAGGTCTTAGTGCCGAGAGGCGTGGAGGTTCGAGTCCTCTCCTGGGCACCATTTTCTCGTCGTCATTGTACGCCAGCCGAGCGCACGGCTGCGAGCAGCTGCTCCACCCGTCGCGCCTGCTCGCGCAGGCGCGCTTCCGCGTCGTCGACCGCGAGCAGGTCGACGCCGAAGTCGGCGCTGATTTCCGGCGGCGTGCCGCCGGGGAACGGCCGGCCGAACATGCGCGCCGCCATCAGCACGCCGATGTTCGGCCGTGGATGCCCGTCCGAGCGGAAATAGCGGCTGTATCTCTCCGGCTCCGCGAGCCCGTCGAGCGTCACGGCGTTCGGGTAATTGAAGTTGTAGTAATGCAGCCGCGCCCGGCAGCCATGCTGCCGGCGGCGCAGCAGCTCGAGCCCATGCAGCGTCTCCGCGAGTCCGCGGCCCCTGCTCCCCTTGACGGCGAGATCCGGCGTGAAATACGCGTGGATGTCGATGTCGAGATTGCACAGGCCGTCGAGCATCTTTTCGAGCTCCTGCGCGTAGGGCGGCACCGGCAGCTGCGACAGCGGCGGACCCGGGTCCGGCGGCAATGCCGCGGCGAGCTGCGGCAACTGCTTCTTCAGCTTCCCGATATCCCCTTCATGGCCCGCGAAGTCGAAATGATCATAGGACTCGATGTACTCGGAGACGTCGGCGCCGGAATCGCGCGCGCGCAGCGCGTGAAGCATCTCGAGATTGTTGCCGATCGCCGCCCCCGACAGCGTGGTCGCGAATGTGCGGCGCGCGTCCAGCAGACGGGTTGGCCGGCCGGAAGGGTCGGTGTCCAGCAACGCCTCGTCGAAGCCGTACTTGATCTTCACGTCCACGGTGGGCCGCAGCACCGTGTCGAGATTCAGCACCACCGCCTTCAGGTTCGGGTCGTCGAGCGACGATTCCACGAAGCGGCGCATCTCGTAGGGCGTCGATCCGGACACGGCGTGATTGAACAGGTCGAGGCCGATCAGCGGCCCGATTGTCGCCGGATCGAAGGCGTCGCGCGCCCAGGATGCGCCGTACACGGACACCTGCGGCTTGAAGTAGTCGAACAGGATCGGCTTGTACACGCGCGACCAGCCGTCCACCAGCTGCACGATCGACTGGTTCCCCGGCAGCAGCATCTGCCGGTACGCGATGCGGTTGACGACCGCGACCGCCGCTGCGATCAGCGCGACGACCAGCGCAAACGTGCGGAGGAACCGGCGGCCGGCGCCGGCTTCCACGGATTCAATTGCCTCGTGATCCTGCATGGCGGCGCGGCTCAGAACTGGTAATAGATGAAGGGACTGAGATTCGACATCGCGAACCAGGCGGTGACGAATACGAGCGCAGCGCACACTGCCCATGCGCGCGACGGCGTGAACGCGAAGCGGCGCAGCAACGCGGGCGGCTCCTGCGCCACCGCGTAGTCCTCGACATGCAGGATGGCGCCCGAGCGGCCGAACAGCTGCATCGTGTTCGGCAGGCACCAGACGACCAGGAAGTACGGCAGCAGCTTCGGCAGGATGCCGGGGAACACGGTCGCGCCGACCGTGCTGTGCGACACGCCGAGCATCGCGCCCGCAAGCCTGAGCGCGGTGCCGAAATCCGGCGCGCGGAAGAACACCCACGCGAAAGACACGGCGGCGAATGTCAGCAGCAGGCCGCCGGCCTCTGCGACGCGCGCGAGACGCGGCGATTCGCGGACCGTGGCCGCGAGCCGCCCCATGCGCGGCAGCGCCAGTTTGGTCCACAGGTGATTGATCGAAAGGTAGCTTCCGTGCAGCAGCCCCCAGATCACGAACTTCCATCCCGCGCCGTGCCACAGCCCGCCGAGCCCCATGGTCACGAGCAGTGCCGCAATGGTGCGCGCCAGTCCGTGCCGGCTGCCGCCCAGCGGGATGAACAGGAGGTCCCTGAGGAAGCGTGAAAGCGTCACGTGCCAGCGCCGCCAGAACATGCGGATGCTGGTCGACTTGTAGGGCGAGTAGAAATTGAGCGGCAGCCGGATGCCGAACATGAATGCGAGCCCGAGCGCCATGTCCGAGTAACCCGAGAAATCGAAGTAGACCTGGAAGCCGTAACCGACGCCCGCAGCCCAGCCGTCGAGCATCCCGATCGGGTCGCCGCGCGCCGCGGCGCTGTAGATGGCGTCGATGTGCGGCGCGAAGGGATCGATCAGCACGGTCTTCTTGAACAGGCCCGCTGCAAAGAGCGCGGCGCCCACCGCGAGGCGGCCCGGGTGCAGGAACCAGCGCCGCGCGGCCGCAAGCTGCGGCAGCATCTCGTGCTGGGCGACGATCGGGCCCGCAATCAGGTGCGGAAAGAACGACACCAGGAACAGGTGATTCCAGAATGGCAGCTTCGTGAGGCGTCCCTTCCATGCGTCGACCAGCATGCCGGTCTGCTGGAACGTGAAGAAGGAGATGCCGATCGGCAGCACGATGGCCGGCACCTTGAAGCCCGTGTGCGCGACGATATTGAGTGAGTCGACCAGGAACGCGAAGTACTTGTAGTAGGCGATCAGGCCGACGTTGAACACGATGCCCGCTGTCACGATGAAGGCGCGGAGCCTCGGGTCGCGGCTCGCGATCAGCGCGCGCACGACCGTGAAGTTGGCGACGATCGAACCCAGCAGCAGGAAAAGGTAGGCTGGAACCCAGTAGCCGTAGAAGAATAGCGACGCGATGATGATCCAGGCCTTGCCGGCGCGCTCGTGCGTCCTGCCCAGAATCCAGAAGACGCCGAGCGTGACGGCGAGGAACGCCAGGAATGCCTGCGACGCGAATACCATGAATTGACAGTGTATGGCACCGGGCGTAGATTTTTCGAATGATCATGACGTTTGACGATGCGCGCTGGCGCTCGAGTCCCGACGCCGTGCGCGACGCGCTCGAATCGAACCGCATCGTCTTCTTCCCCACCTGCCCCGTGCCGCTGCCCGACCGGGCCACACTCGACTTCCTGCGCAGCGAGCTGCCTTCGAAGCTGCGGCTGAAGAACATCAGCTATCACCCGGAAGCCGGCAAGGTCAGCGGCATCGAGGCGGACGCGGCGACGACCTTGCGCGTCACCGACCTCCTGCGCTCGCACCTGAATGACGTCAGCTCCTTCCTGCGCCGGGTCACCGGCGACCTGACAAATGACGCGCGGATCGGCACCTGCAGCTTCCGGCCGATCGAGGAAAAAGGCAGGAACCTGAAGCCGCATGCGAGCAATGAGCTCGTGCACGTCGATGCGGGCGCCTACGGCGCCACGAATGGCGACCGCATCCTGCGCTTCTTCGTCAATGTCAATGCGAAGCGCGACCGGGTCTGGGCGACGAAAGGCAGCTTCGAGGACGTGCTGGAGCGCTTCGGCAGGAAAGCCGGGCTGCTGGATGAATCAGGCCGCCTGTCGGTCGCCATCACGAAAGGGCGCGCAGACCGTGCGTTCAGTGCGGTGATCGCCGGCCTCGCGCAGCTGAATCCGCTGGCGACGGTGCTCGATTCGAGCCCCTACGATCGCGCGATGCGGCGCCTGCACAACTACATGAAGGACGACGAGGCTTTCAAGAAGGATCTCACCGGATACCAGGAGATCCGCTTCCCGCCCAATACGGCCTGGACCGTTTTCACCGACGGCGTCAGCCACGCGAGCCTCGAGGGGCAATTCGCGCTGGTCACGACGATGATCGTGCGACGGACGCGCATGCGCTGGCCGGAACGCGCGCCATTCAACTCGCTGCAGAGCCGCGCGGCCGCACAGGCCGCCTGACCGCCGCTTACCAGTGCACGCCTCGCAGCAACGAGGCGAACAGCAGCGCCTCCTTGGTCGGCGGCAAGTCCGGTCTCTTGTCTGCCGGATCGCCCTTCGCTGCCGTGGAATCCGGGAACATGCGGAAGGCCGTGTTCATGATCACCTCGGTGATGCGCGGCGCCGCGAGGTGCAGCACCTCGGCCGCGAGCCCGAGCTTCGTCGCAATGCGCTTGGGCCGGTTGATGATGGCCTCTGCCACGAAATCGGCCGCCTCCTCCGGAGTCGCGACCGGCATCTGCTCGTAGATCTTGGTCGGCGCGATCATCGGCGTGCGCACCAGCGGCATGTTGATGATCGTGAAGCTGACCCCGCGATCGGCGAACTCGGACGCCGCGCACCTCGTCCAGGCCTCCATCGCCGCCTTCGACGCCACGTAGGCGGAAAAGCGCGGCGCATTCGAAAGCACGCCGATCGACGAGATGTTGACGACGTGCCCGCTGCCGCGCGCGAGCATCGACGGCATCAGCGCCATCGTCAGCCGGACCACGGCGAAGTAATTCAGCTGCATGGTCCGCTCGAAATCGTGGAACCGGTCGTAGGACAGCTCGATCGAGCGGCGGATCGACCGCCCGGCGTTGTTGACCAGCACGTCGACTCCGCCATGTTCCGCCAGAATCTGCCGCGCCAGCGCATCGCAGGCCGGGTAGTCGGCGATGTCGCACTGGTAGGCGAATACCGAGCCGCCGTGCTCGGCGATCTTCACGCGCGCCGCTTCGAGTTTTTCCGGGTCGCGGGCGACGATCAGGACCTTCGCGCCCGCATCGGCGCAGCGCTCGGCTGCCGCGAGCCCGATGCCGGACGAGCCGCCGGTGACCAGCACGACCTTGCCGCGTACTGTGCCGGCAAGGCTGCGGTCGAGCGAGAGCTCCGGATCGAGGTGGCGCTCCCAGTAATCCCACAGACGCCACGCGTAGTCTTCGAGCGGTGGCACGCGGATGTCGGTCGCCTCGAGCAGCCTTTGCGTGCGCGTCGCGTCGAATTTCGTCTGCCAGTTGGAGAACTGCAGCACGTCGCGTGGGATCTGCAGGTCGCGCAGGACGGTGTCGATCACCTGCTGCAGCGGCCGGTAGCTCGCGAGCGACGCCGAAACGCCGACCGGGATCATGTCGAGCAGCTTCGGATCGATGCGGAATGCCATGGTCGGCGCGTGCCCTGCGCGGGCGAAGATGTTCAATACTTCGCCGACCCGGCGCTGGCGCGGGTCGATCAGGTGGAAACACTGTCCGTCCTGGCCCTCGACATGCGCCAGGTGATCCATTGCGGCCACTACGAAGTCGACCGGCACCAGGTTGATGTAGCCGCCCTCGACGCCGATCAGCGGGAACCACGCCGGCAGCGAATGCCGCAGCTTCTGGATCATCTTGAAGAAGTAGTAGGGCCCGTCGATCTTGTCGGCCTGCCCGGTCTGCGAATGCCCGACGACGAGGCCGGGACGATAGACGCGCCATGGCCGCTTGCAGCGGTTGCGGACCAGCGCCTCGGACTCGTGCTTGGTCCGGAAATAAGGATGATCGAGGCCTGCGGCCTCCTCGAACATGTTCTCCCGGAAAGTGCCCTTGTAGAGTCCCGCCGCGGCGATCGAACTCACCAGGTGGAAGCAGCCCGCCCGTACCGTCTCGGCAAACTGCAGCGCGTGGTCGGTGCCGACGACATTCGCGGTCTCCTGCTCGTCAGCGCCCGCCTTCAGGTCGTAGATCGCCGCCAGGTGGAACAGGTGCTCGACCTTGCCGGTTAGCTTCCTGAGATTGGCCGCCGAGATGCCGAGGTTCGGTTCGGCGAGGTCGCCGGCGATGGGCACGACGCGGCTCGCATGCGGCCCCCATTGCCCGCGCATGGCCTCGAACTTGTGCATCGATTGCGGCCGCACCAGCACATGAACGCGCTTGCCTCGCGCCAGCAGCCGCTCGACGAGGTGGCGGCCGATGAATCCGGTCGCGCCGGTTACGAAATACGCCATTTGAGATACTCTAAACCGATGAGCGGCGAAACGGAACGAATGTCCGCCGTGGACGCCGCGTGGCTGCGGATGGACCGGCCGACCAACCTGATGATGATCGTCGGCGTCATCATGTTCGACGGGCGCGTCGATTTCCGCAGGTTCCGCCGCACGATCGAAGAGCGGTTCCTCAAATTTCCCCGCTTCCGCTGGCGCGTCTCACAGGACGCGATGACCGCGAGCTGGGAGCCGGATCCCGACTTCGATCTCGATCAGCACGTCCGCAAGGTCGCGCTGCCGTCGCCCGCCGGGCAGGCGGAACTCGAGGCGCTCGTGTCGCAGCTCGCGGGGAGCGAGCTCGACCGGCGGCGGCCGATGTGGCAATTCCACTTCGTCGAGAACTTCGCCGGCGGCAGCGCCGCGATCATGCGCATCCATCATTGCTATGCGGACGGCATGGCGATGGTCCGCGTGTTCCTGACGCTGACCGACCTGCACGCGGAACCGGCCCCGGCTGCGCCCGCGCCGGCAGGCGGACCCGCGGACGGAACGCCGCCGCCGGCCGACGAGGAGACGCTCGCCTGGCTCGGTCGCCTGCATGTGCCGGGCGCCGGCCTCGTGCAAAAGGCGCTGGCCGAGGGCGCGCAATGGTTTTCGAAGGCCGCGGATCTCACGCGCAATCCCGAGCAGGCCGGCGAGCTCGCAAAGCACGCGCTCGGCATCGTCGCGGAACTCTCGCGCGTCGCGATGCTCGCCGACGATCCTCCGACGCGATTCAAGGGCGCGCTCGGCGCGCGCAAGATCGCGGCCTGGACCGATCCGCTGCCGCTCGCCGATGTGAAGGCCGTCTCGAAGGCGCTCGGCTGCACGGTCAATGACCTGCTGATGTCCACCGTCGCCGGCGCGCTGGGCGCGTACCTGCGCGACCACGGCGAGGACACGACCGGCAAGACGATCCGCGCAACCGTGCCCGTCAACCTGCGCGATCCGAACGCGGCGGCAGCGCTCGGCAATCACTTCGGACTGGTGTTCCTCGAGCTGCCGGTCGGCATTCGCAATCCGCTCGAACGGCTGTACGCCATCCACACAGCGATGACCGCGCTCAAGAGTTCCTACCAGCCGGTCCTGACGCTCGGCCTGATGGCGGCGCTCGGCATGATGCCGCATACCGCCCAGTCGGCGGCCATCGACCTGTTGTCCACCAAGGCAACCCTGGTTGCGACCAACGTGCCGGGGCCGGCGCACCCGATGTACATGGCCGGCCGGCGCATCTCGCGGCTGATCTTCTGGGTGCCCCAGTCCGGCGACATCGGACTCGGCGTCAGCATCCTGTCCTACGCCGGCCAGGTGCAGTTCGGCCTGATCGCCGACTACAAGCGCATCCCGGACCCGGCGGCCGTGACGGCGCGTTTCCACGACGAATTCGAAAAGGTCGTGCTGTCGCTGCTGCTGGGGCCTTACCTGACGAACGGACGTTGAGCCGGCTGCAGGCTCATTCCAGTTCGACCCTGGCCTGCTCGACATCGAGCCTTTCCATCGCATCGGCCGGCTTGCAGGCGGCGGCTTTCCTGTACAGCTCGACCGCCTTCGCCTTCTGCTTGTCGCCGTGCAGCATCAAGAGGCCGTTCGCGAACTCCATGTGCGCGATCGCGGACCCCGGATTGAGCTTGATTGCCTGCTCGAAGTACTTCACCGACTTCGCGGCATCGGCGCCGTAGGTGAGCCGGCCCGCAAACGCGCCGACCTTGTCGATGATCTCCGCGTGATAGAGGCCGAGCGCAATGTGCGCATCGGCGTGTTTCGGCTCCAGTTCGATGCAGCGCTCGAGGGCATCGTGCACCTTGCCGCCGATTCCTTCCGCAAGCGCCTTGACGATCGAGATCCGCTGCGCGTAGCGGCCGAGCACGAATGCCTGCATGTACCAGGTATTTGCATTGTCAGGCATTTTCCCGGTGGCCTCTTCCGCCCTCTTCGCGGCTTCCTGGAGCAGGCGGATCGCGCGGCGATCGTCTTCCTCGAGGTAGGTCGCGGCGACCGCTGCCGCCTTGTTGGCGGCATTGGCGCCCGGCGCGCCGAGCCTCGATCCCTGTGCAATCGCATCGCTGAAATCGCCGCGATGGAACGCGCGCCAGGCCTGCTGGACCTGCGCCGCCGCCGGAAATGGCTCGCGATCTCCGGCGTGCAGCCGGCTCCAGGCCTTCTTCAGGCCCTCGCCTTCATAGGTGTACGGTTTCTGGTCATACGGGAAGCGGAGCGACTTCGCGGTAGCCATCATGAACTCCCGGGCGGAACGCGGTATTCTTGACGCAGGACGGCAGCACTGCCAGCCCGCGGCAAGGAGAGGATCATGGCGGCGAAGAAAAAGGGCAAGCTCGGCGGTTCAAGCCAGCCCAAGGGCGACCTGAACCTGCTGTATTCGGCCCACCAGATCTGGCTCGCGGGGCTCGGCGCGATGTCCCGCGCCCAGGCCGGCGCGCCGAAGGTCTTCGAGGAATTGATGCGCGAGGGCTCGAAGCTGCAGGGCGGCGCGCTCGATGCCGCGCAGAAGGTCGTCATGCAGGCGTTCCAGGGGGCGCAGAAGAGCGTCAACCAGCGCGTCGACACCGTGAAGGAACAGGCGAGCGAGACCTGGGACAACCTCGAAAAGATATTCCAGACCCGCGTCCAGCGCGCGATGCACCAGCTCGGCATGCCGACCGCCGAGGAAATCACGGCGCTGTCGCGCCGTGTCCATGAACTCGCGGCAAGCGTCGACAAGCTCGCCGGGAAACCGGCGAAACACAAGTAGGGCCGGACAGCGCGGCAGCCAGCGTGTTGACCTTGCAGATCGCGAACCGGCCGCGCAAGACGGGCCGTATCGGGATCGCGCTCGCCGGTGGCGGGCCGCTGGGGGCGTTCTACGAGCTCGGGGCGTTGCAGGCGCTATCCGATTGCATCGAGGGACTCGATCTCAACAACCTGCATGCCTATGGCGGGGTCAGTTCGGGCTCGATGCTCGCGAGCGGCCTCGCCAATGGCCTGACGCCGGTCGACATCGGACGCATCGTCATCAGCAACGACTCGGGCCACGATCCCGCACACCCCGGCCTGTTCCTGCAGCCCGATTTTCGCGAGTACGCACGGCGCCTGGCCGGCCTGCCGCGCATCGTCTGGAACGCCACCGACCAGTTCCTGCGCGCACCGCTGTCCCAGAGCTTCGCCGAGCTGCTCTCTCCGTATGCGGCAGCGCTGCCAGCGGGCATTTTCGACAGTGCACCATTCGAGCGCTTCCTGCGCCGCCTCTACGAGAGCGGCGGCAGGACCAACGACTTCCGCAAGCTGAACCGTCGCCTGTTCATCGTCGCGACGAATCTCAATTCGGGCGAAGCGGCGCTGTTCGGACAGCCGGGCCTCGACCACGTGCCGATTTCGCGCGCCATCCAGGCAAGCACCGCGCTACCCGGGCTCTACTCCCCGGTCGAGATCGACGGCGAGATTTATGCAGACGGCGCGCTGCTGCGAACGATGCACGCGTCGGTCGTGCTCGAAGCCGGTGCCGACCTGCTGTTCGGCATCAATCCCCTCGTGCCATTCGATGCATCCGACGGCGGCAGCCGCAAGCGCGAGGTCAATCTGACCGATTACGGCCTGCCGGTCGTGCTGAGCCAGACGCTGCGTTCCCTGGTCCAGTCGCGGATGCTGGTCGGCCTGGCCGCTTACCATGACCGCTTCCCGCGCGCCGAGATCCTGCTGCTGGAACCGGACCGGGCCGACCGCCGGATGTTCTTCGCGAACATGCTGCGTTACTCAGGCCGGAAGCGGCTGGTCGAACACGCCTACCAGAGCACGCGCCGCGACCTGCTGCGGCGCACGGATGAAATCGCTCCGCTGCTGGCGCGACACGGCCTGCGCCTGCTGCGCAGCGGCGCTGAAGGATCCCGCGCTCACGTTCGAAGCCGCGCTCGAACGGCAGCGGCTGCAGCATCGCCGCGTCGCGCGCGATCTGTCGTCGACGCTTGATCGTCTGGATGCCCTGACGACGCGCAGCCGGCGGACGTCGGGCAAGGTCAGTCGAACGGGTGCCGCAGAATGATCGTGTCGTCGCGATCAGCGCCGGTCGAGATGATCGTGACCGGCACGGCGCAAAGTTCCTCGAGGCGCGCGAGATACCGGCGTGCCGCCTCCGGCAACTGCCCGCGTGAACGGCTGCCGACGGTCGATTCCTTCCAGCCCGGCATTTCCTCGTAGACCGGCTCGCAATCGGCGTACTGGTCGCCGGTGAGCGGCGGCATGTCGGAAACCGTGCCGCCGAGCCGGTAACCCGTGCACAGCTTCACCCGTTCGAGCCCGTCGAGGACGTCGAGCTTGGTGACGCACAGGCCCGTGATGCCGTTGTTGAGGATCGAGCGCCGGAGCGCGACGGCGTCGAACCAGCCGGTGCGCCTCGCGCGCCCGGTGACCGCGCCGAATTCCTGGCCGATCCGCGACAGGTGCCGGCCGGCGTCGTCGAAGAGTTCGGTCGGGAACGGGCCGGCGCCGACGCGCGTCGTGTAGGCCTTGGTGATCCCGAGCACGTAGTCGATGTCGCGCGGGCCGAGCCCGACGCCGACCGATGCGTTGCCGGCCACGGTGTTCGACGAAGTCACGAACGGATAGGTGCCATGGTCCACGTCGAGCAGCGTGCCCTGCGCGCCCTCGAGCAGGATGCTGCCACCCGACTGCTGGATGCGCTTGATCCCGAGCGCGACGTCCCCGACCAGCGGCTTCACGCGCTCGGACTGCGCCAGGCACTGCTCCAGCATCGCGTCGAAATCGGCTGCCGGCTGCTGGAAGCGCCGCTGCAGGATGAAATTGTGGTAATCGACCAGCTCGCGGAGCTTGGCGGTGAATTGCGCGGGCTCGAACAAGTCGCTGACCCGCACCGCGCGCCGCGCGACCTTGTCCTCGTAGGCCGGGCCGACGCCGCGTCCGGTCGTGCCGATCTTGCGATCGCCGCTCGCGCTCTCGCTCGCCTTGTCGATGGCGACATGCGAGGGCAGCACCAGCGGGCACATGGGACTGACCTGCAGGCGGTCGAACACCGGCACGCCGCGCGCGGCCAGCATGTCCGCTTCCGAAAGCAGTGCCTCGAGCGACAGCACGACGCCATTGCCGATGAAGCAGCGGACCTGGTCGCGCAGCACGCCGGAGGGAATCAGCGACAGGACGGTCTTCTGCCCGCCGATGACCAGCGTGTGGCCGGCATTGTGGCCGCCCTGGAAGCGCGCGACGGCGGTCACGCGCTCGGTCAGCAGGTCGACGACCTTTCCCTTTCCCTCGTCGCCCCACTGGGCGCCGACGATGACGACGATCTTCCCCATCCGCGGCTCAGCGGCCCGGCTGCTTCAGGTACTTGAAGAACTCGCCGTCGGGAGCGATCACGAGCACGTCGCCCGGCGTGCCAATCGCCCGCCGGTAGGCCTGCAGGCTGCGGTGGAACGAATAGAACTCCGGGTAGCGCTGGTACATGCGCGCGTAGGTCGCGGCGGCGATGGCATCGCCCTCGCCCCGGATCTTCTCCGCGTCGCGGTTGCCGATCGCGAGCGTCTCGGTGCGCTCGCGTTCCGCTTCCGCGCGGATCCGCTGCGCCTGCTCGTCGCCTTCGGCGCGCAGCTGCGAGGCCTGGCGCGCGAAGTCCTGGCGCATGCGGTTGAACACGGAGTCGGAAACCTCGTCCGGCAGGTCGATGCGCTTGACGCGCACGTCCACCAGCGTCAGGCCGAGCTGGCCGATCGACTGGCCGGCGAACTGCAGGATGTCGCCGATGAACTCCGCGCGCTCCGCCGCAACCACCTGCTGGATCGTGCGCTTTGCGATGACGCCCTTCAGGCCGTCCTTGACGATCTCCGCGAGGCGCGCCGAGCCCGCCTCCTCGTCGCCGCCGGTCGCGAGGTAGTACTGCGTGACGTCGGAGATGCGCCATTTCACGTAGAAATCGACGTTGAGGATCTTGCCCTCGCTCGTCAGGAACTGCTCGGCCGGGTAGTTGCGGGTCAGCACGCGGCGGTCGAACTTGCGGGCCGTGTTGATGCCCGGGATCATGAAATGCAGGCCCGGCTCGTAATCGGCCTTGACGATCTCGCCGATCTGGAACTTGATCGCGTACTCCGTCTCCTGCACCTGGAAGACGCTGCCCATGATCAGCCAGACGGCGACGATGACGCCGACCAGGATCGTCAGTATGCGGCCGGCCATCAGCGATCCTTCCTGGCGCGCGGGTCCGGCGTCTCGACGGAACTGCCGTCCTCGAGCCGGATCGTCGGCGGCGCATCGGCCGGCTGGCGCTGCTGGACGCGCTGCTCGAGCAGCTTGTCGAGCGGCAGGTAGATCATGTTGCCGGTGCCCTTGGTGTCGACGATCACCTTGGTCGACGATCCCAGCACCTGTTCCATCGTCTCCAGGTAGAGGCGCTGGCGCGTGACGGCCGGCGCGCGCTCGTATTCGGCGGCGAGTGCGCCGAAGCGCGACGTCTCGCCCTCTGCGTCCGCGATGACCCGCGCCTTGTAGGCGCGCGCACCTTCGACGACGCTGACCGCGGCACCGCGCGCCTTCGGCACGATGTCGCTGGCGTAGGTCTGTGCCGACAGGGTCGCGCGATCCTTGTCCTCGCGCGCCTTGATCGCGTCCTTCTGCGCGGGCGCCACCTGCTCGGCGACGCTGACGTCCTGCAGGTTGACGCTGATGACCTCGAGGCCGGTGTTGTAGGCGCTGATGGTGCGCTGCACCAGGTCCTTGGTCTTGGCGCTGATCTCCTGGCGGCCGAGCTCCAGCACGAAATCGAGCTTGCTCTGCCCGATGATCTCGCGGATTGCGCTCTCGCTGACCTCGCCGAGCGTCGCCTCCGGATCGCGCACGTTGAATGCGAACTTGACCGGGTCCGCGCGCCGGTACTGGACTGCGAGATTGATGTCCACGAGCGCCTCGTCCTGGGTCAGCATCCGCGTGCGGTCGGTGAAGCTGTTGAACTCGGTGATATTGACGACCGTGCGGCGATCGATCGGCCAGGGCAGCCGCCAGTTGAA
Organism: uncultured Gammaproteobacteria bacterium; assembly: GCA_963746545.1. GTDB lineage: Bacteria > Pseudomonadota > Gammaproteobacteria > Steroidobacterales > Steroidobacteraceae > SCUD01. Next base: position 489,623 of record CAVVBV010000031.1, read on the forward strand.
CCCGGCCGTGGTCGTGCCGGCATATTTGCCGAAGCGGGTGATGACCGAACGCTCGGCCGCCTCGTTCTGGTAGAAGCCGGTCATCGCCCAGATGATGACCAGGGCAACCATGACGTAACTGATCCCGAACGCACGGCCCCCGCCGCCCGCGCCATTGCCGGGCGGCCGCGGGCCGCCGCCGAACATCGCGCGCAGCTTCTTCTGGAATCGCCTGACGAGCTCGTCGAGGTCCGGCGGTCCCTGATCCGGCCGGCGCTGCCAGGGATTCTTGCTCTTGCCGGGATCATTCCAGGCCATGTCGCTCGCTCACTGTGGGGTTTCGCATCAGGCCGCGGAGGACGCGGCCACGTCCGGGAATTCTACGAAGCCCCCGGCGGGCAGACAAGGCGAAACAACGGCCTGGAAATCGACCCCCGCCTCGCGGCACAGGGCCTCGACCTGCTGGTGCGACGCCTCTACGACGATCAGGAATCCGCCATCGTCCCGCGTCGTTTCGCTCTGCACGAGCCCGAGCTCGAAGAGACGCGCGCGCAAGCGGCCCTGTGCGGGCGGCAGCGCGAGGTTCAGGAGCATCGCGGCCTGCCCGAAGATCTCCTGCAGGCCCTCGCGCAGCAGCGGAAGACCCGTGCCATCGGCCGCCGACAGCCAGATCGCGGCCGGGCGGCCCTCGGCATCGCGCTTCAGCTCCGCTGGCCGCTGCATCCGGTCGATCTTGTTGTAGACGCAGAGCTGCGGAATGGACCCCGCGCCGATGCCCGCGAGCACTTCGTCAACCTGTCCGATGCGCCGGTCATGCTCCGGATCGGAGGCATCCACGACGTGCAGCAGCAGATCAGCGTCCCTCGCCTCCATCAGCGTCGAACGGAAGGCGGCCATCAGCTCATGCGGCAATTCGCGTACGAAACCGACGGTGTCGGCAATCACGAGGTCCGGCGTATGCGGCATGCGCATGCGTCGCACCGTCGGGTCGAGGGTCGCGAACAACTGGTCGGCGACGTAGGCGTCGCTGCCGGTCAGGGACCGGAACAGCGTGGACTTGCCGGCGTTCGTATAGCCGACGATGGCGATCGCCGGCACCGGCACGCGCTTGCGGACCGAGCGGCCCGTGTCGCGGCGGCGCGCGAGCTTCTCGAGGCGCCCGGAGAGTGTGCGGATGCGCTTGCCGATCAGGCGCCGGTCGGTTTCGAGCTGGGTCTCGCCGGGACCACGGAGCCCGATGCCGCCCTTCTGCCGTTCGAGGTGGGTCCAGCCGCGGATCAGCCGCGTGGACAGGTGGCGCAACTGCGCGAGTTCGACCTCGAGCTGGCCCTCGGCGCTTCTCGCCCTTTGCGCGAAAATGTCGAGGATCAGGCCCGTGCGGTCCAGCACGCGGCGGCCGATCAGTTCCTCCAGGTTCCGCTCCTGGCTCGGCGAAAGCGCATGGTCGATCAGCACCAGTTCGGCATCGGTCGCTGCGACGCGCGCGCGGATTTCCTCGGCCTTGCCGCTGCCGACGAAGAACCGGGGATCGGGTACGCGCCTGGAGCCAGCGATCGTCTCGACCGGCAAGGCGCCTGCGGAACGCGCGAGTGCATCGAATTCGGCGGTGTCGTCCGCGTTGACGGGCTTGCCCAGGCCGATGCGCACGAGGATCGCGCGCTCACCCCGCTCAGGCCGTTCGAACAATGCTTCGCACCGGCAGCCGCACAGCGTGTTCGATCAAACGGGCTCCGCCTCCTTGGCGGGTTCCACTTCATCTCCCTCGACGGACGGCAGGCGCACATTGCGCGCCGGAACGACCGTGGAGATCGCGTGCTTGTAGACCATCTGGCTGACCGAATTCTTGAGGAGCACGACGAACTGGTCGAAGGAGTCGATCTGGCCCTGAAGCTTGATGCCATTGACCAGGTAAATGGAAACCGGCACCCGCTCCTTGCGCAGCGCGTTCAGGAACGGATCCTGCAGTGACTGACCTCTGGCCATGGTATCTCCTTGTTTTTTCTCGTACTTCGATGCCGCTCTCGAGGGATTCGGCGGCTCCGCCATCATCGTCGCGGGCTTATGTCAAACGCAAGTGGCGTGACCCGCAAGCCTTGGAGTCTAGCACCAGGCCTGGAACGATTCTCAGCAAGCAGCCAGCCAGCCTTTGATGCGGGCAGACAGCCGCCCGATCAAGCCCGGGTCCATGGCATCGAACCATTCGGCAGCCGGTTCGGCCCGCAGCCAGGTCAGCTGCCGCCGGGCGAGCTGGCGGGTCGCGATGATCGCGCGATCGATGGCTTCGTCGAGGTTCATGCCGCCGTCGAGGTGTGCCCATAACTGGCGGTAGCCGATCAGGCGCATTGCGGGCAGCCCTGCATGCAGGTCGCCGCGCCGGTGGAGCCGCCGCACTTCCTCCAGCAGGCCGTCATCCATCATCGTGCGAAAACGCCCGGCCAGGCGCGTGGCCATGCCTGTCCGGTCCGCAGGCGCGAGCACCAGGCGCAGGTCGGCGTCGCGCACCGCGCCGCGCAGGTCTTCGCGCTGCTGCGACGAAATCGGTGCCCCCGTCAGCTCGATCACCTCGAGCGCGCGCTGGATGCGCTGCTGGTCGCCGGGAAGGATGCGGAGCGCCGCGGCCGGATCGAGCCGCTGCAACTCGGCGTGCAGCGCAGGCCAGCCGAGCTCTGCGGCGCGCCGTTCGATGCTTTCGCGTACCGCTGCATCCGCCGCCGGCAGTTTCGCAAGCCCCGACTGCAGCGCGCGGAAGTAGAGCATCGTGCCGCCGACCAGGAGCGGCACCCTGCCCCGCGCGCGGATCTCGTCCATGACGCGATTCGCGTCCGCGACGAAGCGCGCCGCCGAGTAGCTCTCGGCCGGATCGATCAGGTCGATCAGGTGATGCGGCGCGCGCGCCAGCAGTCCGGGCCCGGGCTTCGCGGTGCCGATGTCCATGCCGCGGAACACCATCGCCGAGTCGACGCTGACGATCTCAAGCGGCAGGCGCGCGACGAGCCCGGCGGCGAGCGCCGTCTTGCCGGCGCCCGTCGGGCCCATCAGCAGGATCGCCGGGAGCGCGGGCATCAGCGGCCGCGCAGGAACAGCCGGTCGAGCTCGGCGAGCGTCACGCGCGTCCAGGTCGGGCGTCCGTGGCTGCACTGCCCGGAGCGCTCGGTGCGTTCCATGTCGCGCAGCAGCGCGTTCATTTCATCGATCGAGAGCGCGCGATGCGCGCGCACGGCGCTGCGACAGGCGATATTCGCCAGCAGCTCGTTCTGGCGCTCGGTGATGCGATGGGTCGCGCCCTGCTCGCCAAGATCGGCGAGCGCGTCGCGCAATACTGCGGCGACATCCTGGCCGGCGAGCACGACCGGGACCTCGCGGATCGCGAGCGTCGCGGGTCCGACGCGATCCACGACCAGGCCCGCGGCGGCCAGTTCATCGCGGTGCTGCATCGCGAGCGAGACTTCGGATCCGGTGCAGCTGACCATGGCCGGCACCAGGAGCGGCTGGCGCGCGCCCTGCCCCGACTCGAGGCCGACTTTCAGCCGTTCGTAGAGGATGCGCTCATGCGCCGCGTGCATGTCGACGAGCGCGATCCCGTCCGCCGTCTGCGCGACGATATAGATGCCGTGCAGCTGGGCCACGGCGTAGCCGAGCGGTGTATCCGCCGAATCCGCCGGCGCTCCGGCTGCCGTTCGACCGTCCTGCATGGACCGGGATGCGCCATAGGCGGCGGGCAGCGGCTCACCGAGCCGCAGCATCCCGGGCGTGTACTGCGCGGCGCCACCCAGCAGTCCGGCGGCCGGGGCCGGCGGCGCGCCGCCGCCCTGCCCGCGCGTATCGGCAAGCGCGCGCTCCAGCGTGCGGAACACGAAATCGTGCACGCCGCGGCCGTCGCGGAACCTCAGCTCGAGTTTCTGCGGATGGGCATTGACGTCCACTTGCACGGGATCGAGCGACAGGTACAGGAGCCAGGCCGGATGACGGCCGCCATACATGACGTCCTGGTATCCGAGCCGTGCCGCATTCACGAGCAGCCGGTCGCGCACCATCCGGCCGTTGACGAAGAGATACTGGCGGTCGGCCTGCGCGCGCGCCTGCGATGGCAGGCCGATCCATCCCTCGAGCCTGAGTCCCAGCTGTTCGTGCTGCACATAAAGGGCGTTCGCGATGAAGTCCTCGCCGACCAGACGCGCGATACGCGCCTCCTTCTCGAGCCTGCCCGGCGCCACCGGCAGCGAGAATTGCTCGCGGCGGTTGTGCGTCAGCGCGAAGGCGACGTCGAATCTCGACAGCGCGAGGCGCGTCACCGTGCGCATCACGTGCTGGAACTCGGTCGCTTCCGCGCGCAGGAACTTGCGCCGCGCCGGCACCTTGTGGAACAGGTCGCGGACTTCGACGGTCGTGCCCGCCGGATGTGCGGCCGGCCGCGGGCGGCCGACGCGCCCGTCCGCGGCCTCGATTTCGGCGCCGCTCCTGGCGGCCGCTGGCCGCGAGGCGATCCGCAATCGCGACACCGACGCGATGGACGGCAGCGCCTCGCCGCGGAATCCGAGCGTCATCACCCGCTCGAGGTCCTCGAGCGAGGCAATCTTGCTGGTCGCGTGACGCGCGAGCGCGAGCCGCAACTCGCCCTGCGGGAGTCCCGCGCCATCGTCGCGCACACGGACGAGCCCGATCCCGCCGCGTTCGATGTCCACGGCGATGTGCCGCGCCCCGGCATCGAGCGCGTTTTCGATCAGTTCCTTGGCGACCGAGGCCGGGCGCTCGATGACCTCGCCGGCGGCGATCTGGTCGATAAGCGGGTCTGCGAGGATCTGGATCGGCATGGCGCGCCCGGCGGGGCACGCCAGTCTAGCAGCGCCGCGTGGCGCCAATCAGGTGCCGGTGACGGGTATCTCGAGGATCGTCCCGGTCGTGAGCTGCCCTTCTCCCAGCCGGTTCTGGCGGCGGAGCGCATCCACGCTGACCGAGTAGCGCCCCGCGACGTCGGACAGCGTTTCACCGGGCGAAACGACGTGGCGCAGCGCCTGTCCGCGCTCGCGGGCCGCCAGCACGGCGAGGCGCGTGCCCGGCGGCGGGTTGTCGTAGAAGTAGCGGCGCACGCCGGCCTGCATCGCGCCCGCGAGCCGCCCCTGGTAATCCGGATCGCGCAGCCGCCGCTCTTCCTCGGGATTCGAGATGTAGGCGGTCTCGACCAGCATCGACGGCACGTCGGGCGATGTCAGCACGATCAGGCTCGCGTGCTGCACATCGCTCTTCTTGAGCTGGCCGACGCGATCCAGCTCCTCGAGCACGTGGCCGGCAGCCTCGCGGCTCGCGCTGATCGAGGCATTCTGCGACAGGTCGAGCAGCACCGACGCCAGCACGTCGCTCTTGTCGTCGAGCGACACGCCGCCGATCAGGTCGGCCGCATTTTCGCGATCGGCCAGGATGCGTGCGGCCTCGTTGCTCGCGCGCCGCGTCGACAGCACGTAGACGGTGGACCCGCGCACCTCGCGGTTCATGAATGCATCCGCATGCACCGAGACGAAGAGGTCGGCATTCTGGTCGTGCGCGCGCCTGAGGCGCTCGCGGAACGGCACGAAATAGTCGCCGTCCCGCGTCAGCACCGCGCGCATGCCGGGCTCCGCATTGATGCGGTCGGCGAGCTTGCGGGCGATCGCGAGCGCAACCGTCTTCTCGCGCGTGCCGGACTTGCCGATCGCGCCGGGATCCTCGCCGCCGTGGCCGGCATCGATCGCAATCACGACATCGCGCTGGCCATTGCCGCCGCTCGCGACCTTGACCGGGCGCAATGCCTGCTCCGGGCCGAGGTCGACGACCAGCCGGTGGCCGTAGGTCTCGTTTGGCGGCGTCAGGAAACTCTTGGGCTCGACCCTGGAAGTCAGGTCCAGCACGACCCGCAGCCCGCCGTTCTCGCGCGCCGCGACACGCACGCCGCTGACGACACCGACGGTGGCGGCAGCGGGCAGCTGCGCCTGATCCGCCGTGACATCCTCGAGGTCGATCACGACGCGATCCGGATCGGCGAGCGTGAACACCGAGTAGCTGACCGGCGCCGAGAGGTCGAGCACGACGCGCGTGGAATCGGGGCTCGCCCACAGCCGCACCTCCTCCAGCTCCGGGCTTGCCGCGAGCGCGCGGGGCGCGACGGCGAGCGACAGAGTCGCGAGGACAGCGGCAGTGATCCAGTGCAGCGAGCGCATGAGGGCTCTTGTCGGGCGAAGCTCGCGCTACTCTAGCGGCGGATCCGTTTTAACTCAAGCATTTCAGTCAGATACGCTCATCTCTTAATGCGCCCTGCCATGCCCGGCCGGCTTCCGTCGCCGCGCGGAGGTGCAACCGCCGCCCGGCAGGCTGGTGTTCGATCCGGATCAGCAGGTCGGCTTCGCCGAGTGCCGCGCCGCCGCGCTCGGGCCATTCGACGATCACGAGGCCCGGCAGGCCGCGGATGTCCCGATAGCCCAGGGAATCCAGTTCCGCCGGCGCGCCCCGCAGCCGGTAGAGATCGAGATGGTGAACCGTACCCGCCGCCGTCTCGTAGGGTTCTACGAGCGTGAAGGTCGGACTGCGCACCGCGCCTTCGACGCCGAGCGCGCGCAACAGGCTGCGCGCGAGCGTGGTCTTGCCAGTGCCGAGCTCGCCCTGCAGTGCGAGCAACAGGTTCGCGCGGCGCAAGTCCGGCAGGCCGCGTGCAAGTGCCGCTCCGAATCGCTGCATCGCTGCCTCGTCGGGCAGGCTCAATTCCATGGCGGGTTCGCGACGCTGCGCAGCTCTTCGATCAGGTCGGAGGCGACGAGCCCGCGCTCGCCGGAGAGCGCTGCCCGGTCCCCGGCGCGGGCGTGCAGCAGGACGCCCGCGGCCGCCGCGCGTTCGAGCTCGCAGCCGCCCGCGACCAGCGCCGCGATGATTCCGGTCAGCACATCGCCGGCGCCGGCGGTCGCCATGCCCGGATTGCCGCGATCGCAGACCCAGGGCAGCGAGTCCTTGGTCGCGACGATCGTGCCTGCGCCCTTCAGCACGCAGACCCCGCCGTAACGCGTGGCGATTTCGCGCGCGGACCCCAGCCGGTCGCGCTGTATGGCCGCGGCATCGGTGGCGAGCAGTCGCGCGGCCTCGCCCGGATGCGGCGTGAGGATCCAGTCGTCGCGGCGCCGCAGCTTCTCCGCCAGCAGCGTCAGCGCATCGGCGTCGAGCACGATGGCCTTGCCGAATCCCGCCACGGTGGCGAAGAAATCGCGGGCGCTGCGGCTGAGCCCGAGGCCGGGTCCGATGGCGACCACATTCGCGGCAGCCGCGAGTCTTTCCAGTTCGGCGGCGGATTTCACGGCATTGCAGATCAGTTCCGGCCGGCCCGCGATGATCGGGGCGACGCTCGCTGCATCGGTTGCGACGGTCACGAGTCCGGCGCCGCTGCGCAGTGCCGCTTCCCCCGCCAGACGCGCGGCACCCGGCATCGCGAGACCGCCGACGATCAATACGCGACCGTGATCGCCCTTGTGCGACGAGCGGCGTCGCTGCGGCAGGGCATCCTCGACCAGCCGCTCATCCATCCGCCGCATGACCGGTACGTGCGTCTTGCGTGCCGATTCGGGAATGCCGAGACCGGCAAAGGCAATTGCGCCGACCCTGTCCCAGGCATCGCCGAGATAGAGTCCCGCTTTCAGCGCGACGAAGGTGATGGTGTGCGTCGCCGAGATCGCCACGCCCTGGACCAGTCCGGTATCGGCATCGAGGCCGGATGGCAGGTCGAGCGCGAGCACCGGGAGCCCCGACGCATTGACCGCCTCGATGCAGTCGCGCATTGCGCCCTCGACCGGCCGGTCGATGCCGATGCCGAGCAGCGCGTCGACGATGACATCGGTCGACGCGAGAAGCTGGCGCTGGAATCCGGTCTCGCGTCCGCCCCCCGCCGTGAAGTCCGCGTAGGCGCGCGCCGCGTCGCCCGCGAGGCGCAAAGGATCGACGACCGCGCAGACGTTGACCGTGAGGCCGGCATCGCGCGCGAAGCGTGCGAGCACATAGCCGTCACCGGCATTGTTGCCGGCGCCGCACAGGACCGTGACGCGATTCGCGTCGGGCCATTGCTGCCGCAGCAGCTCGAGCGCGGCAACGCCGGCGCGCTGCATCAGGGTATAGCCGGGAATGCCCGCCACTTCGATCGCATGGCGGTCCATCGCGCGCAGCTGCGCGGCCGCGTAGACCAGGGCGGGCAGCGATTCCATGCGGATGATTATACTGGCCGGCCGCCCGCCCCCCGACCATGGCCAGCAATCTCACCGCCAACGAGCTCACAGAATTGCGATCGCGACTGACCGCGTTCGCCGCCGGGCTCGGCTTCGACCAGGTGGGCGTCGCGGGCATCGAGCTGCCGGAGGACGAGGCACGGCTCGAACGCTGGATCGCCGAGGGCCGCCACGGCGGCATGCAGTACATGGCCCGGCACGGGCGGCGGCGCAGCCGGCCCGCCGAGCTCCTGCCGGGGACGCTGCGCATCATCAGCGTGCGCATGAACAGCTCAGCACCCGATGCCGCACCGGCGCAGACGGTGCTCGCCGACCGGCGGCGCGGCTATGTCGCCCGCTATGCGCTGGGGCGCGACTACCACAAGATCCTGCGCCAGCGCCTCGCGAAGCTGGCGGCCATGCTGGAAGCCGAGGTCGGCCCCTTCGGCTACCGCGCCTTCGTCGACTCGGCGCCGGTCATGGAAAAGCCGCTCGCGCGCAACGCGGGTCTCGGCTGGATCGGCAAGCACACGAACCTGATCAACTCGCGCGCTGGCTCGCTGTTCATGCTGGGCGAACTGTTCACGGACCTGCCGTTGCCGGTGGACGAGCCCGCCAAGGACCGCTGCGGCACCTGCAATGCCTGCATTCCCGCCTGCCCGACCGGCGCGATCACGGCGCCCTATCAGCTCGATGCGCGGCTCTGCATTTCCTACCTGACCATCGAGCACCACGGCGCGATACCGGAGGCACTGCGGCCCGCGATCGGCAACCGGATCTTCGGCTGCGACGATTGCCAGCTCGTCTGTCCCTGGAACAAGTTCGCGGTGGTCGCCGCAGAGCCGGATTCCGCGCGCGCCACGGTCTCGACGCGCCGGGGCTCGTCGAGCTGTTCCGCTGGACCGAGGATGAATACCTCGAGCGCAGCGCCGGCAGCGCGCTGCGCCGGCTAGGCTACTCGCGGTGGCTGCAGGAATGTCGCCGTGGCCCTCGGCAACGCGCCGACATCGCCCGAGGTCGATCGCCGCGCTCGAGGCGCGCCGCACGCACCCGGATGCGCTGGTGCGCGAGCACGTCGAGTGGGCGCTCGCGCGCCATGCGAATCACCACTGATTCCTGACCGGATTCACGTAGTGGCGGCCGCTGCGCGGTCTGGCGGATGGTCTCGAACAGGTCGTCGAAATCGCGGGAATTGTTGGCCGGGTCGATCTCGGCGGTGTTGACGATCAGGAGCGGCGAGGCCGTGTACTGGTGGAAGAAGCGCATGTAGGCCTCGCCAAGCCGTTCGAGGTAGGCGGCGTCGATGTACTTCTCGTAGGTGATGCCGCGTTTGTCGATGCGCTGCAGGAGCGCATCCACGGGCGCCTGCAGGAACACGACCAGGTCCGGCACCGGCGCGTCGAGCGCCAGGCGGTTGTAGACCTGCTCGTACAGCTTGAACTCCTCCTCGTCCAGCACCACGCGCGCGAACAGGCGGTCCTTTTCCAGCATGTAGTCCGCGATGCGCAGCGGCGCGAACATGTCGTGCTGGCGCAGCTCCGCGAGCTGGCGCGCGCGCTGGAACAGGAAGAAGAGCTGCGCCGGGAATGCCGCGGCCTTCGGGCTCTTGTAAAAGCGCTCGAGGAACGGGTTTTCCATCGGCTGCTCGAACACGGTTTCCGCGCCGACGGCGGCCGCGAGCTTGCGCGCAAGACTGGTCTTGCCGACCCCGATCAGGCCTTCCACCACCACGAGCCGGTGGGGCCAGTCTTCCTTCTTCGATTCAGACACCGGATTTCCGCGTGGCCAGCCTTCGGATTCCGTCGCCCGGGACACCTTCCAGAAGCCGGCACACGCGGCCGCGATCGGGAATCCAGAGCGACGGGGCGATTTCGGCCAGAGGATACAGCACGAAATTGCGCTGGTGCAGGCCCGGATGAGGCAACTGCAGCCCGGGCTCGTCGTAGCGGGCATCGCCGACCATCAGCAGGTCGAGATCGATCACCCGCGGCCCCCAGCGGACGGCAGGCTCGACCTTGCCCATGCGCCGCTCGAGCCCGCGCAGGTCCTCGAGCAGCGCCCGCGGTTCGCGCCGGGTCAACAGGCCCGCGACGGCATTGATGAAATCGGGCTGATCCTTCGGACCCAATGGCGCGGAGCGCCACAGGCCGGAACGCAGCACGACGCGCGTGTCGGCAAGACGCGCCAGCCCGTCGAATGCGCGTTCGACCTGGCGACACGGATCGTCCAGGTTGCTGCCGAGGGCGACATAGGCTGGCTGCCAGACGACCGGCGGCATCAGCTTTCGGTCGTCGGGGCCCTGCGCCGCCGGCCGCCGCGACGGCGTCGACGCCGGCCCGCACCGGCGGGCTGTCCGGACTGCGCATCGTCGGCGCCGACGCGCTGGTGCTGCTCTTCCTGCGGCAGTTCCTGCAATTCCGTCCACCACTTGGCGATCGCCGGATCCTCGCCACCCGACTCGGCGCGCAGCACCAGGAAATCGTAGGCGGCACGGAATCGCGGGTGACCGATGAACGCGAGCGCGCGGCGACCCTCGCGCCGATGGAAGCGCGGCTGCAGCGCCAGCATCTCGCGCATCGGGATCGAGAAGCGCTTCGGTATGCCGATGCGCCGGTTCTGCTGGGCGACGATCTCGTCGGCGGCCTCGGCGATCGCCTGGCCTGCCTGCGATCCCGATTCGAAGCGCTTCTGCGCCGCGGCCGAGATCGGCCCGAACAGCAGCACGGCGAACAGGAACATCGGCGTCACCGTCCGGTCCTCCTGCACGCGACGATCGGTGTTCGCGAGACCCGCCTGGATCAGCCGCGCCGCCATGCCATCCGAATCCTTCTCGAGCCAGGCCGCCGTCGCCGGGAAGAGATGCGCCAGAAGCCCATGCGTGCGCAAGAGTTCGAAGGCGCGCTGGCCGAAGCCCGCCAGGAACAGTTTCTGGAACTCGTCGAGCAGCCGCGCCGGAGGGATCTGCTCGAGCAGCGGCGCGAGCCGGGCGATCGGCTCACGCGTGCCTTCGTGAATCCTGAATCCCAGCTTCGCCTGGAACCGGATCGCGCGCAGCATGCGCACCGGATCCTCGCGAAAGCGCGTCTCCGGGTCGCCGATCAGCCTCAAGGTCCGGCTCTTGACGTCTTCGACGCCGCCGACGTAGTCCCAGATCGAGAAGTCCTCGATGTTGTAGTAGAGCGCGTTACAGGTGAAGTCGCGCCGCCAGACATCCTGGTCGATCGTGCCGTAGCGGTTGTCGCGCAAGAGCCGCCCGCCGTCGTCGTGCACGCGATCGTCGTTCTCCGGCTCGGGAGCCGGCTCGTCGTCGGTGTCGTCCGCATCCAGCTCGATCGGAAAGCCCGCTGCGCGGAAGGTCGCGACCTCGACGATCTGCTGGCCGAAGCGCACGTGCGCGAGCCGGAAGCGCCGGCCGATCAGCCGGCAGTTGCGGAACAGCCGCCGGACTTCCTCCGGCGATGCATCGGTCGCGACGTCGAAGTCCTTCGGCTCCATGCCGATCACGATGTCGCGCACGCAGCCGCCGACGAGGAACGCCTGGTAGCCGGCGTCCTTCAGCTGGTACAGGACCTTGAGTGCGCTCGTCGCGATCATCGAGCGCGAGATCGGATGATCGGCGCGTGCGACGATCACCGGGGCGGGAGCCCCGTCAGTTGGCTGGTTCAAGAAATTCCGGTCTGCTTGAGGTCGGGTGATGGGCCTATATAATACCAGCCCCCGTTCCGGCCCCCGGACGGATGCAAAGGCGCCTCGCTCCCATCGTCTAGAGGCCTAGGACACAGCCCTCTCAAGGCTGGTACGAGGGTTCGAATCCCTCTGGGAGCGCCAGTCTTCGGCAGGCGTGGCGTGGAGCGCAGGCTAGCGGCCGGACCCCGGCGACCGGACCGCCGAATAGTCCGCATCGCTGCGCTCGAGGAGCCGCGCCGATTGCACTGTCATCAGGTGCGCCCAGTCGGCATCTCGCCGCATTTCTGCGCGTATCCACTCAGCATCGGTATAGTGATTCTCTGCCCGCCTGCGCAGCCGCTCCAGACGCATGACAGCAGCGGAGTCCTCGCACACCACCTTGCATCGATCGATCAAGGAGCCAATGCTCTCTGCAAGCGTTGTGGTTCGATCCAGGTCGATGTCCAGTACTGTCCCTTCACAGGCGAACCGCGCAGCCATGAATCGGTTTACCGCATACAGCTCGTATTGCAATGCGGTGTCGAGAGCCGGCCGGGTTTCGAGATACAGGTGTGCAATCGCCTGGGCCAACGTTGCCAGGTCAGCCGCGAGCGCGACCGTCACCGGTGTATCGCAGACCCTGATTTCGATCGTCCCGAACTCCGGCTTCGGACGCACGTCCCAGTAGAAGTCCTTCATCGATTGCACGAGCCCCGTGCGCCGCATACGGGAAAAGTACGCTTCGAAATCCGTCCAGTTGCGGACGTCCGGAAGGTGGCCGCTGAGCGGAAACTGGCTGACGACATTGACCCGCGAACTCTGAAACGTCGTGTCTATCCCGCGCTGGAACGGCGATGCAGCTGACAACGCGATGAAATGCGGGACGAAGCGGTTGAAGACGTGCGCGAGATAGAGCGCATCTTCGGCGCCTGACACGCCCACGTGGACGTGCTGGCCGAAAACCGTGAATTTCTTTGCCAGGTATCCATAGATTTCATGCACCTTCTCGAATCTGGGCTCGGGGTAGATCTCGCGCTGCGGCCAGTCCCGAAAGGGGTGCGCCCCGCCGCCGCACAGCAGTAATCCGCGATTTCCCGCGGCCGCTTGCACGGCGAAGCACAGACCGCGCAATTCCTGCTCCAGCGAATCAGCCGACATGTGGATGCCGCTGTTGACCTCGATCATGGAAATCGTGATCTCGGCCTTGATTTGCGCGGAGAGGCGATGAGATTCAAGGTCGCGCAGCAGCGCCGGAGATTCCGGCGCGAGTTGGCCGCTGCCTGCCTCCAGCAGCATCAGCTCGAGTTCGACGCCGACTGTGCACGCTTCCGACGCCTTGAATGTGCCGAGTCCTTCCGTGCTCAACGCAATTGGCCCTCACCCGCGCTGGAAGCGCGGCAATCGTGGCTGGCGAGGCTGGACGGCTAGATCGCTGGCCGCCAGCCAAGCGTCACGAGCAGGAGCCCGTATCCCACGAGATACGCGACTGGAATTAGCCAGCCTTCACGGAGCCACCTGCCGGTCGATCGGGCCTCCGGGTACATTCCGCAGATTGCAACGCCCGCCGAAGAACCGAACCATATCATGGAGCCGCCGAATCCCACGGCGTAGGCCAGCACGCCCCAGTCGTAGCCGCCTTGCCGCAGCGTCATCGCGGTCAGCGGAATGTTGTCGAAGATCGCGGACACAAATCCCAGCAACAACGCCGACAGCCAGGATGGCTCCGGCAGCGCAGCCACGGGCATCAATGACGCCAGCGCCACCAGGCACAGCAGGAAAACGGATCCCTTCGTTGCGCCCGGCAACACGCTCCAGTCAGGTCGCCGGATCCCGGTGGTAACCAGCAGCGCGAACGCCACCGCCGCGCCAATGAACGGAAATGCGTCGGCCAATTCCGGCCAGTTCATTTTGACGAATATGTTGACGATCACGGCGCACAAGAGTGCCCAGGCGGAAATTGCGACGCGCACCCAATCGATGCGCGGTGAGGATCGGCTTTCCCTGATGATCGGGGCGAATCGCTGCTGCCGGCGCGCCGCGGGTACGCCGAAGATGAACAGGGCCGCGATCGCGGCCACGTAGGCATGCAGCACCTTTGACGGAGCGATGCCGCTGATCCACATCATTGTCGTCGTCGTGTCGCCGATCACGCTCCCGGCGCCGCCGGCATTCGCCGCCGCGACGATTGCCGCGACGTAGCCGACAGTCAGCCGGCCGCGAAAAAGGGTGTGCGCCGTGGCGCCGCCGATCAGGGCGCCCGCGATATTGTCGAAGAACGACGACAGGATGAAGACAATGACGAGCAACGCGAATGCGCCGGTCCAGTCATCGGGCAGGTAATGCGGCAATGCGGCTGGAATTCCGCTCTCTTCAAAGTGTCGCGACACCAGGGCAAAACCGACCAGCAGCAACAGCAGATTTGTCAGAATGACCCACTCGTGAGCGAAATGGGTCAGCAGGCCCGCCGCGCCGATACCGGCCGGGAATTGCGTGAACAGCCACTGGTACGCGATGACGATTGCGAGCCCGCTGGCCGCAATCGACAGCGCGCGGCGATGAAAAATTGCAACCCCGAGCAGCGTCAGGCCGAAAAGGAGAAATTCCATCGGCATCGCGCGGCATCCTTCATTGCCGGGATCGTCGGACTATAACCCAGACTGGATTGCGCAATTCAGGGCACCGCGTGCCGATCCCGATACCACGGGGATTCGAGCGCGGATATGATCATTCTCGTGGACACCCTGCGCATCGCGATGTGGTCCGGTCCACGGAACATCTCGACCGCGATGATGCGCTCCTTCGGCAGCCGGCCGGACACGGCGGTCAGCGACGAGCCGCTGTATGCGCATTACCTCTGCGTCACCGGCGTGCGCCATCCCGGCCGCGACGAGGTCATCGCCGCGCAGGAAAACGACTGGCGCAAGGTCACGGAGGCCCTGACCGGCCCGGTGCCGGGCGGCCGCGCGATCTGGTACCAGAAGCACATGGCCCATCACCTGCTGCCGGTCGTCGGCCGCGACTGGCTCGATCGCCTGACGCACGCCTTCCTGATCCGCGAGCCGGACGAGATGCTCGCATCGCTGTTGCGCACGTTCCCGGAGGCGGGCCTTGCCGACACGGGCCTGCCCCAGCAATGGGAGATCTTCGAGCGCGTCGCCGCGCGCCTCGGCCGCGCGCCGCCGGTCGTGCTGTCGAGCGACGTGCTGCGCGACCCGCGCGGGATGCTGACGAGGCTCTGCGACGCGCTCGGCATTGCCTTCCTGCCCGCGATGCTGTCCTGGCCGCCGGGCCGGCGCGACACGGACGGCGTCTGGGCGCCGCATTGGTATGCGGCCGTCGAGGCCTCCACGGGCTTCGAGCCCTGGAAGCCGAGACCCGTGACGCTGCCCGCATCGCAGCAGTCATTGCTGGCAGAATGCCGGCGCTGGTATGAGAAACTTCACCCGCACCGGCTGACGCCCTGAGGTTGCCATGCTCCAGCAGTTCGACGAACGCAATCGCGACCTGATCGTCAACATCAACGGGCAGCTGCTGCACCGCGACAAGGCCGGCGTCAGCCCCTTCGACAGCGCCGTGCAGGGCGGTGACGCCGTCTGGGAAGGATTGCGCGTCTACAAGGGCCGCATCTTTGCGCTGACCGAGCATCTCGAGCGGCTGCGCTCGTCGGCGCAGGCGCTCGCCTTCGAAACAGATTCCCGACGATGCGGCGATCATCGCCGAGATCCGCCGCACGCTCGAGGCGAATGGCATGAAGGACGGCGTGCACATCCGCCTGACGCTGACGCGCGGCGTGAAGATCACGTCCGGCATGGACCCGCGGCTCAATCGCTCCGGCCCGACCCTGATCGTGCTGGCCGAGCACAAGGCGCCCGTCTATTCGAAGGCGGGCCTCAGGCTGATCACCAGCAGCCAGCGCCGCTCGCCGCCGGACTGCCTCGACCCGAAGATCCATCACGCCAACCTGCTGTCGTCGATCCTCGCGAAGATCCAGGCCAATGCGGCGGGCGCCGACGATGCGATCATGCTGGACCTGCGCGGCTTCGTCGCCGAGACCAATGCGACGCACCTCTTCATCGTCGAGGGCGGCCGCCTGGCGACGCCGACGCTCGCCGCCTGCCCCGAGGGCATCACGCGACGGACGGTGCTGGACATCTGCCGCGCGCAGTCCATCGCCTGCGAAGTGCGCGACCTGTCGCTGACCGAGTTCTATCGCGCGGATGAAGTCTTCTGCACGGGGACGATGGGTGAACTGGCCGGTGTCACGCGGTGGACGGCAGGACGATCGGCGACGGCCGCATCGGGCCGATGACGAAGCGGCTGTCGTCGCTGTACGCGGAACGCACCGCCGCCGGCGGCACGCGCGTCGTGGATTGAGCACGCGAGGCATGCATCCGATGTGGAAACTGTCGATCGCCGCGGGCCTCGTGATGGCGCTTGCCGGCTGCGCGAATGTGCACGTGCGCATGCAGGACCCGAAGGCCGGACTGCGGCGCGGACCGGCCTTTCGCCGAGGGCGGCGAGCGCGCGACGCTCTGGATCCGCACCTCGGCCGAGTTTCGCTCGTCGGCGGAAGGAATCTATCGCTCGGCACTTTCGGGCCTGCAGCAGGGCCTCGCCGACACCGGCTGGTCCGCCGAGCCCACGCAGACCCGCGATTTCTCCGGCCTGCCGCCGGCCGTCGTGATGGACATCGACGAGACGGTGCTCGACAACAGCGCGCCGCAGGCGCGGATGCTGCTGAAGGGAACCTGTCCCGGCGAATTCGAGGCCCTGTGGGACGCCTGGATCGCGGAACGCGCGGCGCCCGCCATCCCCGGCGCAGTGGCCTTCATCCGCGCCGCGCGCGAATCGAAGGACGCCGGGGGCCGGCCGGTGCGCGTGTTCCTGATCACGAATCGCGAGTGCAAGGCGCGTGCCGGAACAGCCGGCGCCTGCCCGCAGCAGGACGACACGGTCGCCAACCTGCGCGCGCTCGGGCTCGACACACCGACGCTCGAAGACGACCTGATGATGAAGGGCGAGCGGCCGGAATGGGTCAGCGAGAAGCTGCCGCGCCGACAGTTCATCGCGCGCGAGTACCGCATCGTGCTGAATGTCGGGGACGATCTCGCCGATTTCATTCCGGATGTGCGCGACAAGAAGCCTGCGGAGCGCGAGCAGGCGCGTTGCGTTCATCGCGACTGGTGGGGTGCGCGCTGGTTCGTGATCCCTAATCCGATGTACGGTTCCTGGCAGCGCGCGCTCGGCAACGATCTCGCCGTCGCGCTCGCTGAGCCGCTTCCGGCGAGATTGCTTCGACGCGGGCATTGCGCAGTAAGCAGGCGCCCGCGAGGCGTGTCGCGGTCAGCCGTCCTTGAACTGGGCGAAGGTGATCAGGTGGCCGGCCGGGTCCTGGATCGCGATCTCGGTCGACCCGTAGAAGGTCGTGCGTCGCGGCATTAATAACGGCAGCCCCGAGAGCTGCTTCTCGACGGCCCCGACGTCGCTGACCTTCACGAACACGCACTGGCGATGGCCGCGCATCGACTCGAGTGCCTGCCGCGCCTCTGCGGATTCGGCGCCGATGTCGGCGAGCGCACTCGCCCGGCTCTGGTACATCAGCGACCAGCCGTCGCCCGCGTACATCACGAACCCCATGCGGCCCTCGTGCTCCACCGTGGCAATGCGCGCAAGGCCGAGCCTGCGCTCCCACAGGTCGACCACGGGCTCGATGCTGTCGACCAGGAGTACGGGCGTGACACCGATGACTGACATCGTGAAGCTCCTCTCAGACCGGGATCCATTGTGACGGACCTCAAGGACTGCGTCGAAAGCGATGCGCCTGTCGCATGCTTGGCTTATGTTGACTCGCAGGTCCCTGGATCGGTGACATGCGATGACCCCCGCTGACGAACGCGTACTCCAGCTGCTGCAGAAGTGGCAGAAGAGCCTGGAACTGCATGCCCGCTATGCAGGCCTGCCCGAGGACCAGTACTGGCTCGTCCAGCCCTGGCCAACACACCAGCGGCCGACCAAGTGGGTCATCGACCTGGCGCGGCAGCGCCTCGCCGATCTGCATAGCATCCTGAAGACACGGCTCGCCGCCGGCGATCCGTCGCTTTCCGAAGCGCTCGAACTGATGTCCTTCCTGACCAACCTGGTCGGCTCGCAGCATGTCGAACGCTTCGTGCCGGTCGCCGAGCCGGAACGCGAACGCCAGCTGGAACCGGGAGCCGCGGCCAAGGCGGCCAGCACCAATTCCACGTCGACGATGATCAAGCCGGGCCGGGCGCCTGCGGCAAAGTCGAAGCCGGCCGGCAAGGCCAGCAAGCCTGCGAATGACTCGACTGTCACGATGGTCGTCAAGGACGCGACCCGGCTGATGAGCTGGGGCCGCGCCTGGCACGAGCTGCCCGAAGCCATCGCGCGCATCGCGGACCGGCCCGACGCGGCCCAGGTGCGCCAGATCCTGCGCAACAGGCGCAGCCAGATCGAGCAGCGCGCAACCACGCAGCAGAAGCGCTGAATCATTACAATCCGCGCCCTCATGGATGAACAATCCACGATGGGCGCCCCGGCAGCCGGCCTGCTTCGCCGCTTCGCCGCGCTCGTCTACGACTGCCTGCCGCTCTTCGCCATCCTGTTCGTCGGGACGATCGCCGTGCTGCCGCTGACCGGCGGCGAGGCCATCACGCCGGCGACCGAAGGCCTCGCCGCCTACCTGGCCTATCGCGCATTTCTCGCCCTGCTGGCGCTCGGATACTTCGGCCTGGCCTGGACGCGGGGCGGCCAGACGATCGGGATGATGGCCTGGAAGATGCGTCTCGTGGATCGCGACGGGCGCCCGCCCGGGTGGCCCGTTGCTCTCCGGCGCTTCGCCTTCGGGTTCGCGCTCGCTGTCGCCGGCGAATGCGGCCTGCGCCTCGCCTACGAACCCGGCGGCGCGGTTGCCGGGATTGCCGCCGGCTTGCTGCTGCTGCCGCTCGCCGCAAATTTCGCCTGGATACCGTTCGATCCGGGCGGCCGCAGCCTCCAGGATCTCGCCTGCGGCACGCGGATGCTGCGGATCGGCGTGTCAGTGCACGCGCCGGATCGCGATCGCGGAAATCACGGCCAGTAGCAGGGTCGGCCCCCAGGCGACGAGCAGCGGATTGAGGTCGTAGACCCGGCCGCTGTTCTCCAGGGTCTGGGTCAGCAGGATGAACAGCACGCCCGCCATGATGCCGAGCACGGTGCGCGACCCCGCCCCGGCCGATCGCAGCGGTCCGAGCGCGAACGGCACGGCGAAGATGCAGACCATGACGGCCGCGACCAGGCGCGCGATGCGCGCCCAGAAGGCAATTTCCCAGCCGCGCGAGTCGAGATTGTTGGCCCGCAGGTGGCCGACATAGGCGTACAGGTCCGTCAGCGGCAGCGCCCGCGGACTGGTCACGGCAAGGCCGAGGAAGTCCGCGTTGAACTGCGCGCCCGCCTCCTCGCGGTCGGTGCCGCGCGATTCGATGCGGTCGGCAGCGAGCCGTGTCTCGGAATAATTCGAGAATATCCAGCGTCCCGCCGGACCCTGCACCGCGGTTTCCGCGCGGCCGACCAGCTGCAGGCGCCGCCCGGAATCGAGTTCATAGACGAACACGCCGCCGAAGCGGTTGGCGGCCGACTGCTGGCGGACATTCAGGAACCAGGATCCCTGCCGCACCCAGGCGCTGCTGCCAGCCATGTCGAGCTGCGAGAACTTGCTGAAGATCTTGTGCTGGCGCGCGTAGCGGTCCGCGGGCGGCGCGAAGTATTCGCCAAGCATCCACATCATGGCTGCGATGACCACGCCCGCGATCGCAGCCGAGGCGGCGATGCGCACGATCGACACGCCGGCTGCGCGCACGACCGTCAGTTCGCTGTCGCGCGCCAGCGAGCCCAGGCCGATGATCGCTCCGATCAGCGTGGCGATCGGAAACATCTCGTACACCTGCTGCGGCAGCGACAGCATCGTGAACAGGAAGGCGTCGGCGACGTCGTAGCTGCCCTTGCCGATATCGTCCTGCTGGCCGATGAATGTCACGAGTGTCAGGAGCGCCGTCAGCACCGCCAGTACCATCAGCGTGTGGATCAGGACCGTCCGCGCGATATAGCGGTCGAGCAGCGTCATGTCCTGCTCCTGCCTCGCCGTCAGCCAGCCGGTCAGCGGGCTCTGACGGTGCAGCAGATAGAGTCCCAGCGCGACCATCACCAGGTGCACCCACCAGCTGCCGACGACTGGCGGGATGCTGCCCTTCTCGACCCACACCTGCGCGGCCGAGATCAGGTTGGAATAGAAGAAGTAGACGAGTATCGCGATCGCGACGCGCGCATAGCGCCCCTCGCGCGGCCTGAGCGCGGCGAGCGGCACGGCGACGAGCGCGAGCACGAGCACCATGACCGGCATCGAGATGCGACGCTGCAGCTCGGCGATGTCCGGGAGCGCCGTCGAACCGATCAGCGCGCTGGTCGGCCTGCGTTCGGGATTGTCATGCCCGGCCCCGGGTTCCGGCACGACCACGGGAATGCCGTGCTCGACGAAGCGGATGCGACGGAAATCGGAGCGGCCCGGCACGCCCTCGACGCGCTCGCCATCGTGCAGTACGAATAGCTGGGTCTGGCCCTGGTCCAGCACCCGCTGTTCCGCCCAGGCGGCGGTCGCGACTTCGATCCGGTCGTCCACGTAGCGCTGTACGAACACGTTGGCGAGCCTGCCGCTCGCGTCGGTGCGCTCGGCGTAGAACACGGCCTTGCCGTCGCCGAATGTCCTGAACATGCCGGGTTCCAGGCGCCCGAATTGCGCATCGCGAATGGCCTTGCGGTTCAGCTGCGTGGCGGCTTCACGCACCTCTGGACCGATGTCGAAGGTGAGCCATGCGAGCCCCACGGCGACCGGCACCGCCAGCGCGAAGACCGGGAGGTAGAGCCGCACCGGCCCGATGCCGCAGGCGCGCACGGCGGTCATTTCGCTCTCGTGATAGAGCCGGCCGAGGGCCAGCATCGCTGCGAGCAGCACGGCGATCGGCACCAGCACCACGAGGTTCTGCAGCGTCGTCAGGCCGATCAGCTGGAACACGATGTCGCGCGAAATTCCGTTCTCGGCCGCCAGCCCGAGGATCTTGGCCAGCTGGGCGCTGACCAGGATCGCAAGCAGCACCGCCGTCACCGCCAGCCACGAAACAGCGACTTCGCGCAGGACATAGCGGTCAAACGTGCGGAACAAGGCGGTCATCGTGCGGACCCCGGCGCGCGGGTCCGTCCTTTTCGATTAAACTGGCGTGCACACGGTAAACCAGCGTCGCAGCGCACTCAACGGGCAGTACCCGCGGGCCGGCGACGCAACCAGGGGATGGTCGATCATGCAGTTCTACGCCACCGGCGCATCCGCAGCACGTCAACGCTCGGCCTGCGCCATCGTCGGCATCCACGAGCGCGCCGAAATGACCGGGTCCGCGCGCGAGCTGGACCGCGCCTGCGGCGGCGCCATCGGCCGCGTCCTGCGCCGCGGCGACTTCAGCGGCAAGGCCGGCGAGATCCTGCCCATTGTCGGCATCGAGCGAGGGCCGGCTGAGCGTGTGCTTTTGGCAGGGCTCGGCGCGAAGAAGGCCTACGGGCGCAAGGCCTATCGGCGCGCGGTCTCGGCCGCGACCGGCTGGCTCGCGAAGAGCGGCGCCTCCAATGCCGTGCTGTACCTGCCGGCGGAACCGGTCCCGGGGCTCGATGCGTATTACGCGGCGCGCCTGGCGGCCGAGGGCGTCGCCTCCAGTCTCTATCGCATTCCCGACCTCAAGTCGGGAAAGAAGCCGCCCCGGCCGAAACTCGCGAAATTCGGCATCGCCGTGAAGAACGCGGACCTGGCGGGCGCGCGGCGCGGCATCCGCGATGGCCAGGGCGTCTCCGCCGGCATGGCGCTGACGCGCGATCTCGCCAACCTGCCCGCGAATGTCTGCACGCCTTCGTATCTCGCCGGGGCCGCCCGGCGGCTTGCGAAGGAACATCGCAAGATCCGCCTGCGCGTGCTCGACGAGCGCGCGATCCGCCGCCTCGGCATGGGCTCGTTCCTGTCGGTCACGCGCGGCTCCGACGAGCCCGCCAGACTGATCGTGCTCGACTATCGGGGCGGCAGGCGCGGCGCGGCACCGGTCGCACTGGTCGGCAAGGGCATCACCTTCGACACCGGCGGCATCTCGCTGAAGCAGCCCTCGGCAATGGACGAGATGAAGTTCGACATGACGGGCGCCGCGAGCGTGTTCGGGACGATCAAGGCGCTTGCGAGCATCGGCGCGGCGGTGAACGTGGTCGGCATCATCCCGACCTGCGAGAACATGCCGAGCGGACGCGCGACCAAGCCGGGCGACATCGTCACCTCGATGTCCGGCAAGACCATCGAAGTGCTGAACACCGACGCCGAGGGACGGCTGGTCCTGTGCGACGGCATCAGCTATGCGCGCCGCTTCAAGCCGCGCGCCGTGGTCGACATCGCGACGCTGACGGGCGCCTGCGTGATCGCGCTCGGCGGATACTACTGCGGCCTCTTTTCGCCGGACGACCGGCTTGCCGCCTCGCTTGCGGCCGCCGGCGAGCGCTCGGACGACCGCGCCTGGCGCATGCCGGTCGCCGAGGAGTACACGGACCTGTTGAAGAGCAATTTCGCGGACCTCGCGAATGTCGCCGGTCGCGAGGGCGGCGCGATCACCGCCGCCTGTTTCCTCTGGAAGTTCACCGAGGGCCTGCGCTGGGCGCACCTCGACATCGCCGGCACGGCTTACCTGACCGGCAGCCAGAAGGGCAGCACGGGCCGGCCGGTGCCGCTCCTGGTGGACTGGCTGCTGCACGGAGACTGAAGCCATGGCGATGCCGCGCGTGGATTTCTACGTGCTGGCGAGCAGTGATCATGCGGCGCGCCTGCGCTATGCCTGCCGGCTCGTCGAGAAAGCCTGGCTGCGCGAGCACCGCATCCGCGTGCAGCTCGATCCCGGCGGCGATGGCGCAGCTTTCGACGACCTGCTGTGGACATTTGCCGATCGCAGCTTCGTGCCGCATGAGCGCCTCGCCGCCAACGGCGGCGCGCAGGAACATGCCGCGCCGGTCGTCATTGCTGACGACGATTCCAGCGGACCGGATGACCGCGACCTGCTCGTGAACCTCGCCTCCGGCGTGCACCCGGGCTACCAGGGCTACGCGCGCATCGCCGAGGTCGTCGACGCCGATGAGGCGCGGCGCAGGCTGGGCCGCGACCGCTTCCGCTTCTACCGCGAGCAGGGCATCGAGCCGGAGACGCACGAAATCGGGGTCGCCACGTGAACCGCGAAGGCATCGATGAACTGCCGATCCTGACCGACGTCGTGGAACTGCACGCGACCGGCAGCTTTCCGCGCCCCGACCACATCGGGGAAGCAGCGGACCCCTACGCCTCGAGCCTGCTGTCCGAGGAGGACGTCTCGGCGCTGCAGGCGGCCCTGGTCAGCCGGATGATGAACCTGACCGACGAGTTGCTGCACGCCGCGGCACGCGATATCGAGGCGGTCATGTTCGAGCGCGTCATCGACCGACTGCGCGCGGCGCTGCCGGAACTCGTCGCCGCGGCCCTGCGCGAGCATCTCGCGCCGGGCGAGGACTGACGCGGCCGCCGGGTACATGGACAAGACCTATTCCCCGACCGACATCGAAGAACGCATCTACCGGCAATGGGAACAGGCGGGCCTGTTCGCGCCCGCGGGCGACGGCCGGAGCTACTGCATCGTCATTCCGCCGCCGAACGTCACGGGCACGCTGCACATGGGGCATGCGTTCCAGGACACGATCATGGATGCGCTCACGCGCTTCCACCGGATGTCCGGAGACGCGGCGCTGTGGCAACCCGGCGTGGACCACGCCGGCATCGCGACCCAGATGGTGGTCGAGAGGCAGCTGAACGCCGAGGGCCAGACGCGGCACGGACTCGGCCGCGATCGCTTCGTCGAGCGCGTGTGGCAATGGAAGGAACAGTCGGGCGGCACCATCGCGCGCCAGATGCGCCGCCTCGGCGCCTCCGTGGACTGGAGCCGCGACCGTTTCACGATGGACCCCGCCATGTCGGCCGCCGTGCAGGAAGCCTTCGTGCGCCTGCACGATGAGGGGCTGATCTACCGCGGCAAGCGCCTCGTCAACTGGGACCCCGTGCTGAAGACCGCGCTGTCCGACCTCGAGGTGCTGTCGGTCGAGGAAGACGGGCAGCTCTGGCACATCCGTTACCCGCTCGCCGACGGCAGCGGCCACCTGACGATCGCAACCACGCGCCCGGAGACGATGCTCGGCGACGTCGCCGTCGCCGTGCACCCGGACGACGAACGCTTCCGTCACTTCGTCGGGCGGACGCTCAGGCTGCCGCTCACGGGCCGCGAAATCCCGGTGATAGCGGATGCCTACGTCGACCCAGCCTTTGGCACCGGCTGCCTCAAGATCACGCCGGCGCACGATTTCAACGACTACGAGGTCGGCGAGCGTCACGCCCTGCCGCTCGTCAATGTCCTGACGGCGGATGCGGCCATCGGCGATGCGGCGCCGGAGCGCTATCGCGGCCTCGACCGCTTCGAGGCGCGCAGGCGGGTCGTCGCCGATCTGGAGTCCGAGGGCCTGGTCGAGAAGATCGAGCCGCACCGACTGATGGTCCCGCGCGGCGATCGCAGCGGCGCCGTGGTCGAACCCTGGCTGACCGACCAGTGGTACGTGCGCATCGAGCCGCTCGCAGCGCCGGCCATCCGCGCCGTCGAGGAAGGGCGCATCCGCTTTATTCCGGCCAACTGGGACCGCACCTATTTCGAGTGGATGCGCAACATCAAGGACTGGTGCATCAGCCGCCAGCTGTGGTGGGGCCACCGCATTCCGGCCTGGTACGGTCCGGACGGCGCGGTCTACGTGGGCCGCAGCGAGGCGGAAGTCCGCGCGCGCCATGGCATCGCAAGGGGCGTTGCGCTGGTCCAGGACGAGGACGTGCTGGACACCTGGTTCTCGTCCGCGCTGTGGCCGTTCTCGACGCTGGGCTGGCCCGCCGACACGCCCGAACTCCGGCGCTTCTATCCGACATCGGTGCTGGTGACCGGCTTCGACATCATCTTTTTCTGGGTCGCCCGCATGATCATGATGGGCCTCAAGTTCACCGGCGACGTGCCGTTTCGCGAGGTGTATGTCCACGGCCTGATCCGCGACCACGAAGGCCAGAAGATGTCGAAGTCCAAGGGCAACGTGATCGACCCGCTCGACATCGTCGACGGCATCGGCCTCGAGGAGCTGGTCGTGAAGCGCACGACCGGCCTGATGCAGCCGAAGCTCGCGCCCGCGATCGAGCGCGCAACGCGCAAGCAGTTCCCGAAGGGCATCGAGCCCTACGGCACCGACGCGCTGCGCTTCACCTTCGCCTCGCTCGCGACCCAGTCGCGCGACCTGCGCTTCGATCTCGGCCGGGTCGAGGGCTACCGGAATTTCTGCAACAAGCTCTGGAATGCCTCGCGCTACGTGCTGATGGCGACCGAGGCGGACATTGCGGCGGGCCCGGAGGCGCTCTCGCTCGCGGATCGGTGGATACGCTCCCGCCTCGACGCGGCGATCGCGGCCGTGCGCGACGGCTACGCGCAGTACCGTTTCGATCTGGCGGCGCAGGCGGCCTACGAATTCACCTGGTACGAGTTCTGCGACTGGTACCTCGAATTCAGCAAGCCGGTCCTGCAATCCGCCGACAGCAGGCCCGAAGAACTCCGCGGCACGCGTCACACGCTGGTCGCGGTGCTCGAAGCGTTGCTGCGGCTGCTGCATCCGCTGATGCCGTTCATCACCGAGGAAATATGGCAGCGCGTCGGGCCGCGCGCCGGGAAGAGCGGCGAATCGATCATGCGCCAGCCCTACCCGTCCGCGGAGCCGGGCGCTGCGCAACCTGCGCTCGATGCGGAAATGCGCTGGGTCATGGACTTCATCCTCGGCATCCGGCGCATCCGCGGTGAGCTCGACATCGCGCCGTCGCTGAAGCTGCCGGTGCTCATGCAGGGCGCAACCGCCGAGGACCTGTCGCGGTACCAGCGCAATGCGGCCGCGATCCAGCGCCTCGCGGGAATCGCCGCGGCGCGTCCGCTCGCAGCGGGCGAACAGGCGCCGCAGGCGGCCGCCGCGATGCAGGGGGCGATGACCGTCCTGGTGCCGATGGCGGGACTCGTCGACGTCGACGCGGAACTCGAGCGCCTCGGCAGGCGTCGGAGCAAGCTGGAGCAGGAGCTCGCCCGCGCCAGTGCCAAGCTCGGCAACCAGAATTTCGTGCGCAATGCCCCAGCCGAGGTCGTCTCCCAGGAGCAGGCACGGGTCGAGGAGTTCAAGCGTGAACTGGCGCAACTTGCGGACCAGCTCAAGCGGGTAGCCTCGCTGCGATGAATGCGCTGACCGAAGCCCCGGATAGAGAACGCGCGCTGCTGACGGCGGCGCTCGCGAGCCTGAACCAGGTCGTGCTGGGCAAGGACCGCGAGATCCGGCTCGCGCTCTGCTGCCTGCTGGCCCGCGGCCACCTGCTGATCGAGGACATACCGGGCGTCGGCAAGACGACGCTCGCGCACGCGCTCGCCCGCGTGCTCGGGCTTTCATTCCAGCGCATCCAGTTCACGAGCGATCTGCTGCCCGCCGACGTGATCGGCGTTTCGGTGTACGACCGTGCCAGCGGGCGCTTTGCATTCCATCGCGGCCCCGTGTTCGCCCAGCTCGTGATGGCCGACGAGGTCAACCGGGCGACGCCGAAGGCGCAGAGTGCCCTGCTCGAGGCCATGGAGGAGCGCCAGGTCACCGTGGACGGCGAGACGCACATGCTGCCGGAGCCGTTCTTCGTCGTCGCGACGCAGAACCCCTCGTTCCAGGTCGGCACCTTTCCGCTGCCGGAATCGCAGATCGACCGCTTCCTGATGCGCATCGAGCTCGGCTATCCGGCTTCCGGCCACGAGCGGCAGCTGCTGCGCGGGCGCGATCGCCGCGACCTGCTCGCAGACCTGCCGGCCGTGCTCGATGCCACCGTGATCCTGTCGCTGCAGCGCCGCATTCCGGAGCTGCACGCGAGCGAAGCGCTCCTCGATTACGTGCAGGCATTGGCGCGCGCATCGCGCGACAACGGCCAGCACCAGGCGGGACTGTCGCCGCGCGCCGTGATTTCGCTGTTGCGCGCCGCGCAGGCCTGGGCGTTCCTGCATGGCCACGCCGGCGTGCTGCCGGAGGACCTGCAGGCCGTGCTCGCGTCCGTCGTCGGCCACCGCCTGCGGCCGCGCGACGCCCAGGACACGCGCCGGCCGCCGGAGATCGCCGCGGCGCTGCTGAAATCGGTACCGATACCCTGACAAACTGCGGCGGGCGTGGCCCATGCGCTTGACCCGAATCCCGAGCGCGATGGTTGCAGAACTGGATCCGGCGCCGCCAGGGGCCGGACCACGGGGCCGTGACGCTGCAGCGCGGCCGCATCTACATCCTGCCGACGGGCCTCGGCTTCGCCTTCGGCGTGATGCTCTTCGGGATGTTGCTCGGCTCGCTGAATTACGCGAACAACCTCGGCCTCGGCCTCACATTCCTGCTCGCGTCGCTCGCGCTCGTGACGATGCACGCGTGTCACCGCAATCTCGAGACACTGATCGCAAGCGAGGCCGGGACCGAACCGCCCTTTGCGGGCCAGGACGCCATCTTCCAGTTCGCACTCGCGAATCCTGGCCGCGTGGCGCGCTGCGATCTCGAGGCGGCGACCGTGGCGATGTCCGCCGATCCGGTGTCGGTCGCCGCGGGCGGCGAGGCGACGGTCAATCTGCGCGTCGCGACGCAACGCCGCGGCTGGGTGACGCTCGAACGCGTCGAGATCGCGACGCGATTTCCCTACGGGCTGTTTCGCGCCTGGGCCGTGCTGCATCCGGGCCGGCGTTGCCTGGTCTATCCGCGCCCCGCCGACACCGCGCCCCCGCCGCCACCGGCACCGGGTTCGGGCGGGGCCGGAACGACCCGGCGCGGTGACGATGACTTTGCCGGCCTCAAGGACTACCACCCCGGCGATCCGCCGCGGCACATCGCCTGGAAGGCCTACGCCAAGGGCGGCGAATTGCTGGTCAAGGAATTCAGCGGGGCCGCAGAGCCGGTGCCGGTCTTCGACCTGGACCAGGCGCCCGGCGCGGATCTCGAAGTGCGCCTGTCGGTGATGGCGCGGTGGATCGTGGATGCGCAGGCGCGCGGCGAGACTTTCGGCCTGCGCCTGCCCGGCCTCGAGATTCCGCCGCAGCCCGGCATGCAGCAGCGTCGCCGCTGCCTCGCCGCGCTCGCCGAATACCATGCGCCGGTGCCCGCCGGTGCTTGAGCCGCGCGAAAAATTCCGGCGCCTCGCGTGGACGACCGCCGCCCTGGTCGCGGCGCTCCTGCCGCACATGCTGCACCTGCGGATCTGGGTCACTGCGCTCGTGCTCGCCGTCTGCGCCTGGCGGCTGCTCGCCGAGCAGCGCGGCTGGCGCCTGCCGGGCGCATTTCTGCGCGCGATCATCGCGCTCGGCGCGACGGCCGGCGTGATCGTGAGCTACACGACGATCACCGGGCTCGATGCCGGCACCGCGCTCCTCGCACTGATGGCGGCGCTGAAGCTGCTCGAGACACGTGTGCCGCGCGACCATGTCGTGCTGATCTTCATCGGCTGGTTCCTGTGCCTTGCCGCCTTCCTGTACGCGCAGGACATCCTGACCGTCGCCTTTGTCGTGCCGACCGTCTGGCTGCTGGCGGCGGCGCTGCTTCGGGTCGCGCGCCGCGGCCAGGGCCTCGGGCCGGCGCCTTTCCGCACGACCGGCGCCATGCTCCTGAAGGCGCTGCCGATCGCGCTCGTGCTGTTCCTGTTCTTTCCGCGCATCGCCGGCAGTTTCTGGGGCGCGCCCATCGAACGAGCGGGCGCTCTCGGGCCTCACCGACGAGATGTCGCCGGGCGATATCTCCGACCTGACGCTGGACGACACCGTCGCCTTCCGCGTGCGCTTCAATGGCCCGCTGCCACCGCCGTCGCGGCGCTACTGGCGCGGGCCGGTCCTGAATGAATTCGACGGCTACACCTGGTCGCGCGGCGAGAGCCAGTTCTTCCCCCAGTCGAGCCTGGCCTTGCACGGCCGGCCCGTCGATTACACGGTCACGCTCGAGCCGACGGGCCAGCGCATGCTGTTCGCGCTCGACATGGCCGGACAATGGCCTGCAGCAGATGGCGCAGCAGGCCTGGGACTACCAGCTGCGCACGCGGTATCCGGTCAACTCGGTGCTGCAGTACCAGGCGCGCTCGTTTCTCGACTACGAAGCCGGCGCGAAACTCTCGCATGGCATTGCGCAACCTGGAGTTGCAGCTGCCATCCGGCCGCAATCCGCGCACGATCGAGCTCGCGAAGCGCATGCGCGCCGCGGCGGGCAGCGACCGGGAATTCACGCGCTCGGTGCTCGCGATGTTCCGCGACCAGGCGTTCTACTACACGTTGACGCCGCCCGGCCTCGAGCGCGACTCGGTGGACGATTTCCTGTTCAACACGCGCCAGGGTTTCTGCGGCCACTTTGCGTCCGCTTTCACGATGATGATGCGCGCCGCCGGCATCCCGGCGCGGGTCGTCGGCGGCTACCAGGGCGGCGAATGGAACCCGATCGGCGGCTACCTGATCCTGCGCCAGTCGCATGCGCATGCCTGGTCCGAGGTCTGGCTTGCGGACTCCGGCTGGACCCGCGTCGATCCGACGGCCGCGGTCGCACCGGAGCGCATTGAGCGCGGGCCCGCGGCCGCGCTGTCCGCAGAGGACCTGCTGCAGGGCGGGCTCGCCGACGACAGCGGCCTCCTGTGGCAGGCCGGCATGATCTGGGACAACGTCAATGCGCGCTGGAACGACTGGGTCGTGCAGTTCAATCGCTTGCAGCAGGAAAACCTGCTGCGCGCTTTCGGCTTCGGCGATCCGGACTGGCAGGACCTCGCGCTGGTGCTCGGTATCGGGCTCGGCGTCGCCTTCGCGCTGCTGTCCGGCTGGCTGGCCTGGGAATTCCGGCCGCGGCGCCCGGATGCTGCGACCGCGAGCTACCGCCGCTTCGTGCAGCGGCTGGAACGGCAGGGCGTCGATCGCGCGCCATACGAGGCACCGCGCGATTTCGCGGCGCGCGTGCACCGCCTGCGCCCGGACCTGGCCCCGGCCACCACCGCGATCACCGAGCTGTACCTGAGACTGCGCTACCTGCCGGCGCATGGACCGCGCGACCTGCATGCTGTTGCAGGCGCTGGTGCGGCGCTTCGAGCCCTAGTTGCGCCGCGGGCCGGCTCAGGCCGCCCGGTGCGACTTCCACAGGAGCGCGGCACCGCCGGCAAACAGCACGATGACCGACAGGATGCCGGCGCGCGTGCTGCCGGTCAGCAGGGCCGTGAAGCCGACCAGCAGCGGGCCGAGCACCGCCGCGAATTTCCCCATCATGTTGTAGAAGCCGAAGAATTCACCCTGCTTGCCCGCCGGGACGAGCGAAGCGAAATACGATCGCGACAGCGACTGGATGCCGCCCTGCACGAGCCCGATGAGGACTGCAAGCAGGTAGAAATCGCGGACGCTCGACATCCAGTAGGCGGCGACAGTGCCGGCCGAATACGCGGCAATCGCGATGAAGATTCCGTTCCGCGCGCCGATGCGGCCGCCGAGCCAGCCGAATGCGAGCGCCGCCGGGAACGCGACGAACTGCGTGACCAGCAGCGCGACGATCAGGCTTTGCTGCGGGAAGCCCAGCGACAGCCCGAAGTCCACCGCCATCTTGATGATGGTGTTGACCCCGTCGATGTACATCCAGTACGCGAGCAGGAACCAGACGAGCGGCCTGAGCTTCCGCACTTCGCCGATGGTCGCGCGCAATTCCCGCCAGCCCGCGCGCGCCGCGGATCCGAGTGGCAGCGGCCGCGCCGGTTTCTGCTCGCGGATCCACAGCAGGCACGGCAGCGAGAACAGCAGCCACCAGGCGCCCACCATCGGGAACGACAGCCTCACGGCCTCGGTCGCACCCGACAGGCCGAAGGACCCGGGACTCGTGACCATCGCGGCATTCAGCAGCAGCAGCAGTCCGCCGCCGGCATAGCCGAGCGAGTAGCCGTAGGACGAAACGAGGTCATATTCGCCGGCCGCCGCCACGTCTACGAGCAGCGAGTCGTTGAAGGTCACGCCGCCCGAGAACCCGATGCCAGCCAGCGCGTACAGCACGGCTCCCGTGACCCAGTCGCCCTGTTGCACCCAGTAGAGGCTGGCCGTCATCGCCGCGCCCAGCAGCGTGAAGAAGGCGAGCATGCGCAGCCTGGCGCCGCCGCGGTCGGCCATCGCGCCGAGCAGCGGCGCCAGCAGCGCGATCAGGAAGCTGCCGATGCCGTTCGCGAGGCCGAGCCGGAACGTGCCGATCGTCGCGTCGACATGCACGCTCCAGTACTGGCGGAAGAAGATCGGGAAGAACGCCGCCATCACGGTCGTTGCGAACGCCGAATTGGCCCAGTCGTACAAGCGCCCAGGCGACGACCGGGCGGCGCGTGAGCGGTCCGCTCACGCGGCCACCGCCAGGTGCTCGCGCGTCTCGCGAAAGGAAATTTCCGGCCAGCGTTCCAGGGTCAGCTCGAGGTTGATGCGGGTCGGCGCAAGGTAGACCAGGAGACCCGCATGATCGAGCGCGAGATGCTCGTGACTGCGCTCGCGGAACAGCTTTTCCTTCGCGGGATCGGGGAATTCGACCCAGCGTGCGGTCGCGACATTGATCGGCTCGAATGTGCAGTTGACGCCGTATTCGTCCGCGAGCCGGAACGCGACGACGTCGAACTGCAGCGGGCCGATGGCGCCCAGGATCAGGTCGTTGTTGCGCAATGGGCGGAAGAGCTGCGTGGCGCCCTCCTCGCAGAGCTGGTCAAGCCCTTTCTGCAGCGCCTTGATGCGCAGCGGATCCCTGAGCACGGCGCGCCGGAAGATTTCCGGCGCGAAGTTCGGGATTCCCGTGAACGTCAGCGCCTCGCCCTCGGTGAAGGTATCGCCGATGTTGATCGTGCCGTGGTTGTGCAGGCCGATGATGTCGCCGGCCCAGGCTTCGTCGGCCTGCTGCCGGTCGGCGGCCATGAAGGTCAGCGCATCCGCGATGCGCACCTCCTTGCCGAGGCGTACATGATGCAGCCGCATGCCACGCTGGTAGCGGCCCGAGCAGATCCGGAGGAACGCGATGCGGTCGCGATGGGCCGGGTCCATGTTGGCCTGGATCTTGAACACGAAGCCGGTGAGCGCCGCTTCGTTGCCCTGGACCACCCGGGTCGTCGTCTGGCGCGGACGCGGCGGCGGCGCATACGCGACGAAGGAGCCGAGCAGCTCCTCGACGCCGAAGTTGCCGATGGCCGAACCGAAATGCACGGGTGTCTGCCTGCCGGCCAGGTACTCCACAAGGTCGAAGGGCGGCATCGCGCCACGCACGAGTTCCACTTCGTCGCGGAACGCCGGTGCGGAATCGCCGAGCAACGCTTCCGCCTCGGCGCCCGCCAGTCCCTCGATCGTCAGGTTCCGCCCGAGGCGGCCGCTCTGTGCGCGGTCGTACACGTAGATCCGGTCCTGCGGAAAGTGATAGATGCCGCGCAGCTCGCGGCCCATCCCGATCGGCCAGGTGACTGGCGTGCAGGTGATCCTGAGCACGCGCTCGATCTCGTCCAGGAGCTCGACCGGCGGCCGGCCGTCGCGATCGAGCTTGTTGATGAAGGTCATGATCGGCGTGTCGCGCAGCCGGCAGACCTCCATCAGCTTGATCGTGCGCTCCTCGACGCCCTTCGCGCAGTCGATGACCATCAATGCGGAATCCACCGCCGTCAGCGTGCGGTAGGTGTCTTCCGAGAAGTCCTCGTGCCCGGGCGTGTCGAGCAGGTTGATGATGCGGTCGCGATAAGGGAACTGCATGACCGACGACGTCACCGAGATGCCGCGCTGCTGCTCGAGGCGCATCCAGTCGGATGTCGCATGGCGCGCCGCCTTGCGCCCCTTGACCGCGCCCGCCATCTGGATCGCGCCGCCGAACAGCAGCAGCTTCTCGGTCAGCGTGGTCTTGCCCGCATCGGGATGCGAGATGATCGCGAAGGTGCGCCGTCGCGAGATTTCGTCGGCTGGCGGCGTCATCAGGAGTCGCGCAGCGCGCCGAGCTCGAGCCGGTAGACCATCGCGTCCTCGCGGCCTTCGTGCGACTGGTAGTAGCCGCGCCTCTGTCCTACGCACTCGAATCCGGTTTCGCGATAGAGCTCGATCGCGCCCTTGTTCGAGCGCCGCACCTCGAGGAAAGCGTCGCGGATGCCCCGGTCGCGCGCGTAGCGCAGCAGGTCGAGCAGCAGCGCACGGCCGATGCCGCGGCGGCGCAGCGCCTGCTCGACGCAGAGGTTGAGGACATGCGCCTCGCCCGCGCCCATCGACAGTACCGCGTAGCCGGCGACGCCGTCCTGCGTGTCGACGACCACGCAGTGGTATCCGACGCGCAGGCAGTCGCTGAATATCTGGTCGCTCCACGGGAACGCGTAGGACGCGCGCTCGAGCGCCGACACCTGCACGAGGTCCGCCTGCGTCATCGGCCGGAACCGCCAGGCAGGCCCGGCGAATGAATCACGCGCGGTCGCCATCGGCGAGCACTCCCAGCGCGAGCTTGATGTCGTCCCAGGACTTGCGCTTCTCGCTCGGCGAGCGCAGCAGGTAGGCCGGGTGATAGGTCACGACCACGGGCGTCCGGCCCAGCCGGTGAATGCGGCCGCGCAGCCGCGCGAGCGGCTCTTCCCGTTCGAGCAGCCGCTGCGCGGCGATGCGGCCCACGCACAGGATCACGGCCGGATCCACGAGCTCGATCTGGCGTCGCAGGTACGGCAGGCAACGCTCGGTTTCGTCGGCGGCGGGATCGCGATTGTTCGGCGGGCGGCACTTCAGCACGTTGGCGATGTAGACCTCGGCACGCCCGAAGCCAGCGGCCCGCAGCATCGAATTCAGCAGCTGGCCCGCGCGGCCGACGAACGGCTCGCCCTGCCTGTCTTCTTCGGCGCCGGGCGCCTCGCCGATCACCATGAGCCGCGCGCGGACGTCGCCGGTGCCGAACACGGTCTGCGTGCGCGTCGTGCAGAGACCGCAGAGCGTGCATTCCTGCACCGCTCCCGCAAGCGCCGTCCAGTCCATGCCGCCGGCTACGGCTGCGACTGCGAGCCGCGCGGCAGCGGGCGCGCCGGACTGCCTGCCGCGCGGCACATAGGCGGTCACGCCGAGGACTTCCAGGACCGAGCTCTGCCGCGCATCCATCGGCTCAGCTGCCCTCGGCGGCGCCGGCGCTGGCACGCGGCTTCTTGCGGAACTTGAGCCAGGCCCAGCCGAGCGGGCCCGACAGCGCGAAGCCGCCGAACATCACGAACAGCACGACCGGCGGATCGGCTGCGATCAGCGCGATCGCGAGCGGCACCATCAGGAATTTCGAGTAGCGCACGCGCTCGCCGGCTGCGCGATCCTTGAAGCTGCGGTACGGGAAGCGGCTGACCATCAGGATCGCCGCGAGCGCAGTGACGACGAATGCGAGTATCAGCCCGGGCAGTCCGGTCACGTCGAGGCCGAGCAGCCCGGACGGCTCGTACTTGTGCACGGTTCCGATGAATGCCGCGACTACCGCGGCGGCCGAGGGGCTCGGCAACCCCTCGAAGTAGCGCTTGTCCTGCACCGCCGCGCGGGCGTTGAAGCGTGCGAGTCGCATCGCCGCGGCCGCCGCGTAGAAGAACGCCGCGATCCAGCCGAACCGGCCCCAGGCGGCCCCGTACTCGGCGATCCGCGCAACGCCCCACTGGTAGCAGACGATCGCGGGCGCGAGCCCGAAGGCCACCATGTCGGCCAGGCTGTCGAATTCCTTGCCAAAGGTCGTTTCGGTGCCCGTCAGGCGCGCAACGCGCCCGTCGAGCCCGTCGAATATCATCGCGACGAAGATGGCGGTCGCCGCGCGCTCGAAGTTGCCGTCGATCGCCGCAATGACGGCGTAGAAGCCGCCGAACAGGCACAGTGTCGTCAGCAGATTCGGCAGCAGATAGATGCCGCGACGGCGCGAGCGTATTTCGTTCAGGTCCACTTTCATGCGGATGCCGTGGCAAGGCCGGGGAGCAGCGCCTAAGATACCGCGCTTTGAGGCCGGCGACACTGGCCGTGCCACAGGTGATGCATGCGACTGTCCGCGTACCCGATCCAGAACCTGAAGGAGGTCCCGGCCGACGCCGAGGTGGTGAGCCACCAGCTGATGCTGCGTGCCGGGCTGATCCGGCGGGTCGCAGCGGGCCTCTACACCTGGCTGCCGATGGGCCTGCGCGTGCTGCGCAAGGTCGAGCGCATCATCCGCGAGGAAATGGACCGCGCCGGCGCTCTCGAACTCTCGATGCCGGTCGCCCAGCCGGCCGAGCTGTGGGTCGAGTCGGGGCGCTGGGACAAGTTCGGCCCCGAGCTCCTGCGCTTCAAGGATCGCCACGATCGCGACATGGTGCTCGGCCCGACGCACGAGGAGATCATCACCGACCACGCGCGCCGCGAGTTGAAGAGCTACCGGCAGCTGCCGGTCAACTTCTACCAGATCCAGACCAAGTTCCGCGACGAGATCCGGCCGCGCTTCGGGGTCATGCGCGCGCGCGAATTCATCATGAAGGACGCCTACAGCTTCCACGCCGACGAGACCTCGCTCGCCGACGGCTATCGCCGCATGTACGACGCCTACAGCGCGATCTTCACGCGTCTCAAGCTGCGCTTTCGCGCCGTGCATGCGGACACCGGCGCGATCGGCGGCAGCGCCTCGCAGGAATTCCACGTGCTTGCCGATTCCGGCGAGGACGCAATCGTGTTCTCGGACACGGGCGATTTCGCCGCCAATCTCGAACTCGCCGAGGCGCCGGCGCCGCGCGAGCCGCGCGCGCCGGCCTCAGCACCGATGCGCGAGGTGTCGACGCCCGGCACGCGCACGATTGCCGCCGTGTCGAAGTTTCTCGACATGCCGCCGACCCGCATGCTGAAGACCCTGGTCGTCGACGGCGCCGATGGCGGACTCGTCGCCCTCATCCTGCGTGGCGACCACGACCTGAATGCGCTGAAGGCCCAGAAGGTTCCGGGCGTCGCAGCGCCGCTTCGCATGGCGGACGCCGCGCGCATCGCCACGATCGCCGGCTGCGAGACCGGGTTCCTCGGTCCCGTCGGGCTGAAGATGCCGGTCGTCGCCGACCGCTCCGCGGCTGCGCTCGCGGACTTCGCCTGCGGCGCCAATCGTGCGGATGCGCACCTGACGGGCGTCAACTGGGGCCGCGATCTTCCCGAGCCCTCGGTAGCGGACCTGCGCAATGTCGTCGACGGCGATGCGGCGCCGGACGGCCGCGGGCGGCTGTCGGTCGCACGCGGCATCGAAGTCGGTCACATTTTTCAGCTCGGGCGCAAGTACAGCGAGGCGATGGGCGCTAACGTGCTCGATGAACAGGGCAGGAGCATCGCCATGTACATGGGCTGCTACGGCATCGGCGTGACGCGTATCGTCGCGGCCGCGATCGAGCAGAATCACGACGAGCAGGGCATCGTCTGGCCCGCCCCGCTCGCGCCATTCCAGGTCGTCCTGGTCGCGCTCAACTGGGCGAAGTCGGAGCGCGTCCGCGACGCGAGCGAACTCCTTTACAGGGACTTGCTGAAAGCCGGCATCGAAGTGCTGCTGGACGACCGTGACGCGCGCCCGGGCGTCAAGTTCGCCGACGCGGAACTCGTCGGTATTCCGCATCGCGTGGTCGTCTCCGAGCGGGGCCTCGATGCGGGCAAGCTCGAATACCGGCATCGGCGTGCGAGCGGCAATGAGGAGATCCCGATGGAGCAGGCCGTCGCGTTCGTGGCCTCGCGGCTCGAGGCGGAACGCTGAGGCGGACATCAGCCATGGCCCGGATCGCAGTCCCGGCATTCCTGCTGCTCGCATCACTGGCGATTGCGCTTCCTGCGCGTGCGGACGGCCAGCGCGATCCCGGCCTGCGCGATGTCGTCGCGGCGGCGATCAGCAGCAAGCCCTGCTTCGAGGAAAAGTACGACGACGTGGTCTGGTACGCGGTGATGCAGCCGCGCGTCGAGCACCGCCTGCGCCAGCAATCGATGGACCTGCGCATGGGCGACGACGTCGGCGCGGCGGCGCAGCGGATACTGCGCGCGGTGCATTGCGAGACCAGCAAGCAGACGATGCTGCGCGACCGGCCGCAGCTGGTGCTCGCCGTGATCGACGTCGAAAGTTCGTTCGATCCGTTCGTCGTGTCTTCAGCCGGCGCGGTCGGGATGATGCAGGTCATGCCGTTCTGGCCGCGCGAACTCGGGCTCTCGACGCGCGACCTGCTGAATGTCGAGATGAACATCCGCATGGGCACCAGCATTCTTGCCTACTACCTGGAGCGCGAACGCGGCGACTACCGGCGCGCGCTCGCCCGCTACAACGGCAGCCTCGGCCGGCGCAGCTATCCGGACCTCGTGCTGAACCGGCTGAGCTCACGCTGGCAGCGGTAGAGATTTCAGCGCGTCCGGAAATCAGGCGGCCAATTCATCGAAGCCGGGTCGATCACCTCGACGTCCACCGCCGTGACGCGCGCCATCGGGGGGCCGGTGTGCAGCCATTCGATCAGCTGCTCGAGCGCGCCGGCATCGCCCGCCGCATGCACCAGCACGCTGCCGTCCGGCTCGTTTCGTGCGTGGCCGCGCAACGCGAGCGCACTCGCGCGCTCCGCCGTGCTCGCGCGGAAGTACACTCCCTGTACGCGTCCCTGGACCCGGATGCGGCGCGAAGCGGCTGGAGTGGACCTAGAATTCACTGCCTGAAAGGTTTGTAAGTGTCTAAGACAATTGGTAAAATTCTAGACAATTCAAAGGCATTCAACAAGCCCGCATGACCGACATCCTGATCCTTTACTACTCGCGCCACGGCACGACCGCGGAACTCGCCCGCCAGGTCGCGCGCGGCGTCGACGCGGTCAGCGGCGCGAAGGCGAGGCTGCGCACGGTGCCGGCGCTGGCGCGGCGGGCCGGCAGCCTCCAGCAGTGCCGCAGGAAGGCGCGCCCTATGCGAGCCACGAGGACCTGCGCGAATGCGCCGGGCTCCTGCTCGGCAGCCCGGTGCGCTTCGGCAACATGGCGGCGCCGCTGATGGCCTTCTTCGATGGTACGTCGAGCCTGTGGCTGACGGGCGTGCTTGCCGGAAAGCCCGCCGGTGCATTCACGTCCGGCAGCACGATGCACGGCGGCCAGGAGACGACGCCACTGTCCATGCTGCTGCCATTGATTCACCACGGCATGCTGATCGTCGGCCTGCCGTTCACCGAACCCGCATTGTCCGCGACGACAGGCGGCGGCACGCCCTATGGTGCAAGCCGCGTGGTTCCGAATGGAACGCGGCCTGCGCTGGCCGAAGCGGAAAAGCAGCTCGCCCAGTCGCTCGGGAAGCGCGTGGCCGAGATCGCGCTGCGGCTCGCCGCGCCCGCGTGACTGCCGGACGCGCGGCGCTCATGCGCCGGCTGGCGACTGCGGCCTGGCTGCTGTTGATCGCTTCCATTGCCTGCTGGCCATTCGGCGCAACAGGCATCGGCCCGGTCACGGCGGTGATCGCATTGCTGCCGCTCCTGATGCCGCTTCCTGGCCTCTTCATGGGATGGCGCCGCACATTGCAGTGGTCGCCGTTGACACTCGCACCGGCGCTGGCGCTCGCGCTGACTGAAATCCTGGTGAATGCACCGGCGCGAAGACTCGTGACGCTGACGCTCGTGCTGATATTCGCGGCATTCGCAATGCTGATCGCCGCGTTGCGCAGCAGCCGCTCGTAGGCTGAGCCGCTAGCTGGCCCGTTCGAGCACCTGGCGCACGAATGGCACGGTCAGGCGGCGCTGCGCCGCCAGCGCTTCGGTATCGAGATCATCGAGCAGCCGGCACAGGGTCGCGAAGTCGCGCGGCGCCCGGCGTGTCAGGTAGGAGAGCGTCTCGTCCGGCAGCTCGAGGCCACGATGTTCCGCACGGCGCCGCAAGGCGGGCCCCTGGTCGCGTTCGGCGATCGGTTGCAGCCGGTGGACGACGCAGGCCGACAGACGCGAAGCGAGATCCGGCAGCGTGAAGGCCAGTCCGGCCGGCGGCAGCTCGGCTGCGCAGGCGAGCCGGCCACCCTGCTCCATCAGTTCGTTGTAGAGGGTGAAGAGCGCTGGCTCCCAATCCGCGTCGCCCGCGATCGCATCGACGTCGTCGAGTGCGACCAGGTCCACGCGCTCGAGGCCCGCAAGCTGACCGGGCACCATATCCTTGGTCGCAGCGAGCGGCAGGTAGGCGGCGGTCAGTCCGCGCTGCCCCGCCAGGGCACAGCAAGCCTGCAACAGGTGCGTCTTGCCGACGCCGGGGGCTCCGTGGATCCACAGCGCTGCCGGTCCGGCATCGCGGATGAGTTGCGTCAGGCCGGCCACGGCCGCGCCATTCTCCCCTGTGTGGTAGGTCTCGAGGCGCATCGAAACGCCGAGCTGGACGCCGAGTGGCAGCTGCTGCACGCGGTCACACGCTGGCGTTGCGCGCGCGACTGACGGCCATCGCCTTGCGCACATAGATGGCGATGTAGTCCACGCCGCTGACGACCGTGGTCACGAAGGTGAGGCCGCCCAACGCCGCGATCAGCCACCCGGGCACGACCGGATAGGCGGCGCGCCCGACCACGGCGATGACGAACAGGATCTGCACCAGGGTATTGAGCTTGCTCGGCATCGTCGGATGCCCATCCACGGGGCCGAACAATCCCTTGTACACCCAGGCGCCGACGCCGATGATCACGTCGCGCCCGACCGCGACCGCGGCGAGCCAGAACGGTACCAAGCCGAGCCAGGTGAGCGTGATGAACACGCTGACCAGCAGCAGCTTGTCCGCCACCGGATCGAGCACCTTGCCGAGTTCCGTGGCCCAGCCGAACGTCTTCGCAAGATAACCGTCGAGGGCGTCGGAAACCGCCGCGATCGCAAACAGGATCAATGTCGCCCCGTATTGCCCCTCGGCCAGCAGCCAGACGATCGGCACCGCGAGCGCCATGCGCAGGACGCAGATCGCATTCGGGATCGTCGCCAGATTCATGGCGACAGCGCGAAGATCATCCGCGACTCATCGACTGGCACCAGCCGTCCCTCGCGCCGGATCGCCTGGCGCAGAGCGTCCGGGTCGCCACGCACCGTCAGCGCGAACGACACGGCGTCCGGCGTCACCTCGTCGACCGCCACGCCGCGCACCAGCGGCAGCCGCCCGAGGGTCCTGAGCGCGAGCGCATAGGACTCGAGCGTGTCGATTCCGGTGACTGTCACGAGCTGCAGGACGCGCTGGCCGGCATTGCGAGACGCGTAGGCGCTCGCGTAACGGTCCGCAGCGAGTTCCGGGCCGGCCTCGAAGTCGCCCCGGGTATCTGCGGAAAGTCCGGCCGATGCGAATGTCCATTCGACCGAGGACTGGCCGGAGGCCGATCACCGTCGCGCGCCCGATCAGCACGCCATCCGCGCCATAGCGGCGCGCGGCGTTCACCAGCGGCTCATGATCGCCCGACCAGGTCTGCTGCAGGGCGCGGGCCAGGTCGTCTCCGGCGCCGGGCCACACGAGCGGAATGCCGCGCCTGACGGCGGCACGCTCGACGCGCTGTCTCTCGTCGCCCGCGATCGCCAGGCTTCGCCGGCCGCCCCGATCCACCGCGAGCCAGACCAGCGTCGATGGCCGGTCCGGTCCCCAGAATGGCAGGCCTGCGGTATCGATCGCGTTCTCGATGGTCGCGCCGTCGAAGCTCACGGCGAGCTGGCCGGCCGTCGCGCGGCGGAAACTCAGCACATAGCGGCCGGCCTGGGCGACCAGCGGCGCCAGACTCTCCAGGTCCGCGGCATCGCGGCGGCCCGTGGCGCGGATCAGGATGTCGCGCATCGCCTCGCGAAATGCCGCCTGCTGGGCGGACTCGCCCTGGCCGGTGACCGGCACGGTCACCGAGTACATGTCGCCAAGGGACGTCGCGCCGGCCAGTGGCGCGAGTACCGCGACGGCGATTGCAGCGAGCCAGCGTCGCGTCCGTTTCATCATTACAATAGTACACTGCCCGGCATACGGGCCTCCCCTGCGGCGCCCGATCCGGACCGATGACCCCACGCAAACCGCTGACATACCGGGATGCCGGCGTCGATATCGATGCCGGCGAGGCGCTGGTCGAGAGGATCAAGCCATTCGTGGCCCGCACGCACCGGGCCGAGGTCCTGGCGGGCGTCGGTGGATTCGGCGCGATGATCGAACTGCCTGTCGGCCGTTGGCGACAGCCGGTGCTGGTCGCCGGCACGGACGGCGTCGGCACGAAGCTCCGGCTCGCGATCGACACCGGCCGGCATGACGGCGTCGGCCAGGACCTGGTCGCGATGTGCGCGAACGACGTCGTCGTACAGGGCGCCGAGCCGCTCTTCTTCCTCGATTACTACGCGACCGGCAAGCTGTCGGTGGACGTCGCCGCGCGCGTCATCGCCGGCATCGCAGAGGGTTGCCAGCTCGCGGGCTGCGCACTGGTCGGCGGCGAGACCGCGGAAATGCCCGGCATGTACCAGGGCGAGGATTACGATCTCGCCGGCTTCTGCGTCGGGGTCGTGGACAAGGAACGCATCGTCGACGGAACGCGGACCCGCGCCGGCGATACGGTCATCGGCCTCGCCTCGTCGGGACCGCACTCCAACGGCTACTCGCTGATCCGCCGGTTGATCGCCGAGACGCGCGCCGATGCGGAAACGCGGGTCGGCGGCGCGCGGCTGTTCGACCTCCTGATGGCGCCGACGCAAATCTATGTGAAGCCGCTGCTGCAGCTCCTGCAGGCGGCCGAGGTGCGCGCAATCGCGCACATCACGGGCGGCGGCCTCACCGACAATATTCCGCGTGTCCTGCCCGCGGGCCTGGGCGTCCGGCTGGACGCCACCGCCCTGCGGCGCGACCCGGTCTGGCGGTGGATCCAGGAAAGCGGCGGCATCGCCGATGCCGAGATGCACCGGACATTCAACTGCGGCATCGGCATGGTGGTGCTCGTACCGCCGGGCGCAGCCGATGCGGCGGTTGCGCTCCTGAATTCCTGCGGCGAACGTGCCACGATCATCGGCGAGGCCTGCCCCGGCGAGGGCGTGCAGATCGGTTGATGCAACGCGCGCTGCCATTCGCCGTGCTGATCTCGGGGCGCGGCTCCAACATGCAGGCACTCGCGGGGGCCGTGAGCGACGGCCGCATCGCCGGACGCATCGTCGCCGTCATCAGCGATCGCGCGGATGCGGCCGGGCTTGCCGCGGCGCGGCGCCTCGATCTCGCCGTCCAGGTAATCGAGACGGCGCGCGGCGGCGATCGCGCCGTTCTCGGCGCCCGGCTGACGACGGCGCTCGAACGCCACGGCGCCGCGCTCGTCGTGCTGGCCGGCTTCATGCGCATCCTCGACGCCGGGTTCGTGCGCCATTGGCAGGGCCGCCTGCTGAACATCCACCCGTCGCTGCTGCCTGCCCATCGCGGCCTGCATACCCATCGCCGCGTGCTCGAGGCGGGCGACTCGCAGCACGGCTGCACGGTGCATTTCGTGACCGAGGAACTCGACGCCGGTCCGGCGGTCATCCAGGGGCGGCTGGCCGTGCGGCCCGGCGACACGGAAGAGTCGCTTTCAGCGCGCGTTCAGCAGCTGGAACACATCATCTATCCGCGTGCGGTAGGCTGGTTTGCCACCGGGCGGCTCGGATGGAAGGACGGCCACGCGATACTCGATGGCCGGCCACTCGAGTCGCCCGTCATCGAGGATGCGCCATGAAGGCTGTCGCGATCGTGATGCTGGCGGCGCTCGTCCTGCAGGGCGCTGCGCAGGCCCGCGCCGACGAGACGCAGCTCGCGCCCTATGTCGCCGATTACGATGTCAAGTACGGCAGCATTTCCGTCGGCAGCAGCCGCATGGAGCTGCGCCGGACCGCCGTGCCCGGGCAGTGGCAGATGGAATCGCGCTCGTCGGCGAGCGGCCTTGCCCGCCTGATCGCGGGCGGCACGCTCATCCAGCGCTCGATTTTCCAGCTCGATGCGGACGGCATGCGGCCGCTCAGCTACCGGTTCGACGACGGCATGAA
The DNA here is from genome assembly GCA_963746545.1 of uncultured Gammaproteobacteria bacterium. Lineage (GTDB taxonomy): Bacteria > Pseudomonadota > Gammaproteobacteria > Steroidobacterales > Steroidobacteraceae > SCUD01. The sequence continues at coordinate 532,604 of CAVVBV010000031.1, forward strand.
GCGCTCCGAGAAGGACGTCACGCTCAACTTCGACTGGGCGGCCGACCGCGTGAAGGGCGTTGCCGAGGGCAAGCCCGTGGACATCGCGTCGGAGCCTGGCCTGCAGGATGCGGCATCGATGCAGGCCTTCGTGATGCTGCGCCTGTACGGCGGCACGGAACCGGGAATCGTCTCGATGATCGAGAAGGACAAGATCAAGTACTACCGGTACACGTTCCTGAGGCGCGAGCGCCTGAAGACGGCGCTCGGTGCGCTCGACACGATCGTCTATCGCAGTTCCCGCGACGGCAAGACGGGCGAGACCCTGCTGTGGTATGCGCCGGCGCTCGGCAACGTCAACGTCCAGGCCGAGCAGCGCGAGGACGGCAAGCGCAAGTTCCAGACCTATATCAGGGCGTATCGGCCGGGCAGCTGATCTTCAGGTGCGCGGCAGCGTCACGCCGGTCTGTCCCTGGTATTTTCCGCCGCGGTCCCGGTAAGAAGTCTCGCAGACCTCGTCGGACTCGAAGAACAGCATCTGGGCGACGCCCTCGTTCGCATAGATCTTCGCGGGCAGCGGCGTCGTGTTGGAGAATTCGAGCGTCACGTGCCCCTCCCACTCCGGCTCGAGCGGCGTGACATTCACGATGATGCCGCAGCGCGCATAGGTGCTCTTGCCGAGGCAGATCGACCATCGTGTTGCGCGGGATGCGGAAGTATTCGACGGTGCGCGCGAGCGCGAATGAGTTCGGCGGCACGATGCAGACGTCGGCGCGCAGGTCGACGAAGTTGTTCGTGTCGAAGTTCTTCGGGTCCACGATCGTCGAGTTGATGTTCGTGAAGATCTTGAATTCCCCGGCGCAGCGCACGTCATAGCCGTAGCTCGACGTCCCGTAGGAAATGATCTTGTGATCGCCGGCGACGCGGACCTGCCCGGCCTCGAAGGGCTCGATCATCCCCTTGGCTGCCATGCGCCGGATCCAGCGGTCAGACTTGATGCTCATCACTCGTCCTCGATGCTGATTGCCGGCATGCTCACTGCGCCCCGCCGGGCGCTCGCCGCCAGCTGGCCGGCCGCCCGCCGGGCAATCGTATGGAATATGGCGGCCGCCGGCGACGCGGGATCGGCGACCACGGTCGGCGTGCCGCCGTCCACCTGCTCGCGAATGCGCGCCTCGAGCGGCAGTTGGCCGAGCAGCGCCGTCTCGTAGCGCCGCGCGAGCTCGGCGCCGCCGCCGGCATCGAATATGTGCGACTCGTGCCCACAGGCCGGACAGCGGTGCAGGCCCATGTTCTCGACGATGCCGAGCACCGGCACGCCGACCTTGCGGAACATCTGCAGGCCCTTGCGCGCGTCGAGCAGCGCGATTTCCTGCGGCGTGGTCACGATGATGGCACCGCTGACCGGCACCCGCTGCGTCAGCGTCAGCTGGATGTCCCCGGTGCCGGGCGGCATGTCCACGACCAGGTAGTCGAGCGTGCCCCAGCGCGTATCCGAGAGCATCTGGGTCAGGGCCTGCGTCACCATGGGCCCGCGCCAGGCCATCGGCTGGTCGGAATCGATCAGGAAGCCGATGGACATGACCGGGATTCCATGGCCGCGCGGCGGGTCGAAGGTCTTGCCGTCGGTGGTGGTCGGTCGCTTGCCCGCCAGTCCCATCATTCGCGGCTGGCTCGGACCGTAGATGTCCGCATCGAGCAGGCCGACGCGGGCGCCCTGGGCCGCCAGGGCCAGCGCAAGGTTCGCGGCAACGGTCGACTTCCCGACGCCGCCCTTTCCGGACGCGACGGCGAGGATATTGGCGACCTCGGGCAACGGATGCATGCGCCGGTCGGCGACGAAGGCCGGTATCTGCGATCGCAACTCGATCGCAAAGGGTTCCTGGAATCCCGCCGCGGCGGCATGCCCCGCGAGGGCGCGCTCGAACTCCTCGCGATACCCCTCGACGGGGAAGCCGAGCACGATTTTCGCCAGCAGCCCGGACCGGGTCGCTTGGACGGACTCCACGGCCCCGGCAGCCGCAAGCGTCAGGCCGGTATTAGGCTCGACATACTGCGCAAGCAGGGCCTGCAGGCGGCTCTCGGGGCCGGTGGGCATCGGCGACATTCCGCTGATCGGGGGGCCGGCATTGTAGCCCAGGAGCCAATCCGCAAATGGAGGCCCGCAACGGGTATGTCATACTTTCTGTTTGTCAGATCGGTTCCAACAAGAGCCGGGGTCGGATGGGATTATTCACTGGATATCGCGCGGACCGCCTGATCGCCGAGGTGCGCGAAAGCGGTGATCCGGGCAGCCCCAAGGCGAAGCAGGCGCTCGCCCGATTGCAGGGACTGGGCCCCACCGCCGTCAAGCCAATCGTCGACGCCCTGTCCACGTCGGACAAGCGCGAGACCGTTGCATTCGTCGAGGCGTTGTCCGCGCTGATCGACACCAAGACGTTTCCGCTGCTGGCCAAGGCCCTTGCCGAGGAGAATCCGCGCGCCGTCGCAGGAGTCGCCTGGGCGCTGTCCACGTCCCGGGCCTATCCGCCCCACCTGTTGCTCGACCTCCTGAGCCAGCCCGGCGTCTCGCGGCAGGCAGTCCTCGATGTCATTGCGGCGCAAAAATCGCGGTTCCAGTTGCGCGACATGCTGAATGCCGCCTACCTCCAGGACCCGAACGAGAAGGCCGCGCTGTTCCGCATCGCCGGCGAAATCGTGGATGAGAGCTCGGTGGACGAACTGGTCTCGCGGGTCGAGGGCAAGGATCCGATCGCGCGCATGCACATCATCGCGCTGCTCGCGCGCTTCAACACGGACCGCGTGCGTAACGCCCTGACGGCGACGCTGAAGGACCCGAACAAGCTCGTGCGCGGGGCCGCGCTCCAGTCGCTTTCGGCCATGGAAGGCGTGGTCGATCCGGCCCATGTCGCTCCCCTGCTGCGCGACTCGGAGCTCGACGTCCAGAACCGGGCCGTCGACCTGCTGTGCCGCAGCAAGCATCCGGATACCGTGCGATACCTGGTCGAGGTACTGAAGGACGAGTCCGAATACGCCCGCCGCGCCGCCGTCGAGGTGCTGAATGTCGTCGGCGACGAGTCCTCGATCCGGTTCTTGCTGCAGGCCATCCGGGATGCCGACTGGTGGGTGCGAAGCCGGGCCGCGGATGCGCTCGGCAAGATCGGCGGACCCGTGGTCATCAATGCGGCAATCGCGCTCGTGTCGGATCGCGACGAGGAAGTCCGCCGCACGGCCGTCGAGATCCTGAACCAGACCAAGGACGAACGGGCGGTCAGCCACCTGCTGACGGCGACCAAGGACACGGACTGGTGGGTCAGCGAGCGGGCGGTCGACGCCCTGGGCGCGATCGGCAGCAAGAACGCAGTGCCGCGATTGCTGGAGATGATGCAGGCGAACCCGAAATCCGTCCCGACGATCGTGCGCGCGCTCGGCAAGATCGGGGACCAGACGGCGACCGACAGCGTCATGCGGGCGCTCGACCGGCCGGAGACCGACATCCGCGTCGAGGCGCTGGCCGCCCTCGTGCGCCTGGCCGACGATCGCACCGTGGATCCAGTGCGCGCCCGCATCGTGCCGCTGATCACATCGGCCGAGCAGACGGTGGCCGGCGCCGCGCAGCGCTCGTTGTCGGAGCTGGATGCAAAGTTCGGCGGCACGACGCTTGCCGGCACGTCCATTCCCGGCACTGGCATGGCGGCCCGCCCGGGTTCGGACGTCGCGCGCACGATGCTGATCGAATCGGCCGACGTCGCGGCGATCATGAAGGCCGCCGAGGCCCAGGGCCGGCTCGACATCGCGACGCTGCAGCCCGGAGACGTGCTGGAGGGCCGCTACAAGTACATCGAGCGCATCGGCAAGGGCGCATTCGGCACCGTGCTGCTGATGGAAGACACGGTCGTCGACGAGCGGCTGATCCTCAAGTTCCTGAACCCGGCGATCTCGCAGGACGAGGAGATGATGCAGCGCTTCGTCCACGAGCTCCGCTACAGCCGCAAGATCACGCACCCGAACGTGATCCGCATCTACGACTTCCTGCACATCCGCGGCAACTACGCGATCTCGATGGAATACTTTCCGTCGCACACGCTGGGCGGGGAAGTCGCCGACGGCAAGCCGGTCGCGCTGCGCCGCGCACTGCGCTTCGGCATGGACATCGCCAAGGGAATGTCGGTCGCCCATGGCGTCGGCATCGTCCATCGCGACCTCAAGCCGGCCAACGTGTTGATCAATGACGACGGCCTGCTGAAGATCGTGGACTTCGGCGTTGCGGCCGCGCAGCACCAGGGCGACACGCAGCTGACCAAGACCGGCTACGTGATCGGCTCGCCGAAGTACATGGCGCCGGAACAGATCCTCGGTAAGAAGGTCGACGAGCGGGCCGACATCTATTCGCTCGGCGTGATGATCTACGAGATGCTGACCGGCGCGCCCCCGTACCATCGCGGCGACCACATGTCGGTGATGTACCAGCACGTCCAGGGCCGGGCGCGGCCGCCGATCGAGCTCAACCCGGCGCTGCCGCCGGCCTTGTCCGAGCTGGTCATGAAGACGATGTCCGTGGACAAGGAGAAGCGCCCCGCCACCATGGACGAATTGCATGTGGCGCTGGAACGATTCTTGTGATTCACTCGCGCGCCAATGCCGCGCATTGATGCATTCCTCAAGTTAGGCACTACCCAGGCCTGTTCCGACGTCCACTTGGCCGTCGGTGTCCCGCCGATGCTCCGGATGAATGGCGACCTGGTCGCGATCCGGTTCCGCGACCTGGCCGAGGCCGAGCTCGAGAGCTACATCAACGAGATCCTGTCGCGCAACCTGGGCGAGAAGTTCCGTTCCGGCCACGACGTCGATTTTTCCTACGTCTCCGAGGAAGGCGCGCGCTTCCGGGTCAATGTCTTCCGCAAGGACTCCGGGGTCGGCGCGGTGTTCCGGTCCATCCCGAACGAGATCCCGACCCTTGAATCGCTGCACCTGCCGCCGATCGTCAGGAAGCTCTGCGACTACCACCAGGGCATGATCCTGGTGACCGGTTCGACCGGGACCGGAAAGTCCACGACGCTCGCCGCGATGATTGACCTGCTGAACACCACGCGCAAGGTCAACATCATCAGCCTCGAGGACCCGATCGAGTTCGTGCATCGGAGCAAGCAGAGCCAGGTCGTGCAGCGCGAGCTTGGCACGCACCTGCCCTCCTTCGCCGAAGGCGTGCGCGCCGCAATGCGCGAAGACCCCGACGTGATCCTGGTCGGCGAGTTGCGCGATGCGGAGACGATCTCGATGGCCATGACCGCGGCCGAGACCGGCCACCTGGTGCTCGGCACCCTGCACACGACCAGCGCGGTCAAGACCATCGACCGGATGATCGACGCGTTGCCTGCCGACCAGCGCGAGCAGACCAAGAGCTTCCTCGCGCAAAGCCTGCTCGCCGTGATCACGCAGGTGCTGGTGAAGAAACCCGAGAATCGCGGCCGCAAGGCGGTCTGCGAAGTCATGATCATGAACCGCGCGATCGCCAAGCTGATCCAGACCGACCAGACCCACCAGATCCCCGCGCAGGTCCAGACCGGCCGCGACGTCGGGATGCAGCTGATGGACCAGTCGTTGCTGAACGCGATCAAGGGCAAGGAGATCGACCCGGACGACGCCTTTGCCTATGCGACCGACAAGCGCCTGTTTGCAAAACATGTCGTGGACCGCAGCCTGCTGCCGCGCTTCGACACGCAGGAGTGAGACCCTAACGTGGCGAAGGTCGACGAATACCTCGAAGAGGTCCTGAAACGGGACGGGTCGGACCTGCATTTCATGGCGGGCGACCCGCCGCGCATCCGGCAGTACGGCAAGCTGTCCGCCCTGAGGTCCGAGAGGCTCGGTGCCGATTTCGTGCGCGACGCGCTCTACGAGATCATGCCGCGCAAGCCGCTCGAGCGCTTCGAGAACCGCGACGGCACCGATCTTGCGTATTCGCTCGGCTCGATCGCGCGCTTTCGCGTCAATGTCATGCGCCAGCTGAACGGCATGGGCGCGGTCTTTCGGGCCATCCCGTCCAAGGCGCAGACGCTGGAACAGCTCAAGATGCCCGAGGCCGTCCGCAATCTCTGCAAGGCCTCGAGCGGGCTGATCCTGATGACCGGCAAGACCGGGTCCGGCAAGTCCACGACGCTCGCGGCGATGATCGACGACCTCAATCTGCGCATCAAGGGCCACATCCTGACGATCGAGGACCCGATCGAGTTCGTGCACCCGCGCAAGAACTGCCTGATCAGCCAGCGCGAGGTCGGCGTCCACGCCGAGTCCTTTGCAAGCGCGCTGCTATCGGCCCTGCGCGAGGATCCCGACGTCATCCTGGTTGGCGAGTTGCGCGACCTCGAAACGATCAGCACGGCGATCACCGCGTCCGAGATGGGCATTCTCGTGATGGCGACGCTGCACACCAATGGCGCGGCGGCGACCGTTGACCGCATGGTCAACGCGTTCCCGCCGGACAAGCAGGGTCACGTGCGGACGATGTTGTCCACTTCGCTGCGCGGCGTCGTGTCGCAGCAGCTGATCACGCGCAAGGGACCGCCCGGGCGCGTCGCGGCGATCGAGGTGATGATCAATACGCCCGCGGTCGCCAACCTGATCCGCCAGGGCAAGATCGACCAGATTGAATCTGCGATGCAGGCGGGCACTTCAGTCGGCATGCGCACGATGGACGCCGCGATCCAGCAATTGCTCGATTCCGGACAGATCAGCGGCCGTTCGGCCTACGAGAAAGCCATCAACAAGGCCAAGTTCGAGGAACTGAAGGAATTCGACTAGCCCGCGGCTCAGGGCATAATGCATGACTCATCCCCGGACCCGAGTCATGGCCCGCCGCATCCTGATCACCAGCGCCCTGCCCTATGCAAACGGGCCCACGCACCTCGGCCACATGACCGAGCACGTGCAGACCGATATCTGGGTGCGCTACATGAAGCTCGCCGGGCACGACTGCATCTACGTCTGCGCCGACGACACGCACGGCACGCCGATCATGCTGAAAGCGGAATCCGAGGGGATGACGCCGGAGCAGCTGATCGAGTCGGTGGGCCGGGAACGGCGCCGCGATTTCGCCGACTTCGGCATCGGATTCGACAACTACTACACGACCCATTCCGAGGAGAATCGCCGCCTGACGGTGCGCATGTACCGGGCCCTCGCCGCGGCCGGCCACATCACGCGGCGCATCGTCCGCCAGGCCTATGACGAGAAGGCGCGCATGTTCCTGCCCGACCGCTACGTCAAGGGCACCTGCCCGCGCTGCGCCACCCCCGACCAGTACGGCGACAGCTGCGAGAACTGCGGCGCGACGTACACGCCGTTCGACCTGGTCAACCCGGTTTCGGTGGTCTCGGGAACGACCCCGGTCGCGCGCGAATCGGAGCACATCTTCTTCAAGCTCGCCGACTTCGAGGCGATGCTGCGCAAGTGGACGCGCTCCGGCAGCCTGCAGCCGGCGGTCGCCAACAAGCTGGACGAATGGTTCGACGCGGGCCTCAGGGACTGGGACGTGTCGCGCGACGCGCCCTACTTCGGCATCGAGATCCCCGATGCGCCGGGCAAGTATTTCTACGTCTGGCTCGACGCGCCGGTCGGCTACATGGCGAGCTTCGAGAATCTCTGCGCGCGCACCGGCCTCGTCTTCGACGAATTCTGGGGGCCCGACAGCAAGGCCGAACTCTGGCACTTCATCGGCAAGGACATCCTGTATTTCCACTCGCTGTTCTGGCCGGCGACGCTCGAGGGCGCCGGATTCCGCAAGCCGACCGTCGTGCATGCGCATGGATTCCTGACGATCAACGGCGAGAAGATGTCGAAGTCGCGCGGCACCTTCGTCACGGCGCGGACCTACCTCGACCTGCTGCCGCCGGAATACTTCCGCTACTTCCTGGCGGCGAAGCTCGGTCCCGGCCTCGAAGACATCGACATGAACCTCGACGAGTTCGCGACCCGGATCAACGCCGAGCTGGTCGGCAAGCTCGTCAACATCGCAAGCCGCTGCGCAGGGTTCATCCATCGCGGTCACGGCGGCCGGCTCGCCGCGGCGCTTCCGGACCCGGAGCTGTACCGCGAATTTGTCGATGCCGCGGCGTGGATCGGCGGCAGCTACGAGGCCCGCGAGTATGCGGCTGCCGTGCGCGAGGTGATGGCGCTCGCTGACCGCGCCAATCTGTATATCGACCGGCACAAACCCTGGCTCGCCGCGAAGGACCCCGCGCGCGCATCCGAAGTGCAGGCGATCTGCACCCAGGGACTCAACCTGTTCCGCGTGCTGATGACCTGCCTGAAACCGGTGATGCCGACGATGGCGGAGCGAGCCGAGCATTTCCTCGGCAGGCCGGTGCGCCACTGGAGCGACGTCGCCGAGCCGTTGCTCGGCGTGACCATCCGGGAATACGAACCGCTTGCGACCCGCGTGGATCCCGCGCTGGTGAGCAAACTCGTGGAGAAGCCGATGACGACGAAGGAAGAAATCAGCGCCGAGGAATTCGCGCGCATCGACCTCAGGGTGGGCCGCATCGAGGCGGCGAGCCTGGTCGAGGGCGCCGACCGCCTGCTGCAGCTCTCGGTGGACCTCGGCGGCGAGAAGCGCACGGTCTTCTCCGGAATCCGCGCTTCCTACACGCCCGAGCAGCTCGTCGGTCGGCACGTCATCGTGGTCGCCAATCTCAAGCCGCGCAAGCTGCGCTTCGGCGTGTCGCAGGCGATGATCCTCTCGGCCGGCGCCGAGGGCAGCGACGCGCTGTACCTGCTGGGGCCGGATGCCGGCGCCACGGCCGGCATGAAGGTCAGCTAGCGTGCTGGCGGAGCGCATCGATGCGCTGCTGCCGCAGACCCAGTGCCGGCGCTGCGGCTTCGATGGCTGCCGGCCTTATGCCGATGCCCTGGCGCGCGGCGAAAGCGCGCTGAATCGCTGCCCGCCCGGCGGGCAGGAAGTGATCGCGCAGCTGGCGGCGCTGCTGGGTCGGCCGGCATTGCCGCTCGATTCCTCCTGCGGAAGGGAGGGCCCGCAGCTCGTCGCGCTGATCGACGAGGTCGCCTGCATCGGCTGCGCACGGTGCCTCGACGACTGCCCCACCGACGCGATCGTCGGTGCGCGCAAGCGCATGCACACGGTCATCGCGGCGGATTGCTCCGGCTGCGAACTGTGCCTGCCGGCCTGCCCGGTCGACTGCATCCACATGGTGAAACCGGCCGACCTGTCCCTGGCGGCACGCAGCGCGCGCGCCGCGCATTACCGGGTGCTGTACGACGCGCGACGAACGCGTCTCGCGCTCAGGCAGGCCGAGTGGCGCGAGTCCCTGCGAGCGAGCCTGGGTCACGATGGCGCGTCGGCGGATTGAATCGCTGCTGTCCGCCGATGCGCGGCGGCAGCTGTTCGAACGCCTGCGCGCGAACAATCCACAGCCCAGGACCGAGCTTCGCTATCGCTCGCCGTACCAGCTGCTGGTCTCCGTGATGTTGTCGGCGCAGGCCACCGACCGCAGCGTGAACCTCGCGACCAGGAGCCTGTTCCGCGTCGCGGCGACGCCGAAGGCGATGCTCGCGCTCGGCGAGGACGGACTTGCCTCCCACATCCGCAGCATCGGCCTCTGGCGCGTCAAGGCACGCCACGTCATCGCCGCCAGTCGACTGCTGGTCGAGCGCCATGGCGGCCGCGTGCCGCACGAACGCGCGGCGCTCGAGGCCCTGCCGGGTGTCGGGCGCAAGACCGCCAATGTCGTGATGAACACCGCCTTCGGTGAGCCGACTATCGCGGTGGACACGCATATCTTTCGCGTGGCCAACCGCAGCGGCCTTGCGCCTGGCCGCAATGTGCGCGAGGTCGAGGACCGGCTGCTCGCGGTCGTGCCCGGAGAGTTCCGCGCGGATGCCCATCACTGGCTGATCCTGCACGGACGCTATGTCTGCAAGGCCCGCCGTCCGCAATGCCCCGCCTGCCTGATCGCCGACCTGTGCCGCTATCCGAAGAAGACGGCCGCGCCCTGATGCAGCCGTTGCCCGGCAATGGCGGACGCGACGATCTCAGGCGGGTCTGGCTGCTCGCCTGGCAAAAGACCCTTGCCCGGCAGCCCCTGACAGCGCTCGAGGCAATGCTGACCGACGTGCTGCAGCTGCATCCCGAGTACCAGGGCCTGCTCGCGGATCCCGATGCGCTCGCACGCGACTGGACGCCCGAGGGAGTCCAGGCGAACCCGTTTCTGCACATGAGCCTGCACGTCGCGCTCGCAGAAGGCGTTGCAGCCGACCGTCCGGCCGGACTGCGCGCGGCCTACGGGCGCCTGCGCCGCTCGCAGGACCGGCATGCGGCCGATCACCTGCTGATGGAATGCCTGGCCGAGACGCTGTGGGAGGCCGAGCGCGCGGGTCTGCCGCCCGATGAATCCGCCTTTCTTGCGCGTGTCCGGCGCGTGACCGGCTAGTCAGGACCTCTTCGGCATGTAGAGGTCGGTCAGCGTGCCGTCGAATGCCTCGGCGGCAAAGGCGACGGTCTCCGACAGCGTCGGGTGCGGGTGAATGGTGAGTCCGATATCGGCGGCGTCCGCGCCCATCTCGATCGCGAGCGCGACCTCCGAGATCAGGTCGCCCGCATTGCTGCCGACGATGCCGCCGCCGACGATGCGGTGCGTCTCCTCGTCGAACAGTAGCTTCGTGAAACCCTCGTCGCGATTGAGCGCCAGCGATCGTCCGCTCGCCATCCAGGGGAAAAGTCCCTTGCCGAGCTTCCGGCCCGCGGCCTGTGCCTCGGTCTCGGTGATCCCGGCCCAGGCGATCTCCGGATCGGTGTAGGCGACCGACGGAATCACCAGCGCATCGAATGCCCGCTTGTGGCCCGCGATGACCTCGGCCGCCACCTTGCCTTCGTGCGTCGCCTTGTGCGCCAGCATCGGCGGGCCGACGATGTCGCCGATCGCGAAGATGTGGGGGACATTGGTGCGCTGCTGGCGGTCCACGGCGATGAAGCCGCGCGCATCGACCTCGATGCCGGCTGCCCCCGCGTTCAGCACGCCCCCGTTCGGCACGCGACCGACCGCGCACAGCACGCGATCGTAGACCTGCGCCGGGGGCGGATCCTTGGCGTCGAAGCTGACCTTGAGGCCCGCATCCCCGGCCTCGACGCCCATCACGCGCGTGCCCGTCATGATCGCCGCATAGCGCGAGCGCAGGCGCTTTTCCAGCGGGCGCACCAGGTCCCGGTCGCAACCCGGCATCAGGGTGTCGGTCAGTTCGACGACGCTGACTTTCGAGCCGAGCGCGTCATAGACGCAGGCCATCTCGAGCCCGATGATCCCGCCGCCGATCACGAGGAGCGCAGCGGGAATGTCCTTGAGGTCGAGTGCCGCAGTCGAATCCATGACCCGCGGGTCGGTGGGCAGGCCCGGGATGCGCGCGGGCTCGGAACCCGCAGCAATGATGCAATGCTCGAAGCCGATCACCCGGGTCGTGCCCTCCGGTACGCGCAGCTCGACGCGATGCGGCGAGATGAAGCGCGCGAACCCGCGCAGCACGTCGACCTTGCGCTGCTTCGCGAGGATCGTGAGCCCGGCGGTCAGCTTGCCGACGATCTTGTTCTTCCATTGCTTCAACGCCTCGGTGTCGATCGAGGGTGAGCCGAAGCGGATGCCGTTCACGGACATCGCTTCGGCCTCCTCGATGACGCGCGCCGCGTGCAGCAGCGCCTTCGAGGGAATGCAGCCGACATTCAGGCAGACGCCGCCAAGCTGCGGCCAGCGGTCCACCAGGATCACGCCGAGACCCAGGTCTGCGGCGCGAAACGCTGCCGTGTATCCGCCAGGACCCGCGCCGATCACGAGCACTTTCGTCGTCAGGTCCGCTGCGGGCTCGCCCGGCGCGATGCCGGCGTCATCCGCCGGCGCAGCCGCGACGCGCCTGCCCGGCAGCACGACAGTCTCGCCGTGCCCCGCCATCACGATTGTCGTGTCGGTCAGTGCCGGGAGCCGAACCGTGTCGCCGCCCGCGGCCGCCACGACGGCGATCAGGCTGCCCTTCGATACCCGGTCGCCCTTGGCGATCCGGACTTCCTGGACCACACCGCCCGTGGTCGCCGGCACGTCCATCGTCGCCTTGTCCGTCTCGAGCGTGATCAGCGGCGACTCCGGCTCCACGATGTCGCCGGGCTTGACCAGCACCTCGATCACCTCGACGTCCTTGAATTCGCCGAGATCCGGGACGCGCTGCTCGATCATGCGGCTCATGGGACCGCCTCGACGAGGCCCTCCGGATGCGTGAGCGCGTCGGCCAATGCGACGACGAAGCGCACGGCCTCGGCGCCGTCGATGACCCGGTGATCGTAGGAGAGCGACAGCGGCATGAGGAGCCGCGGCCGGAATTGCCCGTCCTTCCAGACCGGCCGGGTCTGCGAGCGCGAGACGCCGAGGATGGCCACCTCGGGCGCATTGATGATCGGCGTGAACGCCGTCCCGCCGATGCCGCCGAGGCTCGAGATCGTGAAAGAGCCGCCCTGCATCTCGGCCGCCGTCAGCTTGCCGGCCCGCGCGCGCGCCGCGAACTCCGCGAGCTCGCGCGCGAGCTCATAGATGTCCTTGCGGTTGGCATCCCGGATCACCGGGACGACCAGGCCATTCGGCGGTATCGGCCGCAAATCCCAGGTGCAGGTACTTCTTGAGCACCAGGTTCTGCCCGGTCGCATCGAGCGAGCTGTTGAAATTCGGGAATTGCGCGATGACGCGCACGCAGGCGCGCGCGACGAAGGCGAGCGGCGTCAGCTTGATGCCGAGGCTCGCCGCGCGCTCCTTCAGCGACACCCGCAGGGCCTCCAGTTCCGTGACGTCCGCCTCCTCGTGCTGCGTGACGTGCGGGATGTTGACCCAGCTCGCCTGCAGCCGCGCGGCGGAGATCTTCTGGATGCGGCCGAGCGGGCGCACTTCGACCGGCCCGAAGGCGGCGAAATCCACGTCCGGAACGCGCGGCAGCACGCCCGCGCCCGGCGCCGCCGGTGCCGCCGTCAGCACGCGCTTGACGAAGGCCTTTACGTCGTCCTGAGTGATCCGGCCCTTGACGCCCGAGCCTTTCACCTTCGTCAGGTCCACGCCGAGCTCGCGTGCGAGCTGCCGCACCGCAGGGGCGGCATGGGCGCGCGAGGAACCGGATTCGACCGCCGGCGTCGTTGCAGTGGCGGCCGTTGCAGCGGTGGGCTTCTGGACCGGCATCGCTTCGGGCACCACCGCAGCGGCGGGCGCCGGTGCCGGCTTTGCTGCCGCGGTCGCGTTCCGCCTGCGGTGCAGGCGTCGCACCGTCGGCGTCGAGCAGCGAGGATCGGATCGCCTTTGGATACGCGATCGCCCTTCTTTACAAGCAGCTCCGCGACGCGCCCGGCCGCCGTGGACGGCACGTCCATGGTCGCCTTGTCCGTCTCGAGAGTGATCAGCGGGGTTTCGAGGGCGATCTCGGCCCCGGCGGCGACCAGCACGTCGATGACCTCGACATCCTTGAAGTCGCCGAGGTCCGGCACGCTGACGGTGGTGCGCTTGGCCACGATTGCGATCAGGAAACCAGCGGATTCGGCTTCGACGGGTCGATGCCGAACTGTTTCATCGCTGCGGTGACCGTCGCCATATCCGCCTTGCCGTCGTCCGCCAGCGCCTTCAGCGTGGCGACGACGATCCAGCGCCGGTCGACCTCGAAGAATCCGCGCAGCGCCTCGCGCGAGTCGCTGCGCCCGAAGCCGTCGGTGCCCAAGGTCACGTAGCGCCCTGGCACCCACTGGCGGATCTGGTCGGCGACGATCTTCATGTAATCCGTCGCGGCGACGAACGGGCCATCGCGCCCGCTCAGGCATTCGCGCACATATGGCATCCTCGGCTTGGTGCCGGGATGCAGCATCGCCTCGCGTTCGGCGTCCTGCGCCTCGCGTCGCAGCTCCGAGAAGCTGGTCACGCTGAACACGTCGGCGGGAATCTTGTACTCCGACTCCAGGATCTGTGCCGCTGCCAGGGCTTCGCGCAGGATCGTGCCCGAGCCCAGGAGCGTCGCCCTGACCGGGCCGCGTCCGCCGATGTGCAGCAGGTACAGGCCGCGCAGCACGCCCTGCTCGACGCCCTTCGGCATCGGCGGCTGGGCGTAGTTCTCGTTCATGCAGGTGACGTAAAAGAAGACGCGCTCCTGCTCCGCGTACATCCGCCGCAGGCCGTCCTGCATGATGATCGCGAGTTCATATGCATAGCAGGGATCGTAGGAAACACAATTCGGGATCGTCGAGGCCAGCAGATGGCTGTGACCATCCTGGTGCTGAAGTCCCTCACCGGCGAGCGTGGTACGGCCTGCAGTGGCGCCGATCAGGAAGCCGCGCACCTGCATGTCGCCGGCCGCCCAGGCGAAGTCGCCGATGCGCTGGAACCCGAACATCGAATAGAAGATGTACATCGGGATCATGTTGATCCCGTGATTCGCATAGGCCGATCCCGCCGCCATCCAGGAGCAGAACGCACCGGCCTCGTTGATGCCCTCCTCGAGGATCTGACCCTTGCGGTCCTCGCGGTAATACATCAGCTGGTCCGCGTCCTGGGGCGTGTACAGCTGGCCGACCGACGAGTAGATGCCGACCTGGCGGAACAGGCCTTCCATACCGAAGGTGCGCGCCTCGTCCGGGATGATCGGCACGACATGGGATCCGATGTTCTTGTCCTTCAGGAGCTGGGTCAGGATCCTGACGAAGACCATCGTGGTCGAGATTTCGCGGCCGTCGCTGCCGTCGAGCAGGGACTTGAATGCGGCGAGCGGCGGGATTGCGAGCGCCGGCGCAGTCGTGCGGCGCACCGGCAGGTGACCGCCGAGCGCCTTGCGATGACTGCGGAGATACTGCATCTCCGGGCTGCCGTCCGCCGGCTTGAAGAATGGCAGCCGCGCGATTTCCTCGTCCGATATCGGGATGTTGAAGCGGTCGCGGAATGCCTTCAGCGCCTCGTCGTCGAGCTTCTTCTGCTGGTGCGTGACATTCAGCGCCTCGCCGGCCTTGCCCATCCCATAGCCCTTGACGGTCTTGGCGAGAATCACGGTCGGCCGGCCCTTGTGGGCCACGGCTGCCGCATAGGCATTCCAGACCTTGCGCGAGTCGTGTCCGCCGCGGTTCAGCAGCGCGATCTCGTCGTCCGACAGGTTTGCGACCATTTCCCGGAGCTCCGGGTACTTGCCGAAGAACTGTTCCCGCGTGTAGGCGCCGCCCTTGGCCTTGAAATTCTGGTATTCGCCGTCGACGGCCTCCTCCATCCGCTTGCGCAACAGGCCGGAGGTGTCGCGCGCGAGCAGCGGATCCCAGCGGTTGCCCCAGATGACCTTGACGACATTCCAGCCGGCGCCGAGGAACGCGGCCTCCAGCTCCTGGATGATCTTGCCGTTGCCGCGCACCGGCCCGTCGAGGCGCTGCAGGTTGCAGTTGATCACGAACACCAGGTTGTCGAGCTTCTCGCGCACCGGCATCGTCAGCGCACCCATCGATTCCGGCTCGTCCATCTCGCCGTCGCCGAGGAAGCACCAGACTTTCTGGTCGGAAGGCTCGACCAGTTCGCGGTGCTCGAGATAGCGGATGAAGCGCGCCTGCATGATGGCCTGCAGCGGCCCGAGCCCCATCGACACGGTCGGGAATTGCCAGAAGTCGGGCATCAGCCAGGGATGCGGATACGAGGACAGGCCGTTTCCGGCGACTTCCTGCCGGAACAGCCGCAGCTGCTCTTCGCTGAGGCGGCCTTCGAGGTAGGCGCGCGCGTAGAGGCCCGGGCTCGAGTGGCCCTGGACGAAGATCATGTCGCCGCGGTGATGTTCCGATGGCGCGCGCCAGAAGTGGTTGAATCCGACCTCGTAGAGCGTCGCGGACGACGCATAGGTCGCGATGTGGCCACCGTATTCGGAACTGACGCGGTTCGCGTGCACGACCATCGCCATGGCGTTCCAGCGGATCAGCGCCTCGATCCGGCGCTCCAGCGCGCGCTCGCCCGGATAGGGCTTCTCGCGCGACACCGGGATCGTGTTGAGGTAGGCGGTATTGGCCTTGAACGGCAGATAGGCGCCGGAGCGGCGTGCGTGGTCGATCAGGCGGTCGAGCAGGAAATGCGCGCGGACCGGCCCGTGGACCTTGAGCACCGAATCGATCGACTCGAGCCACTCCTGGGTCTCGAGCGGATCGAAATCGTCTGACTGCGGGCCGTCAGCCATCAGCGATACTCCCATGCCGGCGGCCGGCCCGATATGATCCTAGCTGCGGTGCCTGCGGGTCAAGGTTGCATTCCGTTGCCGAGCCAGATGAACACATTGACGATCACCCGGCCGGACGACTGGCACCTGCATCTCCGCGATGGCGAGCCGCTCGCGGCCGTGGCCGGATTCAGCGCCAGGCAGTTCGGCCGCGCTGTCGTGATGCCCAACCTCAAGCCGCCCGTCACGACGGTCGAGGCCGCGCGGCGCTACCGGGAACGCATCCTCGCCGCGTTGCCGGCCGGGACCCGCTTCGAGCCCCTGATGACCTTGTACCTCACCGACGGCACCGAGCCGGCGGAGATCGATCGCGCGCTGGCGAGCGGCTTCGTGTGCGGCGTGAAGTACTACCCGGCCGGCGCGACGACGCACTCGGATGCCGGCGTCACGTCGCTCGCGCGCTGCGAGGCCGTGCTCGCGCGCATGGAGGAACAGGACGTCGTGCTGCAGTTGCATGGCGAGGTCACGGGTGCTGCGATCGATCCCTACGACCGTGAAGCCCTGTTCATCGAGCGCGAACTGGCGCCGCTGGTGCGCCGGTTACCGCGGCTGCGCATCGTTCTTGAACACGTATCGACTGCTGTCGGCGTCGAGTTCGTGCGCGCGCAGGGCCCGCGCATCGCCGCGACGCTGACGCCGCAGCACCTGCTGCTGAACCGTGGCGCGATGTTCGAGGGCGGCCTGCGCCCGCACCTGTACTGCCTTCCGCTGCTGAAGCGCGAGCGCGACCGCGAGGCGCTGGTCGCCGCGGCGACCGGTGCCGACCCGCGGTTCTTCCTCGGCACCGACAGCGCCCCGCATGCGCGCGCCGCCAAGGAATCCTCCTGCGGCTGCGCCGGCGTTTTCTCGGCCCATGCCGCAATCGAGATCTATGCTCAGGTGTTCGAGCAGGCCGGGGCCCTCGGCAGGCTCGAGGCGTTCGCGAGCCATCGCGGCGCGGATTTCTACGGATTGCCGCGCAATGGCGACCGCATCACGCTCGCGCGCGAGACCTGGAAGGTCCCGGACTCCTACCCGTTCGGCGGCGGCACGGTCGTGCCGCTTCTTGCGGCGAGAGATGCTCGGCTGGAAACTGCTGCCGGCGGCTGCCCGGACATGAACGCCACATCGGTGATGATGCGCGATCGCTTCCGCGGCTTCCTGCCGGTGGTCGTGGACGTCGAAACCGGCGGCTTCAATTCGGCGACCGATGCGCTGCTCGAGATCGCGGCGGTGCTACTGCAGGTGGATGGCGAGGGGCGCCTGGTCCGCGAAATGACGATCCGCGAGCATGTCCGGCCGTTCGAAGGCAGCCGCCTCGATCCGGCGTCACTCGCGGTCAACGGCATCGATCCCTGGCACCCGCTGCGCATCGCGGTCACCGAAGGCGACGCACTGGGCGTGATATTCCGCGAGGTGCGCCGCGTGATCCGCGAACAAGACTGCACGCGCGCGATCCTGGTCGGGCACAACGCCTCGTTCGACCTCGGCTTCCTGAACGCCGCCGCGACCCGCGCCGGCATCAAGCGCAATCCCTTCCACCCCTTCTCGTGCTTCGACACGGCGACGCTCGCGGGCGTCGCCTACGGACAGACCGTGCTGTCGCGCGCGGTGCTGGCGGCTGGTTTCGAGTGGGATTCGAAGGACGCGCACTCGGCGGCCTATGACGCGGAACGGACCGCGGACCTGTTCTGCGCGGTCTGCAACCAGTTCCGCCCGCTCTACGATGCGGCCGTGCGGCGCCTGAAGGACACATCGGACGAAGAGCCGCCGAACCCGATGCTGGAGCCCGCCCCGGAGTGAGGCGGGCGCACGGGCTTCAGGCGATCGCGCCGGCTTCCTGCAGCAGCGACTGCAATTCGCCGCTGCGGTACATCTCGAGGACGATGTCGCAGCCGCCGACCAGCTCGCCCTTGACGTAGAGCTGCGGATAGGTCGGCCAGTTCGAATAGGACTTGAGCGCCTCGCGAAGCTCCGGCTCCTCGAAGATGTTCACGTGGCGATACTGCGCCTTGACCGCGCGCAGTGCGGCGGCGGTCTGCGCCGAGAAGCCGCATTGCGGGAAGTCCGGCGTGCCCTTCATGAACAGCACGGCCGGGGCCGAATCCAGCTGTTGCCTGATGCGCTGCGTGATGTCCGTTTCACTCATCGTTTGCTCCGATCGGATGGCGCATTGCGCCGTTCTTCCGCCCTTTGCAGGACCGCCCACTGCTCGCCGGGGTTCATTCGCATCCAGCCGGCGATTTCCGCAATGGTCCTGAAGCAGCCGCGGCAGACGCCGCCCTCGTCCAGCGAGCAGATGTTCAGGCAGGGCGAGTTGGGACCGCGCTCGATCAAATGGCTTGCCCGGGTGCCCAGGCTGCGGGCTTTAAACGCTAACGCGTTGAATTATGGGGTACGCTGCCCTATTCTTCAATGAAACCAGGGGGACACACCATGAATCCGCTCACGAGCGTCAAGGGCTCCATCGTCACCGGTTTCATCATTGCGATCGCATTCGCCGTGTTCGCCGTCGACGGCGGCTGGAACGAACTCGGACTGGCGCGCTGGCTGCACATCATCTCCGGCATCACCTGGATCGGGCTGCTGTACTACTTCAACACGGTCCAGATTCCCGCGCTTGCCGAAGCGGGCGCCGACAAGGGCGGCCCGGGCGGCGCCGGCATCTCGAAGTACATCGCGCCGCGCGCGCTGCGGTGGTTCCGCTGGTCGGCCGTCGCGACCTGGCTTACCGGCGCCTGGTACCTGCTGCGCGCGGGCAATTTCGTCGGTGCCTTCACGCTCGGCTGGGCGGCGAGGAATTCAGCGCCTACCAGATTCGTCATCGGCGTCGGCGCCTGGCTCGGCACCATCATGCTGTTCAATGTCTGGGCTCTGATCTGGCCGAACCAGAAGAAGATACTCGGCATCGTGCCGGCGACCGACGAGCAGAAGGCCAAGGCGCGCAAGGTCGCAATGCTCGCCTCGCGCACGAATTTCGTGCTGTCGATCCCGATGCTGATGTGCATGGCGGGCGCCATGCACGGAGTCGCGTTCTAGGCGATCGCGGCGCGCTGCACGCGCTGCGGCTGCGAGATGCCGTAGCCCTGGGCGTAATCGACGCCCAGGCCGCGCAGCACCTCGACGATCTCGGCAATCTCCGCCCATTCGGCGATCGTCTTCTTGCCGGTCAGATGCCCGATCTCGTTGATCGAGCGGACCATCTCGCGATCGATCGGGTCGTGCAGCAGGCCCTTCACGAAACTGCCGTTGATCTTCAGGAAGTTCACCGGGGCGGTGCCCCGGCCGAGATTACCACCTCAGGTTCGCCGGCAAGGACAACTGGAACAAGCTCGAAAGGGTCGTTGCCATGATCTACAAGGCGCGCGCCTCGGGCACGCGCATCTCGGCCAATATGTACACCTACATCGCGGGCGCCACCGCGCTAGACGTCGCCATGCCTCCCTGGGTGCAGAGCGGCGGCCTCGAAGCCTGGATCGCGCGACTGAAAGATCGCGCCATACGCGCCAAGGTTATCGCCGAGATGCGCAATCCGCATCCCGCCGATTGGAAAAACCTCTACGGCGCGGCGGGCGTGTCGGCATTGCCTATCTCCTCATGAGCGAGGACAACATCCGCCGGCAGGTTGCGCTGCTCTGGGTCAGCTTCGGTTCCGATGAGGCCGGCGTCTTTGCTGATATCGCGGTGTTCATTCCCGACACCATCCAGGATCACGCCAATTGCGACAAGCTGCACCAGCTCAGCACCGGCATGAAATTCGTCAGCGTCAATGGCAAATTAACGCTTGAGGATGGCGTCGCCACCGGCGCCGCATGTCTGCGACTAGTCTTCATATCTCGCCAGTCGATAGCGTATGCGATTCAGTCGCTCAATGAGAGCACGCGTAGTTCAGGCTATCAGCCATGGGGGAACGCGGATCAAAATTCTCCCATCTCCGATCGGGTTCACTAATCAAACGAAAGTCGGCCACCTTCTCGCCATTGAATGTGAGATAGCCGGCGAGCGCGGAGCGCCGCGAGTCGCAATCCAAGACGTAGCGAATCCATGCTTCAGTTGTTCCATTGTCCGTGGATGGATCGCCCGTGGTTTTAAACCAAACGATGCGATCGCCACCCGAAGAACCTCTCTTCTCAATGGTCGAATCATCCATCCAATACTGATTCGGCACGACGGGTTTCCAAACCGGATTTTCCGGTGGACAGACTTCGAGAAAGCGTGCGGTGTCGTCTTGGTGTGCCTTGATGGACGTTTCGCTGGATGCTAGGTCAGCACCGGCTGAGCCGCACATGATCCGCAGGGTATTGATCAGGTCACCGACCATGCTCTCCTCGGCGCGGGCATCTGCGTCGAGTTTGCGCAAGGACGCGCAATGCGCGATGACGTGACCTTTGTCCGCAGAGAGACTCTCCGCTGCACCGGCCTCCTGATGCCAAATGTTGATCAGGTTCTCGACCTTCTGGTCAAAGAAGTCCTTTACCTGCGGACAGCTCTGTCCTTGTGCCGAGTTGGCCCAGAACGGGACGAGCATTACCAGGCTGAGGAGCCAGTGCTCGTGGCGACTGCGCAGCGCGGGTCTACCCGGCGCAGCTGGCGTGTTATTCATCGTCAGTCTCCAGTCGGACCGTAGCGGATGTTGTCGAAGTGGTCAGCGGATAGTACGAATAAGAAGTCTTTCTGTTCACGCCGAGTGTAGCGCCGGACCGTGCACGGGGGTACGCCGGCGAGAATCCTGGCGCCACGCGGCGCAACTGTGCTCGCCAACCCATCGTTTCCGCGCGGCACCCCGGCCGATGGTCGTTCCCCACGTCATCGCGCGCAGCATCCCGCGCGCGCATGCAACAGCGAGCACTGCTCGATCTCGATAATGAATACCCGCTTCAGCCGGCGCGCCCAGGTCAAGGCCAGGTGCCGCGGAGTCGGGCTCTCAACCATGCCGGCCCGGCTGTGCGCGCCCGGCCCGTGGCCCGCCGGCGTCACCGCCGCGCGCAATGCCGCATGCGGGGCGAACACCCCGTGAAAGCGCGTAAGATGCGCCCGCGGCGGCGGGCCCGCAGTAAGGGTCGCCCGTATCAGGCGATCGCGTCGCCAACGGGACAAGCTCTGGCTCGTCCTCTTACTCGAACTCTCTCAGGATGCTCTGGTATTTTTCGATGTACCAACGATTTTCATTGTTGTATCTCGGGATCGCCACGGGACGGACTCCTGTCTCCACCTCTTTCCAAAGACATGGGCATTTCACTTGCTTTCCTTGGGGCTGCTCTCCCGGGAGACGCAGGTCCTCAAGTTTCACCCCCATCCTCTTCATGACGCCGTAGAGCTTTGCGACATTCCTCGGTCCGCCGTTGTATGCGGCGACTGGAAAAATGCCAAGCACATCCATGTTGTCGCGATACGCGCGGCGGATCTCCGGACGCATTTGAGACAACTCAATGTCAAAGAGGCAGATCGCCGCTTTCATGGCGTTCAGAAGATCCGTCGCGCCGCGCTCGAAATCCGGGTCAATGTTTGCCTTGGGGCATCGCCTGACAACAAGCGCATAGGTGCCATTCCCCTTGCGGTTCGTGAACTGCATGGGGCCGAGTGCGGATGCGCTTGAGACACTGTACCGATACGCCTCCTCCCGTTTCAGTCCGTACTGGCTCAGCACGTCATTGAACGCAGCCGCCTTCTCTTTCACGTAGTCAGCGTCATCCGTCTGTTCAATCACCGCGAGTGTCGCAAGGACTTCTGCGGGCACTACATCTGCGAGAAGCTCTCCCGGAAATGCCACTGCAGGCGCTTTCGCGAGACGCAATTCCTCGATCGCCTTGCGGGCCGTGGCAAGCAGGTATTCCTTCCCGTCACTGACGAAAAGCGGATCGAAGGTGTCTTCGGTGAACGGAAGATAGATGATTGGCTTCGCGGTCTGGGCAACCGCTCTCCACTTCTTCTTTGCAAGAAGGGCTCGGTCGAACACCGGGAATTTCCTTCCGTAGACCTTCAGTTGCTCCCCGTCCCTGGAGAAGGCGAACATCAGCCGCTCGGCACCGGTGCCCTTCACGTGCCGTGCCTGGACCCCCGGTGTGCGCACGGTGAAAGCCATGGGCTTCCTTCCGGGCTTCCATTTGACCGGAGGTCGGGGGATCTCGATGTGCACGATGGACCAATCCTGCTTCGCCTCGCTCCACAGGGCGAAGGCGACGGGACGTCCGCGAAGCACTTCGTGCTTCCCCTTTCCTGTGAACGCATATTCGAGCTCGACATCACGAAGAAGAGACTTCGCTTCGGACACGAGATCATGAATCACTTCGTGACGGTCGCGGCGAGGGGCCGCAACGACCACCTCCGCGAGCTCACCAGCGGGGGAAGCGTTTACAGGATGCTCCGACTCGGCAACGACAAGCGGAACCTCCCCTTCTTCCTCCATCGGGATATCGGGCTCTTCCTGAGGAGGAGGCTCTTCCTGAGGAGAGGTTCTTCCCCGATGGAGACTGGCTCTCCTTCATCGAAGGCGCCTCCCGTCGTCGCACATGCAGCGCAAGTCAAGGAAAGAAGAATGAGAAGAACCTGCGCTGCCCTGCGTATGAGGAGCGTATTCACGAAGTTTTCGCCCATTTCCCGAGACCATTTACAGGGTCCGGGACTCGGCGCCGACGAGCTACGCGATCGCGGCGCGCTGCACGCGCTGCGGCTGCGAGATGCCGTAGCCCTGGGCGTAATCGACGCCCAGGCCGCGCAGCACCTCGACGATCTCGGCGTTCTCCGCCCATTCGGCGATCGTCTTCTTGCCGGTCAGGTGGCCGATCTCGTTGATCGAGCGCACCATCTCGCGGTCGATCGGGTCGTGCAGCAGGCCCTTGACGAAGCTGCCGTCGATCTTCAGGAAATCCACCGGGAAGTGCTTCAGGTAGCCGAATGACGACAGGCCGGTGCCGAAGTCGTCCAGCGCGAACTTGCAGCCGAGCTCCTTCAGCGCCTGGATGAAGCGGCTGGCCTGCGAGAAATTCGCGATCGCCGCGGTCTCGGTGATCTCGAAGCAGATCTTGCTGCCGTCGATGCCGCTCCTGTGGAACTGCTCGATCACGAACGGCAGGAACTTGTCGTCGCCGAGGCTCTGGCCCGACAGGTTGATCGAGCACATGGTCAGGCGCCGGCGCTCGTCCGCCTCGGACACCAGCCAGCGGAACGCGCTGTCGATGACCCAGCGGTCGATGGAAGGCGTGATTCCGTAGCGCTCGGCGGCCGCGATGAACTGGTCCGGGCGCGACGATCTTGCCGCTCTCGTCTCGCATCCGGAGCAGGAGCTCGAAGTGCTCGCCCGCATCCTCGGTCTGCAGCGGCTGGATCGTCATCCGGAACAGCTCGAAGCGCGATTCCTCCAGCGCATTGTTGATGCGCGCGGCCCACTGCATCTCGCGGCGGCGGCGCATCAGGTCGATGTCGTTTTCCTCGAAGCAGTGCACGCGGTTGCGGCCCGATTCCTTGGCCGCGCCGCAGGCGGAGTCCGCGGCCGACAGCACCGACGCGACGTCCTCGTTCTCGGCGGTGATCGGCACGACGCCGATCGACGCGCCGAGCCGGAAGGTGCGGTCCTCCCAGGTGTAGCGGAAGTTCCGGATCGACTCGCGCAGCGTCTCGGCCGTGCGCAGCGCTTCCTCGAGCGAGCAGCTCTCGAGCAGCACGCCGAATTCGTCGCCGCCGAGGCGCGCGAGCGTGTCGCGCCAGCGGACCTTCGACTTCAGCAGCGCGCCGACCTGCCCGAGCAGCGCGTCGCCCGCGCTGTGGCCGCAGGTGTCGTTGACGATCTTGAACTGGTCGAGGTCGATGTAGCACAGCGCGTACGAGGTCTCGCGCGCCTTGGCGCTCTTCAGCGCCCGCTCGAGGCGCGTCTCGAACTCGCGGCGGTTCACGAGCCCGGTCAGGACGTCGTGGCTCGCGTGATAGGACAGGCGCCGGTTCAGCTCGCGCGACTCCGACACGTCGTGGAACACGAGCACGCCGCCGGTGACCGTGCCGCTGCCGTCGCGGATCGGCGAGGCGGTGCTCTCGATGTACAGCTCGTTGCCGTCGCGGCGGATCAGCAGCATCGGGCGCACCGACTTGATCGAGCGGATCCGGCGCACCGCGACCGCGAGCGGGTTCTCGAGCGGCTCGCAGGTCTCCTCGTGGAAGGCCCGGAAGATCTCGTCGATCGTGCGGCCCAGGCTGTCCTCGAGCCGCCAGCCGGTCAGCTCCTCGGCCACCGGATTCAGGTATTCGACGCGGCCATGCGCGTCGCAGGTGATCACGCCGTCGCCGATCGACTGCAGCGTGATCTGCGCGCTTTCCTTCTCGCGGAACAGCGCTTCCTCGTAGAGCTTGCGCTCGGTGATGTCCAGTTCGACGCCGATCAGCCGGCGCAGCCGGCCCTGGTCGTCCACGCGCGCGCGCGCGCGCCCGACCACCCAGCGCCATTCGCCGTCCGTGTGCTTCAGGCGATGGACGCTCTCGAACATCGGCGTCTTGCCGGCGATGTGATCGCGCATCGCCGCGGAAACGCGCGCCAGGTCCTCCGGATGCACCATGCGGTGCCAGTCCGGCGACGTGATCACGTCGTCCTCGGCGAAGCCGAGCATCGCCTTCCAGCGCGGCGAGAACCAGGTGCGGTTGCCCTGGGCGTCGTAATCCCACAGGCCGTCGTTCGCGCAGGGCAGCGCCATGTCCTGGCGTTCCTGCATGTCGGCCATGCGGTCGGCCAGCGAAATCTTCTCGAGGCCGGTCGCGAGGCTCGTGCCCACGAGCTTCAGCAGCAGGTGCAGGTTGACGTCCCAGCCGTCGCGCGGCGTGGAAGATGCGAATGCGAGGAAGCCGCGCACCGTGCCCTGCACGGCGAACGCGATCAGGAGCAGCGAGCGGATGTCGAGCGCCGCAAGCCGGGCCGCGTCGCTCGCCTGCTCGGGCCGCACGCCGACCGTGTCGCGGATCTCGAGGATGCGGACGTGTTCGAGCCGGGAGCGGATCCAGGGCAGCGCCTCGAGATGCTCGCCCTTCAGCACTTCCGGCCGGCACTGGGCGAACGGCCCCTTGGAGGTCGCGAGCGAATCGATGCGCTCGCCATGGCCATCGAGGAGCGCAAGGAAGACGGCGTCGGTGCTGGTCGCCTCGCGCAGGACGTCGAGGTTCTGGCGGATCACCGCATCGGCATTGCCGGCCGTGATGTTCTGGAAATCGACCGCGACTTTCGTGCAGGTGATGTCAATGCCAAGCGGCGGGCGTTCCGCCCGCTGCTGCCACAGCTTCGGCGACAGGATGTCCGAAGCAGTGAACTCGGGAAACGACTCGCCTTGCACCGTAGGCACCCGGATTGGATCCCCCTGAATACCCGGCAGTCTCTCAGTTCGGGATTTGACCACCGTAGGAACCAGTTAACGGTTCGGTCTCTTCCCGCCGCACCGGTAGTTGCGCCGCATTTTGTCAGAAACCCTGAGGAATGCAAGGTAAGCGTATGTATTTGCTATAATCTCGCCGCCAAGCGAGGTCTTGCGGGAGATCAATCCGGGCCCGCGATCATCCCCGACTTGACGACATACGGGTTGCCCTCGGCATCGCGCTGGACTTTCCAGCGGCGGTAGTTCCACAGCCATTCCGCGGGGCTTTCACGGGTGAGCGCTTCGACGGCAGTCGCGTAGCGCTCGATCAGCTCGCCAGGCGCCAGTTCCTCGCCGGCAGCGGAGAGCGGCACGAACTCCACCCGGTAGCGGCCGCGCGCTTCGCGCCGCATTGCCAGATACCAGACCGGAAGCCGGGCTCCGCGCGCAATGGCTTCCGGCCCGATGAAGAACGCCGTGTCGAGGCCCATGAAGCGCGTGAAGTAGCGCACCGCCGCTGAGGTCGGGGCCTGGTCGGCGACGATTGCGACGATGCGCGCCGGGCCCTTGTGACGCAGCACGCGCATCAGCAGCTTGCGCGCCGGAATCATCTCGGCACCGAAGCGCGAGCGGATGGTCAGCATCAGGCGGTCGCCGAAGCGTCCCTTCAGCGGCTTGTAGGCCGCGTGGAGCGGGTGGCCCATGCTCATCGAGAGCTTCAGCAGGGTCCATTCCCAGTTGCAGTTGTGCGACGTGACGACAATGATCGATTGGCCCGACATCGAGTGCTGCCCGCGCCGCCTCCGATTGGTCGAGCGTCACGCGCCTGTCGATCTCGTCCGGCGTGATCGTCGCCGCCTTGACAATCTCGGCCGCCACGCTGCCGAAACTCTTGAAGAACGCGTGCCGCGTCGCCCGGACCCAGGCGCGATCGCGGTCCGGAAAGCAGGCAGCGAGCTGCATATCGATGATGTCGAGCCGGTTGCGCGCCACGTATTCCGCGAGCCATGCGACACATGCCGCAATCCCATACCAGACCGGCAATGGCAGCGACGACAGCGCACGCAGCCATGCCGGCACGCGCTTGAAAGGCTCGCGAAACTTGGTGTCGACCGAGCGGCGCCTGGGACGCGGGCCGCGTACCTTGTGGATCTGCGATGGTAGTTGCATCCGCGGCCGAGCTTACCGGAACGGCAGGGCAGGCGGCACCGCCAGTCGACTTGCCTGCGTCAGCGGCCGCTTTCTTCCTCAGCCGCCGGGCAGCCCGAGCGCCACTTCGATGTCCTGCCAGGACACGTACTTGAAGTTCTGGTTCGCGGAGGGCGACGTGTTCCGGCCATCCTGCACGACCAGCAATCCGCGCGGAAACAGCGGGCCGAGCGGCTGGCTCGTGACGTCGACGCCGTCGGTATCGCTGGTGCCGTCGATGCTGCCCGCGGCATCGGCGACGATGAAGAAGATGCCGAGGAATTCATTGTTGCCTTCGCGCCGGTAAACCGCGTAGTTGCTGGCGCCCTGATTCGACAGGACGACGTAACCCTGCCCGCCGGCTCCGTACCAGATGGCAACGCCCTCGAGGTCTTCCTTCAGTCCGTTGGGGCCTCCGACGCGGTCGATCTCGGTCCGCTGGTCGCCGCCGCCCGGCTCGGCTGAATAGCGCCACAGGGCGCCCGGCTCCTCGGCCACGTAGAGATTGCCGAGTTCGTCGTCGGCTGCGCATCCCTCAGCGCGGTGGCCGACCTCGAATTCGCGGACCAGCGTCGCGCCGATCTGGCCTCCGTCATCGCTCAACTCCCATTGCTGGAAAGAGCCCAGGCCGGAATCGTCGATGATCACGAAGTACTTGCCCGACGCCTGGCTGTGGTACATGCACAAGCCGTCGGAATCCGCGAGACCCGTCGGTACCGGCGGTCCCGCACTCGCGAGCTGGCGCGTTGCTGGATTGAGCACGTACAGCATGATGCTGTCGTTGCTGCGGTTGCTCGCCGCAACGACGGTGACGCTCTGGCCTCCCAGCACGAATCCGTCGCGCAGATCCACGTTGTTGATGCGCCCGTCGGCCAGCGTCTGCAACAGCTGGCCGTCGAGGCCATAGACATTGAGGCTGTGATCCTTGTCGGTCCCGATGACCAGACTCAGCAAGGGATCGGCCGGGTTTACCCAGATCGCAGGGTCGTCGGCGGCGTCTCCGGATGACTGGACCGGTGGCGTTTCGACGAGGGCCTGGACCGTGATCGCATTCGCCGGCAGGTCATTGCTGGTCGTCGGGCAGCCGGCGACGGCCAGGAGGGCCGCGAGCAACAATAAGCGCTGAAACATGGTCCACCCTCCCGATGCGGATCGGTCCAGTGACTATGACGCCCGATAGCGCGACAATCCATCCGTACAAGACGCAAGTTTGCGACAGTGGGTATTGAATATGACCGGTGAACCGGAACATCTGGGCCACTACATCGGCGGCCGGCGTGTCGCGGGCTCCTCGGGACGCTCGGGACCGGTATTCAACCCTGCGCTCGGTGTTGCGACGGCGCAGGTAGCGCTCGCCTCGGCAACTGAGACGCGTTCAGCCATCGCTGCCGCCCGGGCGGCGCTGCCGGAATGGACCGATACGCCGGCACTGCGGCGCGCGCGCGTACTGTTCCGTTTCCGGGACCTGATCGAACAGCACACCGAGGAAATCGCAGGAATCCTGACGCGAGAGCACGGCAAGGTGCTGGCCGATGCCCGTGGCGAAGTCACGCGCGGCCTGGAGATCGTCGAATTCGCCTGCGGCATCCCGCATCTGCTCAAGGGCGAATTCAGCGACGCGGTCGGACGCGGCATCGACAGCTGGTCGCTGCGCCAGCCGGTCGGCGTCTGCGCAGGCATCACGCCCTTCAATTTCCCGGCGATGGTGCCGATGTGGATGTTCCCCATCGCCGTCGCCTGCGGCAATACTTTCGTACTGAAGCCTTCCGAAAAGGATCCGGGCTGCCCGTTGCGGCTCGCGGAACTGTTCGCCGAAGCCGGTGCGCCCGCGGGCGTGCTGAATGTCGTCAATGGCGACCGCGAGGCCGTCGATACGCTCTTGACCGATCCCGGCGTCGATGCAATCAGTTTCGTCGGCTCGACGCCGGTCGCAGAGCACGTATTCCGCACCGGCTCAAACCATGGCAAGCGCGTGCAGGCGCTGGGCGGCGCGAAGAATCACATGGTCGTGATGCCGGATGCGGATCCCGCGGGTGCGGCGCACGCGCTCGCCGGCGCCGCCTACGGTTCGGCCGGCGAGCGCTGCATGGCGATATCGGTCGCGGTCGCCGTCGGCGATGCCGGTGACCGGCTGGTCGAGGCACTCCGGAAGGAACTCGCGGCGATCCGCGTGCTGCCGGGTACGGCCGAAGGCGCCGACATGGGACCGCTGGTCACGCGCGAGCACCTGGATCGCGTGCTCGGCTACGTGACGACTGGCGTGCAGGAAGGCGCGAAACTCGTCGTGGACGGCCGCAAGTTCACAGTCGCCGGTCACGAACGCGGCTTCTTCATGGGACCCGTGCTG
This sequence comes from uncultured Gammaproteobacteria bacterium, assembly GCA_963746545.1. GTDB lineage: Bacteria > Pseudomonadota > Gammaproteobacteria > Steroidobacterales > Steroidobacteraceae > SCUD01. Next base: position 561,674 of record CAVVBV010000031.1, read on the forward strand.
TTTGATGCAGTAACGCCCGCGATGCGCGTCTACCGCGAGGAGATTTTCGGGCCGGTGCTCGTGATCGTGCGCGTCCCGGATCTCGATGCCGCGCTCGACCTGATCGACCACCATGAGTACGGCAACGGCACGGCGATCTTTACGCGTGACGGGGGCGCCGCGCGCGAATTCTGCCGCCGGGTCACTGCCGGCATGGTGGGCGTCAACGTGCCGATACCGGTGCCGATGGCCTTCCACAGCTTCGGCGGCTGGAAGCGCTCGCTGTTCGGGCCGATGCACATGCACGGGCCGGATGGCGTGCGCTTCTATACGCGGCTCAAGACCGTGACGGCGCGCTGGCCGACCGGTTCGAAGGGCGCCGAATTCACGATGCCGACGATGAAGTGATGTTCGGCCTCATGATGCAAACGCCGCTCACGATCACCTCGATCATGCGGCACGCGGAGCGGATCAATTCCGGGACCGAGATCGTCTCGGTCACGGCCGAGAATCCGCGCCATCGCTGCACGCTCGGAGATATCTTCCGCCGCGCGCGCAAGCTCGCGAATGCCCTGGTCCGTGCTGGCGTCCAGCCGGGCGATCGCATCGCGACGCTCGCCTGGAACGACTACCGCCACCTCGAGCTCTATTACGCGGTTTCCTGCATCGGCGCGGTGCTCCACACGTTGAACCCGCGCCTCTATCCGGAGCAGATCAAGTACATCATCAATCATGCCGCCGACCGCATGCTGTTCGCCGATTCGACCTTGATGGCGCTGGTCGAAGAGCTGAAGCCCGCTCTGACGAGCGTCGAACGCATCATCGTGCTCGGCAACGATTCGTACGAGGCCTTCATCGCGGACGAATCCGGGGATTTCGAGTGGCCGGACCTCGACGAGCGCACGGCGAGTTCCCTCTGCTACACCTCGGGCACTACCGGCCATCCGAAGGGCGTGCTGTTCGATCACCGCTCGACCGTACTGCACAGTTATGGCTCGGCACTCGTGGACACGATGGGCTTCGGCCGCGCCGACACGGTGCTTGCGGTCGTGCCGATGTTCCACGCCAATGCCTGGGGCCTGCCGTACAGCGCGCCGATGGTCGGCGCAAAGCTCGTGTTCCCGGGGCCTAAAATGGGTGACGGCGCGACCCTCGCGGCGTTGATCGGCGAGGAGAAGGTGACCCTCGCCGCCGGCGTGCCGACCGTCTGGCAGAACCTGCTCACCTGGACCCGCGAACACGGCATCGTGCTCGACTCGCTGCGGAACGTGCTGGTCGGCGGCTCGGCCTGCCCGCTCGCGATCATGAACGAATTCCGGGACCGTCATGGCGTATGGACCATCCATGCCTGGGGCATGACCGAGATGAGCCCGCTCGGCTCGACCCTGTCGAAGCCGCCGGGATATGAAAGCTTGAGCGATGCTGAAAAAGATGCGCTTCGCACGCGGCCCGGCCGTCCTCCATTCGGCGTCGAAATGAAGATCGTGGACGACGCGGACCGGGAGCTTCCTCGTGACGGCAGGAGTTCCGGCATGCTGAAGGTGCGTGGCCCGTGGATCTGCAGCGATTACTACCGCCTCGGTGAAAAGAGCGCTGCGCACGACGCGGACGGCTGGTTCGCGACCGGCGACATCGGCAACCTGAGCGCAGACGGCACGCTGCAGATCACCGACCGTTCCAAGGATGTCATCAAGTCCGGCGGTGAATGGATCAGCTCCATCGACCTCGAGTGCGTCGCCGCGGGCCATCCCAAGCTGCTGCAGGCGGCGGTGATCGGCGTCCCGCACCCGAAATGGGACGAGCGGCCCCTGCTGATCGCCGTGCCCCGCCCGGGCGAGAAGCCTACTCGGGAGGAACTACTCGGATGGCTCGACGGCCGCGTGGCGAAGTGGTGGATTCCGGACGATGTCATATTCGTCGAGAAGATCCCGCTGACCGCGACCGGCAAGATCTCGAAGATCGAACTGCGCCAGCAGTTCAAGGACTATCGGCTGCCTGGCTGAAGCTCAATTCTAAAGAACCCGCCCCCGGATTCAGCAGGTACGGGCCTTCGTCTTGTCCGCCTGCAACCTTGAGTGGCCATTCGCGGGTTCAAAACTTGCCCCCTGCCGATAGCGCAATTCGTGCCGCAAAGCTACGGCGAAGAATTCCTGGAAGCAGCGTGTCAGCAAGTACATGTACGGATTGCGGCTATCGGAAATCGGAGTAATTGAATGTCGGGGCGGCGGGCCCGAAGCAAGGCGTGATCGTGACGCGTAAGATCGGTTTCAAAGGGACCGGGTGAGTCATGGCAAGGCCGAGAGACGCCGATCACGTGCAGGTTGTGGGACGGGTCACGGCTGTCCATGGCTCGATTGTCGACGTGCGTTTTCCTGCCGGCGTCATTCCCGCAGTGGAAGAAGGAATCGAAATTGAGCGCGACGGCGGGAATGTGCTCGTCGCTGAAGTGCAGCAACATCTTGATCCCGCAACCGTGCGAGCCGTGGCTCTCGACAGCACGGCCGGACTGGGGCGCGGAACGAGGGTACGCGCCACCGGCGCATCTATCCGTGTGCCGGTTGGCGAGTCCGTGCTGGGTCGGCTGCTGAATACGGTCGGCGAAATCACCGATCGCGGACCCGCGCTGCCCCCGGACACGCAATTTCGGCCGATCCACGCGCCGGCCCCTGCCCTCGACCGGCTCGGTGCCGGTCTCGAAATCTTTCACTCCGGCATCAAGGTTATCGACCTTCTCGCGCCGCTGGTCAAAGGCGGGAAGGCCGCGATGTTCGGTGGTGCCGGCGTCGGCAAGACCGTACTGATCATGGAACTGATCCGTACGACCGTCGAACGGCATTCAGGGATTTCGGTGTTTGCCGGTATCGGCGAACGCTCGCGCGAAGGGCATGAATTGCTGCTCGAACTCAGGCAATCCGGCGTTCTGGCGCGCACGTCCCTCGTTTTCGGCCAGATGAACGAGCCGCCGGGTGCCCGCTGGAGGGCGGGGCTGACGGCGCTCGCCATTGCCGAGTACTTCCGCGACGTTGCGCGAGAAGACGTGCTCCTGCTCATCGACAACGTGTATCGGCTGGTCCAGGCTGGTGGCGAGGTGTCGGGCCTGCTCGGTCGCCTGCCGTCGCGCGTCGGTTATCAGCCGACGCTTGCCAGCGAGATTGCCGAGTTTGAGGAGCGCATAGCGTCAGTTGCGGGTGCGGCCATCACTTCGATTCAGGCCGTCTATGTGCCGGCGGACGACTTCACGGATCCCGCGGTGGCTGAGATATTCAGCCACCTCGATTCATCGATCGTACTGTCCCGCGACATGGCGAGCGAGGGCCTGTATCCGGCGGTGGACCCGCTGGCCTCGACTTCGACCCTGCTCGACCCACGCCTTGTCGGCGAGGCGCATTACCGGACGGCGCAAGATGTCCGCAAGACGATCGCCCATTACCGCGATCTCCAGGAGATCATTGCCCTCCTCGGTATCGAGGAGTTGAGTGCCGCTGATCGCCAAACCGTCAAGCGCGCGCGACGTCTCATTCGGTTTCTGACGCAACCGTTCATGGTCACGCTCGCCTTCACGGGCAAACCGGGACGTGCGGTCGAACTCGACTCAACACTGGAAGGATGCCGTGCAATCTTGCGGGGAGAAACGGACGATTGGGCCGAAAGTTCCCTCTATATGGTCGGCGGCCTCGATGAGGCGCGGGAACGCGAGGGCGCAGCCGCAAAGGGCGCGGCGTGAAACTCACAGTTGTCACTCCGCTTGCGATCATCACCGAAGCGAGCAATGTCGCGCATCTTCGCGCCGAGGACGAGACTGGAGCCTTTGGCATTCTGCCGGGCCATGCTGACTTTCTGACGGCACTTTCGCTGTCGGTGGTGAGTTGGCGCGACCAGAAAGGCATCGAACATCACCTGGCCGTGCGTGGCGGCATGCTGGAAGTGAGTGACGGCGAGAGTATTGCCATCGCGACAAGGGAGGCAGTCGCCGATGAGGATCTGCACCGCCTCGAAACAGAAGTACTCAAAACGTTCCGGCGCCGCGCCGAGGAAGAGTTGACTGCACGTGCGGATGCGCAACGTCTCTATCTTGCGGCCATCCGGCAGATCTGTCGCTTTCTCAAGTCTGAACGTGCGTCTTCCGGCCCCGGTGGCCCGGGAGTCCTGGCACGCGATGGTCTTGACCCGTGAGCCCGCAGTCCGAAAACCATGAACGACTGGAGAAGGCAGTGCGAACGCGGCAATCGCGTCGCGCGCTTTGGCGGCGGGAGGGTGAGCGCTCGATCGGCCAGAACCTTGCAATGATCGGCGCGCTCGGGTGGACGATTGTCGTACCGACTCTTATCGGCATTTTTGCGGGGCGTTGGCTCGACCAGCACTACGACACGGGAGTCTTCTGGACGCTCGGCCTGCTGATGGCTGGCCTGGCTGCCGGCTGCACGTTCGCGTGGAAGAGGATGCACGGCGAATGACAAGTACGGCCTTGATTGCTGCGGCAGGCATTGCGGTCTTGATGGCGTTTGGCGGATTCGTCATGGGGCTCCTTTTTTTCGCGGGACTGTGGTGGACTATCGATCACATCGTCGCGGGCCGTGAACGGTTCAGCCACCTGGTTCTCACGCTAGGGCGCATCGGGGCAGCCGCTATTTGTCTCGCCTTCGCCGGAGTCGTCGGGGCTGTCCCGCTGCTCGCGAGCTTTCTGGGCTTCTTGTTGGCGCGCAATCTGGCGATGCACACTGCACGGCGGGCAGGCTGATGCAAGGCTCACCCCTCACCGATACCGTCCTTTTTCATCTTGGTCCCATCGCGATCACGCGTCCGGTCGTGACGACGTGGGCCATCATGATCGCCTTGACGGTGACTAGCCGTCTCGTGACGAGCAGGTTGCGCGCGCAACCGGACGGCCGCCAGGCGGTGCTCGAGATCCTCGTTGCCGGTATCGCCCGGCAGATCGAGGATGTCATCCGCAAGGATGCTCGTCCGTTCCTGCCGATGCTCGGCACGCTGTTCATTTTTCTCGTAGCAGCCGCCCTCGGCGGCGTGCTCCCGGGTAGCGAGGCGCCAACCGGCAAGATTGAAACGCCAGCCGCGCTCGCGCTCATCGTGTTTTGCTCGGTCCACTACTTCGGCGTCCGGGCGCGAGGATTTCGTGGCCACCTTGCGAGCTTTGCCGAACCCAGGCTGATCATGCTGCCGCTCAATATTCTGTCCCAGGTAACACGAACTTTTTCACTGATGGTCCGACTGTTCGGCAATATCATGAGCGGCGGGTTCGTCGTAGCCCTCGTCGTGGCACTCGCTGGCCTGTTCGTCCCGATTCCGCTCATGGCTCTCGAGATTCTGATAGGCCTGGTTCAGGCCTACATCTTCACCGTACTCGCAGCGGTATTCATCGGCGCCGCCGTCGGCGGCGCCAGGTAGCGATCAAAGGAGGTTCCATGGATCCCAGGCTCATTTCCATAATCGGCGCCGTACTTGCAGTCGCGGTCGGTTCGATCGGTCCGGCGCTGGCCGAAGGGCGGTCCGTTGCTGCCGCAATGGACGCGATCGCGCGCCAGCCCGAGGCAGCGGGAACCATCTCGCGGACACTCTTCGTCGGTCTCGCAATGATTGAGACGATGGCTATCTACTGCCTGGTAATAGCACTGCTGCTGTTATTTGCGAATCCGTATGCGAGGTGACCGATGAAATTCGACTGGTGGACCTTCGGTCTCCAGACCGTCAATTTCATTGTCCTGGTCTGGTTGCTGAATCGATTTCTGTACAAGCCGGTGCTCGCCATGATCGATGCGCGCAAGGCCGAGGTCCAGCGTCAATATGACGATGCCAAGGCCGCGGACCACAAGGCTCAGGCAATTCTCTCAGCCGTCGAATGCCAACGAACCGGAATCGCCTCGGAGCGCGCGACTGTTCTCAAGGCCGCGGCGGAGCAGGCACAGGAAATGGCCGAGGCCCGCCGCACCCAGGCCCAGCGCGATGCAGAAGTGCTGCTCGACGTGGCGCGGAAGGTGTTGGCGACAGAGCGCGAGCTTGCGCTCGAGGAGGCACGGCGGGTGGCCGTCGACCTCGGCAGCGAAATCGCCCAGCGCCTGCTCGCCGACCTGCCGCTACAGCTTCGCGCCGAGGCGTGGATGGAACGGATCGAGGACCATCTTGCCGGGCTTCCAGAACCGGATCGCGATGCGCTCAGCCGGCAGCTCACGGATGGCGAGTCGTTGACCGTTGTCACAGCGGTGCCTCTGCCAGCGGCGACAGCCAAGGTGTGGCGCGAACGGCTGCATCGTCCGCTGGGGAAAGGCATCAACATTGCATTCGAGGTGAATTCCGGACTGATCGCGGGCGCTGAACTTCATTTCCCGATGGCTGTGCTGCGCTTCTCATGGCAGAGCGCGCTCGACGCCGCACGAGCCGAGGTTGGCGGCCATGTCGACGCTCACTGAAGAGCTTCACCACTGGCTCGCACAGGGCCGCCAGGGTCTTGGCAGCCTGTCGCTGGAGCCGCGGCTCGAACAGATCGGCCGAGTGACCCAGGTCGGTGACGGTGTAGCGACCGTGCGCGGCCTGCCGGAAACGCGCCTGGACGAGTTACTCGTGTTTTCGGGCGGTGTGCGTGGCCTGGCCGTTGATCTCGGCGAGGAGTTGATCGGTTGCGTGCTGCTTGGCAGCACGGGCAGCATTGCTGCCGGCAGTGTCGTGTACGGGACGGGCGAGGTCGCGCGTGTTCCCGTCGGTGACGCGTTGCTGGGCCGAGTGGTCGACGCGCTCGGCGTGCCGCTCGATGAAAAAGGCCCCCTGGAAACGGAGGAGTCCGCGCCGGTCGAGCAGCCGGCTCCTCCAATCGTGGACCGGGCCCTGGTCACACGACCCCTGGCGACGGGACTCCTGGTGATCGACGCGATGATTCCGCTGGGCAGAGGTCAGCGCGAACTGATCATCGGGGACCGTGGAACGGGGAAGACCGCCATCGCCGTCGACACGATCATCAACCAGAAATCGAGCGACGTGATCTGCGTCTATGCCGCGGTCGGCCAGAAGGCGTCGTCGGTTGCACGCGTAATCGGGGCGGTGCGCGAGCACGGAGCACCTGAGCGCTGCCTGTTCGTCGTCGGTGAAGCCGATGCCGCGCCGGGCCTTCAATGGCTCGCACCTTATGCAGCCTGCACGATGGCCGAGCATTTCATGGCGCGCGGGCGCGATGTGCTCCTTGTGATCGACGACCTCACCAAGCATGCAGCCGCCTATCGGCAGGTATCGCTGCTGTTGCGTCGCCCGCCGGGTCGCGAGGCATACCCCGGTGATATTTTCTACATCCACTCGCGCCTGCTTGAGCGGGCGGCAAAGCTGGCACCCGAGCGTGGCGGCGGCTCCCTGACGGCGTTGCCGATTGCCGAAACTCAAGCGGGAAATATCAGCGCGTATATTCCCACCAATCTCATCTCGATAACCGACGGCCAGATATACCTGGATCCGAGCCTGTTCTACGAGGACCAGAAGCCTGCAGTTGACGTAGGCAAGAGCGTGTCACGTGTCGGCGGCAAGACGCAGGCTCCCGCCCTCAAGTCCTTGTCGGAAAGCCTGCGGCTCGAATATGCACAGTTTCTGGAGTTGGAGGTGTTCACCCGCTTCGGCACCATGGTGGATGAACGCACGCGCAAGGTCATCGAGCATGGCAAGCGCATTCGCGCCGTACTGGCTCAACGGCAATTCGCGCCGCTTTCGCTGCTTGAACAGGTGACGCTGCTCATCGCGCTCGGCGAAGGCGTGCTCGACACCATGCCGCTCGATCGCATTGAAGCATTTCGCGCTGCACTTGGTTCGTGGCTGGCCGAGCGCACCCCCGAATTGGTGGCGCTGGACGGTCAGGCCAGCGCGCTTCCCGATGAGCTGCGGGCGCGCCTCAAGACCGCGCTCATGGATCTCGCGCGATCAGTCATGCCGCTGACGATTGCAGCCGACGAAGCCCGGACATGACCCAATTCGCTGACATCCAGAATCACGTTGCCAGCATGGACGAGCTGCTGGATATTGTCGGCGCGATGCGTTCGCTCGCAGGAATGCGCGTCCAGGAGGCGCACAATGCGCTTCCCGGTATTCGCCGTTACGCCGATTCGATGGCGGCCGCGATCGGCGCCGCCCTGCTGCTGGTGCCGGAGCCAAGGCCGGAGGCGGGAACCGGGCGTGAGTGCCGAGCGCTCATTCTGTGTACGGCCGAGCACGGTTTTGTCGGCACCTTCGACGACCGCCTGCTGGAGGCGGCGGAGGCAGCACTCCGGCCTTCAGATGTGCTCCTTGTGCTCGGCAGTCGCGGCGCTGCCTTGGCGGCCGAACGAGGTCGGCAGGCGTCGTGGATGAGACCAATGGCGACCCGACTCGCGGGAGTACCCGACCTGATCAACCGACTTGCGGGAGAACTCTACGGGCGTATCGCACGGGGCGAGATCTCGCACGTCGAGGTCATGTTTGGGCGCTACCGGCGGGGAGCACCGTCCGCTATCGAGCGGCGCCTGGTCCTGCCGCTCGATACCGCAGCGTTGGAAACGGCACAACCCCGGCAGGCGCCACTTCACAACCTGGAGCCGCAGCTGTTGCTCGAGGAACTGATGCCAGAGTATGTGTTCGCACTCCTGACCGAGGCTGCTGTCGAGTCGATCGCGAGTGAGAATGCGGCCCGTTTCATGGCAATGGAATCGGCGCACGACAACGTAACCAGGAAACTCTCACAGTTGCGCCAGAGCGCGCATCAGGCGCGACAAGCCGAGATCACGTCAGAACTGCTCGATCTGATCGTAGGCGCCGAAGCAACCACAGGGCAGGCGAATCACATGTTGCGGCGACGGGAAGTGTGATGAACCGAAAAAAGCGGCGCTCGTGACCAGGCACCCACACCCGTCGCAGGCGATCGGCACCTCTAGCCGATGACCCTTCCGGGATTCGGGCGCGGCGAAGATGCCGAGACCCTCTGCTGGCGCCCTCTATCGGCTGCAAGCCCTGGCAATATTGCCCATCGAATCGGTGAGCGCCGTTGTGCGGGCCTGGAGACCGTCCGCCGTGTCCTGCACATCATCGACCGCCGATTCGATACCGGCCAGTTTTTCCGTGATGGCGGCCAGTTCCCCGGAGTTATCGACTGGGCTTGGCGCTTCCATCTGCCGTCCGATCCAGAGCGTACAGGCGACCTGTGTCAGGACAATCACGGCGACGCTGCCAAGAAAGAGCCTTCGGATATTGAGCGGGTCCATTTCAAGCCTCCCCAGGAAGATCCAGATTCGATTGTACGATCTTGCACTTAGTTGCCGAGAACGCGCACGTCGACGCGACTAGCCGACGACCCGCCCCGGATTGAGGATGCCACGCGGGTCGAGTGCCTGTTTCAGCTTTCGCATCAGTGCAATCTCGCTCTCGCTGCGCGACAGCGCAAGCCAAGCGAGCTTCTCGATGCCGATGCCGTGCTCGGCCGATACCGAGCCGCGCCGCGCGGCGAGCGGGCGATAGACGATCTCCTCGACCGCGGTGCGCGCCTCCGGGCCCGCCGGCCCGACCACGACGAAATGCAGGTTGCCGTCGCCCAGGTGCCCGAAGGTAAAGCACTGCTGCTTCGGCATGCGCGCGGCAAACGCGGCATGCACCTCCGCGACATAGCCTTCCATTTCTGCGACGGGCAGGCTGACATCGAACACGAACGGATGCCCGAGGCGAAACATCTGTACGACGTCGTCGCGCAGCGACCAGATCGCATCGCGCTGCGCCTCTGAAGCTCGCGATCGCGGCGTCCGCGAATCGCCCCTCCTCCGCGGCCGTCGTCAGGCCGGCTTCGAAGCGCGCCTGGTCGCCGGCCGGGTCGCCGCCCTGGCATTCCACGATCACGTAGTACGGGTACTGCCCCTCCAGCGGGCTTCTGCCTGCGGCAGGCGGCGTCGTGACGAGGCGGAAGTAATCGCTCCACATGACCTCGAAGGAGGACATCGCGCCGCCCAGCAGCCCGTCCAGCCGCCCCAGGAGGCCCGTCACCTGGTCGAAGCGCGTACAGCCCAGCAGCGCCGTCTGGTTGCTCCCGGGCCGCGGACGCAGCCGCAGGATGAGCCGCGTGACCACGCCGAGCGTCCCCTCGGTGCCGATGAAGAGCTGCTTGAGGTCGTATCCGGCGTTGTTCTTGATCATCCGGTTGAGCGCCGGGATCACGGTGCCGTCCGCGAGCACGGCCTCCAGGCCCAGCACCATGTCGCGCATCATCCCGTAGCGGATCACGCGATTGCCGCCGGCATTGGTCGAGGCGTTGCCGCCGATCGAGGCCGAGCCGCGCGCGCCAAGGTCGAGCGGGAACATCAGGCCCTCGCGTTCGGCCGCTTCCTGGATCTGCTGCAGCGTGGCGCCCGCCTCGACCAGCATCGTTCGTCCCAGCACGTCGACGGACTCGATACGGTTCATGCGCTCGAGCGAGAGGCCGATCTCGCCGGGACCCGCGACCGAGCCTTGCACGAGGCCCGTGAGCCCGCCCATCGGCACGACGGGCTGGCCGGCCTCATGGCAGGCGGCGAGGACTCGGGAGACTTGTCTCGGTGTTCGCAGGTCTGGCGATCGCCAGCGCCTGGCAGGGACTCTGGTCGGCCCAGCCGACGGCGCGTCCGCGGACGGACGCGCCGGTCAGCAGGCCTTCAGGACCCAGTATCGAAAGGAGACGCCCTAGGAGCGGCTCAGGAATCGCATCACTCCCTTGAATCCAAGGTAGGCGCACGCCGCAAAGATGACCCATGCACCGATGCCGAGGCTCCCCATGCCGGTCGGCCCGGCGCCCATCTGCTGCGCCATCTGGCCCATCATCTGGCCGAACTCACCCATCGCATCCATCTGCGCCTTCGCCTGGCGGTGCTGCTCCCACAGCGGATAGAACCCCATCAGCGTGACGAGCGCGGGCCCGAAGAACGCAAGCGGCGCGAACTTGTGCTTCCAGAAGTACGGCACGGCGATCGTCGCCGTCGCGAGCAGCACCAGGAAAGTGCCCTTGCCGTTGCCCATCATTCCCATGTTGTCGCTCAGCAGGTTGGTCAGCTTGAGCGAGATGCCGATCATTCCGCCCGCGCTGAGGACGCTCAGGAACAGCGCCGCGACCAGGAACACGCCGTAGGCGATCGCGACGTCCTTGCCGACATTCGCGTAGACGGCCTTTGCCATCTCGCCGCCCTTGCCGGTCATCGCCGCCATCTTTTCCTTGGCGAGATCCGCTTCGTTGACGGGCGTCACGGAGGACAGCCGGCCATTCGTGACGACCACGTCCACCGTCAGGTTCGCTGCCGGCGCCGTGTTGCCATGCCATTCGTTGATGCCGAAGTCGTAGCGCTGCCCTTCGGCAGACACGACGCCCTTGTCACCGCTCCACATGAGGATCGTTCCGCGCATTTCTTCTCCCCCTTCCGAATAGCTGTTATTGGCTTGTTTTTGGCGGGCCTGGGTCGCCGCCCCCGGGCATTAAACCTAGCTTGGCCGGGCAAGGCAAGAAAACGGCCCAATGACCGGGTCCAGGGCGTGTTATGTCGCGGATTGGAGTCGCGCCAGTGGGGGACACTTCCAGCGGCGGCTCCTAGTTGGAGGGGGTGGCGGCCGGTTTCCATTCGCTGACGAGTTTCTGCGCCTTGGCAATCTGCTCCGGGGACATCTTCGCGGCTATCGCATCGCGCTTGCCAGCTGCGGCTTTATCGAGTTCGACAAGTATTTTGTTCGCGGCGGCAAGGCTGTACCACATGTATGCCAGCACATAGTCCTGCGCGACGCCGCGACCTTCGCTGTAAAGGTCGCCGAGGAAGTCCTGCGCAAAGGCGTAGCCCTGCATGGCGGACTTGCGATACCACTCAGCCGCCGTGGCGAAATCCTGCGTTACGCCCTGTCCATTGCGGTACAAGTTGCCAACGTACCACTGCGCAATCTCGTCACCCTGCTCTGCCGCCAGGCGATACCACTTGCCCGCCTCGGCATAGTCCTGCGGCACGCCGGCGCCCTAGAAGTACAAATTGCCGAGTGTCTTTTGCGCCTTCACAACGCCCTGCACCGCCGCAAGGCGATACCACTTGCTGGCTTCGGTCTCATCCAGCTGCACGCCGTGTCCAACGGCGTACAGGTCGGCGAGATTCGTCTGCGCGATTGCCAGGCCCTGCTCCGCTGCCTTCCGAAACCACTTGCTGGCCTCGACGGCGTCCCGATCGACTCCGCGCTTGTGCAGGTACATTGCGCCGATATTGTTTTGCGCCTCTGCCTTGCCCTGGTCGGCCGCAAGGCGATACCACTTCATCGCCTCGGCGTAGTCCCGCGCCACTCCAGTTCCGCTTTCGTACATGAGGCCGAGGAAGTAGCGCGCCGATACGTGGCCCTGTTCGGCGGCCAGGCGATACCACTTGGCAGCCTGAGCGCGGTCCTGAGGCACCCCTTGGCCGTAGTAGTACATCACGTCGAGGGCCGACTGCGAATTGGCATCGCCCTGTTCGGCCAGGGCAGTCACCAGTGGCGCTGCTGTCGCAAAGTCGCCTCGCTCCAGCGCCTTGCGCGCGTCATCCACCTGATTGGCCCACAGCGGTCCGGCAAGGCCCAGCGAGCACGCCAGCGTCGCAACCGAATATCTGATGAGCGTTTTCATGTCGCAAGAATCTGGTGCCGGTGGAGGGACTTGAACCCCCGACCTCTCGCTTACGAAGCGACTGCTCTACCAACTGAGCTACACCGGCGTTGGGGGCGCGAAGTATAGGCAAGGCCCGGCTCGCGGGCAACGCCGTGGGTCAACCCCGGCGGCGCACCCGAATGACGACCTCGACCCCGACCGGCTCCGTGCCGGGCGGCAGGGCCGGAAGCTTCGCGAATTCGATGGCGCCGGGCGGCACGTCGATCAGCTCGCCCGTGCCCTCGATATGGAAATGGTGGTGCGGCAGCGTGTTCGAATCGAAGCGGCCGCGGTCGCGATCGACCGCCAGCGCCTTCAGCAGGCCCTTGTCGGCAAAGAGATTCAGCGTGTTGTAGACGGTCGCCTTCGACACCCGCAGGCCGTCCTTGCCGAGCAGCCGGATCACCTGCTCCGCGGTCAGGTGCTGGTCGCGCGCGAACAGCATTTCCGCGATGCGGATGCGTTGTGCGGTGGGGTGAATTCCGTGCGTCTCGAGCAATGCGGCGACGCGCTTGCGGTCGGCCCGGGAGGCCTGGGTCACTGAGTCCATGGGCGGCAAATATACGCCCCTGCGGAAATCCGCTCAAACACGATCGAATTGCGCGAGGGCGTCCCTGCGTGGCCGAGCTAGCCTCGGTTCATGTCCAATGGCTTCACGCTGATCGAGTTGCTGGTCGCGCTAGCGCTAACGGCTATCCTTGCAACCGTCGGCTATCCCGGATTCAGCGCGTGGTTGCAGGACAGCCGGCGCGACGCGGTGGTGAGCGCCGCGCTGCACGCGATACACGCCGCGCGCCAATTCGCCGCCGTGCGCACGGTGTCGGTCGATCTCTGCGGATCAGTGGACGCGACGCATTGTTCCGGCGCGCCTGACTGGTCATCCGGGCTGCTCGTCGTCGGAACGGATGGCACGGTCTTCCGGAGCCTGCCGCCCCTGCGATCATCAAGCGGGCCGACTGTCCTGTCGAATCGCGCCGCCATCCGCTTCGAGTCCGGCACGAGCTACGCGAGCCCGGCGACCGTGACGATCTGCGACCGGCGCGGCGGCCGCGCTGCGCGCGCAATCATCATTAGCCGGAGCGGCCGCCCACGCGTCAGCGAACGAGACGCCTCGAACCGGGTGCTGCAATGCTGACGAACGGCACCGCGCGTGGATTCACCCTTGTCGAAGCGCTGGTCGCGATTGCGATCATGATCGTGGGCATCGGTGGCGCGGCTGCGTTCCTGTTACAGACCATCAGGCAGGAGCGCGAATCCGCAAGCCGCCGTACGGCGCTACGCATCGCGAACTCGATGGCGGACCAGCTTCGCGCCGTCCGCAGGCCCGACGGCCGGGCAGTCCTAGCGATCACCGGAATGGGCGCCGCGGAGGCTTGCCTCGAGCAACCCGCAAGCTGCGAGTCCGAGCACGCTGCCGAGCGTTTGCGCAGCGCCTGGATTGCAGAAGCTGCCTCTGCGTTGCCACAGGGCGCATCGGCCAGCGTCGTGGTGCCGGATTCCCGAATTCCGGAGTACCTGATCTCGATCGACTGGCCGGCCGCCGGCGGCGGTGTCGAGCGCCTTCGCATGCCGGTGACGACATGAAGCACGACCGGGGACTGACGCTCGTCGAATTGATGATCGCGATGCTTCTCGTGTTGATCGCGACCGCCGGCGCGCTCGCGCTGGTCGCGCGTGGCCGGGCGGCAGAACGAACGAGCGAAGCTGTCGCGAGTCTCGAGGAGATCACCGACGCCGCCTTTGCAATCCTCGTGGACGAATTGCGGATGGCAGGCTATCTCGGTCTCGCCGCACCGGGTAGTCACGTCGTCGGCGCCAGCGCCATCGGAGCCGTCGAAGCGCCGGGCCTGGGCGTCGCCGGCGGCTGCGGAGACTCGCTGGCTCACGACCTGGAGCGGCCCGTCACGGCGGCCGATGGCTCGTACCGCGTCGATGCGAGTGCCCTGCTGCGTTGCAATGCCGGTCCGAATGGCCGCGTCGTCCCCGGTGCGGATACGCTGACGATTCGCCATGCGTCCATGGCATCCGCGCCGCGGGACGTCGGTCGCCTTCAGATCGAATCGAGCCGCCGCGCGGCTCGCCTGATGACTGACGGCATTGCACGTCTCGGCGCCGGCGCGCGCATTCACGACCTCGATGTCAGCGTCTTCTACGTGAGCGCCGATTCGACGTCGCAGCGCGGCCTGCCGTCATTGCGTCGCAAGCGCCTGGTCGGCGGCAGCCGCCCCGCGTTCCAGGATGAGGAGCTCGTGACCGGCGTCGAGGACATGCAGGTGGAATTCGGCCTCGACGACCCCAATGACGCGGATGACGCGATCGATCGCTGGGTCACGCCGGCCGGCATTCCGGCCGATGACACGCCGCGGGCGATTCGCCTGTGGATCCTCGCGCGCAGCGATACCGCCGAAAGCCAGGAAGTCATTCAGCCGGCCGTCAACTACTCGAATCGTGCCGCCCCGTCCGCTGCGAGCAGGTTTCGCCGCAAGCTCGCGAGCCGCGTCATCGAACTGCGCAATCTGCAGGGCCGGCCATGAAGGACGGGTCCAGAGGTTCAGCACTCGCCGTCGCGCTGGTGCTGCTGGCCGGCCTCTCCGCACTGGGACTTGCGGCCGCTGCCGCTGCCGTCACCGCGCTCGCGCTGGCCGGGTTTCAGCAGGCCGAATCCGTCGCCCTCGAAGCAGCCGAGGCCGGCATTGCGCTGGCGATTCAGGCGGCGACGGAAGGCGCGGGTCCAGGCACGGCGGCGATGCCCCATGCAGTGGGCGGCACATCGTCGGCGCGATTTGAATCGCGGACGACGGAACTGGACAGCAATGGAGCGCTGCCGGAAGGATTCAGCATCGGCACGTCCGATGGAGCATTTCGGTCGCGAGAGTTCCTGATCGTGTCGCAGGGCTGGGCCGCGCGTGATGTGAAAGTAAAGCTCGAGCAGGGTTTCCATGTCGTTGCGCCCGCCAATGATTGATCGGGCCTGGATGCGTGTTCTCGTCGCGATGGCTGCGAACTTCCTGTTCGCGCATGCGGCCGTGGTTCAGGCAGATCCGGACGAGGCGTGGCTCGTCCGCGCGCCCGTGCCCACCGGCACCCGGCCGCTGCTGATCATTGTGCTCGAAACGTCCGCTGCGATGTCGGAACGGATGATCGTCGCCGATCCCTACGATCCGCAGACGGATTACGCGGGCGCGTCGGGCACGGCACCGCAATGCGAGCCGCAACTCGTCTATTGGCGGCGTGGACCGGGTCCGGCGCCCGATTGCGCATCGATGCCTGGACTCGCACTCGGTGGCACAGAGGTACGCAGCGGCATGCAGTGCGAAGCGGCGCGTGACGCGTTGGCCCGGCACGGCTACTTCGTCGCGGCGCGCGCGGCGCAATGGCATCCCTCCGGGTATTGGGGCGCGCTCCAGAAGGACCGCACGGAGGATGTCGAATGTCGCAGCGACCGCGGACAGCATGGCAGGAACGCCGGCCCGTGGTTCGCCACGAACGGTCCATCCGGTCCGTGGAACACGGCGCCCGCCGGTGAGATCGACTGGGATGCGGCGCCGCTCGGTGATTCATACATCTTCTATTCTGGCAACTATCTCAACTACCTCGCCGCCGGCAGGCGGACGATCGATTCGACCATCGCGGAAGCGGTCGTTGCGATGCTCACCCGTACGATTGAGGCGACGGACGAACTCGACGTCGGCTTGATCCGCACTTCCGACGGCATCCCCGATGCCCAGGGCGGATTCGTCTTGCTAGCTCCGGTCTCCGCAACATCTGCGGCTTCTCGATTGGCAACCCTGTTGCCAGGCATCGGCGCAACCGGCGGCGCGCCGCTCGCGGAGACCCTGACGGAAACCGTAGCCTGGCTTTCGGGCGGTGTGGTCCATTATGGCGACGATGCGCGCGCGGACAGTCGCGGCTCGCGATCTCCAGAGCCCTGCGCGATACCAGTCACCATTCCTGTGCCCCTGCCGGCCGGTCACGATTGCGATCGTCACGGCCGGCACGCCATCGCAGGACGACGGTGCTCGACAGGACGTGGAAGGTCTGCCCGGGTTCATGGAACTGACGGGCGGCTGCGACGATAGCTGCCTGCCCGCCGTGGCGCAGTGGCTGACGCAGTCCGATCTCAGGGACGACCTGCCGGGGCGGCAATTCGCAGTCGCTGAACTGGATCGCGCCATCGCCCGTACCTGCACTGGTCGCTGCCTCAATCGACAAGGCTGGCGGAAGATTCGAATCGGCGGGAGATCCGCTGGCATTCGTGAATGTCGTGGCGCGCAGCCTGCAGCACGATGCAGCGGTCGCAGCTCGGCCCGCAGCTGTCGGCTGCCGGCCTGATGCAGGCGGACGACTCGACGCATGAACCTGCTGTCATGTATGGCCTGTCGGCTCCACAGCCACGCGCGCGCTGGCTGGGAAATCTGCTGCGGTACCGGCTGTCGCCTCCTGAGAATCCGGTCGCCGCGCCCGTAGTCATCGATCGCGATGGGCAACCTGCAATCGATCCGGTAACCGGCCTGCCTTTGCAAGGCAGCCGCAGCGAATGGTCCGATCGACCGGACGGCGACTCGCTGCTGACTGGCAGTGCGGCGGGCCGGTTGCCTGATGCAGCATCGCGGCGCGTATTCAGCAACGTCACGGCTGACAGCCTGACGTCCGCGCGGAATCGCCTGACGCCAGGCAACACAACATTCAGCGCCGCAGTCCTTGGCCTGGGATCGCTGGATAACCTGACCCCGGACGCAGTCATGTCCTGGCTGCTGAACCAGCGGCTGCTCGGAGATCCGGGGCTGCAGGCGCCCGTCACCGCCCGCGACAGAAGTGCCGACGGCGACACCATCTTCTACGCGAGCCAGGATGGCCTGCTGCACGCCTTCAACGCCGACACCGGCGTTGAACGATGGGCGTTCATTCCCGCGAGTCTGCTCAAGCGCCTTCCGGAATTGATGCGCGACGAAACAATCGTTTCCCGCAGCCACGGCATCGATGGGCCATTGGTCCTGCATCGATACGATCCCAATGGCGATGGCCGTATCGATTCTTCGACCGGCGAACATCTCTGGCTGCTGTTCGGACTCGGCCGCGGCGGCAGCGGTTACTACGCACTGGATGTGGCGTCACCCGACGAGCCTCGATTGCTCTGGACACTGGGGCCTGCGGAACTGGGCGATAACGCGGAAAGCTGGGCAGTACCGGTTGTTTCGCGCCTGACCGTTGCCGGCTCCGGACAGAGCCGCGGGGTCCTGGATCGTCGCACTCGCCGGAGGATACGACCGTGCCTACGATTTTCCGGCGCTGCCCGCCGTTTCCTCCGGCGCGTCGCTGTCCATTCACGATGCAGTGACGGGACGCAGGCTGTGGCGGGCCTCGGGGCATGTCGCGTCGCTTGCTGACCTGCAGGTGCCCGGGATGGATGCGAGCCTCGCGTCTGCGCCACGCATCCTCGATATGGACGGCGACGGCTACGCCGATCGACTCTACATCGTCGATATTGCCGGTGGCCTGTGGCGCATGGACCTGATCAATGGAGCCGCGGCGGCGGGTCTCGTTCGCGCAAGACTGATGGCGCGCCTCGGGGATCAAAGTCAGCGCTTCTACGCTAGTCCCGACATCTCGGTGGTCCGCGAGTCAAGCGGACTGGAGCTCGCGATTTCGATCGGTTCGGGATGGCTTGCCAGACCTCGCGACGTGCAGGTCACGAACCGGATCTTCTCGATTCGGGATCGGGAGCAGTCCGGCACCGTCCTGCATGACCAGGACCTGCATGATGCGACCGACGGTGTAACGGCGATGCCGGCAGGCGCGCCCGGTTGGCTCGTGCGCCTCGATGCGCATGGGCCGGGCGAGAAAGTCATCGGCTCGTCACTGACCTTCGACCACCGGCTGCACTTCCAGACATATCAGCCTGCCGCAGCCACGCTTGCGACAGCCTGCGGTCCGCCACGGGCAATGCGCCGCCAGCGTGCAATCGACGTGCGAAGTGGCCTGCCAGACAACCGCCTTAAGCTCCCTGGCGATCCGGATGAACCCGAGCCTGAAGGCTTCGGTCTGCCAGCCGCACTTCACTTTGCATTTCCGGGGCCCTGGGCAGCGGCGTGCTCCGGCTGTCGCGCCAGGCCGTTCGGAATCCTCGGAGGCAAGACCTTCGATGCCGGATTTTCAAATGACCCGGTCAAGACATCATGGCGCAAGCTACCAATCGAAACGGATTCACCCTGATCGAAATCATGGTCGCGATCGTGATCGTGGCAATCATGGCAAGCTCTGCGCTCGCATCGTATCGGCGCTACTTGCTGCGCAGCTACAGACTCGAAGCCGCGGAAAGCCTTCTCACGGCAGCCGCCGAACAGGAGAAGTTTCACCTCGCCCATGGACGCTACAGCGACAGGCTGGATGCAGGGGTCGAAGACGAACCGCCGGGACTGCGCGTTTCCTCCGTCACTCCGAGGCGCCGCTACGCGCTGACCATCGAGCATGCCGATGCTGGCGTCTTCAGTATCGCAGCAATGCCGCTGGAAAACAGCGGCCAAATGGAAGACAAAGACTGCCGGCAGTTCACGATTGATGAAAGCGGGCGTCGCCTATCCCGCGACAGCGCGGGCAACGACTCGACGAATCGTTGCTGGTAAAGGCGCTAAATGACCTGGGTTTTCGTCACTCCGCGCAAGGCCTGCGGCAAGCCCGAACACGATCTTCTCCTCGCGCCCGACCACCTCGACGCCTTCCAGCCCGCCCCATTCGCGCAGGCGAGCGACCACCTGCTGCACGAGGGTCTCCGGCGCCGAGGCGCCGGCCGTCACGCCGACCGCTTTCTTGCCTTCGAACCATTCGCGCCGCAGGTCGTCGGCGCCGTCCACGAGGTAGCCCGGAATGCCGCGCGTGGTCGCGATTTCGCGCAGGCGGTTGGAATTGGAGCTCGACTGCGAGCCGACCACGACCAGCACGTCGCATTGCGCGACCAGCTGCTTGACCGCGTCCTGGCGGTTCTGGGTCGCGTAGCAGATGTCTTCCTTGCGCGGCGACACCAGCGTCGGGAACCGGGCGCGCAGCGCCGCGACGATGCGCGCCGTGTCGTCCACCGAGAGCGTCGTCTGCGTCACGAGCGCGAGCTTCGCGGGATCGCGCACCCGGAGCTTCTCGGCGTCCGCCACCGTCTCCACGAGGTGGATGCGCCCGCCATGCGAGGGGTCGAATCGCCCCATCGTGCCCTCGACTTCCGGGTGGCCGGCATGGCCGATCAGGATCACGTCGAGGCCGTCTTCCGCGTAGCGCCCGACTTCCATGTGCACCTTCGTGACCAGCGGGCAGGTGGCGTCGAACACGGAGAGCTTGCGGCGCTCGGCCTCGATCTCCACGGAGTTCGGGACGCCATGGGCGCTGAAGATCACGGTCGCTCCGTCGGGCACGGCGTCGAGTTCGTCCACGAACACGGCGCCGAGGCCGCGCAGGCGGTCCACGACGAAGCGGTTGTGCACGACCTCATGCCGGACGTAGATCGGCGCGCCGAAGAGCGTGATGGCGCGCTCGACGATGTCGATCGCGCGATCGACCCCCGCGCAGAATCCGCGCGGATTGGCGAGCAGCACTTTCATGCGGTAGGCGGCTTGGTGCGGCGCGTGTGCAGCAGCGCGTCGATGACCAGCATGATCGCGCCGCTCGTGATCGCGATGTCCGCGACATTGAAGGCCGGGTAATACCAGTCCTGCCAGTGGAAGTGCAGGAAGTCCACGACATGGCCGAGCGTGAGGCGGTCGATGCCGTTGCCGACCGCGCCGCCGAGGATCATCGCGAGCCCGATCGTGAGCCACGGATAGCCGCGTGCCGGCAGCGAGCGGAGCCAGAAGACGATCGCGACGCTGATGGCCCCCGCGAGGCCCACGAAGAACCAGCGCTGCCAGCCGCCGGCCTGCGCCAGCAGGCTGAAGGCCGCGCCCGTGTTGTGCAGCCGCGTCAGCTCGAGCATCGGCCCGAGCGGCAGCACTTCGTAGAGCTCGAGCTGGTTCGTGACGATCCATTTCGTGAGCTGGTCGGCCGCCACGACGATGATGGAGAGCCACAGCCACACGACACCGGTCGGCTTCGGGAAGGGTTCGCTGTTCATGCGTAGCGCCTCGTCTCGCCGGGGCCTTCCAGGTTGCTGACGCAGCGCGCGCAGATTTCGGGATGCCGCGGATCCACGCCCACGTCGGGCCTGCGGTGCCAGCAACGAGCGCACTTGGGCGAGTCCTGCACATGGACGCTGATCCAGGCACCGTCCTTCGCAACCGAGCTCGCCGCGACCGCGTCGGAGGGGCGTTCGTCCGCCCGCAGCATCCGCGCCGATGATGTGATCAGCACGAACCGCAGTTCATCGCCGATGCCAGCCATGCGGCGATGCTGCGCCTCGTCGAGGTAGACGTCCACCCCGGCCTCCAGCGGCGCGCCGAGCTTGCCCACCGCGCGCAGCCGCTCGAGCTCGCGCGAGACATCGTTCTTGAGCGCGATCACCGCGTCCCAGTCAATTGCCTTCGAGGGCTGGACTTCGGGCAGCTGCCACCAGTTCGCGAGCAGCACGGATTCGTCGCGCGCGCCCGGCAGGTATTTCCAGATTTCCTCGGCGGTGAACGAGAGGATCGGTGCGAGCCAGCGCACCATCGCTTCGGCCACGTGGTACATCGCGGTTTGGGCAGACCTCCGCGCCGGGCTCGCCTGCGGCATCGTGTAAAGGCGGTCCTTCAGGATATCGAGCCAGAAGGCGCCCAGTTCGATCACGCAGAAGCCGTGCACCTTCTGGTAGATCAGGTGGAAGTCGTAGTCGCGATAGGACTGGACGACTTCCGCCTGCAAGGCGGCCGCGCGCGCGAGGGTCCAGCGATCGATCTCCAGCATCTGGTCGACCGGCAGCGCATCGCGCGCCGGGTCGAAGCCCGCGAGATTCCCCAGCAGGAAGCGCAGCGTGTTGCGCATGCGCCGGTAGCTGTCCGACATGCGCTTCAGGATCTCGTCGGAAACGACGATCTCGCCGCTGTAGTCGGTCGCGGCGACCCACAGCCGCAGCACGTCGGCGCCGAGCGTGCTCATCACCTTCTGCGGCGCGACTACGTTGCCGAGCGACTTCGACATCTTGCGGCCCTTCTCGTCCACGGTGAAGCCGTGCGTGATGACCTGCCGGTACGGCGGCACGCCGCGGCCCGCGACCGAAGCCAGCAGCGAACTGTGGAACCAGCCGCGATGCTGGTCCGAGCCTTCGAGGTAAACATCCACGGGAAACGGGATCACGTCCGGACGCAGCGCCGGCAGGCAGTGATGCACGACGCCCGAGTCGAGCCAGACGTCCATCACGTCGTCGCATTTCTCGTAAACCAGCGATTCATCGCCGAGCAGCGCGCGCGGGTTCAGTGCGAACCAGGCCTCGATGCCGCCCTCCTCGACCAGCTTCGCGACTCGCTCGAGGAGTTCCGGCGTCTGCGGATGCGGTTCGCCGGTCTCCTTGTGCACGAACATCGCGAGCGGGACGCCCCAGGCGCGCTGCCGCGAGATGCACCAGTCCGGCCGTGTCTCGATCATGCTGGTGATGCGCTGCTCGCCCCATGCCGGCACCCAGCGCACTTTGCGGATCCCCGCGAGCGCATCGCGGCGCAGGCCTTCCTTCTCCATGCTGAGGAACCACTGCGGCGTGGCGCGGAAGATCACCGGCGTCTTGTGGCGCCAGCAATGGGGGTAGCTGTGCCGGTAGGGCTCGTGATGGATCAGGCGGCCTTCCTTCAGGAGCGTCTCGATGATCGCGGCATTGGCATCGAACACCGACTGGCCCTCGAAGAGCGGCGTGCCAGCGACGAAGCGCCCGTCGGGCCGACCGGATTGTCGATCGGCAGCCCGTATTTCCGGCCCATCTCGTAGTCGTCGGCGCCATGGCCCGGCGCCGTGTGCACGGCGCCCGTGCCGGTCTCGAGCGTCACGTGACCGCCGAGGATCACCGGCACCTCGCGTTCGT
Organism: uncultured Gammaproteobacteria bacterium; assembly: GCA_963746545.1. Lineage (GTDB taxonomy): Bacteria > Pseudomonadota > Gammaproteobacteria > Steroidobacterales > Steroidobacteraceae > SCUD01. The sequence continues at coordinate 584,245 of CAVVBV010000031.1, forward strand.
AGAACGGATGCGCGAGGCGCAGGCCTTCGAGGGCCTCGCCGCTCGCCTTCGCGAGCACGCGGGTCGCGGTAGCGCCGATGCGCGCCGCGACTGCGGCGAGCAGGCCTTCGGCGACCACGAGGCGCTCGGCGCCCGAGGGCCGGTCGAATTCGGCAAGCACGTAATCGAGCACCGGATGCAGGCACACAGCCTGGTTCGCCGGCAGGGTCCAGGGCGTCGTGGTCCAGATCGCGACCGAAGCCTCGGCAAGATCCTTGCCCGTGAGCCGGAAGCGGCGCGCCGCGTCGAGCGGATCCACGATCCTGAATCGCACGTCCACGGACGGCGAAATGCGCTCCTCGTACTCGACCTCCGCCTCGGCAAGCGATGAGCGGCAGTCGAGGCACCAGTGCACAGGCTTGAAGCCGCGCACCAGGTGGCCGCGGCGGACGATCGCGGCAAAGGCGCGCAACTGCTCCGCCTCGTAGCGCGCCGCCATCGTCAGGTACGGGTTGTTCCAGTCGCCGATGACGCCGAGGCGCAGGAAATCCACGCGCTGCACATCGACCTGGCTCGCCGCGTATTCCCGGCAGGCCTTGCGGAAGGCATCGGCATCGAGTTTCTGGCCCACGCGCCCGTGCTTTTTCTCGACCTGCTGCTCGATCGGCAGGCCGTGGCAGTCCCAACCCGGCACATAGGGCGAGTCGTAGCCGTCGAGCGAATGCGACTTGACGATGATGTCCTTCAGGATCTTGTTGACCGCGTGGCCGATGTGGATCACGCCATTGGCGTAGGGCGGGCCATCCAGCAGCACGAACTTCGGGCGCCCCGCGAACTTTCGGCGCTGCTTGCCGTAGATGTCATTCGCCTGCCAGGCGGCCACGAGCTCGGGCTCGCGGCGCGCAAGATCCGCCTTCATCGGAAAGTCGGTATTGGGCAGGTTGATCGTCGACTTGTAGTCCACTTCTATCCTCTCGGGCCCAGCAGTTCGCGCGCCCGTTCCGCATCCCGGTGCATCTGTTCGGTCATCGTCGCAAGGTCGGGATAATGCACTTCGTCGCGCAACTTGGCGATCAGGTCCACGGCCAGCCGCCGACGATACAGATCGCGCTCGAAGTCGAACAGGTGGACTTCGAGCAGCCATTCGGTACCGCCCACCGTCGGCCGCGTGCCGATGGACGCGACTGCTGGCAGGCGATCCGGGCCCGCGCCGGACACCCGGACCGCGAAAATGCCGGCGACCGGCGAGACGCGCCGATGCAGCCGGATGTTTGCGGTCGGGAATCCGAGCGTCCTGCCCAGGCGTTCACCGGCGATCACGCGCCCTTCGATCCGATAGTCGCGGCCGAGCAGCGCTCTCGCCTCGGAAAGGCGCCCCGCGGCGAGCGCCATGCGCACCCGCGTTGAACTCACGCGCTCGCCGCCGAACTCCTGCGGCGGCACTTCGTCCACATCAAAACCCCGCCGCGCGCCTTCGGCGCGCAAGAGCGCCACGTCGCCGCCGCGACCGCGTCCGAAACGAAATCCCGTGCCGATCACGACCCGCTTCGCTCCCATGGCGCGATCCAGCACCCGCTCGATGAATGTCGCGCCGTCCCATTCGCTCAAGGCCGCGCCGAAGCGCAGCACATGTATCCTCGAGACGCCCGCGGCCCCGAGCAATTCCGCCTTGTCCCGCAGGCGCATCAATCGCGCCGGCGGCGCCAGCGGCGCGAAGTACTCGCGCGGATGCGGCTCGAAGGTCAGGACCGCGGCCGGCAGCTGCTTCCTCCCGGCTGCGCTCTGCCAGCATCGCCAGGATCGCCTGGTGGCCCAGGTGCAGGCCGTCGAAGTTGCCGATCGCGACCACGCAGCCGCGGCCTGCGGTGCGGACGGAGTCGAAACCGCGCGTGATCAACATCGCCTGGGAGCGCCGGCCGGGACCAGCGCGAATTATAGTGTCCTGAGGTCGCGCGGGCGCGCGCCAGCGAGCCACAGCGCCAGGAAATAGACCCCGGCGCCGCCGCTGACGCAGAGCGCGAGCTGCAGGCCCCTTTGCGTCGCCCGCCAGCCGGACCACGCCGACCAGTCGCCGGTGATCCACCACAGGAAGGCCGCCATCGCGACGCTCGCGAACAGCACCTGCGGCAGCAACCGCCGCCAGTGCGCGGAAGGCGTGTAGACGCCCTGCCGGCGCAGTCCCGCGATACAGGAGCGTCGCATTGACGATCGCCGAGAGCCCGGTGGACAGCGCGAGCAGCGCATGGGGTACCGGAAAGCCATTCAGGTTGGCCGGCACCACGACCCCCAGGTTGAACGCCATGTTGATCGAGAGCGCGATCATGCCGACCTTGACCGGCGTCTTCGTGTCCTGACGCGCGAAATAGCCGGGCGCCAGCACCTTGACCAGCGAGAAACCCATCAATCCCAGCGAGTAGGCCATCAGCGCGTAGCTGCTCATCAAGACGTCGCGCGCATTGAAGGCGCCGTAGCCGAACAGTGTCGCCATCAATGGTCCCGAGAGCATCAAGAGCGCGACTGCCGCCGGCGTCGCGACGACGACGGTCAGGCGCAGGGCCCAGTCGAGCGTGGTGTTGAACTCTTCCGGCGACTCGGACGCGTGGTGCGACGAAAGGCCCGGCAGGATCACGGTAGCGAGCGCAATCGAGAACACGCCCATCGGAAACTCGACCAGGCGGTCCGCGTAATACATCCACGAGATGCTGCCAGCCGTCAGGAAGGACGCGATCAAAGTGTCCAGCAGCAGCGAGACCTGGGCGACCGAGGAGCCGAAGATTCCCGGCAGCATCAGCCGCGCAATGCGGCGCACGCCTTCGTGCGCCCAGTCCCAGCGCGGCCGCGGCAGCAATCCGAGCTTGTGCAGGGCCGGGAACTGCGCGACGAGTTGCACGAAACCGGCCACGAATACGCCGAGCGCGAGCACGAGGCCCGGCTTCGGGAAATAGGGCGCGACGAAGCCCGCCGCGATGATCATCACGACATTCAGCAGGATCTGGTTGAAGGCCGGCACGCCGAAGCGGTTGTAGCTGTTCAGCACGCCGCTGCCGAGCGCCACCAGCGAAATGAAGAAGAGGTAGGGAAAGGTGAAGCGCAGCATTTCGACCGTCAGGTCGAACTGGTCTGGCGTCGTCGCGGAATCCCGGCGCGAACAGGAAGGCGAGCACCGGTGCCGCGATGACGCCGATCGCGGTGATCGCAAACAGCACCGCGCCGAACACGCCGGTGACGCCGGAAATCAATCGCCGCACCTCGGCGTGCTCCCTGCGCACCTTGTACTCGGTGATGACCGGCACGAAGGCCTGCGAAAAGGCGCCCTCGGCCGTGAGCCGCCGCAGGAAATTGGGGATCTTGAACGCCACGAGGAAGGCGTCCATCAGGGTTCCGGCGCCGAAGGCCTGCGAATAGACCATGTCGCGGACGACGCCGGAAATCCTGGACAGCAGGGTCAGGAAACCGATAACACCGGTGCTGCGCAGGAAGCCGCGACTCATTGGCCGGGCACTATACCGCGTTGACAAGGGGGCCCTGCATCCGCAGAATGCGCGCCCTTATGGCCAACACCAAATCAGCTGAAAAGCGGGCCCACCAGGCTACCGAACGCCGCGCCCAGAATGTCACGCAGCGCTCGAAAGTCCGGAGCGCCGTACGCAAGGTCGTCGCGGCGATCCAGTCCGGCAACAAGGCCGAGGCGACCAAGGCGCTGCTTGCCGCGACCCCGATCATCGACGCGATGGCGCGCAAGAAGATGATCCACCGCAACAAGGCCGCCCGCCACAAGAGCCGCCTCGCCCGCCAGGCAAAGGCGATGGCCGGCAAGTAAGCCGCGCGATCTTTCCAACAAAAAAGCCGGTCTGGGACCGGCTTTTTTGTGCCCGCGATCCGCCGGACTTCAGCTGGCGGCGGCAATCGGGTGCTGCTCCAGGTGGGTCATCACGGCCTGGCAGAGCTGCTTCGTCCCCGCGCCCGTTACGCCGGAAATCCTGAACACCGGCCCCTTGAAGCGCAGGCGGCGCACGATTTCCTTGCAACGCTTGTCGCATTCCGCGGACGGCATCAGGTCGATCTTGTTCAGCACCAGCCAGCGGTCCTTTTTCGCGAGCTCCGGGCTGAACTTCTTGAGTTCTCCGACGATCGCCCTGGCGCCGGCGACAGGGTCCGCGTCGGGATCGGGCGGCGCGATATCCACGAGGTGCAGCAGGATGCGCGTGCGCTGCAGGTGCTTCAGGAAGCGGATGCCGAGGCCGGCGCCCTCCGCGGCGCCTTCGATCAGGCCCGGGATATCGGCCATCACGAAGCTGCGCAGCGGGCCGACCGCGACCACGCCGAGCTGCGGATGCAGGGTCGTGAACGGGTATTCCGCGACCTTGGGCCTGGCGGCCGACACCGCGCGGATCAGCGTGGATTTGCCGGCATTCGGAAGCCCGAGCAGCCCGACATCGGCGAGCAGCCGCAGCTCGACGCGCAGGCTCCTGGCTTCGCCCGCGAGTCCCGGCGTGTTCTGGCGTGGCGTGCGATTGATGGAGCTCTTGTAGCGCTGGTTGCCCCAGCCACCCTTGCCGCCGCGGGCGACCAGGAGCGTCTGGCCCGCGACCGACAGGTCGCCCAGCGTCTCCGACGTGTCGTCGTCAAAGACGACCGTGCCGACCGGCATCGGCACGTAGAGGTCGTCGCCGCCCTTTCCCGAGCAATCCTGCCCGCCGCCGGGCTCGCCGTTCTGGGCGCGGAAGGTGCGCTTGATGCGGTAGTCCACGAGCGTGTTGATGCCTTCCTGGGCGCGCAGGTACACGCTGCCGCCGTGACCGCCGTCGCCGCCGTCGGGGCCGCCGAACGGCACGAATTTCTCGCGACGAAAGCTGACCGCGCCGCGACCGCCGTGGCCGGCCATCACCTTCACGATCGCTTCGTCTACGAACTTCATGTCTTCTGCCGTTGCAATGAAAAACCCCGGCCGGGCCGGGGTCTTTCTTCGATCCTTGCGGGCCCGGCTTACTCCGGCAGTACGCTGACGAAGGTGCGCTTCTCGGCGCCCTTCTTGCGGAACTGCACGCGGCCGTTCTTCTTCGCGAACAGCGTATGGTCCGTGCCGACGCCGACATTCTCGCCGGCCCGGTAGGGCGTGCCGCGCTGCCGCACCAGGATGTTGCCGGCCAGCACCTGCTCGCCGCCGAACTTCTTGACGCCGAGGCGCTTCGACTGTGACTCGCGGCCGTTCTTGGTACTGCCGCCCGCTTTCTTGTGTGCCATTTCGCTCTCCGGCTCGCGCTCAGGCCGCCGTGATGCCGGTCACCTTGATCTCGGTGTACGGCTGGCGGTGGCCCTTCTGGCGCAGGTAATGCTTGCGGCGACGGAATTTCGTGATGCCGACCTTGTCGGCCTTGCCGTGCGCCTGGATGGTCGCCATGACCCGGGCGCCTGTGACATAAGGCGTGCCGACGGCGACGTCCGCGCCCTCGCCCACCAGCAGGACCTGGTTGAATTCGACCGAGGCGCCCGCATCGGCGTCGAGCTTCTCGACGCGCACGACGGTGCCTTCGCTCACCCGGTACTGCTTGCCCCCGGTGGCAATGACGGCGTACATGATTGACAGGACTCCAAAAATGAGCCGGCAATTGTAGTGAGCGGGCGGGGCCTGGTCAAACCACATCGTCAAATCCCGCATTTCCCGCTGTCGCGTTTGCCGCTAGGATGCGCGAGCCCCGCAGGGGCGCCGGGATGCTATGCAACTCAAGGACATACGAGCGCTGGTCGCGACCGACCTTGCCGAGGTTGACCGGGAGATCCGCCGTCAGCTCGCGAGCGACGTCGCCCTCGTCAGCCAGGTCGGGGATTACATCGTGGGCTCAGGCGGCAAGCGCCTGCGCCCGCTCATGGTCGTGCTGGCCGCGCGCGCGGCTGGCGCCACCGATTCCGCCCACATTCCGACCGCCGCGCTGATCGAATTCATCCACACGGCAACCCTCCTGCACGACGATGTCGTGGACGATTCCGCGAAGCGGCGTGGCCGCGACACGGCCAACGAGACCTTCGGCAATCCCGCCTCCGTGCTGGTCGGCGATTTCCTGTACTCGCGCGCGTTCCAGATGATGGCGGCGCTCCAGTCGCCCGAAGTAATCCGCGTGATGGCCGATGCCACCAACACGATCGCCGCCGGCGAGGTGCTGCAACTGATGAATTCCGGCGACCCCGACACGACGGAAGTGCGCTACCTCGAGGTCATTTACAGGAAGACCGCGCGGCTCTTCGAGGCGGGCGCACAGATCGCGGCGATCGTCGCGCATGCGCCGCCCGGCGTCGAAGCGGCGCTGACACGCTATGGAAAACACCTGGGCATCGCATTCCAGCTGATCGACGACGCGCTCGACTACCGCGGCGACACGGAAGAACTCGGCAAGAATGTCGGCGATGACCTCGCCGAGGGCAAGCCGACGCTGCCCCTGATCCACGCGCTGCGCCACGGGGATTCCGCCACCGCGAAGCTGATACGGGATGCCATCGAGCAGGGCGGCACCGAGGACCAGGACCCGATCCGCGCCGTCATCGAAAGCACCGGGGGCCTCGATTACACCGCCCAGCTCGCCGAAATCGAGGCGCGTCGGGCTGCCGAGGCCCTGGCCGAAGTGCCGCCATCGGCTTATCGCGACGCGCTCGAGGCACTCGCCCAGTTCGCGGTCAGCCGCAGCAGCTGATCTCCGGCCGCCGGAACTTTCCGACTACAAGCCCGCGCCTTCCACCACGATCCGGCCGTCGCTGACGACCAGGCGGGGTTCGAACAACGAGCGGCTGTCGGTGAGCGGGTCGCCGTCGCAAACGACGAGATCGGCTTCCAGTCCGACGCGAATCGTGCCGGTGCGCGACTCGATGCCGATCACGCGCGCACCATTCAGCGTGGCGGCGGTGATGGACTCGAGCGGCGTGAAGCCGCCGAACTCGCGCAGCAGGGCGATCTCGTGCGCGATGCGGATGCGGCCGGTGTCTTCCCCGTCGGCGTAAGTGCTGTCCGTCCCCGTCGCCACGACCACGCCGAGCCCATGCGCCTTCCGCACCGCCGCGCGCAGCGGCCCCATCATCGACTGCGTGCGCAGTTGCAGCGCCACGTCTTCGGCGGAATTGCCCTGCGGATCACCGAGCGGACTCATGACGGCGAGCGTCGGCACGAAGAACGTGCCGCGCCGCTGCATCTCGGCGAGGGTCTCGTCGTCGATCCAGGTCCCGTGCTCGATGCTGCGCACGCCGGCCCGCACCGCGCGCGCCGCGCCCTCGCGCGCGTGGGCATGAGCCGCCACGTACAGGCCCTTCTTGGCCGCTTCCGTGACCGCCGCGCGCATCTCTTCTTCCGTGAGTTCCGGCTTGCGCGGATCCGTACTCACGAGACCCGCGCGCTCGCTGGCGCCGACCTTGATGACGTCCGCGCCGTTCGCGATCAGCGCGCGCGTGGCCTCGGCGATGCGGTCCGGACCGCGAAGTTCGCCGTCGATAACATCGCCAAACTGCGGGTAGACCATGAAAAAGGCGAGCCCGGGCTTCGGACGGATATGGCCGGGCGATACGAATAGCTCCGGCCCCGGCACGTGCTCCGCGCGGATCAGGTTCCGCGTGCCGATCGCCTGCAAGAACGTGTCGCCGAGCACGCGCGAGGTCGTAACGCCTGATTGCAGCGCACGCAATGCGGCCGCCGGGGACTCGATGTGCGAATGGGCGTCGATCAGCCCCGGCAACAGGTAGCGGCCGCCCAGGTCGATGCGACGGACGCCACTGGCCGGTGCGGGCGCACTCCTGGAAATCGCCGCGATCCTTCCGTCGCGCACGCTGATGCTGACACCGTTCTGCGGGCTCGCACCCGTGCCGTCAACGAGCGTCGCATTGACCAGGTCGATGTCCTGCGCCGAGGCAAAGAACGGCAATGCCGCGAATACCACCACTGCGGCCCGGCCGATCGCGCGGAACAGACCGACCCTGCTGACACGAATCGTCATGCGCTGGACCCTCTCGTTGGCTTTAGCACGCAGGACATACACGGTAACGCGGCAACCCCGGAAAACAAGGCCTGCGCCACGCCGTCGTTGAAAGCATGGGGGGGCTTGATTACACTGCCCCGCTCCAATTCGGGGTGTAGCTCAGCCTGGTAGAGCACTACGTTCGGGACGTAGGAGTCGCAGGTTCAAATCCTGTCACCCCGACCAATCATGCAAGACAAGCCTGCCGAACCCATGCGCGGAGGACGAACGACCCTCGGCGTCGTCAAGATCGGCGAAACGGTGCGACGTCCGGTCACGCCGAATAGCGCTTTTGTCCGAAGCCTGCTTGCGCATCTCGAGCGATTCGAATTCACGGGTGTGCCGCGCTTCCTGGGGTTGGACGACGAGGATCGTGACATCCTCACTTATCTTGCAGGCGATGTGCCAACCGAGCTGGGAGAGCACTCTGATCTTGTGCTCGAAGCGGCGGCAAAACTGATCCGCGGCTTTCATGATGCGACTGCGACTCTCGTGAATACAGACGCTGCAGCCCAATCGGGAATCGAAGTCGTTTGCCACAACGATCTTTCTCCCTGCAATACGGTCTTCCGCGCCGGCATTCCTATGGCGCTCATCGACTTCGATGAAGCTTGCCCCGGAACGCGTGCCTTCGATCTCGGATATGCAGCGTGGTTGTGGCTGGATTGGGGCAATCCGGAATGGTCTGCGGCGCATCAGTTGAGCCGGCTGCGAACTTTTCTCGCAGCATACGGTCCGGGACCGACAGAGCCGGCAGTCATCGCGTCGGCAATTCAGCGCCAGGCCATTGTCACTGCGGAAGGCCTTCGTACAGGCAATCAGCGCATGGCTGACTGGGCATTGGACTGCCGGCAGTGGACGCTCAGCCAACTAGCGTGAGTTGCGTAGGGCTTACTTGACTCGCACTCTAATCGTAACCGCCGGAACAGCCGTAATCCCCTCACCCCGACCACTGTTCCACGCACCTATTGTGGCTGCGAGCCGACCGATTTCGCTTGCTGATAAAGACGGACGTCGGCGGCTGCCCGACGCATGAGGTCGTAGATGGTCTCGTGCGCGAGCTTGTTGATCCGCTCGTTCGGCTTGCCGCTCATCATGTAGCTCTTGCCTTCAACCACGCCGGATACATAGTCTTTCTCGAACACCGTCTTGCCTGACGCATCGAGAATCGACACCCGCATTTCGACTTGCACCTCTGGTGTGATGGCGAAGCCCAGATTCTTCAGCTGCGGGAAACCATGCTTGAAGTCCTTGTTCTCAGGCCTCACAACCAGCGCATATCTCCCGGCATCGATGAGCTCACTTGCTGCTACCGCACCGTCCGTTGCGACCTTTGAGAAGACCTTGACAGCGATCTCCCGCGTCATCATTCCAACCGGAGTCGTCAATTTGGCGCCACCGCCGGTAAAGCTCGTGGCGCCGGCGGTAATCAGGCGCTCGTCGTCAGCTCTGGTCGTGTAGACGAGAACGCGCCCGGAAATCGTCTCATCAGCGAGCACCTCCCGGTCCGGCACATAGTCCGCGCGATAGGCTATCGATGAAGCGCACCCGGAGATTGCCATCAATAGGGCAATGCCGCTGCCAAGCCGCCAGTTGACCATCGCTTGCTCCTTCTTCGAGGGCTCCTGGAAGTCTACTCCTCAGCCAACGGGTAGCCCTGCATTCACCGCCCGACCCTGGGCTTCGCTACCTTCACGCCATACTTCTTCAACAGGTCGTTGACGGCTTCCCGAAGGTACTCCGCCAGGGGCACGCGCGTTTCCTTGCTCAATTGGCGCAGCGCATCGTGCTGCGGACGATCGAAATAGACGCCCGTAAACACGCGCTTTTCCGGGTCTTTCTTTTGCGGCATGTTTGCCACTCTATTACCATGATCGGGCGAGGACAATCGCATGAGAGCCGGATGAAACTCGCGGCGTGACCTGGAGTCGAAGGAACATGCATCGCTTCAACTCGGCATTGATCGGCATGATCGCGTTGGCCTTGCCGGTCGCCACCATGGCCGCCCCAGCCTGGACCGAGGGTGTCCAGTACGAGCGGCTGGCCCCGGAGCAGCACACGAGCGTGCCGGCCGGGAAGATCGAGGTGCTCGAAATATTCTCCTACGGCTGCCCCGCCTGCAACCGCTTCCAGGCCGTGCTGGAACAGTTGAAGCAGAGCCTTCCGGCGAATGCGCAGATGGCATTCCTGCCCGCCTCGTTCAATCCGGGCGAGGACTGGCCGATGTTCCAGCGCTCCTATTTCGCCGCAAAGACTCTCGGCATAGCGGAGCGCACGCACCAGGCCATGTACGACGCCATCTGGAAGACCGGCGAACTCGCGGTCAGCGATCCCGTCACGCACAAGCTGAAGAATCCCCTGCCGTCGATCGAAGACGCCGCCCGTTTCTACGCGAGCGCGACCGGCGTCAAGCCAGAGGCGTTCCTGGCCACGGCGAATTCATTCAGCGTGAACCTGAATATGCGGGTGGCGGACCAGCAGATCGTGGCCATGAAAGTTGACAGCACGCCGTCCATCGTCGTGAACGGGAAGTATCGGCTGCGGATGGAATCGCTGCGCACGGCCGACGAGGTGATCGGGCTCGTCAATTACCTCGTCGCCAGGGAAAGCACCCCCTAATGGCGGCGGGAGGTCTCTAGCCGCGCAGGCCGAGTGCGAGCGAACAGGCCCCCGGTTCATCCATCGGCTCGAACGATTTGCCGGTGGAACTGCGCCAGGCCGCGCCGAATTCCTGATCGAGCCTCGCTTCCACCGCCGCACGCATCCGCTCCTCGGCCGGCCGGCGGCGTCGCTGTCCATGGGCCTCATGCGCGGCGTCCGAGCAGCGCTCAATGCGCGCCGCGAGCTCGAAGCCGCGGTCCACGCAGGCGAGGAACGCCATCGCATCGAGTGCCAGGAAGAGCTTGCTGGTGTCGAGGCGCAACGCAAGATCGTAGAGTTCTGCGCCGGTCGCGCGCGCCTCGTCGGTCTCGCCGGCAAGCAAGAGCGCGCTGAAGATCATCACCAGCAGTTCGAATCGCGTCTCGCGTCGCCCGAGATGGCGCAGGCTGAGTGCCATCGGCCGCCCGAGTTGTAATGCCGCGCCGGTGTCGCCGGAAGCGACGTCCAGCTCGACGATGTTGACGGTCGCAGCGAGGGCCTGGCGCTCGCTGGTCGTCAGCGCCAGCCTGACCGCCCGCAGGTAGGCCGCACGGGACTCGACGAACTGTCCAGCGCTCATCAGCAATGCGCCTTCGGTTGTGGCGCCGTAAGCGAGCAGCCGCGAAGGCCAGGCCGGGTCCTCGAGGCGCCGTGCGGTATCGAATGCCTTGCGAGTCGCGTCGGCGTCATCGCGCCAGTTGAAGGCGAGCAGCATCAGCGCGTAGTAATGTGAACGCGTGTCGCTCGTCGCCGCGTGCATCTGCGCCGCAAGTTCAGCGGCATAGCGCGCCCGGTCGGATTGCCGCGTCGAATCGTAGGTCGCGATGGCCTCCCAGAACCGGCCGATGCGTTCGCGCGACAAAGAATCCGTGAGGATCGCGACCACCTGCTCGTAGCGGGCGCGGCCTTCCGCGTAGAGGTCGGTTTCGACGAACAGCGGCCAGGCCGACCCGTACAGCGCGACGCCGAGCGCGTGGTTGTTGCCGGTCGCCCAGTCGATCGCCGCGCGTACGTTGTCGAGTTCCGGCTCATAGCGATGCAGCCAGATCGCCTCGTCCAGCGACCAGTATTCCTGGTAGGCGGTGTCGAGCAGGTCGAGCATCGTGGCAGCCATGCGTTCCCGGGCGGCATCCAGTTCGCCATTGGCCACCAGTTTCCCGAGCGCATAGACGCGCGCCGTCTCGAGCAGCGTGTAGCGCGGCGGATCGACGCCGAGCGCCGTCACGAGCGAACGATCCACGAGCCGCCCGATCAGGTCGATCGCCTCGGCCGTGTCGATGGACCCGTCCGCGACGCAGCGTGCGGCTGCATTCAGCGAAAAGGTGCCGGCGAAGGTGCCGAGCCGGTTGAAGACCTGCTGCTCGGATGCCGTCAGCAGGCTGTAACTCCAGTCGAACGCGGCGTGCAGCGCGCCGTGGCGCGGGTCCTGCGCCAGCCCACCGGATTTCAGCAGCCGGAAGCGATCGTCGAGGCGCTCGAGCAATGCGGCGAGCCCGAGCGACGGAACGCGCGCAGCGGCGAGCTCGAGCGCGAGCGGAATGCCGTCGAGCCGGCGGCAGATTTCCGCCACGAGCGGCGTGTTGGCGGCATTCAGCTCGAATCGCCGGTCGGCGGCCGCCGCGCGATGCGCGAACATCGCGACCGCCGGATATCCCGCGGCCTGCGCGTCCGGCGTGCCGGCTTCGGGGACCGTAAGCACCGGCAACCGGTAGACGATCTCGCCGGCGATGCCGAGCGGCGCCTGGCTCGTCACCAGTGCGCGCACGCCTTCCGTCTGCAGGATGAGCGCCGCCAATGGCTGCACCAATGCGTCGCCCAGGTGCTCCGCGCCGTCCAGGATCAGCAACAGCGGGACTTTCTCCAGTGCCTGATGCAGCGCGATGAATCCGTCGACGCCGTCCGGCAGCGCCAGGCCGAGCGCGAGGGCAATTGCCGAGGGCACGTGCTGCGCATCGTCCAGCGGCTCGAGCGACACCCAGGCGACCGCGGGACCGGTCCCTTCGGCGCGCCGCGCCAGGATCTCCCTGGCAAGCCGGGTCTTGCCGACGCCGGCGGAGCCGACAATCGTCACGATCCAGGAACGATCGAGCGCCTCCCGGAGGGCGCGCAGATCGTCGTCGCGGCCGACCAACGGCCCGAGTCGTTCCGGCCAGCCGCGCCGCGAGACGGACAATCGCGGCGGCTCGCGCGGGCCCTGCAAGGCAGGTGACGCCACGGCCTCCACGTCGGTGCCGGGTGCAGCAACCTCGAGCTCGAGTCGATAGCCGAAACCCGGCACCGTGTGGATTGCGCCCGCGCCGAGCACGCGTCTCAGGCTCGCGATCTGCGCCGGCAGGTTGTTCTCGTCAACGACGAGTCGCGGCCAGACGCGCTCTAGAAGCGTCGCCTTGGTGACCAGCCGGCCATGGTGCTCGACGAGGACGAGCAGCAGGTCGAATGCGCGCGCACCGAGTTCCACTGCCCTGCCATCGGCGCAAAGCTTTCGCTCCGACGGGAAGAGATCCAGGTTGCCGACGCGTATCCGGTCCATGCGGGCGAAATTATCACCGCACCAGCGAAGATTCAGGAAACTTTCACGCTCATTTCAAGACGCCGCCGGCGCCAGGGGGAATCCTGTACGCGGCCCTTGTAAAACCACCAACCTTGGAGAGAACGATGAAAGCACTCATTGCACTCCTGTCATTCCTGGTCGTTGCGCCGGCATTCGCGGCGGACGCTCCCGAGCATCCGGCGGCGGCGCATCGCTACCTGATCGAGCGCACGTTTCCTCCCGGCGCACTCGATGGTCTCGACGCCGCCGGCAAGAGCCGGATCAACTCGACGAACGCCGAATTCGGCGTGCGCTGGGTGACCTCCTATGCCAATGCCAACAAGACCAGGACATTCTGCATCTATGAAGGCCCGACCGAGGCCGCGGTGCGCGAAGCAGCCGCCGCCAACGGCATCCCCGTCGACAGCGTGACCGAGGTTCCGGTGACGCTTTCGCCGGAGTAAGCGCACAAAGCCGCAGGGTTGCGGCCTCGACGCGACCCTGCGGCCAATGTAACTCTTTGATTCATTTACCATTGCCATGCCGGGTCGCGGGGCGCTGAGGATTCAGAATAATTTCATCCGGGCTTCAAGACTCGGCCGGCCAGCCAGGAGATCCTGTCCTTGACCGTTCCAGCCAGCCATTCATGTGAGGAGACTGAAATGCCGAAGTTCGTCATCGAGAGGGAAATTCCGGGCGCAGGCAAGATGAGCCCCGCCGACCTCAAGACCGTCTCAAAGAAGTCCTGTGGCGTGCTCAGCAGCCTCGGACCGAGCGTGCAGTGGATTCACAGCTATGTCACCGCCGACAAGCTCTACTGCATCTACCACGCGGCCGACGAGTCGCTCGTGCGACGGCATGCGGAACTCGGCGGGTTTCCCGCCAACAAGATCTCGGCGGTGACTACGATCATCGATCCCGCAACCGCGGAATAGGACCGTGGCAGGCGCAGCTCCGGCCGCTTTCGTGTTATCGCAGTGGTTCGCCCTGCCAGGCGAGCGTGCCGCTGCGCCCCGGCACGCTGCCGCTCACGATCGGGCAGCGCGGCAGGTCGGCAGGCGAAAGCGAACTACGCAAATCGGACAGCGTCCCCAGTTGGTAGCGCTGGCGCCGCCATTCCGTGAGTAGTCGCTCGAACCCAACTAAATAGGCTGCGCCTTCGATCTCGGCATGGAGCGTGTAGACATGATCGCGGCGCGGCTCGACGGCGGTCAGCGACAGGAGATGATCGACCGGGTCGCGCTCTGAGAGGTCGGGGCGCCCGATCAGTTCGTCCATGGTCGGCAGGGTCGTGGGGAGCTGCATGGGCCCCGCTGGCTTTCCGGCGACACACGGCTGGAATGGCCCGATGCCGCGGGCGTCCGAAGCAAGTTCGATGCCGAATTCCTGCTGCAGTGCCGGCACGAAGGAATTGACCTGCCAGCCTGCCGCGCCATGAATCAGCGCCCGCGCTCCAAAGATGGACTGGTACTGCAGGACGGCGCGGCGCAATTGCTCACGTGTCCACGCGGAATCCGCGCCCGATACGCCATCCTGCCAGCGCACGTGATCGTACGTATGGATCCCGGTCTCGAATCCGCGCCGCGCGATTTCTTTCATCAGCAAACCGCACTTCCTGCCGATGTGCGGACCCGGCAGCAGCGTTCCGTACAGCAGGGTCTTCAGCCCGTAATGACTGACCACTGAAGTGCGCCGCAACTTGCCGATGAACCCGCGCCGGAACACCCTGCGAATCGCCCATCCGGTGTGATCCGGGCCCAGGCTGAACAGGAACGTGGCATTCACGCCAAGACGCTCCAGCAGCGCCGCGAGCCGCGGCACGCCTTCGCGCGTTCCGCGCAGCGTGTCGACATCGACCTTCAGCGCAATCCGCGTCATGGCCGCGGCGGGCTCAGCCGGCTTTGCGCGCGATGAGCTGAACTGGCGCCGCGCCGAGTTCGCGCGCTTGCCGCTGGATGTCGATCGCGCCTGCGGTCGTCCTGCCGGCGAGGATTTCGAGGCAGCCGCCGTCCCCGCATGAGACCAGCAGCCTGCCGTCCGAGGCGAACAGGCGCGGCTCGCCGGGGACCTGCTGCCGGTCCGGCACGCGACGCGTGCGGTGAATCCACCAGGTGGCGCCGGCGACTTCACCGAATGCTGCCGGAAATGGCGGCGCCACCGCACGCACCAGGTTATGGATTCGCTGCGCGGGCCAGCGCCAGTCGATGCGGCCGTCCTCGGGCCCGCGCCGCCCGAAATATTGCCCGGCCCGCGGATCCTGTGGCCTGCGGGCAGCGGTCCCCGCAATCAGGTGCGGCAGCGAGCGCGCAAGGACGATTTCGGCGGCGACGGTGACCTTGCCCATCACCGTGCGCGCATCGTCGTCCGCGAGTATCGGCACGGCCTGCTGATCGACGATGTCGCCGGCGTCGGCTCGCTGCACCATGTAGTGCAGAGTCGCTCCCGTCCAGGCTTCGCCATGAAGAATGGCCCAGTTCACGGGCGCGCGCCCGCGGTAATCGGGCAGCAGCGAGCCGTGCATGTTGAGCGCGCCCAGCCGCGCGAGGCGCAGCACCGGCGTCGCGATCATCGACCGGTAGTAAAAGGAGAAAATGAAATCCGGTGCGTGTCCGGAGATCAGCCGCACCCAGTCGTCGGAATTCGGATTGCCCGGCGTGACCGCGGGAATTCCCAGTTCGCGCGCCAGGCCGATGACACTGCCGTACCACTGTTCCTCGGCCGGGTCCGCCTCGTGCCCGAAGACCAGCGGCACCTCGATGCCGGCCGAGCGCAGCGCGAGCAGGCAGCGGACTCCGACGTCATGATGCGCGAATACTACGGCGCGAATGCTCACTCGCCCCCTCCTCGAGCGTTTCCGCGATTTCGTACAGCGGCCGCTGGCGAACCTGCTGGTAGATGCGCCCGACGTACTCGCCCACGACGCCAACCCCGAACAGCAGCACGCCGATCAGGAAGAACATCAGCGCGAACAGGGTGAACAGGCCCTCGGCCTCCGGGCCAATGATCAGGCGGCGGATCAGCAGGAATACGAAGAAGCCCATCGATACCGTCGCAATCAGGATCCCGGACAGCGAGATGATCTGCAGCGGCAGCAGCGAATAGCCCGTCATCAGGTCGAAATTCAGCCGTATCAGGCTGAACAACGAGTACTTCGACTCGCCCGCCGCGCGCTTCTCGTGGCGCACCTCGATTTCCGTCGGCCGGCGCGAGAACGTGTAGGCCAGCGCCGGGATGAAGTTGCTGACTTCGCGGCAGCGATTGATCGCATCCACGACGGG
This sequence comes from uncultured Gammaproteobacteria bacterium, assembly GCA_963746545.1. Lineage (GTDB taxonomy): Bacteria > Pseudomonadota > Gammaproteobacteria > Steroidobacterales > Steroidobacteraceae > SCUD01. The sequence continues at coordinate 600,666 of CAVVBV010000031.1, forward strand.
TCGCTGATAGCCGCGCAGCATGCAGCCTTGGTCCGTGATGTGGATCCGGGTCGTCTTTTCGCGGACGCGGTTGATCATCCTGGAGAACGTGCGCCGCCACCAGGGATCGCGCCGGCCCTTCCGGATCGTGCCCACGCAGTCGAATCCCTGGTCGAGCGCCGCGACCACGGCCCCGATCTCCTCCGGGGGATTCTGCAGGTCCGAGTCGAGCGTGACGAGCTGGGTGCCCCGGGCCACGGAGAATCCCGCGAGGATCGCCGCGTGCTGGCCGGCATTGTGGGCGAGGATCAGCACCCGCGTGTTCTGCGGGCGCGCTGCATACTGGCCGCGCAACAGCGCGACAGAATCGTCGGAACTGCCGTCATCGACGAAGATGACTTCATACTGGCGCCCGAGCGCATCGAGCGCGGGGTACAGCCGCGCGAACAGCATCGGCAGCACCGCGCTTTCGTTGAACACGGGAATCACGACCGACAGCTCGGCTGTCACGAGGCCACCGCAGTACGCCGTGTTTGCCCAATGACGGCATTTGCCGCCTCGACGACGCGATCCACGTCGCCATCCTGCATCGCCGGGAAGAGCGGCAGGGTCACGGTCTCGCGGCCGATTCTCTCCGCATTGGGAAACTGGCCCTCGCGCCAGCCGAGTTCCCGGTAGACGCTGAGCAGGTGGATCGCGGGATAGTGCACGCCGACCGATATGCCGCGCGCCGCCATCCGTTCGATGAATTCCTGCCGCGTGATTGTGAGCGCATTGAGCGGCAACAAGGGCGCGAACATGTGCCAGCTGTGGCCCGCGTCGCCGCGCGCCGGCAGGCGCAGCGGAGGCGTCACCTTCCAGCGCTCGAAGTAGCGCGCGGCCAGTTCCCGCCGGCGCTCGTTGAAGCCCTCGAGCCTCGGAAGCTGCCCGAGCCCGATGGCAGCCGAAATGTCCGACAGGTTGGCCTTCATGCCGGGGAACAACACGTCGAATTCCCCCGGCGCGGGCTTGACCACGCCATTGAAGCGATGCTGCTCGACCAGGACGGCCTGCTCGACCGTGCTGGTGACGATCGCGCCGCCCTCGCCGGTCGTGATGTTCTTGTTGGGATGGAAGCTGAAGCAGACCAGGTCGCCGAAACTGCCGATCTTCCGGCCACGCCAGACGGAGCCGATCGCATGCGCGGCATCCTCGACGACACGCAACCCGTGCTTCTTCGCGATGCCGTACAGGCGATCCTGATCCACCGGCAGGCCGGAAAAGTGCACCGGCAGCAGCGCGCGCGTGCGCGGCCCGATCGCCGCCTCGACCTGGTCGAGCAACAGGTTGCGCGTATCGAGATCCACGTCCACGAATACCGGCCGCGCCCCGATGCGCAGTATCACGTTCGCCGTGGCGCACCAGCTGAGGGCCGGCGTGATGACCTCGTCGCCCGGCCCCACCCCGGCCACTCGCAGCGCGATTTCCAGCCCCGCGGTCGCAGACGTCATCGCGCGTACCGGCCGTCCGCCGACATAAGCCGACAGGGCCGCTTCAAACTCCAGGACCCGCGGGCCGCTCGCGAGCCAGCCCGAGCGCAGGACCGCAACCACGCGCTGGATGGTCTCTTCGTCGATGCTGGGCCGCGTGAAAGGCAGGTTATCCATTGGCAACTACCGGTCAGGAACGCGAAACGAGATAGACCCCGACGATGATCACGGCAATGCCGGCGATGCGCTGCATGCTCAATGTCTCGCCGAGCATGGCCCAGGCCCCGAGCGCCGTCAGCACATAGCCCAGCGACAGCAGCGGATACGCCTGGCTCACGGGCACTCGCGAGAGACCGATCACCCAGACGATCACACTGAGGCCATAGGCGGCGAGCGCAGCCCAGAATACGGGTGTGCTGAGCAGGGTGCCTGCCGCCGCGATCAGCGAACTGCGCTCGAGCGTGATCGCCCCGGATGTGGCGGTCGCTGACTTCAGGCCGAGCTGTGCCAGCGCGTTCAGGAATACTCCGAGCAACAGCAGCAGCAGGACTGGCGTTTTCATCGGCGCTTGATGACGACCGAGCTCCGGTCGCGCGCCACGACGACGAATGGCGCGAGACGGGGCTCGAGATCCCCGAAGCGACTGGCCGCAATGACGGCGACGCCGTCCTTCAGCCCTTCCCAGCGTTGTATGAACTGTTCGATCGACATCTCCGCGTCAGGCACTTCCTGGCTGAGTCCGAAATCCAGGTCGCCACGATAGCCCACGAGGCGCAGCGTCCGCCCCAGATAGGGTGCCACGGTCTGGCGGTACTGGCCAACGCTGAATAGCTGCGTGCCCGCGCCGACATGCGGTCGCATCGCATCCACGAGATCCCTGGTGCTGGGATGCCGATCGACGATCGAGTAGCCGAAGGCTATCAGGGACCAGCCAAGCACCGATACGGCCGCGATCCGCCATGCGGACTGTGCCAGGCCCTTGTGGCGGCGCCAGGCCACAAAGTCGCAGACAAGCCAGGTCACGGCGACAACGGTAACGGCGGCAGACAGTGCGACACCGGTCGGGATCGTGTTCGAGTAGCGTCTCGCGTACACGAGGAGTGCGGCGGCAAAGACAGCCAATGAGCCGGCGACCCACCAGGTTGCCGCCCGCATCGAACGCGAGTCCCGGGCGATCAGCGGCGCGAGGAGCACCGCGATCGCCGGCATCGCGGGCAACACGTACGGCACCAGCTTGGATTGCGAAGCGGAAAAGAACACCGTGACCACCACGATCCAGATCAGCAGGAAGACGTCGACGCGCAAGGCAGCATCTCGCGGCGTCCGCAGTGCCTGCGCCGCGGTCCCGCGTTGCCGCCACAGGACTGCAATCCAGGGCGCGAGCGCCGCGGCGATGAATGGCAGGAAGTACCACCATGGGCCCGGGCGGCTGCTGACGTCGGTCGCGAACCGCTGGAAATGCTCATGTATGAAGAAGTAATGCAGGAATTCCGGATTGCGCCCGGATACCAAGACAAACCAGGGAACCGTGATGGCCGCGAAAAGCGCGAGGCCGCTGATCCAGCGCAGCCGCAGCCAGAGCTGCCACTGGCGCGTGAACAACGAGTAGATCACGAGCGTAGCGCCGCACAGCACCGGCGCCGCGAGTCCCTTGGTCAGCGCGGCCAGGCCCAGCGACGCCCACATTGCAAGCATCCAGCGGTGCTCGCACGGAGAACGCAGCTCTGATCGCATCGCGACGAGAATTGAGAACAGCGCTGCCGAAAGGAAGAACGTAAAGGCGCTGTCCAGCAGGTTGATGCGCCCGATGACCGCAAAGGCGGGATTCACGGCCAGCGCCAGCACGGTTGCCGCAGCGATGTCGGCTGATTCGAATGCGCTCCGCGCGAAGGCATAGGCCATTGGCAGGCACAGGAATGCCAGCAGGAATGCGTAAGCCCGCGAGGTCCATTCCTTCACGCCGAAGACCGAATAGACGGCGGCCGTCGCCCAGTACTGCAGGGGCGGCTTTTCAAAGTATTTCAGGTCATTGAGCCGCGGCGTCACCCAGTCGCCGCTGGCCAGCATTTCGCGCGGGATCTCCGCATAGCGGCCCTCGTCAGGCTCGAGCAGTGGCCGCAGCGAAATCGTACCAAACCAGAAGATCGCCAGGATCGCCCATACCCACCAGGGATAGCGCGCGGCGGCCGCCATTGCGCCCGACGTGGCAGCCACGACTCAGGCAGCGTTCTGGGAAGCGATGGCGGCTGGCCCGCTCACGTCGGTCGCGCGCCGGCCGATATAGAAGGCAATTGTGCTGCGGATGCTCGTGTCCAGGTCGGTCGTCGGAGCCCAGCCAAGTTCGGCCTGCGCCGCCCCGACGTCGGGCACCCGTAGCTGGATGTCCTGGTAGAACTTGCCGTAGAAATCGCCCGCGCTGACATCCTCGATGCGCGTCGCAAGCGCGCGCTCGCGAAGCGTCGGGAATTCCTGCGCGATCCGGATCATGCTCTCGGCGAGAGCCCTGATCGTCACGCAATTGCCCGGATTGCCGATGTTGAAGATGCGCTGCGACGCGCGGCGGTCCTTGTTCTCGAGTATGCGCAGCAGGCAATCGATGCCGTCGTCGATATACGTGAACGAACGGCGCTGGCTGCCGCCGTCGACCAGCTTGATCGGTGCCTGATAAAGAATGCTCGACAGGAACTGCGTGAAGACCCGCGAACTGCCTTCCTTCGGTTCGTCCACATTGTCGAGGTTGGGCCCGATGAAGTTGAACGGCCTGAACAGCGTGTAATCGAGGTTGTCGCGCGTTCCATAGGCGAAGATCACGCGATCCAGCAGCTGCTTCGATGCCGCATAGATCCAGCGCTGCTTGTTGACCGGGCCATACACGAGCGGGCTCGTCAGTTCATGCAGCACGCTGTCCGGCGACATGCCGTAGACCTCGGACGTCGACGGAAACACCAGGCGCTTGCGGTACTTCACGCACTCGCGAACGATGCTGAGATTCGCCTCGAAATCGAGTTCGAAGACGCCCAGCGGATCCTTCACGTACTGCGCCGGGTTCGCGATGGCGACCAATGGCACGACCACATCGCACTTCTTGACGTGGTACTCGACCCATTCGCGATTGATCGTGATGTCGCCTTCCACGAACTTGAACCGGGGATTCTGCCCCAGGTCCTGCAGCTTGTGGTCGGACAGGTCGATGCCGAAAACCTGCCAGTCGGTGCGGCGCAGGATCGCACTCGACAGCGCGCTGCCAATGAAGCCATTGGCTCCCAAGATCATGATTTTCAATGGCATAAAGATCGACTCGCTTCGTTGCAGGCGCACATTATGCACCGACCCGGTTGGACGCAATGATATGAGTCAACCGATCGGCGCAGCGCAGGGCCGTTCAGAGTCCGATGGCCTTCAGGAGTTCCGACATGGCCGCGGGGTTCACCCGCCACGGCAGGTAAGTCGTCGGCTGGCCTGCTTCGTCCAGCAGCGCGACGCTGGCCGGCGCCTCCTTGCCGATTTGCGCGAGCTCAGCCGCGGTCAGCGGGTACCAGGTCTCGGTGAACCGGGTCTCTGGGTCAATCAACGCGGGGCTCGTGAGACCGACGGTGGCCCGGCCGTTGGCCGCAGGCTCGAGCTCGAGGCTCGCAGCGGACCAGCGCAGCCGAACCTTCAGCGGCCGGCTGACCGGCGGCGTCCCGGAAAAAATGCTGCGGTCGATCGTGCTCCAGGCGATGACGCCGAGCCAGGTGGCGCGCTTCCCGGCGCGGTTCGTCTCGACCACGCCGACATTGAGGTAATCGCGCGCATTGGCTGCGAGCATCGGGACATCGCGGGAGTAAACCCACGGATCGGCCATGATGGTGACATTGACCGCGGTATTCGGATCGAGCCGCTCTTCGGGCCAGAATTCGCGTTCCGCGGTGCATCCTGCAAACGTGAGGATCGCCAGCAAGGCGATCGCCGACCGGATTCGCGCGTCAGAACCCCACGCGATAACCGAGACTGAACCAGTAGCGATTCGATTTCTCCTGATCGACCGGCAGCTCCCGGGACATCCATTCGCCGCCCGCCTCGAACTCGATGGTGCTCTTGTCCGAGTGCCAGTCGACGCGCAATGCCGGGCTCGCCAGCCACTGGGTCGTGCCGTCTGCGCTGAACTCACGATAATCGAAGCGTAACCGCGGACCGGCACGCAGTCGACCCCACAACGGGAAGCGCGAGCTCAGCGATAGGGACGTGGTCCTGGCGACGCCGCCGTCGGTGAGCCGCAGGCCCAGGATGGACACGTCGCCGGAGCGCAGCAGGCTGTTGGCGATGAGCTGTGCGCCGAAGCTGTATTCCGTGCCGGTCGCCGGGATCGCTTCGACGCCTCCTGACGCCGGCATCTCGGACATGCGCGTCGCTCCGGCATCGGCGATCCACTGGTAGCGCGTGCCCAGCGGGCGCGAGACGCCGATGGAGACCGTGTCCACGTCGGCCGTGCGGTCTTCGGCGAGCGCGCGGACCGCGGGCTCGCCGATCTGCGCAACCAGTTCGCCCAGTGTCTGGACGGCCTGCCCCGCCATCGCATTGCGCGTCGTCAGGAACGGGCTCTTGCGATGATCGAGCGTGCCGGTGACGGTCCAGCGCCCGGGCAGCTCGAAGTTTCCGAGCAGCATCGCCATGTTGAGGGCGTTGTAGTCGATGTCGTAGTCAACGAGCCCGACGACCGTGCGGCCCGGCCTGAACCAGCGCAATTCGCTGCCGACCGCCCGGCGATCCGAAACGCCGTCATAGGTCTGGTCGATCACGAATGGGCTGATCTCGAGCCCTTCGGCGAGGCCCGACCAGCTGGCGCCGAGGCTGACGAACCGGCGGTCGGTCGAGAATGAGTCGGTCGTCGTGTCGAGGGGACTTCCCGCCATGAGGTTCAACCGCAGCGTAGGCAACGTGCGCCAGCCCAGCAGCAGCCCGTCGAAGCTGCCGAGCACGCCGCCGCTGTGCTTCGACTGGCGGCCGAGCCGCGCATCGAGGTCGAACCGGCGGTCGTTCAGGTCCACGTAGGCGACGCTGACCCTCGTCTGGGTGCCCGCCCCCTCCGGCAGCAGGTCGTACAGATAGCCCGCATTGACGCGCGCCTGCAGGTCGAAGCGCTCGCCGCGTCCGCGCAGCGAGAAATCACCGTCGGTGATGACCATCGACTGGCTGGTGAAATTCGTCGTCGTGTCGAGCGTGTCGAGCGAAGTCGAGTCGTAGCGGTACTCCTGCGCCCAGCCGCCGAAACTCGACCATTCCATTCCGCCCTCGCGCTGCTTGCCGACCGCCGCGACCTGCGGCCGCGTATCCAGCGTCGTCAGCGCCGAGAGACGCTGGGTGACGCGCGTGACCGCGGGGCCGTCGGGATAACGGCGCAGGTACTCCTCGTACTCCGCCTTCGCGTGCGCGAGCTGGCCGTTGCGTTCGCGCGCCAGGCCCAGCAGTTCCTGCGCCTCCGCGCGCCGCGGGTGCTCCGGGTACTCGACCAGACGGGTCAGCAGGCGGATCGCCGTCGGATTGTCGCCGGCGTCGAAGGCGGCCTTCGCCTCGACCCACTGCGCTTCCAGGATCTCCGTTGTCGGCAATGTGCGGGACGGCAATGGCGCAGGTGCCGCCACCGGAGCCATCGTGCGCGGCGCGCGTCATCGTCGCCTCGCCGATGACCGCGACCTCGAGGCCCAGGAAGTCCGGAGACGGCCGCACCGATACGTCGACCGGCGAGGCGAATGACATCGTCAGGACCAGCGCCGTGCCGACCGGCTCGAGACGCACGTCGCCGAGGCCCGCGGCGTTGCCGCCCTGCGCGTGCAGCGCGCTGTCCACGATGTCCGTCGGCAGGCAGCCGGGCAGCGGCACCAGGCTGATGCGAAGCTCGGTCGCGCCGGTGGCCGGAAAGTGGCTCGAGTAGCGCAGCGGGCAGCCGAAGCGGACGGATACGCGCGCGCCGTTGCCCTGCGGAATGACCTCGACCTGCTCCAGCACCCGCCCGGCAAGGTCCGTGCCATCGTCGGCCGCGGCGAACCGGCCGACGCCGGCCAGCGCGAATGCCAGCAGCAAGATCCATGCCCGCATGTCAGTCGAAGCCGCCGGATGTGACCCGGTGCTGAGGACCGTTGCGAGTCTTCGCAGATCGTCGTCAGCGTCGCATTGGTGTAGACGTGGCACGAGCCGGAGCAGTTGCGCAAGTTCCGAAACCGTGTACTTGACGTACCCTGTTCCGTCTTGTCGTGCGGACCGGATCTGATAGTCGCCCGCATGGCAACCCGCACAGTCGGGCTGGTACGCCGGCGTCGTCCAGGTCACGGCATCGCGGTTGGTCGTGTGGCAGTCAAGGCACGTGACCGAAGAACGGTGATCGCCCGGGTAATTCGGCGACATGTGGCGGTGGGTCACCGGCGTCCACGCGGTCGTTCTGTGGCACTGGTCGCACTCGAGGCTGGTGAGCCAGTGATTGCTTGGCTTTCCCGGTCGCACTGGTGCCGTTATGGCACTGCGAGCAGGTGCCGGGCGCCACGTTGGCGTGGTCGAATCGCGCCGGCAGCCAGGCGATGGTCGAGTGGCAGGCGTCGCAGCTCGCGGTCGTCGCGATGTGCGTCGGCGTCTTGCCCGTCGCGCGCACGCCGTCGTGGCACTGGGCACAGGTCCCGGCCACGACGCCGGTGTGGTCGAAGCGCGCCGGCAGCCAGGCCGTGTCACGTGGCAGTTGTCGCAGGCGAGCGTCGTCGGAACGTGATCGGCCGGCTTGCCGGTCGCCTTGCGTGCCGTCATGGCAGCTGGCGCAGGTGCCGAGCACTTCGGCATGGTCGACCCGGATCGCCGGGGTCCACGCGGTCGTACTGTGGCAGGCATCGCAGGCATTGCGTCGTATTGATGTGCTTGCGGATTCTTGCCGGTGCCGCCGTGCCGTTGTGGCACTGGAAGCAGGTACCGGGCGTGACACCCGAGTGGTCGAACCGCGCCGGCGTCCACGCGGAGGTGACGTGGCAGTTGTCGCACTCGAAATGTCGTCACGATGTGGGTCGCGCTCTTGCCGGCCGCCGTTGTGCCGTTGTGGCAACTCGAGCAGGTGCCCAGCACTTCGGTATGGTCGACCCGGATCGCCGGTGTCCACGCGGTCGTGTTGTGGCAGGCGTCGCAGGTGTTGGTCGTGTTGATGTGCTGTCGCGTTCTTGCCGGTCGCCTGCGCTGCCGTTGTGACACTGGAAGCAGGTGCCCGGTGCAACCGTGGCATGGCTGAACTGCGCCGGTATCCAGGCCGTCGTGTTGTGGCAGGCGTCGCAGCTTGCGGTCGTGACGATGTGCGTCGGGGTCTTGCCGGTGGCGCTGACGCCGTCGTGGCACTGGGCGCAGGTGCCTGGCGCGACATTGGCGTGGCTGAACTGCGCCGGCAGCCAGGCGATGGTCGAGTGGCAGGCGTCGCAGCTCGCGGTCGTCGCGATGTGCGTCGGCGTCTTGCCGGTCGAGCGCACGCCGTCATGGCACTGGGCACAGGTCCCTGGCACGACGCCGTCGTGGGTGAAACGGGCCGGGAGCCAGGCCGAAGTCATGTGGCAGTTGTCGCACTGCTGCGTCGTCGGAATGTGATTGGGCGTCTTGCCGCTCGCCTTGGTGCCGTTGTGGCAGCTCGAGCAGGTACCGAGCACTTCGGCATGGTCGACCCGGATTGCCGGGGTCCACGCGGTCGTACTGTGGCAGGCATCGCAGGCATTGCTCGTATTGATGTGCGTTGCGTTCTTGCCGGTCGCCGCCGTGCCGTTGTGGCACTGGAAGCAGGTACCGGGCGTGACACCCGAGTGGTCGAACCGCGCCGGCGTCCACGCGGAGGTGACGTGGCAGTTGTCGCAGTCGAGCGTCGTCTGGATATGTGTCGCGTTCTTGCCGGTCGCCGTCGTGCCGTTGTGGCAGCTCGTGCAGGTGCCCAGTACCGCTGCATGGTCGACGCGCGTCACCGGGGTCCAGGCCGTCGTGGAATGGCAGGCGTCGCAGGCGTTGGTCGTATTGATGTGCGTCGCGTTCTTGCCGGTCGCCTCCGTGCCGTTGTGGCACTGGAAGCAGCTGCCAGGTGCAATGCCAGCGTGGCTGAATTGCGCGGGCTGCCACGCGGTAGTGGCATGGCAGGTGTCGCACTCCAATGTCGTCTGAACGTGCGTCGGGTTCTTGCCGGTCGCCGTGGTGCCATTGTGGCAACTCGTGCAACTGCCCGTGACCTCCGCATGGTTGACGCGCGTCACCGGCGTCCAGGCGCTGATGGTGTGGCAGGCGTCGCAGTTGCTGGTCGAGCTGATGTGCTGCGGACTCTTTCCCGTTGCAGTGACCCCGTCATGACACTGGATGCAGGTGCCGGGCATGACCCGTGAATGATCGAACTGCGCCGGCGTCCACCCGGTCGTCCGATGGCAGGCGTCGCAGTTCAATGTCGTCGGTACGTGGCCCGCCGGCTTGCCGCCGCCCTGAACGCCGTTATGGCAGCTGGCGCAACTGCCCTTCACTTCGTTGTGGTCGAAGTGCGCGGCCGGAACGTAGGCGGAAGTCGAATGGCACTGCTCGCAATTCTCCGAACTGACCACGTGCGTCGCATTCTTCGACGTCGCCCGGATCCGGCTGCCGGGCGAGTGGCATGAAACGCATTCGCGGGGAGTGCCCTTGAACACCGAGTCCACGTGGCAGGACTCGCAGGCCACGATCCGGTGCTGGCCGGTCAGTTCATAGCCGGTCGTCAGGTGATCGAACACCGGGCGCGTCGTCGCCGCGAGGGCCAGGCCCGGGAGTGCCAGCGCCAGGATTACCAGGAGCCCGATCAGCGGATTGGATGATTTATGCATGGCAGGTTTCACCTTCGCTAGTGCACCAGCACGCGCTTGAAGGATTCCGTCTCGTGGCAACGCCCGCAATCGCGGCCGAACTGGCCATCGTGCACATCGTCGGCGTGGTGGCACGAGGCGCAGTCACCCGACTGGCTGTAATCGTGGTCCGGCTTGCGGTGACAATCGCGGCAGCCCAGGCGCGCATGCGCGCCGGTCAGCGCGAAATCGGTCCTGACCCCGTGGTCGAACTGCCAGAAATCCCAGCCGTTGGGGTTGTGGCAGGAGCCGCAATCTTCCTTCAACTTGCCCTTGTGCACGTCCTTGGCCTTGTGGCAGGCGAAGCACTGGTCCGGTGCATCGCGATAGGCCCTGCTCGCATGGCATTCCTCACAGGGCACGCCGACATGCAGCCCGACCAGCGGGAACTTCGAGAGGTCGTGGTCGAATTTCACTTCGTCGCGCCAGGCCGTTTCCTTGTGGCAGGACTGGCAGTCGCGGCCCATCGAGCCCTTGTGCACGTCGTCGACGCCGTGGCAGCCGGCGCAGTCCTTCGGCAACTTCTGCTGCTTCTGCACGCCGGTATGACAACTGTGGCACTCGAGCTTCGCATGCGCTCCGCGCAGCGCAAACTTGGCGCTCTTTTCGTGGTCGTACGCGGCGACCGTCCAATGGTCCTGCACGTGGCAGTCCGCGCAGGCTGTGCCGAAACGGCCTGCATGGACGTCGGCCGTGGCATGGCAACCGCCGCATTCCCTCGGCAGCTTCGCCTTCAGGTCGCCACCCCGATGGCAGGCGTCGCAGTCGAGCTTCGCGTGCTGGCCCAGGAGCGCGTAACCGCTGGCCTTGACGTGATCGAACCGCGTCTGCTTCCAGCCGATCGTGCCGTGGCAGCTCGCGCAGTCGGGCCCGCGCGAGCCGTGATGCACGTCGTCGGACGCGTGACAGTCCACGCAACGGCCCGGCGCGCCCTTGTATGTCTGGTCGCGGTGGCAGGCAAAGCAGGCCACCTTGGCATGGGCGTTCAGCAGCGGGAACTTCGTCTTCGCATGATCGAAGCGGGTCGTCTTGAAACGCACCGTGTCATGGCAGTCCGCACAATCCGTTCCGAGCTTTCCGTTGTGCACGTCGTCATTGCGGTGGCAGTCGACGCACAGGCGCGGCGCCTCGCGGTATTTCTTCCCGGCCTTGTGACAGGCCGCGCAGGCCACTGCAGCGTGTCCACCGTCCAGCAGGAAATCCGTGCGCGCATGGTCGAAGGCCTCGGGCGTGAAGTCGACGATGTCCGCCTCGCGACCCTTGTGCTCCGAGTGGCAGGCATTGCACTGGGCGCGAGCTGCCGCCCGACCGTGGAACCCGGCCTTCGCGACGACGTCGGCGGCCACGTCCTTGTGGCAGTCCAGGCACAGCTGCCGCTGGCGCGACTTGTCGCTGTTGTCGTGGCACTTGTCGCAGGTCGCCTCTTCCTTCACGTGCGCGCGCGACAACTGTCCCGGCATCAGCAGCTTTTCGAGCTGGCCGGCATTGGCCGCCGTCGCGAATACTGCAAGACCTGTCATCATGATCCATCCAGTCCAGACGGCCGCGCGCACGTCAGTACACGTTCACCGCGATCACGTGCACGATGCCGACGATCACGAGCATCAGGAACAGCGGCATGTGCAGCACGTGCCAGGCTGCAAAGAGCCGCTCGGACGCCTCGAACTCCGCGACCCGGCGCGCGGCCATCAGCCGCGATGCGACGTAGCCGATCGCGACCTGGGTGAAGCGCTCATGCTGCTGTTGCAGCACGGGTGATTTCGTCGCCGCCATCTTCACCGCATTGCGCACCAGCCGCGACACGCGCCGGGCCTCGCTGCGCTGCCTGACGGCGGCGATGAATGGCCTGACGACCAGTGAAGCCGGCTCGGCGATGTGGCGCTCGGCGCGCTCCACTTCATCCATCAGGCCCGGCAGCAGGCTCAGGGCACCGGAATGCTGGCGCAGATTCTCGGCCTCGGCGGCGAGTTCGCGCAGCGTCGCGCGTCTGCCATACAGGCCATGGTGGATGCGCGTGTAGAGGTACCTGCCGACCAGGCCGCTGCCGGCAACGGTCAGCATGCAGAACAGCGCCACGTTGCTGTTGGTCGCGCCGAGGCTGAAATTCGCGTGGTAAAGGACGGCGAGCGGGCCAAGGATGCCGAGCACCATGTGGATCCTGAACCAGGCGCCGACACTGCCGATGACGGCGAGCGCAGGCATCCGCTTGCGCAGCGGATAGATCAGCAGCGACAGCATCATCGAGCCGCCGAGGATGCCGAGGAAATAGCCGAAGCCATCCTGCGGTGTCAGGTATCGCTCGGTGGGAATGAGAAATCCGGTGACGATGGCGAGCAGCGCCAGCCACAGACCGATATGGGACGCGCGCACTCGCGGCAGGCGAATTTCGCCAGTTGCCGGCCTGCTCGCGGCTTCGCTCGTTGCGGCCATCAGCTTCCCCGCCCGTCTGCTACCAGCGCGGACTGCGCCAGTGCGTCGGCTTCGGCGATGTTGGCGGCGATCACGCGGGCATCCGAGGAACCCGGCTGCACCAGTGCCAGCAATTCGCGCCACGTCGCCGCCGCAGTGGCGAACTGTTTCTCCTGCAACTCCAGGCTCGCGCGCAGCCACAGGGCCTTGCGGTGCTGCGGATCGATCGCGAGCGCGTGCGCGATGGCGTCGCGCCCCCTGGTCAGGTCGTTGCCGGCCGCCGATGCCGCGGAATCCGCAAGATCCGCCCAGGCATCCGCGTTCATCGGGTCGGCCCTCACCGCCTGCTGGTACACGGCTTGTGCCTCGGCGAAGCGCCGCTGCACGCGCAGCCGCTGTCCTTCGAGCAGCAGTTGCTGCGCGGACGACGGGTCGCCCGCGCCGCACGTCGAGACCAGCATGGGGATTGTTCGATTTCGATGCGCGATTCAGCGCGGTCGCCGCCTGCAGGATCCAGTCGCTGGGTGCGGTCGGGGACTTGGCCGGACGCAGGAACAGGAACGATCCGGCCACGGCAATGGCCGCCAGAGCGACAATGACGAACGCTTTGGTGTACTTCACTTATTTCCCGCTGTGCGACCGGCAGTCCAGTATCGGGATAGCGCGGAATTTACACACGAAATCGCCTGTCGCCGCGCTGCGACAAGTCACATGCGAATTGAGAATTACTCGCATCGCGGCAGGGCACTTCCGCAGATGTGAACTGTCGCAGGAAACGGTCGTTGCTGAATTGACATACATCAAGGCGAAGCGCCACCTTCAGACTCAGCCTTCGAGCGCAAGTTCGCGCTCCTCGTGCAGCGGAATTCGATGGAACTTCTCGTCTACCTGGTACCGATCGTCATCGCCCTGGGGATCTACTCATGGCGACGCCAGCGCACGCATGCGACGCAGCGTCGAGGCGCATCGCGACGCGATGCAGGCCGGCCTCTCGGAACCGCCGTCGCTGCATCCGGTCATCGACCAGCTGACCTGCATCGGCTGCGGATCCTGCGTCAAGGCCTGCCCCGAGCAGCCGGAGCACCAGGTGCTGGGCATGATCGGCGGCAAGGCCCATCTCATCGGCCCCGCCGACTGCATCGGTCACGGCGCCTGCCGCGTGGCCTGCCCCGTGGGCGCCATCACGCTCGTGTTCGGCACCGCGACGCGCGGCGTCGACATTCCGCGCGTGACGCCATGGTTCGAGACCAACGTGCCGGGAATATTCGTCGCCGGCGAACTGGGCGGAATGGGACTGATTCGCAACGCGGTCGAGCAAGGACGGCAGGCCGTGGAGCAGATCCACGAACGCCGTCCGCGCGGCGGCAAGGAACTCGACCTGGTCATCATCGGCGCCGGCCCCGCCGGTTTCGCGGCGTCGCTGGCGGCCCTCGAGCGGCGCATGCGTTTCGTGACACTCGAGCAGGAATCGCTCGGCGGCTGCGTGTATCAGTACCCGCGCGGCAAGATCGTCATGACCCAGCCGGCGCGCCTGCCGATCGTCGGCGACGTCAAGCTGGGCACGACCAGCAAGGAAGACCTGCTCGAGTTCTGGCGCGGCATCGAGCGCAAGGTCAATCTCAAGATCAACTACCGCGAGCGCGTCGAGGCGATCCAGCGCGCCAACGGCGGATTCGTCGTCCGCAGCACGGCGGGCGAGTACAGCGCGCATAGCGTCCTGCTCGCCATCGGGCGTCGCGGAACGCCGCGCAAGCTCGGCGTGGCCGGCGAGGAACTGCCGAAAGTCACCTACCGCCTGATCGAGCCCGAGCAGTATGCGGCCCAGCAGGTGCTGGTCGTCGGCGGCGGCGACAGCGCGCTCGAGGCGGCTGCGAGCATCGCCGAGGTCAGCGACACCGGCAGCGTCATCCTTTCCTATCGTGGCGACGCCTTCAGCCGCGCCAAGCAGCGCAATCGCGAGCGCGTCGCCGCCGCCGAGCACAATGGCCACTTGAAGGTCATGCTGAAATCCCAGGTCGAGGCGATCGAACAAGAGGCAGTCGCCCTGCGATGCGACGACGTCGTCCGCAAGGTCAGGAACGACTCGGTCATCGTCAGCGCCGGCGGCATCCTGCCGACCGATTTCCTGCGCTCGATCGGAATCGAAGTCGAAACGAAGCACGGGACGGCCTGATGCGCATTGCGTTCGCAGCCCGGCTGTGGCTGCTGCTCATTCTCAGTTATCCCGCGCTGGCTGCCGACCTCGAGCCGGCGCGCGATGCATTGCGCCGCCACGAATACGAACGGGCCGTCGGGCTGCTGCGCCCGGCCGCGGACGCGGGCGATGCGGAGGCCGCATTCCAGCTGTCGCAGCTCTACCGCTACGGCCGCGGCGTGGCGCGCGACCTGCAGCAGGCCTGCCGGCTGCTCGAACAGTCGGCGACCGCCGGCCATGCGCGGGCGGCCGGCAGTCTCGCGGCCATGCTCGATTCGAAGGAATGCGCGAGCTCCGCAAGGACGGCGGATGCATGGAGGGCCGCCGCGCAGAGCGGCGGCTACGCGCCGCCTGCCGCCTCGACTGCCCAGGCGGGCGACACCGGCGAAACCCACCGCCGAGCAGCTGCTGCGCGCGGCGCGCGCCGGCGACCTGCCGCTGGTGCTGCGCCTGCTCGATTCCCAGCCCATCGACGTCACGGATGAGTACGGCCGCACGCCGATCATGCTTGCCATCGACGGCGGGCACCTCGCGCTCGCCCGCGAGCTCGCGGGTCGCGGGGCGTCGCTCGTGAAGGCCGACCGGAACGGCGAGACGCCGCTGCTGCTCGCCGCGCGCAGCGGCAACCTGGAACTGCTGTCGCTGCTGCTGGACCGCGGCGCGCCGGCGGATGCCGCGAACAAGTCGGGCACGACGCCGCTGATGCTGGCGGCGCTCGCCGGCTCGCGCGAAATCTGCGAGCGCCTGCTGACGGCCGGCGCCGATCCCCGATTGCACGATGCCGGCGGGCTGAGCGCCGGAGACCATGCTGCGCGCAATGATCATCGCGAGCTCGCGCGACGCCTCGGCGTCGACACGAGTTCGCCCGTCCACCGGTCCGGTCCGTAGCGACTCGCTGGATGCCGGCCTCGCGCCATTGATGATTGCCGCGGAAAACGGCGACCTGGCGCAGCTGAAGCAGCGCCTGGCAGCGGGCGATGACGTGAATGCGGCCGATCCGCGAGGCATGACCGCCCTTGCGTTCGCCGCGCGCGCCGGCAAGGTAGCCGCCGTCGACGCCCTGCTGGCCGCCGGCGCAACCGTGGACGCCCGCGATCGCGCCGGCACGACCGCGCTGGGGCACGCGCTGCGTTCGGGCCAGATCGACGCGGTGCGCCGCTTGCTCCGGGCGGGCGCGGATCCGCGCGCTCGGATGGCGGGCGGCAAGCCGCTGCTGCTGGTCGCCGTCGAGGCAAAAAGCGGCGACGCGGCGCGTGCGCTGCTGGATGCGGGGGCGGATCCCGGTGCCCCGGATGACGCCGGCGTGACCGCGTTGATGACCGCCGCTTCGGCCGACGACGCCGACACAATCAAGGCGCTGCTCGCCGCCGGCGCGCGCGCGGACGGCGCCGATGCACACAAGCGCACGGCGCTCTGGTACGCGGCGAGCGAAGGCGCGCCCGGCGCGGTGGCCGCACTGGCGCCAAAAGGCGCGCTGAATGCGGCGGACGACGCGGGCAACACGCCGCTCACCGTCGCGGTCAGCCGCGGTCACCGCGAGGTCGTCGAACAGCTGCTGAAGGCCGGCGCGGATGCACGCATCCGGACGCGCAATGGCAACAGCGTGCTCCATGTCGCGGCAGCCTCGAGCGAAGCTGCACTGATCCCGCTTCTGATCGCCGCACGCGCGCCGGTCGACGGCGTCAATGCCCACGGCGACACGGCCCTGATGCTCGGCGTCAAGTCGCGCTGCCTCGCATGTGCCAAGAGCCTCCTCGCCGCCAGCGCGAGCACGCGCGTGCGCAACAACGACGGCCTGACTGCCAAGGACATCGCGCGGCTTTCGACGGACCAGTCGCTGATCCAGCTCCTCGAATGAGCGCGGCCGCCGCTGGCGGCGCCGCGCCTCACTGCCGCTTGAGGCCCGTGATCAGCCGCGCGCCGCGTTCAAATACCAGGTACGACCACAGCCACTGCGTCATGACGATGACGCGATTGCGCAGGCTCACCAGGAAGTAGATGTGTGCCGCGCCCCACAGCCACCAGGCGAACCGGCCCTTCAGGCGCAACCGCCGGTAGGCGATGACCGCAGACTTGCGGCCAATCGTCGCGAGCAGGCCACGATCGCGATACGCGAATGGCGGCGGCGGAATGCGGCCCAGGATCCGCGCCGCGATGGCATCACCGACGTAAGCGCCCTGCTGCTTCGCGGCAGGCGCGATGCCCGGCACCGGCCGGTCGCGCACCAGGGCCGTGTCGCCGATGACATAGATGTCGTCCAGCCCCGGCGGCTTGAGATCCGGCCCGACCGGCACCCTTCCCGCGCGGTCGCCGTCGATGCCGAGCCACCGTGCCGCGGGCGAAGCCTTCACGCCGGCCGCCCAGACGACGCTGCCGGCTTCTATGAGCTCGTCGCCGATCGCGACTCCCTCGGCACTGCAGCGGGTGACCGCCTTGCCGAGCCGCACTTCGACGCCGAGCCGGCGCAGCGCGGCTTCCGTGTAGCGCGACAATCCTTCCGGAAAGCCCGGCAGCAGACGCGGCCCCGCCTCGATCAGCAGCACGCGCGTCCTTTTCGGATCGATCTCGCGGAAGTCGGCCGCAAGCGCGCGGCGCGCCAGTTCCGCGACGGCCCCCGCCATCTCGACGCCCGTGGGACCGCCGCCGACGATCGCGATCGTCAGCAGTCGCGCGCACAGCTCGGGACTCGATGCCATTTCCGCGCGCTCGAACGCGAGCAGCAGTCGCCGGCGGATCCCCGTCGCGTCGTCGAGGTCCTTGAGGCCCGGCGCATGCACGGCCCACTCGTCATGGCCGAAATAGCCGTGCGTCGCACCCGTCGCGATCACCAGCCAGTCGTACGCAATCGGGCCGTCGCCCAGCATGACGACCTTGCGCGACGCATCGACGCTCGTGACCTCGCCCATCAGCACGCGCGCATTGCGCTGGCGCCGGACCAGCTGGCGGATCGGCCAGGCGATGTCCGCCGGCGAGAGACCGGCGGTCGCCACCTGGTACAGCAGCGGCTGGAACAGGTGGTGGTTCTGGCGGTCGATCAGCGTGACGTCGACTGGCAGTCCGTCCAGCCGCCGCGCCGCAGCAAGGCCGCCGAACCCCGCGCCGACGATGACGACTCGCGGGCGCATGCGGTCACCTCGATTCCAGGTGGCTCATCAGCGTGTGCCACTCCAGCACTTCCTGCAGCAGCGCCCGCTCCGTATGCCGCACCAGGTGCTCGACGCTGTGCCAGGTGTGCGTCACGCGGATCTGGACACGGGCCGCATCCAGCATGAGGCACATCTCGCGGTATCGGGCGACCCTGCGGTGCAGGTCGTTGATGGACATCATCGCGATGAATGCCGCGGCGACTACCGGCAGCACGATCGGCAGGAACTGGAAGACCAGTGCATCGACCAACGGCGGAACCGGCGCAAGCCCAAGCGTGCTGTGCAACGCATAGGCGGTCATGCAGACGATGGCCAGGATCGTGCTGACGGCGAAGCCGAAGCGCAACCGGCTGAGCAATGGCGCCGCCCGTTCGAGCCGGCGCTGGTAGTAGCGCAGCTGGTCCTCGATGCGCGATATCCGGTAGTCCTGCGTGAATGTGTCGAGGTTCGCGCGCCTGTCGGGCGCGCCACGCCGATGCAGGACATGAAGCGAACGCACCAGCTGGTGCAACTGCGGCAGGTCCAGGTCCCCGAACAGCGCCACCCGGCGCGGCATTCCCCAGGTCGCGAGCGCCGCACGGCCGATCTCCGCGGCCAGCCGGCATCGAACCCAGTTGTGCTGCGCGCGATAGTGACGGATGCCGAGCGCGGCTGCGAGCGCGCCGAGCACGAACAGGAGCTTCGCCCATGGCAAAGGCAGGGGATGCCAGTCGAATGCGAGTCCGGCGGTGGCGATGATCGTCGCCGCGACGTGCAACAGCACGGTTGCGGCAGTGAGCCGGCGGAACTGTGGCGCGCTTCGATTCGCAGCGTCATCGGCCTTCCGCATGAAGCGTTCGACGATGCCGCGTGCTCCGTCGCGCCCTGCCCCGGATGCCTGGGCATCCGGCAGGCCGTTCAGGAATTCGAGCTCCGCATCCGCCGGGGCGAACTGCTGAAACGTCTCGCGACGCACCTCACCCGTGTCGGGATCGATGATCACCAGCGGCTTACCGCATTCGCGGGCGTACACGACGACTTCGGCCGTGCCGCCGCGTCCGCGCGCCGGCTCGCCATCCCACAGCGCGACGAGCACATCGCAGCCATTCACGATTTCGATGCCGCAGTCGAGGTATGCCTCCTCGCGAACGGCGCTGGTCCCGATTACGGTGACCGACTCGGCCGCCGCCAGCAGCGCCTCGACGCGCTGCCACTCGTCCGGCGCGAAATCCTTCTGGAATTCCGCCTGCGGCAGCGGCAGCACTGCCTGCCATGGCATGCCGAGATCCAGAATGCCTCGTGCAAACAGCAAGTCGCTGCCGGCAGCCGCGGACGAAACGCCGATCCATTCGCCGGGCACCTGGCTCCGCAATCCCGCCAGCGACTTCAGCCAGCGCCCTTGCAGCCAGTTCGGGAACTTCGAGCCGGCGGTGACCTGCGAAGCCCACCACGTGAAATTGCGGCAATCGGCTCGACTCGGACATGCTGGCAAGGGCTCCGTGACCGTGGAGATCGCTGACGACAGCCGCAGTGTCGATGCTGCGACTTCCTCGAGTCAATCGTGCGGGCCGTCCGGCAGTCGGCGCGCTAGACTGAACGCGCAGTCTGAACAGGAGAGCTGGGGCAATGTCCCGCAACGAGGACGTCCGCGACGCTGCAGACCGCCCGACTGCGTTCCTCAGTTACGCCCGGGCCGACCAGGCGCAGGCCACGATGCTCGTCGGGGCCCTGCAGGCTGCCGGCCTCAAGCTGTGGTGGGATGCGCTGATCGAAGGCGGCGCCGCATACGCCAGGTCGATCGAAGCGGCACTCGACAAATGCGACGCAGTCATCGTCCTGTGGTCCAGGGCGTCGACCGGGTCCGACTGGGTGCTGGACGAGGCGGCCAGGGGACGCGATCTGCGCAAGCTGGTGCCGGTGTCGATCGACGGCACCGAGCCACCACTGGGCTTTCGCCAGTATCAATCTGTCGACTTGTCGCGCTGGCGGGGTAACGCGGACGCGGCCGAAGTCGCAAGCGTGGTCCGCGGCGTGCGGACCGCAGCTGGCCAGGCGGCGCACCACCTGCCCGCCACGCCGGTTGCGCAACGGCGTTCGTTTGCGGTTTCCCGCCGCGGCGTACTGGTCGCGACCGCCGGCACGACGCTCGCGGGAATTGCCGGCCTGCTTGCGTGGCGACAGGGACTGTTCGGCGGCCACGGCCCCGTTTCGGGAAACAGCGTCGCCGTGCTTCCGTTCGAGAACCTGAGCGGCGATCCGAACCAGGTCTATTTTTCCGACGGCCTCTCGGAAGAACTGCGCGCCACGCTTGCGCGCAACCTCGAGTTGCAGGTGATGGCCGAGGCCTCCTCGGCGCAATTCCGCGATCGCAAGGACGATGCCGTGACCATCGCCGGAAAACTGGGCGTGGCATATCTCCTGGACGGCAGCGTGCGCCGATCAGGGGAAACCTTGCGCATCACGGCGGACCTGATCGACGGAAATACGGGATTCAGCCGCTGGACGCAGACCTTCGACCGGGTCATGCGCGACGTATTTTCCGTGCAAAGCGAGATCGCCGGGACCGTCGCCCGCGCGCTGGTCGCGCGGGTCACGCCGGCCGATGGGCCGGCGCCGGCCGGCGACGAGCGCCCGGGAGCGGTTGGAGGCACGACCAGCGTCGAAGCCTACGACGCCTACCTGCGCGGCCGCGCGCTGTACGACCTGAGTGCAGACGAGGCCTCGGAACGCGCGGCGCTCGCGCAGTTCGACGCGGCGATCGCAGCCGATCCGGAATACGCGGCCGCCCACGCCGCGCGCGCCCGCTCGCTGACGGCCATCGCAAATCAATATGGCGAGGTCGGGCAACTTTCCGGCCTGTACGATGATGCGATCGCCTCGGCTCAACGCGCGATCGCGCTCGCACCGGATCTGGCCGATGCGCATTCGACCCTCGGATTCACGCTGTTCCAGGGCCGGCTGGACGCGCGTGCAGCGCGCGCGCCGTTCGAGCGTTCGCGCGAACTCGGCGCCGGCGAAGCGACGGTCATGGCCCGCTATGCGCAATTCAGCGCGCGCATCGGCCGCAAGCGCGAAGCGGCCGAGGCGATGCAGCGTGCATTGCTGCTCGATCCCCTGAACCCGCTCATTCACCGCGCGGCCGGTTCGATTGAATACGCAGCGCGCAACTATTCCGATTCGATCCCGCCGGCGCGGCAGGCGCTCGCCCTGAACCCGCGCATGTCGCGTGCGAATGCGGCGATCGGCGACGCCCTGCTGATGCTCGGGCGCAGCAAGGAGGCCCGTGCCGCGTACGCGGCGGAGCCAGCCGCGGACTTCCGGCTGACCGGCATCGCCGTCGTCGAGCACAAGCTCGGCAACGAATCGGCCGCGCGGGCGGCCATGAAGGAGCTGGTTGCCAGCCTGGGCGACAGGGTGCTGTACCAGCAGGCCGAGGTCCTCGCGCAATGGGGCGAACGGGATGCCGCGCTGGAGCGGCTCGAGAAGGCACGGCAGGTTGGCGATTCGGGCCTCATCTACGCGCGCAACGACCCGTTCCTCGACCCGTTGCGCGGCGAGCCGCGCTTTTCGCGGTTGCTTGCGAGCATCGGCTTCGATTAGGCTCGGGGGCGTCTGCGAGCGACTTTCACCCACAAAGAACAGACGGGGGACCAGATCATGAAACCAGTGAGGACAGCCGTGATGGTGTTCGCGGCCGCATTGATACTGGCGGCTTGCGCCAAGAAGGAAGAAGCAGCTGCCGAACCAGAAGCCGCGCCGCCGCCGGCCGCCGAGCCCGCACCGGCACCGGCTGAGGATACAACGACGCCCCCGGCGGACAACGCGCAGGACGCCGGACAGTCTGGCGGCGACAAGGTCGCGCCGAGCGGCTGATCGGTCGCATGGGTCCGCAGCCGGCGGGCAGCGCCGGCTGCGGACAATTCATCGCGTGAAATTCCCGTTCAGGGCAGCGCGTTCTTCGACGGATCGAGTTGCATCGCCTGCTTGATCCAGCCAAGATAATTTTGGACGCGCGTGTAGACGCCGGGCTGGCCGTCGCCGCTGCAGCGCTTCTTTCCCCAGCTGATGACGCCGACGACCTTCGGGGCGCCGTTGGTGAATGTGAGTGCGCCGCCGCTGTCGCCCTGGCAGGTTGACCGATGCGGGTTGGTGGCGCAGATCACCTTGCCTTGAATTCTCTCGGGACCGTAGCCGGGCCTCATCTTGCAGGTTTCCGTGTCCATCGCCCGCAGGTCCACCTTCATCAATATGGCGCTCGGTGCGTGGCCCTCGACCGCCTCGGTCTTGCCCCAGCCAGTGCCCGTGACTTCCGCGCCCGGTGCAACCGGTCCCTCGTACAGCGGGATCGGATGAATCTGCGCAGGATTGCGCGTGCGAGGCTTGCCGTCGTTGACGATGTGGATCAGCGCGATATCGTTGGCGTACATGTTGGGCGGTGGCGCCGGCAGCGTTCGCTCTTCGTACCGGGAATGCCTGACGATGCGGTCGATCTTGAAATTCATTCCTTCGTCTTTCGAGATGTCCGCGGCGCCGAGCCGCACGCGGTAACCCGCCTTGACCATTCCCTCGTCGATGCAATGGGCCGCCGTCAGCACCCAGTCCTCGGCGATCAGCGTGCCGCCACAATAGTGCTGCAGTTGCCATAGCGGCATGCCGTTCTTGATCTTCTCCGCCCACTGCGGCGCGTTGTTCGGATAGTAAATCTGCGCCTGCCACGGCGCCCCCTCCGCGCGGACCGGCTTGCCGCCTGTCGAGTAAGGCGTGTCTTCGCTTCCGCCTTGTGCGCCCTGCGCGCCCGGCGTGCTCGAGGTGCGCCGCACCGGCCGGCGAATGATCGGCATGTCGCCCGGATCCCGGATGTCGCTCGTCGATGCAGGCGGCGCGTCCTCGTGGTTGTTGCCGTCGTCCGCGAACTCGACGACGTCCCAGGCCTCGCCGGTCGGATTCAGTTCAGGATCGGTTGGAATCGCGTCGTCCGACTCGTCGACGACCACGTCGGGCGCCCAGCTGTCATCCGGCCAGTCGTCGACCTGTTGAGCCTCGTCGCCGCCGCTCTCGTCGGCGTCATTCTCTTCGGCGCCATTCTCTTCAACTGCGCCTTCGGGGGGCGTCTCTTCGGCATCCTGGTCCTCGACCTGGTCCTGGACCTGATTCTGGTCATGATCCTGATCCTGGTCGTCGGCTGCATCCGGGGCCGGCACCTCCGGTTCTGGCTCGGGTTCGGCCTGCTGTGCAAGCGCCGTACCGCCCTGGCTACCGGCCCCGCAGACCAGCAGCAGCGTCAGGCCCAGGGCCACCCCAATGGTCATCTTCATTGCGCCTTCCCCCAGCCGGCCAATTGCCAGCCCGGCGATGATAATGCAGGCGCCCCGGCGGCCCGGCAGGCCGCCGGAACCGCCCCTTCCCTTGCGCCACGGCCGGCCGCGGGCGTACGCTGGCCGACGGCTTTGGGGGTGCCATGCTTCGTATCGTCGTGCTCAATCCCAAGGGCGGCTCGGGCAAGTCCACACTAGCGACCGGGCTTGCAGCCATGTACGCGGCCCGCGGCTATCACCCGGCGCTGATGGACTTCGATTCCCAGGGCACCAGCACGCGCTGGCTCGAGAAACGCTCGCACGAGCGCCCGGCAGTCCACGGTGTTGCCGCCTACGCGCGCACGATCGCCGTCACCCGCAGCTTCCAGCTGCGCGTTCCGCACGGAGCCGATCCGGTGATCGTCGATACGCCGGCTGCGCTCCAGACCCAGCACTTCCTCGAACACGTCAAGGACGCCGACGCGGTGCTCGTGCCGGTGATGCCGTCGGACGCGGACATTCATGCCTGCTCGCGCTGCATCGGGCACCTGCTGATTTCCGGCAAGATCAAGCGCCGCGAGAACCGCCTGGGCGTCATCGCGAATCGCGTGAAGCCGAACACGATCATCTGCCGCACGCTGATGCGGTTCCTCGACCAGCTGCAGATTCCCGTCATCACGACGCTGCGCGATTCGCAGAGCTACGTGCATGCGGGCGAGCTGGGGCTCGGGATACACGATCTCAACCCGGCGCGCGTTCACCCTGAACTCGCGCAGTGGGAGCAATTGTGGTCGTGGCTCGAAGCGCGACGCCAGATCGCCGGGCACGAAGCGTCGGTCGCAGCCGCCTTCTGATTGCAGCCGCGAACGCGAATCGGTCTGCTCCGGAATTTCTGACTCCTTCCTGACCGGTTGAACGCTGCCGGATCGCACGTCCAATTCATTTGGACGCGCCCGTGCCCGCGGACCCGTCGTCTGGCACTATTCCGCCCCTCGATGATTCCGGCCAGCCGGAGGCAGCTTGGTCCAGTTCGAAATGCCCACGATGCGGAGATATCGCCTGGTGCTGGCGCTCGGCGCTGCCTGCCTCGCCATCTGGGCGATCTTGCGTGCCGTGCTCTGGTGGCGTTTTGGATTCGATTCCGGCGTCAGCGCGTGGATGCTGCCGGCGATCCTCGCAGGCGGCGCGGTGAATGACCTGGTCGTCGCCGCCTACCTCCTTGCACTGCTCGCGCTGTATTCGGCCCTGCCGCCGGATCGCTGGTATGAATCGAGCGCCAACCGATGGCTGCTCGCCGCAGGCAGCTGGCTCACGATCGCATGGCTCTCATTCCTGGCATTCACCGAGTTCTATTTCTTCCAGGAATTCGACGCGCGCTTCAATCTGGTCGCATTCGACTACCTCGCCTACCCGACCGAGGTGGCCGGCGACGTCTGGGCCGAATACCCGGTCATTCGCGTCGCCCTCGAATCGGCGCTCATTGCGAGCGCCGTGCTGTGGATGATCCGGGACTGCTTTCGGCGCGATTCGACGGCCACCGGGCCACTCGCAATACGCGCGCGGCCGGCGTTGCTGCACCTCGCCGTCGTGCTGCTGTGCGCGCTCTTCTATCCGACCGACCTGCTCTCGATGAGCTCGAGCCGCATCACGAACGAGCTCGTGCAGAACGGGACCAGCAGCTTCTTCCTGGCGGCCAGGACCAACGAGATCGAATACCACGCCTATTACAAGAGCGCAGACTCCTGCTGAAAACCTCAGCCTGATCGCGCGCGAGCTGGCCCGCGGCGGCGGCCGCTTCACGCGACTCGGCGACGGCCGGCTCGACCGCGCATTTCCGGCGCGCCCGGACGGCCTGGGCCGCCTCAACATCGTGCTGGTATCGAGCGAATCATTCGGCGCGGAATTCAGCCGCCTGTACGGTTCGAGCAGGGACCTGACCCCGTTCTTCGACAGCTATGCACGGAAGGCGCTATGGTTCCGCCACACATATGCATCGGGTACGCGTACCGTGCGGGGACTCGAAGCGCTCGCGAGCTCCATACCGCCGATTCCGACCGTCTCGATCCTGCGCCGCCCGGGCAACGAGAAAGTCGCGACCTGGGGCGCCGTGATGCGCTCGCTCGGCTATCACACGAGCTTCCTGTACGGCGGTTACGGCTACTTCGACAACATGAACTACTTCTTCGGCAACAACGGCTTCGAAGTGCTCGACCGCGAGGCCATCGACAAGGTGCGATTCGAGAATACCTGGGGTGTCAGCGACGAGGACCTGTTCGACCGGGCGCTCGAGCACTTCGATCAGCTGCACGCGGCCGGCGAGCCATTCTTCTCGATCATCATGACGACATCGAACCACAAGCCCTACACGTTCCCCCCCGGCCTGGAGAAACTGGGAATTCCGCAGAATGGCGGTGGCCGCGCCGCGGGCGTGCGCTACGCCGATTTCGCCCTCGGACAGTTCCTCCAGCATGCGCAGGACCACGCCTGGTTCGACGACACGATCTTCGTGGTCATCGCGGACCACGGCGCGCGGGTCTACGGCGCCCAGCAGATCCCGCTGCGCACCTACGAGATTCCGCTGATGATCTACTCGCCGAAGCACATCGCGCCGCGCCGCGTGGACACGCTGATGACGCAGATCGACGTGGCCCCCACGGTGCTCGGATTGCTCGGGCTCCCTTACGAGGCTCCGTTCTTCGGGCAGGATGTCCTCAACGCGCCGGCCGGGAATCGAGTGGCGCTCTTCAATCACAACCACGACGTCGCGATCTTCCGCAACGGCCGCATCGTCGTCTTCGGCCTCAAGCAGTCCGTCAAGTACTACGACTACGACGCCGCCACGGACAGTTATTCGCCGGCGGCCCCGGATCCGGAACTCGAACGCCTCGGAATTGCCTACTACCAGACCGCCTATGAACTCTTCGCGGCGCACCGTTACGAAGCGGCGCCCGCCGCGCCGCGGGACGCGCCGGCGGCCCCGATTGCGAGTCAATGATCATGCGCACCATTCATTTCGTGACCTGTCTGCTGATCGCGCTCGCCGCTTCGGGCGTGTCGGCGCTCGCGTCGGCCGAAGCGGCGCAACCGCCGGGCATGACGGTGCCCACGGATGCCGAGCTCGAGGCGCAGGGCGCGCGCATCGGCAACGTAACGATCCTGGTCAAGCCGATCTTCGATCCGACAATACCGGGGGAGGACAAAGCCCTGTTCCGGCTGGCGGACAAATGGCACAAGGATTCGCGCGAATCCGCCATCAGCCCGCAACTGCTGTTCAAGCCCGGCGACCCCTACTCACGCCGCATCCTCGACGAAACGGAACGCAACCTGCGCGACCTGCGATTCATCCACGAGCCGCAGATCCGCGTGTCCGGCTTTCACGACGGCCTCGTGGACCTCGAGGTCATCGTGCACGACGTCTGGACCCTCAACCCGGGCATCTCGTATGGCCGGGCCGGAGGCAAGGACTCGGGAAGCGTCAGCCTCGAGGAGCTCAATCTTCTCGGCTACGGCAAGCACATTGCGATCGACTACAAGCACAACGTCGACCGCAATTCCTACACGCTGACCTGGGTCGACCCGAATTTTCTCGGCAGCCGGTGGCAGAGCGAGGCCACGGTCACGGACAGCGATGACGGCAAGGGCCAGACGCTCCTGGTGGAACGCCCGTTCTTTTCGCTCGACACGCACTGGAGCGCAGGCGGCTGGTTCGTGCACGACGACGCGGTGCAGAACGTGTACCGGCTCGGCCACCGGATCGCCGAGTACCAGCGCAATCTCCAGGACGCCGAGGTCAAGTACGGCTGGTCCAGCGGCCTGCAGGACGGGTGGACACGCCGCTGGGTCGCCGGCCTGCGGCGCGAGTCGGCGGAGTTTGCGCTGGTTCCGGGCGCCACCGCGCCGGCGGCGCTGCCCGCAAATCGCGACCTGCGTTATCCGTTCCTGCGCCTCGAGGTCATCGAGGACGACTTCGAGACCACGCGCAATCTCGACCAGATCGCACGCACCGAGGACCTGCAGTTTGGCTGGCGTTACGCCCTCGAGCTCGGCTGGGCGGCGACCGGTCTCGGTTCGGACCGCGACGCGGCGATGCTGCGCGCCGATGCGAGCCGCGGATTCCGGCTTGGCGACCGGCAGTCACTGTTCTTCGCCAGTTCGCTGGCGGGCCGGCTGGAGAACGGCTCTGCGAAGGACGCCCTGCTGTCCGCGAACCTGCGCTATTACCGGCGGACGGGACAGCACAGCACGTTCTTTGTATCGCTGGCGGGCGACGCAGGCCAGGCCCTGGATGCCGACCACGAGGTCGTGCTCGGCGGCGAAGAAGGGCTGCGCGGCTATCCCTTGCGCTACCAGACCGGCGACAGCCGCGCGATCCTGACGATCGAGCAGCGCTATTACACCAAGTACTCGCTCTGGAAGATCGCGGACGTCGGCGGCGCCGTGTTCTTCGACCTGGGGCGCACCTGGGGCGATTCGGCCTTCGGCCCGACGCAGGGACAGGGCCTCCTGAAGGACGTCGGTTTCGGCCTGCGCCTGGGTAACACGCGCTCGGCGCTCGGCAATGTCCTGCACCTGGACGTCGCCTTCCCGCTGGACGGCGATAGCTCAATCGACAAGCTGCAGTTCCTGGTGCAGACGAAGCGCACATTTTGATCTCCGACGCCGACCAGCCGGAGCCTGACGCAGGCGCGATGCGTGCTTTCTGGCGCCGCCACGCCCTGTGGCCCACACTGCTGTTCGGTGCTGCGTTCCTGGTGCTGTGGGCAACGGACCTGGACCTGTGGCTGGCCGATACATTCTTCTACCGCGGGCCTCTGCTCGGCTGGCTCGGAACCGGCACCTGGTGGGCTGTTCAGCTGATCCACACCGGCGGCACCTGGTTGGCGCGCGCCATCGGCATTGCGGCTTTGCTCACCTTCCTGCTCGGCTTCGGGCTGCCGCACTTGCGCCGCTGGCGCCGCGATGCTGCCTACCTGACGCTCGCGCTGATCCTCGTGCCGGGCGTGGTCGGCGCACTGCAACTGGTGACCAACGTCGATTGCCCGCGCGATCTCGATCGTTACGGCGGCGACAGGCCGTACGTCAGCCTGTTTGGCGACCGGCCGGACAACCTGCCCCGCGCGGAATGCTATCCGGGCTCGCACGCGTCCGCGGGCTTTGCATTGCTGGCGGTCTACTTCCTGCTGCGCGATCGCCGGCCGCGCGCAGCGCGCTGGTCGCTCGCCGGCGCGATCCTGCTCGGAATGATCCTTTCATTCGGCCAGCAGTCGCGTGGCGCACATTTCCTGTCCCACGACCTCACGAGCGCAGCAATCGCCTGGTTCCTGTCGCTCGCGCTCTGGCAGGTCATGCTGCGGCGCCGATCCGGCGGGATCCCGCAGCCAGACTGAAATCAGGGCACTGGCCGCCAGCCAAGAGTCGCGAGCAGCATCGCGAATCCCGCAACGTAGCCGACGGGGATCAACCAGCCCTCGCGGAGCCAGGCGACGGTCGAACGCGCCTCCGGATAGCTGCTCGAGATCGCAACACCGGCTGAAGACCCGAACCATAGCATCGAGCCGCCGAAGCCGACGGCGTACGCCAGCACGCCCCAGTCGTACCCGCCCTGCTTCAGCGCGAGCGCAGTCAAGGGAATATTGTCGAAGCCGGCCGACAGGAAGCCCAGCGCCAGCGCGGTGCGCCATGAAGCGCCCGGCAGGGACTCGACAGGCATCAACGATGCGGAAGCGACCAGGCACAACAGGAACAACGAACCCTTGAGTGCGCCGGGAAATGCGCTCCAGTCGGGCCGCCGGATGCCGATCGTCATCAGCAACGTGACCGCAACGGTTGCGCCGATAAACGGAAACGAGTCCGCCAGTTGCGGATGTTCGAGATTGACGAAGACGTTGACGGCGACTGCACTCGCCAGCACCCACGCCACGACAATCACACGCACCCAGTCGATTCGAACCGATCCTGTGGAATCCTTGATGATCGGCGCGAACCGTTGCTGCCGTTTCGCCGCCGCGACACCGAATATCAGCAGCGCCGCTGCTGCGGCAATGTATGCGTGGGCGACAGCAATTGGCGCGACCCCGCTGATCCACATCATCGTCGTCGTCGTGTCGCCGATCACGCTGCCCGCGCCGCCGGCATTCGAGGCGGCGACGATCGCGGCGACGTAGCCGACGCCGACGCGCGCCCGGAACAGAGTGTGCGCCATCGCGCCGCCGATCAGCGCGGCCGCGATGTTGTCGAGGAAGCCGGACATCACGAACACGATGACCAGCAGTGCGAAGGCACCGGTCCAGTCGTCGGGCAGGTAACGCGGCAGCGCGGCGGGAATCCCGCTTTCCTCGAAGTGGCGCGATACCAGCGCGAAGCCGGTCAGCAGGAACAGCAGGTTCGCCAGCAGCACCCACTCGTGCGAGAAGTGCGCGACGAGGCCGGCAATTCCCGCGCCTGCCGGAAACTGCGTGAAGAACCATTCGTAGACGATGATCGTCGCGAGTCCGCAGGCCGCGATCAGCAGCGACAGACGAAAGAAAATGGCGACGCCGAGCAGCGTGAGGCCGAACAGCAGGAACTCAAATGGAAACACTTTATAGTTTATATTTCAATCGATTACGTAGTATTTCTAATGTTAAATAGAACGCGCTAGCCCGCCGGAGTATTTGCGCCCTGCCAGTCGGCCGGACCCCACATTGGCCAGTCCCATGCGGCGGGAGACGCCCGGCAACCGCCATTGTCCCAGCCGGTCCAGCCGCGCCCGCGCACGACGCGCCCCGGGCGCGCGTCGGTCGGCAATCCGTCACGCAGCGCCTCGGCGCCATTCACGATCACGTTCGACACGCCGGTGGAGTACTGGTGCGGCGCCGCGTAGGTCGCGTGATCCTGGATGGTCGCCGGGTCGAACACCACGATGTCGGCGTAATAGCCTTCCTTGAGCTGGCCGCGATCGCGCAGTCCGAGCACGGCTGCCGATTGCGCCGTCATGCGACGCACGGCCTCCTCCACCGTCAGGACCTTCTCGTCGCGCACGTAGCGCGCGAAGACGCGCGCAAAGTTGCCATAGCCGCGCGGATGCAGGTTGTTCTTCAGGAATACGCCCTCGGCAGACACCGCCGTGCCGTCGGAACCGAAGGTCATGTACGGAAGCGCCATCTCGCGGCGGATGTTGTCTTCCGATATCAGGAAGTAGATTGCGCCGACGCGGCTCTGGTCCTCGACCACCAGGTCCATCGCGGCTTCTTCGGCCGTCACGCCGCGCGCTTTCGCGACTTCGGCCAGCGTCTTGCCGATCAGCGGCTTCAGGGCCGGGTTTTTCAGCGCCGCAAGCAGCACATGCTCGGGACCACCCGACATCTGCATGATGTTCTCCCAGCCCGCATCGGTCGCGCGCATCTCCGCGGCCACGCGCTTCCTGATTGCGGGATCGCGCAGGCGCGCGAACCAGGCCTCGTTGCCGCCTGCCTGGACCCAGGTCGGCATCGATGCGTCGAGGCCGGTGCCGCCCGCGGGATAGGCGTACATCTCCGTGCTGATGCGCAAACCCTCGCGCCGCGCGGCCTCGATGTGGGCTGTCGCCTGATCGAGTTTCGGCCAGTTGTCCTGACCGGCGGCCTTCAGGTGATAGATCTCGGCCGGCGTGCCGGAGCGCCGCGAGATCTCGATCGTCTCGTCGATGGCCTCGATCAGGCGGCGGCCTTCGCTGCGCATGTGGGTCGCATAGATTCCGCCGCAGCGACCGGCCATCTCGGCGAGTGCGACAAGCTCGTCGGTCTCGGCAAAGGTGCCCGGGGCATAGATCAGGGCAGATGCGACGCCGAGCGCGCCATCCTCCATCGCCCCCTTCACGACGGCGCGCATCGCCTCGAGCTGCTCCGCTGTCGGGTCCACGTCCCCTTCGCCCAGCAAGTTCATGCGCGCCGTGGCCGCGCCGATATAGGAAGCCACATTCAGCGAAATGCCCTTCCGTTCCAGGGTCCGGAGGTATTCGTCCAGCGTGGTCCACTCGACCGGATACTGGATGTCGCCCTGCTGCGCCTTCAGTTCCTCCTTCATCGTCGGGGTCAGCGGGCCCATGGAATCGCCCTCGCCCATCACCTCGAGCGTTACGCCCTGCCGCAACTCGCCCTGGCCGCGGCCGTCCTGCAGCAGCGATTCGTTCGACCAGCTCAGCATGTTGATGAAGCCGGGGGACACTGCGCGTCCCGCGGCGTCGATTTCCCGCGCCGCGTCGCCCGGCGCGTGCGGACCGACATAGGCGATGCGGTCCCCACGCACCGCGACGTCACCGATGTATCCCGGCTGGCCCGAGCCGTCGACAATCGTGCCGCCGCGCACGACTAGGTCGTAGTCGGGCTCACCCGCGCAGGACCAGATCAGCGGAAGGGCCAGGAAGGAAGCAATTTGAGCTGGCGCATCACGATTCGACCGGCAGCATAGCAAACGCCGCCCGCGGACCGTCGAATCACACCCCGTTGCGGACTCTCTCGCGCCAGCTTTCGATCCATGCCGGTAGTTCGCCGCCAGGCATCGGCTTCGCGATGTAGAAACCCTGCGCGTAATCGCAGCCCACCTTGCGCAGGAAATTCCAGTCCTCGCGGTCTTCGACGCCTTCTGCCACGACCGAGATGCCTAGTTGCCTTGCGAGCCCGAGGCTTGCGTCGCAGATCGCGCGCTTTTTCTCGTTGCTCGAGGCGCCGTGCACGAAGCCGCGGTCCACCTTGAGTTCATCGAACGGGATGTCCCGCAACTGGGCAAGGGAAGAATGTCCGGTACCAAAATCGTCGATCGAGAGTCGGAATCGCTTCAGCCGCAGACGCGTGAGCACGTCGAGTACGGCAACGATCTTTGGCATCAGCCTGCTTTCGGTGATCTCGAGCACGAGTTCCGGCGCTGCGACGCCTGCCTTCGCGGCCTGCTCGGAGAGCATGTCAGGAAAATCCAGCGAGATCAGGTTGCCCATCGACACGTTGACCGCTACGTGCAGTACAAGTCCCGCATCCAGCCAGTGCCGGGCCTGCGCCAGCGCATTGCCGATTACGACCTGCGTGAGCCCATCGATCAGCAAATTCTCTTCCGCAATGGCGATGAACTGGTCCGGATAGACCATTCCGTCGGCAGGATGCCGCCAACGTACGAGCGTCTCCACGCCCACGACCTCGCCGGTCGCGACCGCCACCTTCGGCTGATACACATTGACAAATTCGCGATTCTCGATTGCCCGGCGAACTTGATCTGCCGCGTAAGTCTTGATCCTGCCGCGCACGCCGCGATGGCTGCCCGGCTTCCATTTCTCGATCATTGCGGCGAGCGCATCCGGCTGCGCCGGTTTCCTGAGGTGCCCAAGGGCGGTAATGCGATGGGCTCGGACCAGCGTTTCGGCAGTCTGCAGCACCTGCTCGTCCTCGCCGCTCACCAGGATCAGGCTGCCTTCATAGCGTCGCTCAACAAGTTTGCGCAGAAATTGGACGCCGTCCATGTCCGGCATGTTCAGATCGAGCAGGATCAGGTCCACGCTGTTCGACGGCGTGTCATACCAGTCGAGCGCGCTGGTCCCGCTCGAGAATGCCGCGACTTCCCTGAAACCAAGATTGGCCAGCATGACGACCAGCAGTTCAAGCATCACCGGCTCGTCGTCAAGCAGGAGGATCCGGATTGCGGCTGGGTCGGTCATCCTTGTCCTATCCGGCGGCAAGCTGAGCGTTCACCGCGGCCACTTCTAGGTCAAGGCGTGGCAACAATTCCTTCAATCCTTCGGCGTCCCCGGAGCGGCCGGCCTTCTCGATTTCCGCGCAGATATTGCCGAGTCTGAGCGCACCTATGGATCGCGTCGATGACTTGAGCTTGTGCGCCATTGCGCGCGCACGTTCGACGTTTCCAACGCTGCATGCGTCACGCAATTCCGTCACCGAGGCCGGCAGGCTGGTGCGGAACACTTCCATGATCCGCTGGATTGCCAGGGAATCGTCTCCGACCAGTCCCGCCAGGATTCCAGGCTCGATCGGGACTTCAGAACGGGCGGCCGCTGCAGCCGCCACGAGTTCCCGCGGATGTGTGTCGCCGGGGGCGGGAAGCCACTTCTCCAGGACCGCCTTGAGGCTCGAAAGCGGCGCGGGCTTGCTCAGGTATTCGTCCATGCCCGCCGCCCGGCAGCGTTCCGCCTCGCCGCGCATGGCATTGGCCGTCAAGGCAATGATGGGAATGCGTGGCCTGTCCCTCTCACCCATGCGGATGGCACGCGCCAGGTCGTAGCCGTCCATGCGGGGCATGTGCAGGTCGGTGAGGAGCAGCGCATAGCTCCCGCCTTGCCAGCGTTCGAATGCCTCGCGCCCGTCGCCGACCAGGTCGGCCGCGAACCCCAGCAAGGCGAGCTGCCGCTGGATCACTTGCTGGTTGGTCTCATTGTCCTCCGCCACCAGGATCAGGCGGCCGGTCTGCGCTGCCTGCAACCGCTCCGGCGGGCGAAAATCGCTTTCGGCCTTGCCGTAATGAATGATCGTGGCATCCTGGTCCACGAGCCCAGCCGACAGCGCCACTGCATTGATGAATGTCCGGCGTGTCAGGGCATTGCCGTCAATCGTCACCAGGTCCTGCGACTCGGCGCGCGGTCGGCGCCGGTGGCCACGTCCGATGAGGAGGAAACGGTCATCGGCATCCGCGCGGTCCCCGATCGCGGCCCGCAGTTCCTCCCGGGTCGGAAC
This sequence comes from uncultured Gammaproteobacteria bacterium, assembly GCA_963746545.1. GTDB lineage: Bacteria > Pseudomonadota > Gammaproteobacteria > Steroidobacterales > Steroidobacteraceae > SCUD01. Next base: position 634,667 of record CAVVBV010000031.1, read on the forward strand.
GCCGTGATCCGCATCGACGATCCACACGAACTGGCCGTGCGCTTCCGCCGCGGCCTCGGCACGGGCCGTGGCCAGGTCCGGCGTCCGCTTGACTGTGGCCCCCGCGTGCACCAGGTAATGCGCGAGATCGTCAGCGATGCCCGCTGCCGCTCCGACAACGATGCACTTCAGCCCGGTAACGCTCGTGTCCTCCGCCTGGACCGGCGGCTGTTCCGTCAACAACATCGGAATCCGCGCGCAAAACATCGAGCCGACGCCCGGCTCACTCTGCACCGTGATCTCGCCGCCCATCATGCCCACCAGGTGGCGCGCAATCGTAAGCCCGAGGCCCGTGCCGCCGAATTGCCGCGTCGTCGATACATCGGCCTGCGTGAACGGCTTGAACAGTTTCGAAATGACCGTATCGGTCATGCCTATGCCATTGTCGGTGACCCGGAATTCAATCGTCACGCGCTGCGGCGTTTCCTCGGCCAGCACAGCTCGCAATGACACGCGTCCCTGCTTTTCGCCGCCGCTCGAAAATTTGATGGCATTGCTCGCAAGGTTTACCAGCACCTGCCGCAATCGCATCGCGTCGCAAAGGAGCGCCGGCGGGATTCGCGGATCGATGAACAGCGTGAGTTCTACGCCCTTGCGTGCCGCCAGGCTTTCCAGGATGCCGCAACTCGACTTGACGACCGCCGCAACGTCGACTGGCGCGCTGTCGATCTCGAGCTTGCCGGCCTCGATCTTCGAGAAGTCGAGAATATCGTCGATGATCGCCAGCAGCGAGAAAGCGGAATCCCGGATCAGGTCAACCATTTCGACCTGATACCCGCGCAGGCTCGACTGATGCAGCACGTCGACCATGCCGATCACGCCATTCATCGGCGTGCGGATCTCGTGGCTCATCATCGCGAGGAATTCGGACTTCGCGCGGTTCGCCTGCTCGGCGTCGTGACGCGCCTGCTCGAGTTCCAATGTCAGGCGCTCCCGCGCCTCCTCGGCATGCTTGCTTGCAGTCACGTCGCGCGCCGTCGCGTAGATAAGGCCCTCCTCCGGAATCGGCTGGCATTTCCAGGAAAGCCATTTCCAGGACCCATCCTTGCACTTGTAGCGATTGTCGAAGTCCAGCGTCGGCAGGCCGTAAGTGAGCCTCTCGAGCTCGGCCACCGTCTTCACTCGATCGTCCGGATGCACGAAGTCCAGGAACGGGCTGGCCAGCAATTCGGCGTTCGTCCAGCCCAGCGTCGCGGTGAATGCCGGATTCAGCCGCCTGAAATAGCCGTCGACGCCGGCAATGCAGAGTATGTCCACCGGCAGGTTGAAGAACCGGTCGCGCTGCGCTTCGGCCGCCTTGCGGACCGTGATGTCCTGCACCAGAACCAGCACCGCCGGCTTGCCCTCGTGCTGGTAGGGCACTGCAGTGGCTTCGCCATGGATCACGGTTCCGTCAAGCCGGATCCATTTTTCGTCGATCGGCGATACAGGCAGGTGTTGATCCTTGATCTGGCGCATGCGCGCACGCACCGCCTCGTGGCAATCCGGATGCAGGAAATTCAGCACTGGCTTTCCGAGCACGTCGATGGGTGAACTTGCGCCGATGATTTCGAGCGCCTTCGGGTTCAGGTAAACGAAGCGCCCGGCGGCATGAACCACGACGCCAAACGGAGCGAGCTCGATAAAGCGACGATAGCGCTTCTCGCTCTTCGCAAGTGCCCGCGCTACCACGCGCTCCTGCGTCACGTCCCGGAATACGAGAACCACGCCGCTCAAGCGCCCGCTGCTGTCGCGGATCGGCGCGGCGCTGTCCGCGATCGGGCGCTCGGTGCCATCGCGCGCAATGAGCAGCGTGTGATTGGCGAGGCCCTGAACCTGTCCTGTCTCGAGCACCCGCGAAACCGGCGTGACGACATCCCGGCGCGTCTGTTCGTTGACGATGCGGAACACCTCCCCGATGTTGAGGCCAAGCGCCTCCTTCAGCGGCCAGCCCGTCAGCCGTTCCGCCACCGGGTTCATCCGGGTGATGCGCCCATCGGTGCCGGTCGCCAGCACGGCATCGCCAATCGAATTCAGGGTTGTGGAAAGGCTTTCCTCGCTCTGGCGTAATGCCGACTGCGCGAGCTGGCGTTCGCCGATGTCGCGGTGCAATGTCCGAGCGGTGAATACAGCCACGGCCAGCGCAATCAGGAAGCTCGAAATCAAGATCCAATTCAGCCGCGTGGCATGCAATCGCTCTTCCTCGCCGCGCACCGTCAACAACCGCTGCTCCTCCGCATCCACCTGGCCGCTGGCGGTACGAAGTTCATTCAGCAGGCGCTCGCCTTCCCCGTCTGCCATCATCTGGATTGCCTTATCGGTGGCACCGCTGCGCAGTGCTTCTACGATCCTGGCCGAATAATCCACTGACTGCTGATGCAGCGCTGCGAGCGCCTGCACGTGCGCGACCCGCGTGGGATCATCCTGTATGAGCTTTGCAAGGTCCCTGAAAGTCTGATCCACCCGTCCGCTGACCAGTTCATAGGATTCCAGGAGTTTAGGTGCACCGGAATTCAGGTAGTCGTGTTGCGTATGATCCAGGTCCTGATGGGCGGACAGCAGGCGGGCGACCTGACTTCGCAGTTCGTAGCTTTGTTTCAACTGGGCCGCGCGGTCCATTGAATCCAGTTCGCCAAAGAACGATGCGGAACCGGCGACTAGCAGCGCGGCCAGGCCCACTGTTGCAGCGACATAGACCCTGCGCTCGAGCGCGCTTGCGACGCGCGCACGGATCGCGCCGTAGACGCCGAGCGCAGGCCGCGCTGCAATCACGCCGACGCCAAGCAGGACAAATGCGAAAAACGTGTGCAGCGCCATTCGCGTATTGAGGAATAACGGATAGGCGATGGCCTGGCCCGACAGGTACTCGATTGCGGATAGCGAACTCAGCACGATGACCAGCAGCGCCAGCAGTTCGGCGGGCCGCAAGCCAGGCCGTGGCTCCCATTCAAACCGGAAGAGCGCAAGCCCCAGCAGGACAAACACGATCGCAGTCGACAATGCCATGCGACCGGGAGAAGCGGTCCAGAGTTGGGCGGCATCGCGGTCACGTAACAGCCACTCGTCGATTCCGAGCTGCCAGCCGAAAACGTATTCGCCGATGGTCAGTGCGCCGACCAGCAGGACAACCAGCGCAACCGCCTGGCCCGTCCTTACCCGGGCGAGGGGCGCCTGGGCGGGCGAAAGCAGCAACAACGAGGCGCCTGAAAGCAGGAGCATTAATGACGTGTTCGCCTTCATCGTGACGAACCCGGGAAACAGCGACTGGAGAAGCGGGATGTCGAACACCCATCCCGCCAGCACCATGGCTCCAATCGCCATGGCAAATAGCGCGTAGATCGATAGACCCGGCGCGTTCATAAGGGGTCGATCTTGCGTTGTCTTGCCCTTGACCCCTGTGCAGCCCGTCGCAATTCGGGGCCGGGACCTAACATAAGTTGCAGAGCCTACCACGCAATACCGCCGCCACGCGCTTCACAATCCTGCGGATCCGGCCTTGAAATACCCGTAATAGCCGAATTTGCCGGATTACAGCCGCGCTTCTGCGCTGGCTCGCGCCCTGAGCCACCCGCCCCCGCATGCTGTCCGCGCAGGTGCCTGGGCACCCTGGAGGCTGACATGCAATCTTCCCTGGCGACGCGGATCTCGGCGCTGATGCAACAGATGCTGGGCCAGTCCGGCTGGCTGCGATCGGAACTGCGAATCCTGGATCGCGCGGGCCATGGCCACCGCCGCATGCGCGAACTCTGCGACCAGCTGGACTCGCTCGATTCGAGCATCGTCTGGGACCTGCGCGACGAACTGAAGGACCTGAAGGAGCGGGCGACGCCGCAGGCGGAACGGATCCTCGACTGGCTGCGCACGGACGTGGAGCCGCTCGTGGATCTCTTGTGCCGCCTCGACCGGGAATGCCCGGACCATCCGCTGGTAAGCGCTGCAATGATTGCCTGCGGCGACATCGTCGGGGCCTTCAGGGAAATCGAACGTGCACTGATGCCGATGGGGCATGCGCCGCATGCGGAAATCGCCGCGGCCCGCCATTTGACGATCCGGGCTGCAGAACCGCCGCGTCTTTGCTAGGGTTCCCGGGTGGCGAACACCCGGATCGATACCACGGATTTCTCCGGGCGCGTGCTGATGGTCGGCTGCGGCAGCATCGGCCAGACCGCGCTGCCCCTGCTGCGCCGGCACCTGGCGCTGCCCGATGACGGACTGACGGTGCTCGAAGCCAGCGAGCAGGGTCGCACGCTGGCGGCAGCAAACCAGGCGCGATTCGTGCACTGTCACCTGAAGCCCGCGACCTACCAGCGCGAACTGAAGCGCCGGCTGCGTGCCGGAGACCTGCTGCTGAACCTGTCGGTGGACGTCTCGAGCGTCGACCTGGTCGCCTGGTGCGCGGAGCACGGCGTGCTGTACGTGGACACGTCCATCGAGCCCTGGCCCGGCGTGTTCGACAACCCGATGCTGACGATGCGCGAGCGCACGAATTTCGTCACGCGCGAGGACATGCTGAAGCTGCGCAAGCGCATCGGCCCCGGCATGCCGACCGCAGTCGTGGACCACGGCGCAAACCCGGGCCTCGTGTCGCACTTCGTCAAGCAGGGGCTGCTGGACCTCGCGGCCGGGCTCAAGCGCGCGCCGGTCGAGCCCGCGGACGCGACCGGCTGGGCCTCGCTCGCGCGCGACCTCGGCGTCACGCTGATCCAGATCTCCGAACGCGATACGCAGGCGACCGACCGGCCGAAGCGCCCGAACGAATTCGTCAACACCTGGTCGATCGACGGCTTCATCGATGAGTTGATGCAGCCGACCGAGTTGTCGCTCGGGACCTCGGAGCCGGGAAAGCCGGCCGGCTCGCAATGGCATCGCCGCAATTCGGGTTCCGTCTACCTGCACCGCCCGGGGGGTGCGACTTTCGCGCGCAGCTGGCTGCCCTCGACCGGGGGATTCCAGGGCCTGCTGATGACCCATGACGAGGTGTTCTCGATTGCGGACCACCTGTCCTTGCGGCAGGCAGGCAAGTTCGACTACCGGCCAACGGTGATGTTCGTCTACCACCCCTGCGACGATGCGATGCTGTCGGCGCTCGAGCTCGAAGGCCGCGGATGGCAGCCGCAGCCGGCGCGCCGGATCATCAGTTCGGAAATCGTCACCGGCATGGACGAACTCGGCGTGCTGATCGCCGGCCACAAGCGGAACGCGTACTGGTATGGCTCGCAGTTGGCGATCGCCGAGGCGCGACGGCACGTGCCCTACTCCAATGCAACCTGCCTGCAGGTCGCGGCGGGCGCTCTCGCCGCGACGATCTGGGCGATACGCCACCCGCTTGAAGGCCTGCGCGAGGCGGATGACCTCGACTTCCGCGAGTGCCTCGATGTCGCGCGGCCCTACCTCGGGTCGCTGGTCGGCGCCTACACCGACTGGACGCCGCTGCAGGGCCGCGGCGAGCTGTTCAAGGAACAACTCGATTCCGACCAGCCGTGGATGCTGCAGAGCGTACGGGCACGGCAATGGCCTGCGTGAGGCAAGGCATGAAGAACCGGTTCGCACTGATGACCGTCCTGTTGACCATTGGCGCAACGGCCGGAGCGGCCGAGCGCCACGCCATTACCCATGAGGACGTGTGGCTGATGAAACGCGTCGGCGCGCCGGTGTTGAGCCCCGACGGGCGCTGGGTCGTCGTGCCGGTCGCCGAGCCGTCCTACGTGGAGGACGACAAGTCGAGCGATCTTTGGCTGGTGCCCGCCGATGGCAGCGCATCACCGCGTCGATTGACCTCCAGCAAGAGCGCCGAATCCGGGACCTCCTGGAGCCCGGACTCGAAGCGCATCGCATTTGCCGCCAAGCGCGACGGCGACGATGAGGCCCAGATCTACGTGCTCGACATCGCCGGCGGCGGCGAAGCGCAGCGCGTCACCAGCCTCTCGACCGGCGCCTCGAAACCGCTGTGGCGCCCCGACGGGCAGGCGCTCCTGTTCAACAGCATGATCTTTCCGGGAGCGATGACCGATGCCGACAACCGCGCGCGCCTCGACTGAACGCAAGGCGCGCAAGTACAACGCACGCGCCTTCGACAGCTTTCCAGTCCGCTTCTGGGATCGCTGGCTCGATGAGCGCCGCCCGACGCTGATGCTGCAGCCGCTCGAGGCCGGCGCCGAGGCGCGCGACCTGCTGGCGGGCACCGAGCTGGCACGCGGCCCCGGCTTCGGCGGGGATCTCGCGGACGACGGCGAGTCGCTGGATGCCGCCTGGTCGCCGGACGGCAGCGCCATCGTCTTTGCCGCGACGACGCTGCGCGACCAGGCCGCGCGCGCCGATGTCTACCAGGCGCTGTTCGTGTTGCCGGGCGGCGGTGGCGAGCCGCATCGCATGACGGGCGACGAGGCGGGCTATTCGGGTCCGCAGTTCGCCCCGGACGGATCCGCCCTGTACGCACTCGGTACTCCGAATACGAAGCATGTCTATAACGACGCGCGCCTGCTGCGATTCGACTGGGGCGGCACGGATGCGCGTCCCGTCGCCTTCGGGTTCAAGCGCTCGGTCGGCAGCTACCGCGTCGCGCCCGGCGGCGATCGAATCTATCTCCTCGCGGAGGACGAGGGCCACGACCGCCTGTACGCCGTGCCGGCGAGTGGCGGCGAGGTCCAGGAACTGGGCCGGCTCGAGGCCGGCGTCATCAGCGGATTGCAGGTGGGCGGCGATGAGCAGCCGGTGATCGTCGCGAACTGGGAAACCGCCATCAATCCCGCGGAGACCGTGCGCATCGACGCGGCGACCGGCGCGCGCCGTCCGTTGACCTCATTCAATGTCGAGCGCGCGGCGGCGATCGACTGGCAGCCGGTGCAGGAATTCTGGTTCACGTCCAGGCGCGGCCGGAAGATCCACAGCATGATCGCGCTGCCGCCCGGCTTCGATCCGGCGAAGAAGTACCCGCTGTTCGTGATGATCCACGGCGGGCCGCACACGATGATCAAGGACCAGTTCTTCGTCCGCTGGAACTACCACCTGCTCGCGCAGCCCGGCTATGTCGTGCTGATGACGAACTATTCCGGCTCGACCGGCTTCGGCGAAGCATTCGCACAGGCCATCCAGGGCGACCCGCTCAAGGGACCGGCGGACGAGATCAACCAGGCCGCCGACGAGGCGATCCGCCGCTACCCGTTCATCGATGCGACGCGCCAGGCCGCGGGCGGCGCGAGCTACGGCGGGCACCTGACCAACTGGCTGGCCGTCACGACCACGCGCTATCGCGCGCTCGTCAGCCACGCCGGACTGTACGACCTCAAGACGCAGTGGACCACGAGCGACACCGCCTACTTTCGCGAGCGCAACCTCGGCGGACCGGCGTGGGAAGGCAACGCAGTCTGGCGCGACCAGAGCCCATTCTGGCGCTCGGCGAAGCTGAAGACGCCGATCCTGCTCACGTTCGGCGAGAAGGACTTCCGCGTCCCGTACAACAACGGGCTGGAATTCTGGACTGTTCTGCAGCGCCAGCAGGTCCCGAGCCGGCTGATCCTGTTCCCGGACGAAAACCACTGGATCCTGAAGGGCGAGGACCATCGTTACTTCTTCCAGGAGTTGCAGGCCTGGCTCGCCAAGTACCTGGGGCCGCCATGATCGATCCGACCACGCTGCTCGAGTTTCCGGCCTGGCTGCGCAATGCCGTCGCGAGCGGCCATTCGACCGCGCAGCTGGCAGAGTTGCTGGGCACGACGCCGCGCTCGATCGCGGCGCTGGTCAGCGCCGTGCCGACCCGTCCGGCCGAGGTCCGCCGCCTGGCTCGCAGGCTCGGCGTCGACTACGAATCGCTGCGGAGTTTCACCGACGATGCGCTGCAACCGCTGACCGGCTTCGACGCCGAGACTCAGCTGATGCTGCGCCTGTGGCAGAAGCTCGACCCGAAACGCCGCGCGGCGCTGCTCGTCCTGATGAAGGACATGGCGACAGCCGGCGCCAGGCGCCGGCGCAAGCCGGGGAAACGCGGCTGAAGCGCGGCGGCCGCGCCGCTCAGGGAATCTGGATGCCGCCCTTGCCGCCGATGCCCTTGATGGCGGCGGCGCCCGCATCGGGAATCACGATCGACGAGGCGGCCTGGCGGCGCATTTCCTGCAGCTCGCGCGCCGCTTCCTCGATTGCCTGCTGCGCCGCGGGCCCGAACCGGGTCACGGCCTCGGCGAGGTTCTCCGCATCGAGCTCGAATGACAATGGCAGCGAGCCCATCGGCGTCATGACGGTTGCCGATCCGACGAACAGCACAGGCCGCGACGGATCGTCGGCGCCGTCAGCCTTCACCGGCGTCATGCGCCGGATCGTGCCGACGCGCTGGTCGGTGAAAATGTCCTCGCGATAGAGGGCTGCGGCGTCCATCCTGGGATCGCCAGGTCGTTCATTGCTCATGCGGGAATTTTATCCGAATCAGCGGACCACGGCGAAGTCGCGATTCGCCGGGCTCCATTCGGGCGCCGACTCGATCGCCTGCAGCACGGCTTCCGGCTCCGCCACGACCGACCACAGCCCGCCATGGCGCTCGTCCATGAACCGGCCGTCGATCGCGGATGCGAGCTGGGCCAGCAGCGGCGCGTAGTAGCCCCGGGTGTTGACGAGGACGATCGGGCCGAGGAACAGGCCGAGGCGTTTCAGCGTCATCGCCTCCAGCAGTTCCTCCAGCGTCCCGGTCCCGCCCGCGAGCGCGATCACGGCCGAGGCGCGGGTCAGCATCTCGTGCTTGCGCGTGCGCATGTCCTCGACCACGTGCAGCTCCGTCAGCTGCTCGTGGCCCCACTCGAGGTCGCGCATGAACTTCGGGATGATCCCGACCACCCGCCCGCCCGCGCCGAGCGCCCCTTCCGCGAGCGCGCCCATGGACCCGGAGCGCCCGCCGCCATAGACCACCGTCCAACCCGCAGTCGCGAGCTGTACTCCGAGGCGACGCGCCACTTCATGATAATGAGGGTCGCAGACCCGGCTGGAGGCGCAGTACACACAGGCACTGCGCCCTGGCGCCGTCAAAGCCAGCAGTTCTCCCATGTCCCCTCCTCAGCCCGTCGCCTGCAGCCCGAGCGCAATTCCAGTGACACTCGCCAGCAGCGCGTCGAAGAGCTCCCGGTCCGCGCGGCCGCCCGCGCGCCAGCGGCGCAGCAGATCCACCTGCATTGCGTGCATCGGGTCCAGGTAGGGCGCGCGCAGGAGCACCGAGCGCTGCATCTGCGGGCGGCTGTCCAGGAGGTCGATCTCGCCCTTGACCCAGGTGATCCAGCGCTTTGCCAGCGCGTGCTCGCGCGCAATCGCCTCGACGAAACCTCTGGATGGGGCGGTCGCGAGGCCATCGTATTGCGCGGCGATTTCGAGGTCTGCGCGCACCAATTCCATCTCGACGTCATTCAGAAGGTTTTCGAAGAATGGCCAGTTCGCCCAGACCTTCGCTAGCCGGTCCGCGCCGAGTTCCCGGGCCGCAGCGTCGAGGCCGGTGCCGATGCCGTACCATCCCGGCAGCGAGTGCCGGCTCTGCGTCCAGGCGTAGACCCAGGGCACTGCGCGCAGCGCCTCGATGCCGCTGCCGTCGCGGTGCGCGACGCGCCCGCCGATCTGCATCCTCTCGATCACGTCGATCGGCGTGACGTCGCGGAAATAGCGCTGGAAGTCGGCATCCTGGTAGACCAGCCCGCGATAGTGCGCACGGCTCGCGTCGGCAACGCACCGCATCAGCGCCAGCCGCTCATCCACCTGCGCCGCCGGGCAGCCCGGCGCCGTGCGGTCCAGCAGCACGGCGAACAGGCCCTTCTCGAAGGTGCGCAGCGCAATGCGCCGCAGTCCGTAGCTGTTGCTGATGCCTTCGCCCTGTTCCGTCGCGCGCAAGCGCCCATGCGTCGCGCCGGGCGGCGTGCTCGCAACCAGGCGGTCGAGCGGCAGGCCGCCGCGGCTCGCCGTGCCGCCGCGCCCGTGGAACAGCGCGAGTTCCACACCGCCCTCCGCCGCCGCCTTCATGAGCTCGGCCTGCGCGCAGTACACGAGGTGCCGCGACGCCGCGATGCCGCATTCCTTGTTGCTCTCGGAGTAGCCGACCAGGACCGTCTGGCGGTTGCCGCGCGCTGCCAGGTGCCGGCGGTAGGCGTCTTCGGACAGCATCCCGCGCAGGATTTCCCCCGCGCCCTCGAGCGCGGCCGCCGTTTCGACGACCGGCGCAATGTCGAGCGGCACCTCGCCGACGTCGCGGTCCGTGATGTCGGCCCAGCGCGCCAGCAGGAGCACGGACAGGACGTCGTCCGGCCCTTCGGTCCCGCTGACGACGTAGTCGCCGATGGCAAGGTCACCGTACTTGTAGCGGCCCTGGGTCAGCGCCTCGAACACGGCGAGCGTGCGCCGGCCGACCGCGTCGAAGGGTCCGAGCGGGCCGCGGTCGCGCGCCAGCGCCTCGCGCAGCACGGCGCGGCGCGCATCCACCTTGCGCCGCTTCCAGTCCGCGAGGGCGAGCCCCTGGCGGACGACCTCGCGGTGCACCGACGCGTGCTGGCGCACGTCCAGCGTCGCGAGGTGAAAGCCGAAGGTGCGCGCGCGGCACAGCAGGCGCTCGACCGGGAACAGTCCCGCGTGCTGGCCGTGGTTTGCACGCAGGCTGGCGGCGACGATCTCGATGTCGCGGATGAAGTGCTCGGCCGATTCGTAGTGGTTCGGGCGGCCGTCGTAGGTCGTGCGCAGCCGCGCCGCGACCTGCGACATGAACATGCGGTATGGCATGCGGTCGTGCCGCGACGGGGTCGCCTGGCGCGCGTTCGGCAGCAGGATGTCGTATTCCGCGATGCGCTGTTCCAGTTCGCGGCTGACGCCGACCCGGCTTGCGCTCTGCGACAGCTTTCCTGACAGCGCGCGGCACTCGTCGTAATAGGCGGAGATGATGCGCTGCTGGTGGCGGTGCAGCGTCTCGCGGATCGTCTTCGCGTGGACCTCGGCATTGCCGTCCATGTCGCCGCCGACCCAGGTGCCGAAGCGCAGCAGCAGCGGCAGGCTCCCGGCCTCGGGCATCGTGCCGAAGACCGTCTCGAGCCAGAACGAGAGTTCTTCGTAGAGCGCCGGCACGACGCGATAGATCACCTCGGCCAGGTAGAAGAGCACGTGCTCGCGCTCGTCGGCGACCGTGAGGCGCTCGCGCGGATGCACCTCGGTCTGCCAGCCGGAAGTCACCTCCATGCGGATGCGCTCCCAGACCGAGCGGCGTTCCGCCGGCGTCAGCGTCGGATCCAGCCTCCCGATCATCAGGTCGGCGATCTGCTGCTGCTTGCGCAGCATCGTGCGGCGCGACGACTCGGTGGGATGCGCCGTGAACACGGGATAGATCGTCACGTCGCGCAGCAGCGCCAGCACCTGCGCGCCGTCGAGGCCGGCCGCCTTCAGCCGGTACATGCAGTCGCCGATCCCGCCCGGCTGCGGACGGTCGCTGCGATTCATGTATTCGCGGCGGCGCCGCACGCGATGCACGCGCTCGGCCAGATTGACGACTTCGAACCACTTGCTGAATGCGCGGACCATGTCGCTCGCCTGCTGCGCCGGCCGGTTCGAGGCGCGCGCGATCAGCTCCACGGCGCCTTCCGGTTCGCCCTCGCGGCGGCGGATCGCCGCGACGCGGTCGCCCTCGACGAGCTTCAGCAGTTCCTCGCCGCCCTGGTCGCGCAGCACTTCGCCGACCAGCGAGCCGAGCGCGTGCACGTCCTCGCGCAGCGCGGTCTCCTTGGTCGGAAACTGCAGGTTGTGACGGTGCATCACGACGGCATCACCAGCGGCGCGCGCGGGCGCAGAGCGCCGCGGCCCCGCCGGCGCTCAGTGCTTGTGTCCGCCCGGCCCATGCACGTGGCCATGCGTGACTTCCTCACGCGTCGCCTTGCGGACCTCGCTGACCTGCACGCTGAAGTGCAGCGACTTGCCGGCGAGCGGGTGATTCGCATCGACGGTGACGAGGTCCTTCTCGACCCGCGTCACGGTCAGCAGACGCGCGCCGTGCGGCCCGTCGGCGTGGAATTGCTGGCCCTCGGCAATGGCAGCGGAACCAGGGAAACGGTCGCGGGGAATCATCTGGACCAGGCGCTCGTCACGCGGGCCGTAGCCCTTCTCCGGCGCGACGACGATGTCGATGCGATCGCCGGCGGCCTTGCCGGCCAGCGCTTCCTCGAGGCCCGGGACGATGTTCCCCTTGCCGTGCAGGTACGCGACCGGGTCGCCGCCATCGGAAGACCCGAGCAGCGCTCCCTGGTCGTCGCGCAGCGTGTAATGAATCAGGACGACCTTGCCATCGCCGACATTCATGCGGAATCCCGAGACTGGTCCCAGGACTCAATGGTAGCGCATCAAAGGCGATCAGGCGGGGAAGAACTCGATCGGCTTGGTGGTCGTGATGGTCTCGACGTCCTTCGCCTGGAACTGGAACATGCGGATGCGGGCCACGAGCTTGCGCTCCAGCTCCGCGTCGCCGAGTTCGCTCGAGACGACGTGGCACGCGGTCACTTCGCCGGACGGCGCAATCGTCAGCTCGATGACGACCTTGCCCTGCAATTCGGGCCGGTCGCGCAGCGCCCGGTTGTAGATCGAGTAGATCGCCGCCTTGTTGCGGTCGAACACCATCTCGATTTCCTCGCGGCTGCGCGAGGCCTTGCCGCTCTTGCCGGTGCGCGCCGCCTCGGCCTTGCCCGCGGCGAGCGCATCGGAGAAGGATGCGACCCTCTGGGTCGCAACCTGGCCGTGCAGCGAACCAGTCCCGCTGCCATAGGCGCGGCTGAGCGCCGACGTGTTGATGCCGCCGCTCGATGTCGCGACCTGCGAGGTGATCAGCGAGCGCTCCGCGCGGCTCGGGCCGTCGGTCTTCGCAGTCAGGTTCTTGGTCGGCACCAGCGAACTGGTGTCAAGCGTCTCGCGCAGGTCCTCGAGCTGGTCTTTCATCGCCAGCAGGCCGGCCTGGTTCGCCTTGCGGCGCGCGTCTTCCTGGCGGTTCGGGACCGGCCGCGCCTCGACCGGCTTCGCCGGCACGACGGGCGGCGGCGGTTTCTTGACCTGGGGCGGCGGCTTCGGCACCGGCGGCGGCGTCAGCACCAGGTCGATCACTTCATCGGGCAACGCGGGCGCCGGCGGCCTGGCCGGCTCGGGCAACAGCGGCAGGACCAGCCCGACGATCACGAACACGCCGAGTGCGATCCGGAGCATGCGGCGGAAACGTCGCTCCTCCTCGGGCGTCGGGGGCCAAGGCAGTTCGAAGATCCGATAGTTGGCTGCAATCGCCGTCAACGCCGGTCTCCCTCAGGTTCCGACGGGCGTGTACGCACGCTCTTTCTCGATCACGGCGAGCGACAGCTTGCCGTACCTGGCCGCCGTGCAGGTCATCATGATCCGCTTCAGCACGCTGTAGGGCAGGTCCTTGTCTGCGAGCAGCGTCAACTCGAGCAGTTCGTTCGGCTTGCCGGCCATCACGCGCCGCGCCTGTGAGGCTTTCACCAGCGCCGCCTGCAGGCGGGGATCCACGACGGCGTCCCCTGCCTTCAGGTCGACGACGCGGGTCGTCGCCGCGCCATTCACGAACACCATGTCGCGGGTAACCATCACGGTCACGCTGTCGCGCGGCTTCGCTTCGGATATCGACTGCGGGATGCTGATGTTCTTGGTGTTCGGCAGGATTTCGTAATCGGCCGAGTGCACCAGCAGGTAGACGACCATGATCGTCAGCATGTCGATCATCGGGATCAGGGCCGGCATGCCGTGGCCACCCTTCGATCCGCCATGCCGCTGGCGTCCGCGCCTCAGGGTCCTCATGTCGGCGCGTCTCCGACCGAGACCAGCGGGAACAGCTCGCCGCGTGCGGGCTCACCATCCAGCGTGCCTTCGAAGGACTTGACCGTGTCCATGACCTGCACCAGCAGGTCGTAAGGCACGTCCGGCTCGAGCAGCACCGTGGCGTCACGCTTGTCCGGGAACTTCGACTTCACGCGTTGCAGGAAGAGCGACAGGCCCGCGAGATCGGGACCATCCACCGTGGCCGGGAGCGTCTGCAGCACGCCGGTGCCGCGGTCCGCGATCTCGATGACGTTCTTCCGCACCACCACTTCGAGCTCGAGCACCTTGGGAAGCTCGAGCTGCTGCGTGGCGTTGGCGGGCAGGTTGAGCTCGAGGATGTGCGTCCTCGAGAACACCGCCGTGAAGATCAGGAAGAACACCAGGATCGTCATGACGTCGAGCATCGGAACGATGTTGATGTCGTTCCGGCCCCGGTAGCGCGCGTGATTGCGCGACTGCCGTCGTGCGATCCGGGAACCTCTCACGCGCGCGCCCCGCGCGGTGCTGGCGGCGCATGTGCTTCGCCTCGCCCGGCCGCCGCCGCCGCTGCCTGCGATTCAGGATCCATCTTGCGCTCGTGCAGCGAGTTCAGGAACTTGACCGAAGCGATTTCGAGGCCGTCCACGATGGTCGTGGTCCTGGTCTCGAGATACATGTGCGAGAGCAGGAGCGTGATGGCGACGATCAGGCCGAGTGCCGTGTTGTTCATCGCGACCGAGATGCTCGCCGACAGCAGGCTCGCCTTTTCGGCCGGGTTGGCCTGCGATACCGCGGCGAACGCGGTGATCAGGCCGACGACCGTGCCGAGCAGGCCCATCAGCATGCCGATGTTGGCGAGCGTCGCCAGGTAGTGGGTGCGCTTCTCGAGCTTCGGGATCACCTCGATCAGGCTCTCCTCCATCGCCTTCTCGATGTCCTCGCGGCGACGCGCGGAACCGATCCGCGACATGCCGTAGCGCATCACATGGCCGAGCGCACTGTCCGAGTTGGTGACCCGCGTCATTGCCTCCCGGAACCGGCCGCTCTCGAACATCGGCTGCAGTTCGTCCCACAGCCTCCGGTTGCCGTGTGCGGCTCGGGTCAGCTCGATGAACCGCTCAATCGCGATCACGATGCCGACCACCCAGATCAGGGCAATGGGGTACAGGAAGACCCCGCCTTGCCTGAAGAAATTGACGATCATGTCCCAGGATTCCATTCGCGCTGCTCCTATGGGTCGAAATCACGACCATTTGGCGGCATCTTCACAGTCAAACCGATCTTTGCCCCATATTCCGTGGCTTACTTCTCAGCTGCCGCAGCCGGTGGGGGCTGCGTCGTCGAATCCTTGGCCAAAGCGCCGAAATAGGCCACTTCGCGCCTGAAAACGTCCCGGTCCACCGGGGCCAGGACCTCGTCCAGCAGGCTGTTCGCCGGGCGGCCCTTCAGGTCGCCCAGGTCGGCCTTTTTCCAGGGTACGACATACATGACCTTCGGCAGCTCGCGGTTGCCGGTGATGGTCGTCTGTTCGAGCTCCAGCCGGTCCATCGCCTTCGACTGCGACGGGGCACTCGCTGACGGGGCCTCCGCAGCCGGTGGCGGCGCAGGCGGCGGCGCCGGCGATGCCGCGGGCACCGGTTCGGCAGCCCACGCAGCGGCAGCCAGCAGGCTGAGGCCGATGGATACGAAGGCTTTCTTCATGGCACGACTCCTGCGGACTGCGCCGCCGGGGCGACGCGCTGCCGCAATTCCGCAATCCATCCGGACACCTGCTTGTCGGCGGTGCCGGTCAGGGCCAGGTACCGCTCGAAATGCGGCAGCGCCTCGGCGGGCTGCTGCAGGTAGAGATCGAGCAGCACGCCGATGTTGCGGTGCGTCGCCGCGCGGTCCGGCGCCGCCTCGAGCGACGAACGGTAAACAGCTTCTGATTCGCGGAAGCGGCCGAGGTTCCGGTAGGTGACGCCGAGCGCATCGAGGACGGCGGCGTCCGCGGGTGCGCGCGCGCGCGCGGCTTCGAGCTGCTCGAGCGCCTGCGGCCATTGACCGCGCTGCATTGCCAGGAGCCCCAGGTTGTACTGGGGAACCGGCAGTGCCGGCGCCCGGGTGACGAGATCCGTCCAGATCGCGGCCGCATCGTCCGGTTTCTCTTCGGCGATGAACTTGCCGGCGGTCTGCAGCAACACCTCGATCATCGGATCTACCGCGGGCGGCGGCGGAACCGCAGGGGTCGCCGCGGCGGCGGCAGCGGTCGCGGGCGCGGCCTCGGGAACCAGGGGCGCGGCCGGCACGATGCTGACGATGTAATCGCCGACGACTTCGGTCTTGCCGTAGCGCGCCGGCTTGAGCGCCGCGAGCGCGGCGAAGCTCTTGCGGACCCATTCGTCGTAGACGCCGCTGCCGGTGCGCGCGGCATTGATCGCGTGGATCTCGATCGCCTTCTCCTCGAATGGATAGGCCTGCTCCTCGAGCAGGGTCACGTACTGCTCGAGCGCGTCCTCGTCGAGGCCCGCCGGCCGTTCCGATTCCAGGAGGTCCTTGCCGAGCCGGCGATACAGTTCCGCCAGCTCGAAGGTCGCAGCCGTCGTCACTTCGGCGACCGCGTAGTCTGCCGTCGCCGTATAGGCCTGGACGGCCGTTTCCATCGCGGCCTTCTTCGCCGCCAGCGAGCTCTTCAGCGGCGCCGTCAGGCGGATCGCATAGAACGCATCGCG
The DNA here is from genome assembly GCA_963746545.1 of uncultured Gammaproteobacteria bacterium. GTDB lineage: Bacteria > Pseudomonadota > Gammaproteobacteria > Steroidobacterales > Steroidobacteraceae > SCUD01. Next base: position 651,184 of record CAVVBV010000031.1, read on the forward strand.
CGCGGGCGTTGCGAGCTCGAGCGATGCCCAGGCGGCAAGGTAGCGCGTCCGGTCGCTGCGGGCGCCGCCGGCCGATGCGTCCGCCGCAACGATTTCCTTGAGCCAGCGCTGCCTGCCCGGCGCGTCATGCGACAGGGCCGCGAAATCGGCCAGTTTCTGTCGCGCCTCGATCGCCGGGGCGACCGGCTCCGGATAGCGCTGCACGAAATTCGCCCAGTTCAGGGCGGCGCGTTCCGGATGGCCGGCCTTCTCGTTCAGTTCGGCCGCCTGTTCGAGCGCCTGGCGCCTGAGCTCGGCGGACTCGGTCGCCGTGTCCGCGATCCGTTCGAGTTCGACCGCAGCCTCGAGCGGACGGCCGGCCTCGATATAGGCGTTGGCGAGACGGCGCGGTACGTCGGCCGCGAGCGGGCTCGTGGGATGGTCGCGGCGGAAGGCCTCCAGCACCTCGATCGCGCGCGGCCATTGCTTCTCGCGCAATAGCAGCGCGCCCGCGTCGTATTCGGCATTGACGCGGATGCTGGCATCCGGTGCGCTCTTCGCGATGCGCAGGAAATCGTCCACGGCGCCATTTGCGTCGCCGGCGGCCTGTTTGGCCTCGGCCTGCTTGTAGATGGATGCCGCAAGCCGCTCGTCGATCGCCGTGCGCGCCTTGTCGCCGGCCGGCACCAGCGGCTGCAGGCGCGCGTACGCAGCCTCGGCGCGGTCGAAGTGCGCGAGTTCGAATTCGGCGTCGGCCGTGACGTCGAGCGCCAGGCGCTCGCGGTCCACGGTCATCGGCGGCAGCCAGGTCAGCACCTTGCCCGCCTCGACGATCGCGCGCTCGTAGTCCTTGCGCTCGTACAACTGCTGCATTGCGCGCACCTGCACTGCCGGCGCCTCGGCGTGCTCCGGGAAGGTGGACGCGAACTTGAGCTCGCCTTCGATCGACTGCGCGCGCCAGGCCTCGAGTTCGGCGCCTTTCAGCGATTCGGCGTGGCGGTCATAGGCCAGCAGCGACGAATAGGCCGCAGTGCCGCTTCGCGGGCCGCGCGGCCGCTCGTAGGCCGTGCGCTCGTACTCGATCGCCGCGTCGCGGAACTGGCCGCCCTCGAACAGGAGGTCCGCCAGCAGGTAGTTGGTGTCGGCGGTGTCCGGCTCGTCGGGGAACGACTTCAGCAGGTCGCGATACCAGCGCGCGGCCTGCTGGTAATCCGCGGCCTTGTGCTCCTTCTGCGCCAGCGCATGGTGATGCTGCGCCAGGTCGCGCAGGTTGGCCTTCAGCTGCGCGACGACTTCCGGCGCGCTCTCACGCGTGCGCGTCGCCCAGAACGGCCCGTCGAACGCATAGAGCTCCACGTACTCGCGCTTGCCCTGCAGCGCGAGCTCGGCAAACCCGCCCTTCAGGTAGGCATCGATCGCGCGTCCCTGCAGGACCGGCGAGTGCACGTCGCCCGGGTGCTGCGCCGCATAGGCCCGGTAGGTGTCCGCCGCATCCGTGTAGCGCTCCTTCTCGACCAGCAGGTCGCCGAGCGACGCGTGCAGGCGCCAGGAATAATCGGGCGACCCATGCCTTGCGAGCGCGGTGCTGAGCGCGCCAGCCGGGTCGTCGGCCGCGAACTGGATGCCGAGTACGCGCATCGTGTCCTCGACGAGTTCGCGATCGGCGCGCGACAGCTTGTCCATGCTCTCGATTTCGACGCCGGGCGAATTGAGCAGCTTGCGGTCGAGCACCGCCAGGAACGACTCGGAGCTCTCCTCGATGCGGGACTGCTTGAACAGCGCCCAGCCGTGCTTGTAGAGCGCCTGCTCCTGGAATGCCGTTCCGCTGCCGCGCCGAATGACCTCCTCGTAGGCCGCCTCCGCTTCCGGCCAGCGCTGCGCGCTGAACAGGATCTCGCCGCGGCGGAATTGCGCTTCCTCGATGTGGCGGCTTTCCGGGTACTTCGCGACCAGGCGGTCGAGGTAGGAAAGCGCGCGCTCCGGGTTGCCCTCCGCTTCCCACGCGCGGCCAAGCTGGTAGAGCACGGAATCCATGCGCGGCTGGTCCGGCGACTCCGCGAGCAGCCGTTCGTAGAGCGCTATCGCAGCGCGGGTCTGCTCGCCGCCGGCCATCGGCGTCGTGCCGTCGCCGCGCGCTGCGTCCGCCGACTCGAGTTCCAGGTCCGCGAGCCGGCGCAGCGCCTCGGCGCGCATCTCCGGGTCGCCGGCATTCAGCTCCAGGAACCGCCGGTAGGCCTCGCGCACCTTCTCGGCGTCCACCGCCGGGGCCGGGCCCACCACGACCGGCTGGCTCTTCTTGCGCAGGTCGCCGACGGTCTGCGCCGCAGCGGCGGCCGCGAGAGCGGCAATCGCGAGTCCGGCGAACGCTGTCTGCCAGCGGCGCTTCATGGCGTCCCCGAACTGGCGCGATCGTAGATCGTCGCGATCGCATAGCGCGCCTGCACTGAATATTCGTCGAGGCGCTGACGCTGCAATTCGAGCTCGCTGATCGCAATATCAGCGAGCCGCTGGCCCTGGGCCTCCTTCGCGGCCTCGACGCGCTTCTCGAGATCGGCGACGCGCGGCGTCACGGCATCGACGCGCGCGGCAAGCGCGGCTGCGCGCTCGGGCGTTCCCTGGCGCGCCTTGACCGCGCCCGCCTGGCGTGAGCGGGCCTCGTAGACGGCTGCATCCAGTTGACGCATGCCACGTTCGGCCTGCCAGAGGCGCGTCTTCCAGGCGGCGTCCAGGTTCCAGGTCACGACGCCGCGCGCCAGCCTGGCCTTTTCGCGGGCGTCGTCGTATGCGGGATCACCGGCATGATTCGCGAGCTCGGCCTCGACGCCGGCCAGCATCGACAGCCACTGGCGCTCCTGTTCGGTCGCGAGCGCAGCGGTGTCGCGATCGTGGATCGCCGCCCCGAGCCGGGCGCGCAATTCGTCGCGGCGCCGGTTGATGTCGGGCACGTCCACCATCGCGAGGCGCCGGTCGGCCTCCGGCAGCTTCGCTGCGAACGCGCTCTTGCGCGTCTCGATCATGTCGGAGAACGCGCCCAGGCTGGTGGACCAGTTGTAGAGATTCAGCGCCATCGCCTCGAGCGACCGGTAGCTCTTGAGGCCTTCCTGGAACTCGTTGCCGGCCATCAGGTGATAGAGATAGCGCGACTCGGGCGCGTCCGGCAGCGTGGTGAGCTGCGCGAACCAGTCCGGGCGCGCGCCCTGATCGGCCGCGAGCGCGGCGGTCAGCAGGCGCCCGGCGCGGATGGCGGCGATCGATTCCTCGATCCGGGCGCGCTCGGCGTCGTAGGCCGCGATCGCCTGTTCGTAGTATTCGACGGCCTGGCCGATCGCCGACAGCTCCGCGTAGGCATAGGGAACGGCGAGATAGGACTCCTGGACCGCAGCGTCGAGCAGGTCACGCCCGTGCAGCTCCACCCAGGGCACGAGCGCCTGCTGGTATTCGCCGCTGGCGGCATCGGCCCAGCCGGCGCCCAGCAGGGCCTTGTTGGCCTGTGATCCATTGAGCCGCACGCGATCGAGCGCGGTGCGCGCCGCAGCCGGCTGGCCCGCCTGCAGCAGCGAATAACCCAGCGCGAGATTGGCCTTGTCGCGCAGCGACAGCAGTTCGGCATTGGTCGTCTGCAGCAGGCCGACCTGTTCCAGCATCGCGTGGCCGGCAGCGGCGCGATTCGCGCGCACCAGCGCCACGCCCAGGTTGAACCGGCCGTAGGCGGTCCATTCGTCCGGGCCCTGCCAGCCGTCCAGCTCGGCGATCGCGGCGTCGAACTGGCCGCGGTACATCAGCCCTTGCGCGATCAGCAGCCGGCGCTCCGCCTCGAGATCGACCGGCAGTGCGCCGCTGACGGCGCGCAGGGCCTTCTCGGACTGGTCGAAGTGCCCGGTCGCGTACAGGACCTTGCCGAGATAGAACCAGGCCCGGTCGCGGACCGGCGCCGGCGTCGTCGCGTCGGCGAGCAGCTTCTCGAATATCTCGCGGGCTTCGCGATGCTGGCCGAGCGACAGATACAGGCCGCCGCGCAGCAGCTCGGCATCGCGGGCGTGCGGATCCAGGTGACCCTGCTCGCGATACGCCGACAGGCGCACCAGCGCCTCGAAGTGCTCGCGGCTGTAGAAATAGAACAGCACGTCGCCGTAGTGCAGGTCCTGCACCTTGACCGCCGGCAGTCCCATCGGGTCCGGGACCGAGATCCGCGCGGCGCCGAGCGGCGGTTCCGCCGCGGGCGCCGCGTCCGTTGCGCTGTCAGCGGGCGGAGCCGAGCCCGCCGCCGCACTGGCCCAGCAGGCAGCGAGGACGGCCGGAATAAGGGTCAGGCGCCACGCCAAGCGATCACTCCCAGACGCGAACGACGAATTCGGGCTGCAGCTTGCGGACCCGGTCGCTGATGCGCAGTTCCACGTACTTCGCGCCGACGCCCTTGTCGATCGTCAGCGTGGCGCCGCGCTTGTAGTCGCGCTCGTGCGTGCCCTGGCCCGTGAAGAAGGCGACCAGCTCGTGCTCGCCGGCCTTCATGTTGCCGACCCAGATCCGCTGCACGCCGCCGCGCAGCAGCGCCTCGCGCTCGCGCGCCGTGTACAGGTAGTTCGAGACTTCCTTGCCGTCGATCTTGATCTGCACCGAGTCGAGGTCGAAAAACGTGCCGACATCCATCGAAACGAACACCGCGATCTGCGTGCTCGCCGGGAACAGCAGATCCTCCTCGAGCATGAACAGGTCACGGTTGAGGTCCACGACCTCGCGGCGCAGCGACTGCACCTCGGCGTCGAGTGCCGACCGGTCCGGCGCCGGCGTGGGCGCAGGCACGGGCTCGTCGGCCCGGCTGGTCGCCATGGCCAACAGCATGATCGCAGGTACCGCAATCGCCTTGATCCAGGGTCTCATGTCGGGAATTCCTGTCTATTCGTCGATTAGGTCGCGCAATTGCACCAAGAGCCCGCGTTCCTCGCGCTCGTCGAGCGCGTCATAACGCGCGCGGATGACGCCATTCCGGTCGATCAGCAGAATCAGCGGCAGTTCGTCCGCCTGGTAGGTGCGGCTGACCTTCTTGCCGGCATCCAGCAGCACCGGGTAGTCGATGCCGGCGGACTTCGCAATGTCCGCGGCGCGCGCCGGTTCCTCGTCCAGGCTGACGGACAGCACGACGAGGCCCGCAGAGCCATAGGTCGCCCGCAGTTTTTCGAACCGCTCGAGCTCCCGACGGCAGTCGCCGCACCAGCTTGCCCAGAAGATGAGCGCGACGACCTCGCCGCGATGTTCCGACAGTCGGTGGTTGGAGCCCGCGACGGAACGCAGGGCAAAATCGGGTGCGGTCGACGCCATGACCGGCGCCACGAGCACGATCAGGATCGTGATTGCGAGAACGAAACGCCCCACGCGCCGGTCATCGTCCGCGAGATCCTGCGTATAGCCCATCTTGGTGGTCCGCCGGACGGCCGACGGCTCATGCTCCTGCTGCTCGTCCCGGGTGACATAATGCCGAGGCAGCGGGCACGAAACCACTGCCGTTTCAGGCATCGTCCGCCGCGGCTCGGCGGGACTCACACGATGGTGCCGCTGACGATCGGGTTGAACGCGATCAGGCTGTCCTGCAGGGCCGTCGAACCGAGTCCGTTGCCCGGGAATTTGGACCCGAATGTGCCCTGCTCGCCGTGCAACGCCATGTAATTCAGGATCACGGTTTCGACCAGCAGGTTGACGTTGTTGGCTGCCGGCGTCCCCGCCGTCTCCACCGAGGCGTCCTGGCGGAACCAGCCGATCTGCTGGTGCTGCTCGGGTGGCCGGCTGTCGCCGGTGTAGAGCTGTGAGCGGCCGAGCGGGTTGTAGACCAGGAAGAACGAGGCAGCGGTCTGCTGGTTGTCGCTGGTCCAGTCGAACTTGCCGCGCCCGTCCACGCTGTTGTCGGCCACGCCGTCGGCGGACAGCGAGCCGTCGCTGAACACGTAGAGCATCAGCGGCACGCCGCGCCGGGCGGCGTATTCGAGGCAGGCGCCCATGCAGCGCCCCGCCCTCAGGTCGCGCAGTTCGCCGGTCGCGCGCCCCTGGCCGTGATAGTCGTAGCCGCCCAGCGTGATCGTGCCGGCGCCGGCATAGCCGTTGATCACGAGCTTCATGACCGCGGCTGTCTTGCGGAATTCGCCGTCGGCGTCGAATTCGGCGCGCGTGAAGATGCCCGCCGCGCCGACGATGTCGGGATCGAGTTCGGGGTTGAGCGCCGACGGATCGCCGTAGCGATCGGTCAGGTCGGCAGCCTTGACGTAGTTGCAGCGCACCAGGTCCTTGATCACCGCATCGCGCGTGATCTCGGTGTCCACTCGCGCGAGCTTGCGATCCGACAGGCGCTGGATCGATTCCATGACGCGCACGGCGTCGGCCTGGTCGAGGAGACCGACCAGCTTGCCGGTGTCCACGAGGCCGGTGACGTCGCTGGTGCGGTCCACCTTGGTCGGTCGCACCGAGGCATCGACCATGGCGGCCGGCGACATCGAGTTGCCGCCGGACTCGGAACTCTGCGAACCGATCAGGGTCAGCAACTCGCCGTCCGCGCCGGCCTTGTAGATGCCGTACATCGGGTTGTGCGGATTGTTGCCGGTATCGTTCTCGGAGCGCGCCGGGATGACGGCGCCATTGATCGAGGCGGCCGTCGTCGGACTGACGCGCTCGATGATGCCGCGCTTGAAGGCGCTGTCGAGGTGGAAGGCGAGCCCCAGGCTGCGGTCCACGAAATCGTTGGTCGCGCTCGCCGGGTTCGGCGCGTTCGGCACCATGTCGCCCGGCAGGCCGAGGCGGCCGTAGCCGGCCACCGACAGGAAATCGAGCTGGCCGCCCGTGCCGCCGACCAGCACGTTGGAGCCGACCATGTTGGCGCCGCCGGCCAGGTCGATGCAGATGAACGGGATCTTGCCCGCGCCCTGCACCGCGATGCCGCAGGCCTGCTTCAGCGCCTCGAGATCGGGCGACAGCGCCGCCTGCGCGGCGCGCGGATTGGCGAACAGGCCGAAGATCGTGGGCGCGATGACGGTCGCCGCGCCGCTGATGAAGCCCTGCGAGATGAACTGTCGACGCGTCACCGGCCGCGGGTGGTCCTGCTGGCGGAGCGGCGCATCCGGATGGAGCGCCACGCGACGGGATTTTCTGCTCATCGGTGCAAGTACCTCATTGCAGCAGCGTGCTGGCGCTGCCGACCACTGCAGAGCAGGCCGACTTGACGACGACCAGCGTGCGGTCCGCGGCGCAGCCGGCGCCGCAGGCGGTGAGCCTGCCGATCAGCGCATCGACCTCGCCCGTGACCTCGGCCGCCGAGGGCTGCGAGGCGAGGCCGGAGCCGACCGCGCGGGCGAACAGCGGGCCGGTGATCAGCGCGCGCTCGGCCGGCGTGTCAAAGGCGGTGGCGGCCGGGGCGTTGAAATTGAATCCCGGGAAGTACGCGGCGCGCATCGCCGCGTCGTCCACGAGTTCGTTGCAGTACTCGATGGCGAGCTGGGCCGTGCCGACCTGGTGCGAGGACAGGAAGCCCTCGATGTTCTCGACGGTCGGCAGCTGCTCGCGCACCCGGTTGTAGGTGTCGGTGACCGCCGCATTGGTGGTCGGCACGCCGGTCATGACCGACATCGAGGCGGAGATTTCCTCGAAATTGCGCAGGCCGATCGCCGGCGCCGGCGGGCCGTCGGGCGGCGGCGCGAGCGGCGTCGGTGCGGGTTCGGTGCGCGGGCGCGTGGTCGAGCCGATCTTCTCGAAGCTCAGGAAGAACTGGTCCGCAGCCGGGCCCTTGTCGAGCGCGACGACGGTGCCGATGCCCGAGAGCGGATAGCCGAGCGTCGTGCCCTGGTTGTAGCCTGAGGCCATGACCGTCTTGTCGAGCGGGATGTACGCCTGGCCGACACGCGCCTCGGCGCCATTGATGCCGATGCGCACGCCGCCGACGGGCACCTGGTCGGGTGTCACGGCCGGGTCGAGGCTGATGAATGCCGGCTTGTTGAACAGGTACGAATAGCTGTCGAACTGGCTGCCCTCGAACATCAGGTAGCTCTGCGGCACGTTCGTCAGGTCCGCGACGGAGAACAGCAGGTAGAAGCGCTCGCCGACGCCGGCGTCGAAGTTCTGCTGGATCTGCGCCTGCGTCAGCGCGCGATTGTGGATCGCGAGCATGCGCACGACGCCCTGCCACGGCCGATCGTTCGACACTTCATTGCCGACCACCAGCGCGAAGGTGTCGTTCCAGTCGGTCAGCAGGCCCGGGGCAACCGGATCCGGCTGCGTGGCGAGCACGCCATTGACGTAGATGCGCCGGCCATTGACCGGGTCGTAGGTCGCGACCACGTGCTGCAGCGTCGCCTGCAGGACCTCGGCCGCGGCCGGCGTCGAATGCCCCGGCGTACCGTTCGCGCCCGTGGTCGTCTCGCGGTTGAAGAAGTCGTAGTTGTACATCGTCTGGCCGAGCGTGACGTTGCGCGCCGCCGTACCGCCCGAGTAGCCGGCGATGAAGGCGTTTTCCTGCACGACGTTTGCCGGTGCGACCCAGGCCTCGATCGTGTATTCGCCGGTCGCCAGGATCAGGTCGTGCAGCTTGCGGCTGGCAGCGGTCGTGCCCTGCGCCTTGCCGCCACGGATGTCGATGCCCCAGCCGCCGACCCAGGTCACGCTGCCCGACAGCGTCAGGTTCAGCGCCGGCTCGACGCCGGAGGTGTCGTAGGCGACCGTGCCGGTGCCGGTCTTGAATTCATAGAGTGCGATCGCGGAGTTGTCATAGCGATTGCCGCCGCTCGCGACCGTGCCTTCGTACAGCGTCAGGGCCTTTGACACGACCAGGTTCGGGTCGACCTGCGTCGCCGGCACGCGGCCCGCAAAGTCCTCGATCGCAGACTGCATGATCGAAGCGCTGGTGGCGCAGTCCGTCCAGCAGTTGTGGAACTCGTCGCGCAGGCGCACGACCAGGCGCGAATCGCGCGGCGTGTCGAGATTGATCTTCGCGCGCACCGCAGCGTAGGCGACATCGACGTCGGCTTCCGCGAAGAACGGCGATTGCGGCGTCGTCGCATTCGAGGAATGGCAGCGCGAGCAGTACTGGGAGAGCAACGGATAGACCGTCACCGCAAATGCGCCGGAACTCGCCGGGAACGACTTGCTGGCGCCGACGTCGTGCAGCGGTGGCGGCTGCAGGTTCACGCCGCGCGAACCGCCGAGCGTCGCGCCGGCCCAGTTGCGGATCCACACGGTCAGCTGGTCCGCGCAGGCCGAGTCGGCCGCGAGCCAGCAGTTGTGACCGCCGCCGACCTTGGTGACCATCATCGACGCGCCGGGATTCCCGAGGTCGACAACGCCATTGGCCGCTTCGTACGCCAGGTTGATGTCGTCATTGCGCGCGAAGCGCGGCACCTGGCCGCCGGCGCCATGGCAGGCGCCGCAACGATTGGTCGACTGCAGGTTGTCCCAGACATTCAGCTTGAAGGACTGCACGTCCTGGCTCGCGGGCGGCGGGCCCGTGTATCCCGCCGGCGGCGGCGGGGTGACGACCGGGTTCTGCTCGGTGGACGCGCCGCCGCCGCAGCCGGCGGCGAGCAACACCAGCGCGAACGGCAGCACGCGCAGGACGCGAAACAGCGACATTGTGTTTGCTTTGCTCATGGTCCTCAGGGGCCCATGCAATAAGTGGCGGCGTCGGCGAACACCTGCTTCAGCCGATAGCCGCTCGAGCGGAATGAAGTGACCATCGATGCGATCTCGTTACGGTCGGCGCTGTCGGTCGGCGAGCGCAGGCACACCGTCCGGAAGACCTTCTCGACCTGGCAGGACGCAAAGGCGTCGCTGTTGGCGAGTTCCTGGCCGAGGGACTTCGCGCCGCTGCCGGAGCCCGGCAGCGCCGGATCCCAGCCAAGGAGCGCATTCGGGCCGTGGCGCCAGCGGTTCTCCCAGGAGTCGCTCTGCGTCACATAGCCCTGGCGGAACGTGTCGGCGTTGATCGAGTACTTCGGCTGCACGGTGCCGCCCGTGTAGACCAGGCGGCCCTGCGTATCGTCGTAGGTGTAATACGCGAAGGCCTGCGCCATCGGATCCATGCCCGCGTGGCAGCCGACGCAGTTGTTCAGGAACAGGCGCGCATCACCGCCCGGGCTGCGGCTGACGTCCTGCCGGATGCGATCCGGCGGGCGCGTCGTGTCATGCACCTGCTCGAGATTGCGGCACATCTGGTTCAGCACAGTGAAGCGGAACATCGCGCGATTCGTGCCGGCGATGAAGAACGCCTTGGCGGCAGCACGGCTCGTCATCACGCCGGCAGTGGCCGCTGCGGGAATTCCGTAGGCGCTCGACTGGGTCGTGCGCTGCAGGCCGGTCAGCAGGTTGACGCCGCGCGTTTCCATCTCTTCGTAGTGCGTGTTGCTTGTGGCCGACACCGCGGGCAGGCCGAGACCGGCATTGCCGACATAGAGGATGTCGTCCGAAAGCAACTCGTTGAACGGGACGTCGTCGCGAACCATGCCGATGACGGTCGCCGTGTAGTCGTTGAGCGGGGCAAAGACGGTCTGGTCGCGGTTGGTCCAGGGCGTCACGAGATTCTTCAGCGTGACCGAGTAGAACGCCGGGTCATCCATCGCGCGAAGCGCAGCCTGCTGCGTCCGGCCCGCGGCGATGTCCGTCTCCATCGCATTCAGCACCGCGTCCGACGGCGGCACGCCCGCGATGCGGTCGTGCATCCGCTTTGCCTGTTCGCGCGGGCCCGCCTGCGCGGCAGCGGCGAAAATGACAACGGCCGCCACCGCAGCGGTGACGCGCATCACGATCGATCCGGTGTGGCGTGGCCACAAATGCATTTCCGTGCTCCACTCACTCGCAGTTATTCAGGTCGCGGTCGAATATATCTGCGCGTTCCGGGCCGCATAATGTCTCTGAACGGCGACATTCACCCGTGACGCGCGTCGAGTTACGCTGCATCCGTGACTGGCCGGCGAAGGCGCAAATGCCTTGTTCCAAAGGGAAGAAAGTCCGGTTTGATCGTCGCCGGAGCGGACCTGCAACGGCATTCTGTTACATGAATCGGCGTGAATCGCCGCAATTGGATGGGGTAAGTTGAGATGCGTGTCACGTTAATGCAATCGCGAATCCTGCTGCTGGCAGCCCTCGTGCTGGCCGTGGCCGGCTGCGCGACCGGTCATGACGGCGACATCAACGTCGGCGGCGGCCAGGACCCCGATCCGGTCGTGCTGGATTTCCCGATTGCCTACATAAAGGGCCCGCTGCCGGTCGGCACCGAGGACGTGCGCGAACTGGAGACATTCCAGGCCGGCTCCGATCTCTGGCTGCGCGATCGCGCCGCGCCCGATTCACCGGAACGCAACCTGACCTTCGCGATCACCGGCGGCCTCTGGGATGTCCGTGACGTCGACGTCTCGTTCGACGGCAACAAGCTGGTCTTCGCGATGCGCATGCCGCTGATCCCGGGCGCGATGGACAGCGAGCAGCCGACCTGGAACATCTACGAGTACGACCGCCCGAGCGACACGATCCGCCGCGTGATCGCCTCCGACCTGGTGGCCGAGGAAGGCCACGACGTCGCGCCCCATTACCTGCCGGACGGCCGCATCGTGTTTTCGTCCACGCGCCAGCGCCAGTCGAAGGCCATGCTGATCGACGAGGGCAAGCCGCAGTTCGCCGCCCAGGACGAGGACCAGAACGAGCACGCCTTCGTGCTGCACGTGATGAATGCGGACGGCAGCGGCATCCACCAGATCTCGTTCAACCAGAGCCACGACATGGACCCGTCGGTGCTCGCGGACGGCCGCATCGTGTTCAGCCGCTGGGAAAACGCGAGCGGCAGCTCGATTCATCTATATACGGTCAACCCGGACGGCAGCGATCTCCAGCTGCTATACGGCGCGAACAGCCACGCGACCGGCACCGGCGGCGCCGTTTCCGGCCCGGCGGGTCCCGGCACCGACGACGTACAGTTCCTGCAGCCGCGCCCGCGCCCCGACGGCAGCATCGTCGCGCTGGTACGCCCGTTCGCCGACACGGAACTCGGCGGCGACCCGGTGTCGGTGGACGCCACCAGCTTCGTCGAGATCCAGCAGACGACAATGGCGAGTGCGGGTCTCGCCGGCCCGGGGCAGACGCGGCTTTCGACCAATGACGTGCGCACTGATCCGGGCCCCTCGCCCGGCGGGCGCTACGGCTCGATCTTCCCGATGTGGGACGGCTCGAACCGACTGCTCGTCAGCTGGACCATGTGCCGGTTGCTCGAGGCCGGACTCACCGTGCCCTGCACGGCCAGCCGCCTGGCCAATCCGGCGGCCGTGACGGCGCCGCCGCTGTACGGCGTCTGGATCTACGATCCGCGCGACCGCACGCAGCGGCCCGTGCTCCAGCCGACCGAAGGCGTCCGTTACTCGGACGTCGTGCTGATGGCGCCCCGTGCGCCGCTGCCCGCCGTGATCCTCGATGCCGTCGCGGGCGTCGATTACGACCCGGAGCTGGCGGCGGAGAATGTCGGCATCCTGAACATCAAGAGCGTCTATGACGTTGACGGCGTAGACAGGTCGCCCGCCGGCACGACGATCACGACGCTGCGCGATCCGGCGCAGACGATGGCGGACCAGCGTCCGGCCCGGTTCCTGCGCGTCGAAAAGGCGGTCGGCATCCCTGATGACGAAGTGCGCGACTTCCGCGGCACGGCCTTCGGTGCCGCCGGCGGCCTCGGCATGCGCGAGATCCTCGGCTATGCGCCGATCGAACCGGACGGCTCGGTGCAGATCAAGCTGCCCGCCGGCGTGCCATTTGCAGTCGGCGTCGTTGACCGCGATGGCCGGCGCATCTCTCCGCGGCACCTCAACTGGATGCAGCTTCGGGCCGGCGAGGTGCTGACCTGCAATGGCTGCCACGTGCCCGCGGGAGCGCAGGCCCCGCCGGCAGTCTCGCATGGGCGCAGCGGATTGACCGCGTCGGTGAATCCGGGCGCACCGACCACGGGCCAGCCATTCCCGAATACGAATGCGGCCTTGTTCGCCAACATGGGCGAAACGATGGCGGAAACGCGCGCGCGCATCAGTTGCCAGACCGATTGCGCCGCGATGCTGCCGTCCGTGAACGTCATCTTTGACGACGTCTGGACCGACCCGGTCGCAGCCGGCCGGCCAGCCGATACCTCATTCAGCTACCTGTACAGCCAGCTGCAGACACCGGCACCGTTGAGCGCCTCGAGCACCAGTTGCCCGACGCGCTGGAACATGCTGTGCCGCATCGTGATCAACTACCCGATCCACCTGCAGCCGCTCTGGACGCTGCCGCGGCTCACACTCGACGCGGGCGGTGCCGTGATATCAGACCGCACCTGCGTGTCCTGCCACAGCCCGGCCGATGCGGCCGGGGCCGTACGCGTGCCGGCCGGACAGCTCGACCTGACGGGCGGCCCGTCACCCGACGAGGCGGACCACGTAGTCTCCTACCGCGAACTGTTGTTCACGGACAATGCGCAGGAAGTTAACATGGGCGCGCTGCAGGACATCCTGGTGCCGGGTCCCCCGGATCCGATCACCGGTTTGCCGACGCTCGTGCCCGTGCCCGTGAGCCCCTCGATGAGCGCCGCGGGGGCTGGGGCATCGAGGTTTTTTGGAAAATTCGACGCGGGCGGCACGCACGCAGGCGACCTGACCCCGGCGGAACTCAGGCTGATCGCCGAGTGGCTGGACATCGGTGGGCAGTATTACAACGACCCGTTCATGGCACCGACGAATTGAAGCGATGAGAATCCTCATCGCCTGCGCGCTGCTGTTGTGCGCCGGCGCCGCCTACGCCGCCGACCATGACGCGCTCGAGGTCATCGTCGTCGATCCTTACCTCGAGATGCACACCGGTCCCGGGCGCGGATTCCCGATCGTCCAGGTCGTGCCGCGCGGCGAGAAGGTCCAGATCCTCAAGCGGCGCACCGACTGGTTCGAGATCCGCGACGCGGCCGGCCACCAGGGCTGGGTCCACCGCAGCCAGATCGCCGAGACGCTGGTGCCCGCAGGGGCAAAGCTGGAAATCGACGATCCCGCGCGCGAGGACTTCGAGGCGCACCGACGCGAGGTGGGCCTGATGCTCGGGGACTTCGGCGGCGCCAACATCATCACCGTGTATGGCGCTTACGCGTTCAATTCGCATCTTTCCGCCGAGCTTGCGCTGTCGCAGCTGCTGGGCAGCTTTTCCGACGGCGAGATCGCGACGCTCGGCGTCACACATGTGTTCGTGCCGGAATGGCGCATCCAGCCCTTCGCATCGATGGGCACCGGGCTGATCCACACGCAGCCGAAGTCCACGGTCGCCCAGGCGCCACAACGCAACGACCAGCTGGCCTACGTGGGTGTTGGGGTACGCGCATACCTGGCGCGGCGGTTCATACTGCGAACCGAATACAAGAACTACGTGGTCTTCACGGACCGCGACCAGAACGAGGAAGCCTACGAATGGAAAATTGGATTCGCGTTCTTCTTCTGACAGCGGTCCTGGGCATGACCGGCTGCGCGTGGATGCCCTGGCGCGACAAGCCGGCCGAAGGCGCGGCGCCCGCGGGCCAGACCGCGTCCAGCGAACGCGTCGGCGATTCCGAGGCCAGGACCGCGGACGGGAGCACCCCGATCGGCGACGCGGATCAGGTCGTCATCGAGCCCCAGGTCGAGCGGCGCAACGTCAAGCCTGCCCGCATCGACACCGAGAACTGGGAGGCCGGCATCTCCATCGGCTCGCTGTCGGTCGAGGACTTTGAAGTCAACATCGTCTACGGCGCACGCATCGCGTACCACATCAACGAGGACTTCTTTGCCGAGGGGCTGGTGGGTTTCAGCGACGCCGGCCTGTCCAGTTTCGAGCGCCTTTCGGGTTCCGCGCCCCTATTGACCGACAGTGAGAGGCAGTTCACTTACTACAGCCTGGGCTTCGGTTGGAATGCGTTGCCGGGCGAGGTTTTCCTGGGTGGCAAACGCGCCATGAACAGCGCCGTCTACCTGACGCTCGGCGCCGGCGGCACGCGGTTTGCCGGCGGCGACCGGTTCACGCTGACGGGGGGCGCGGGCGTGCGGGTCCTGGTCAAGGACTGGCTCGCGGCGCACCTCGACATCCGTGATCACGTGATGGAAATCGACGTGCTCGGGAAGAACAAGACCGCGCACAACTTTGAAGCGACGCTGTCGCTGACGGCGTTCTTCTGAGGTAAACGCCGATGCTGAAGAACCAGAGAATTCACATTGCGGGCCTGCTGGCGGGGATGCTCGCCCTGTCCTGGCCCGCGCTCGCAACCGATGCCGCGCCGCCGGCACCGGAATTCAGGCTCGCGAACCGCGCCGGCGGCGAGTTATCGCTCTCCGGGCTTCGCGGCCAGGTCGTCATGATCAACTTCTGGGCGAGCTGGTGCGGACCCTGCCGCCAGGAGTTCCCGGCGCTCGACGAGATGTACCGCAAGTACAAGCCGATGGGCTTCGCGATGGTCGGCATCAATGTCGAGAGCGAGAAAGCGGATGCAGAACGCTTCCTGGGCGCGCGCCCGGTCAGCTTCCCGATCCTGTTCGACCCGGACAATCACGTGAGCGGCAGCTATGGCGTCAGCGCCATGCCGACCACGGTGCTGGTCGACCGCAAGGGCCACATCCGCTGGCAGCACCGAGCCTACAAGCCGGGGGACGAGGCCGAGTACATCGCCCAGATCCGCGCCATGCTGCGGGAGCCTTCGTGACATTGCCGCGCGCGCTGTTCGCCCTGCTCGCTGCGCTGGCGTTCTCCGGCTGCGGCCACGTCGAGCCCTGGGTCAAGCCCTACGAGCGCGAGAACCTCGCCGACCCGATCATGGCCTGGGATCGCGACCCGGTCTCCTCGTCCTACATGCTCCACGTCTACGAGTCCCGCGAAGGCTCCCGTGGTGCCGCGGGCGCGACCGGCGGCGGCTGCGGATGCAACTGACCCGCACAGCGCGCGGGCTCGCAGCCATTCTGGCCGCGGCGTGGCTGCTGTGTCCGGCACCCTCCTTCGCCGGCGTGCTGGCCGACGATCGCGCCGACGTGATGTTCCACTACTACGACGGCGGCGGCGTCACGATCGACGGCCCGTCGGTGCTGGTGCGCAAGAAATTCGCCGAGAAGTACGCCGTCAACGCCAGCTATTACGTTGACATGGTGTCCTCCGCCTCGATCGACGTCATCACGACCGCCAGTCCCTACAAGGAAGAGCGCACGCAGTACGGCATCGGCTTCGAATACCTGCGCGGCAAGGTCACCTACGCAGGCAGCTTCAGCAACAGCAAGGAAAACGACTACGACGCCGACACGGCCAGCTTCTCGATCAGCCAGGACATGTTCGGCGACCTGACGACCGTCCAGCTGTCATTCAGCCGCGGCAAGGACGACGTGACGCGCCGCGGCGATCCGTTGTTCGCGGAGAAGGTCGATCGCCACATCTACGGCATCGACGTCTCGCAGATCGTCACCAAGAAGCTGATCCTCGCCGCTTCCTGGGAGACCACGGCCGAGGAGGGATTCCTGAACAACCCGTACCGCCGGGTGCGATTTGCGGACAACTCCGCGCGTGGCTACGACTACGAGTTCGAGCGTTACCCGCATACGCGAACCGGCAACGCGATCGGCCTGCGCGGGCGCTACTACCTGCCCTACCGGGCGGCGCTGCAGGGCGACTATCGCTGGTACAACGATACCTGGGGCATCACCGGCAACACCTTCGAGGTCTCCTACACGCAGCCGGTCGGAGACCGGTTGATGTTCGATGCCCACTTGCGCTACTACATGCAGAACGCGGCCGATTTCTATTCCGACCTGTTCCCGTTCCAGAATTTCCAGAATTTCCTGGCGCGAGACAAGGAAATGTCGACGATGAACAGCCAGACCCTGGGATTCGGGCTCGGCTATGAATTCAAGTTCCCCGGGGTCCAGTTCATCCAGAAGTCCACGGTGAACCTGAAGTACGATTTCATCCGCTTCAACTACGACGACTTCCGCGACCTGCGGGTCACCGGCGTCACGCCCGGCACCGAGCCCCTGTACGGCTTCGACGCCAACGTGATCCGCCTCTTCTTCTCGGGCTGGTTCTAGGGGGCCTTCGCCTCGACCGGCGGCGCCAGTCCCTTCGAATAGAACACGCGGCCGTCGCTCTGCACGACCACGGCGTCCGCGTCCGGCTGCGCCTCGACCAGGGCGAGGCCCCGCTCGGGCCCCATCACGAACACGCTCTTCGTCAGGCCCTCGGTCAGGGTCGCATTGGGGCCGATCACCGTGACGCTGCGCACTTCGTGCGGGCTCTTGCCGGTATGCGGATCGATGATGTGGTGGTAGCGGACGCCGCCCTCGTCGAAATAGCGCTCGTAATCGCCTGAGGTCGAGATCGCGGCGTCCTCGAGCGGGATCCTCGCGATCACCCGGTTCGGGTCGTCGGGATGGCGGATGCCGATGATCCAGGGCCGGCCGCGCCGGTCTCCCAGTATCCGGCTGTCGCCGCCCGCCGAGACCGTCGCATTGTGGATCCCGCGCGCCTCCAGGATCCGGGCGGCCGAGTCCACCGCGTAGCCCTTCGCGATGCCGCCGAGATCGATGCGCACCCCGGGCTGCGTGAACCGGACGGTCGATGCCGCGAGATCCACCACGACGTGGCGCCAGCTGATCGCCGGCAGGGCCGCCTGGATCTGGCTCTCGCTGGGGTGGCGGTGCTCGCGATAGTCGTAGAGGTAGCCGACGCTCGCGTAGGTGATGTCGAAGGCCCCGCCGGAGAGCTCCGAGAATTCCAGCGACTTGGCGATCAGCCCGGCGAGCTCCGCATCCACCTTCACGGGGCCGGCCGCCGCGTCGCGATTGATCCGCGACACCTGGCTGTCTGGCTTGTAGACCGACATCAGCTCGTCGATCCGGTGCATCTCGGCCATCACCGCGTCGATCGCAGACTCGGCCTGCGCCGGATCCTCGTGCCAGAGCTCGACCGCGATGCGCGTGCCCATGATCGCGGCTTCGCGCTCGTGCCACTCGGCCCGCGCTGCAGCAGGCATCAGGACCAACAACGTGGTGACCACGCTTGCGATTCGGCGCATCATCGGGTTCCCAGTTTGGACGATACGGCGTGGCGCTGTCGATTCGCGCGGTCCCGCCGTCGCACAACGGATACACTACCCACGCGATCCGCGAGCCGGGGAACCTGTCACGATTGGCACGGTCTGCCCACCCGGACCCTGAACAGGACACACTGAAATGAAATTTTCCGGATTCATGATTGGCGCAATGCTCGCAGGCGCATTGGCCAGCGCTCCCGCGACGGCGGTAACCCGCGAGGAAGCGACCATCGAGAACTCGATGGTCGTGCTGCGCGAGCTGCAGTCGATGCCGGACCTGCAGATTCCCGACCAGTTGCTGGCCCGCGCCGAAGGCATCGTGATCCTGCCCGGCAACGTCAAGGTGGCACTGATCGGCGGTGCGCGCTTCGGCGGCGGAGTGATGATGGTCCGGACCGCGAATCGCGACTGGAGCAACCCTGTTTTCGTGAAGTCGGGCGGTGGCAGCGTCGGCTTCCAGTGGGGCGGCCAGGTGGCGGATATCGTCCTGGTGCTCACCACGCGCCGCAGCATCGAGGGCATCACCGACGGCAAGCTGACGCTCGGCGCCGACGCCTCGGTCGCCGCGGGCCCGGTCGGCCGCACGGCCATGGCCTCGACCAGCCTGACCTTCGATTCCGAGGTCTACGCCTATTCGCGCTCCAAGGGCCTGTTCGCTGGCGTCTCGCTGGAGGGCAGCGGCATCTTCATCAACAACAAGGCCAACCGCCGTTTCTACGACGGCGCGAAGAGTGCAACCGAAATACTGTCGGCCACGGGCACGCCGCCCACGCCGGCCGATGAGCTGATGGCCGAAGTCCGCCGCATCACCTCGGTCGCTCAGCATGAGGCTGCGGAACCGGCAAAGCCTGCAGCGGAAGCGCCACCGGCCGAGGCGCGCACCTATCCGCTGGCCGACCCGGAGCCCGGTAAAGAGCCGCCACAAGGCTGATACCAGGGTGGCAGGGGCGTGAAAGTCGGCGTGATCGGCCTCGGCACGATGGGCCAGCCCATCGCGCGGCGCATCGCGCGCGCCGGCCACGAGATCCTCGCGTGGAACCGGACGCCGGGCCGCGCCGACAGCCTGCCGCTCGACGCCGCGGTCTCCGTACGCACACCGGGCGAGGCCTGCCAGGCCGAACTCGTGATCACCGTCCTCTCCGACGACGACGCAGTCGAGTCCGTGATGTTCGACGGCGGCCGGCTGGTCTCGATCGGCATGCCCGGCCTGATCCACGTCTGCATGAGCACCATCAGTGACCGGCTGGCGCGGCGCCTCGCGGTGGCGCACGAAGCGGCCGGCCAGGCCTATGTCTCCGCGCCGCTGTTCGGCCCCCCCGACGCGGCAGCGGCCGGACGTCTCCTGATCGTTGCGGGCGGGCCGCGCAATGCCATCGAGCGCATCCGTCTGGTGCTCGAAGTGCTCGGCAGGGTCCAGCACATCAGCGAAGACCCTGCAGCGGCCAACGTCGTGAAGTCAGCCGGCAATTTCCTGATGGCCGCCGTGGTCGAGAGCCTGCGCGACTCGATGCTGATCGTGCACGGGGCGGGCGTCGACCCGCGCGAGTTCGCCGGCATCGTCACGCAGTCGCTGTTCCCGACACCGGTCTACCAGTACCTGGGCGGGCTCCTGGCCGCGCGCCAGGCCCAGGGCGGGGCGCGCTTGCCGAATCCATTCCTGAAAGGCGCAGAGCAGTGCGCCAGCACCGCCCGGCAGCAGGGCGTCGATGCCCCGCTCGTCAATCACATCAACGGCCAGTCCGCCGCACCTTAGCCGGCGCTTCCTCCAGGATCATTCGAGGTCGTAGCGATCAAGGTTCATCACCTTGCTCCAGGCCGCCACGAAGTCGCTCACGAACACCTGCTGCGAGTCGCTGCATGCATAGACCTCCGCGACCGCCCGGAGCCGGGAGTTCGAACCGAAGACGAGATCGACGGTGGTGCCCGTCCACCTGGGCTTGCCCGTCGCCCGGTCCAGTCCTTCCAGCATCCCTGCCGATGTGGCCGACTTCTGCCACTTCGTGTTCATGTCGAGGAGATTCACGAAGAAGTCATTGGTCAAGGTCTCGGGCCGACTGGTGAAGACGCCGTGCCGGGACTGCCCGAAGTTTGCATTCAGGGCGCGCAGGCCTCCGACCAGGACCGTCATCTCAGGGGCAGTCAGTGTCAGCAACTGCGCCCTGTCCACCAGCATCTCGGACGCCGATTCCTCGAGTCCCTTGCGGGCGTAGTTGCGGAACCCGTCTGCGGCCGGCTCCAGTACCGCGAACGAGGCCACATCGGTCTCTGCCTGCGACGCATCCATGCGCCCCGGCGAGAACGGAACCTTCACGTCGTGGCCGGCCTTCTTTGCAGCCGCCTCGACGGCGGCAGAGCCGCCCAGGACGATCAGGTCGGCAAGCGAAACCTTCTTGCCACCAGACTGCGCGCCATTGAAGTCCTTCTGGATCGCCGCCAGCTTTTGCAGGACCTTGGCCAGTTCCGACGGCTGGTTGGCTTCCCAGTCCTTCTGTGGCGCCAGGCGAATGCGCGCGCCGTTCGCGCCGCCGCGCTTGTCGCTGCCGCGAAACGTTGCAGCGGACGCCCAGGCCGTCGTGACCAGCTGGGAGATGGACAGTCCGGATGCAAGGACCTTTGCCTTCAGGGCGGCAATGTCCTTCTCGTCGATCAATGGGTGATCCACGGCGGGAATGGGGTCCTGCCAGATCAGGTCTTCCTTGGGCACGAGCGGACCGAGATAGCGGGCGCGCGGGCCCATGTCGCGGTGCGTCAGCTTGAACCAAGCCCGGGCAAATGCGTCCGCGAACTGATCCGGATTCTCGTAGAAGCGCCTTGAAATCTTCTCGTAGGCAGGATCGAACCGCAACGCGAGATCGGTGGTCAGCATGGCCGGTGCGTGACGCTTCGACGGGTCGTGGGCATCCGGCACCGAAGCAGCGCCTGCGCCACCCTTGGGCTTCCACTGCTGCGCACCGGCCGGGCTCTTCGTCAGCTCCCATTCGTAGCCGAACAGGTTCCAGAAGAAATTGCTGCTCCACTTCGTCGGCGTGCTGGTCCAGGTCACTTCCAGGCCGCTGCTGATCGTGTCACCGCCTTTGCCCTTGCCAAAGCTGCTCTTCCAGCCAAGGCCCTGCTCCTCGATACCGGCAGCTTCCGGCGCGGGCCCCACCAGTGCCGCATCGCCGGCACCGTGGGTCTTGCCGAACGTGTGACCGCCAGCGATCAGCGCAACGGTCTCTTCGTCGTTCATCGCCATGCGGGCGAAGGTCTCGCGGATATCCCGCGCCGCGGCAACCGGGTCCGGGTTGCCGTTCGGTCCTTCCGGATTGACGTAGATCAGGCCCATCTGCACGGCCGCGAGCGGATTTTCGAGATCACGATCTCCGGAGTAGCGCTTGTCATCCAGCCACTTGTTCTCGGAGCCCCAGTAAATGTCTTCTTCCGGTTCCCAGATGTCCGCGCGCCCGCCGGCGAAACCAAACGTCTTGAATCCCATCGATTCCAGCGCGACGTTCCCGGCGAGGATCATCAGGTCGGCCCACGAAATCTTCCGGCCATATTTCTGCTTGATTGGCCATAGAAGCCTGCGCGCCTTGTCCAGGTTGACGTTGTCCGGCCAGCTGTTCAGGGGAGCAAAGCGCTGGTTGCCGGTCCCTGCTCCGCCGCGGCCGTCGCCGGTGCGGTAGGTGCCGGCGCTGTGCCATGCCATGCGAACGAACAAGGGGCCATAGTGGCCGAAGTCAGCGGGCCACCAGTCCTGCGAAGCCTTCATCAAGGCGTGCAGGTCCTTGACGACGGCATCCAGGTCGAGGCTCTTGAATTCCCCGGCGTAGTTGAACGACTCGCCCATGGGATCGGACTTGGCGGAGTGCTGGTGCAGGATGCCCAGCTTCAGCTGATTGGGCCACCAGGCTGCGTTCGACGCTGCTCCGGCTACCGTGTGCTTCCGAGCATCGCCCGAGAACGGGCACTTGCCTGCGCTTTCCATGTTCTTCTCCGGTTGAGTTCAGCGGTTTCCGACTTGCCCGGGACGCTAACGCTTCGACTGCGATGAATCCAATCGATCCTGATAAGAATATCCATAGAGCCAATCTATCGTCGGGACATGACTGCGGACGATTTTCTTCAGGTCTTCTCAGCCGCGGGCAACGCGGCTGTCGAGAAGGGAATGCCGCAGCCGCCGATTCCGCAGTAACCATCCGGATTCTTTGCCAGGTACTGCTGGTGGTAATCCTCGGCGTAGTAAAAGTCCGGCGCCGGCAGGATCTCCGTCGAGATCGGCTGCGCGTGCCCCGCCTGGTCGAGCGCGCGCTGATAGGCGGCTTTCGATTCCCGCGCCTGGCGCAGCTGCACATCGCCGGTTGCGTAAATCGCAGACCGGTACTGCGTGCCGACGTCCGCGCCCTGGCGCATGCCCTGGGTCGGGTCGTGCGACTCCCAGAAGAGCTTCAGCAGTTCGGCATAGCCGATGCGCGCCGGGTCGAAGGCGACCTGGACGACTTCCGTGTGGCCCGTCAAGCCCGAGCAGACTTCCTTGTAGGTCGGGTTCGGCGTGAAACCGCCGGCGTAGCCAGCGGCAGTCGAGTAGACACCCGGCAGTTCCCAGAACAGGCGCTCGGCGCCCCAGAAGCAGCCCATGCCCAACATCGCGAGCTGAAGGCCCGCGGGAAACGGCGGCGACAGCCGGTTGCCATTGACGAAATGACGCTCGGGCACCGCCATCGGCGTGCTGCGACCCGCCAGCGCCTGCGTGGCGGCGGGCATCGTCATGCTGCGCACGGCCATGTTCAGCTCCCGACCAGTTCCTTGACCCCGTTGATGACGAACTGCACGCCGATGCAGATCATCAGGAAACCCATGATACGCGCGATGGCGCCGATGCCGGCGCTGCCGAGCTTCCTGCTGAGCGGTTCGGCGGCGCGCAGCACGAAGTAACAGACGAGGACCGTGACCGCGATGCCGATCACGACGCCGATATGCTCGATGACGACGCGCGCACCCTGCTCCTCGTGGCGGATCGTCGAAGACATCGTGATCACGGTCGCGATCGAGCCCGGGCCGGACAGCGACGGTATCGCGAGCGGCGAAAAGGAAATGTCGGCCTTGACCCGCGCCTCGGCGAGCGCCTCGGCAGACATGGCAGGCACCGTGTCCGGGAACAGCATCCGGAATCCCAGGAACGCGATCACGAGGCCGCCCGCGATGCGCAGTCCCGGGATCGAGATGCCGAACACTTGCATGATCAGCGTGCCGAGCAGCAGGAAGGCGATCAGGATGCCGCCTGCGTAGATGCAGGCCTTGCGGGTCTGGTGTTCGCGCGCGGCCGGATCGAGGTGCTCGCCGATGCCGAGCAGGAGCACCGCGGTGCTGACCGGGTTGATGATCGGCAGCAAGGTCATGGCGGTCAGGCCGACATAGCCCAGGAAATCGGCGGCAAAGTTCATGGCTGCGCTATCTTACAATGAGCCCATGGCGACTTCCGGCAGCACGCCGAGGATCCGGCTGACGCAGTTCCTGTACCTGCTGGCGCTCGCGCTGGTCGCGCTCAGCGGCGGGCGGGGCCTGCAGGGCGCCGGATCACTGCTGGCGCAATCGGCTGGCTTCGTGCTGGTCGCGCTCTCGGTCCTGTGGCGGCTCTGGACCACGCTCTTCATCGCCGGGCGCAAGGATGAGGAACTCGTGCGCGATGGCCCCTTTGCGCTTTGCCGTCATCCCCTGTATCTCGGCTCCATCGTAGGCAGCGCAGGCATCGGGCTCACGACCCTGTCGCTGACCTTGACGATCGTGCTGCCGCTCGTCGTCGGTGTGATCGTATTGCTGGCGGCGCGCCGCGAAGACGCATTGCTCCTTGCTGCGCACGGCAATGCCTGGCGCGAATACGCGGAATCCGTGCCGGCATTCCGGCCCGGCGGCCAGGCCCGGCGCACACCGGAGACCGTCACCGTGCCGGTGCGTATCTACCGCAAGGCATTCCTCGATGCCGCATCCTTCCTCGGCCTGTGGCTCCTCGTCCTGCTGATCGAGAGCCTGCGCGCAGGCGGCGCCTGGCCCGCCCTGTTCCGGCTGCCCTGATCCAGGCCCATGATGATCCTGAAATCGGACCTGTTCGGTCGGCTCACGCTGGAGCAGGAGCGCGGACATTCGATCGTGATCCGCGATTCACGGGCCGCGCGCTGGTGGCTTGCCTGGCTCGCGCGCCGGCTGTGCCTTCGCGAAGCGCGCGCCCTCGCGCGGCTCGACGGACTGCCGGGCACGCCGCGCCTCGTCGGGACCGAGGCCGGCGTCCTCTGCCGCTCCTGGATCGACGGCCGGCCGATGCAGGTCGCGAAGCCGCGCAATCCCGACTACTTCCGGCGCGCGCGCCGCCTGGTTTCGGCACTGCACCGCCGGGGCGTCGCGCACAACGACCTCGCGAAGGAGCCCAACTGGCTGGTCACGCCGATCGGCGCGCCGGCCCTGGTCGATTTCCAGCTCGCCACGGTGTCCGCAAGGCGTGGACCGCTATTTCGGATGCTGGCGCGCGAGGACCTGCGGCATCTCCTGAAGCACAAGCGCAGCTACTGCCCGGAACGCCTGACCGCGCGCGAACGGCGCATCCTCGCCAGGCCCGCCCTCGTCTCGCGGCTGTGGATGGCGACGGGCAAGCCGGTTTACCTCTTCGTCACGCGACGCCTGCTCGGCTGGGCGGATCGCGAGGGCGCCGGCGACCGCCGCTTCTGATTCCGCGATTGGACTGTCGCCGCAGATTGGTTATCGTGGCGTCATGGCCATCTGCCACGAGCACAACCTGAAGGCGCCGGCACCGCAGTCCCGGCCCTTCGGCATTGCGGTCCGACTGAAGCCCGGCGATCCGTTTGCGAGGCTGGTCGATCCCGACTGGCACAAGTCGCATTGGTTTGCGAGCGCGCGCGAACGCGATGCGGCGCTCGCCGACATGGAGAGCAGGCACCTCTACTCGCGCCGCGGTGACGAACCGTCGATCGTGCTCGAGAAGATCGAGCAGCCGGGCGCGGCCTAGCGCAGCCGGCCCAGCATCAGGTAGAAACTCCGTCCACCGTGCTCGTCGAGACCCGCGGCCAGGTAGATCGGGCCGAGAAAGGTGTCGAATCCGAGGTAAGCGGCGCCGTTGATGCGCGCGGAGTCGAGCCCGACGTCGCTGCGCCGCTCCCAGACATTGCCGGCCTCGAGCGAGACACCGGCGTAGGTCGGCACATTCAGGAACCCTTCCCCTCCGCTGCCGATGCGGCGGTAGTAGAGGGCGCGCGCCACGCCGAAATGCGGGCCGGTCAGCGAATCGGCCGGCAGTCCCGACAGGTTGAACAGTCCGCCCAGCGAGTAGAAATCCTGCACCGAATCCTGCGGGCCCGAGACCACGCTGCCGCCGGTCGTCCATAGCACCCAGGTATTCCGGCCCCAGGATCGCGCCAGCATCCAGTCGAAGGAGACCCGGTTCGAATTCGCGTCGGCGCCCAGGCCTTCACGCGGGCCATTCCACTGCAGGGTCAGCGATTGCCCGCGCCGCGGGAAATACACGTCGTCCAGCTGGTCCAGCGAGAAGCGCGCATAGACTTCGCCGCGATGGAAATCGCTCACCGGCGGCAGCCCGGGGTCCGCGGCATCCCCGACCAGCAGCTTCTGGTCGCCCTCGCCGCGGATCAGGCCGGTGCGCAATTCGCCCCAGTTGCCGAACTCGCGGCCGACGTCGAGCCCCAGCTCCTGGTTGCGCACGCGGTAGGTGGCGAGCCGCTTGCCGCCCGAGATGAAATCGAAGTTCTGCCGCTCGACCAGCAGGTGCGGCGCGACGAACCAGTTCCAGGCATAGCCGATCGGCTGGTAGAACTCGGTCGAGAATCGCGGGCTCGCGCCGACCCGCAGGTCGGTCTGCCATTCGGCGCCGTACTTGTTGACCTCCGTGACCTGGGTGCGCACGCCGGCATTGAAGCTGTTGGATCCCTCGAAGTCGTCCTGCAGCTCGAGGCCGAAGCGCACGTAGTTCGGGCCCCAGCTCTTGCGCCGCGCGGAAACCTCGATGCCCTGCGTGCCCTGGTCGCGGACGATCTTGTAGTCCAGCGACTCGAAGTTGTCGTCGCCGTACAGGTGCGAGAGCCGCCGCTCCATGTCGCCGGCATCGAGCGTCTTTCCGACGACCGGGGCAAGCTCGGCTTCGATGCGCTCCTGGTAGCGGCGGGACCTGATGTCCACGCGCACGAACTGGATCTCCGGCGGCACCGATTCGCTGCCGGCCCGCGCAGCGACGTAGTGCTGCCATTCGGGCTCGCTGACGCTGAGCGCGGACAATTGCGCGGCCTGCGCCCGTGCCGCGGTGTCGCCGTGCGCGATCGTCTGGTCGACGACCGTGAAGTCGAGCGACGGCATCGTGCCGAGCATCGGCTCGATCAGCACGTCGCCATCGACCAGGAGTTCGCGCTGCCGGTCGGTTTCGCGCTGCATCATGATCGTCAGCATCTGGTTGGAGACCGCGAGCGCCGAATTGAGCTCGCGGCGGCCGACTGGCTGGAATCCGACGTCGACCGCGATGACGATATCCACGCCCATGGCTTTCGCGACGTCCACGGGCAGGTTCTCGACCAGCCCGCCGTCCACGAGCAGCCGGCCGTTCTGCTCGACCGGCGCGAACACACCGGGCGCGGACATGCTGGCGCGCAGCGCCTCGGTCAGGTCGCCGCCGGCGAGCACGCGGCGATCGCCGGTCTCGAGGTCGGTCGCGACCGCGCGAAAACGGGTCGGCAGCCGGTCGAAGTCGTCGATGCCGACAATCGAGATGGTCTCGCGGCGCAGGATCTGCGTGAGCTTCTGGCCCTGGATCAGTCCGCGCGGGACGCGGAACTTCCCGGCCTTGAGGCCGAGCGGCAAGCGGACCAGGTATTCGCGATCGTCCAGTTTGCGGCGGAAGTTGAGGTCGCTGCGCGGCGGGCGATCCCGGAACGCCGAATTCCAGTCCACGCTGCGCACCAGCGCCTCGATTTCCGCCGCCGACTTGCCCGATGCGTAGAGTCCGCCGATCACCGCGCCCATGCTGGTGCCCGCGATCGCGTCGACCGGGACGTGCATCTCGTCGAGCACCTTCAGGACGCCGACATGTGCAAGGCCACGCGCGCCGCCGCCCGACAGCACGAGCCCGATGCGCGGGCGCGCCGGCGGATCGCCGGCAGGCGCCTGCTGCGCGAGCGCAGGGGCGGCGATCAGGAGCCAGAGTGTCAGCGAGATTGCGCGGGCCATATCGGAGGTCCATGCGGACCGCGGGATCGTAGCACGCGGCCGGAAGGACGGCGTTCAGCAGCAGCGGCGGACACCTTCCCAGCGCGCCGCCTGTTCGGCCCGGAAGAATGCTGCGCGCGACATCGGAATCACATCGGGATGGTGCGCATGCAGGTGCGCGATGTACTGCTCGTAGGCCGCGAGGCCCGACGCGCCCGAGACGATGTCACGCAGCCATGCGCCGCAATTCGGCAAGCGCGCGGCGTGCCGCCAGGATGAACCTGTGGTCAGGCACTGGCCGCTCCTGCGTATTGGGTGCGCTGGTACGGCGCTTCGGCCGCCGGGGCCAGCGGCTGCCCGCGGTACGCCCGCCAGGCGATCCGCAGCATGTCGAGGATCACGGCCCACAGCACCAGCAGGAAGAAGGCGGTCAGCGCCGCGTCGATCTTCAGGTTGATCATCAGTTTCCCGGCGACCGCCGCCTTGTCTGCCGCAAGCGTGCCCGCCGCGAACTTCTCGGCGATATCCGCCGCGCCGGACAGGAAGCCGATCTTCGGATCCGCGCTGAACAGTTTCTGCCAGGCGGCAGTCGAGGTCACGACCGCGAGCCAGGCGAGCGGCGCCCCGGTGACCCAGCAATACCGCGCGCGCCCGGTCTTCAGGAATATCGCCGTCGCGATCGAGAGCGCAATGCCGGCCAGCATCTGGTTCGCAATGCCGAAGAGCGGCCAGAGGATATTGATGCCGCCGAATGGATCGATGACGCCGACGTACAGGAAGTAGCCCCAGGCCGTCACCACCAGCGCGCTCGCCAGGATCACCGAGGGATACGACGACGTGCGGCCGAAGGGCTCCCAGAATTGTCCCAGCGCGTCCTGCACCATGAAGCGCCCGACGCGCGTGCCCGCGTCGAGCGTCGTCAGGATGAACACAGCCTCGAACATGATCGCGAAGTGGTACCAGACCGCGAGCAGCCGGGCGCCGAACACGCTCGAGAAGATGCTCGCCATGCCGACCGCGAGCGATGGCGCGCCGCCGGTGCGCGCAAAGAGCGTCGCCTCGCCCGACTTCGTTTGCCAGCGCCTGCATCTGCCCGGTCGTGACCGGGAATCCCCAGGCCGAGAGCGTCGCGACCGCGGCATCGGGCGTGCCGCCGAGCGCCGCGAGCGGGCTGTTGATCGCGAAATAGACGCCCGGGTCGAGCAGCGTCGCCGCGATCATCGCCATGATCGCGACGAAGGACTCGAGCATCATCGAGCCGTAGCCCACGAGCCGGACGTCCGCCTCGGTGCGGATGAGCTTGGGCGTGGTCCCGCTCGAAATGAGGGAATGAAACCCGGAGATGGCGCCGCAGGCGATCGTGATGAACACGAACGGGAACAGCTTGCCCGAGAAGATCGGGCCCGTGCCGTCGATGAAGCGCGTGAGCGCCGGCATCTTGAGATCGGGCTGCATCACGAAGATCGCGATCGCGAGCAGCACGACCGTGCCGAGCTTCAGGAACGTGGAGAGGTAGTCGCGCGGCGCGAGCAGCATCCAGACGGGCAGGATTGCGGCGATGAACCCGTAGCCCATGACGAACCAGGCGAGCGCCGGCCCCTCGTGGTCGAACCAGCCGCGCAGCGCCGGCTGGTGATCGACCCAGCCGCCGCCCACCACGGCGAGGAGCAGAAGCGCGATGCCGATCGCCGAGCCCTCGAGCACGCGCCCGGGCCGGATGCCGCGCATGTAGAACCCGACCAGCATCGCGATCGGGATGGTCGCGAACACCGTCGAGGTGGCCCAGGGACTGTGCTTCATCGCGTTGACGACCACGAGGCCGAGCACCGCGATCAGGATGATCATGATCGCGAGCGTGCCGAAGAGCGCAGCAAACCCGCCGATCGGCCCGAGTTCGTCGCGCGCCATCTTGCCGAGCGAGCGGCCGTTGCGGCGCGTGGACAGGAACAGGATCACCATGTCCTGCACGCAACCGCCGAGCACGGACCCGATCAGTATCCACAGCGTGCCGGGCAGGTACCCGAACTGCGCGGCGAGCGTCGGCCCGATCAGCGGCCCCGGGCCTGCGATCGCGGCAAAGTGATGGCCGAACACGACCCAGCGCGGGGTCGGCACGAAATCCCGCCCGTTGTCGAGCCGCTCCGCGGGAGTCGCGCGCGTGGCGTCCGTGGACAGCACGCGGGCGGTGATCCATGCCGCGTAGAAGCGATAGCCGATCGTGTAGAGGCAGATGGCGGCCGTCAGGATCCAGAGGGCGTTGATCGGCTCGCCGCGATTGAGCGCAATGCCGGAGATGGCAAAGGCCCCCACGACCGCAAGCACGATGCCGATCAGCTTCTGCATGGCGACAATCTAACGCATCCTCGCCGATAATCGCAGCCGTGCCAAAGCCCGCCCCCGTTGCGGCCGCCATCCTGCTGCTTGCGCCGTTGCGGACGGCGCCCGCGCAGGCGCTCGACGAGGTGATTGTCACGGCGACGCGCAGCCCCATCGCCATCATGGACTACCCAGGCAGCGCGACCCGCATCGGGCCCGCGGCGGTCGGACTGACGGGGCCGACGCATTCCTCGGAACTCCTGAACCGGGCGCCCGGAGCGATGATCCAGCGCGGCAGCGGCCAGGAATCGCTGACGGCGCTGCGCTCGCCGGTGCTGACCGGCGCCGGCGCCTGCGGCGCCGTGCTGGTGCTCGAGGACAGCATCCCGATCCGGCCGGTCGGATCCTGCAATGTCAATGAGCTCTTCGAGGTCAACATCGAGCAGGCAGCCGCCATCGAGATCCTGCGCGGACCAGGCAGTGCATTATTTGGATCAAATGCCGTGCACGGCATCATCAACGTGATTCCGCCGCTGCCGCGCGACCTTCCGTTGCTCGGCATCGCGCTCGAGGCGGGCAGCGACGATTACCGGCGCATCCGGTTCGCGGCCTCGAGGGAGAGCGACGGCCACGGATTCGGCATCGCGCTGCACGCCACCGACGACGGCGGCTGGCGCGATTCCTCCGGTTTCGCCGAGCAGAAGCTGAATGCCGTGTGGGACCGGGCGCTGTCCGCCGGCGAGCTGACCCTGCGCCTCGCAGCGACCAATCTCGATCAGCAGACCGCGGGATTCATCGTCGGCCCCAATGCTTATCGCGATCGCGCGCTCGCACGCTCGAACCCGAATCCCGAAGCTTACCGGGATGCGCAAAGCGCACGACTCACCACGCATTACCAGGGCGAGTCCGGCGTGGACCTGCGCGCGTATGTCCGCAGTTCGCGCATGGATTTCATGCAGCATTTCCTGCTCGGCCAACCGGTCGAGGACAATGGCCAGGACAGCGCGGGCGTCTTGTTTTCGTTCACGCGCGCCGATATCGCCGGCGGTGTTCTGGTCCTCGGCGCGGATGCGGAGCTCGCAGCCAGCTCGCTGCTGCAGTTCCAGGATGGGCCGACCACCGGCGGCACGCCGGCGCAGAATGCGATCCGCCCCGCCGGCCGGCATTACGACTATGACGTGGATTCCTCGGTGCTGGCCGCGTACGCGGATTGGCGCCGGCCGCTCGCGGCAGCGTGGTCGCTCGAGGCCGGCGCGCGCTTCGAGCGCGTCGGCTACGACTACAACAACCGGATGATCGACGGCAACACGGACGAGAACGACCTGCCCTGCACTGGCGGATGCCTCTACTCACGGCCGGCGGATCGCTCCGACGATTTCACGAACCTCGCGCCGCGGCTCGGCATCGTGTGGCGGCCCGTCGGGAGCATCGAGGCGTGGCTGACACTGGCGCGCGGCTTTCGCGCGCCCGAAGCGACCGAACTCTACCGGCTGCAGCGCCAGCAATCGGTCGCCGATCTCGGCTCGGAGCGGGCCGACGGGCTGGAACTGGGCCTGCGCTGGCGCGGCGCCCGGGCGGGGCTCGACCTGGCGGCATACACGATGGACAAGCAGAACGTGATCCTGCGCAACTCCGAAGGGTTCAACATCAGTGGCGGCAGCACGCGCCATCGTGGCCTCGAATACGATTTCGACTGGCAGCCCGCGGATCAATGGAACATCGCGGCGAACGGTACGCTGGCGCGACACGAGTACCGCTTCACGGCAGCCGCCGAACAGGGCGAGCAGATCACGGCCGGCAACGACATCGACACGGCGCCGCGCGACATCCATGCGCTCCGCCTGCGACGGGATACCGAAAACTTCTCGGGGGAAATGGAATGGCAGCATGTGGGCCCCTACTGGACCAATGCGGCGAACACCGCGCGCTACGGCGGCCACGATCTCGTGAACCTGCGCCTGTCCTGGCAACCGCAGGAGTCATGGACCGTCGCGCTGCGACTGACAAACCTGCTCGATGCAGCCTATGCTGACCGCGCCGATTTCGCATTCGGCAGCGATCGCTACTTTCCGGGCCGCGGCCGCGCGGCCTTTGTCGAACTGGGTTGGCGAAAGGACTGAGACCATGATTTACGCCGCGATGATCCTGACCGCTCTCGTCGGTGCCTCGCTGGCAGTGCAGATCGGCCTGAATGCGACGATGAGCAATCATGTCGGCTCGCCGCTGGCGGCGGCCCTGATCAATTTCGTGGTTGGATCGCTGGTGCTGTTCGTAATCGTCCTGTTCAGTCGCGGATCATTTCCGGCACTGGCGCAGGCCGGCGGCGCGCCCTGGTGGGCGTGGGCCGGAGGCCTCCTGGGCGCCTGCTTCATTTCCGCCTCGACGGCATTCGGACCGTTGATCGGCGGAGCGACCTTCCTTGCGCTGCTGGTCGCCGGACAGATGACTGCGGCGCTCGCGATCGATCACTACGGCGTCCTGGGATTTCCGGTCCGGCATGTGGACGCCTGGCGCATCGCCGGTGCGCTGCTCGTGATCGCCGGCGTCTTCATGCTGGCGCGCCGCTAGCGTGCAATCAGGAATGCCGCGGGCGCGGCTGCTGCTGCGTGATGCAGTGGATGTTTCCGCCGCCCAGCAGTATCTCGCGCGAAGGCACGCCGATGAGCTTCCGGCCTGGAAACAATCGCGCGATCTGCAGCTTCGCGCGCCGGTCCGTGCGCGGATCGAGCAGCGGCATCACGACGTGGCGGTTGGCGATGTAGAAATTCACGTACGAACCTGCGAGCCGGTCTCCGCCGCGCCGCTGACGGAATGGACTCTCGGCATGGCGCTGATCGATGCCGGCCGCTTCCGCGTCCGTCATGTACAATGGTCCCGGCTGCAATATCTTATGTATTTTCAGCGATTTACCCCGTACATCTCGAGATGTTCTAAGCACCTCGTAAGCCTCGTGTGAAATGTCGTACTGCGGATCGTCCTGGTCTTCGCACCAGGTGAGCACGACTTCGCCCGGGCGCACGAAGCAGCAGAGATTGTCGACATGCCCGTCGGTCTCGTCCTTATACACGCCGCGACCGAGCCAGATGATGTGCTCGATGCCGAGGTAGCGCTGCAGCAGAGACTCGATCTGCCCGCGACGCAGATCGGGATTGCGATTCGGATTCAGCAGGCATTCCTCGGTGGTCAGCAGCGTCCCGCGGCCGTCCACGTGAATCGCGCCGCCCTCCAGCACGAATGGAGCGCGATAGCGATCGCAGCGCTCGACCTCGAGCACCTTGGCCGCGACCTGGTCGTCGAGGTCCCAGGGCGTATAGAGGCCGCCGGAACGGCCGCCCCAGGCATTGAAGATCCAGTCCACGCCGCGCAGGCGCCCGCGCCGGTCGACAACGAAGGTCGGCCCGACGTCCCGCATCCAGGCGTCGTCGGAAGACATCTCGACTATGCGCACCGAAGCCGGCAGCTGCTCGCGCGCTCGCTGGAACTGATCCGCCGAGGCGCACATCGTCACTGGCTCGCTCTGCGCGATCGCGGTCGCTACCGCGGCGTAGGCCTGCTGCGCCGGCACGGCGCCCGCGCGCCAGTTGTCGTGACGCTCCGGCCACAGCATCCACGCGCCCGCCTGGCGTTCGAATTCCGCCGGCATGCGGAAGCCGTCCATGGATGGCGTGCGATTGTCGATCGGCGGCAATGACTTCTGCTGCATGGCGCGATTCTACGCGATGTCGCGCCGCTTCCAGAGCAGGAACAGCGCCGGGATCACGAGCAGCGTCAGGAAAGTCGCCGTCACCATGCCGCCGATCATCGGCGCGGCGATGCGGCGCATGACTTCCGAGCCCGCGCCGGATCCCCACATGATCGGCAGCAGGCCGATCATGATCGTGAGCACGGTCATCAATTTCGGCCGCAGGCGCAGCAGCGCGCCCTCCGTGATGCTGGCGCGCACATCCGCCTCCGCGAGCGCGCGCCCCGCATTCGTCGCGTCGGCGACGCGACGAGCCCAGGCCTGGTTCAGGTACAGCAGCATCACGACGCCGGTCTCTGCCGCGACCCCTGCCAGCGCGATGAAGCCGACGATGACGGCGATGCTGACGTGAAAGCCCAGCAGGTACACGAACCAGACTCCCCCGATCAGCGCGAATGGCAGGCTGCCGAGGATCAGCGCAACATCGCCGAAGCGCCGGAAATTCAGGTACAGCAGCAGCACGATGACCGCAAAGGTCGCCGGGATGATCAGCTTCAGCTTTTCGAGCGCCCTCTGCCAGTATTCATACTGGCCCGACCATTGCAGCCGGTAGCCGGCCGGCAGCGAAACCTGCGCGGAGACGGCTTCCTTCGCATCGTCCACAAATGATCCCAGATCGCGGTCGCGGATGTCCACGTAGACCCAGCCGGAGGGCCGCGCGTTCTCGCTGCGTATCATCGCCGGCCCGTCGGTGATCCGGATCGTCGCGACGTCGCCCAGCATCAGCTGCGCGCCGTCGGCGGCGATCAGCGGCAGCGTACGCAACCGCTCCGGCGAGTCGCGCCAGTCCTGCGGGTAGCGCAGGTTGATCGGGTAGCGTTCAAGGCCCTCGACCGTGTTGCCGACGTTCATGCCACCGACCGCGTAGCTGATGGTTTCCTGGATGTCGGCGATGTTGAGTCCATAGCGCGCGGCGTCGCTGCGCCGGATTTCCACGTCGAGATAACGGCCGGTCGCGGCGCGCTCGGCGTAGACGGACGCCACCCCGGGCACGTCGCGCAAGGCAGCCTCGAGTTCCGCCCCGATCCGTTCGATGACCGCGAGGTCGGGACCGGTGACCTTGATGCCGACCGGGGTCTTGATGCCGGTCGCCAGCATGTCGATGCGGGTCTTGATCGGCGGCACCCAGACATTGGCGATGCCCGGCACCTGGACGGCGCGATCGAGTTCCGCGCGCAGGCCCTCGACGGTCATGCCCGGCCGCCATTGATCGCGCGGCTTCAGCCGGACCGTCGTCTCGAGCATCTCGAATGGCGCAGGATCCGTTGCCGTGTCAGCGCGCCCCGCCTTGCCGAATACGTGCTCGACCTCGGGCACAGTGCGGATCATGCGATCGGTCTGCTGCAGCAGGGCGCGCACGGTATCGGCCGAAATGCCCGGCAGCGCGGTCGGCATGTACATCAGGTCGCCCTCGAACATGTCGGGCATGAATTCACGGCCCAGCCGGCTCGCCGGCAATGCGGTGGCCGCGATCAGGACGACAGTCATCGCGAGCACGGCCCGCGGGTGGCGCAGCACCGCATCGAGCATCGGCCGGTATGCCGCCATTGCCGCGCGGTTCAGCGGATTGGCGTTCTCCGGATGGATGCGGCCGCGCACCAGCAGCAGGATCAGCACGGGAATCAGCGTGACCGACAGGACCGCCGCGGCCAGCATCGCGTAGGTCTTCGTGAATGCCAGCGGCACGAACAGCCTGCCTTCCTGCGCGCCGAGCGCGAATACGGGCATGAACGACAGCGCTACGATCATCAACGAGAAGAACAGCGCCGGCCCGACCTCGCCGCAGGCCTCCGACACGAGTTTCAGCCGGTCGACGGCGGCTGCGCCCGCGGCCTCGAGCTTGCGGTGCACGTTTTCGATCATGACGATGCCGGCGTCGATCATTGCACCGATGGCGATTGCGATGCCGCCAAGCGACATGATGTTGGCGTTGATGCCCTGCAATTGCATGACGACGAATGCGGCGAGAATGCCGATCGGCAGCGATATGACGACGATCAGGCTGGAGCGGAAGTGGAAAAGGAAGACCGCGCAGACCAGCACGACGACCAGCAGCTCCTCGGCAAGCTTGCCGCGCAGGTTCTCCACTGCCCGGTCGATCAGCGCCGAGCGGTCGTAGGTCTCGACGACCTCGACGCCCTCCGGCAGGCTGCCGCGGAGTTCCGCCAGCCGCTCGCGCACGCGGCGGATCGTCTCGCGCGCATTCTCGCCGCTGCGCATGATGACGATGCCGCCGGCGACCTCGCCCTCCCCGTCGAGCTCCGCGATGCCGCGACGCATCTCCGGGCCGATTCGCAGCTCGGCGACCTGAGCGAGCGTCACCGGCACGGTGCCGGATGCGCGCAGCGGTATCGCGCGCAGGTCGTCGAGGTTCCGGATGTAGCCGCTGGAACGGACCATGTACTCGGCCTCGGCCAGCTCGATGACGGCGCCGCCCGCCTCCTGGTTGCCGCGCTCGATGGCCGATTTCACGTCGGCCAGCGTCAGTCCGAACCCGCGCAGGCGTACCGGATCGACCACGACCTGGTACTGCCGGACCATGCCACCGATGCTCGCGACCTCCGCGACGCCCGGCACCGACTGGAGCTCGAGCTTCAGGAACCAGTCCTGCAACCCGCGCAACTGCGAAAGGTCGTGTCGCCCGCTGCGATCGGTCAATGCGTATTCGTAAATCCAGCCGACGCCGGTCGCATCCGGCCCGATCGCGGGCCGGAGGCCCGCGGGCAGCCTCGAAACCGCCTGCGACAGGTACTCGAGCACGCGCGACCGTGCCCAATAAAGGTCCGTCCCGTCCGCGAACAGCACATAGACGAAGGAATCGCCGAAGAACGAATAGCCGCGCACGGTCGTCGCGCCCGGCACCGACAGGAGCGCCGTCGTCAGCGGGTAGGTTACCTGGTCCTCGACGATGCGCGGCGACTGCCCCGGATAGGGCGTGCGCACGATCACCTGCACGTCGGTCAGGTCCGGGATGGCATCCACGGGCATGCGCGCCAGCGCCCAGAATCCCGCGAGCGTCAGCAGGCCCGCAAGCATCAATACCAGGGCGCGGTTCGCGAGCGACGCCCGGACGATCGCCTTGATCATTGCGACGCCCCCTGGTCTGCGCCGAAGCGCGCGAGGCCGGAACGCAACTGCGATTCCGAGTCGATCATGAACTGGCCCGAAACGACGACCTGCTCGTTGCCCGTTAGCCCGCTCAGGATCTCGACGTCATCGCCGCCCTGGCGGCCGGCGACGACTTCACGCGCGGTGAACCGGCCTTCGCCGAGCGCGACAATGACGCGCTCCGACTTTCCGGTCCGGATCAATGCGGCGAGCGGCACGATCAGCCTTTCGGCGCCCTTCCCGGCCGCCAGCGTCACGTCCGCGATCATGCCGGCCGTGAACTTGCGCCCGGGATTGGCGAGCGACAGGCGCGCCTGCACCGTGCGCGTCGCGGCATTGACCGATGGCAGCAGTTCCAGCACTCGCGCCTCGAATTGCTGGCCCGGCAAGGCGCCGAATGTGACGGCGGCCGCTGTCCCGGCCGTGACCATCGATGCCGACGCCTCGGGCAACTCTGCGACGACCCAAAGCGGGTCGAGCGGCGCCAGCGTCATCGCGCTTGCACCCGGCTCGGCAAGGCCGCCATCGCGCACGCCGAGATCCAGGACCACTCCGTCCACGGGCGCGAAGTAGCTGACCCTCTCGGCAGGCGCGCCACCCTCCCGCAGGTTCTTGATGGCAGCGGAACCGAGGCCGAGCGCTTGCAGACGCGCCGCCGCCGAATCGACGAGAGCGGCGTCGCCCATCGCGAGCGCCGACTGGAACTCGCGCTGGGCTGCGGCGAGCTTCGGCGAATAGGCCGAGAACAGCAGCTGCCCGCGCCGCACCGGCTCGCCGCTGGCGCGCACGGCAAGACGCTCGACGTAGCCCTCCGTGCGCACGCGCACCTCGACCCGGCTGCGCTCGTCGTAGGCGGTCAATCCGACCGCCCGGACCTCCGACGCGAGCGCGCCGAGCCGGACTGGTGCCGTGCGCACGCCGAGGCTGTTCACCATCGCCGCGGGCAATGCGACGACGCCGGCCTCGCCGGCCTCGGCATACACGGGGATGAAGTCCATGCCCATGCTGTCCTTGCGCGGCACGTCGGACCTGACGGCCGGATCCATCGGGTTACGGTAGTAGAGCGGCTTGCGCTCCTTTGGCGCCGCGGCAGCGGGCGCCGACTTCGGGCCCGGACTGCAGGCGGCAATTACGACCGCGCAGGCGAGGATGGACGCCAGAAGGGCATTTCGTAAGATCATGTTCCTGCTCCCGTGAGGGATTCGATTTCAGCCAGCGTCACGCCGAGATCCGCACGCAGCCGCAAGCGGCGCTCCTCCACTTCCAGCTGCCTCTTCTGCGCGGCGATCACGTCGGCGAGCGATCCGTCGCCGGCGCGATACTCGGCGAGCGCAGTGTCAACGCCGCTCTTCACGAGCGGCGCCATGCCGGTCTCGTAGAGGGCGAGCGATTGTGCCAGCGCGGCAGCCGATGAATGAACAGCTGCCAGCCGGGACTCGAGCATTCTCTTCGCATCGTCATGGCGCGCTTGCGCTCCGCGGAGCATCGAGCGTGCCGCGGACAATTCCCGGTCCTGCCGGTCACGAGTGAATAGCGGCACGTTGAAAGTCAGCATCGCGCTCAACATGTCGGATCTGCCGCTGCCGGCCATGTCCCGGCCCTGCCGGAATCCGTAGCCGACGTCCACGCCGAAGGCGGGCTTGTACCGTTGCCTGGCAAGATCGGATTCGAGTTGCGCCGCGCCGGCCTCGTGTTGCAGGCCGCGCAGCATGGGGTGCGACTCGAGCCTGGCCTCGAGCTCCGCCAGCGTCGCAAGTCCCCGCGGCGGCTCCGGCGCGGCTTCGCGGGATGCGGCGGACACGCCGATCCAGCGCTGCAGCTCGGCTTCCGCGGTCTCGCGGTCGCGCCGGCGTTCGATCAGCATCTCGTCGACCGCAAGCGCAGAGATGCGCGCGTCCAGGAGATCCGCCTGGCTTCCCGAGCCGGACGCGTATGCCGCCGTCGCCCCGTCGATGAGCACGCGGGTCCATTCGCGGGACTCGTTCAGGAGGGTCACCGCGCCGTCGAGGTAATCCAGCTCGCGCCAGGTGCGCTCGACGGCGAGCCGGACTTCGCGCTGGCGCACTTCCGCATCGGCGTCGTAGTGCAGCGCGTGGTGCTCGAGCTGCTGGCGTGACAACTCCCGGCTCCGTCCGGCCGTGAACTGCTGCGTGATTCCGACCTCGATCATCGTCATGTCCTCGCGGTCAAGGACAAACGAATCGACGGGAACGTTGATCGCCCCGATCCGTGCCTCCGGATCCGGAAGTTCGCCCGCGGCGACCGCGCGATCGCGCATCGCCATCGCTTCGTCCTCGAGCGCACCGTGACCGGTGTCGCGCGCGACGGCCAGTTCCTGCGCCCGGCCGAGCGAAAGCGGTGAATCGTCAGCGGCCGCGGTCGCGGACGCGAGTACGCAACATAGAATCATCAGGGCCTTCAGACCGGCCCTCGGGTCGAACGAATTGAGCATGCCTCCTCCTGCGTGGGCGCCGTGAACGGGCGAACCTGGCAGGAGCGGCTATTTCAGGTAGCTGCAGTAACGCTGCTGGATGGAAGCGTGCGAGGCGGGCAGGTCGCGGGCGCGGATGTCGCGTACAGGTCCATCGTCGCATGCGAACGGCTCGACGTCAGGGAAGGCGGGCGGCGGAGCGGCCGCTGGCTGCAGTTCGGCGGCGGCGCGCTCGAGGACGGCTGCCCCGACCGAAGCGCAATCCGGGGCCGCGACAGTCGGGCATCCGTGGTCGAAGCTCGTTTGTGCGTGCGGGCAATGGCCGCAGTCGCCGGCCGGCATCGACCCGTGATGCGACGTCCCCGGATGCTGGTGCTGCGGCGTGGCGTGGCACGGCGCGGCCGAAAATCCAAGCAGGCCGAGAGCGAAAATCGCAACCACCAGGCGCGAGGCCCGTAGCTGTTGAAACCGGCTGCCGTTGAACATGCGCATGATGGGTCCGGATGCACGCTCGGACATCGAACACTACTCCCGCGCAAACAGGGGGTCAACGACGCGTTGTGCTAGCATTTGCGCATCATCGACGGGATTCGAGAATCATGAACACAGTCACCATTTCGCCGCCGGCGGGCGGGGAAAAAATCCGCATTTCGCACGGCAAGCTCCAGGTCCCGGATCGTCCGATCATCCCGTTCATCGAGGGCGACGGCACCGGTCCCGACATCTGGAAGGCGAGCGTTCGCGTGCTCGATGCGGCGGTCGCGAATGCCTATGGCGGGCGCCGCAAGATCGCCTGGATGGAGGTCTACGCCGGCGAGAAAGCCAATCGGCTGATGAACACCTGGCTGCCGGAAGAAACCGTCGCGGCCTGCCGCGAATACCTGGTCTCGATCAAGGGACCGCTGACGACGCCGATCGGCGGCGGCATCCGCTCCCTGAATGTCGCGCTGCGCCAGATGCTCGACCTGTACGTCTGCCTGCGCCCGGTGCGCTGGTTCGTCGGCGTGCCCTCCCCCGTGCGCTCGCCCGAAAAAGTGGACATGGTGATCTTCCGGGAGAACACGGAGGACATCTATGCCGGCATCGAGTTCGAGGCGGGATCCGCCGAGAACACGAAGTTCCTCGCCCTGTTCAAGGAAAATTTCCCGAAGTCCTACGGCAAGATCCGTTTCCCCGACAGCTCCGGTATCGGCATCAAGGCCGTCTCGCGCGAGGGAACCGAACGCCTGGCGCGCTCCGCGATCGAGTACGCGATCGTCAACCGCCGCAAGAGCGTGACCATCGTGCACAAGGGCAACATCATGAAGTACACGGAGGGCGCGTTCCGGAACTGGGCCTACGCGGTCGCCGAGCGCGAGTTCGGCGACAGGACTTACACCTGGGACCAGTGGGAACGCACCCGCGCGGCGAAGGGCGACGCGGCCGCCAACGACGAGCAGAAGAAGGCCCTGGCCTCGGGCCGCGTGCTGATCAAGGACGCGATCGCCGACATCACGCTGCAGCAGGTGCTGACGCGCCCGGAGGAATTCGACGTCATCGCGACGTTGAACCTCAATGGCGACTATCTCTCGGACGCGCTTGCAGCGCAGGTCGGCGGCATCGGCATCGCGCCCGGCGGCAACATCAACTACCTGACCGGCCACGCGGTGTTCGAGGCGACCCACGGCACGGCGCCCAAGTACGCGAATCTCGACAAGGTCAACCCGAGCTCGGTGATCCTGTCCGGCGAAATGATGCTGCGCTACATGGGCTGGACCGAAGCGGCGGACCTCGTCATCCGTGCCATGGACAAGTCCATCGGCGACAAGGTGGTCACCTACGATTTCGCGCGGCTGATGGAAGGCGCCACCGAGGTCAAGTGCAGCGAATTCGGCGACGCGCTGATCCGCAACATGGCGTGACGCGCAGCGCCATGGCAGGCCGTGGCTGAGGCTCCCGCACTGCCGGCGGATGCCACGCTCGCGCAGGAATGCGCGGCTGCAATCGTCTCCGCCTTCGCGCGCTACAACGCCGAGTACCGTTCCATCACGCGGCGCGCGCCCGAGCGCTTCGAGAATCGCGACTGGAGCGGCGTGCAGGCGGATGTCGTCGAGCGCCTGGACCTCTACGCGACGATGGTCAACCAGACCACGTCGGAGCTGCGCCAGCGCCTCGGCGCGCGCGCGATGGACACCGACCTGTGGACCGCCATCAAGGCGCGCCTACGCCGGAAGCATCGCCGAGCCTGACCGACCCGGAATTCCTGAAGACCTTCTTCAACTCGATCACGCGGCGGCTGTTCGACACCGTCGGCGTCGATCCGGCGATCGAGTTCTTCGCGCTCGACGTCGATCCGCTGCGCGGCGTCAACTCGCAGGTCGGCACGAACCGCTACGGCAATCGCGGTTCGGTCGAGCTGCTGTTCGAGGAACTGCTTTCGGACTTCCGGTTCCGCACGCCGTGGCGGGATTTCGAGGGCAGCGTCCGCCATGTCGCGACCGACCTGAAGCTGCGCCTGCAGCAAATCGGCGAGAAGCGCCCGCTGCGCGAGGTCGAG
This sequence comes from uncultured Gammaproteobacteria bacterium, assembly GCA_963746545.1. Taxonomy (GTDB): domain Bacteria; phylum Pseudomonadota; class Gammaproteobacteria; order Steroidobacterales; family Steroidobacteraceae; genus SCUD01. Next base: position 692,555 of record CAVVBV010000031.1, read on the forward strand.
GTCATCCGGCCCGTCTTCTACCAGATGAGCAGGGCCTACGTCGTGGGCAGGATCCTGGGCGAGGGCTGGATGCTGCCGCTCGCGCTCGCGTTCCGCAATACCCGGCGCGGCGTGCTGGTCGATGCCGTCATGCTCCGCGAGAGCGATGTCGCAATCCTGTTCAGCTTCACGCGCTCCTATTTCCACGTGGACCTCGAGCGCGTCGGCGAGGCCGTGCTGTTCCTGAGCTCGATGCTGCCGCACAAGCCGGTGTCCGAGCTGTTCACGGTGCTCGGTCGCGCCAAGCAGGGCAAGACCGAGCGCTTCCGGGAGATCTACCGGCACCTCGGCGCCACCGAGGACCGCTTCGTGCGCGCGCCGGGCGAACGCGGCCTCGTGATGGCCTGCTTCACGCTCGAGAACTTCGACGTCATATTCAAGGTGATCCGCGACAACTTCCCGCCCGTGAAGAACATCCGGCGCGAAGAGGTCATGGCCAAGTACGACATGGTGTTCAAGCACGACCGCGCCGGGCGCCTGGTCGATGCCCAGGAATTCCGCCGGATCCGTCTGCCGCGCCGCCGCTTCGACCCGGACCTGCTGGCCGAACTGACCGGCGAATGCGCCCTGAACGTCCACGTTGAGGGCGACGACGTCATCGTCGGCCATGCCTATGTCGAGCGGCGCATGATCCCCGCTCAATCTCTACCTGCGCAGCGCCAGCGCGGAGGACGCGGAGCTCGTCGTGATCGAGTACGGCCAGGCGATCCGCGACCTCGCTTACACCAACATCTTCGCGGGCGACCTGCTGCTGAAGAATTTCGGCGTCACGCGCCACAACCGCGTGATCTTCTACGACTACGACGAGTTGTGCCGGATCACGGACTGCCGGTTCCGCGACCTGCCGCAGGCAGAGACGCTGGACGACGAGATGCGCGCCGAGAGCTGGTTCTACGTGGCCGACAACGACGTCTTTCCGGAGACATTCCTGAATTTCCTCGGCTTCGAGGGACGCCTCAGGGAGGTGTTCCTGGAGAAGCACGGCGAGATCCTCGAGGCGGGCTGGTGGCGGGCCCTGCAGGAGCGGCTGCAGGCCGGCGCGGTCGTCGAGGTGCTTCCCTATCACCGGCACCGCGTGCGGGTCGCAAGCAGCTACTAGGCCTCCGACACCCTCGAGAGCGCGGCGTCGAGGTCCGCGATCAGGTCGTCGGTGTCCTCGATGCCGATCGAGAGGCGCACGGTGCCGTCGACGATCCCGCTGATCGCGACCTGCTCCGCGCTGAGTCCGCGCGCCCGCAGGAGCTGTGAAGGCATCACCAGCGACTCGACCGAGCCCAGGCTCGGCGCAATCGCGAAGAACTCCAGCGCATCCGAGAACACCCGCCCCGCCTCGAGGCCGCCCTCGAGGTCGAAGGAGACGATCGAGCCGAAATCGTGCATCTGCTCGCGCGCCAGCGCGTGGCGCGGGTGGCTGGCGAGCCCCGGATAGTGCACCCGCGCGACCGCCGGGTGATCGTCGAGGTAGGCCGCGATTCGCGCCGCACTCGCGGCCTGCGCGTCGTAGCGCAGGTAGTAGGTCTTCATGCCGCGCATCACGAGGAATGCGGCATGCGGGTCGAGCAAGGCGCCCAGCACGACCGCATCGCGCCGGATGCCGCGGATCAGCTCGTCGCGCGCGATGATCGCGCCGCCCATCACGTCGCCGTGGCCGGATGCGTACTTCGTCAGGCTGTGCACGAAGACGTCCACGCCGTACTGGCCGTGGTTATGGAAGCCCGCGAAGGTGTTGTCGAGCACGGTCAGTGCGCCGTGCGCGTGCGCGGCGCGCGTGATGCGCCCGATATCGGCGATGCGCGTGACCGGGTTGGTCGGGCTCTCGAACCAGACCAGTCGCGTGGGCTTTTCGGCAAGCACCCGTTCGATGCCGGCATCGTCCTCGATGGACAGCATCGTGTGCTCGACGCCGAAGCGGCTGAGCAGGCCCTGGATCAGCTGACGGCTCGGTGTGTAGGTCTCGACGAAGTACAGCACGTGCTGGCCGGCGCGGGTCAGCGACAGCAGGCAGTCGGCGGCCGCCGCGATGCCGGAACCCACCGCAACGCAGTCGTCGCGCCCCTGCAGTTCGGCGAGCAGTTTCTCGAGCTGGCGGGTGGTCGGATTCGACTGGCGCGTGTAGTAGTAGCCCTCCCGCTCGCCGCGGTAGGCGCGCATCGTCTCCTCGAGGCTCTCGAAGGCGAACTTGACGGTCTGGTGGATCGGCGCGACCAGCGGACGGTTGTCCGCCGGGACGGCGATCTCGGGCGGGTGATTGACTCGAGTCCGGCCTTTCAACTCACACCCGGGTGGTCCAGCCTGCCGGCGTCGGGACTTCGCCCTGCTGCATCGCGACGAGCGCCGCGCGCAGGCGCCGCGTGTTCGGGCCGACCTCGCCGCTCCCGACCTTGTACTCGCGTCCGCCCTGGCGCACCAGCGTGCCGACACCGGCGAGCACCGCAGCCGTGCCGGAGAGCGCGGCTTCGCCGTCCTCCACCCAGTCGAGCATCTCGTCCACCGTGAACACGCGCTCCTCGACCTGGAATCCCATGTCGGGCGCAATCGTCAGCAGCGAATCGCGCGTCACGCCGTGAAGGAACGCCGTGTCGAGGCTGCGGGTCAGGATCTTGCCGTCGCGAACCAACAGAAAATTGGCCGCCCCGGTCTCCTGGACCGAGCCGCCCGGGCAGAACACGACCTGGTCCGCCTGATGCTGCTCGCGTGCCGCGATCGTCGGACCGAGCGCGGCCGCGTAGTTGCCGCCTGCCTTGACCATGCCCATCAGCGAGGCGGTACGCGTCGCCTTCTCCTCGACATAGATCCTGAGCGGCTTCATGCCCTTGGTGAAGTAGTCCCAGACCGGGCTTGCGAGCACGATCAGCATGGCCTCGGTCGCGGGCGATGTGGCTCCCCCGATGCTCGCGCCGGTGCCGAACAGCGTCGGTCGAAGGTAAAGCGCTCCCGGCGCCTCGGGAACTTCGCCGCGGACGCGATCGATGACACCCATGATCATCGTCGCAAGCTGCGCGGGATCGGGCAGCGGCAGCACCAGCGAGGCGGCACTCTGGCGCATGCGGGCAATGTGCTTGTCCATGCGGAAGATGTTCACGCTGCCGTCGGCCCAGCGATAGGCCTTGAATCCCTCGAAGCAGGTGCTGCCGTAGTGCAGGCCATGGATCGCGGGCGACAGCTCGATCGGCCCGTACTTGCGGAAGTCATGGGCCGACCACTTGCCGTCCCGCCAGGTCGAGACCGCCATCGTGCTCGCGAGCACGGTCCCGAATGCGGGGCGGGTCGTCGCTTCAGCGGCAGGCTGCGGCATGGCGCGTGCGTTCATGGGTTTCAGTCCTGTATGAAGATGGTTGCGGGGTGCTCCAGCCGCTCCTTGAGCGCCTGGATCATGGCCGCCGCGTCGAATCCGTCGACGAAGCGGTGATCGAATGAAGACGAGAGATTCATGACGCGGCGGATCGCGATGGCGCCATTGAGGACGACCGGCCGCTCGACGGCCTTGTTGACGCCGACGATCGCGACTTCGGGCGCGTTGATGACGGGCGTCGAGGCGATGCCGCCGAGCTTGCCGAGGCTGGTCACGGTAATCGTCGAGCCCGTGAGTTCCTCGCGCGTGGCCTTGTTGGTGCGCGCGGCCTCCGCGAGGCGGCGCATCTCGCCGGCCAGGTCGCTGAGCGAACGCGCCTCGGCATTGCGCAGCACCGGCACCTTCAGGCCGTCCGGCGTCTGGGTGGCGATGCCGACGTGCACGGCGCGGTGGCGGATGATCACGTTGCGCTCGGCATCGTAGATGGCATTGCATTGCGGGAACTGCACCAGCACGCGCGTCAGCGCCGTCACGAGGAACGGCAGGTAGGTCAGCGACGGCGCACCCTTGCCGAGCCGCGAATTGAGGTATTGCCGGAGCGCCTCGAGTTCGGTGACGTCCACCTCCTCGACATAGGCGAAGTGCGGGATATTGCGCTTGGCTTCGCTCATGCGCTGCGCGATCAGGCGGCGCACGCCGATGACCTTGATCTCCTCCGTGCCTTCGCGCAGTGCCCGCAGGGCCGGCCGGATGACCGTGTCGCCGCCGCCGTTGATCGCGGCCTCGATATCCTGCGCGGAAATCCGCCCGCCGGGACCGGAGCCGCTGACCGTTGCGAGATCGATGCCCGCCACGTGCGCCTTGCGGCGCGTCGCCGGCGAGGCCATCACGCGCGTAGCGATCGCTGCGGCCGGCGCCGCGGCTGCGGCGGGCGCTGCCGGCGCCGCGCGCGCTGCGGGTGCCGGCGACGCTAGCGCCGCGGCGGGCGCTGCGGTGGCAGCTGCGCCATCTGTCGTGTCAAAGGCAATCAGTTCGGAGCCGACGGCGACCATGTCGCCGGGCTGGCCGGTGATCGCAACCACGCGGCCGGTGACCGGTGAGGGAATTTCGACCGCGGCCTTGTCGGTCATGACCTCGGCGATGATCTGGTCCTCGGTGACCGCATCGCCGACCTTGACCTTCCACTCAACGACCTCGGCGGAAACCGTGCCTTCGCCCAGGTCCGGCATCTTGAAGACATAGCGGCTCATGCGGCCTCCATGACGGTCTTCAGCGCCTTCGCGACGCGCGCCTGACCCGGAAAGTACTCCCATTCGAAGGCGTGTGGATAGGGCGTGTCCCAGCCCGCAACGCGCACGATCGGCGCCTGCAGGTTCCAGAAGCACTCTTCCTGGATGGTCGCCGACAATTCGGCGCCGAAGCCCGCGAATCGCGTGGCCTCGTGCACGATCACGCAGCGGCCCGTGCGGGCGACCGAGCTGCAGATCGTGTCGGTATCGAGCGGCACCATCGTGCGCACATCGATGATCTCCGCATCCAGCCCCAGTTTGCGGGCAGTGGCCTCGGACACGTGCACCATCGTGCCATAGGTGACGATGGTCAGGTCGCTGCCGCCACGGACGATTTCCGCCTTGCCGATCGGCACGGTGTAGTGGCCGTCGGGCACTTCACCCTTCGGGTGCGCGCTCCAGGGCACGGCCGGCTTGTCCGGCTCGCCGTCGAAGGGACCGTTGTAGATGCGCTTGGGCTCGAAGAAGATCACCGGGTCGTCGTCCTCGATGGACGCGATCAGGAGCCCCTTCGCATCATAGGGATTCGACGGCATCACGACCTTGAGCCCCGCGACATGCGCGAACAGCGCCTCCGGGCTTTGCGAGTGGGTCTGGCCGCCGCGGATGCCGCCGCCCGAGGGCGTGCGCACGGTCACGGGCGCGGAGAATTCACCGGCGCTTCGGTAGCGGATGCGCGCGAGCTCGCTGACGATCTGGTCGTAGCCGGGATAGATGTAGTCCGCGAACTGGATTTCCGCGACCGGGCGCAGGCCGTTGACGGCCATGCCGATCGCCGCGGCGATGATCCCGCCCTCCGAGATCGGCGAATCCAGTACCCGGTGCTCGCCGTACTTGCGTTGCAGCCCCTCGGTACAACGGAAAACGCCGCCGAAATAACCGACGTCCTCGCCCAGCACGACGACCGAGGGATCGCGGGCGAGCATGATGTCCATCGCCGAGTTCAGCGCATGGATCATGTTTCTCTGCGCCATGGCTCAGGCCCGCTCCAGCTCGGCGCGCAATTCCGCCTCCTGCTTGCGCAGCTGCGGCGGCATTTCCTTGAATACGTCCTCGAACATCAGGTGTGGGTCGAGTCGCGGCGGGTCGGTCAGCGTGCCGTAGCTGACGGCCTCCTTCCACGACGCCGCGACGTGCGCCTCGAGTTCGGCGGTGAGCGCCGCATGCCGCTCCTCCGACCATTCGCCGAGCGCAATCAGGTGCCCCTTCAGCCGGTCGATCGGATCGCCGAGCGGCCAGCCCTGGTAGTCCTCTTTCGGGCGGTACCGGGCCGGATCGTCGCTGGTCGAGTGCGCGGCGGCGCGATAGGTCACGTGCTCGATCAGCGTCGGGCCGTTGCCGGTGCGGGCGCGCTCGGCGGCCCACTGCGTGACCGCGTGAACGGCGAGGAAATCGTTGCCGTCCACGCGAATGCCGGCGATGCCATAGCCGGGGCCGCGCGCCGCGAAACTCCTGCGTTCGCCGCCGGCATGGCCCTGGAAGGTCGAGATCGCCCACTGGTTGTTGACGACGTTCAGGATCACCGGCGCCTTATAGACGGACGCGAACAGGAGTGCGTGGTGGAAATCGGCCTCCGCGCTCGAGCCCTCGCCGAGCCAGCTCGCGGCGATGTCATCCTCGCCCTTGATCGCCGCGGCCATCGCCCAGCCGACGGCCTGCGGAAACTGCGTCGCGAGATTGCCCGAGATCGAGAAGATGCGGCCGTCCCGCCAGTGGTACATGACTGGGAGCTGGCGTCCCTTGCACATGTCACGCGTGTTCGAGAGCAGCTGGCACATCAGGTCCACGATCGGACGCCCGCGCACGATGTAGAGGCCCTGGTTGCGATAGGACGGGAACAGCATGTCGCCGGGATTCAGCGCCATGCCCATCGCGACGGATACGGCCTCCTCGCCCAGCGAGCGCATGTAGAAGCTGATCTTTCCGGAGCGCTGGATGCGCTGCATGCGGTCGTCGAAGACGCGTGTCAGCAGCATGTGACGCAGGCCGATCTGCAGGTCGGTGGGATCGAGGCGCGGATTCCAGGGGCCGAGCGCCTGGTGCTGGTCGTCGAGTACGCGCACGAGTTCGTCGGATAGCGGCTGGATGTCGCGAACGCGCGCGCTGATCTCGGGGCGTTTGACGGCGCCTGCCGGCGACAACTCGAGGTAGCTGAAGTCCGGCGCGTCGCCGGGCCTCGCCGGAGTCTTGGGCACGTGCAGGCGTGACTTCGTGACCATGGACTCTCGGATGGCGGGGCCGCCGGGTTGGCCTGCGTATCCTACTCAAGAACCAGGCTAAATCCGCTGCTTTTCTGTGCTGTAATGCAAAATAGTGAAAAAATATGGTCTAATACAAGCCATATATGAAAACAAAAGTGCAGATCGCGCTTGACCGCAGCGACCGCCGCATCCTGGACGAGTTGCAGCGCGATGGCGCCCTCTCCGCGGCCGATCTCGCGGCCAAGCTCGGACTCTCCACGACAACCTGCTGGCGCCGCATCCAGCAGCTCCAGGAGAGCGGCGTCATCAAGCAAACGGTCGCGCTGCTCGACCGCGAGGCGCTCGGACTCGACGTGATGGTGTACGTGCACGTGCGGCTTTCGAGCCAGGGGCGCGATGCGCTCGCGCAGTTCGAGAAAGCGATCCGCGATCGTCCCGAGGTGCTCGACTGCTGCACGCTGACCGGCGAATGGGACTTCTACCTGCGCATCGTCACGCACGACATGAAGGAATACGAGGCCTTCTTCCTCGATCACCTGTCGAAGATCCCGAACGTGCAGTCGGTGAATTCCTCGATCGTCGTCACGGTGATCAAGGAATCGACGGTGCTGCCGCTGGCTCGGGAATAAGATCCGGGGCGGCCCCGCCTTGTGGCTTCAGCCGGATTTTGGCGTATCCTTTCCGCGCTACCGTCCAGGGAGACCGATGACGGCGGCAGTTCAACAACAAACGAGGGCAATCCCCATGACCGAATCCAGTACAACTGCGGGCACAGCCAGCGCCGAGGAAAGGCAGTGGGCCATGTTCGCGCACCTGTCCGCGCTGCTCGGCGGCCTGCTGACCTCCGGCTGGGCCGGCAGCATCGGTTTCTTCATCGGGCCGCTCGTGATCTGGATGATGAAGAAGGACACGATGCCTTTTGTCGGCGATCAGGCCAAGGAAGCCCTGAATTTCGCCATCACGGTCTCACTCGCCTGTTTCGTTCTCCTGATGCTGACCATCATGTCCCTGGGCATCGGAGCGCTGCTGACCATCCCGCTAATGATGATCATCGGTGTCACCGCATTGATCCTGATCATCATTGCAGCGGTGAAAGCCAACGAAGGTGTCGCTTACCGCTATCCGATCGCGCTACGGCTGGTGAAGTGACGCAAACCAGCAACTGCGACCTGGCTATTGGCAGCTCGCCGCCGTCAGCGAATCGATCCACGCGCTGATCAGCTGCACGCCGGCGGCATCGACGAGATTGCTCGCGACCGGCGGCATGCCGGGCGCATCGCGCCGCGACATCCGCGCGAGCAGCACGGAACGCGCATCGTCTCCCGGCGCGATGATGCGCGCGTTGGCGATGCCGAGGTCGCCCGCGGTCGGCGCCACATCGCAGGTGCCGGTCTGTGTCAGTGCCGTGTCGTGGCGCAGGTCGAGAGCGACCGGCGTCGGCCCCTGCGGGCGATGGCAGTTCGCGCAGTTGGTGTGGAGGTAGCTGCGCGCCCGCTCCGTCAGCGTTTGACTCGTGTCCGATGGATTCGCATAGGCCGGCGGATTCGCGGCGACCGGCGGTGAGAGCACGTTCACCGCATTCAGCGTCGTGATCTGGTTGGCATTGCGCCCGGTCTGCGCATAAGTCAGCGATCCGTTCAGCTGCGCGGTCTCGAGGCCGAGGGTGAAGCCGGCCGCATCGGTGTGGCACTGCATGCACTGTGCTTCGCTCGGGAAACTCCAGTTCTGGCCGGCGACCATGACAGTCTTGCCGCCGATCACCCGCGTGGCATCAGTCTGGGCCGGATTCCACTCGAAGGTGTAACCGGCCCAGACGCCGTCCGGGTGGCGCATGAAGAGCCGCGTTTCGACCAGCTGGTTGCCCAGGCGAAAATGCTTCACGAGCACGGTGCCGTTCGGCGGGTCCCAGTCGCCATCGCCCTGCACCGCGATGTTCTGGCCGTTCGGCAGCCCGATCCAGCGCTCCTTGACCGCAGCATCCGACCAGAACGCCGCATTGGGTGCATACGGAATCAGCGTCAGCAGCGGCGGCGCGCCGGCGGTCGAGGTGTTGATGCATCCGGTGGCGGACAAGCTGCTGCGGCACGTTGTCGCCGCTGCCTCCGCCGGTGAACACGATCTGACGGATCTGGCCGCGCGAATAATCGAGCAGGAACAGCTCGCCGTCATTCGCCTCGCCGAAAGCCGACGGCGACAACTGTCCCGGTGCGCCGGGCGGCGTCGCGCCGGGCTGCACGAGCGGCGTCAGCGTGTAGGTGCCGCCGGCAGCGGGCGTCAGCGACGCGATCATGCCGCTGCCGAAATCCGCGAAGAGATAGCGCCCGACCTGTTCCGTCGTCTGGGTGCCGCGATAGACGTAGCCGCCGGTGACCGAGAAGCCCATCGCGCGGCCGTACTCGACGATGGGATCGATGAGGCCGGCCGTCTGGCAGCCGCTCATCGGCTCGAAGCAGTGCGCGCCCTCGCGCGAGTCCCAGCCATAATTGCCGCCGCGATTGACGATGTCGATTTCCTCGAAGCTGTTCTGGCCGACGTCGGCGACCCAGAGCACTCCGGTCTGGCGATCGAAGCTCCAGCGCCAGGGGTTGCGCAGCCCGAGTGCGTAGATCTCGGGACAGTTCTGCGTGCCGGTGCCGTCCACGTTGCAGCGCGGATTACCGGCAAAGGGATTGCCGGTCGCGCCGCCCGGAATCCCGTACGGTGCGCCGCCTGGCTGCTGGTCCACGTCGATGCGCAGCATTTTCCCGAGCAGGCGTTGCGGATTCTGCGCATTCTCCTGCGGATCGCCACCGCCGCCGCCGTCGCCCAGGCCGAGGTACAGGAATCCGTCCGGCCCGAACGCGAGGTTGCCGCCATTGTGATTGCTGAAGGGCTTGTTGACCGTCAGTAGCACGCGCTCGGAATTCGGGTCGAGCGTCAGGCCGCCGTCGGGGCTCGTGAATTCCGAGGTGACCGAGCGGATCGATCCGCCGACGGACGCGCTGTAATTGACAAAGGCGCGGCCATTCGTTGCGAAGTCGGGATGGAACGCCATCCCCAGCAACCCTGCCTCGCCGCTGTTGAAGACGCGGCCGCGGATGTCGAGGAATGCCTGGGTCGTGTTGACGGCGGCGTTGTTGTCGAAGGCGCGGACCAGGCCTGCCTGTTCCAGCACGAACCAGCGCGACGCATCGCCTGGCGCCTGCAGCATCGCCACCGGCGAGGAAAATGTCAGGTTGGGGAATGCGCGCGGCGTCGAGAGCGTCGAAGTACCTGTGCCGCGGTCGGGCGCGAGGCAGGTCGTATTGCTCGGACGCAGGTCGAGCCCGGAGTTCGGCGGCGGGGGGGGCGGTGGCGGATTCGAACTTGCGCTCCCGCCGCCGCCGCATCCGTGCAGCGCCAGAATAAGACAGGCCGGCAGCAGGGCGCGCAGCGACATGGTCACAGCAGAGCAGAAGCGCGGGCGAGCGGCACGCGCCGGCTCGTCTCCGTATCGCGACAGCTCAAAGCCGCTCGACGCCGCGCCTTGCGAGCGGACTGAGGCCGGTCCCGCCCTGCCGCAGAAACGCCTTGATTTCGTCCCGCATCCGCGGAGCCCAGAACTTCTTGAGGTGCAGCGCCACCTGCTCGGCGCCTGATTCCGGATCGGGCTCGGCGGCGAAGAAGGCCGCGATGTCGTTCGCCATCGCGACGAGCCGCTGGGGATTCATCGCCGGAATTCCGGCTCAGGCGGTCGGCAGCGCCGGACTGCGCTGCGCACTGCGTTCGGCCCGGATGCGTTCCTGCCAGGCTTCGGGTTGCCCGACCCGGACTACCTCGACGGCCGTCACCTTGTACTCGGGGCAATTGGTCGCCCAGTCCGAGTTCTCGGTCGTCACGAGGTTGACGCCGGATTCGGGGAAATGGAATGTCGTGTAGACGACGCCCGGCGTCATGCGCTTCGATACGACGGCCCGCAGGACCATGTCGCCGGCCCGGCTCGTGACGCCGACCCAGTCGCCATCCTTGATGCCACGGTCTTCTGCATCGTCCGGATGCATGTCGAGCCGGTCCTCGGCCTGCCAGGCCAGGTTCGACGTGCGCCGCGTCTGCGTGCCGACGTTGTACTGGTACAGCACGCGACCGGTCGTCAGCAGCAGCGGGAAGCGGCTCGTACTGCGCTCGGACGTCGGGACGTATTCGGTGAGGTAGAACTTGCCCTTGCCGCGCACGAACGACCCGACGTGCATCGTCGGCGTGCCTTCGGGCGCCGCATCGTTGCAGGGCCACTGGATGCTGCCGAGGCGCTCCAGCTTGTCGTAGCTCACGCCACGGAAGGTCGGCGTCAGGCGCGCGATCTCGTCCATGATCTCGGACGGATGCGTGTAATGCATCGGATAGCCCAGCGCCTGGGCCAGCTGCACGGTGATTTCCCAGTCCGCGAGGCCGGCGAGCGGCTCCATCACCTTGCGCACGCGGGAGATGCGCCGCTCGGCGTTCGTGAATGTGCCGTCCTTCTCGAGGAAGCGACGAGCCAGGCAGGAATACATGCGCGTAGCGCGCGGTCTCGATCAGGAACAGGTCCTGAACGACCACGCATTCCATTGCAGAAAGCGCGGCGACGACGTGATTCGTGTTGGGGTCGGACTGGACGAAATCCTCGCCCTGGATGTAGAGCCCGCGGAAGCTGCCGTCGAGCGCGGCCTCGAACATGTTCGGGATGCGCAGCCCCGGCTCGCTAGCGAGCTTCGCATGCCACGCCGCCTCGAACAGGCTGCGCGTCGGGCCGTCGGACACGTGCCGATAGCCGCTGAACTCGTGCGGGAAGGATCCCATATCGCAGGAGCCCTGCACGTTGTTCTGCCCGCGCAGCGGACTGACGCCCACGCCCTCGCGGCCGAGCATTCCCGCGGCCATCGCAAGATTGGCGATGCCCATGACCATGGTCGTGCCCTGGCTGTGCTCCGTGACGCCCAGGCCGTAGTAGATCGCGCTGTTCGGGCCCGCGGCATACATCCGGGCCGCCTTGCGCACGCAGCGCCGCCGGCACGCCGCTGATGGCCTCCATCGCCTCCGGAGAATTCTTCGGCTCTGATACGAAAGCTTTCCACTTGCGGTAGGTATCGACTTCGCAGCGCTCCTCGGCGTAGGCGTCGTTCGCAAGGCCCTCGGTGACGATCACGTGCGCCAGCGCGTTGATGACCGCCACATTCGTGCCCGGCATCAGCTGCAGGTGCACTGCCGCCTCGATGTGCGGCGTGCGAACCAGATCGATCGCGCGCGGGTCGAGCACGATCAGCTTCGCGCCCTGGCGCAGGCGGCGCTTCAGCTGCGAGCCGAACACCGGATGTCCGTCGGTCGGATTGGCGCCGATCACCATGACCACGTCCGCCTTGGTGACGGACGTGAAGGCCTGCGTGCCCGCGGACTCGCCGAGCGTGTGCTTCAGCCCGTAGCCAGTCGCCGAGTGGCAGACCCTCGCGCAGGTGTCGACATTGTTCGTGCCGAGCGCCGCGCGCACGAGTTTCTGCACCAGGAAGGTTTCTTCGTTGGTGCAGCGCGAGGACGTGATGCCGCCGACCGAATCGGGGCCGTACTTCTGCTGGATGCGCTTGAACTCCCCCGCCGCGTAACCGATCGCTTCGTCCCAGCTGACCTCGCGCCAGGGATCGGTGATGCGCTTGCGGATCATCGGCTTCCGGACACGGTCCGCATGCGCCGCATAGCCGAAGGCGAAGCGTCCTTTCACGCAGGCATGGCCCTTGTTCGCGGTGCCGGCGCGATTCGGCACCATCCGCACCACGGTTTCGTCCTTGACCTCGGCTTTCAGCGAGCAGCCGACGCCGCAATAGCCGCAAGTCGTGGTGACCGCCCTGGTCGGCGCGCCGATCCTGATCGGCAGCTTCTCGGTCAGGGCCGCGGTCGGGCAGGCCTCGACGCATGCCCCGCAGGAAACGCACTCGGACTCCAGGAACGGCTGGTGCTGGCTCGCCGAAACGCGCGACCCGAAGCCGCGGCCCTCGATCGTCAGCGCCAGCGTGCTTTGCGTTTCATCGCAGGCGCGCACGCAGCGCGAACAGACGATGCAGAGGTCCGGATTGAAGACGAAATAAGGATTGCTGGCATCCTGCGCGACGCCACGCTGCGTCGCGCCGTCGCTCGCATAGCGCGAACCCGTGACCCCGAGTTCTTCCGCCGCATCCTGGAGCTCGCAATGGCCGTTGGCCGGGCATTCTTCGCAATCGAGCGGATGATCGGAGACGTAGAGTTCGACGACTCCGCGGCGCAGCTTCTCGATCCGCGGCGACTGCGTGCGCACTTTCATGCCCGCCGCCACCTGCGTCGTGCAGGAGGCAGGGAATCCCTTGCGCCCCTCGATCTCGACCAGGCACAGGCGGCAGGAACCGAAGGACTTCAGGCTGTCGGTCGCGCAGAGCTTCGGGATATGGCCGCCCGCGAGCGCCGCGGCGCGCATGACCGAGGTGCCTGCCGGAACCGTGACGGTGCTGCCGTCGATTTCCAGCGTCACCGGCTCGTCCGACACGGCGGCCGGCGTGCCCAGGTCATTATGGTCAATCGCGTACATGTCAGCTTCCGTTGGCCCGCTTCGTGAAGTCTTCCCTGAAATGCTTCATCGCACTCAGGACCGGGAACGGCGCCATGCCCCCGAGTCCGCACAGGGACGCCTGCAACATCGTATCGCAGAGTTCCTCCACGAGCGAAAAGTTGGCTTCCGGGTTGATTCCACGGGCAATGTTCCCGAGTGCCTCGGCGCCCCGCACCGACCCGATCCGGCAGGGCGTGCACTTGCCGCAGGACTCGATCGCGCAGAATTCCATGGCGTAGCGGGCCATCGCGAGCATGTCCACCGTGTCGTCGAATGCGACGACCCCGCCATGCCCCAGCATCGCGCCGATCGCCGAGAGAGCCTCGTATTCGAGCGGCGTGTCGAATTGCGACTCCGGCAGGTAGGCGCCAAGCGGTCCGCCGATCTGGACCGCGCGGATCGGCCGGCCGCTCGCCGATCCGCCGCCGTAGTCGTACAGGAGTTCGCGCAGCGTCAGGCCGAAGGCCCGCTCGATGAGCCCGCCGCGGAGCACGTTGCCGGCGAGCTGCAACGGCAAGGTGCCGCGCGACTTGGCCTGGCCGAAATCGCGGTATGCGGCGGCACCGCCTGCGAGCACCACGGGAACTGTCGCGAGCGTCACGACGTTGTTGACGACCGTGGGTGCCCCGAACAGGCCCTTCTCCGCCGGCAAGGGCGGGCGCACGCGAATCTCGCCGCGGCGGCCCTCGAGGCTTTCCAGCATCGAGGTCTCTTCGCCGCAGATGTATGCACCGGCGCCGAGACGCAGCTCGATGTCGAAGGCGTTCTTGCTGCCGCAGACGTTGTCGCCGAGGAATCCCGCCTTGCGCGCGGCCGCGATCGCGGCGTTCATCGTCCGCCTGGCATGCGGATATTCGACGCGCAGGTAGATGTAGCCGCGGGTCGCACCGACCGCGATGCCCGCGATGATCATGCCCTCGATGACCGAGAACGGATCGCCCTCCATCAGCATGCGGTCCGAGAATGTCCCGGAGTCGCCCTCGTCCGCATTGCAGGCGATGTAACGCTGGCCTGCCGGCTGCTTCAGCACGGTCTGCCACTTGATGCCGGTCGGGAAGGCCGCGCCGCCGCGGCCGCGCAGGCCCGAATCGAGGACTTCGGTGACGGTCGCGGGGCTCCCGATCTCGAGTGCGCGGCGCAGGCCGCGGAATCCGCCGAGCGCGAGATAATCGTTCAGGTCCAGCGGATCGATCTGCCCGACCCGCGCAAATGTCAGGCGCTGCTGTGACTTGAACCAGGGATGCTGGTCGATCGGCCCGATGCGAAGCGGATGCGCATCGCCGCGCAGCATTCCCTTCTCGATGAGCCCCGGCACGTCCTGCGCCGTCACCGGCCCGTAGGCGATCCGGCCCGCGGCGCATTCCACCTCGACCAGCGGCTCGAGCCAGAACAGTCCGCGCGATCCGTTGCGGCGGAGCCGGATCTGGGCGCCTGCCGCCGCGAGCAGTCTCTGCGCCGTCGCCTCGGCGCCGAGCGCGAGCGCCCCCGCATCCCGCGAGACCCAGACGGTGACGGTCACTTGCCCGGCCCTGCGACCGAGAGCAGCTCGTCCAGGCGCTCCGGCGTCACGCGTCCGTGCACTTCCTCGCCGATCATCGCCGCGGGCGAACAGGCGCAGAGCCCGAGGCAGTAAACCGCCTCGAGCGTCACGGCGCCATCCGCCGTCGTCTCGCCGAAGCCGATGCCGAGCCGCTTCATTGCATGCTGCTCGAGCGCCCGGCCGTTCATGGACTGGCAGGCCTCCGCGCGGCACAGGCGCAGCACCTTCCGGCCGTGCGGCGCGCTGTTGAAGTAGTGATAGAAGGTCACGACGCCGTGGACTTCGGCGCGCGACAGGTTGAGCGCCCCGGCGATCAGCGGGACGGCCTCGGCGTGCACGTAACCGAGCGCGCGCTGCACGTCGTGCAGGATCTCGATCAGCGGGCCCGGCCGGTCCTTGTGGCGCGCGACGATCGCGAGGACCTCGTCCTTCTGCGCCTGGGTGATCGGTTTCTCCACCGCGGCCGCCTTCATTGCAGCCTTTCCCGGTGCGTGTACACATTGAAGGACTCGTCGCGCAGGAAGCCGATGAGCAGGATGCCGGTGCGCTCCGCGAGGTCGATCGCGAGGCTCGATGGCGCGCCCACCGAGGCGACCACCGGCAGGCCGGCGGCGGCCGCTTTCTGCAGCAACTCGAAGCTGGCGCGTCCGCTCAACAGCAACAGGCACTCCGACAGCGGCAGTTCACCCTCGAGAAGCCGCGCGCCGATGAGCTTGTCGAGCGCGTTGTGCCGGCCGACGTCTTCAAATGTCGCCAGCAGTTCGCCATGTACGTCGAACAGGCTCGAGCCATGCAGGCCGCCGGTTTCCCGGAACACATTCTGCGCGCTGCGCGCCCGCTCGACCAGCGTGCCCAGCAGTGCGGCCGACACCGTGACTGTGCTTGCGACCGCCCGGACCGGCAGCATCGCGTCCACCGCCTCGAGCGACGCCTTGCCGCAGATCCCGCAGCTGGAGCTCGTGTAGAAGTTCCGCTCCAGGCGCGAGAGATCGAGCGGCACGTCGGCCGCAAGTTCGACCCGGACGACATTGCGGGTCGGACCGCAGATACGGGCCGACGCGATGTCAGCTCTGGAACGGATCAGGCCCTCGCCGTGCAGGAAACCGACCGCCAGCTCCACGTCGTGGCCTGGCGTGCGCATCGTGATCGAAATCGCGCGTCCCTGCCCGGGTTCCGCGAGGCGCGCGAGCCGGATTTCGAGCGGCTCCTCGACGACTACGACGTCCTGGTGCGAATGGACCTGGCCGCCGCGCATCGCATCAATCTGTATTCGACGGACGGCCTCGCCGTCGTGCTTGGCATTCATGTTGGCTCGTGGTGTCGCACATGAGCGGGGGTTTCAGGTACCCTCGCGGCCACCAGTATGGCATGAGGAACTGTCGATGCCAGAATCCGGGCCCGGCATGGCAAAGGGCAACACTCAACAGGCGCGCCTGATCGACGGACGCGCCACGGCGGCGCGTGTCCGGGCCGATGTCGCGCGCCAGGTTGCCGCATTGGGCGCGCGCCATGGCCTGACGCCGGGCCTCGCCGTCGTGCTCGTCGGCGACGATCCTGCGAGCGAAGTCTATGTCCGCAACAAGGGCAAGCAGACGCGCGAAGCCGGCATGCGCTCATTCGAGACGCGCCTCCCGGCATCCACGTCCCAGGCCGAATTGCTCGCCCATGTGGCACGGCTCAATGCCGACAAGGACGTGCACGGCATCCTGGTCCAGCTCCCGCTGCCGCGGCAGATCCAGGAGCTCGCGGTCATCGACGCGCTCGCGCCTGAAAAGGACGTGGACGGATTCAGCCTGATCAACACCGGCCTGCTGGCCGCGCGCGGCGCGGGGATGATTCCCTGCACGCCGCTCGGCTGTCTGTTGCTGCTCAGGGAGTACGTGGGGGAGCTCGCCGGCAAGCGCGCGCTGGTCGTCGGCCGCTCGAACCTGGTCGGCAAGCCGATGGTGCAGCTCCTGCTGCGCGAGAACTGCACGGTGACCATCGCCCATTCGCGCACGCGCGACCTTGCGGAGGAATGCCGCCGCGCGGAGATCCTGGTCGCTGCGATCGGCAAGCCCCGCATGATCAAGGGCGAATGGATACGGCCCGGCGCCACGGTGATCGACGTCGGCATCAATCGGATCAGCGTGCCGTCGGCGGACGGAGCGCGCGACCGGCTGGTGGGCGACGTGGATTTCGATTCGGCGGTCGGGGTAGCGGGCGCCATCACGCCGGTGCCCGGCGGCGTCGGGCCGATGACCATCGCTTGCCTGCTCAGGAACACCGTCACGGCCGCCTGCGCGCAGAACGGTATCGATCCCGCCACGCTCAGCGGTTGAAGAGCACCTCGCCCTCGTCGCTGAGGTCGAACTTGTAGGCCATCGGTTCCTTCGGCAGGCCCGGCATGCGCATGATCTCGCCGGTGATCGGGATCACGAAGCCCGCGCCCGCCGCCAGCTGGATCTCGCGCACCGTCACCAGGAAGTCCTTCGGCCGGCCGAGCAGCGCCGGGTTGTCCGACAGCGATTGCTGCGTCTTCGCGATGCAGACCGGCAGCTTGCCGAAACCGGCCTTCTCGAGGTGCTCGCGGTCGCGCTTGGCCCTTGCCGTGTAATCGACTGCCTGCGCGCCGTACATCTCGCGCGCGACGGTCGCGATCTTGTGCTCGATCGAGTCGTTCCAGTCGTAGAGCGGCGTGAATTTCGGCTCGCTCACCGCGACCATGTCGCGCACGACCGTCGCTAGTTCCGTGCAACCCTTGCCGCCTTCGCTGAAGGGCTTCGACTCCACCGCCTCGATGCCGAGCGTCTTGCAGTGCTTCCTGAGCGCCGCGACCTCTTCCGCCGTGTCGGTCGGGAAATGGTTGATGGCGACCACGCAGGACTGGCCGAACTTGCGGATGTTCTCGAGGTGCTTCTCCATGTTCGAGAGGCCCTTGACCATCGCGGCGACGTCCGACTTGCCGATCTCCGCGAGCGGCTTGCCGCCGTGCATCTTGAGGGCCCGTATCGTGGCGACCAGCACCGTACAGGCGGGCGCAAAGCCGCCATAGCGGCAGTTGATGTCGAAGAATTTCTCGGCACCCAGCTCGAAGGCGAAGCCCGCCTCGGTCACGACGATGTCGGCGTACGAAAGTGCCGCTTTTGTGGCAGTGATGCTGTTCGTGCCATGCGCGATGTTCGCGAACGGCCCGCCGTGCACGAATGCCGGCACGCCTTCCGTCGTCTGCACGAGGTTCGGCTTGACCGCCTGGCTGAGGAGCGCAGCCATGGCACCCACCGCGCCGATGTCCTTCGCAGTGACCGGCGTACCGTCCTTGCCGTAGCCGACGACGATCCGGCTGAGCCGCGCCTTGAGGTCCGGGATGCCATCCGCAAGGCACAGCACGGCCATGACCTCGCTCGCCGCCGTGATGTCGAAGCCGGTCTCGCGCGGGATGCCTTCGCTGCGGCCGCCGAGCCCGATGATGATGTCCCGCAGCGCCCGGTCGTTCATGTCCATGACCCGCTTCCAGGTCACGTGCCGCGGATCGAGCACGCCGGCGCTGCCATTGTGCAGGCGATTGTCCACGAGCGCGGCGAGCAGGTTGTGCGCACTCGACACGGCGTGGAAATCGCCGTTGAAGTGCATGTTGATGTCCATCATCGGCACGACTTCCGAGGCGCCGCCACCCGCCCCGCCGCCTTTCATGCCGAAGACGGGCCCAAGGCTCGGCTCACGGAGCGCCGCGGCGCTCTTCACGCCGATCCTCGCGAGGCCCTGTACCAGGCCGATGGAGGTCGTGGTCTTGCCTTCGCCGGCAGGCGTCGGCGTGATTGCCGAGACCAGGACCAGCTTGCCGCGCTGCGGCCGGTCCCTGAACGCGCTGAGGGCCAGCTTGGCTTTGTAATGACCGTAGGGCTCAAGCTCCGAAGGCTTGATGCCGAGTGACTGTGCAACTTCGAGGATAGGTTTCATGTTTGCCAGTTTATCCGAGATCTAGATCTTCGAGAGCCGTTGTGCGGCGTTTTCGAGCGTCGCATCGTCCTTGGCGAAGCAGAATCGCACCAGCCGGGCGGGAAGCGGCTCCGCGCAGAACGGCGACAGCGGAATGGCGGCGACGCCGTGCTTCGTCGTCAGCTCCTTGCAGAATTCGACGTCCGGCAGGTCCGAAATGCCGCTGTACTCGGCGAGCTGGAAATAGGTGCCGGCCGTCTTCATCAACCCGAATCGCGATTGCGACAGCAGCGCGGCAAAGCGGTCGCGGCGCGCCTGGTAGAACGCAGCAAGCCCGTCCTGAAAGTCAGGTTCCTCGCGCATGAAGTCCGCAATCGCGCACTGGACCGGCGTGGACACCGAGAACGTCAGGAACTGGTGCAGCTTGCGGAATTCCACGGTCAGCGCCGGCACCGCGACGCAGTAACCGACTTTCCAGCCGGTGGCGTTGTAGACCTTCCCGAATGAGGAGACCGCGAAGCTGCGGTCGCGCAGGCGCGCGTTCGACAGCACGCTCGCATGCCGGCGTCCGTCGAATACGAGGCATTCGTAGACCTCGTCGGACAGCACGAGTGCGCTCGTCGGTTCGAGCAGGTCCGCGATGCGCTCCCAGTCCTCGGCAGAAAGCACCGCGCCGGTCGGGTTGTGCGGCGTATTGACGATCAGCAGGCGCGTACGCGGCCCGATCGCGGACGCGAGGCGCTCGTAATCGATGCCGAAATCCGGCAGGCGCAGCGGCACGCGCAGGAGCCGCGCGCCCGCGAGTTCGGCAGCAGGCCCATAAGAGTCGTAAGCCGGGTCGATCATCACGACTTCGTCGCCTGTCCGCACGACGGCGTGGATCGCTGCGAACAGGGCCTCGGTGCCGCCGGCCGTAATGGTGATTTCGGCGGCGGGATCGATTGTGAGGCCGTGCCGCCGCTTTGCCCGGAGCGCAATCGCTTCGCAGAGCGCCGGCAGGCCCGGCATCGGCGCGTACTGGTTGTGGCCCGCGGCCAGGTGCTGCGAGATCAACTGGCACAGGCGCGCCGGCGGCTGGAAATCCGGGAATCCCTGGCCCAGGTTGATCGCGCCCGCCTCGTTCGCGAGACGCGACATGACGGTAAAGATCGTCGTCCCGACGCCGGGCAGCTTGCTGTCCGGCAGGCGCATCATTGATTGCCGGCGATCGCCTGCTGAACGTCCAGTTCGCGCCGCTTCTGCTGGCGCTGCATCAGGATGCCCGCGGTGACGATGCCGATGGCGACGATCAGCACGAGGATCGTCGCGAGCGCATTGATGTCCGGGCTGACGCCGAGCCGCACTTTCGAGAAGATCAGCACCGGCAGCGTGCTCGAACCCGGGCCGTTGACGAAGCTCGTGATCACGAGATCGTCCCAGGACAGCGTGAAGGCCAGGAGCCACCCGGCGAGGATCGCGGGCATGATGATCGGCAGCGTGATCAGGAAGAACACCTTCGCCGGCTTGGCGCCGAGGTCCATAGCCGCTTCTTCGAGCGACTCGTCGAGGGTCGCAAGCCGCGACTGCACGACGACCGTCACGTAGGCCATCGAGAACGTGATGTGGGCGATCACGATGGTCGTGATGCCCCGCCCCTCCGGCCAGTGAAAGATCTGCTCCATGGCCACGAACAAGAGCAGCATCGACAGGCCGGTGATCACCTCGGGCATCACCAGCGGCGCCGTCGTCAGGCCCGCGAGCAGCGAGCGGCTCTTGAAGCGGCCGAAGCGCGCGAGCGCGAGCCCCGCCAGCGTGCCGAGGATGGTTGCGCCGGTCGCATTCATCGTCGCGATGCGGAATGACAGCCATGCCGCGTTCTTGACCGCCTCATTGCTCATCAGCTCGACGTACCACTTGGTCGAGAAACCGCCCCAGACCGTGACCAGCCGCGATGCGTTGAACGAATAGAAAATCAGCGACAGGATCGGGATGTAAAGGAACAGGAATCCGAGGATCATCATCGTCAGCACGAAGAATGAGCGGCGCTGGTTCACTTGTGCGCCCCCATCTCACGGCCCTGCACGCGCTGCAGCACCCAGATCGGGAACACCAGCAATATCAGCATCGCGATCGCGACCGCGCTCGCGATCGGCCAGGAGCGGTTATTGAAGAACTCCTCCCACAGCACGCGCCCGATCATCAGCGAGTCCGGGCCGCCGAGGAGCGCCGGGATCACGAACTCGCCGACCGCCGGGATGAAGACCAGCATGCAGCCCGCGATGATGCCGCCCTTGGTGAGCGGAATCGTGATCTTGAAGAACGCCTTGATCGGCCGACAGCCGAGGTCGGCGGCGGCCTCCAACAGCGTCAGATCCAGTTTCTCGATCGCCGTGTAGAGCGGCAGCACCATGAACGGCAAGTAGGAATAGACGATGCCGAGATAGACCGCGAAGTCGGTCTGCAGCATCACGATTGGCTGGTCGAGCCCGAACCACATCAGAACCCTGTTGATGACGCCGTCGGTCCGGAGCAGTCCGATCCAGGCATAAACCCGCAGCAGGAACGAGGTCCAGAACGGCAGCATTACGAGCAGCAGCAGCAGGTTGCGCCAGGAAGGCTTCGAGCGCGCGATGCCGTAGGCCATCGGGTAGCCGATCAGCAGGCAGAAGATCGTCGAGACCGACGCGGTCAGGATCGAGTTGGCATAGGCATTGCGATAGAGCGCGTCTTCCCAGAGGAACGCATAGTTCGCGAGGTTGACCTTGAGCTGCATGACCTGGTGGCCGGCCCAGGTCACGAGCGGATCGTAGGGCGGCATGCCGAGTCGGATGTCGGAGACCGAGATCTTCAGCACGATCACAAACGGCACGAGGAAGAACAGCAGCAGCCACAGGTACGGCACTGCGGTGACAGCTGTTCTACCGGTCACTCCCCAGCCGCGCAGCCGCACGCTCGCCCAGCGGTAGGGCCCCAGCGCGCGGATCCACGCCATCAGCTCCGCCAGCACGAATGGCGAGCTGTCTCTCGCTCTCGGCTGGCTGCGTCTCACTGCGTGACCACCACCGGGCTCGACGAATCCCAGGAGAGCCAGACCGGCTGTTCCCAGGTGACGGGTCCGATGCCGGTCTGCCGCACGATGTTGGGTTGCGTGACGCGCACCATGCGCCCGCCGGCCAGGCGCACGAGGTAGATGGACTGGTCGCCCAGGTACGCGATCTCCGCGACCACGCCCGCGACCCGGTTGTCACCCTCGCCGGCTGGCTTCTCGCTCGAGATGTGGATCTTTTCCGGCCGCAACGCGACCCACACGGTCGCATTCGGCGCCGCGCTGACGCCATGGCCGACGTGGAATACGCCACCGAGGTCCGGGGACTCGACCCGCACGTAATCCGGCTCGTCCTCGACCAGGCGACCCTCGAACATGTTGACCGAGCCGATGAAGTCGGCGACGAACCGCGTGCCGGGGTATTCGTAGATCTCCGCCGGCGTGCCGACCTGGACGATTTCGCCGTGATTCATCACGCCGATCCGCGACGCCAGCGTCATCGCCTCCTCCTGGTCGTGCGTGACGACGACGAAGGTGACGCCGAGCGTTTCCTGGATGTTGATCAGCTCGAACTGCGTATGCTCGCGGAGCTTCTTGTCGAGCGCCGCGAGCGGCTCGTCGAGCAGCAGCAGCTTCGGGCGCTTGACCAGCGAGCGGGCGAGCGCGACGCGCTGGCGCTGGCCTCCCGAGAGCTGGTGCGGCATGCGGCCCACGAACTGCTCCATGCGCACGAGCTTCAGGATCTCGGCGACCCGCGCTTCTATTTCGCTCTTCGGCAGCCTGTCCTGGTGCAGTCCGAACGCGACGTTCTTCTTGACCGTCATGTGCGGAAACAGCGCGTAGGACTGGAACATCATGTTGACCGGCCGCTCGTAGGGCGGCATCGCGGTCATGTCGACGCCGTCGATCGAGATCGTGCCCGCGGTCGGAGTCTCGAATCCGGCCATCATCCGCAGCAACGTGGTCTTGCCGCAGCCCGATCCGCCCAGCAGGCAGAAGATTTCGCCCTTGTAGATGTTGAGCGTGACGTCGTCGACCGCAACGAAGTCGCCGAACTTCTTCGTGACCTTGTCTATCTTGACGTAGGGTATGGCGCCCGGATCCTTCCAGGGTTCGTTGCGTTGCTCCGGGCGCGGATTAGCCATTGGCAGATTTCCCCATTCGAACAGGCCCCGTGGCTATTGCCCGGTGCGGACCCTGGTCCAGGCGCGATTCAGGTCGCGGCTGTATTCCTGCGATTCCGAAGCGTGCGGGTGCAGCTTTTTCTTGACCTCGTCGGTCGGATAGATCGACGAATTGTTGCGGACATCCTCGTCCACAAACGGCAGCGAGGCCTTGTTGCCGTTGGCGTAGGACACGTAATTGGTGACGCCCGCGATCACCTCGGGCTCCATCAGGTAGTTCAGGAAGATGTGCGCATTGTTCGGGTGCGGCGCATCGGCCGGAATCGCCAGCATGTCGAACCACATGATCGCGCCTTCCTTCGGAATGGAATAGGCGACGGGAACCGGTGTCGCAGCCTCGGCTCCGCGGTCACGCGCCTGGATCATGTCGCCGCTCCAGCCGAGCGACACGCAGATCTCGCCGGTGGCGAGGTCGTTGATGTATTGCGATGAATGAAAGTAGCGGATGTACGGACGCACCTTCATCAGCACCGCCTCCGCGGCCGCAAGGTCTTCCCTGCTCTCGCCGTTCGGGTCGCGGCCCAGGTAGATCAGGATCGAATCGACCACGTCGCTCGGGGAGTCGAGCATCGTGATGCCGCATTTCGCGAGCTTCGAGGCGCTGGCCGGATCGAGTATCGCGCTCCAGCTGTCAATCGTGTCGGTGCCGAGTGCCTTCTTGACCATGACCGGGTTGTAGCCGATGCCCGTCGTGCCCCACATGTAGTTGACCGAGTGCTCGTTGCCGGGATCATGCGTGGTCACGCGCTGCATGATTTCCGGGTCCATGTTGACGAGGTTCGGCAGCTTCGACTTGTCGAGCTTCTGGAACACGCCAACCTTGATCTGGCGTTCCATGAAGTCTCCCGTCGGCACGACGACGTCGTAGCCGGTGTGACCGGACAGGAGCTTGGTCTCCAGCACCTCGTTGGAATCGAAGACGTCGTAGGTGACCTTGATGCCGGTCCTCTTCTCGAAGTCCGCGATCGTGTTCTCGCCGATGTAATCCGACCAGTTGTAGACGAACAGGACCTTGTCTTCGGGCTTCGGCGCTTCCGCGGCTTCCTCTTTCTTGCCGCCACAGGCTGCCAGGATGACGAATATCGCGGCGATCGATCCGCAACGGAACCGGCGGCGGGCGTTGGCCTCGGGCATTTCCCCCTCCCGACTGGACCCCGGCGAAACGAGTTCGCCGGGGTCCCTGCTTAGAGCGGACTCACTGCCCGGTGCGGACCCGGGTCCAGGCGCGATTCAGGTCGCGGCTGAATTCCTGCGACTCCGCCATGTGCGGGTGCAGCTTCTTCCTGACCTCATCCGTCGGATAGACCGACGCGTCGTTCTTGATCTCGTCGTTGACGAGCGGCAGCGATGCCGCATTGCCATTGGCATAGGAAACGTAGTTGCTGATGCCCGCGGCGACGGCCGGATCCATGATGAAGTTCAGGAACGCATGGGCGTTGTTCGGGTGCGGCGCGTCAGCCGGGATCGCCAGCATGTCGAACCACATGATCGCGCCTTCCTTCGGGATCGAATAGGCGACCCTGACCGGCTTCTCGGCCTCGGCGCCGCGGGTCCTCGCCTGCAGCGCGTCGCCGCTCCAGCCGAGCGACACGCAGATCTCGCCGGTCGCCAGGTCATTGATGTACTGCGACGAATGGAAGTAGCGAACGTACGGGCGCACCTTCATCAGCAGCGCCTCCGCCTTCGCCAGGTCCTCGGCCTTCTCGCTGTTCGGGTCCAGGCCCAGGTAGATCAGCGCGGAATCCATGACTTCGCTCGGCGCATCGAGCATCGAGATACCGCACTTCGCGAGCTTGGACGCGATGGCCGGATCGAAGACTGGCGGCCCAGCTGTCGATGGTGTCGGTGCCGATCGCCTTCTTGACCAGGTCCGGGTTGTAGCCGATGCCGGTCGTGCCCCAGAGGTAGTTGATGGCGTACTTGTTGCCGGGGTCATGCGCCGCGACGCGCTGCATGATGTCCGGGTCCATGTTCACGAGGTTCGGCAGCTTCGACTTGTCGAGTGGCAGGAACACGCCCGCCTTGATCTGCCGCTCCAGGAAATTCGCCGAGGGGACGACCACGTCGTAGCCGGTCCGCCCGGCCAGCAGCTTGGTCTCGAGCACCTCGTTGGAATCGAAGACGTCGTAGGTGACCTTGATGCCGGTCTTGGCCTCGAAGTCCGCAATGGTCGTCTCGCCGATGTAATCGGACCAGTTGTAGACGAACAGGACCTTGTCTTCGGGTTTCGGCGCCTCGGCGGCCTGTTCCTTCTTGCCACCGCAGGCGGCCAGCAGGACGACGGCCGCGGCGAGCAGCCCGTAACGGAATTCACTGCGCATGATTGCCTCTCTCCCGGGTGTTGCCCCGGACCCCATCGTTGTCGCCCGGACCCTGGATCCGGTGCTTGTGTGCCTAATATAACAGTGGTCGAGCGGGCCGCGCTTCTGCGGCGTCGTCTTCAGCCGACGCCGATGTCCGCAGCGGTCAGGTCGAGGCAGAGCCGGGCCTTCTCGACCAGTTCGTCCACCTGGCCCTTTTCGATGACCAGGGGCGGGGCGATGATCATGGTGTCCCGCACCGCCCGCATGACCAGGCCATTGGCAAAACAATGGTCTCGACAGATCAGCCCCGTCACTCCCCTGTTACGGAACAAGGTCTTGCTGGCCTTGTGCGCCACGAGTTCGAGCGCCCCGATCAGGCCGACCCCCCGGACTTCACCCACCAGCGGGTGCTCCGCCAGTTCCCGCCAGCGCTTCTGCAGGTAGGGGCCGATGTCGTCGCGAACGCGTTCGACCATGCGCTCGCGGCGCATGATCCCGAGATTCTCGATGGCGACCGCGCAGGCGACCGGGTGCCCCGACCAGGTGAAGCCGTGATTGAACTCGCCGCCCTTCTCGATCAGGACGTCGGCGACCCGGTCGGAAACCATTGCGCCACCGAGCGGCTGATAGCCGGACGTGATGCCTTTCGCGATGGTCATGAAATCCGGTTCGAAGCCGAAGTGCTCGCAGCCGAACCAGCGGCCGGTTCGGCCAAACCCGCAGATCACCTCGTCGGCGATCAGCAGGATGTCGTACTCGCGGCAGATCTTCTGGATCTCCGGCCAGTAGGTCTCGGGCGGGACGATGACGCCGCCCGCGCCCTGGATCGGCTCGCCGATGAAGGCCGCGACCCGTTCCGGGCCGAGTTCCTCGATTTTCTCGCGCAGCCGGCGCGCGGCCCGCAGCCCGTATTCGGCCGGGGTCACGTCGATGCCGTTCTCGTACCAGTAGGGCTGCTCGATGTGCACGATGTCCGGGATCGGCAGGCCGCCCTGCGCGTGCATGGCCGCCATGCCGCCGAGGCTCGCGCCCGCCATCGTGCTGCCGTGATAGGCGTTCAGGCGGCTGATGATCACGCTGCGCTTCGGATGGCCCATCAGGTCCCAGTAGCGGCGCGTCATGCGGACGATCGTGTCGTTCGCTTCGGAACCGGAGTTCGTGAAGAACACGCGGTTGAACTGCGGCGGCGTCAGCTCGGCGAGCAGCCTCGAAAGCTCGATTGCCGGCGGATGGGCGCTCTTGAAGAAGCTGTTGTAGAACGGCAGCTCGCGCATCTGGCGCGCCGCGACATCGGCGAGTTCGTTGCGCCCATAGCCGATGTTGACGCACCAGAGTCCCGACATGCCGTCCAGGATCTGGCGGCCATCGGAGTCGTACAGGTAGACGCCCTCGGCGCGGGTGATGATCCGCGATCCCTCTGCCGCGAGCGCCCGGAAGTCGGTGAACGGGTGCAGGTAATGACGGGCATCGAGCTCCTGCCAGTCGTGGGTCGCTCGTTCCGTCATGCGTGGTTTCGCGCTCATGGGATCTCGCAGGTCAGACGTTCAGCAGCAGGTGCTCCCGTTCCCACGAGCTTATAACGCGCGAGAAGGTTTCGTATTCGTTTTCCTTGACCGCGCCGTAGGCGGCGACAAAGCGCTCGCCGAACACCTCGACCAGCGGCTTGCAGGCACGCAGCATCGAAAGCGCGTCCGCCAGCGTCATCGGCAGCGAGAATGGCAGCTCGTAGGCCGAGCCGGTGATCGGCTCGGTCGGCTTCAGGCCCTCGATCATGCCGAGGTATCCGCAGGCCAGCGATGCCGCGATCGCCAGGTAGGGATTGGCGTCCGCTCCGCCGAGGCGGTTCTCGATGCGGCGCGCCTGCGGCTCCGAGAATGGCACCCGCAGGCCCGCGGTGCGATTGTCGAGGCCCCACTGCACGTTGATCGGCGCCATGTTGTAACGCGTGATGCGGCGATAGCTGTTGACGTTTGGCGCGAGCAGGGACATCGCGGCCGGCAGGTATTTCTGCAGGCCCGCGATATGGGCTTCGAACAGCGCCGTCGCATTGCCCGCCGCATCGCTGAACACGTTGTTGCCGGTCTTGCTGTCCACGATGCTCTGGTGGATGTGCATGGCGCTGCCGGGCTCGTTGGCAAGCGGCTTCGCCATGAACGTCGCGTACATCTTGTGGCGCAGTGCGGCTTCGCGCGCCGTGCGCTTGAAGAGGAAGGCCTGGTCGGCGAGGTCGAGCGCGTCGCCGTGGATCAGGTTGATCTCCATCTGCGCG
Organism: uncultured Gammaproteobacteria bacterium; assembly: GCA_963746545.1. Classification (GTDB taxonomy): domain Bacteria; phylum Pseudomonadota; class Gammaproteobacteria; order Steroidobacterales; family Steroidobacteraceae; genus SCUD01. Next base: position 720,180 of record CAVVBV010000031.1, read on the forward strand.
GCGCCGGCTTCGTGGATCAGCGTGTCGATGTCGAGGTTCTGCGCCTCGCAGAACGCATAGATGTCGTCGAACAGCGGGTCGAATTCGTTGACCGCCGCGATGCTGTAGGCCTGGCGGCCGATTTCCGGGCGTCCGGACCGGCCGACCGGCGGCTTCAGCGGGTAGTCCGCATCGGTATTCGGCTCGACCAGGTAGAACTCCAGTTCCGGCGCGCACACCGGCCGCCAGCCGCGCGCAGCATAGAGATCGAGTACCCGGCGCAGCACGTAGCGCGGTGCCATCGGCACGGGACGGCCATCGTCGTAGAAACAGTCGTGGATGACCTGCGCGGACGGATCGGCGGCCCAGGGAACGACGCGAATCGACTTCGGGTCGCCGATCAGGTCGATGTCGATTTCCGAAGGGTGAATGGCGCTGTCGTCATCCGGGTATTCGCCCGTGACGGTCTGCAGGAAGATCGATTCGGGCAGGCGCATGCCCTCGTCTTCCGCGTATTTCTCGGCCGGCATGATCTTGCCGCGCGCGACGCCGGCCATGTCGGCAATGATCGCCTCGACCTCGGTGATCGAGTGGTCGCGCAGGAACTGCTGGATTTCACTCATGTGGCTCGCCTCGCCGCGCGCGCGCGCCCGGCCTGGCCGAATGCCGCGAACAATGCGCGGGAAAACGGGTTGTCCATGACCTTCCATTCCGGATGCCATTGCACGGCCAGCGCGAATGCCGGAGCGCTCGCGACGCGGAATGCCTCGACCACGCCGTCGATCGCCTTCGCCTCAGTGACCAGGCTTGGGCCCAGTCTTTCCACGCCCTGCGAATGCAGCGAATTGACCTTGATGCGGCTCTTGCCCGCGAGGCCGTACAGGAATCCGCCCTCGGTCAGCTCGACTTCGTGCGAAGGTCCGTACTGGATATCGAGCGGCTGGGTGCCGTCCTCGCGATGGTCGAGCTTGCCCGGCAGCTCCTGCAGTTTCTGCACCAGCGAACCGCCGAAGGCGACGTTCATTTCCTGGAATCCGCGGCAGATCCCGAATACCGGCAGGCCCGCCTCGACCGCGCGCGTGATCATCGGCAGCGTCGTCGCATCGCGCGCCGGATCGTGCAGCGTCCCGGGCGTCGAGGGCTCGCCCTGGTAGCGGTGCGGCTCCACATTGGAGGGGCTGCCGGTGAACAGGATGCCGTCGAAGGACTCGAGCCAGTCCTGCAGGTGCTGCTCGCCCAGCGCCGGGACGAGCACGGGCACCGCGTCGGCCGCCTGGGCCACGGCGTTGATGTACTTTTCGCCGACGCAATGGAACCAGTGGTGGCCCAAAAGGCGGCGATCGGCCGGAATACCGATGACGGGCTTGCGCATAAGCATCTGTTAATTATTTTGAACGGCCCCCGGTATGGAGGCCTATTCAACAAAGCCATTGTCTCACAAGAAGGGGGGTCCCCGCCCGGGCACCGGCAGGCCAAAAAAGGCCTATGTAAGGCCTCTTTTAGCCACTTGGGCCACATTTTTGCGATGCATAATCCTTGCCCGGTCTTATGACCGCTGGGTATCCTGAGGGGCGGTCCTCCCAGGCCCGCGCCTCAAGATTTTAAACGTCTGGTGACGACATGGCCCTGCTCCGGGATGACTTTTCGAATGCCCAGGCTTTCCTCGCCGCGCGCCCCGCGGTCAAGGTCGTCGATCTCCTGCTGCCCGACCTTTGCGGCATCCTGCGCGGCAAGCGCGTGGACATCGCCGACCTCTCGACGGTCTACGACAAGGGCATGTACCTGCCCGGTTCGATGTTCGCGCTCGATGTCATGGGCGGCACGATCCAGGCCACCGGTCTCGGTTTCGACGAGGGCGACGCCGATCGGCCCTGCCTGCCCGTTCCGGGCAGCCTGTTTCCCGCACCGTGGATGGGCCCGACCGTCGCACAGCTCCAGGTGCAGATGCTGGATCACGATCGCCAGCCGTTCTTCGGCGATCCGCGCCACGTGCTCGATACCGTGCTCGAGCGTTACGCAAGGCGCGGATGGCGTCCGGTCGTCGCGATCGAACTCGAGTTCTATTTCGTGGACCCCGAGCGCACGGCCGCGGGTCACGCGCAACCGCCGCCGTCGCGGCTGACCGGGCGGCGCGAACACCGCACGCAGATCAATTCGATGGCGGACCTCAATTCCGTCTCCGACATCCTGTCGGAGATCGCAGCGACCTGCGCCGTGCAGGATGTCCCGACCGGCACGGCGCTCGCCGAATACGGCCCGAGCCAGTGGGAGGTCAACCTGCGCCATGTGGACGATGCGCGCATCGCCTGCGACCAGGCGATCCGCTTCAAACGCATCGTCAAGGGCGTCGCGCTGCGCCACGGGCTCGAGGCGACCTTCATGGCCAAGCCTTACGAAGACATGGCCGGCAGCGGCATGCACATGCACGTCAGCGTGCAGGACGAGGCCGGCGACAACATCTTTGCCTCCGCGGATGACCTCGGAAACGACCTGCTGAAGCAGGCCGCGGCAGGACTGATTGCAACCATGGCCGACGGCATGGCGGTATTCGCCCCGAATGCGAATTCCTACCGGCGCCTGCGGCCCGAGTCCTACGTGCCGACGCACGCGACCTGGGGTTTCAACAACCGCGGCGTCGCCGTGCGCGTGCCCGTCTCCGGGCCGGAGGACCGCCGGCTGGAGCACCGCGTCGCGGGCGCCGACGCGAACCCCTATCTGCTTTCCGCCGTCGTGCTGGCCGGCATGCTGCACGGCATCGAGAAGAAGCTGGCGGCCCCCGAAGCGCTGACCGGCAACGCCTACACCCAGCGATCGTCCGCGCCGCGGCTGCCGACCGACTGGCCGACGGCACTCGCGCAATTCGGCGCGAGCAGCGTGCTGCGCGAATTCCTCGGCGATCGCTTCGTGCGGCTCTATGAGGTCACGCGCCGCGGCGAAATGCAGGATTTCATGACCCGGCTCGCGCCGCTCGATTTCGCCTGGTACCTGGAGCCGGTGTGAGACTGCCGCATTCCGCAGCGCCGAGCTGGTACGAGGCATCGGCCACGCACCAGGTGCACGGACCCGCGCTCACCGGCGATATCCAGGCCGACGTCTGCGTGGTCGGGGCCGGCATCGCCGGTTGCTCGGCGGCGCTGCATCTTGCGGAAAGAGGCTTCAGGGTCGTCTTGCTCGAAGCGGAGCGCGTCGGCTTTGGCGCCTCGGGCCGCTCTGGCGGGCAACTGATTCCGGGCTATGCCTGCGGCCAGCAACACCTGGTCTCGCAGCTCGGCCGCGACGACGCGCGACGGCTCTGGGATTTCACGATCGAGGGCATGGATCTGGTCCGTGAGCGCGTAGAACGCCACCGGATCGACTGCGATCTCGCCTGGGGCCACCTGCACGCCGCGATCAAGCCGCGGCAACGCGAGGAACTCGCTGCCTGGCATCGCGAATTCGAGGACGACTACGGCTATCGCTCCACGCGCATGATGGAGCGCGCCGAAGTCGAGTCGCTGCTTGCGACCAATCGCTACTGCGCCGGGCTCTACGACACCGAAGCCGGCCATGTGCATCCGCTCAAGTTCACGCTCGGGCTCGGCGCCGCTGCGCAGGCCGCCGGGGCCGAGCTTTACGAGGGCAGCCGCGTCACGGCGATCGAGCGCGGCAAGACCGTGACGCTCAGGACCGCAAAGGGCAGCGTGCGCGCAAAGCATGTCGCGCTCTGCGGCAATGTCGGCCTCGGCGACATCTCCCCGGTCCTCGCGCGCCGGGTGCTCGGCATCGCCACCTACATCGTCGCGACCCGCCCGCTCGGCGCCGAGCGCGCGGCCGCGCTGATCCGGAACAATATTGCGGTCGCCGACGTCAACTGGATCATCGACTACTTCCGCTTGTCGCCCGATCACCGCCTGCTGTTCGGCGGGCGCGTGAGTTATTCCGGCATCGACCCGATCGGCACGACGCGCGCGACGCGCCAGCGCATGCTGAACGTCTTTCCGCAGCTCGCCGACGTCGAGATCGACTATGCCTGGGGCGGCTTCCTCGACATCACGATGAACCGCGCGCCGAACTTCGGGCGCCTCGACCCCAACCTGTTTTTCCTGCAGGGATTCTCGGGCCACGGCATGGTGCTGACCGGCATCGCCGGCAAGATTGTCGCCGAGGCGATTGCAGGCCAGGCCGAGCGTTTCGACGTCTACGAACGCATCCGCCACCACGACTTCCCGGGCGGCATGCTGCTGCGCAGGCCGACTCTCGTGATGGCAATGCTGTGGTTCCGGCTGAGGGACCTGTTGCCCTAGGAATGGCCCGGGGCCGCGCGTCTACGTGGCTTGGCGGCTCGCCCTGTGGCGCATGTTCTGGCGCTTCTGGCCGTACATCGCGCGATCGGCGCGCGACAGCAGGTCTTCGAGCGAGACGTCGGCAGCACCGGTCAGCTCCTCGATGCCGAAGCTCATCGAAAGATGGAACGCGCGGCCGGCCTGTTCATTGAAGTCGTCGAGCTTCTTCTGCAGGCGCTTGCCGACGGCAGCGGCGGAGTCGTTCTTGTCGAGCAGCGAGAGCACCGCAAATTCATCGCCGCCGACGCGGCCGATGATGTCGCTCTCGCGAAAGACGCTGGTCAGCACCTTGGCCGCATCGACGATCAGCCCGTCGCCGGCCGGATGACCCTGCGTGTCATTGACGTGCTTCAGCCCGTCCAAATCGACGAAGACCAGCAGGCACTTCGCATGCGTGCGGCGCGCCATCCGCCAGCCCTGCTCGGCGAGCAATAGGAATCCTCGCCGATTGCGCAGGCCGGTCAGTTCGTCGGTGAGCGCCATCTGCTCGAGCTCCGAGCTGAGCCTGCGAAGCGATGTCTCGGACTGCCTCTGGCCAGCCACTGCGGCCGCGAGCGCGAGCGTCATGATCGTCGTCAGGCCGGTAAATCCCTGCAACAGCCACAGGGACTCGTTCGTGGCCGCACGGGCAAAGGGACCGAGGCCGTTGCAGGTCGCGACGACTGCGATGGCGGACACGATGCAGGTCGCGAGCGCCACGCCGCCCGGCTTGTAGCGGCAGGCGATCCAGACCAGACAGGGCAGCGGCAGGAAGGACAGCGGATAGGCGTTTCCGCCTTGCGCAGATGGACCGGCGAAGGCAAGGGTTGTCAGCGCCACCAGCAGTACCATCGACCCGAATGCTTCGGCCAGTTGCCAGGGCCGGCGATCAAGGCGCAGCAGCTGGCGCCAGGTCAGCAGCAGCGGCGTGAATACCAGCACGCCCATCAGGTCGCCGAGCCACCAGGTCCGCCACGACTCGACGTATTCGCCGGTTTGAACGACACCTGCGAGCATCAGGCTGGTGACGCCCCAGGTCGGCGCCAGCAGGCAGCACAGCACTGCGATGCCCGTGAAATTGAGGATCGCGGGCGCAGACGCAAACAGCCTGCCCGCCCCGACCCAACGTTGCACGAGGAAGGCGCCGAGCAGTGCCTGGAGCGTGGAGCCGACGGCGATGCTGGCCGCGAGCGTCAGGCTCGTGACATTGGGCTTCGCATTCGTCATCGCGTACGCGACCCAGACATTGACGAGGAACGAACCGGCCCAGATACCCGGCCACACGCGCGGCCCCCACCAGAGGAGCCCCGCCAGCGCGATGCCCGAAGGCGGCCACACCGCAGTTGCATAGCCGGGAGGGATTGCAAGCAGGAGCCCGAGTCCGCCAGTCAGGCAATAGCCGGCGGCGAGAGCGATGGTCTTCAGCCAGCGATCGACGGCAATGCGCCCGCCGCTCCGGAAGAGACGCTGGGTTTCGCCGGCGAGGAGGCTCGCGTCAGTGTTGTCGTCGGGCATGGACCATCACTTCGCTCATGCCAAGACAACAGTAAAACACGGTGCCCGAGCGAATTCCGGGACTCAGGTCAAATCGAGAACGAGGTCCCAGATTGGCCCGTGCTACTGGCCCGGGGGCGGCTCCCAGAGCTCGACCTTGTTGCCCTCCGGATCGAGGACCCAGCCGAATTTGCCGTATTCCGAGTCATCGCTCTTGTCGAGCACATTGCAGCCCTCCTTGCGGAGCGCGACAAGGAGGGCCGGAAGGTCCGCAACCCGGTAATTCACCATGAACGACGAAGTGCTCGGCGCATAGGAATCGGTGGCGGCATCGGAGACGTTCCAGATCGTCGTGCCCCCGATCGGGTTCCCTTCGGAGTCGGTCCAGCGAAACGCCGCCCCGCCCCATACCAGGACATCAATGCCCAGGTGTTTCTGGTACCAGGCGCGCAATGCAACGGGATCCCTCGCCTTGAAGAAGATTCCGCCAATTCCCGTAACTCGTTTCATGTGGACTCCATAAGGAAAAGGGCTGCGTACACCAGAGCATTGCCGGCCAGGATCGAGATGCCGGCGACAAGCTCGAGCTGTCGCGGCATACCGCGCGGATATACCGCGCTCCCCACATAGTGCTGGATGAAGCCACCGGAATACCTGGTCTGGCCAGCGCGAACGCGCAAGGACTTTTCAATCGGCGTCAGCGGGCAGGTCCAGCTCATGAGGTTGACCACCGAAGACCACAGCACCACGGGGACGTGTACCCATGCCCAGGCAGGATTGGAGAAGGCGAGGAAACCGCCGAAGACGGCAAATGCCGCAAACAGAAAGTGCGACAGCAATACCAGGTCGGCGCCGAGTCGGTACAGCATGCCGGCAGGGTAACTTCCGCCTACCGGCCCGCCAAATCGCTCTTCGGTCGAACATACAACATGCGGGTGAACTGCTGCGCTGAATGAAACAGGTACCAGATAAGCCCCGCCAGGTAGGCCGCGGGACCCGCGATGTCAAAGATCGAGAAGAGAAATGCCAGTTGCACGAACACGACCAAGGCGTGCCCGGTGGCCATCCTGGAAATCGCAAACCAGTCGAAGATCCCAGGGTCCGTCGTCTTTAGTTGCAGCGATGCCCGGACCCACCAAATCGTGAACGCAACGGAATAGAGCGACAGGACGACGCTTGACAGCCTCCACACATTCTCGACTGTGGCGTCGAAAGAAAGCAGCAGCTCGGGCAGGAGCGACAGAAACATCGCTCCAAGTGAAAGCGAGAGAAGAACCTGAAGCCGATATTTATGAACTCTGGTCAATGGGCCAGAATCCTTTCGAAACGCCACGATGAGGCCACTGAAGCCCGCGAATGTGACGCCAATCTGGGCGATGGTTTGCAACGAACCCGGTATCTCCATGCTCGAACCGCCTCCTATACGACAACATTCTTGGCAAGCGTCTTGAATCTTTCGCCATTCTTCTGGACTACCGTAATGGAGACATGACCGGTTTTTCCGGTCTTGATGTCCTTCACGGTGCCGGATTTGCCTGCGTGTGTCCCGCCGACAACGGTGCAATACGCACCGTCTTTCAGCTTGCCTGATGGTTTCGTCTTCATGATTCGCTCCGTGCGCCCGGGGCGCACATTTGAAAATGATCCGCGGCTAGAGCCCCGCCGCCGCCTGCCGCACTTCGTCGCTGGTGAATGCCCAGAACAGATACGGCTGTGCCCTGAGGAACGCGGCGAGGTCGGCCAACGTCAGGCCAAGTTTCGACAGGCGGTCCTCATCGATATAGATCTGGAGATTTTCTGGTTCGAAGAGGGTCACGAGCTGTTTTCCTTCGGGATCGAACTGATTGTTCAGGAGATCCACGATCGATGGCGCATAGTGCCGGCGATCCGCTGAGGGCGGTTCGGACGGCATGCCATGATCCGCAGTCACGGCAAGCAGATAGTCGTTGCCGACCTTTTTCTCCAGCGCGGCAATAATCCGCGCCAGGTTGCGATCCATCTCGCCGAGCGTAACGCGCAGCTCCTCCGAATCCGGTCCGTACTTGTGCCCCACCCAATCGGCAGCCTTGCAATTGAGCAGTATCAGATCTGCAATGCCGTCTTCGCCGATGGGCTCGTGCTCTATCATCGCGACCATCGCGTCGGCTTCAAACGCGGGAAAGAGCGCCGAGTAACGCACTGCGGCGGGCGTGTCGATCTTGTGATGCATCCACTCGGCATCGGTTGCCCATAGTGCGCTCGCGTCAACTTCCTTGAGATATGCAGGCAGACGATAGCATTGCGCGTTCGCGCTCCAGTGGCCCGACTTCTGGTCGTAGCTGGCAAGCACAACCGGCAGTCCGTTCATTTGACAGGCTCCATGCCCTGCAAGCGGGATGGCGGCACGGTCGATGCTGCCCTGAGCCAATATGATCGCGCGGCCCAATGTCGCAAATTGCCACACATCGGCCAATGTCAACGCCATCAAGTCCCCGGGCACGGCTCCGTCGAACATCTCGTGACGCCCGCGGCCGACGCGATCGTAGATGTTGTTACCGATTACCCCATGGATGGCGGGACCGGTTCCGGTGGCAATGGTCGAGTGCCCCACCGCAGTAGTCGACGGAAGAGTACTGAGCTGCGCCTGGGAGAACCAGGCCCCGCGCTGCCGCAGTGTCGTGAGCATAGGCATGAGCGAGGCATACCGATCGAAGTAATCACGACGCATGCCGTCCAGAACGATCAGCACAACTACCCGCGGTGGCGCGATACCCGCCTGCAGGACGGGCAGTACATGGCCAGTCGCCGTTTGCGGCATACGCACGCCAAGCGCAGCCGCGAGTGTCGGCGCGACGTCCTGCTGCACGGCCGGCATGGAATTCGTTCCGGCCTTGACCGCGGCGCCAACAAACATCAGCGGGATTGCGACGTCATACGCCCAGGGTGAGCCGTGCATGTAGGGGACATCCGGGTCGGGTCGCGTGATGAAATCGCCTTCTCGCGGCACGACCATGAGCTGGCCAGTGCGTCCCGGAAAATAGGACCGGGCCCACATCTCGAGGATACGCTGCTGTGTTGCTTGTGCGTCGCTCAGCGTCGCTTCGTGTGCCTGAGTCGCCTCGGTTGCGGGTTCTAGCCCAGCGTGTTGGCCGCTAGTAGTACAGGCAACCACGAAGAAAGCTGCGCTACGGGCAATCCACCTCGCAGAGACGACAAGCATCTTTCGAATCCGCACGCACTTCGTTCCAATGCTTGGCCGCTTCATTGTGTCTCTAGGTCGGTAATTTGCGAGGAATCAAAGCCAGCTAACGCCCGCGTTGAGCGAAGCGCGGCATCTCTGCCGCTGATCGAAACCACTTTATCCAGAACTGTAACATCGCTATTTCCTTAACGAAGCTACCGGCCGCGCTCTCGCTCCAACTCGTTGTTAGGCGCAATGGGAGTGACGATATTCATGAGCCCAGTGTATTCAGCACGAGAAACAGGAAAAGCAGAAGGAACACGGCGGTCGCAACCAGTGCGAGACCTACTGCCTTGGCAATGCGCCCCAACCGGGCCCCAACCGCGTCTGCGACGAAACAGCCCGGTCGGCGACAACGGACATGAGTAAGAAGAATGAGCTGACGCCAATGGCCAGCGGAAAGTAACTGCCAAGGGCGTGCGTTTCGTACCGCGACAAGTAGGCGAAGTACGTGCCAGAAAAGATTCCGAGCGAAAGCACCACCCCCTAAGCAAACTAAAAGCAGCCAGGCAGGGGGCAACACGAAGGCTTTCGGTGAGGGTTGAGTATCGGACATGCATTGCGCCTAACGACATTTGGATGTCATGAATGACTGTTTGTTTTACGTCATTTCTGACTGTTAATCACCAAGCAGACTGTAAGCCCTTGTCTTCGCTCGGTCTCGACATGATCCAATTGCGGCCCTAGCCACCCGCACGCTTCCCTTCCGCTTCGAGCGATTTTTCCAGTTCGGCAAGCGTCTTTTGCGCCGCCTGCGTCCTCGGATGGTCAGGTCCGAGCGTCTTCGTCAGCAGCTCGAACGCAGGCCGCACTTCCTGCTCCGCCTCGTGCAGCTTTCCCTCGGATTGAAGGATGGTGCCGAGGTTGTAGCCGGCATTGGCTGCGCGCCAATGGTCAGGGCCCAGTGCTACTACGAATGCTGCGCGCGCTTCGCGTGCGAGCGATTCGGCTTCCTTGTATCGCTCGAGCTTGCTGAGCGCCATCGCCAGGATCATCCGGGAGGCAGCGGTGTTCGGGTGATCCGGCCCGATCGTCGCCATGCGCAGGTCCAGCGCTTTCCTCGCGGCCTCAGCGGCCTTCTGCCATTCCTTCATCTTCAAGTAAAGCCCGCCGAGGTTGTGGTAGGCGTTTGCAACTTCCGGGTGCGCGAGTCCATAGGTCTGGCTCAGGATATCGAGCGCCTTCAGATAGTCCTTCTCCGCATCTACATAGCGCTCGGGCAGGTCGGACAGTGCATTGGCCAGGTTGTTGTAGGCGATACCGACGATCGCATGCACGTCGCCATAGATTTTTGTCAGGCCGTCCACATTTTGTTGCAGCAGCTTTTCCGCTTCTGCGGATTTCCCCTGCACGACCAGCACATCGGCAAGGCCGTTTCGCGCATTGATCGTCGGCTCGGCGAACTCGCCGTCCGCCTTGACCTGGATATCGAGCGCGCGGGTCAGTAACTGCACGGCCTCCGGCAGCTGGCCCTGGCCCTCGCGGATCCGGCCCAGTTCATAGAGGGCGCTCGCCTGGTTGGTCGTGCTGATGCCCTCGCGGCGGTTCAGTTTGTCGATCACCCGGCGGACGATCGCCGCGGCCTCGTCGAGCTTGCTCTGCCGCCGCAGCGCCTCGGCAAGTTCGATCTGCGCCCCGTACAGCTCATCGAGGTATGCGGCATCGGGCTTCCGTCCGCCACCCTCGGCCGACTTTTCGAGCATCGCCACGGATTCCCGGGCGAGCGATTCCGCGCCCTCATAGTTTCCCTGGTCGCGCAACAGCCACGACTCGCTCATCAGCACTTTCGCGTAGGCCACCGGATCCTTTGCGGCCTGCCCCTTGCGCAGCGCCACGGCCTCGCGGATCAGCCGGTTCGCCTCGCCGAACTCGCCGATGTCGCGATAGGCATTGCCGGCGGACTCGAGGAGCGCCGCGCGGGTCTCCGGCTTTTCGTTCGACATCTGGGCTTCGAGGCGGCGCACACCCGCGTCGAGGAGCTGGCGGGCAGAGACCGTGCTGCTGCCGCTATTCGCCGGATTTGCCATGTCGAAGAGCCCGGCCGTGAAATCGGTCACTCGCCTCGCGATCGCGGCCTCGTCGTTCGCCCGGTCGCGTTCGCGTGCGGTCTCGCGCGCGAGCAAGGCCATCGCCGAGCCGAACAGGATGGCCGCTGCAAAGAGGCTTGCGGTCGTCGCGACGCCCAGCCGGTGCCGGCGGACGAACTTGCCGACCCGGTAGCTGACGGATGGCGGGCTTGCGAATACCGCCTCGTTCCGCCCATGCCGCTCGAGTTCGGCTTCCAGTTCCTGTGCCGATGAATAGCGGCGGTCGCGATCCTTCTCGATGGCGCGCAGCACGATCCAGTCGAGGTCTCCGCGCAGCTTCGATGCGAGTGCGCGCGGCGTCAGCCCGCGCTGTGCGGCACGTGCCTCGCCCTCACCGGTCGATTCCGCCGCACGCACGCTCGGCAACACCGGCTCGGCCTCGGCGATTTCGCGCGCCAGCACCTCCGGCATGATCAGGTCGCGCGTGATGCTGTAGGGCCTCGCGCCGGTCAAGAGCTCGTAGAGCACGATGCCGAGCGAATAGACGTCGGTGCGCGCGTCGATCTCGAGTGGCGACAACTGGGCCTGCTCGGGACTCATATATTCCGGCGTGCCCAGCACATGACCCATGCGCGTGTAGGGATCGCCCTCGTCGGCAACGATCGTGGTCGCCTTGGCAATGCCAAAGTCGATGATCTTGGGCGCCGGCTTGCCGTCCATCTCGGTGACGAGGATGTTGGAAGGCTTCAGGTCGCGGTGGATGATGCCGCGCAGGTGCGCGTGCTGCACGCCGGCGCAGACCTGCGCGAAGATCGCGAGACGCTCGGAGAGCGGCAGATTGCGTTCGTCGCAGTATTTCGTGATCGAGATGCCCGACACGTACTCCATCGCAAAGTACGGCCGGCCGTCTTCGGTCGCACCCGCATCGAAGATCCGCGCGATGTTGGTATGCGCCAGCATCGCGAGCGCCTGCCGCTCGAGCTCAAAGCGCGCAATCACCTCGCGCGTGCTCAAGCCGAACTTCAGGACCTTGAGCGCGACGCGCCGACGTACCGGCTGCTCCTGCTCCGCGAGATAAACCTCGCCCATCGTGCCTTCGCCGATGCGTTCGACGATCCTGAAGCGGCCAATGACGCGCGGCGTTGCGAGCGGCGAGAGCTCCATGAAGCCCGGTGCGATGGTGGATGACTCGCGATCGTGGGCGACGAGCAGGCGTTGCACCCGTTCGCGCAGCGCTGGACTTGGGCAAGCCGCGAGCAGGCGCTCCCGCTCCGCCACATCGGCATCCAGGCAGGCGTCGAACAGGGCTTGCTCGGCGTCGAGTGTCATGTGTCACGTGCCGCTTCGACGCGCTCCTGGAGCCAGGCGCGGGCGAAGGCCCAGTCACGTTTGGCCGTTGCGGGCGAGATGTCGAGCGCCTTGGCCGCCTCTTCGATGCTCATGCCGGCGAAGAACCGGAGCGTCACGAGTTCCGCGAGCCGCGGCCGTTCGACGCCGAGTTCGGTCAGGGCCAGGTCGATCAGCAGCACATCCACGCCCGGCGAGTCGGCCGCGGCGTCCACGCCCGAGAGCGTCACGCGCTCGAACTCCGCGCCGCGCTTCTGCGACATGCGCTTCCTCGCATGGTCCACGAGGATGCGCCGCATGGCCTCGGCGGCGGCCGCGAAGAAATGCCGCCGGTTCTCCCAGCCGCTGCTCGACGGGGCGAGCCGCATGTAGGCCTCGTTGACGAGCGCGGTGGGCTGGAGCGTATGTCCCGCCCCTTCCCGGCGCATGTTGGCCCGGGCAACCCGGTGCAGCTCGGCGTAAACCGCGTCGTAAAGCCTTGAAAACGCTGCCCGGTCGCCCGCGCCAGCGGCCTGCAACAGGACTGTCAGATCCCCCTGGGTCATGTTTCTTCCGGTGCCGTGAGCCGGTTTCCCGGGATTCTACGCATGTACCGGTGAGAGGGGCATTTCGCCCCGAATGACTGGGAGACACCCGATGAATGCCTTGGCGAAGGATGTCATTGCCGAGACCAGCCGCGCGGCCCGCTACGCCCGCGTGGTCAAGATGGCCCGCAAGGGCGAGTGGCAGATCGACCGCGACGTGATCCGCGGCCGCGATTTCGATTTCTCGCGCAAGTTCCTGCCGGACGGGCTGTCCCTCGTGGATCGCCTGCCCTTCCTGAGCGCGGACGAGGGGCGGCTCCTGTCCCAGCTGCAGGGCCGGACCTATGCCTACATCTTCGGCCTGGTGGAGCGGTTCATCAGCGCCAAGATGCTGGAGCAGAGCCGCAGCCACGTGCTGGGCGACCAGCTCGCGCTCGAGGGCCTGGTGCGTTTCTCCGGCGAGGAGATCAAGCATCAGGAACTGTTCCGGCGCATGGAACAGATGATCGGCGCCCAGATGCCTCCGGGTTATCGCATGGTCGCGGACGCGAACGACGTGGCGCGCGCCGTGCTCGCGGCAAGCAACTGGTCGGTGCTGGCGCTGACCTGCGACATCGAGCTCTTCGTCCAGGCGCACTACGACCAAAGCATCGCGCCGCGCGCGGAGATCTGCCCGCTGTTCAAGGACGTGTTCCTGCATCACTGGCAGGACGAGTGCAAGCACGTGATGCTCGACGAGCTCGAGTGGACCGCGGAACACGCGAAGCTGTCGGACGCCGAGCGCGACCGCGCGGTGGACGACCTGATCGGCCTGGTGGGCGCGGTGGACGGCATCCTGCAGGCGCAGTCGGCGGCCGACGTCGAATATTTCACGAAGATCGTCGAGCGTCATTTCAGCGGCGCGGAACGCGAGGCGCTGAACGCCGGACTGCTGGCCGCCTACCGCTGGCAGTACATCGTCACGGGCGTGCAGCACGTCCACTTCGGCCGGCTGCTGACCAGCATGACGACGCCCGCGCAGATGGCGCGCATCCAGCAGGCGCTGGCGCCGATCATGAAGGCATGAGTCGAATCGTTTCCTGGCTTGTCAACGAAAGGAGAAGTGTCATGTTTCTGTTCAAGCGTCCGTTTGCCGCAGTGGCTGCGGGAATTGCCACGGCCTTCATCGGTTTGGCGCTCAACGCGGTGTTCGCGGCAGCCTGGGCGGCGCAGCATGCTGCGATCGCAAACTGATAGATGACCCCGGGCGCTACGAAGCGTCCGGGGTCTTTCCCGTCGACAGCCGGTCGCTCCACGCAACGCAAAGGGCGACAGCTTCCGCAGGCTGGAATTTCTTCGGGTCCAGGCACCACTCCAGCCACAGTCCGTCCAGCAGGGCCGTCAGCCCGATTTCAGCGGCCCGGAGTTCGAAGCGCGGCCGCTCGTTGGCGCGCATCAGGTCCGCGAGCAGCGAATGCAGCAGTTCGCCGTAGCCGCGCCCCACCTCGTCGTGTGCCTTGCGCATTTCCGGCGACTGCCGGAACAGGCTCCAGAACACGATCCACGCGGTCAGCACCTTTGGATCGAGATTGGGCCGCGAGAAAGTCGCCTCGAAGAATGCCCGCAGCCGCGCGCGCGGGTCCGGCCCTGCGCGCAGCACGGCGGCGCCGGATCCCTCGGACAGCTGCCGGCTGAAATGGCGGTAGCTCTCGGCGACCAGCGCATTCTTGTTCGGAAAGTGGTGATTGATCAGGCCAATGGACACGCCGGCCTCGGCGGCGATGCGGCGCACCGACAGGCCCTCGTGGCCATGACGCTTGAGGCTCGCAATCGTCGCTTCGATCAGTGCCTGGCGCCGTTCATCGGCTGCGCGGCGCTCGTAGCGGGGCTTGCGCGCCGCAAGCTTCATTGTGGCCGCGCAGCGCGGGCCGCATGCAGTCCGGACAGGCCCGTCATGCCGTAACCGGGGTGGGTTGCTGCGCCGCACAGGAACAGCCCAGGCATGGGCATCGCGTAACAGGACGCACCCGGCACGGGCCGCATGAACAACATCTGATCGAGCGCCAGTTCACCGCGCGAGACAGCGCCTTCGCGCAGCCCGAATTGCGCCTCGAGGTCGGCGGGTGTCAGCACGGCTCGATGATTGATCCGGGCCGCGAACCCGGGGATATGGCGTTCGATGAGCGCTACCGCGCGAACCGCCACGGTGTTGCGCATCGCGGACCAGTCCGCATCGCGCAGCCGGTACGGCGTGTACTGCACGCGCAGCATCGCGACATGCCGGCCCATCGGCGCAAGATTCGACTGCACAACGCTCGGGAAGCGCAGCTCGACGACCGGTTCCTCGGAGCAACGTCCGTACTTGCTCGCATCGAACGCGCGCTCGACATACCGGACGGACGGCGCGATCAGGATCGAGCCGGAGGGCGCCGTCGCGAGACCAGGAATCTCCGGCAAGCCGTCGAGCGCCAGCAGCACGACGCTGGTCGCGCCGCGATGGCGAATATTCCGGATCGCCGCGATGAAATCCGGATCCAGGTATGCGGGGTCGAGCAACTCGAGCAGGCTGCGGTGGGGATCGAGGCTTGACACGACATTGGCGGAGCGAATCTCTTCTCCCGAGGAGAGTTGCACGCCCGCCACGCGATCGTCGGCGACCAGCAGGCGCCGGACCTCGGCACCGGTCTCGATCGTGACGCTGGCCGCGCGCGCGCGGTCGGCGAAAGCCGCGATCATCGCGCCACCGCCGGTCTGCAGCCGCAGGCGGTCGCCGAACACGCCCGGCTCCGCGCCGACGTGGCGATGCAGGAAATTGAGCGCCGTGCCGCCGGACGCCGGGCCCTGGCACAGGTCCGCGACACCGAGCGCAGCCAATGCGCCTTTCAAACGTTCAGATTCGAACCAGTCATCAAGCAGGTCAGCGATCGGCATCGGCAGCGCGCGCAACAGGTCGATCATGCCGGCCCTGCCGAGTCCGCGGAATTTGAGGCCAAGTTTTGCGAGTGCCAGGTAGTCCGCGAGACCCGTCGCCTCGAGTTGCGGCGGCGCCCGGCGATAGAGTTCCGCCAGAAATCCCGAGAGCGCGTGCATGCGCGCGCAGAATGCCGGCCAGGCTGCGGCGTCTTTTGCGGAACGGCTATTCAGGCCTTCCGCCGTGGCCGCAATCGAGCGGCGCAATTGCAGCGGCTCGCCGTCGCCGAGCGCGATCGTGACGGGATCAGGCGTGATCGCGCCGGGCAGCATCGCGCCCGTCGCGCGCAGTATCTCCGCATCGATATGGCCGAGATCGGGCGCGAGCGGCGCGGCCCGATAGCCTGGGGCGAATTCGATCTCGCGGAACGTGCCGCCGAGTTGTGCCTGGGCCTCAACTAGCAGGACGGTCGATCCCGATTGCGCGAGCGCGGTTGCGGCGACGAGACCGTCCGCGCTGCCGCCGATGACGATGCTGTGGAACTCCCGGCTCATGAGTCCGCCAGGATGCGTTCCGCGGCGAGCTTGCCCGCGGCGCCCATGATGCCGCCGCCCGGATGCGTCGACGATCCGCACTGGTAGTAACCACCGATGGGCGTGCGGTAGCTCGCCCAGCGGGCGGCGGGACGCAGGAAGAAGAGTTGATGCAACGCGAGCTCGCCCTGGAAGATATTGCCTTCCGACAAGCCGGTCTTCTCCTCGATGTCGGCCGGCGTCAGCACCTGCCGGTGCAGGATCGCGGACTTGAGGTTCGGCGCGTATTCGGAGAGCGTGTCGATGACGGCGTCGCCGAACGCTTCGCGCCTGGCAGCGGTCCAGCCGCCGTTGATGTGGTATGGCGCGTACTGCACGAAGATGCTCGCGACGTGCTTGCCGGGTGGCGCCATGCCGGGATCGATCATCGACGGGAACACGATGTCCATGTAGGGCCGCCGCGAGAACTCGCCGTTCTTCGCGTCATCATAGGCCTGCTCGAGATAGTCCACGCTCGGACTGATCGAGAAAGCGCCGCGATGCTGCGCCCCGACGCCTGGCATGCAGGTGAAGTCCGGCAGCTCCGACAGCGCGAGATTGACCTTGCCGGAGGAACCGCGGAAGCGGAAGCGCCGCACCTGTTCGAGGAGATCGTCGGGCAGCTCGCGGCTTTCGACGAGGTCGAGAAACGTGCGGCGCGCATCGAGACCCGAGACGACGATAGGCGCGAGGTATTCGTCGCCATTCTCGAGCACGACGCCGGTGGCGCGCCCGTTCCTGACCAGCACCTGCTTCACCGCTGCCTCGGTGCGCAGCGTCGTGCCGGCGGCGCGCGCGGCCGCCGCGATGGAATTGCTGATGGTCCCGGTGCCGCCCTTGCAGAAGCCCCAGGCGCGGAACGCGCCGTCGATTTCACCCATGTAGTGATGCAGCAGCACGTAAGCGGATCCCGGCGAGCGCGGGCCCATGAAGGTCCCGATGATGCCGCTCGCGGACTTGGTCGCCTTCAGCGGGCCGTACTCGAACCATTCGTCGAGATAATCGGACGAGCTCATGGTCATCAGCTTGTAAAGCGCATGAAACCGCTCGGCGCCTATCGAACGCAGGTGGCCGCCGAGCTTCAGCATTCCCTTCAAGTCGCTGGGCGCGAGCGACGTCGGATCGGGCGGCATCATGCCGAGGAATGGCTTGACCGCCCGGGCCATGTGATGCATCAACCGGCCGAAATCCGCGTACGCATCGGCGTCCAGCGGCGAATGCCGGTAAATCTCGCGGCGCGTGAGGTCGGAATCGCCCCAGGCCGCGAAGTAGTCGCCATCCGGCAGCGGCGTGACGCTGCTTTCGAGCGGCAGGATCTGCAGCCCGTGGCGCGGCAGGTCCAGGTCGCGAATGATCTCAGGGCGCAGCAGGCTGACGACGTACGAGAAGACCGAGAACGTGAATCCCGGAAAGATCTGCTCGCTGACGGCGGCGCCGCCCAGCAGGTGGCGCCGTTCCAGCACGACGACCTTCTTGCCGGCGCGCGCCAGGTAGGCCGCAGCGACGAGCCCATTGTGGCCGCCGCCGATGACGATGGCATCGTACCGGTTCGCCATCTCAGGCCTTCTTCCGCGGCGGATCGAAGAACGGCAGCTTGCGCACCCGCGCATTGGCGAGCCTGCGATGGTGCTCGACGGTCACTTCGATCTGGAGCGGCGTGTCCGGCGCGAAATGCGGCGCCTGTACGTGGGCGAGCGCCAGGTACTTCTTCAGGAGCGGCGACCAGCAGCCGCTCGAGGCGTAACCGACCTGCTTGCCGTCGCGATAGAGCGGCGTGCTGGCGCGCCAGGGAACGCTCGGCAGCGCCGGCGCAAGGTCGTGCGGCGTGAAAAGGGATTCGAACGAATTCCAGTCGATCTCGATGCCGACGAAGCGCCACAGCGGGCCCCTCGCCTGCTCCGCGGCCAGCGCCTTGCGGCCGTTGTACGGCCCCTTCTCGAATGTCACCGTCCAGTCGAGCGACAGTTCGAAGGGCGAGGATTTCTGCGGCTCGATCATCGCCCGGTGCGAGGAGTGATAGTCCACGTCGAGCATCACGAGACCCGCCTCGATGCGCGCGACATCGAGCGCCCAGATGCCGGCGGGCGCGAGGCCGTAGTCCTTGCCGGCTGCCATCAGCGCATCCCAGACCTCGAGCGCGCGCTTTGCCGGTATCCAGATTTCGTAGCCGAGGTCGCCCGTGTAGCCGGTGCGCGAAACCTCGACCTGGACCCCGCCTATCCGGTTTTTCATGACGCGGAAGTACCGGAGCGCATCGACGGGCTGCTCCGCCGAGGCATTCAGCACCGCGCGCGACAGCGGCCCTTGCAGCGCGAGCGCACCGAGGTCCGCGCTGATGTCCTTGATTTCGACTTCGAGGCCGAAAGCATTGCGATGCAACCAGCGAAAGCTCGGTTCCGCCGACGTGAGCCGGAAGACTTCGTCGTCGAGCCGGCTGATCGTGCCATCGTCGATCACCTTGCCGCCCGCGTCGCACCAGGTCGTGTATTGCACCTGGCCGACCTGCGTCTTGATGACATTGCGCGTGACCATCCGGTCGAGGAGCCGCGCGGCATCGCGCCCGGTGACCAGGTACTTGTGCAGCGGCGAGACATCGAAGAGCGCGGCGGCGTTTCGCACCGCGGCGTATTCACGATCGAGGGTCCAGTCGTAGGCACTGGCGACCGCATGGCCCGACCAGCGCCGCCAGGTCTGGCCCTGGATCAGCGGCGCCGTCCGTTCGTGGAACGGCGTGGTCTTCAGATTGTGCGGAACGCGCATCCGGCGGGAATCCGGGCCTTTGTTGTTGAACGATCGTACAGCGAGAAATCCGGGTTCGTCAAACCGATGATAGGATTACCGCCTCACACAGGTGGCCACCATGACGTACATCAAATCCGTATTTCAGGCATTGCTTGCCGTCACGTCGCTGGCGCTCGCGCTGCCCGGGCCCGCGCAGGCGCAGGCCCCCCGTGACCAGCAGGAAATCAACAGCTACGTGCTGACGGATTCGGCCCTCGCGCGCTACACGAAGGCCGCGAAAGCCCTCGACGCGGTCAGGAAATCGTCGGGCGGCGGCTGTGAAGACGACGACAGCGACAATCCGAAAAGCCTCGACGAGATGGTCGCCAAGTTCAACACCACGCCCGGCGTAAAGGCGGCGATCCAGGGCGCAGGCATGCAACCCCGCGAGTTCCTCGTGTTCTCGATGTCGATCTTCCAGACCGGCATGGCTTCCTGGGGGCTCAGCCAGCCGGGTGGCAAGCTGCCGCCGGGCGTCACCATGGCGAACGTCAATTTCTACCGCCAGCATGCAGCGGCGATTGACGCGCTGAACCAGGCCTCGGGGTCCGACGACTGCAATGGCGGCGATTCGGAGGAAGAGCCCGAGGACGGACCCAGCGAGTGATCCCGGCGCAGCTAGCGCCGACGGATCTCGTAGCAATGGTGGACGCGCTCGTCGCGCGCGAAATCCTGCGGAATGGTCCGCGGCGTGACGTCCACGACGGATAGATCCGCCATCGCATCCATTTCAAGCTTGAATTTCCGGAAGTTGGTCGAGAACAGCAGGAGCCCCTCCGGCGCAAGCCGCACGAGCGTCGAGCGGATCAGCGCCACGTGGTCGCGCTGCACGTCGAACTCCCGCTCCATGCGCTTCGAGTTCGAGAAAGTCGGCGGGTCGAGGAAGATCAGCTCGTAGCGCCCGCCGTCGTCCTCGGCGAGCCATTGCAGGCAGTCCGCCTGCACGAAACGATGCGCGTCGCCGCGAAAGCCGTTGATCTCGAGGTTGCTCTTCGCCCAGTCGAGATAGGTGCGCGACATGTCGACGGAGGTCGTGGTCCGCGCGAGGCCTGCCGCCGCGTGCACCGAGGCCGTGCCCGTGTAGCAGAACAGGTTCAGGAATCGCCGGCCCTTCGCGGCGTCGCGGATGCGCGCACGCGTCAGGCGATGATCGAGGAAGAGTCCCGTGTCCAGGTAGTCGGTGAAGTTCACGAGGAACTTGAGCCCGGCCTCCTCGACGACCACGCGTTCGCGGTTGTCGTCGAGCGCCTCGTATTGCTGGCCCCCCTTCTGCTGCCGCCGCGTGCGCCAGTAGATGGCCTCCGTCGGCAATCCGGTCACTTCGGGGATCATGGACAGCGCCTCTTCGCGCCGCGCCCGGGCCTTCGCGCGATCGACCGTCGCGGGCGGCGCGTACTCCTGGACGTAAAGCCAGCGGCCGGCCGATCCTTGCGGATCCGATTGATAGAGGTCGATCGCAAACGCGTACTCGGGCATGTCGGCGTCGTAGATGCGATAGCAGGAGACCGCTTCCCTGCGCGCCCAGCGCGACAGCGTCTTGAGGTTCTTGCGCAGGCGATTTCCGAACATCGCGGCGCCGGGCCGCGCGCGCGCGGCCTCGGCGTCGATCGGCGGCGGCCGGCCCGGCTCGCGCGGCCGGTCGAATTCCGCAGCCTCGATGCGGATGCGCAGCAGGCGGCATTCGATCGGGCCGTTCATCATCCTGTGCGTCCGTCGCGCATTGATCCCGAGTTCGAGCCCGAGTGCGGGGTTTCCCGTGAAGACGGCGGCCTCCCAGCCGAGATATCCCGTGCGCAAGCGCTCGCCGAGGAGCGCATACAGCTCTCGCAAAGCATCGGTCTCGCCGAGTCGCTCGCCGTAAGGCGGGTTGACCGCGATCAACCCGGAGGGAGCAGTCGCCGCGGGGAGTGCCGCGAGTTCGCAGCGCCGAAATTGCACATGGCCCTCCAGCCCTGCTCGCGCCGCGTTCGCCTCGGCATCCCTGAGCACGACCGGATCACGGTCGTAACCGCGGATGCGGCCGGCGGCCAGGCGATGCGTCGTACGACGCGCCAGCGCCTCGGCCCGCAGTTCCGTCCAGAGTGCAGCATCGTGCTGCCGCCAGCGTTCGAATCCGAATCGCGCGCGAGTCAGTCCCGGCGCGATGCCGGCGGCGATCTGAGCGGCCTCGATCGGCAGCGTGCCTGAACCGCACAGGGGATCGACGAAGGACCCGCCCGCCTCCGCGATCGCCGGCCAGCCTGAGCGCAGCAGGATCGCCGCAGCGAGATTCTCCTTGAGCGGTGCAGCGCCCTGGCCGCCGCGATAGCCGCGCCGGTGCAGGCTGTCGCCGGAGAGGTCCACGGCGACGAACGCCGCGCCGCGCGCGACATGCACGTTGACGCGCAGCGCCGGCGCCACGCGATCCACCGACGGACGCTCGCCGGTCCGCTCGCGGAACTGGTCCACGATCGCGTCCTTGACCCTGAGCGCGCCGAACTGGGAATTGTCGATGCCGGTCACGCTGCCCGAAAAATCGACGGCGAGCGTGTCCGACTCGCCCATGTGCGCGGACCAGTCCACGCTGCGGATGCCTTCGTACAATTCGTCCGCGCTCGAGGCCGGGGTCTCCGCGATCTGCCACAGGACGCGCAGGCCGACACGCGACCAGAGGCAGGCGCCGTAGGCCTCGCCGAGCGTCGCCGTGCCTTCGACGCCGCCGAAGGCTTCGCGCGCGTCGGCGATCCCGAGCGCCTGCAGTTCCGCCGCGAGCAGGTCCGCGGTGCCGGGCGCCGCGGTGACGAACAGCGCTCCCTTGTTCACCGATTCAGGCATGGCCGGTACAATAACAGCGCCCGCACGGGGGAGTACTCATGAAGCCGCTTTCAGGATCAGCCGGCGCGTGCGCCGCGCTCTTTGCAGCGACGCTTTTCTTCAGCGCCGCCGCTCAGGCGATTGTTTACGAGGGCGGCGTGACGCATGAGGAAATGCGAAAGCTGCTGATCGAGGCGGGATTCCAGGCGGTGACCGTGGAAGCCGAGCCGTCGGACAACGACGAGGTGCCCGAACTCGTCGTCATGGCCGGTGCCACGCGCTGGCACGTGCAATTCATGGCCTGCGAAAAGGGCCGCTGCGGAGACCTGCGCCTCAGCGTGGGTTTCGACATCAAGACGGCCTTTGCCCCGGCAGACATCGCCGAGATGAACAAAGCCATGCTCGGGTGGATCAGCGGCAATGTCTATATCGACGACGAGGGCGATCCGATCCTCCAGGCGGACGTCAACACCGACGGCGTCAGCGGCAACAACATCGAATACTCAGCGAAGGTGTTCGACGCGATGGCGCGCTGTATGACGGTGAAGGTCGGGTTCGACGATTCCGCCGCGGCCTGTGCAGACCTGCAGCGGCGATTCTCCGCGTTTGCAGACCAGGTCGTCGCCGCCGACGATTCAAGCCAGGTGGTTTTCGCGCTGTCGCTCGACGACTTGCGGAGGATCCTGCGCAACAGCGGTTTCGATCCCTCGGATGGCACCGAGGACTCCGGCATGGTCTCGCTGCGGGTGAAGAAGGACGGAATCGTCTGGACCGTGGCGATCCCGAAAGCCACCACCGATCAGATCAATGGTTCATTGTTGCTGCTCACGGTCTGCACGACCTGTTCCAGCGAGGGCGGCCGGCGCGCCAACGCCTACAACTCACAGCTCCGCTGGTTGGCGGCCACGCAGCAAGAAGGTGTCGTCGTGGGCACAATGACGATCCCGTTGTCCGGCGGCGTCACAGAGTCATCGCTCGGCATGATGATCCGGTCGTTTCACGGCTGGGCCGTGAAATTCGAGAGCGAAATGCCGAAGTGAACGAGTTCGGCGCCGCGCAAGGGCCGTTCGAGATATCCCAGCAGTATCCTGTAAATATCGGGGTCGAACTTCTCCGGGCGCCGCTGGAACCCTCCGGCTTCAACACCGCCGCGTGCCGTGCCCAGGTAGCACCAACGATCGAAGACCTGGACTTCCTCCGCGCCGCTCCAGTCGCGCTCGCGGATGCCGATCGGGCCTTCGAACGGCCAGTCGCGGCGCTTCAGGCGCAAGAATGCCAGCCGCACGCGGATGGCGTGTACCAGCGGCGGTTCCTTGCCGATACAGGCGCCGCGGCAATGCCCGAGTTGATAGGCGATACAAGAGCCCTCGCCCGCCTCCAGCCCCAGCTTCTTCGGGCAGAGTCCCTGGTCACGAACGATGCCGGTGAGCGCGCGATCGGCATCGCCGCGGCTGCGGAACATCCCGCAGGTCTCGCCGTCGTCCGCCTCCGGATCCAGTTCCTCGATGCTCGCGCGGGGGCTGTCCGCCTGTTCGCCGAGCCGGATGGTCCACAGGGTCGGACTCTCGCGGAGCCGCCGGTTCAGCAGCGGCCGCCGTTCCTTGACCAGGCGCGCTTCGGTGACGAGCGCGCCGAACTCGCCGGCCGTCGAAATCCATTCGATGCGCCGGACCAGGCGCGAGATTTCCATCGCCTTGCGTGAGCGCTGGTCCCCGGCGAAGTGCGAAAGTACGCGCGACTGGATGTTCTTCGCCTTGCCGACGTAGAGGAGCGCATCGCCCTCGCCGTGGAAGAGATACACGCCCGGACCCTCGGGCAGCTCGTCCACAAGGGCGGCGTCGAGCTGCGGCGGCAGCTTCGGCGCCTGCATCAGGTCGGCGACGATGGCGTCGAGCTCGGCCGCCGGCCTGCGCTCCTTTGCGATGCGCAGCAGTTCTGCGAGCACCTGCGCGTCGCCGAGCGCACGGTGCCGCGCCGTGCACTCGATGCCATAGCGCGCCATGACGGCATCGAGGTTGTGGCCGCGCTCGCCCGGGGTCAGCGCCCGGGAAAGCCTCACGGTGCAGAGCACCGGCGCGCGAAAGCGCCGGCCGAGCCGCCGGAATTCGCCGCGCAGGAAACCGTAGTCGAAGCGCGCATTGTGAGCAACGAACAGCCGCCCTTCGAGGCGCCCCAGGATCTCGTCGCTGACTTCGGCGAATGACGGCGCGTCAGCCACCATGGCTTCGGTGATGCCGGTGAACTGCTGGATCGCGTACGGGATGCGCACGCCGGGATTGACCAGGGTCGAGTATTCCTCGACGACGCGGCCGCCGGACATCAGGACGATGCCGGCCTCGATGACCCGGTCGCGCAGCGCGTTGCCGCCGGTCGTCTCGAGGTCCACGCAGGCGACCTCGCCCGCGAGCGGAGCGTCAATCGGCGGCACCGTCCATCGTCATCAGCGGCCAGTACAGGTCCGGGCGCCGGTCGCGGAACACGCCCCAGGCGTGGCGATAGCGGCGGATTTCATCGAGGTCGAAACTCGCCGTCAGCAGCTGCTCGCTGTGGTCGTCGGCCTGGGCGACGACTTCGCCCGTGTGGTCGGCGATGAATGAATGCCCGTAGAAGGTCATCTCGAGCTTCTCGCCGCGCTCCCTGCCGATGCGGTTCGAGGCCACGAGCGGCATCACGTTCGCCGCCGCGTGTCCCTGCATCGTGCGCTGCCAGTGCCAGCGCGAATCGAGCGTCGGATCCTGCGGCTCAGAGCCGATCGCGGTCGGATACAGCAGGATTTCGGCGCCCATCAGCGCCATTGCGCGCGCGGCTTCGGGGAACCACTGGTCCCAGCAGACCGCGACGCCGAGCGTCCCGAATCGGGTCGGCCAGACCTTGAAGCCCGTGTCGCCGGGGGAGAAATAGAACTTCTCGTGGTAGCCGGGGCTCTCCGGGATGTGCGACTTGCGGTAGATGCCGAGCAGGCTTCCGTCGGCGTCCAGCATCGCAAGCGTATTGAAGTAGGCGTTCTGCGCGCGCTCGAACACCGATACCGGCAGCACGACCTTCAGTTCCGCCGCGACCTTCGACAGCCGCGCAATCGCCGGGTTCTCCGCGATCGGCGTCGCGAGCTCGAAGTGCTTCGCGAGGTGGTCCTTGCAGAAGTACGGCGACTCGAACAGCTCCTGGATCAGGATCACATTCGCGCCGCGGCCGGCGGCGTCGCGGACCAGCCGTTCGGCATTCGCGATGTTGGCCATGCGGTCGGAGCCGCAGGCCATCTGCGTGGCCGCCACGGTGACCTTCATGACAGGTCGATCCAGGTCGTCTTGAGCTCGGTGTACTTGTGCATCGAGTGCAGCGACTTGTCGCGTCCGTTGCCGGACTGCTTGAAGCCGCCGAACGGCACGGTGATGTCGTCGCCGTCGTAGCAGTTCACGTACACCGTTCCGGCCCGCAGCGCCTTGGCGACCCGGTGCGCGGTCGTGATGTCGCGCGTCCAGACCGCGGCGGCGAGACCGTACATGACGTCATTCGCCATCTTCACGGCATCGCTCATGCTCTTGAACGTCAGGACCGACAGCACGGGCCCGAAGATCTCCTCGCGCGCGATCCTCATATCCATCGTGACGCCGTCGAACACCGTCGGCTCCACGAAGAAGCCGCCGGATTCCTCGCGCACACGCTGGCCGCCCGAGCGCAGGTTCGCGCCGCCCTTGCGCCCGGACTCGATGTAGCCGAGCACGGTGTTCATCTGCGCCTGGTCCACGATCGCGCCGAGCTTGGTCGCCGGGTCCAGCGGGTCGCCCGGCGCCATGGCCTTGCCGACCTCCACGATCTTGTCGAGCATCTGGTCGCGAATGGATTCGTGCACCAGCAGCCGCGAGGCCGCCGAGCACATTTCGCCCTGGTTGAAGAAGATGCCTCCGGCCGCCGCCTTCGCCGCCCGCTCGATGTCGGCGACGTCCGCCATCACGATATTGGGCGACTTGCCGCCGCATTCGAGCCAGATGCGCTTCATGTTGGAGCGCCCGGCGTACTCGAGCATGCGCCGGCCGATGCGCGTCGAGCCGGTGAACGCGATGCAATCCACGTCCATGTGAAGCGCGAGCGCCTCGCCGGCGGTGTGGCCGAATCCCGGCACGACATTGAACACGCCTTCCGGCAGGCCGGCCTCGACCGCGATCTCGGCGATGCGCAAGGCCGTCAGCGGCGACTTCTCGGAGGGCTTCAGTATCACGGAGTTGCCGGTCGCGAGCGCCGGGCCGAGCTTCCAGCAGGCCATCAGCAGCGGGAAGTTCCACGGCACGATCGCGCCCACGACGCCGACCGGCTCGCGCGTGATCAATCCGATCGCATCGTGCGGCGTCGGCGCGATCTCGTCGTAGACCTTGTCCACGGCCTCCGCGTACCAGGCGATGCAGCGCGCGGCGCCCGGGATGTCGATCTTGAGCGAGTCCGAGATCGGCTTGCCCATGTCGAGCGTCTCGGTCAGCGCGAGCTCCTCGCGGTGCTTGCGGATCAGCTCGGAGAACCGCTGCAGCACCTTCTTGCGCGACGCGGGCGCCATGCGCGACCAGTGGCCTTCCTCGAACGCACGGCGCGCGCTCGCGACCGCGACTTCCACGTCGCGCTGCCCGCAGGCGGCGACCTGCGCAATGGCCTTGCCGGTCGCGGGGTTGATGCAGACGAAGGTCTCGCCGGAGGCCGCCGGCCGGTACTTGCCGTCGATGAACGCCTCCGTGCGGAATTGAATCGTCGAGGCGCGATCGCGCCAGTTGGTCGTCTTTGCTTCGCGTTTCAAGGATTGACCACTCCGTGTCACAGTGTCGGTGGCGTCGCGGCGCTGATGATCTCACAGCGCTCGCGCCCGCGATTGCGGAATCGGTGCGGCAGCGCGCTCGAGAAGTAGTACGCGTCGCCGGGACCCAGCACCTGGGTCTGGCCGCCCACCGTGATCTCGATGCGCCCGCTGACCACGACGCCGCCCTCCTCGCCCGCGTGGCTCAGCATCTCGGAACCCGTGTCCGCGCCCGGTGCGTAGACTTCGTGCAGCACGGCCATGCGCCGCCCCGGGCGGTGGGCCGCGATGAGTCGCAGCGAGACGTCGCCCTCGCCGAGCTCGACGAGCTCGCGCGCGGCATAGAAGACCTGCGGCGTCGCGGACGGATCCATCGTGAAGAACTCGGCCAGCTGCATCGGAATGCCGTCCAGCACCTTCTTCAGCGACGCCACCGAGGGACTGACCCGGCCCTGCTCGATCAGCGAGATCATGCCGTTCGTGACGCCGGCGCGCTTGGCCAGCTCGCGCTGCGAGAGCCCGTGCATCAGGCGCACCGCCTTCAGCCGGGCGCTGACGTCATTGGCCATCGCTTGCGCCTTGCATGTCTATGATATTAAACAGGACTTGCGTAATATCGCGCCTGCGTGCGATGAGTGTCAATTATCCTTATCACCCCGGGCCCCGGAGCTGACGAACATGACTTCCCCGTTGCCGAAGCGCGCCTCGCTCGAAGCCTTCTGGATGCCATTCACGGCCAACCGGCAATTCAAGTCGGCGCCCCGCCTGCTCGCTCGCGCCGAAGGCATGCACTACTGGACGCCGGACGGCCGGCAGGTCCTCGATGGCTGTGCGGGACTCTGGTGCGTCAATGCGGGCCACGGGCGGCGCGAGATCACCGAGGCGGTCGCGAAGCAGATCGCGGTGATGGACTACGCACCGCCATTCCAGATGGGTCACCCGCTCGCCTTCGATCTCGCGAACGCGCTGGTCGAGATCGCGCCCCAGGGCATCGATCACGTGTTCTTCACGAACTCGGGATCCGAGTCGGTGGACACGGCGCTCAAGATCGCGATCGCCTGGCACCGCGTGCGCGGCGATGCCGCGCGCACGCGCCTGATCGGGCGCGAACGCGGCTACCACGGCGTCGGTTTCGGCGGCATCTCGGTTGGCGGCATGGTCAACAACCGCAAGTACTTCGGTGCGCTGCTGCCCGGCGTCGATCACATTCGCCACACTCACGACTACGCGCGCAATGCCTATTCACGGGGGTTGCCGGCGCACGGCGCCGAGTTCGCGGACGATCTGGAGCGCCTGGTCGCGCTGCACGACGCTTCCACGATCGCCGCCGTCATCGTCGAGCCGATCGCGGGATCGACCGGCGTGCTGTTGCCGCCGCGCGGCTATCTCGAGCGGTTGCGCGAGATCTGCACGAAGCACGGCATCCTCCTGATCTTCGACGAAGTGATCACCGGCTTTGGGCGCACCGGATCGGCGTTCGCTGCGCAGGAATTCGGCGTCGTGCCCGACATGATGACCTGCGCGAAGGGACTGACCAACGGCGCGATACCGATGGGCGCCGTGATGGTGCGCCGCGAGATCTATGACGCCTTCATGACCGGGCCGGAACAGGCGATCGAGCTGTTTCACGGCTACACGTATTCGGCGCACCCGGTCGCCTGCGCGGCGGGCCTCGCGACGCAGAAGCTGTACCGCGAGGGACTGTTCGAAAAGGCCCGCGCGATGGCGCCGTACTGGGAAAACGCCGTGCACTCGCTGAAGGGGCGGCGGCATGTCGTGGACCTGCGCTGCTACGGGCTGGTCGCGGGCATCGAGCTCGAGCCGCGCGCCGGCGCGCCGGGCGCGCGCGGTTACGAGGCGCTGGTCGCGGCTTTCGAGAAAGGGCTGCTGATGCGCACGACAGGCGACACGATCGCGCTTTCGCCGCCGCTCATCATCGAGCGTGCGCAGGTGGACCGGATCTTCGAGACCATCGCCGCCGTCATCGACAGCCTGAAGTAGAAGATACCTGACCTCAGTCCCTGCCCCAGGGCAGCGTCGTGCTGACGCCGATCAGCACCTTGATGTCGTCCATGACAGGTGAATAGGCCGGGTCCACGTCGGTGCCGCTCACCTGGACCCTGAAATTGAAATTTCCGAAGCCGCGACTGAGCGCAATGCCGTAGTCCTTGTAGGAAGCGTCCGCCGCGCCGCCACCGGCGCCAAAGCCGCGCTTGAAGAACTCACCGCTGCTGTAGCCGGCCCAGAAATTCATGGCCCACTCGCTCGGCGTCGCCCATTCGTAGGTGGCGCGGTAGTAAATCGAATCCATCCCTGTACCGGCGTAATCGTCCGAATACCAGGCTTCCAGGCCGGCGCCGCGGAGGCCGACCTTGAAGTAGACCTCTGGAAAATCGAGCTCGCCTGCGCCAGGGTAGGTGTAGAGCATCGCTCCCACGTCCCAGCGGAAGCCGCCGTCGTATTCCTTCAGGCAGCCGAGGTAGTAATCGATCTCGCCATCCTCGCCAGCACCGAGGTCAACATTGCTGCCCCAGGCACCGGCATAGATGCCACGGTCGAAATGCAGGTCGAGGCTGGCCTGGATCGCCGCACTGCGATCCGTCTGCGAAATGCCGCGGTAGTCGTAATCGGAAACCACGGTGATCGTCGAGGTGAAATCGGCCGCCTGCACCGGGCCCGCAAACGAAAACAGGCAGGCTGCGAACAGCCTGCCTGCCAGTTTCGTCATCTTTCGGTCAACCAGTCATATCCGCGCCGTGCGCGTATTACTCGTCACTCCAGGGGAACGTCGTCGCGATCGAGAACACGACGCGACCCGTGTTGGTGAACTCGTTGTCCGAGATCTCGAACGGTCCGCCATCCAGGCCGGTGGTCGTGTACTTGAGCCCCAGATTGAAGTGGCTCACCGTGTAACCGACGCCAGCGGAGAAATCATAGTACTCCTCGGCATTCCGCTTGAAGTATTCGCCGAAGTTGTATCCGGTGTGCAAGTTCAGCGAAAAGCCGCCGGACAGCTCGAAGGTGAGGGCGACATCGGTGTACAGGGCGTCCTGGTTCGTTCCGCCGTAGTCGTTCGTGTACCACTGCTTGACCTTGACCGGTCCCTTGCTGATTGACACGTAGGCTTCCGGGTAGGGTTCGATCTTGCTCTTCGTGAGGCTGCTCGAACTGTCCGGATACGTGTACCAGACGAGGCCGACATCCCAGCCGGCTCCATTCTTGAACTCGCCGGCCCATCCACCGTACAGGTCCAGCTCGATGTCGCCGTCGATGGTGCTGCCGTAGTCAATGTTGCTGACCCACGCGCCGGCGTAGAAGCCGCTTTCAGCGGCAAAGTCGATGCTTGCCTGCAATGCAGGATCCGTCGCGCTCAGCGACACGCCACGGAAATCGTAGTCAGACACTGCCGTCACAGTGCTGGAGAAGTCTCCGGCATTTGCCACGCCAGCCGTCGCGAGCATCCCGGCGGCGAGCAGCCCGATTGAGTACTTCATTGGCTCTCCTTAGTTGTGCACGGCTCCCCTTGAGCCACAGTCCTTTTCATTCTACTGTAAAAAACCCCCCATTTCACGCGGGCTTAGCGGCCTCGAAGATTGCATAGCGCTTGCGCGCCGGTTCGACGGTTTCCCAGGTGCCGCTGAACCCCGCCGGGATGACCCAGGCATCGCCTGCATTGAACTGCCAGCGCTTGCCGTCCGCCGAGGTCAGCACGACCCGGCCCTCGAGCAGGTGGCAGAACTCGTGCTCGGTGTACTCGACCTGCCATTTGCCGATATTGCTGGCCCAGGTCCCCGCAAAGAACTGCTTTGTGGGGTCCTCGTAGTAATTGCGGACGAAGGTCTTGGGCTCGCCCTTCAGGACGCGCTCCGGGGCCGGCGCCGACTCCTGGGCCTTCATGTTGCGGCGAAAATCCACGATTGCGGGTGTCGTCATGGGCCCCTCCCGGCGGCCGCGCGATCGGCCACGGCATCAGCCGATGGTACGATAAAATGCACGGTAGCCTGGAGGTCAGCGTGAAAAACAATGAATCCCTGGTCGCCCGCCGCAATGCGGCGGTCGCGCGCGGCGTCGCGATGGCACAGCCGGTCTTCATCGAGCGCGCGGAGAATGCGCTGCTGTGGGATGCGGACGGCAACCGCTACGTGGACTTCGCCGGCGGCATCGCCGTACTGAACACGGGCCATCGCCATCCGCGCGTGCTCGAGGCCGTGCGTGCGCAGCTCGAGAAGGTCACGCACACCTGCTTCCAGGTCACCGGCTATGAACCCTACGTCGCGCTCTGCGAGCGCCTGAACAAGCTCGCGCCAGGTTCCGGCCCGCACAAGACGCTGTTGATGACGACCGGCGCGGAGGCGGTCGAGAACGCGGTCAAGATCGCGCGCGTCCACACCGGGCGATCGGGCGTGATCTCGTTCGCCGGGAGTTTTCACGGCCGCACGATGATGGCGCTCGCGCTGACCGGCAAAGTCGAGCCCTACAAGGCCGGGTTCGGGCCGCTGCCTGGCGAGATCTATCACGCGCCGTTCCCGAATGCGCTGCATGGGGTGTCGGTGGACGATGCGCTGGATGCCATCGCGATGATCTTCAAGTGCGACATCGAGCCCACGCGCGTCGCGGCGATCATGTTCGAGCCGGTGCAGGGCGAAGGCGGCTTCTACGTTGCGCCGAAGGAATTCGTCGTGCGGCTGCGCGAGCTCTGCGACAGGCACGGCATCGTGCTGATCGCCGACGAGATCCAGTGCGGCGCCGGCCGCACCGGGCGCATGTTCGCGATGGAGCATTATGGGATCGCAGCGGACATCTCGACGCTCGCAAAGTCGCTCGCGGGGGGATTCCCGCTTTCCGCGGTGGTCGGCCGCGCCGAAGTGATGGATGCCTGCGGGCCCGGCGGGCTCGGCGGCACCTATGCCGGCAACGCGGTCGCCTGCGCCGCGGCGCTCGCGGTGCTCGACGTATTCGAGCAGGAGCAGATATTCGCGCGCGCGATCAAGCTGGGTGCGCGGCTGACGGCCAGGCTCAAGAAGCTCGCTGCGCGCCATCCTTCGATTGCCGAAGTGCGCGGCCTCGGAGCGATGGTGGCATTCGAGTTGTGTGAGGGCGGCGATCCGTCGAAGCCGGCGGTCGACCTGACGAAGGCGCTGACGAAGCGCGCCCGCGAGCTGGGCCTGATCCTGCTGTCCTGCGGGCTTTACGGCAACGTGATCCGCATCCTCGTGCCGATCACGGCCGAGGACGCCGTCGTGGATGAGGGCCTCGGCATCCTGGAACGAGCCCTGGACGAGCTCGAAATGGTGGCTAGGGAGAGAATCGAACTCTCGACCCCGGGGTTATGAATCCCGTGCTCTAACCAGCTGAGCTACCTAGCCACGCGGTGGGAAGGTACCCCGGGGAGGCGGGATTGTCGGGAGCGTGCCGGTAGCTGTCAAGGCTCCTGTCAGGACGCTTTCTTTCCTGCGATGTAGTCGTCCACCAGCTCCTCGAGGATGGACAGCGGAATCGCGCCGTTCTTCAGCACCACGTCGTGGAAGTCGCGTATGTCGAACTTGTCGCCGAGTTCGGTCCTGGCGTGCTCGCGCAGCTCCAGGATCTTCAGCATTCCGATCTTGTAGGAGAGCGCCTGGCCCGGGTTGTCGATGTAGCGCTCGACTTCCTTGGTCGCCTCGTCCTTCGTCATCGGATTGTTCGCGAGCATGTAGTCGATCATCTTCTCGCGCGACCAGTGCTTGGCATGCGCGCCGGTGTCGACCACGAGCCGCGCGGCGCGCAGCATTTCGTCCTGCAGCCGGCCGAAATCCTGCATCGGATCGGTGAACCGGCCCTGCTCCTTGCCGAGGCGCTCGGCGTAGAGTCCCCAGCCCTCGATGTAGGCCCCGAAGAAAGCGAACTTCTGGAACATCGGGACGTCGGTCAGTTCCTGCTGGATCGCGATCTGGAAGTGATGCCCCGGCGCGCCCTCGTGATAGGCGACCGTCTGCATCTCGTGCTTCTGCCGCGTCGACATGTCGCGCAGGTTGACGTAGTAGTAGCCGGGCCGGCTGCCGTCGGGCGCCGGCTGGTTGTAGAAGGCGACCGGCGCCGTCTCCTCGCGCCAGGTCTCGACGCGACGCACCTCGAGCTTGGCCTTCGGCAGGATATTGAAGTACTTGCCGACATCCGCGTAAACGCCGTCGATATAGGCCTTCGACTGGTCGAGATAGGCCTGGCGCCCCTCGTCGGTGTTCGGGTAGAAATTCGAGGGTTCCGTGCGCAGGTACTTGAAGAATGCCGGCAGGTCGCCCTTGAAGCCGACCTGCTTCATGATGGTTTCCATCTCGCCGTGGATACGCGCGACTTCCGCGAGGCCGATGTTGTGGATCTCATCGGCCGTGAGCTTCGGTTCGCTGGTCCAGAAGTCGATCTGGTTCCTGTAGAACGCGTCGCCGTCCGGCAGCTTCCAGACGCCGTTCGGGCCCGGCGACTTGCTGCGCAGGCTCTCGATCCGGGCGAGCATGGCGTTCACGCCGTTGGTGACCGGCCCCTTGAGCGCGACGATGGCGGAGTCGACCAGGCGCTGCTTCTCCGCGTCCGCGATCTCGAGCTTCCCGACCTTGGCGCGGAAGTCGGCGAGGATCGCCGAATCCTCCTTGCTGTCGTCGAAAGGCGCGCCCTTCAGCACGTTGTGCCCGTCCTTCAGCACCGGGTCGAACGAGAACGAGGTCGGCACGATGCCGCGCTCGGCCGCGATGTCGATGCCCTCGATGGTCTGGCGCGCCGCTTCCTCGATGCCGTTGAGGCGGGAAATGTAGGCCTCGGCGTCCGATACGTCATCCACCTGGTGGACGTTCTGCATGAAGGTCGCGAATCCCGTGATCGGGTTGTTCTGCGTCTGGAAGGCGTAATTGTGGAAGCGCCACGGGAAGTTACGCAGCGTGCGCTCCTGCAGGTACTCGAAGATCCGGTAGCTGACCTTCCGCTGCTCGGACAGGTCGTCGTACTTGAACTCGCTCTTCAGCCGCGCGAGGTCCTGCTTCGTCAGCTCATTCTGGCGTGTCGCTTCCTTGTCGGAGAGGTCGCCCCACTTGCCGTAGTCCGGGCCCTTGATGCCGAGCTGGGACTGGAATGTCGGGCTGTCCTTGACGTTGCGCTGGAACACCTCGTCGAAGAACGCCATCAGGCGCTGGTCCTCGGTCTGCGCGACAACCGGCGCGGCCGTCGCGGCCTGCTCTTCGGCGCCGGCAGGCACAACCGCCATCGTTATCGAAAGCGCCGCGACCGCAGCCGTAGCCGTAGCCGTGATCAGCCGCCACATTGAATTGATCATCTGATTCGCTCTCCTGACTTCCGGCACGCGCGCCGCGTGCATGCGATTTGACATGAATACCGCAGGCAGTGTGTCCGGGGGGTAGTGTCCGCCGCTCGAAAACAACGCTTCGTCGCAGGACCTTCCTTCCTCAGACATTGAAGCGGAAGTGCATGACGTCGCCCTCGCGGACCACGTATTCCTTGCCCTCGAGCCGCAGCTTGCCGGCCTCGCGCGCGCCCGCCTCGCCCTTGCCCGAGATGTAATCGTCGTAGGCGATGGTCTCGGCCCGGATGAAGCCGCGCTCGAAATCCGTGTGGATCACGCCCGCGGCCTGCGGCGCCGTCGCGCCCTGGCGCACGGTCCAGGCCCGCACTTCCTTCGGCCCTGCCGTGAGGAATGTCAGCAAACCGAGCAACTTGTAGGCCGCGCGGATGATCCGGTTGAGCCCGGGCTCGGCGAGCCCGAGATCTGCCAGAAACGCATCCCGATCCGCGGCGTCCAACTCCGAAATCTCCGCCTCGATTGCCGCGCAGACCGGCACGACTTCCGAGCCTTCGGCCTCGGCAAGCTTGCGCAGGGCGTCGAGCTTCGGATTGCCCTTGAACCCGGATTCGTCCACGTTTGCGACGTACATGACGGGCTTGGCCGTCAGCAACTGCAGTTCGCGGACCCGCTCGCGCTCGAACTGGTCGAGCTTCTGAGCGCGCACCGGTTCGCCCTGGTCGAGCCGGTCGCGGATGCGCTTCAGCGAATCGCGCCAGCGCATCGCGTCCTTGTCCATGGCCTTGGCAAGCTTGTCGGCCCGGGACTGTGCACGGTCCACGGTCTCGAGATCCGCGAGCGCGAGTTCGGTGTTGATGATCGCGACGTCGGAAGCCGGATCGATGCGCCCCGAGACGTGGACGATGTCGTCGTCGTCGAAGCAGCGCACGACATGCGCGATCGCATCCACCTCGCGGATGTGCGCCAGGAACTTGTTGCCGAGACCCTCGCCCTGCGAGGCCCCCGCGACCAGCCCCGCAATGTCCACGAACTCGACCGTGGTCGGCAGGATTTTCTCAGGCTTCGCGATCGCGGCCAGCGCGTCGAGGCGCGGGTCCGGAACCGGAACGATGCCGATATTCGGGTCGATGGTGCAGAACGGATAGTTCTCGGCCGCGATCTTCGCGCGCGTCAGCGCGTTGAATAGCGTTGACTTGCCAACGTTCGGCAGCCCGACGATGCCACAGCGGATAGCCATGATTGACCTGCTGCGCCGGCCTAGCCGGGCGCGTCCTGTGCGGGCGGCCTGGCATGCAGGCGGTTCATCATCGCCTCCGCGCCATCCGCGAGGAGCCGCGGAAATTCCGCGACCGAGAGTTCGATGGCCTCGCGGATGAGCCGCTCATCGACGCTGGACGGCCGTTCGAGCACGTAGTCGATCACGTCGTCGCGGCTCCCCGGGTGCCCGATGCCGATGCGCAGCCGCCAGAAATCCTCACCCACATGGCTGATCACGTCCTTGAGTCCGTTGTGGCCGCCCGCCCCGCCGCCCTGCTTGAGCCGCGCGATGCCCGGCGGCAGGTCGAGCTCGTCGTGCACGACCAGCACCCGATCACTCGGCACCTGCAGGTAATCGCAGAACGAGCGGATCGAAAGGCCGCTGCGATTCATGTAGGCCATCGGCTTCAGCAGCCACAGCGCGAAGCCGGTGATCGTGACCCGGCCCGCGTCGGCGTTGTAGCGATGCTCGGACTTCAGCCAGCCGTCGTGCCGGCTCGCCAGTTCATCGATGAACCAGAATCCCGCGTTGTGTCGCGTGGCCGCGTGTTCCGCGCCCGGATTACCGAGCCCGACGACCAGCTGCAACGGCAAACCCGCCATTGACCCGTCCTCGCCAAAAGGCAGGGGCCGCCACTGGGGCGGCCCCGCCGTCCGATTGCAACCCAGCGTTACTTCTTGCCGTCGCCCTTCTTGGCGTCCTTGCCTTCTTTCGCGCCCTTGCCGGCGGCGCCCTTGGCATCGGCCGATGGAGCGGCGCCCGCAGGTGCGGCACCCGCTGCGGCTCCCGGTGCAGCACCCGGTGCCGCGCCCGGCGCCCCAGGCGCTCCCGGTGCAGCCGCCGTGCCAGCGGCCGCAGCCGCTGCAGCGGCTTCGTCGACGACCGGTACTTCCTCTTCCTCGACGCGCGGCATGTGGATCGAGGCCACCGGCTTGTCGCGGCCGGCGAGCAGTTCGACGATCTCGACGCCCGCGGGTAGCCGGAGGTCGGACAGCTGCAGCACCTTGTTGAGCTCAAGGCCGGAGACGTCCACTTCGATGAACTCCGGAAGGTCCTTGGGCAGGCAGGTGACCTCAATGTCGTTGCGCACATGCGAGAGCACGCCGCCCTGTTCCTTGACGCCCTTGGCCTCAGCACCGCCCTTGAAGTGCAGCGGCACGATCATCTTGATCTTCTCGTCCTCCAGCACGCGCTGGAAGTCGATGTGCATGATCATGTTCTTGTAGGGATGGCGCTGGACGTCCTTCAGCACGGCCGCCTGCGTCTGGTCACCCACGCGCAGGCTCAGGATCGTCGAGTAGAAACGCTCGTCGTCCATCAGCTGCGCCAGCTTCGTGTGATCCAGAAGGAGCGTGCGCGCGTCGCGCCGTCCGCCATAGAGAATCGCCGGGACCTTGCCGAGATGACGCAGGCGGCGGCTCGCACCCTTGCCCTGGTCCTCCCGGAACTCGGCGACGAGTTCGAAAGAAGTCTTCATGTGTCTGTCACTCCCGATTCAGAGGGATGCCGGCCCGCGACCAGGCACCGGCGTCCCGTTGCAGGCGCCGCCGGACCATCCGGCGACTGCCTTCGGAGGGGTCGGCCCCTCCTAATCCACGTACAGCGAGCTGACGGATTCCTCGTCGCGAATCCGCCGCATCGTCTCGGCCAGGAGCCCGGCGACCGTCATCACGCGGATGCGCTTGCAGGCCCGGGCGTCCTCGCGGAGCGGAATCGTGTCGGTCACGACCAGCTCGTCGAGCGCCGAGTTGGCGATCCGCTCGACCGCCGCTCCCGACAGCACCGGGTGCGTGATGTAGGCCGTCACGCGCACCGCGCCCTCGTCCTTCAGCGCCTGGGCCGCCAGGCACAACGTGCCCGCCGTATCTACCAGGTCGTCCACCATCACGCAGGACTTGCCGCGCACGTCGCCAATGATGTTCATCACCTGCGACTCGTTGGCGCGCGCCCGCCGTTTGTCGATGATCGCGAGGTCCGCATTGTCCAGGCGCCGCGCCAGCGCCCTGGCGCGGACCACGCCGCCGACATCCGGCGATACCACGATCATGTTCTCGTACTTCTGCTTCCACACTTCGCCCAGCAGCACGGGCGACGCATAAACATTGTCCACGGGCACGTCGAAGAAGCCCTGGATCTGGTCGGCATGCAGATCCACCGTCAGTACGCGGTTCACTCCCGCGCGGCCGATCATGTCGGCCACCAGCTTCGCCGTGATCGGCACGCGCATCGCGCGTTGCCGCCGGTCCTGGCGCGCATAGCCCAGGTACGGGATCACCGCGGTGATCCGCCCGGCCGAGGCGCGCCGGCAGGCGTCCGCCATGACCAGGAGCTCCATCAGGTGCTCGTTGGCCGGCGGGCAGGTCGACTGCACCAGGTAGACGTCCTTGCCGCGGACGTTCTCCATGATTTCGACCTGTATCTCGCCGTCGCTGAACCGGCCGACGAAGGCGCGACCCAGCGGCTGCATCAGATGGCGCACGATGTCCTGCGCGAGCATCGGATTCGCATTGCCGGTGAACACGGCCATCGTGGACTGGTCCACGCGAGTCTCCCTCATGGCGGCGTGCTTCGCGCGCCGCGCATCAACTGGCTGGGGTGGAAGGATTCGAACCTTCGTATGACGGAATCAAAATCCGTTGCCTTACCACTTGGCGACACCCCATTCGTCAACCCTGCCCATGCCGGGCCCGTTCCGCCGCCACGCGTTCCTGCAGCGGCGACCGGTCGAGGCCTCGTGCCACGAATCCCGTCCACTCGCGCGGCAGGCCCGAGAGCGCGGCCTGCGCCAGCGCCCGATCCGTATATCCGGCGAATACGCAACTGCCGGTTCCGGTCACGCGCGCATCGCCCCGCTGCGCGAGCCAGCCGAGCGCCCTCGCCACTTCAGGGTAGCGCCCGGTCGCCACTGGCGCGCAATCGTTGCGTCCGCCTGCCTGCAGGAAGGCGCGGATTGTCAGGCTCGGAGAATTCCTTGTCAATTCAGAAGCCTGAAACACCTCTGCCGTGCTGACTCCGACCCCCGGGAATATGACCGCGTAATGCCTTGGCGGCAGGTCGAGCGGGGTCAGCCGCTCCCCGATTCCTTCCCCCCAGGCGCTATGACCATGAATGAAAAGGGGCAGATCGGCGCCCAGCTCCCGGCCCAGGCCCGCGAGACCTTCGACCGGCCAGCCCAGGCCCCAGAGTTCGTTCAGGGCGACCAGGGTCGTCGCGGCGTCGGAACTGCCCCCGCCCAGGCCTCCTTGTATGGGAATGCGCTTGGTGATCCGGATGTCCACGCCCTTCCGCGACCCCGACGCCGCCTGCAGCCGTTCAGCAGCCCGCACCGTCAGGTCCGATTCCGCCGGAACCGTCGGCGGTCCCTTGACCCGGTGAATGACGCCATCCGCGCGCAAGTCGAAGCAGAGCTCGTCGGCCAGGTCGATCAGCTGGTAGGCAGTCTGCAACTCGTGATAGCCATCGGCGCGGCGGCCGAGGACGTGCAGGAACAGGTTGAGCTTGGCCGGCGCAGGCCAGGCCTCCGCCTTCATGGCGGCAGCGACCATTTCGAAACGACGAGCCGAAGGCGCGCGGCGTCCGATTCGATCTCGATGCGCGCCGGCAACGCGAGGCCACCGACCGGGCTGTATCGCGAATAACGCAAGCGCCAGCCCGCCTGCTCGAGCGCCGAGAGGCGCCCGTCGGCCCCGATGCTTACCTGGTGCGGCTGGTCGGGCGCCGGCACGCCGACGAGCCAGTAACGCAACTCGGCGACCGGCAACGGCGCGCCGATCTCGGACGTCACGTAGTCGCTGGCCGCCTCACCCGTAATGGAAATGCCGTTTGCGTCCGTGACCGTCATCCGCGTTCCGTCGAGCTGGATCGCAAGTGCCACGCCGCCCAGCGGTCCGCGCAGATCGATATGCGCCCGTGCGCCCTGCTGGCGCCAGGCGAGCCCGCCCGAGAAGCCCTGTTCTGCGGTTGCAACGGCGACGCGCCCGTCGAGTGTCCAGGACTCGAGCGCCTGCAGTTCCGCCTGGCGCGCGGGCCAGCTTCCTGCATCGACGGCGGGCGGCAAGGTCGCACAGCCGCCGGCGAGCGCGAAGACTGCGCAGGCTGCGGCGCGGCGGATCACCGCGGGTGGCGCTCGATGGCGCGCTTGAGCGGCGCGCTGTCGGGATTGTCCGCGAGCGCCTGGTCCCAGACACGCCGCGCGTCATCCGTGCGGCCCAGCATCCACAGCGTTTCTCCGAGGTGCGCGGCGACCTCGGGATCCCTGGAATTGTCCCAGGCGCGCTCGAGCCAGCCGCGACCGTCGTCGAGCTTGCCCTGCCGCACCAGCGCCCATCCCATCGAATCCTGGATCGCGAAGCTGTCCGGCTTGTCCTCGAGCGCCCGCTCGATCAGGCGCCGGCCCTCGTCGATGGCGATCGAGCGATCCACCAGCGTGTAGCCGAGTCCATTGAGCGTCACAGGATCGTTCGGCCGGTCGGCGGCCACCGCGCGCATGTCGGCGACCGCGTCCGGCAGGCGCCCGAGCCGTTCCAGCAGGAATCCGCGCGCGAGCCGCAGGTCATCGTCGGGCATCAGCGCGAGCGCGCGACCCAGGAGCGCCACGGCCTGGTCGCCCTGCCCCTCGTCGACGAGCGCCGATCCGACGCTCGCGACGAGATCGCGCGTCGCGGCGGGCTCCGTCGCGAGGAATTCGTCGAGCTGGAAATCCGCGCGCTCCGGCAGGGCCTGCTTGCGCAACAGCCGGAACGCGCGCGCCTGCGCGGCCACGGCGCGCGAGCCGGTGTTGATGCGCTGGTAATGGCTCACCGCCAACGCCGCGTCGCCTTTCTCCTCGGCGATGCGCCCGAGATACCAGAGCACGGTTTCCGAATTCTGCGGATCGCGCGCGAGTTCGTTGAAGATCCGGGCCGCGTCGTCGAACCGGCGCTCGTCGAGCGCGATGGCGCCGAGGCCCTCCTGGGCGTCGCTTGCCGCGGGCCCTTCGCGGCTCAATTCCCCGAAGATCGCGGTCGCCTCGGCGCGCCGCTGGTTCGCCACCAGGAGCCAGGCGTGGCTGATCCTGGAGAACGGATCGTCCCCGGCGGCCAGCGCCGCCGATCTCGCCAGCGCCTCTTCGCGCCGCCCCGCCGTCGAAAGCGCGCGGACCTCCGCCAGTTCGGCCATGCGCCAGTCCGGGCGCAGCGCGTTGGCGCGCTCAGCCGCCGCGAGCGCGCGCTTGCCGTTCTCGGCGCGCTGCCACAGCACGCTCAGCGCATATTGGGCTTCGGGGAGTTCGGCATCCGCGGCGGCCAGCCGCTCCATCACGCGCGCTGCGCCCGTTTCGTTGCGTTCCTCCGCGAGGATCCCGAGCAGCGTCACGTAGCCGCGTGCGCGGTCCTTGTACGAGGTATTCAGCAGCGCGGTGAACTGGGCGGCTGCGCCGTCATCGTCGTAGAGCCGCAAGAGCCCGGTCGCGAGGTAGCGGCGCGCGACTTCGCTGTCCGGCGCCAGTTCGAGCCAGCGCCTGGCGCCTGCGACCGCAAAGTCGAGCTGGTGATTGTCGTAGGCGATGCGGGTCGCGCGCTCGGCGACCGCCACGTCGTCCGAGCGCTGTGTCGCGCAGCCGTACTTGCGCGCGGCCAGCGGCCAGTCGGCCCGCGCCAACGCCCGCTCGGCGCTCACCGCAAGGTCATAGGCATCTCCGGCGGGACAGCGGGCGGACGCCGCGACCGGAACCGCGGCACCGGCTGAAAGCAACAGCACGAGGCAGCGCAGCCAATGTGACATCTCATCACTATAGCCCAGCGCTTGTGCTGCCGTGATCGTTACCGGACAATCCTCCGGGTTCTTGCATGCGGCCCACCATGTCGCTCCTCGTCTTCGGCCTGAATCATCGGACGGCGCCCATCGATGTGCGCGAGCGCATCGTATTCGACGCCGCTCGCCTGCCGCAGGCGCTCGGCGCGCTGGCCGCGCAGGGCGGCGTCCAGGAGGGGCTGATCGTCTCGACCTGCAACCGGACCGAGCTCTATTGCGTCGCCGATACGGGCGGCGAATCGCTGCCGGACTGGCTTGCGTCCTGGTCCGGCGGCAATCCGCAACTGAAGGATTGCCTGTACCGGCTCGAGGGCGCGGAGGCCGTGCGCCATGTTTTTTCCGTCGCGTCGGGCCTCGACTCGCTGATCCTGGGGGAGCCCCAGATCCTCGGCCAGCTGAAGGACGCCTATCGCGCGGCCCAGCAGGCGGGGACCGCGGGAACGCA
This sequence comes from uncultured Gammaproteobacteria bacterium, assembly GCA_963746545.1. Lineage (GTDB taxonomy): Bacteria > Pseudomonadota > Gammaproteobacteria > Steroidobacterales > Steroidobacteraceae > SCUD01. The sequence goes on from CAVVBV010000031.1 coordinate 761,663, forward strand.
GCTGAACCGGCTGTTCCAGACGACCTTCTCGGTCGCGAAGCGCGTCCGCACCGAGACGGCGATCGGCGCGAGCGCGGTGTCGGTCGCATCGGCCGGCATCCAACTCGCGCGCCGGATCTTCACCGGCTTCGAACGCCACACTGCGCTCCTGGTCGGCGCCGGCGACATGATCGAGCTCGCCGCACGCCACCTGCACGCGCAGAAGATGGGGCGCATGATCATCGCGAATCGCAGCCTCGACCGCGCGGAGCGACTCGCCGCCGCCTTCAAGGCCTCCGCGATCTCGCTCGATGCGCTGGATGCCCACCTCGCGCAGGCGGATATCGTCGTCAGCTCCACGGCGAGTCCCGGGCATGTCATCGGGCTCGAGGCGACCCGCAAGGCCATTGCAGAGCGCCGCCGCCGGCCCGTCTTCATGCTCGACCTCGCCGTGCCGCGCGACATCGACCCGCGCGTCGCCGAGCTCGAGGACGTCTACCTGTACACGATCGACGATTTGCGCGAGGTCATCGACGAGAACATCAAGGCGCGCCAGGGAGAGGCGGACGCCGCGGTTCACATGATCGCGGACGAAGTCGAGCGGTTCATGTCCGGCCTGAAGGCGCGCGATGCCGTGCCGCTGATCCGCGACCTGCGCGGACAGGCCGAGGCCGCGCGTGAACAGACGCTCGAGCAGGCGCGGCGCATGCTGGCCGCGGGAAGGCCGGCCGACGAGGTGCTGGAATTCCTGGCCGCGACGCTGACCAACCGCCTGCTGCACGGGCCGTCCACGGCGCTTCGCGAGGCGGCCGAGAGCGGCGACGCCGAATTCGCGGCGGCGGCGGCCCGCCTGTTCCTGACCGGGCGCGGCGAGCAGTGAAGGACACGATCCGCCGCCGCCTGGAACGCACCGCCGATCGCCGCGCCGAGATCGAGCGGATGCTGTCCGACCCCGCGGTCATCGCGAGATCCGAAAAATTCCGCGACCTGTCGGTCGAGTTCGCGCGCATCGAGCCGCTGGTGCAGGCATTCGAACGCTATCGCGAACGCGAGCGGGCGCTGGCCGCCGCCGAGGCGATGGCCGCCGACAAGGATCCCGCGGTCCGCGAGATGGCGCGCCAGGAAGCCGCTCTACTCGCGGCTGCCACCGCGACCGACGAGACCGACCTGCAGCAGATGCTGGTGCCGCCGGACCCGCTCGACGACCACGACGTTTTCCTGGAGATCCGCGCGGCCGCGGGCGGCGACGAGGCGGCGATCTTCGCCGGAGACCTGTTCCGGATGTACTCGCGCTATGCGGAGCGGCGCGGCTGGACTGTGGAACTGCTGTCCGAGAGCCGCGGCGAGCACGGCGGCTATCGCGAGGTGATCAGCCGGATCGCCGGCCGCGGCGTTTATGCCCGCCTGAAATTCGAGTCGGGCACGCACCGCGTGCAGCGCGTGCCCGCGACCGAGTCGCAGGGGCGCATCCACACCTCGACCTGCACCGTCGCGGTCCTTCCCGAGGTCGACGAGGTCGAGACCGTCGAGATCAATCCGGCCGAGCTGCGCGTGGACACCTACCGTTCCTCCGGCGCCGGCGGCCAGCACGTCAACAAGACCGATTCGGCCGTGCGCATCACGCACCTGCCCAGCGGCATCGTCGTCGAGTGCCAGGACGAGCGATCGCAGCACAAGAACCGCGCGCGCGCGATGTCGCTGCTTGCGCGCGCGCCTGCTCGCTGCCGAGCGCGAGCGCGCGAGCGCCGAGAAAGCCCGCACGCGGCGCCTGCAGGTCGGCAGCGGCGACCGCTCGGAGCGCATCCGCACCTATAACTTCCCGCAGGGCCGCCTGACCGACCACCGCATCGAGCTGACGCTTTACCGGCTCGACGACATCATCAATGGCGACCTCGACGAAGTGATGGACGCGCTCTTGCGCGAGCACCGCGCCGAGGAGCTGGCCGTCCTCGAATGACCCGCGCGGGCGATGCCTTCTTCGAGCTGCGGCGCATGCTCGCGGCCTCGCCGACGGCCGACCTCGACGCTGCGCTGCTGCTGGCGCATGTGCTCGGCTGCAGCCGCGCGGCGCTTGCGGCCGCCCCGGAGCGGGAACTGGACGAGGCGCAGTCCGCGGCGCTCGCAGCCCTTGCCACGCGGCGCTCGGAAGGCGAACCCGTCGCCTACCTGACCGGGCGGCGCGGGTTCTGGACCCTGGACCTGGAAGTGACGCCCGACGTGCTGGTACCGCGTCCGGAAACCGAGCTCTGGTCGAAATCGCGCTCGACGAGTTACGAACCGTCGCGAGGCCGGCCGTGCTCGATCTCGGCACCGGCAGCGGCGCTGTGGCGCTTGCAATCGCGAGCGAACGGCCGGATGCGTCGGTGACGGCAGTGGATGCGAGTGCGGCAGCGCTCGAGGTCGCCGCGCGCAATGCACAGCGGCTGCATGTCGGCAATGTGCGATTCCTGCAGGGTTCGTGGTACGAGCCAATCGACGCGCTCAGATTCCACGCAATCGTCGCGAATCCGCCCTATGTCGCCGAAGGCGATCCCGGGCTCGCGGCGCTCGTCCACGAGCCGCGCGCTGCGCTCGTCGCGGGACCGGAAGGACTCGATGCGCTCGTGCCGATCTGCGCTGGCGCTCCGGCGCATCTCGTCGCGGGCGGCCTGCTGGCGGTCGAGCACGGCGCGACCCAGGATGCGGCCGTGCGGGCCATGATGAGCGCCGCGGGCCTGAAGGGCGTCTCGACGCGATGCGACCTCGCGGGCCTGCCGCGCGCGACGCAGGGCAACGCGGGCTGATCGGCATTAGAATTGCGGGCTCACCCAGGGGAGCACAGCACATGATCCGTTTCGAAACCTCGCTCGGCACCTTCACGGTCGAAGTGGACGCCGAGTCGGCGCCGGTCTCCAGCGAGAATTTCCTGCGCTACGTGGACGACGGCCATTTCGACGGCACCGTCTTTCACCGCGTGATTCCGGGCTTCATGATCCAGGGCGGCGGATTCAAGGCGGACATGTCGCAGAAGCCGGTGCGCAAGCCGATCGCCAACGAAGCCACCAACGGGCTGCGCAACCGCCGCGGATCGCTCGCGATGGCGCGCACCAACGACATCAACAGCGCCACCGCGCAGTTCTTCATCAATCTCGTGGACAACGCATTCCTGGACCACAAGCCCGGCAATTTCGGCTATGCGGTGTTTGGCCGCGTGGTGGACGGCATGGACGTCGTCGACAAGATCGCCGCGGTCAAGACCGGGCGCAAGCAGGGCCATGACGACGTGCCGGTCGAGCCGGTGGTCGTCACGTCCGCGCGACGCGCCAAAGCCGGCTGAAGGCCGTCCTCCGTGACACGGCGATCCTGGCCGGCGCGCATCGCGCGGATGCTCGCGATCGGCCTGCTGTCGCTCGCCGCCCTCAGTGTCCTGCAGGTCGCCGCATTTCGCTGGCTGCCGGTGCCAATCACCTCGTTCATGATCGGCGACTGGATTGCGGCCGCGACAAGGAGCACTCCGGCCTGCGCCCCGATCATGACTGGGTTCCCTGGGCCGAGATCTCGAAGCAGGCGGCGGTCGCGGTCATCGCCTCGGAGGACCAGAAATTCCTCGGGCACCAGGGCTTCGACCTCGAGGCGATCGACAAGGCGCTGGCCGACGCGAAGCACGGCCGGCGGCTGCGCGGCGCGAGCACGATCAGCCAGCAGGTCGCGAAGAATCTTTTCCTGTGGCCGGGCCAGAGCTGGGTCCGCAAGGGACTCGAGGCCTGGTACACGCTGTGGATCGAATGGCTGTGGCCGAAGCAGCGGATCCTCGAGGTCTATCTCAACAGCGCCGAATTCGGCCGCGGCGTCTGGGGCGTCGAGGCTGCCAGCCGCCATTTCTTCCGCAAGCCGGCCGCCAGGCTCAATCGCAACGAAGCGGCGTTGCTCGCCGCGGTGCTGCCGAACCCGAAGCGCTTCCGCGTGGACCGCCCCTCGCCCTATGTCCAGCAGCGCCAGGCCTGGATCATGCGGCAGATGTCGATGCTGGGCGGGGTCCGGCTGCTCGAGGGCATCGAGGGTGCGCCGGCAACGCATTGAAGCGCGCCTTGATGGAACCGGCCGTCAGGCCGCGTCGGCTTCCGAATCGCGGCCGAGATTCGGCGCGAGCCAGCGGCGCGCCTCTGGCAATGGGATGCCCTTGCGTCGCGCATAGTCCTCGAGCTGGTCTGCGCCGGATCGTGCCGACCGCAAAGTAGCGCGCGTCCGGATGCGAAAAGTACCAGCCGCTGACGGAAGCCGCCGGGTACATCGCGTAGGACTCGGTCAGGCGGATGCCGGTCGCGGCCTCGGCATCCAGCAGCCGCCACAGCGTGCTCTTCTCGGTGTGATCGGGGCAGGCCGGATAACCGGGCGCGGGGCGGATGCCGCGATACTGCTCGCGCACCAGTTGTTCGTTCGTCAGGCTCTCTTCCGGCGCGTAACCCCAGAACTCGCGGCGCACGCGCAGGTGCAGCGCCTCGGCCGTCGCTTCGGCGAGCCGGTCGGCAAGCGACTTCAGCAGGATCGCCGAATAGTCGTCGTGCGCCGCCTCGAAGCGCGCCACGCGCTCCTCGATTCCGATGCCAGCGGTCACTGCGAACGCGCCGATGAAATCTTCGACACCCGAGTCGTGTGGCGCAATGTAATCCGACAGGCAGAACTGCGGCTGGCCCGCAGGCTTGACCTTCTGCTGGCGCAGGTGATGCAGCGTCGCGTGCGCCTGGGCACGCCCTGCGCCGGCATAGATCTCGATGTCGTCGCCGACCGACCCGGCCGGGAAGAATCCGAGCACTGCGCGCGCCACCAGCCAGCGCTCGCGCACCAGCGTGTCGAGCATCGCGCGGGCGTCCTTCCACAGGGCGCTTGCGGCCGCGCCGCGTGCCGGGTCCTTCAATATGTCCGGGAACCTGCCCGAGAATTCCCAGGCATTGAAGAACGGCATCCAGTCGATGAACGGAACCAGGTCCTTGAGCGGCAGCGGCCCGAGCGAACGGGTGCCGAGGAATCGCGGCACCGGCGGGTGATAGCTGGACCAGTCGAGCGCCAGCCGGCGCGCGCGCGCGGCGGCGAGCGCGAGTCCCTCCGGGCGCCGCTTGCGGCCCGCGTGCTGCTCGCGGCGGGTGGCGTGCTCGGTCTTCACGCGCGCGAAGAAGCCCTCGCGCGCCTCCGGCGTCACCAGCGTCTGGCAGATGCCGACGGATCGTGAAGCATCCTTGACGTAGACGACGCCGTGGCCGTACTCGGGGTCGATCCTGACCGAGGTATGCGCCGGGGAGGTCGTCGCGCCGCCGATCAGGAGCGGGATAGTGAATCCCTGGCGCTGCATTTCGTGCGCTACGTGCACCATCTCGTCGAGCGACGGCGTGATCAGCCCGGACAGCCCGATCATGTCCGCCGACTCGTTGCGCGCGGTCTCGAGGATGCGCTGCGCCGGCACCATGACGCCCAGGTCGATCACCTCGAAGTTGTTGCACTGGAGCACGACGCCCACGATGTTCTTGCCGATGTCGTGCACGTCGCCCTTGACAGTCGCCATGATGATCTTGCCGTTGCTCATCCTGGCGCCGCCCTTCTCGCGCTCGATGAAGGGCACGAGGTGGGCGACCGCGCGCTTCATGACGCGCGCGGACTTGACGACCTGCGGCAGGAACATCTTGCCGCTGCCGAACAGGTCGCCGACCACGTTCATGCCGTCCATCAGCGGGCCTTCGATGACGTCGAGCGGACGCGCGGCTTCCAGTCGCGCCGCCTCGACGTCCTCGATGATGAACTCGTCGATACCCTTGATCAGCGCGTGCTCGAGGCGCTTGTTCACCGGCCATCCGCGCCAGGCCAGGTCCTCGGCGCGGCGCGCGGCGCCGTCGCTGCGGTAGCGCTCGGCGATCTCGAGCAGGCGCTCGGTCGCATCGGGGCGCCGGTTCAGGATCACGTCCTCGACGCGCTCGCGCAGGTCCGGCGCGATCTCCTCGTAGATGCCGAGCTGGCCCGCATTGACGATGCCCATGTCGAGCCCGGCCTGCACCGCGTGATACAGGAACACCGCGTGCATCGCCTCGCGCAATGCGTCGTTGCCGCGGAACGAGAACGAGACGTTGCTGACGCCGCCGCTGGTCAGCACGCCGGGGAATCGCTGCTTGATCTGCCGCACGGCCTCGATGAACGCGACGCCGTAGCCCGAATGCTCCTCGATGCCGGTGCCGACCGCGAAGATGTTCGGGTCGAAGATGATGTCCTCCGGCAGGAAGCCGGCCTCGCGTGTCAGCAGGCCGAAGGCGCGTCCGCAGATGGCGAGCTTGCGCTCGATCGTGTCGGCCTGGCCCTGCTCGTCGAACGCCATCACGACGACCGCGGCGCCGTAGCGGCGGACCATGCGCGCCTGCGCGAGGAACGGGCCCTCGCCTTCCTTCAGCGAGATCGAATTGACGACGCCCCTCCCCTGCAGGCACTTGAGGCCCGCCTCGATGACCGACCACTTCGAAGAGTCGATCATGATCGGCACGCGCGCGATGTCGGGCTCGGAGGCGACCAGGTTCAGGAACCGCACCATGACGGCCTGCGAATCGAGCATGCCCTCGTCCATGTTGACGTCTATGAGCTGCGCACCGGCGGCAACCTGGTCGCGCGCGATCGCGAGCGCCGCCGTGTAGTCGCCAGCCTCGATCAGCTTGCGGAACTTCGCCGAGCCCGTGACATTCGTGCGCTCGCCGACATTGACGAAGCGCATGTCGGGGCCGATGTTCAGCGCCTCGAGCCCGGACAGGCGGCAACGCGGCGGGATGGCGGGCGGCACGCGCGGCGGCAAGCCTTCGACCGCCTTTGCGATGTGCGCGATATGCTCCGGCGTCGTGCCGCAGCAGCCGCCGATGATGTTCACCAGGCCGCTCTCGGCCCACTCGCGCAGCTGCTCCGCAGTCTCGCAGGCCTGCTCGTCATACTCGCCGAAGGCGTTCGGCAGGCCCGCATTCGGGTAGGCGCTGACGAAGCAGTCGGCGATGCGCGACAGTTCCTCGATGTGCGGCCGCAGCTGCTTCGCGCCGAGCGCGCAGTTGAGGCCGACCGCGAGCGGCCGCACGTGGCGCACGGAATTCCAGAAGGCCTCGGTGGTCTGTCCGGACAGCGTTCGCCCGGAGGCATCGGTGATCGTGCCGGAGACGATCAACGGAAGCTCCCTGCCAAGCTCCTCGAACAGTCCGCTGATCCCGAAGAGCGCCGCCTTCGCATTCAGCGTGTCGAATATCGTCTCGATCATGAGGAGATCGGCGCCGCCCTCGATCAGCGCACGCGCGGCGGCCGTGTAAGTATCGCGCAGTTGCTCGAAACTGACATTGCGGTGGCCCGGGTCGTTGACGTCCGACGAGAGCGACGCGGTGCGACTGGTCGGCCCCAGCGCCCCCGCAACGAATCGTTTGCGCCCGCTGCTGGCCGCGATTTCATCGGCGACCTTGCGCGCGATGCGCGCGGATTCGAAATTGATCTCGGCGACGAAATCCTGCAGCCCGTAGTCCGCGAGCGACGGGCCGCTCGCGTTGAAGGTGTTGGTCTCGATGATGTCGGCGCCGGCCTGCAGGTATTCGCGGTGGATCGCCGCGATCAGGTCGGGCTTCGTCAGCGACAGCAGGTCGTTGGCGCCCTTCAGGTCGTGCGGCCAGCCGGCGAAGCGCCTGCCGCGGTAATCCGCGGCCGAGAGGTTCGCGCGCTGGATCATCGTGCCCATCGCGCCGTCCAGGATCAGGATGCGTTCGCCGAGGGCTCTGCGAAGAGCGTTCATCGGGGTCTCAGGCCGAGCGCATGGCAGATCGCATAGGCGAGTTCCGCGCGATTTAGCGTGTAGAAGTGGAATTCATCGACGCCCTCGCGGCGCAGACGCGCCACCTGCTCGATCGCGACTGAGGCAGCAATCATGTTACGTGTCCCGGCGTCGTCATCGAGGCCGTCGAAGCGCTCAACCAACCAGTCCGGCACGCTCGCGCCGCAACGTTCCGCAAAGCGCAGCATCTGTGGAAAGCGCGTGATCGGGAGGATGCCAGGGACGATGACAGCGTCAATATGGGCGGCAGCGCAGCGATCGCGAAAGCCAAGGTACAGATCGGTGTCGAAGAAGAACTGCGTGATCGCCCGTGTCGCTCCGGCCTCGAGCTTGCGCTTCAGGTTGTCGAGATCCTGCTCGGGGCTCAGCGCCTCGGGGTGCGTTTCCGGGTAGGCGGCGACCGAGATCTCGAAATCGGCGACTTCCTTGAGTCCGCGCACCAGGTCGGACGCATAGGCGTAGCCGCCCGGATGAGGCGCGGTAGCGCCCGCTGCCGGCCGGACGGATCGCCGCGCAGCGCGACGATGTGGCGCACGCCCTCGTTCCAGTAACGCCGCGCGATGTCCTGGATCTCCGTGCGGTTCGCGCCGATGCAGGTCAGGTGCGGCGCTCCCGTCAGCTTCGTCTCGCGCGACATGCGCGAGACGATATTATGGGTCCGATCGCGTGTTGAACCGTCCGCGCCATAGGTGACTGAGACGAAGCGTGGACTGAGCGGCGCGAGCCGCTCGATCGACGCCCACAATGTGCGTTCCATCGCCGCGTCGTTGGGCGGGAAAAACTCAAATGAAACCTCGACCGGGGGACGCATCCGATCCAGTATACGGGCGCCTTTGTGCGCCGCAATGAAAGGCGTCACATCGCCGTGCGCAGACCCATGACGCCCGCCAACACGAAAAGTCCCCAGAAGATCAGCACTGCGCTCGCCAGCCGGCTGACGAACCTGGACCAGGCGATGAATCTCTCGACCAGCACGTACAACGCAAGCCCGATGATCCAGTACAGGTTCATCACGCCGCCGTAGAAGAGCAGCGCCATCAGCATCCAGCAGCAGCCCAGGCAGAAGAGACCGTGCCGCAGCCCCATCTTCCAGGCGCCGGCGGCGCCGGGGCTCCAGTACCTGGCGAAGAAATCGATGGGGCCGCGGCAACTCTGCAGGCAGGCATCGCGGAACGGAGTCAGCTGGTAGGCGCCGGCGCCGATCAGGATCATGCCGCCGAGCACCGCACTCGTCGTGACCATCGCCGGCGACATCAGTGCGAGACGCTCGAACTGCCACTGCAGCGTTGTCGCAAGCAGGCTGAACATTCCCCAGACCGTGAGATAACCGAGTGCGAATGTCGCGCTCGACACCGGCGTCGAGCCGCGGCTCGCCTCGCGCCGGTTCATCATCCCGAAGAGCAGGATCATCGGCGTCGCGCTCGGCAGCATCATCGCAATCATCATGACCCACCACATGATGAAGACGAGCACGGCGTAGCGCGGCGTCCACTCCTGCGTCATGTCCATGCCGGCCATCGACGGCATGTCGCCCGGCATCCCGGCGCCGGTCAGCAGGTACCACCAGGCGAGCGCAATGAAAAAGCAGAGTGCGACGAGACCGACCTGGCGGTCACGCCGCAGGATAAACCCGGGCGGCGAGGAAAAGTCGCCGGACATGGATTCTCAGGCGATCGGACCGTCCGGCCCGATGTTCAGCATGGCCAGGTGACAATGGCGGCCCTCGAAATCGATCTTGATCGGGCCGCTGGTCTTCAGGTTGCCGCTCGCGATCTCGGCAGTCCGGTATTCGAATCCATTCGGCAGGTTGATGCGCGCGCGGTGCGGTTCATTCGTCACCGCATTGCGGATCGGCGCGGCGCTGCCGCTGACGACGCCCGGGATCTCGAAGCGCCCGGTTCGCGCATCGATGTCGGCCTCGAACTGGATCGGCTTGAACAGCGGGTCGTGGACCTTTTCATACGTCGATGCAAAGACGTCGAAGAATGTCTTGCCCGGCGTCGAGGCCTGGCCGGACATGATCTGCAACAGCGCATTCCGCTGCTTCTCGTCCGCGCGCTCGTCCACGATGGGCAGCGCCTGGCCGTGGCCGAGGTGGATCGCCTGGGGCCATGCCAGTACCACTGCAATCTTGAGCCCGTTCAGCTTGACGCCGTCAAAATGGCCCTCGTCGATGCGGATCGCGGCGGCCGCATGGCAATAACCCTTGCTCGGCAGGCTGTTGAACTGGCAGGGACAGCCGAAATCGCAGGTGCAGGTGACAATCTCCGGGCCCTTGATCAGCCACTTCGTCGCCATGGATCGCCCTCCGTCAACGGGTTTCGGATCAGGGGAAATACTACCCCGGGTCGGCCTTCAATGCAGCCCGCGGGGCGCCTGCTGGCTGGGGCCGGGGGAAAAGAGTCCTGCGATGTCCACGGCGTCGAAGCGCCAGTCGCGATTGCAGAACTCGCAGCGGACTTCGACGTCGCCGCGCTCGCGCAGCAATGAATTGACCTCGTCAGCGCCGAGCGCCTGCAGGATCCCGGACACCCGCTCGCGGGAACAGCTGCACTGGAAAAAGACCGGCGTGCCTTCGAACAGGCGGATGTCGTCCTCGCTGAAGAGGCGCCGCAGGATGTCGCGGCAGGGCAGGTCGAGCAGTTCCTGCGGCGACAGCGTCGCTGCCAGCAGTGAGATCCGCCGCCAGGCGTCGTCGGTATCCACGGACGGCCCGGCCTCCCCGCCCGCGGCGCCCACGCCGATGCGCTGCAGCAGGAGGCCTGCCGCGCGCTCGGGCGTCGCGGTGAGGAACAGCCGCGACGGAATCTGCTCCGATTGAGCGAAGTAGCGCTCAAGGCAGGCCGGCAGCGAATTCTGCTCGAGCGAAACGACGCCCTGGTAACGGTCGCCGCGCTGATCCTGCTCGATGGTCACGGCGAGCTGTCCCTCGCCGAAGAGTGCTACGGCACCAAGGTCTGCTACTGGCACCTCGCGATGGCGCGCGACGCCGCGGATCGCGTGACGATGACTGCACTGTGCGAGCAACAGGCGCACCGGGCCGGAGGCCTCGATCTGCAGCGACAGGCGTCCCTCGAATTTCAGCGAGCCCGCCATCAGCACACTCGCGGCCATCGCCTGGCCCAGCGCGTCGCTGATTGCGCGCGGATAGCGGTGGTGCTCGATCGCGGCCCGCCAGCTCGCATCGAGCCGCACGAGATGGCCCCGGATCGGCAGGTTCTCGAACAGGAAGCGGTGCAGCAGGTCGCCGTCGGCCATCGGCGATCCTCAGCCCGCAAGCATCTTGCGCAGCAGTTCGTTCACCTGCGCGGGATTCGCCTTGCCGCCGGTCGCCTTCATGACCTGGCCGACGAAGAATCCGAACAGCTTGTCCTTGCCCGAGCGGTAGTCGGCGAGCTGCGCGGGATTCGCGGCCATCACCTCGGCGACGACGCGCTCGATCGCGCCGGTGTCGGTGATCTGCCGCAGGCCCTTCGCGTCGATGATCGCATCGGCGTCCGACTGGCCGGTCCACATCGCCTCGAACACCTCCTTGGCGATCTTGCCGGAGATCGTGCCGTCCACGATGCGCGCGAGCAGGCTCGCGAGGCGCTTCGCGTCGACCGGGGACCGGGCGATCTCCAGGTTGTCGCGATTCAGGAACCCGGAGAGGTCGCCCATCACCCAGTTGGCCGCGAGCTTCGCCTCGCCGCCGAGAACGCCGAGGACTTCCTCGTAGTAGGCCGCAAGCTCGCGGCTCGCCGTCAGCACGCCCGCGTCATAGGGCGAGAGCCCGTGTTCGCGTGCGAATCGTTCCGCTTTCTTGTCCGGCAGTTCCGGCAACCCGTCCCGCACCTCTTCGATGAATGCTTCGTCGAGCGCCAGCGGCAGCAGGTCCGGGTCCGGGAAATAGCGGTAGTCGTTGGCTTCTTCCTTGGAGCGCATCGGCCGGGTTTCATTGCGATCCGAATCGTACAACCGCGTTTCCTGCACGACGCTGCCGCCGCCCTCCAGCAGCTCGACCTGGCGCGCGACCTCGTAGTTGATCGCGCGCTCGACGAAGCGGAAGGAATTCAGGTTCTTGATCTCGCAGCGCGTGCCGTACTCGTGCCGGCCCCTATGGCGCACGGAGACATTGGCATCGCAGCGGAACGAGCCCTCCTGCATGTTGCCGTCGCAGATCTCGAGGTAGCGGACCAGCGTATGGATCTTCTTCATGTAGGCGATCGCCTCACGCGCCGAACGCATGTCAGGCTCCGAAACGATTTCGAGCAGCGGCGTGCCCGCGCGGTTGAGGTCGATGCCGCTGTGCCGGCCGAGGCCCTCGTGCAGCGACTTGCCCGCATCCTCCTCGAGGTGCGCGCGCGTGACGCCGATGGTCTTCTGCGCGCCGTCGTCGAGCACGATCGCGACCCTGCCGTCCTCGACGATCGGGCGCTCGTACTGGCTGATCTGGTAGCCCTTCGGCAGGTCGGGATAGAAATAATTCTTGCGCGCGAAGATCGAGCGGCGCGCGATCGTGGCGCCGATCGCGAGCCCGAAGCGCACGGCCATGCGCGCGGCCTCGCGGTTCAGCACCGGCAGCACGCCGGGATAACCGAGATCCACCAGGTTCGCCTGCACGTTCGGCGTCGCGCCGTAGGCGGTCGACGAGCCCGAGAAGATCTTCGAGCGCGTCGCAAGCTGCGCGTGGATCTCGAGTCCGATGACGGTTTCCCATTCGATGCTCATGCTTGGCCTCAGGCGAACAGCGGCGGCACCCGGCGATGCCAGTCCGTCACTTGCTGCCAGGCGTGTGCCGCCGCGAGCAGGCGCTCTTCCGCGAAGTGCGGGCCGATGATCTGCAGGCCGACCGGCAGGCCGTCCACCAAACCGCAGGGAACGGAAACCGCGGGCAGGCCCGCCAGGTTGGCGCCGATCGTGTAAATGTCGTTCAGGTACATCGTGATCGGGTCGTTCGTCTTGGCGCCGATCGCAAAGGCCGGCGTCGGCGTCGTCGGCCCCATCAGCACGTCAACCTCGGCAAATGCGCGCTTGAAGTCCGCATTGATCAGGCTGCGCACCTTCTGCGCCTTCAGGTAATAGGCGTCGTAGTAGCCGGCGGACAGCACGTAGGTGCCGGTCATGATGCGGCGCTTGACCTCGGCACCGAAGCCTTCGCCGCGGGAACGCCGGTACATGTCGCGCAGGTCACGCGGATCGGCACAGCGGTGGCCGAAGCGAACGCCGTCGAAGCGAGAGAGGTTGGACGAGCATTCCGCCGGCGCGACCACGTAGTAGGTCGGTACCGAGAGCGGCAGGTTCGGCAGGCTGAGTTCAGCGATCGATGCGCCCATCGTCCGAAAGGCCTCGAGCGCGGTCCGCACGGCCTTGCCCGTGCCCGCCTCGAGGCCCGCGCCGAAGAACTCGCCGATGACTCCGATGCGCAGGCCTTTCATCGAGCGGCCGAGGCCGGTTGCGTAATCCGGCACCGGTGCGTTGACGCAGGTCGAGTCGCGCGCGTCGTGGCCCGCCATCGCGCCGAGTACGAGTGCCGCATCCTCGGCCGACTGCGCGAGCACGCCCGCCTGGTCGAGGCTCGAGGCGAAGGCGACCATGCCGTAGCGCGAGACGCGACCGTAGGTCGGCTTGAAGCCCGTGAGGCCGGTCAGGGCGCCGGGCTGGCGGATCGAGCCGCCGGTATCGGTGCCGGTCGCGACCGGCGCGAGCCGCGCCGCGACCGCCGCGGCCGAACCGCCCGAGGATCCGCCCGGCACTTTCGTCCCGTCCCAGGGATTGCGCACGGGTCCGTACCAGCTCGTCTCGTTGGACGAACCCATCGCGAACTCGTCCATGTTGGTCTTGCCGAGCATCACCATGCCGGCCCCCGCGAGGCGCTCGACCACCGTGGCGTCATAGGGCGCGATGAAGTTGGACAGCATCCGCGAGCCACAGGAGGTCAGCACGCCGTCGGTGCAGAAGATGTCCTTGTGCGCGAGCGGCACGCCGGTCAGCGGCCCGCCCTCGCCGCGCGCGATCCGCGCATCCGCGCGCCGAGCGTCCGCCATCGCGCGATCCGGCGTGACCGTGATGAAGGCATTCAGCTGCTTGCCGGCGTGGTCGATGCGCTCGAGGAAGTGCTTGGTGACCTCGACGCTCGTGAACTTCCCGGCGCGCAAGTCCCGGCCGAGCTCGGCCGCGGTCATCAGGTGCGGGCTCATTCGATCACTTTGGGCACCAGGTACAGCCCGGCCTCCACCGCCGGTGCATTGCCCTGATAGCGGTCGCGGTGGTCGGATTCCGTGACGCGGTCCTCACGCAGCGGCTGGACCTGGTTCTCGAGCGGGTGTGCCATCGGCTCGACGTTGTCCGTCGCGGCCGCCGAGAGCTGGTCGATGAACCCGAGGATGGAGGACAGGCTGCTGACGTAGACCGGCAGCTCCGCCTCGCTGATCTCGAGGCGCGCAAGCTCGGCGATGCTTTCCACGTCGCGGCGGGTCAGTGTCACGGTTGCTCCGGGGGCGGGAAAAATGCCAAAAACCTGACGGAAATCATACATGTCCGCTTGTGGAAAGTCGCGCCCACGGCTACACTCGCGGCCCTTGTTTTAAAGCCATTCCCGCTTCCAAAACCATGTTCAAGAGCCTCCGGGGTTACTTCTCAAGCGACGTTTCGATCGACCTCGGAACCGCCAACACGCTGATCTATGTGCGCGGCCGGGGCATCGTGCTGAACGAGCCCTCGGTGGTCGCGGTCCAGGACGAGCCGGGACGCGGCGGCAAGACCATCGTCGCGGTCGGCGCCGAAGCCAAGGGCATGATCGGCCGCACCCCGGGCCACATCACGGCCGTGCGCCCGATGAAGGACGGCGTGATCGCCGACTTCACCTACACCGAGAAGATGCTGCAGTACTTCATCGGCAAGGTGCACGGCAATCGCTGGCTGCGCCCCTCGCCGCGCGTGCTGATCTGCGTGCCCTTCGGCTCGACCCAGGTCGAGCGCCGTGCGATCCAGGAATCCGCGGAAGGCGCCGGCGCGCGCCGCGTGGACGTGATCCCGGAACCGATGGCCGCCGCCGTGGGCGCGGGCCTGCCGGTCAACGAGGCGCGCGGCTCGATGGTGCTCGACATCGGCGGCGGCACTTCCGAAGTCGCCGTGATCTCGCTGAACGGCATCGTTTACGCTGAATCCGTACGCATCGGCGGCGACCGTTTCGACGAGGCGATCACCAATTACGTGCGCCGCAATTACGGCATCCTGATCGGCGAAGCGACCGCCGAACGCATCAAGATCGAGATCGGCTCCGCCTATCCGGGCCAGCAGGTCCGCGAAATCTCGGTCAAGGGCCGCAACCTGTCGGAAGGCGTGCCGCGGAGTTTCACGCTGAATTCGAACGAGATCCTCGAAGCGATGCAGGAACCGCTGCAGGGCATTGTCCAGGCCGTCAAGAAGGCCCTCGAGCAGACCCCACCGGAACTCGGCGCCGATGTCGCGGATCGCGGCATCGTGCTGACCGGCGGCGGCGCGCTGATGAAGGACATCGACAAGCTCCTGATGGAAGAGACCGGCTTGCCGGTCATCATCGCCGACGATCCGCTGACCTGCGTCGCGCGCGGCGGCGGCCGGATCCTGGAACTTTCAGACGAGCACCCGGGCCTGTTCGGACTGGGTTGAGGGCGGGCAGCGCCCGCGGAGCGCCCGTTGACCCCACACGAGCCGGATGTGCGGCCTTTGCTGCTGGGCGGACCCGCCCTTGGGTTGCGGCTCATCGTGCTCGCATTGCTGTCGCTTGGCCTGATGGTCGCCGACCATCGCCACCATCAACTGGCCGTGATCCGCGACTGGCTGTCGGCCGTCGCCTTTCCGGTGCAGTGGATCGTGCAGGCGCCGCTCGGGGTCTGGGACTCGGCCCGCGAAGCGCTCGCCTCGCGCACGCGCCTGGAGGCCGACAACGTCAAGCTCCGGGCGGACAATCTCGTGCTGCGCCTCAAGCAGATGCGTTACGAGTCGCTGGAACAGGAAAACCAGCGGTTGCGGGCCGCGCGTGAGAGCACCTCGCGCGTCGTGCAGCGCACGCTGGTCGCCGAGATCGTGCGCGTGGACCTCGACCCGTTCCGCCAGCGCGTGCTGGTGAACAAGGGCAGTCTCGCCGGCGTGTTCCGCGGCCAGGCGGCGCTCGACGCCAACGGCATTTTCGGCCAGGTCACACGGGTCGGGCCGTTATCCGCCGAAGTCATCCTGCTCTCCGATCCCGAGCACGCGATCCCGGTGCAGGTGAACCGCACCGGCGCACGCACGATCGCGCTCGGCACCGGTCGCTCTGGCCAGCTTTCGCTCCCCTACCTGCCGCAGAACTCCGACGTGATCGCCGGCGACCTGCTGGTCAGCTCTGGCCTCGGCGGCGTGTATCCGCCCGGCTATCCGGTCGGCAGGATCACCTCCGTCGGACGCGACCCGAGCCAGCCGCTCCTGTCGGTCGCGGCAGAGCCGCTCGCGGCCCTCGACCGCGATCCCGAGATCCTGCTGGTCTGGTTCGACAACACGGTCGTCGAGCCGGAGCCTGACGCGGCATCGGCTGCGGCGCCCGCGGCGCCGCCAGCCGCGCCGCCCGCCGCTGCCGGGGGCGACTGAGCATGGCGCGCAGGATGCCATTCGGCTGGCCGCGCATCATCGCGATCACGGTGGCCGCGCTCGCTGCGACGGTCCTGCCGCTGCCGGAATGGCTCGAGATCCTGCGGCCGGATTTCGTTGCGCTGACTGTGCTGTGGTTCTGCCTGCTGTCGCCGCGCATGACGGGCCTGTTCCACGCCTGGGGAGCGGGCCTCGCGCTCGACGCCTTCCGCGGCGTGCTGCTCGGCCAGCACGCGCTCGCGCTCGTCGTGATCACCTACGTCGCGTCGAAGCTGCGCCTGCAGATCCGCGCCTTCCCGCCGCTGCAGCAGACTGCGGTGATCCTCGCGCTCCTGTGGCTGAACGAATTCCTGCTGTTCTGGATCGATGGTGTCTCGGGCCACCCGATCACCGACTGGCGGCGCTGGATGGCCGTGCCCGCGGGTGCCGCCTGCTGGCCGCTGATCACGAGCCTCTACGCGCGCATCGCCGCGCGCCGCTAGTGGGAACCTCTGGTCTAGTCGCGCATGGGTGCGACCGCGTGCGATTTTCGTCCCGGGCAAGAAGCGAGGAGCGATGTGTATCGAGATACATGAGCGACGAGCAACGCCGCCAGGGACGAAAATCGCCCGGTTCCGGAGGGTTGTGCGCGGGCCTCGGCGCGACTGCGTTGCCCGCCTCGTCCATAGTCCCTGCTATGGGACTTCGGCTCGCGCCTTGTCGCGCCGAGGCGCGCGCGCAACGCACCTCAAGCGCGAGTAGACCAGAGGTTCCCTAGTGCGCAGAGTCCGCGTCAAGGACGAGTACCTCGAGCAGCGCATTTTCCTGCAGCGCTCGTTCATCGCGGCGATCATCCTCGGCGCGCTGATGCTGCTGCTGGCCGGGCGTGCGTTCTGGCTGCAGGTGCTGCGCCACGATTACTACGCGGAACTGTCGCAGGGCAATCGCGCGCGCATCGAGCCGCTGCCGCCCAACCGCGGCATCATCTACGACCGCGAGGGCCGCGTGATCGCAGAGAACACGCCGGCCTACCAGCTCGAAATCGTGCGCGAGCAGGCCGGCGACCTCGACACGACGCTCGCGGACCTGGTGAGCTACGGGCTGCTGGAACAGGACGACCTGAGTCGCGTGCGCCGGCTCGTGATGTCGCGCCGCTCGTTCGAGGCCGTGCCGATCCGCGTGCAGCTCGACGACGAGGGCGTCGCGCGCTACGCGGTGCACCGGCACGAGCTGCCGGGCGTCTCGCTCGAGACTCGCATGGCGCGTCATTACCCGTACGGCGCGCTCGGCGCCCACGCGCTCGGCTATGTCGGCACGATCAGCGAGGACGACCTCGTGCGGCTCGACAAGGATCGCTATTTCGGCACCGGCGTCATCGGCAAGACCGGCATCGAGCGCGCCTACGAGGACGAGTTGCTGGGCACCAGCGGTTTCCGCGAGGTGCTGGTCAATGCCGAGGGCCGCCGCGTCGACGTGCAGGACGGCAAGGCGGCGCAACTGCGCAGCCGCCAGCCGCTGGCCGGCCGCGACCTCAGGCTCTCGCTCGACATCGAGCTGCAGCGGGTCGCCGAGGAGGCGATGGCGGGCCGGCGCGGCGCAGTGGTCGCGATCGACCCGTCGAACGGCGACGTGCTGGTGCTCGCGAGCCTGCCCTCCTTCGACCCGAACGGCTTCGCGCGCGGCATTTCGCGCAAGGATTACCTCGCGCTGACCCAGGACCCGGACCAGCCGCTCTTCAACCGCGTGCTGCGCGGCACCTATCCGCCGGGATCGACGATCAAGCCGATCATGGCGCTCGCCGGCCTCGATTACGACGTCATCAAGCCGCAGGATGCCATCATCTGCGCCGGGCAGTATTCCCTGCCCGGTTCGCGCCACAAGTTCCGGGACTGGAAGCACGAAGGCCACGGCAGGGTCAACATGCACGATGCGGTCATGGAGTCCTGCGACGTCTACTTCTACCGCCTGGCGAACACGCTCGGCATCGACCGCATCCACGACTTCATGACGCGGATCGGATTCGGCGCGCCGACCGGCATCGACATCGGCGGCGAGCGCGGCGGCATCATGCCGTCGCCGCAATGGAAGAAGAGCGCCTTCAGCGGGCCCTCGCAGCAGGTCTGGTTTCCCGGCGAGACCGTGATTCTCGGCATCGGCCAGGGCTTCTGGTCCGCGACGCCGCTGCAGCTCGCGACGGCAACTGCACTGCTCGCGACGCGCGGCAAGCATTTCCGGCCGCGCCTGGTGCATGCGCTCGTGGACCCGGCGACCGGCGCCGTCGAGGAACGCGTGCCGCGTCCGCTTCCCCCGATCGAGCTGAAAGACCAGTCGAACTGGGAAGTCATCGTGGACGCGATGGTCGCGGTGACGAGCGGCGCGCGCGGCACGGCGGTGCGGGCGTCACGCGGCGCCGCGTACTCGATCGCCGGCAAGACCGGCACCGCGCAGGTCTACACGATCGGCCAGACCGAAAAGTACAACGTGAAGACGATCGCCGAGCGGCTGCGCGACCATGCGCTGTTCGTCGCGTTCGCTCCAGCCGAGGCGCCGAAGCTTGTCATCGCCGTGCTGGTCGAGAACGGCGGCCACGGCAATTCCGCGGCGGCGCCGATCGCGCGGGCGGTATTCGACGCCTACCTGACCAAGGGAGCGGGCTGATGTACGAGGAGCTGTCGGCATCGAGGACCCGGCGCACGATGAGCGCGACCGCCCGGCTGATGCGGGCGCTGCACCTGGACGGCATGCTGCTCTCGGCCATCGCGCTGGTCAGCTTCTTCGGCCTGTTCGTGCTCTACAGCGCCGCCGGCGACAACATCGGACTGTGGTTCAGCCAGGTCGCGCGCTTCGGCATCGGCGTCACGGTCATGATCGCGATCGCGCAGGTGCCCGATCATTTCATCCGGATGGTGGCGCCGCTCGCCTACGTGCTGGGGCTCGTGCTGCTCGTAATCGTCGCGATCGCCGGCGATGTCGGCAAGGGCGCGCAGCGCTGGCTCGACATCGGCATCCTGCGCTTCCAGCCGTCGGAAATCATGAAGCTCGCCGTGCCGATGATGTGCGCCTGGTACCTGCACCAGCGCCCGCTGCCGCCCTCGCTGTGGAATGTCGTCGCCGTGCTCCTGATGATCATGGTGCCGGTGCTGCTGATTGCCGAGCAGCCCGACCTCGGCACGGCGCTCCTGGTCGCGGCGGCCGGAATCCTGGTCGTGGTGCTGGGCGGCCTGCCCTGGACCTACATCGTCGGCTGCGTCGTGATCGCCGGCGCCGCGGTGCCACTGGTCTGGAGCATGTTGCACGACTACCAGCGCCAGCGCGTGCTGACGCTGCTCGATCCGCAGAGCGACGCGCTGGGCGCCGGCTATCACATCATCCAGTCGCAGATCGCGATCGGTTCCGGCGGCTGGTTCGGCAAGGGCTGGACCAATGGCAGCCAGGCCCAGCTCGAATTCCTGCCGGAACGCTCGACGGATTTCATCTTCGCCGTCATCGGCGAGGAACTCGGCCTGCTCGGGCTGCTCGCCCTGCTCGTGGGCTACATGTTCATCGTCGGCCAGGCGCTCTACATGTCCACGCAATGCCGCGACGCCTACTCGCGCCTGCTGTCCGGCAGCATCGCGCTGACGTTCTTCGTCTACGTGTTCGTCAACGCCGGCATGGTGACGGGCCTGCTGCCCGTCGTCGGCGTGCCATTGCCGCTCGTCAGTTACGGCGGCACGTCGCTCGTGACCCTGATGGCGGGCTTCGGTATGCTGATGTCGCTGTATTCCAGCCGCAAGCTCGTGGGTTCATGACGAAAGACGCGACCAGGACGCTGCGCTCGCTGGCCTTTGCCCTCGCGCTTCAGCTGGCGGCCCTGCCGGCGACTGCGCTCGACGCCAGTCGCGAGGACGTGCGCCAGTTCATGCAGGAAATGCAGCGCAAGCACGGCTTCGACGAGGCCTGGCTCGCCGGCATCATCGGCGCGGCCGAGAGCCAGCCGAAGATCATCGAGCTGATGAGCAAGCCGGCCGAGCAGGTGATGGCCTGGCACGACTACCGCGACCATTTCCTGACCGACGAGCGCATCGCCGCCGGCATCGCGTTCTGGGTGGAACACCGGGAACGGCTCGCCGAGATCGAGAAGAGCACCGGCGTCTCGCAGCACGTGATCGTCGGCATCCTGGGCGTCGAGACCTTCTTCGGGCGGATTACCGGACGCTTCCGCGTCATCGATGCGCTGGCGACGCTCGCCTTCGACTATCCGCCGCGCAGCAAGTACTTCCGCGAGGAACTGGAGCAGTTCCTGCTGCTTTCGCGCGAGAACCAGATCGACGCGACGACTGCGCTCGGCTCCTATGCGGGCGCCATGGGCCGCTCCCAGTTCATGCCGCGCAGTTACCGTGCCTACGCGATCGACGGCGACGGCGACGATCGCAGCGACCTGTGGGGCAGCTGGGACGACGTCATCGCGAGCGTCGCGAACTACCTCGCGAAGCACGGCTGGCGCGCCGGCGAGCCGGTCGCAGCAGCGGCGAGCCTGTGGTTCCCGAGCGCGAATGCGCTCACGCCCGGCGGACTCGCGCCGGACACGACCGTGAAGGCGCTGCGCGACCGCGGGCTCAGCTTCGAGACCAGCCTCGACGGCAAGGCCCCGGCATTCTTCATCAGCCTCGCCGGCGACCAGGCCCCGGAGTACCGCGCGGGCTTCTTCAATTGCGGCGTCATCACGCGCTATAACCGCAGCGTGATGTACGCGCTCGCCGTGCACGACCTCGGCAGCCGCATCGAAGCGTTGCTGCCGCCCGCGCCGTGAAGTTGAGGCAGGCACTGCCGCTGCTGGCGCTCTTCGCCGCGGCCTGCGCGCACGAGGCGCAACGCCCGGAACGGCCGGAGCCAGCTACAGGCGGCAACCGCGCAGGCGCCGGCCCCGCAGGCCTGCCGCGCGACGAGCCGCGGGCCCGGCTCGGCAATCCGCCTTTCTATGAGGTGGCCGGCAAGCGCTACGTCGTGCTCGGGAGCGCCGCGGGTTTCGTCGAGCGCGGCGTCGCGTCCTGGTACGGGCCGACCTTCCACGGCGGCCGCACGGCGACCGGCGAGACCTACGACATGAACGCGATGACGGGCGCGCACCCGACGCTGCCGCTGCCGACCTGGGTGCAGGTGACCAACCTGCAGAATGGCCGGAGCGTCGTCGTGCGCCTGAACGACCGCGGCCCCTTCAGCAACAACCGGATCATCGACCTGTCGCGCGCGGCAGCCGAGCAGCTCGACATGATCCGTGCCGGCACGGCCATGGTCGAAGTCCGCAGTCTCGCGGGCGGCAACGCGACGCCGGTGCCCGCCGCCGCCGCGCCGCCGGTCACGACCCGTTTCTTCGCGCAGGCCGGCGCCTTCGCGGACGAAGACAATGCGAAGCGCCTCGCAGAGCGCCTGCGCGACGCAGCGGTGGGCGAGGTCGCGATCAGCGAAACCGGGGAAGATGACCGACGCCTCTGGCGCGTGCGCGTGGGACCGGTCGCGAGCATCGGCGAATTCGACGCCCTGATCGAACGCTTGCGCCACGCCGGCGTCGAATCGCCGCGCCTCGTGCTCGATTGAACTGACGCGCATGTCCGCCATCGCTAGAATTGACAGCCCGCGTTGCGCCGCGGCACCCACACATCGAGGTCTATCTTGAAATTCCCCTTCGCTGCATTGCTGCTGTTGGTCCCTGCCCTCGCCTCTGCCGATGCGCCGCCGGTTCCCCCGCCTCCCTCGATCAATGCCACGACCTGGGTCCTGATCGACCAGGCGAGCGGCCAGGTCATCGCCGGCCATGACGCGGACAAGTCGGTCGAGCCGGCGAGCCTCACCAAGCTGATGACGGCTTATGCCGTATTCCATGCGCTCAGGAGCGGCAAGCTGAAGCTCGACACGCCGGTGCCGATCAGCGAGCACGCCTGGCGGTCCGAGGGATCGCGAACCTTCGTCAATGTCGGATCCCAGGTCCCGGCGGAAATCCTGATCCAGGGCATGATCATCCAGAGCGGCAACGACGCAAGCATCGCGCTCGCCGAAGCGGTCGCCGGCACCGAGCCGACCTTCGCCGCGCTGATGAACCAGTACGCCGAGCGGCTCGGCATGAAGCACTCGCACTTCGAGAACGCGACCGGGCTGCCCGGCCCGAATCACCGTGTCACGGCCGCCGACATGGCGAGGCTCACGCGCGCGCTGATCAGCGAGTTCCCGGATTACTACCGCTGGTACTCGCAGCGCGAGTTCACCTGGAACGGCATCAAGCAGCAGAACCGCAATGGCCTCCTCGAGCGTGACCCGAGTGTCGACGGCGTCAAGACGGGCATGACCGACACCGCGGGCTATTGCCTGATCTCGTCGGCGAAGCGCGACGGCATGCGGCTGATCGGCGTCGTGATGGGCACCGACAGCATGAAGGCGCGCGAAGACGCGAGCCTGGCGCTCCTGAACTACGGGTTCAGCTTCTACGAGAGCCGGAACCTGCAGGCCGCAGGCCGGGAAATGGCCAGCATGCGGGTCTACAAGGCGAGCGGCGGACACGCCGCGGTCGGCGTCGCGGAAGACCTCGTGGTCACGCTGCCGCGCGGCCAGGCCGACGGCGTCGAGCTCAAGCTGGAACTGGCTCCCAAGGTGTTTGCGCCGCTTTCGATGGCTGATCGCGTCGGCGTCGTGCGCGCGATGCTGAACGGGAAAGTCGTCGCCGAGGCCGAACTGCACCCGGTCGCCGACGTGCCGCTCGGCGGCTTCTTCCGCCGGCTCTGGGATACGATCGTCTCCTGGTTCAACTGACCATGCCGCTGCCGCTCATCTGGCTCGATGGAAGGCTGCTGCCGCTCTCCGAGGCGCGGATCTCGCCGCTCGACCGCGGTTTCCTGTTCGGCGACGCCGTTTACGAAGTGTTGCCGGTGTATGGCGGCCGGGCCTACCGCATGGATGAGCATCTCGAGCGCCTCGACCGCAGCCTCGCCGGCATCCGCATGCCGCCTGTCATGGACCGCGCGGGCTGGCTCTCGGTGTTCGGCGCGCTGGTCCATGGCAATGGCGGCGGTGATCTGCTGCTGTACGTGCAGGTCACCCGTGGCGTGGAACCCGAGCGCAACCACGTGCCGCACCCGGGCACGCGTTCGACGGTCCTCGCGTTCGTCGCTCCGCTGCCCGTGGTGCCCGCCAGCACGATCGAGCACGGCACCGCCGCAATCACGGCTGTCGACTTGCGCTGGGCGCGCTGCGACATCAAGGCGACGTCGCTGCTCGCGAACGTGCTGCTGCGCTGGCAGGCGGCGGATGCCGAGACGACCGAGGCGATCCTGCTGCGCGATGGCTGGCTGACCGAGGGCAGTTCCAGCAGCGTCCACGTCGTGAAGGCCGCCCGGCTGCTGACGCCGCCGCAGACCCACGCGATCCTTCCCGGCACGACGCGCGGCGTCCTGTTCGACCTGGCCACGCGCGAAGGAATCGTCTCCGAGCGCCGCCCGGTCGCGGAAGCGGAATTGCGGAGCGCCGAGGAGATCATCATCGCCTCCGCCGGCGGCGGCATCCGGGCGGTGACGAAGCTCGACGGCAAGACCGTCGGGGACGGCAGCCCCGGGCCGGTGTTCAAGCGGCTCTACGCCGGTTTCCTCGCGACCAGGACGGAATTCTCGACCGAACTGCCCGCATGACGGACGCGGACGATCTCTTCCAGTTTCCCTGCGAATTCCCGATCAAGGTGATGGGCCGCGATTCGGAATCCTTCCGTTCGCTGACGCTCGCGATCGTCGAGCGCCACGCGGGCCCGCTCGCGGCCGGGAGCATCAGCGAAAGGCTGAGCAGCAAGGGGAGATTCCTGGCGCTGACCTACACGATCCGCGCGGAGAGCCGCGCGCAGCTCGACCGCATCTACCAGGAACTGACCGACAGCGGAGTCGTGCTGGTCTCGCTCTGACCGGGCCAGCGCCCGTTCCATTCGATTCCGAGGGCGTCGCAGAGGCGCGGCGCGAGATCGAGCGCGATGTCGTGGACGTCGCCCCCGACGCCGAGCATCGACAGCTGCGTCATCTCGAGTCCGGCCATGCCGCAGGGATTGATGCGGCTGAACGGCTCGAGGTCCATGTCCACGTTGAGCGCGAGGCCGTGATAGCTGCAGCCGCGCCGGATGCGCAGGCCGAGGCTCGCGAGCTTGCGGCCGTCCACGTACACGCCGGGCGCATCGCGCCGCCCCGCGGCCAGGATGCCATGCGCCGCGGCGAGCGAAATCACCGCGCTCTCGAGTGCGACGACCAATTGGCGCACGCCGATGCCGCGGCGGCGCAGGTCGATCAGCGGATACACGACGAGCTGGCCCGGGCCGTGATAGGTCACCTGGCCGCCGCGATCGATGCCGACCACCGGGATGTCGCCGGGTGCGAGCACATGTTCGCGCTTTCCGTTGAGGCCCTGCGTGAACACGGGATCGTGCTCGAGGAACCAGACCTCGTCCGGCGTCGTCGCGTCGCGCTCGTCCGTGAAGGCCTGCATCGCGCGCCAGGTCGGCGCGTAGTCGGCGCGGCCGAGCCAGCGGAAGACCGCGGTCACGGCTCTTCCTCGATGACCTCGCAGGTCAGGTGGCGCTCGGCGGACAGCGAGTTCGAGATCAGGCAGATCTTCTCGGCCTTCTCCATCAAGGACCGGGCACGCGCGGGATCGGTCCCGGCCGGGACGACGAGTTCCGCATGCGTCTCGAAGCGCGTGAAGCGGGATACGCCGTCCTTGCGTTCGAGCAGGCCCTGCACTTCCGCCGTGAGTTCGTTCCACTCGAGCCGCGAGGCCCGCGCGACGGAGCGGAAGGAGAGCGCGAAGCAATCGGCGACCGAGGCCACGAGCAGCGTCTCGGGCGACCAGTAACCGCCGGGCCCGTCGAATTCCGGCGGAGGCAGGGACTGGAGGTCCGGCAGACCCTCGCCGCCGAGCGTCACCTCGCCATCGGCCGTCGCGCCGATACGGATCTTGTAGTGGTGGGGATACGGATGCATGGATTACGCCGGTGTCGCTGAGCGCACTGCCTGCGCCGAGCCCGCAGTTGCTGCCCTCGAGCGCGCGCTCGGCGCGATAGCTCGAGCGCACCATCGGACCTGCAACGCATTCGAGGAAGCCGCGCGCGAGCGCGGCCTCGCGAAAGCGCCCGAACTCCTCCGGCGTGACGAAGCGCGCGACCGGCAGGTGATTCGCGGTCGGGCGCAGGTACTGCCCGAGCGTCAGCAGGTCGCAACCGACCGCGCGCAGGTCGTCCATCGTCGCAAGGAGTTCGTCCTCGGTCTCGCCGAGGCCGAGCATCAGGCTGGTCTTCGTCAGCACTGACGGGCGGTAGCGCTTGGCGTGCTCGAGCACGCCGAGCGTCTGTTCGTAGCCCGCGCGCGGATCGCGCACCGGATGCGTGAGCCGCAGGACGGTCTCGACATTCTGCGCAAAGACGACGATGCCGGAATCGACCACCGTCTCGACGTCGGCCGTCTCGCCCTGGAAATCCGGTGTCAGCGCCTCGACCGCGGTGCGCGGACTTTCGGCGCGGATCGCGCGCACGCAGGCGGCGAAATGGCCTGCGCCGCCATCGGGCAGGTCGTCCCGATTGACCGAAGTCAGCACGACGTAGGAAAGCCCCATCAGTGCGACCGTGCGCGCGGCGTTGGCAGGTTCGTCCGCGTCGAGCCAGCCTTTCGGGTTACCCGTGTCCACCGCGCAGAAGCGGCAGGCGCGCGTGCAGACCGAGCCCATCAGCATCAGGGTCGCCGTGCCCGCGTTCCAGCACTCGCCGATGTTGGGACAATGCGCCTCTTCGCAGACGGTGCTGAGGCGATGCTCGCGGACGATCCCGCGTACGGCGTCGAACTTCCGGCCCGCCGGCATCGGGGCGCGCAGCCAGCGCGGCTTCGGACCCTGAGCGGGAGCTGCCGGGCTCCAGGCCTGCTTGATGCCGTCGCGGATCGCGGTGAAACCCTGGGGCGTGCGGTACTTCTCGCCGCTCTTCACGGGCTTGCGCTCGACCTGGACGGGAATTCCTTTAAAATCAGTCACTTGATCTGGATCCGGCGTGAGGCCCGAGGGTCATTCTAGCCGACCGGGGATTCGAGCACCGGGTGGCGGACCTGCCCCAGTCGCAAGGCGGCGTCGAGCATGGCGAGGCGCTCCGGCGTGCCGACATCGCTCCAGATCGCCTTCGTGTTGCTGCCCGGTCAATTTGCCGGCTGCAAGTGCGCGATCGAAGAGCGGTTTGAGCGGAAACGCGCCCGCCTCGCAGCCCTCGAACAGGCGCGGATCGAGGATCGAAAGCCCGGAATACGTCAGCGGCGTCGGCGCGGGCTGGACATGGCCGTTAGCGCTGAGGCCGTAATCGCCGCCCGGATGGTGCGGCGGATTCGGCACGAGCACGAGGTGGGCGAGCGAACCCGCAGGGCGTCGCAGTTCATCGAATGGCAGGTCGATCCAGATGTCGCCGTTGATCAGCAGGAACGGATCGGCGCCCAGCAGCGGTAATGCATGATGAATGCCGCCGCCCGTGCCGAGCGGCACCGGGCCCTCGGCGCTGTAAGCGATCGATAGTCCGTGGCGTCCCCCGCCTCCGAGTGCATCGCGGATGCTGTCGCCAAGCCAGGACAGGTTGACGACAACCTCGCGGACTCCCACCTTCAAGAGCGCAGCGAGGTGATATTCGATCAGCGGGTAACCGCCCACCTCGAGCAGCGGCTTCGGCATGCGATCGCTGAGCGGACGCATACGCTCGCCGCGACCCGCGGCCAGGATCATCGCCTTCATGTTGTCAGGCCCGCGCGCCGCGTAGCGGTTGCGAACGCGGGCACGACCTGCCTGCGCAGGAAATCGTCGAATGCCGCGAGCGCGGGTTCTGCGCCGGTCACGGCCAGCGTGTAGTCGAGCACGCGCGGCAGGTCGGTTAGGAATCCCGCCTTTCCGTCGCGGTACCAGAGCCGCGCGAAAATGCCGAGCACCTTGATGTGGCGCTGCAGGCCGATGTGGTCGAACCAGCGCAGGAATTCTTCGCGGCTCGCGCCGGCATTGAGACCGAGCCGCGCCGCGCCCGCGCGGTAACGATCGAGCCAGCGCAACAGTTGTGCACGCGGCCAGACGATGTAGCAGTCCTTCAGCAGCGACACGAGGTCGTAGGCGATGGGTCCGCGCACCGCGTCCTGGAAATCGAGAATGCCGGGATTTTGATGCGTGCAGACCATCAGGTTGCGCGAGTGGTAGTCGCGATGCACCAGCACGACCGGTTGCGCGAGCGCCTGCGCACAGAGCCAGTCGAATGCGGACTCGATCGCGCGCTGGTCATCGGCATTCGCCTGCAGGCCGAGATGACGGCTGATGAACCATTCCGGGAACAGTTCCATCTCCCGCCGCAGCATCGCATCGTCGTAGAGCGGCAGGCCGCCGGCTTCGCCTGTGCCTGCGGTCTGCAGCTGCAGCAACGCGTCGATCGCATCGGCATAGAGCGGCTCGGGATCGGCGCCCTTGTTGAGCGCTTCCAGGTACTGGAGATTGCCGAGGTCGCTGATGAGGACGTAGCCCTGCTTTGCATCCACCGCCAGCACCTGGGGAACGTGAAGGCCCGTGCCGCCGAGCAACGCTGCCACCTGCAAGTAGGTGTCGAGGCCTTCCCGTTCCGGCGGCGCATCCATCGCGATCTGCGTTCCGGCGTCGCGATGAACGCGGAAATAGCGGCGGAAACTGGCGTCGACCGACGCGGGCAAGACACGCCGGACCGGCGGGCCCGGCAGGCTCGCCAGCCAGCGCTCGAGGCCTTGAAGTCTCTGGTCGGCGTTCGAGGTCGTTGTCATGCGCAGGCGACGGCCGGGGGGGCCGCATTATAGACTTGGCGGCCACACCGAATTCACGGCCATTCCCGACCCGCGTGCAACTTCGCCCCCTCATTGCATTGCTCGCAGCCGCCGCCTGCCTGTCGCAGGCCGCGGCCGCGGCCTGCCTGTGGGCCAATTCCGGGGACGCGGAGCCGCTGCCGGCCGCGAATTCCGCTGCGACCGCGACTCCGGACCAGGACAAGCTGCCGATCGAAGCCACGAGCGGGAGCGCCGAAGTCACGCGCGCTGGCGACGCCACGCTCGGCGACGGCGTCGTCGTGCGCCAGGGCAATCGCCGGCTGACAGCCAAGTCCGCCACCTACGTGGCCGCGACCCGCCGTTTCACGGTCGAGGGCGACGTCGAATTCCGTACGCCGGACCTGCGCCTGAAGGGCAACAAGGGATTCTGGGGCGCCGATGGCG
The DNA here is from genome assembly GCA_963746545.1 of uncultured Gammaproteobacteria bacterium. GTDB lineage: Bacteria > Pseudomonadota > Gammaproteobacteria > Steroidobacterales > Steroidobacteraceae > SCUD01. Next base: position 790,259 of record CAVVBV010000031.1, read on the forward strand.
GCGGCGAGTTCACGGACACCGAATTCGAGCTGCCCGCGAGGCCGGCGCGCGGTACGGCAAAAGTGCTTGGCCTGGCGGGCGACGGCGCGCTCAAGATGCGCGAGGTCAGCTTCACGACTTGCCCGGCGGGCAACGACGACTGGTTCCTGCGCGCCTCATCGATCGACATCGACCAGCGCAGGCAGCAGGGCAAGGGTCGCAATGTGCGCGTCGAACTGAAGGGCGTGCCGATCCTGTACGCGCCGGTGATTTCATTCCCGGTCGGCGACGCGCGCAAGTCCGGCTTCCTGTTCCCGTCGTTCGGCACGTCGAACAAGAGCGGCTTCGAGTTCGGCGCGCCTTATTACCTGAACCTCGCGCCGAATTACGACCTGACGCTGACGCCGCAACTGCTGTCGCGCCGCGGCACCGGCCTCGAAGCGCAGTTCCGGTATCTCTCGGAGCGCAGTCACGGCAGGATCGGCTCGCGCTACCTGCCGAGCGACGACCTGGCGGGCCGCGACCGCAGCCTGAGTTCGCTCTGGCACCAGACCGATTTCACCGACCGGCTGCGCTTCTCGGCGAGCATCGAGCATGCGAGCGACAGCCAGTATTTCGAGGATTTCGGGCTCGGGCCCGACGGCACGAGCGTCACCTTCCTCGACCGCTACCTGAGCCTCGCCTGGCTCGGGCGCGGCTGGCGCTTCGACGGCCGCGTGCAGGATTTCCAGACCATCGACCAGTCCGTGGATCCGCTGACGCGACCGTATTCGCGCCTGCCGGAACTCACGTTCACCGGCGCCTGGAAGACGAGCGACCGCGGGCTGACCGCGGGCCTCGATGCGGAATCGACCTGGTTCGACCGCGATGCCGGCACGACCGGCCTGCGCGTGGACCTGATGCCGCGCGTCTCCTGGCCGCTGCGCGGTCCCGGCTATCACTTCGAACCGAGCGCCGCTTACCGGGTGACCACGTATCGCCTGTCGGACGTGGCGCCGGGCGCCGACGACGCGCCCGACCGGAGCGCGCCAATTCTGTCGCTCGACGCCGGGCTCGAGTTCGAGCGCGACGTGAATTCCCGGCGCAGGCTGGTCCAGACCCTCGAGCCGCGGTTCCGTTACACCTGGATCCCGTTCCGCGACCAGACAGACCTGCCGGTGTTCGACACCGCGCTGCCCGACCTCAATCTCGTGCAGCTCTTTCGCACCAACCGCTATGTCGGCGCCGACCGGCTGGGCGACGCGAACGAGATCGCGGTCGGCCTGACCTCGCGATTGATCCACGCCGACAGCGGCCAGCAGTTCATCACGGCGACGATCGGCCAGCGCTACTACTTCGAGCGGCCGCGCGTCGTGCTGCCCGGCGAGCCCGCCGAGTTGCGCGACGCGTCGAACATGGTCGGCGAGATCGAGATGACCGCGTACCGGCACTGGAGCGCGCGGCTGGCGATGGAATGGGACTACGCCAAGTCGAACACCGTGCTCGGCCAGGCGAGCGTCCAGTACAAGCCGAGCAACAGGACCGTCATGAATGTCGGCTACCGCTACCGCGAGGGCCTGCTGGAGCAGTGGGATGCCTCTGGCGCCTGGCGGGTCTCGCCCAACTGGCAGCTGTTTGTGCGGCAGGTCTATTCGTTGCGTGACCGGACCTCGATCGACCGCTTCGCGGGATTCGAATACGGCGGCTGCTGCTGGCGGCTGCGCCTGCTCGGCCGGCGTTACGTATCCAACCGCACCGGCGAAAGCGACACTTCCGTGATGCTGCAACTGGAACTCAAGGGCCTTTCGTCGGTCGGAACCAGCGACGACACTTTCCTGCGGCGGGGCATTCGTGGATACTCCCCCGACCCTGCCGACCCCCTACCCTGACCCGGGCATGACATGAGCCGAGTTTTGATCAGCCTGCTTGCCGCCCTGACGCTGTCCGGGCCCGCGCTCGCGCAGACGCGCGACCTGTCCACGAGCGGCGTGTCGCTCGACCGGGTGGTCGCAATCGTCAACGACGGGGTCGTGCTGCAGAGCCAGCTCGACGACCAGATCAACCTGATCATGGGCCGCCTGCGCGACCAGAAGGCGCAGCTGCCGCCGGCCGATGTGGTCCACCAGCAGGTGCTCGAGCGCCTGGTGCTGCAGGAGATCCAGCTGCAGCGCGCCAACCGGCTCGGCGTGCAGGTCTCGGACGAGATGCTGAACGAAGCGCTGCGCGACGTCGCGAAGCGCAATGGCCTGGCATTCGAGCAGATGCCCGAGGCGCTGGCGTCGCAGGGCGTGGATTACGCGTCCTACCGCGACGACATGCGCCGCGAGATCGCGATCTCGCTGTTGCGCCAGCGCGACGTGTACCCGCGCATCTACGTGTCGCCGCGCGAGCTCGACCAGGCGCTGGCGCGCCAGTCGACGCAGGTGGACGAGAACGCGGAGTTCGACGTGTCCCACATCCTGCTGTCGTTGCCGGAATCCGCGACCGCCGAGCAGATGGCGCGCGTCGAGAAACTCGCAACGGAGATCCACGATCGCGCCAAGGCCGGCGAGGATTTCGGCCAGCTCGCGCTGACCTATTCGCAGTCGCAATCGGCCCTCGAACGCGGCAAGCTCGGCTGGCGGCGGCTCAACCAGCTGCCGCAATTCATCGCCGACCTCGTCGGGGCCATGAAGCCGGGTGAGGTCGCGGAACCGGTGCGGACTCCCACGGGCTTCCACATCGTGCGGCTCGATGACACTCGTGGAGCCAGCACTGGCCCGATGCTGGTCGAGCAGATCCACGCCCGCCACATCCTGCTGCGCCCCAACGAGGTGCAGGACGACGCCACGACCCGTCAGCGCCTTACCGCACTCCGCGACCGTATTCTGGCAGGCGAGGATTTCGGCGCGCTCGCGAGCGTGACATCGGAGGACGCAGCCTCGGCGAGCCACGGCGGCGACCTCGGCTGGACGTCGCCGGGCACCTTCGACCCCGAGTTCGAAACCGCGCTCGCCGCGCTCGAACCGAACCAGATCAGCGAACCCTTCCGCACCCAGTTCGGCTGGCACATCGTCCAGATGCTGGGCAAGCGCACATTCGACCAGAGCGACGACGTGCGCAGGCAGCGGGTCCTCTCTGCGCTTCGCGAGAGCAAGGTCGACGAGGAGACCGAGCTGTGGCTGCGACGACTCCGCGACGAGGCCTACGTCGAGGTGCGCAACCCCTGAACCGGCAGCCGCGCCTGATCGTGACGACCGGCGAGCCGGCCGGCATCGGTCCGGACCTGGCGATCGCCGCGGCGCTGCGTGACTGGTCATGCGAGCTCGTATTCGCGGGCGACCCGGCGCTGCTCGCGGCGCGCGCGCGCGAGCTCAAGCTCGATATCGAACCTTCCGAGTGGCGGCCGGACGCAGATGCCCGCGCCGCATCGCGCGGGAACGCTGCCGATGGCTTCGGTCAGGCTCGCGACCCAGGTCGAGGCGGGCCGGCTCGATGTCGCCAACGCGCGTTACGTGCTCGAGATGCTCGATCGGGCGATCGACGGCTGTGTTGCCGGCGAGTTCACGGCGATGGTGACCGGACCGGTCCAGAAATCCATCATCAACGACGCCGGCATCGCCTTCACGGGCCACACCGAGTACCTGGCGGCCCGTTGCGGCGTGCCATTGCCCGTGATGCTGCTCGTCGCGGACGGCTTGCGCGTCGCGCTCGCGACCACGCACCTGCCGCTTTCAGAGGTGCCGCGCCACATCACTCGAGCGCTGCTCGACGCCACGCTCGACGTCCTCGACGACGGGCTCAAGGATTATTTCCGTCTGCAAGAGCCGCGCATCCTGGTCTGCGGGCTCAATCCGCACGCCGGCGAAGGCGGCCACCTGGGACGCGAGGAGATCGACGTGATCGCGACCCGCCGTCGAGGCCGCGGCGAAGCGCGGCCTGAAGGTGCGCGGTCCTGTCGCCGCCGACACGGCATTCACGACAAGCATGCTCGACGAGACCGACGCCGTGCTCGCGATGTACCACGACCAGGGTCTGCCGGTGATCAAGCACGCCGGCTTCGGCAACACCGTCAATGTCACGCTCGGACTGCCGTTTCCGCGCACCTCCGTGGACCACGGCACGGCGCTCGCCCTCGCCGCGACCGGACGCGCCGACCCCGGCAGCCTGTTCGCCGCGATCGAGCTCGCGCAAGAACTGGGATGAATCGCGCCCGCAAGCGGTTCGGGCAGCATTTCCTGCACGATCCCGGCGTCATCGCGCGCATCGTCGCCGCGATCGATCCGAAGCCCGGCGAGCGCATCGTCGAGATCGGGCCCGGCCGCGGCGCATTGACGCGGCCGTTGCTCGAGCGCTGCAAGCGGCTCGAAGTCATCGAGATCGACCGCGACGTGATCCCGGTGCTGCGGCACCACTGCGCGGGCGCCGGCGAACTGATCGTGCACGAGGCCGACGTGCTGGAATTGGACATGGTGAAGCTGCACGGCGGCGGGCCGCCGATGCGCGTCTGCGGCAACCTGCCTTACAACATCTCGACGCCGCTCTTGTTCCACCTGCTCGAATCGCGTGCGGTGATCGCCGACATGCACTTCATGCTGCAGAAGGAAGTCGTCGAGCGGATGGCGGCAAAGCCTGGCGGCAAGGAATATGGCCGGCTGACCGTCATGCTGGCCGCCGTCTGCCAGGTCGAGTCGCTGTTCCGGGTCGGGCGTGGCGCCTTCAATCCGCCGCCGGGGGTCGATTCCGCGGTCGTGCGGTTGACGCCGCACGCGGATGCGCCATTTCCGCTGCCGGATCGCGCGCGCTTTGCCCGGGTGGTGAGCGCCGCCTTCTCGATGCGGCGCAAGACGCTGCGGAATTCCCTGCGGGGCCTGACCGGTCCCGCGGAATTCGAGGCCGCCGGCATCGAGCCCGGGCGGCGCCCCGAGACCCTCTCGCCGGCGGAATTCGCCAAACTTGCGGCCCAGCCGGCAGTCGCCGCCGACAGCCTATAATGCCCCCACGATGAACATTTACCGCAAGGTGCTCCTGGTCGTGGCGCTCGACGAACACGCCGAGAAGATCGGCGCGCGCGCGCGCGACATCGCGGCCGGCTGCAATGCCGAGCTGTCGATCCTCCATGTCGTCGAGTACGTGCCGGTCGAGCCCATGGGCGAGACCCTGCTGCCGGCCGTGCAGATCGAAGAGGAGTTGGTGCAGCGCGCGAAGCAGCGCCTAGCGGAAATTGCGAAGCGTCTCGGCATCGAATCGGCCCGGCGCGAGGTCGCGGCGGGCAACATCAAGGCCGAGATCGTGCGCGCGGCGCAGGAACAGAAGGCGGACCTGATCGTGCTCGGCAGCCGCGAGCGCCGCGGGCCGTCGATCCTCGTCAATTTCACCGAAGACACCGTGTTGCATGCCGCGCCCTGCGACGTGCTCGCCGTGCGCCTGCGCAAGGACGGCGGCGCATGACTGACGAGGCCCAGCACGTGATCACGGTGGATGTGGACACCCGCTATCTGGAAGACCAGTCGGACCCCGATGAGCGGCGCTTCGTATTCGCGTACACGATCACCATCCGCAACCGCGGCGAGGTGCCGGCGCGCCTGCTGACCCGGCATTGGGTCATCACCGACGCGAACGGCAAGGTCCAGGAGGTCCGCGGCGAAGGCGTCGTCGGCGAACAACCCCACCTGAAGCCGGGCCAGGGATTCCGCTACACGAGCGGCGCGGTCCTCGAGACACCGGTCGGCGCGATGCAGGGCAGCTACCAGATGCTGGCCGACGACGGCGTGCGATTCGATGCGCCGATCCCGCCCTTCACGCTCGCGATACCGGGCACCATTCACTAGCTGCGATGGCGCTGTACGCCATCGGGGACCTGCAGGGCTGTCACGCCGAGTTCCTGGCCCTGCTGGACCAGTTGCGATTCGATCCGGCGCGCGACCGCCTGTGGTTCACCGGCGACCTCGTCAATCGCGGGCCCGCATCGCTCGAGTGCCTGCGGACCGTGCGCAAGCTCGGGCCCGCGGCGACCGTCGTGCTCGGCAATCACGACCTGCACCTGCTCGCGATGGCCTGGGCGCCGAAGACCGTGCGCCGCCGCGAACCGGAGTTGCAGGCCGTGCTCGAGGCGCCGGATGCCGGCGAACTGCTCGCCTGGCTCGCCGCGCAGCCGCTGCTGCATCGCGAACCCGGCGTTGACTGGACGCTGATCCACGCCGGCCTGCCGCCGCAGTGGACACTCGCCGATGCGGTCGCCTGCGCGCGCGAGATCGAGGCAGCGCTACGCGAGCGGCCGGCGGATCTGCTGTCCGACATGTATGGCGACCTGCCCGATCGCTGGTCGCCGGGCCTCGCGGGAATCGACCGCCTGCGCTTCGCGGTGAATTGCCTGACGCGCCTGCGCTACGTGGATGCCGACGGCCGCCTGCTGCTCGGACTCAAGGGGCCGCCCGGCGAAGCGCCGCGCGAAGCCATGGCCTGGTTCCGCCACCCCGCGCGGAAGACCCAGGCCGACCGGATCCTGTTCGGCCATTGGTCGGCGCTCGGCTACCTGGCGGAGGCGAATCTGCGCTGCCTGGACGCGGGCTGCGTCTGGGGCGGTGCGCTCTGCGCGCTCCGGCTCGATCGTGAGGAAGAACCGCGGATGCTGCCCTGCCGCGGGAGCCTGCGCCCGAGCGGCTGATCAGGGGCTGCGGGCCTGGGCGGTGTCCGCGGTCTGGATGCCGGTCAGCACCTGGAACCTGAGGTCGATGCGGTTGCCGATCAACTGGTGCGGGATGCAGTTGATGTCGCCTTCGTGATTGCGGGTCGTCATGTTGGACAGGACGCGGTCGCGGAACTGTTCCACCAGCTCGCAATCGCCCCAGTCGAGCCCGCGCGGCGCATTGCGCTTGATCGCGACGGTCTTCCAGACGCCGAGCACCGGCTCGCCGACGTCATGGCTCTTGGCATCGGGAATTTCCGGCATGTAGAAAATGATCTTGACGTGCGGGAAATCGGCGACCTTCTGGTAGCCGTATTCGCAGCCGCGCTCCAGCACCTTGACGTCGGGCCGGACGCCGACGTGCTTCAGCAGCAGCAGCACCTTGCTCTTGAGGCCGCTGCAGGTGTACCGGGTCGTAAAACCCATGTAAACCAGGTCCACCTCGTGGCGCTTCCAGTTGGCAGCGACTTCCTCCGGCTCCGGTTCGTCGGCGAAGGCCGGCAGGGCTGCCAGCAAGCCAAGGACCAGGACTCCGGCGCGCCAAAACATGCAATCCACTCCTCGCATACGACCCGAGGTATCAGACCGGCGCGCAACGGCCGGGTTCCCGGGCGTGACTATAATGGCACGATGACGATCATGCGATTCGAGATGGAGGGCCGGCGGCTGAACGCCGACTTCGCCCAGCCCCTCTCGATCGCCATTCCCCTCGATTTCAACGGCCCGCAACCCTCTTTTTACAATGCGCCGGCGGCGACCGCGAATCCCTGGCGCGAGGCAGGCTTCGTCGGCGATACGCGCGCCGGCGGAAGCTGCAACTGCGAACAACTGACGCTCGTTCCGCATTGCAACGGAACCCACACGGAATGCGTCGGTCATGTGACGGACGATCGCGTCGCGGTCACCGACCGGCTGCGCGGCGGCGTCGTGCTGGCGCTGCTCGTTTCCGTCCATCCGGTCGCGGCGTCGTCGACCCGCGAGGACAGCGATCCGCCGCCGGTTGCAACGGATCTGCTGGTGACGGCCGAGTCGCTCGCAGCAGGCATTCGCCGCCCATCCGGGACCGGCGCCGGCGGCGTTGGTCTTGCGCACGCTGCACGGCCGCACTGCCGGGATGACCCATGCCTATCGCGGCCCCGCGCCCGCCCCTTACCTGTCGAGACAGGCGGCGTCCTGGCTGGTCGAACACGGCATCGAGCATGTGGTGCTGGATCTGCCCTCGGCGGATCGCGCGGACGACCAGGGAAAGCTGACGGCGCACCGGCTGTTTTTCGGCCTGCCGCCCGGCGGACGGCACGCGCGCGACGCGTCCCGGCCGCAGGCGAGCATCACGGAACTCGCCTGGGTCGCGCCGATGATCCACGACGGCTGGTACCTGCTCGACCTTCAGATCCCGGCCTTCCTCGCGGACGCGGCACCGAGCCGGCCGCTCCTCTACCCGGTGCATTTCGAGTGAGCGACGACCTCTCGCTGGAGGCGGCACGCGCCCGCGACGCGGCGGACCCGCTCGCGCGCTGGCGCGGCGAGTTTCATTTCCCGGTTTCGCCTCGCGGCGGCCCGGCGCTCTATCTCTGCGGCAACTCGCTGGGACTCCAGCCGCGTGGCGCGGGCGCCGAGGTCGCGAAGTTCATGACCGAGTGGCAGAACCTCGGCGTGCTCGGCTATCACGATGCCAAGGCGGACTGGCTGAACCTGCACGAGGCGCTCGCGCCGACCCTCGCGATGCTGGCAGGCGCGAGCGTCCCCGAAGTCGTCGCGATGAACTCGCTGACGCTGAACCTGCACCTTCTGATGGCGAGCTTCTATCGCCCGACGCGCGAGCGCCACGTGGTCCTGATCGAGCAGGGCGCGTTTCCGTCGGATCGTTATGCGGTCGTCTCGCAGATCCAGTGGCACGGCCTCGATCCCGCCACGTCGATGGTCCAGATCGCACCGCGCGCAGGCGAGCAACTGCTGCGCCACGAAGACCTGCTCGCAGAAATCGCGCGCATCGGCCCGCGACTCGCGCTCGTCCTGATGCCGGGCATCCAGTACCTGACCGGGCAGCTGCTCGATCTCGGCGCGCTCGCGAAAGCGGCCCACGCCGTCGGCGCGCGCGTGGGCTTCGATCTCGCGCATGCGATGGGCAATGTGCCGCTTTCGCTGCACGACTGGGGCGCGGACTTCGCGGTCTGGTGCTCCTACAAGTACCTGAATGGCGGCCCGGGCGCGACGGCCGGCGCCTTCGTGCACGAGAAGCATTTCGACGCGGAACTGCCGCGGCTCGCCGGCTGGTGGGGCAACGATCTCGCGAACCGCTTCGAGTTCGGCACGGAATTCCGCCCCTACACGGGCGCCGCCGGCTGGCAGGTCAGCAACACGCCGCTGCTCGGCATGGTGCCGCTGAAGGCCTCGCTCGAGCTATTCGCCGCCGCGGGATTCCCGGCGCTGTGCGCACGCTCGCGCGAGCTGACCGGCTGGCTCGAAAAGCTTGTGGATGCGCAGCTCGGCGAGCGCATCGAGATCCTGACGCCGCGCGATCCTGCGGCTCGCGGTGCCCAACTTTCAATTCGCCTGCGCGACACGCGCGGCAATGGCCGGGCGCTCTTCGATGCGATGCTGGCGCGCGGATTGATCTGCGACTGGCGCGAGCCGGACGTGATCCGCCTCGCGCCCGCCCCGCTCTACAACTCCTACGAGGACTGCTGGCGGGCGGTCGAGCTGGTGCGGGACATCCTCAACGCCGCTCGAGGGTGACGAAACTGAAGGCCTGCGCATGCCGCTCATCCGCGGCATGTTCCTCGCGGAATGTCTCGCTCCATTCATCGCGACGAAAACCCCGCAGGCGCGTGTCGCCCTCGAGATCGGCGTGCACTTCGGTGAGTTCGATGCGATCCACGAACGGCCAGCAGGCGAGAAAGACCTGAGCGCCGCCGATCACGAACAGTTGCCCGGAATCTCCGACCGCCTCCAGCGCTTCATCCGGTGAATGGACGACCTCGCAGCCGGACGCGCTCCAGTTCCGGTCGTGCGTCAGCACCAGATTGCGCCGTTCCGGCAAGGGACGCCCGATGGTCTCGTAGGTGCGCCGGCCCATCAGAACCGTGTGGCCGATCGTGATCGACTTGAAGCGCTTGAGATCGTCCGGCAGTCGCCAGGGCAGGCCCTTGTCGCGGCCGATGACACCGTTGTCGGCCATCGCGACCACTGCGGTCGGCGGGAATTTCACCCGGCCTCAGACGGCGATGGGCGCACGGATGGCCGGGTCGTACTCGTAACCGAGGAGCTGGAAGTCTTCGAACTCATAGGCCGCGACATCGGCCGGCCGGCGCTTCAATGCCAGCGTCGGCAAGGGGTGCGGCTCGCGCGCCAGCTGCTCATCCGCCTGCTCGAGATGATTCAGGTACAGGTGACAGTCGCCGCCGGTCCAGATCAGCTCGCCGACGCCGAGGTCCGACTGCTGCGCAAGGATGTGGGTCAGGAGCGCGTAGGAAGCGATGTTGAACGGCAGGCCGAGGAAGATGTCGGCGCTCCGCTGGTAGACCTGGCAGGACAGCTTCCTGTCGGCGACGAAGAACTGGAAGAACGCATGGCAGGGCGCGAGCGCCATCTTTGGGCAGCTCGCCGACATTCCAGGCGCTGACGATGATGCGCCGTGAATCCGGGTCGTTGCGCAACTGGTCGAGGACGCGCGCGATCTGGTCGATCGAGCGGCCGTCCGCCGTCTGCCAGGCGCGCCACTGCTTGCCGTAGACCGGTCCCAGCTCGCCGTGCTCATCGGCCCATTCGTCCCAGATCGTGACGCCGCGCTCGTTGAGCCATTTCACGTTGGTCTCGCCGCGCAGGAACCACAAGAGCTCGACGACCAGGGACTTGAAGTGCACGCGCTTGGTCGTGACAAGCGGGAAGCCTGCCCCCAGGTCGAAGCGCAGCTGCTGGCCGAACACCGCGAGCACGCCCGTGCCGGTGCGATCCGACTTACGGGCGCCGTGGTCCCGCACATGACGCATCAGTTCCAGATAAGGGCGCATGTCAGGCGTAATTACCGGAGCGCTGCTTGTTTCGCAAGGCCCAGATGAACATCGCGAGCCCGGCAGCCAGCATCGGCAAGGAAAGGAGCTGGCCCATCGTCACCCAGCCGAAGGCGAGATAGCCGATGTTGGCATCGGGCAAGCGCAGGAACTCGACCATTATCCGGAAGCACGCGTAGAGGGTCAGGAAGAGCCCGGCGGGCGCCAGCCGCGGACGCGGCCTGGACGTGTACCACCAGATCACGGAGAACAGGACGATGCCCTCGAGCGTCGCCTCGTAGAGCTGCGTCGGATGCCGGACCTCGCCGCCGACCAGGAATCCCCAGGGCAGGTCGGTCGGCTTGCCCCACAGTTCGCCATTGATGAAATTCCCGATGCGGCCCGCGAACAGGCCGATTGCGGGCAACGGCGCGGTGAAATCGAAGACATCCGCAATATTGCGTCCGCGCCGGTGCGCAAACCAGGCGACTGCGATCATCACGCCCACGAGGCCGCCGTGGAAGGACATGCCACCCTCCCACACGCGGACGATTGCGAGCGGATCGGCCATCAGCCGCTCGAAGCCGTAGACGAAGATCCAGCCCAGGCGCCCGCCGGCGATGACGCCGATCGCTGCGAAGAAGATCAGGTCGTCCACGTCCACCGGCTTCCAGGTCGAACCCGGCTTCGCGGCGCGCCTGCGCGCCAGCCACCAGCCGGCGATGAAGCCGACCACGTACATGAGCCCGTACCAGTGGATCTTGATGGGGCCGAGCGAGAGCGCGATCGGGTCGATCTCCGGGTAGGTCAGCATGAATCGACCACACGGAACAGAAACGCGCGCAGGTAGCGGGTCTCTTCGATAGCCGGATGCACGGGATGATCCGGCGCCTGCGCGCCGACGCCGATCAGCTGGGCGAAGCGCCCGAGATGGCGTGCCGCGCGCTGCACGGCGTCGGTCAACTCGCCGGGCGCCAGATGGTAGGAGCAGGAGCAGGACAACAGCAGCCCGTCCCGATCGAGCATCTGCATCGCGAGCTGGTTCAGCCGGCGGTAGGCCGCGAGCCCTTTCGGGTGGTCCTTCTTGCGCTTGATGAAGGCCGGCGGATCGACGACGACCAGGTCAAACCGGCGCCGGTCCGCGTGCAGGGCTTCCAGCATGTCGAAGGCATCGCCCTTCAGCAGTTCCGCCTCGAGGCCGTTGACTTCGGCGGTCGCCGCCGCCGCCTCGAGCGCCGGCGCCGACGAATCGACGCAGGTGACCTCGGCCGCGCCGGCCTTCGCCGCCTGCAGGCCGAAACTGCCCGCGTAGCTGAATACGTCCAGCACGCGTTGGCCTTCCGCATGGCGCGCGAACATCGCGCGATTGGCGGCCTGGTCGAAATACCAGCCAGTTTTCTGGCCGGAAGCGAGCGGCACGCGGAACAGCACGCCGCCTTCCGGCACCTCGACGATGTCGGGCACGGTTCCGAACGCGGTCTCGGTGTAGCGCTCGAGCCCTTCCAGCTCGCGGATGGACGAATCGTTCTTCCAGAGCACGGCCTCCGGATCGAGGACCTTGACGAGCGCGTCGAGGATTTCGCCCTTCATCGCCTCCATGCCGGCCGTGCCGACCTGCGCGACCAGCACGCTGCCATATCGATCGACGACGAGCCCAGGGAGCAGGTCGGCCTCGCCGAAGGCGAGCCGGTAGAAAGGCGCCGCGTACAGCCGTTCGCGCATCGCGAGGGCGACCTTGAAGCGGTGCACCAGCAGCGACCTGCCCGGTGGGTAGTCGGCGTCGCGGCCTAGAAGCCGCGCGCTGATCAGCGTACGCGGATTGACGTAGGCGTAGCCGAGGAAGCGGTCGTGGCTCGAACGGACCTGCACATGCTCGCCCGGCGCGAAGCCGGTCAGTGGCGTCGCGGCGACATTTACCTCGTTGGAGAAGATCCACAGGTGCCCGGCCTGGAGGCGGCGTTCTTCCTGCGGCTTCAGCACGAGCGAAGGCAAGTCGCGGCTTGCGATCGCGGCGGTTTCTGGATTGCTCGACATTCGCGGGAACGCGGCGCCGTGGCTATAGTGACCGGAATTCTACCCGACCACGGCCCCACCGACATGCATGCCGAGCCCCGCGCTTTGCCGAAAAACCGGCTCGCAGGCGAAACCAGCCCGTACCTGCTGCAGCACGCGGAGAATCCGGTCGACTGGTATCCCTGGGGCGAGGCCGCGCTCGCGAAGGCAAGGGAGCTCGATCGCCCGATCCTGCTGTCGATCGGCTATTCCGCCTGTCACTGGTGCCATGTGATGGCCCACGAGTCCTTCGAGGACCCGGCGACCGCCGACGTGATGAACCGGCTGTTCGTGAACATCAAACTGGATCGCGAGGAAAGGCCCGATCTCGACAAGGTCTACCAGATCGCTCACCAGGTGCTGACGCAGCGCGGCGGCGGCTGGCCGCTGACCATGTTCCTCGCACCCGACGACCTGACGCCCTTCTTCGGCGGCACTTACTTCCCGCGGGAGCCCCGTTACGGGATGCCGGCCTTTACCGAGATCCTCGAGCGCGTGGCCGCCTTCTATCGCGACAGCCGCGACAACGTGCGCTCGCAGAATGCAGCGCTGCGCGGCGTGTTCGCGGATCTCGTGCCGCCGGGAGCCGAGCCGGAGACCGCGCTCGACCGCGCCCCGCTCGACGCCTGCCGCCGCGAGCTGGAAGCGGGCTTCGATGAAGAATACGGCGGCTTCGGCAGCGCGCCCAAGTTTCCGCATCCGGCCAGCATCGAACGGCTTTTCAGGGACTGGCAGGCGACGTCAGCGAGTCAAGATCCGGACCTGAAGGCGCTCTACATGGCTACGCTGACGCTGAAGCGCATGGCCGAGGGCGGGCTCTACGACCAGCTCGGGGGCGGTTTCTGCCGTTACTCCGTCGATCCGTACTGGATGATCCCGCACTTCGAGAAGATGCTCTACGACAACGGCCCGTTGCTTGCGCTCTCGGCCCAGGCGGCCATCGCGACCGGCGACGATTTCTTCCGCCGCATTTCGAACGAGACCGCCGGCTGGGTCAGGCGCGAGATGCAGTCGCCGGAAGGCGCATTCTACTCGACGCTGGACGCGGATTCCGAGGGCCACGAGGGGCGGTTCTACGTCTGGGACCGCGCCGAGATCGAGGCGGTCCTCCCAGCCGGCGAGTTCCGTGTCTTTGCGCGCCGCTTTGGCCTCGATCGCGATCCCAACTTCGAGGGCAAATGGCACCTGCACTGCTACGTCGCCGTCGAACAGATCGCCGAAGAGTTCGGGCTCGAATCTGCCAGCGTGACGACCCTGCTCAATTCCGGGCGCGCGCGGCTGCTTGCCGCGCGCGAGAAGCGCGTGCGACCAGGTCGCGACGACAAGCTGCTGGCCGGCTGGAACGGGCTGATGATCCGCGGGCTCGCGATCTCAGGGAGGCTGCTCGGCGAACCGGGCCACATCGAGGCTGCCACGCGCGCAGTCGATTTCCTGCGCCGGAACTGCTGGCGCGACGGTCAATTGCTCGCCGTCTGGAAGGACGGCGCGGCACGCTTTCCCGCCTATCTCGACGACTACGCCTACCTCCTAGACGGCTTGCTGGAGCTGCTGCAGGCGCGCTGGCGGAGCGCCGACCTCGCCTTCGCCCGGGACCTGGCCGATACCCTGCTCGATCGCTTCCAGGACCACGAACGCGGCGGTTTCTGGTTCACGGCGAAGGGTCTCGATCCGCCATTGCAGCGTCCGAAGGGATTCGCCGACGAGGCGACACCGTCGGGCAACGGCATCGCGGCGCAGGCGCTTGCAAGGCTCGGCTGGCTACTGGCCGAGACGCGCTATCTCGACGCCGCGGAGGCCACGCTGCGCGGCGGCCTCCCATCGCTGATGCGTGTGCCGCAGGCCCATGTGGCGCTCCTGAACGCGCTGGATGAGCACCTGGACCCAGGCGAGCTCGTCGTGATCCGCGGACCCGCCGAGGCGGTCAGCGCCTGGTCCACGGCGATTGCGATGCTCTACGCGCCGCGGCGCATGGTCGTCGCGATCCCCGCGGACGCCGCGGATCTTCCGGAAGCGCTTGCCGCCAAGCGCGCGCGCGAATCGACGGTCGCGTACATCTGCAAGGGCCCGCGATGCTCGGAGCCCATCGCCGAGCTGCCGCGCCTGATCCGGGCGCTGCGCGATGGTGTTTGACCCCAGTGACCGACGAACGGCTAGCGTCGCCGGCGCGCGGGTTCGTCACCCGGCGCCCACGGACGGCCGGTGCGCTCCTCGATCCAGGCGCGGATCAGGCGCCGCACGACCTGCGACGGAGTCAGGTCTTCGGCCGCGCACCACCGTTCAAGAGCGGCTTTCTTGCGCGGATCGATCAGCACGGTCAGCCGGGCGGTGCGCCGTTCGGTCGGCATTTACATCTCGCGCACACAGAATGATAATCAAAGCGTAATTGGATTGGCGCCCCGCCGCAAGCGTTGCCGGGCTGGATCATGTCGGGAATTGCAATCAACAGCGTGACTCCATTCCTGCTGAATCAACTTGCGGCATGCGGTGTCGGCCTCCTGCTGCTGCTTGCCGCGCTGGGAATCCTGGTCTGCCGGCGCCCCTTCGGGATTCGATTCATCTATGCGTCATGCGCGCTGGTCTGCTCGGCGCTCGTCGGCGTCGCGCTCTGGGCATTGCTGGCGCCGGGCCAGGGACTCGAAGCGGTCGAGATTCCGATCGGCGTTCCGCTGGGCCGGACCTGGCTCGCGCTCGACCCGCTTAGCGCGGCTTTCGCGGTCATCGTCAACCTGACGACCGCAATCGTGAGTTTCTACGCGATCGGTCGCGGCACGCATGCGGCCGAGCCGCAGCGCGTCGTCCCTTTCTACCCGGCATTCGTCGCCGCAATGAACATCGTGCTGCTGGCGCAGGATGCCTTCTCATTCCTGGTCGGATGGGAGGTCATGTCGCTTGCCTCGTGGGCCCTCGTGGTCAGCGAGGATCGCAGCGACAGCAACCGCCGGGCGGGGCTTGTCTACCTGATCATGGCGACCGGCGGGGCGATGGCGCTCCTGCTGGCATTCGGCATCCTCGCCGGCCAGGAAGGCGGCTACACCTTCGATGCCATGCGGCAGGCAACCGCTTTCAAGCCGGGCGCCATCGTGCTTGCGCTGGCTCTCATCGGAGCCGGCTCGAAGGCCGGCCTCGTTCCGCTGCATGCGTGGCTGCCGCTGGCGCATCCGGCGGCGCCCAGCCACGTGTCCGCGTTGATGAGCGGCGTCATGACCAAGGTGGCCGTGTACGGATTCATCCGGCTCGTGTTCGACCTGTCCGGCCCGCCGTCGTGGTGGTGGAGCATTCCGGTGCTGATCGTCGCGGGAATCACCGCCATTCTCGGCGTTCTCCATGCACTGATGGAGCACGACCTGAAGCGCTTGCTGGCCTATCACACGGTCGAGAACATCGGCATCATTTTCATCGGTCTTGGCCTGGCGCTGGCGTTTGAAGCGAGCGGCTTCGCCGTCGCCGCCGCACTCGCGATCATTGCGGCCATCTTTCACGTATTCAATCATTCGCTGTTCAAGAGCCTGCTGTTCCTCGGCGCCGGCGCGGTCCTCGGCGCCACCGGAGAGCGGGACATGGAACGCATGGGCGGCTTGATTCACCGCATGCCGGTCACCGCGTTTGCCTTCCTGATGGGATGCATCGCGATCTCGGCGCTGCCTCCGTTCAACGGCTTCGTTTCCGAGTGGCTGACATTCCAGGCCATCCTGATGAGCCCGCAGCTTCCCCAGTGGATTCCGCGCCTGCTCGTGCCGGCTGTCGGCGCCACGCTCGCCTGCTCGGCGGCACTGGCGGCGGCGTGTTTCGTCAAGGCCTTCGGCTCGACGTTTCTCGGCCGCCCGCGCGCGCCGTCGGCGGCCGCCGCAAAGGAAACAGACCGCTGGTCACTGGGCGCGATGCTGCTGCTCGCTGGACTGTGCCTCGGCGCCGGCGTGCTGCCCGGCTTCGTCATCGACAGCCTCGCAGGCGTCAGCAACCTGCTGGTGGGGGCGCAGCTCGCGGCGCAGAGCGATCAGCCCTGGCTTCGCATCGCGCCGATCGACCCTGCACGCAGCGCCTACAACGGGCTGCTGGTGTTCTCCATGATCATGATCGCGGCCGGACTGACCGGGGTGATCGTGCGGCGCTTTGCGTCGCACAGCCTGCGGCGATCGCCGGCATGGGACTGCGGATTTCCGGAACCGAGCCCGGCGGCCCAATACAGTTCCAGCAGCTTTGCGCAACCGATCCGTCGCGTGTTCGGCAGCGTCGTATTCCGCGCGCGCGAGCACGTGACGATGCCGAAGGTCGGCGACACGGGCAGAGCGAGACTGCAGCTCGACCTGCACGACACCCTTTGGGAGGCGCTCTACGATCCGGTCATTCGCTTCGTCAACATGGCGGCCGATCGCCTCAACGGATTCCAGTTCCTGACGATCCGCAAGTACCTGATGCTGGTGTTCGCGGCGCTGGTGCTGCTGCTCGTGATCATCGGTGCCTGGCGATGATCCGGGACTGGCAGACGCAGCTGGTGCAACTCGTGCTGGTGCTGGTCCTCGCGCCGCTGCTGTCGGGGGTGACGCGCAAGATCAAGTCCCGGCTGCTTCGCCGGCGCGGTCCCTCGGTGTTCCAGCCCTACCGCGACATATTGAAGCTGATCCGCAAGGAAACCGTCATTGCCGACAACGCGTCGTGGTTGTTCCGGACAGCGCCCTACGTCATCTTCGCGACGACCTGGCTGGCGGCTGCGCTGATACCCACATTCGCCGCCGGACTGGCCTTCAGCGCCGCAGCCGACGTCATCGTCATCGTGGCGCTGCTCGGCACCGCGCGATTCTTCCTTGCGCTCGCGGGTCTCGACGTGGGCACCAGCTTCGGCGGGATCGGCTCCAGCCGCGAGATGATGTTTGCATCGCTGGCGGAGCCCGCAATGCTCCTGGTCGTATTCACTGTGTCCCTGTTTGCAGGCTCGACCCAGCTCTCATCGATCTCGGCTCACATGATGGGGCCTGCCGTCGGATTGAACATCTCGCTCGCGCTCGCGCTCGTGGCGCTCGTCATCGTGGCGCTCGCGGAGAATGCGCGGATTCCGGTCGACAATCCGGCGACGCACCTGGAACTCACGATGGTGCACGAGGCGATGATTCTCGAATATTCGGGGCGGC
This sequence comes from uncultured Gammaproteobacteria bacterium, assembly GCA_963746545.1. GTDB lineage: Bacteria > Pseudomonadota > Gammaproteobacteria > Steroidobacterales > Steroidobacteraceae > SCUD01. The sequence continues at coordinate 808,051 of CAVVBV010000031.1, forward strand.
ATCTCGCATTGATCGAAGCTGCCGCATCGCTGAAGCTCCTGCTGTACGTGTCGCTGATCGCCTGCATTTTCACTCCCTGGGGCACGACCGTTGCGGGCAGCGACACGCCGGCGTACGTCATCGGTCTCGGGTCCTACGCGCTGAAGCTCCTGGCATTCGGATTCGCGCTGGTCGTGTTCGAAACCGCGATCGCCAAGATGCGGGTCTTCCGCGTGCCCGAGTTCCTGAGCGTCGCGCTGATGCTCGGCCTGCTGGGCGCAATCCTGCTTTTCATCTCGAGGGTCTCGTAATGACGCCATTCGAGACGGATATGGCGCATCTGCTGGCCGGGTCCATGGTGCTGGTGAGCTTTCTGCTGCTCTATCAGGACCGCATGTTCGCGCTCCTCAATATCTTTGCGCTGCACGCGTGGGTGCTGGCGTTCTCGGTCGGCTGGCAGGCATACCTGCAGCACGCCCCTCACCTCTTCATCACTGCGCTGATTGCGCTGCTCTTCAAGGGCGTATTCATCCCGGTCGCGCTGCACCGGATCGTCGTGCGCCTCGGCATTCATCGCACGATCGATACGGTCGTGAGCGCCGGCCCGACGATGCTGCTCGGAATGGCGCTGGTGGCGCTCTCGATCGTCGTCATGCTGCCGGTGACCGAGGCGGCCGGCGCATTCGTGCGCGAGGATCTCGCGTTCGCGCTCTCGATCGTGCTGCTGGGGCTCCTGATGATGGTCACGCGCCGCAATGCCGTCAGCCAGGTGATCGGCTTCATGTCGCTGGAGAACGGACTGGTTCTCGCCGCGACCGGCGCTCGCGGCATGCCGCTGGTGGTCGAGATCAGCGTCGCGTTTTCCGTGCTGATCGCCTTCATCGTGATCGGCATCTTCCTGTTCCGCATCCGCGAGCGGTTTGACTCCGTCGACGTGCAGGCGCTCGACATGTCGCGCGGTGAATCGGCATGAGCCTGGCGGTCGGCAGCACTGCGCTCGGCGGGCTCCTTGCCATCCCGGCCGCCGGCGCGCTGGTACTCGCCGCCATTCCGGGCTACCGGCTGTCAGCGACCATCAACGCGGCGGTCTGCGCATGCACGTTGTTCTGTGCCGGCCTGCTCTACTCGTATCGGCCGGAACCATCGTTGTATCTCCTGGTCGACGACGTCAACACGGTCTTCCTGATCGTCTCGGCGCTGGTCGGATTCACGACCAGCGTCTTCAGTGCCGGGTACATCGCGCATGAATTGCAGACCAAGCGGCTGCGCATGCGGGACGTGCGTTTCTATCATGCGATGTACCAGCTGCTGATGCTGGCCATGAACCTGGCGCTGGTATCGAACAACATCGGACTGATGTGGGTCGCGATCGAGGTCGCGACGCTGACCACGGTGCTGATGGTCGGTATTTATCGCACCAGCGCGGCACTCGAGGCGGCCTGGAAGTATTTCATACTCGGTTCCGTGGGCATCGCGCTTGCCCTGTTCGGCACGATCCTCGTCTACCTTGCCGCGCAGGAGCAGCTCGGCCAGGGCGTGGTTGCGATGTCGTGGAACCGGCTGGTGGCGAGTTCCGCCACCTTCGACCCGGCCCTGCTGAACCTGTCATTCGTGTTTCTGTTGCTTGGCTATGGAACCAAGGTGGGCCTGGCGCCTGTTCACGCCTGGCTGCCGGATGCGCATGCGGAGGGTCCGACGCCCATTTCTGCGGTGCTGTCGGGCCTGCTGCTCAATGTCGCGCTGTTTGCGCTGTTGCGGTTCAAGCTGATCATGGCCGGGAACGCCGCGGTGATCTCGCCGGGACCGCTGATGGTCGCGATGGGCCTCACCTCGCTGCTGTTTGCCGGCCTGATGATTTATCGCCGCCGCGACATCAAGCGCATGTTCGCCTACTCCTCGATCGAGCACATGGGAATCATCACGCTCGCCTTCGGACTGGGCGGACCGCTCGCAAACTTCGCCGGGCTGCTGCAGATGGCGATGCACAGCCTGACGAAGTCAGCCATATTCTTCGGCGTGGGCTACATCTCGCAGCTCGAGGGGACGCAGAATATCGCAGACATCCGCGGCCTCACGCGCAGCCAGCCGCTGCTCGGCTGGCTGCTGGTGGCCGGAGTCGTGGCGATTGCCGGCCTGCCGCCGTTCGGAATCTTCACGAGTGAATTCCTGCTGGTGACATCGACATTCGCGCGCGCTCCCTGGCTCACGCTCGCGCTGGTCACGGGCCTGGCAGTCGCATTCGGCGGCCTGATGCTGCGGCTGCACGGACTTGCATTCGGCGAGACGCAGAAGCGCCACACGCTGCCGGCCTATCGCCTCGCGCCAATGGCATTGCACCTCGCCCTGGTCGCGGTCGCGGGCCTGTACCTTCCGCCGGCCATCAATACCTGGTTCCGGCATGTTGCCGGCCAGCTCGGATAGACCCGCTCATGTTCAAGGCATTGTTCGGAAACCTCGCTCCTGTTTCATCGCACCGGGGATGGCCGCGCGTCGAGGTCGATGCCGGCACCTGGCAGGCGATCGGGCAGGCCCTGCGCGAAGGCAAACTGGATCTGCTGGGGGAATGGGGCGACATCGACGCCGTGCATTGCGGGCTCTTCGAGCAGGCGACGGGCCAGGTGTACATCGCTTCCATCGCGGCGCACGCCGGCCGCGTGCCATCCCTGGCCGTCTATCATGCCCCGGCCATCCGCCTGGAGCGGGCAATCATCGATCTGTTTGGATTCGAGGTGGTCGGCTTGCCTGATCACCGGCCCTGGCTGGACCACGGGCGATGGGCGGTACGCGCGCCGCTCTCATCGCCGGCGCGGTCACCCGATGCGCAGCAGCCCTATCGTTTCCTCGAATCGGATGGTCCCAGCCTGCACCAGATTCCGGTTGGCCCGGTGCACGCCGGCATCATCGAGCCCGGACACTTCCGGTTCACTGCCAGCGGTGAAACCATCGTCCGCCTCGAGGAACGGCTCGGCTACACGCACAAGGGCGTCGAGACGCTGCTCAAGGGCAGGCCGGTTGCCGAAGGCGCGCCGATTGCAGCACGCGTCTCCGGCGACAGCACCGTTGCGTATTCCCTGGCCTTCGCCAGGGCGGCCGAGACCGCGCTTGAACTTGCCCCGCCGCGGCGCGCCGTCTGGTTGCGCGCCATCATGGCCGAGCTCGAGCGCGTTGCGAATCACCTGGGCGACATCGGAGCGATCTGCAACGACGCCGCGTTTTCGATGATGCACGCCGAGTGCGGAATCCTGCGTGAAGAGACCTTGCGCGCCTGTGCCGCGGCCTTCGGCCATCGGCTGATGATGGACCGGGTCATCCCCGGCGGAACCGCGGTGGATCTCACCGCAAGCGGCCGGGACGCGATCCTCTCGCTGACACGGCAATTGCGCCGACGGTTCCCCGAACTGATCGAACTTTACGAGAACACCGCATCGCTGCAGGACCGCACCGCCGGGACCGGAACGGTCAACTTGGCGTTGGCCGCGGAATTTGCCGCGGGCGGATTCGTGGGTCGGGCCTCGGGTCGCGCCTTCGATGCGCGCACCGTGCTGCCGTACGATCCTTACGATGCGCTGCCCATCAAGGTCCCCGTCCGCAGCGAGGGCGATGTCGATGCGCGCATCTGGATCCGGATCCATGAGGTGCAGGCAAGCATCGAGTGGCTCGAAGCCGCCCTCGGCTCCCTGCCGACCGGGTCCGTGCAGCCCCCCGTCATCACCGCGCCGGCGGCGAGCGTCGAAGCCACTGCGATCGTCGAGGGTTTCCGCGGCGATCTGCTCGCGTACCTGCGCGTCGGGCCGGACCTTCGCATCGAGCGATGCCACTTCCGCGACCCGTCATGGTTCCAGTGGCCCCTGCTCGAGGTCGCGGTCTACGGCAACATCGTTGCGGACTTTCCCCTCTGCAACAAGTCATTCAACTGCTCGTACTCCGGGCACGATTCGTAGGCGAACATGCGCAGACGCCTGTTCAAGAACCTCTTCAGCGTGCCCGTCACGGAGCCGTATGCCCCGGACCGGCCAGATCCGCTCGAGGGCGCCGGCGAGGCGCTTCGCGGCGCAGTCGCGCGGCGCCTCGGTCGCAGCCTGGCGATCCGCCAGGTGGATGCCGGATCCTGCAACGGCTGCGAACTCGAAATCCATGCGCTCAACAACGCCTTCTACGACATCGAACGATTCGGCGTGCGCTTCGTGGCCTCGCCGCGTCACGCCGACCTGCTGCTCGTGACCGGGCCGGTGACCCACAACATGCGCCAAGCGCTGGAGCGGACGTACGCGGCGACTCCGGCGCCAAAGTGGGTCGTTGCTGTCGGCGACTGCGGCGCGGGCTGCGGCGTATTCGAAGGAAGCTACGCTTGCGTGGGCGCCGTCAGCAAGGTCATTCCGGTCGATCTGGTCATCCGCGGATGCCCTCCGACCCCGGTCGACCTGCTGCGCGGCCTGTCCTCGCTGCTTGGGCGTCCCTAGCCCAGTATCGCCCTGACGCCACGCCGGATTTCGGCCGGTATTCCCAGGGTCACTTCCTGCTCACCGATTTGTACTTCTTGAGCCCCGGCTCGTCGCTCGTGTAGCGCGGCAACGCGTCGCCGACCTCGGCCCAGGCCGCATGCTGGTCGAAGAACACATGGCACTGCGGTTCGCGGTCGACCGCTCCCTGGATCGACGTGCGCGTGACGTGCACTTCGCCCGGGCACAACGTGGAAGTGAAGAACATCGTCGTGCCGCAGACATCGCAGAAACCGCGGCGGCTCTGCAGCGAGGACTGGTACCAGTGCGGCTCGCGCGAACCCGGCAGGAACCGGAAGCGCTCTTCCGCCGCCCCGACCCAGCTGACAAAGGCCGCGCCATGCGCCTCCTGGCAGTAATGGCAATGGCAATGCCCGAAGAAGATCGTCGGCGGCGTGATCGAAAATCTCACCGCGCCACAGAGGCAGCGGCCCTCGAAGTCGCTCATGGCGTGATCCTCGTCGCGAACACGACCCACATGCCGAAAAGCAAGGCAGTGCTCGACACGTAGACCAGGAACCGGTGCATCACGCGGTTGTAGGTCACATGTATCAGGCTGTGCAGCGCGCGGAGGATAACGTAGGCCCAGGCCGCCGTGACGAAGCCCTGACGTCGAAGCGCCGGTGACCGCGAGCGCGATGCAGAGCACATAGAAGAGCACCGGCACCTCGAAGAGATTCCGGAAATTGTCCGCGGCCTGGGTTCTCTCGAGTTGGCCGCTTGCGGCGCGCGCCGTCGAGAGCGACTGCGCATCGATCCGCTTCGCGCGCATTTCGCCGATGCGATCGGCATAGAGCTTGATCCAGACGAGCGCCGTCACGAAGACCATGCCCGCAACGGGCAGCCAGATCGGATCGATGGTCATGAAGTGCCTCCTGAAGGTTTCCTGAAACTGGCGAGCGTGTACAGCATGACACCGCCGAAGAGCGAGATGAGGCCCATCCAGCTGAGCGCGCCCGGCGGGCGTCCCGCCATCGGCTCGGCGAAAAACGCGAAGAACAGCAGGATGGCGCTCGCGAGCACGAGAAGCGAGCCTGCCACGGCGCCACCGTGCCGGATTCTGGTTTCCGGAAGGGCGTAGTGCACGCCGATCGCAAGATTCACGAGCCCGGCGCACAGGATATAAATGTGCCGCGAACGGAACAGCAGCCGCTGGGCCCATTCCATCGCGAAGACCGGCGGTTCGTGCATGCGCATGACCAGGCCCGTGATCAGGAAGGCGAGCACCGTGATGACGCCGACGACCAGATGCGACCTCCGCAATGTGGATGTCATCCGCCTCCCCCGCGTGCGCCATTCCCGCACCGCACGGGGTAACATACCGCAGGTGAACGACGAGCTGCATCCCGGTGTCCTGCCGGCATTCGAGGACGTGGAAGCCGCCGCCGGGCGGCTTGCAGGCGTCGTGCGGTGCACGCCGCTGCTCGACGGCACGCCGCTCGACGAACTGACCGGTGGCCGGGTGCTGCTGAAGCTCGAGTCGCTGCAGCGCACGGGCTCGTTCAAGATCCGCGGCGCGTACAACCGGCTCGTCCAGCTCGGTCCCGACGAACGCGCCGCCGGGGTCGTCGCGTTCTCTTCCGGCAATCATGCCCAGGGCGTCGCCTGTGCCGCGGCGATGCTCGGCATCCACGCCACGATCGTGATGCCCTCCGATGCGCCCCGCGCAAAACTCGAGGGCACGCGCGCGTTCGGCGCCGACATCGTCCAGTACGACCGCGAACGCGAGAGCCGCGAGGCCATCGCGTCGAAGCTCGCCGCGGAGCTGGGTGCGACGCTGGTGCCGGCTTTCGACGATCCGCATGTGATCGCCGGCCAGGGCACGGTGGGACTGGAACTGATGCAGCAGGCGCGCGAACTCGACACGACGCCGGACCAGGTGCTGATGGCCTGCAGCGGCGGTGGTCTCATCAGCGGCTCTGCCCTGGCAATCCGCGAACTGTCGCCGACGACCGAGGTGATCTGCGTCGAGCCCGCGGGCTTCGACGACACGCGCCGCTCGCTGGAAGCGGGGCGCAGGATGACCAATGCGAAGGGCGCGCGCTCGATCTGCGATGCGCTGATGTCGCCGTCGCCCGGCGTGCTGACCTTCGCGCTGATGCGCCAGCTGCTCGCCGGCGGCGTCGCGGTCACCGACGTGCAGGTGCAGGCCGCCATGGCCTGGGCCTACCGCCACCTGAAGCTCGTCATCGAACCGGGCGGGGCCGTCGCGCTCGCCGCGGTGCTCGCAGGCCAGGTGCCGACTCACGGCCGCACGACGGCCATCGTGATCACGGGCGGCAATGTCGATCCGGCGACCTACTTCGAGGCGTTCCGGCAGTCCTGAGTTCAGGATCCCGCGATCTCGATCGTCGCGGCCAGCTTCCAGAGTGTTGCGAAGAGACCCACGCCAATCAACGCCAGCACGGCCGCGCAGGCCAGCAGTATCCTGCCTCGGCGCAACGCTGCATCGCCCACGTGGGTCCGCTGGCCCTCGATGATCCAGGATCCCGGCGGCGGCATGCACTGCGCGCGAATCGCGCGCGACGCAATCCAGGCGAGCCACGCGGCGATCGCGAGCAGGCTGCCGCCGTAGATCCAGGCATACAGGTGAACGCGGCGCACGATTTCGATCGCGGCATCTGCGGGCGACTGATCGAAGAGCGCACCGAATTCTGCCGAGGAGGCGCGCATCTTCTGGATGATGAACCAGACTACGAGGACAGCCACGGCCAGCAGCATGGCGCCGATCCACGCGGCCGTCGCCCGCGACAGGACCCGATAGGGTTGCTGGTTCATCCGATCTCCGAACGCAGCTGATCGAGGAAGCTGCGCATGAATTCGCTGCGGCGCTCCGCCTCGCGCCGTCCCGCCGCGGTCTGCATCGTCCCGGCGAGCTTCAGCAGCTTGGTGTAGAAATGGTCGATCGACGCGCCGGCGTCGTCCGGTTCGCGCGCCGTACAGAAGGGATCCTGCGCCAGGTAGATCGGCCGCCCGAGCGCGGCGCCGACCGCGATGCAGCGCGCGACTCCGATCGCGCCCAGGGCGTCGAGCCGATCCGCGTCCTGCACGATTCTTCGCCTCGACCGTGCGCGGCGTGACCCCCGCCGAAAAGCTGTGCGCCTCGATGGCGTGGCGGATGTCGGGCAGGCAGCCGGACGGATATCCGGCACTCTCGAGAAACTCGATCGCGCGCGCCGCGGCGATCCGCGAGGCATTCGCGCGCTGCGGCGAATCCTTGGCGACGTGAACGCAGTCGTGCAGCCATGCCGCCGGAAGCACGATCTCGCCGCGCGCGCCCTCCGCCGTGCAGAGCCGCGAGGCCGTCGCGACCACGCGGCGCACGTGCACGAGGCCGTGCCCGGGATCGCTGCCGGGCTGGCCCGACAGGAAACGCTCGAACAGCGGCTCCCATTCCTCTTGCAGGCTCGCGACACGCTGCATATCGGGTGCGCCTAGCGCCGGCCCGCCGGACGCCGGCGGCGCGCGCTGCGCTTGCCGCGCGCGGCGAGTGCTGCCGCGAGCGCCCCGCGGGTCCATTGCCGCAGCTCATCCGCGTCTTCCAGCACCTCGGCCGGCACTTCCCAGTAGGCCATCACGTGACTCGGCCGGTCCGCAAACGGGCAGAACGGCCGGCTGCCGGCCTTTTCGTAGCGCGGCCGGTTGGCGTCGTCGGTCTTGAAGTACAGGGAATCGTCGTCGATCAGCGCGAAGAAGAGGCCGTCGAGATAGAGGCCGATCCCGCCGAACATCCGGCGCGGGACGACCTTGCCCGCGGGTGCGAGCTGCTCGAGCACGAAATCGCGGAATTCATCCGAGACGGCCAAGCGCGCTCCTGCCAGGGGATTGCATCTTTCGCACGGCAATGCCCGCGCGGTCAATAGGCCGTCGTCGAGGCGCCGAGCGCGATGTGAATGCGATCGCGCAGTTCGCGATGCTGCTCCGGGTCGAATGCGGCGGCCGCACTCCAGTCGTAGGCCCAGGGATGGGTCGTCGCGTATTGCGCCGGCTCGTCGTGGAAGCGCGGGATCACGTGCGCGTGCAGCGCCTGCTCCTGGTTGCCGAGGATCGCGTAGTTGATGCGGAGCGCCCGCGTGACCCGCAGCACCGCGTCGCCGAGCGCCGCCATGTCGGCGAGGAACTGCGTGCGCTCGGGGACCGCAAGCGCATTCAGCGTCGGCACGACTGGATCCGGCAGCAGCAGGCAATAGCCCGGCAACACCTGTCGCTCGCCCATCACCGCCCAGCCCGACGCGAGCCGCGCGATGAAGGTCGGGTCGCTTCCCGCGCGCAGACCATCGACCCGGCGATGGATCGCGGTCGTCATGGTCAACCCGACCAGTTCCTGACGCGGCCGGTGTCCAGGTGCACGAAATCGGACACCGGATAATAGCCGACGCCGCCCGCCTGCCTGGCGAGGGCCAGGTCCCGCAGGTCAATTGACGGCACTCCTACGAGGCGAACGTCGATCGCGCGCCCCTCCATGTGCAGGCTGTGCGACGAGACGCCGTCGGTGGTCGTGACGAGCATCGCGTTCGTTGCCGGAGAGCGGTAACCGGAAATGATCTCGTAGCGCGGCTCGCGGCCGGCAGCCTGCGCCAGGTCATGCAACAGGTCGAAGAGCCGCGTGTCGATCGGCAGGACCGTGCTGGTCCGGTAGTCGCGCAGCAGCCAGTCGAGCTCACCCAGCTGCTCCTGGTTGTAGGCGCCGCCGGTGAAATAGCGCGCATCGAGCATTTCGCCGGTGTGCGTATTGACCAGGTGCAGTTCGCGGGCCGCGGATGTCTCATCCGCCGCCCACGCGGCGCGGGCGGTCGCAGCCGCGGCCGGCAGGCAAACGATCAGGCCCGTGAGGAAGCGGCGGCGGCTCCCGCAGCCGCAGGCAGGGTCAAGCGCCGGCCGGCTCGACATTGACGGTCAGCAGGTGCGCGCGCGGGAAGAAATTGAAGTCGGTCGCGGTCGCGCTCGTGTAGGCGCCCATCTGGTGTCCGAGCAGCAGGTCGCCGGCCGCGAGTTCCGGCATCGGCAGGTCCTCGGCAATGACGTCGATGCTGTCGCAGGTGGGCCCCGCGAGCACGCAGGGCATGCGTGGACCGGCATGCGGCGCGACCGGCTCGACCGGATAGCGCGAATGGTCGTACAGCTGCCCGCTGAAGGATCCGTACATGCCGTCGTCGAGGTAGTACCACCAGCGTCCCTCGCGCTTTGCGCGGCCCATCACCGTGGTCAGGCAGAAGCCAGCGGGCCCGCAGATGTAGCGCCCCGGTTCCGAGATCACGCGTATCCCGGTCGGCAGTTTCGCGAGCGCCGCTCGTATCGGCCGGCAGAATTCGTCGATCGCCGGCGCCTGATGCAGGTAGTCGATCGGGAAACCACCGCCGATGTCGAGTACGGTCAGCGGCGGCAGGCCGCGGGCGGCCGCTTGCGCGATCAGGCCCGCGCTGATCTCGATGGCGCGGGCATGCGCATCGGCGCTGCCGACCTGCGAGCCGACGTGGAACGAGATGCCGATGACCTTGATGCGCGCGCGTGCCGCGGCCTCGAGGAGCGAGATCGCGGCTTCCGGGTCGCAGCCGAACTTGCGGGACAGGTCCACCATCGCGTCCGCGCTGCGGTACGCCAGGCGCAACAGCAGCCGCGCCCGGTCGCGGTAGGGCCGGAACTTGGCGAGTTCGTCCGGGTTGTCGACGACGAAGGTCGTGACGCCGTATTCGAGCGCGTGGCGAATGTCGATATCGCGCTTGATCGGGTGCGTGTGGATGCAGCGCGCGGGCTCGATGCCGGCGGCACGGACACGATCCACCTCGCCATTGGTCGCGAGATCGAACCAGGCGCCCTCCGCGGCCAGCACCTTGACGACCGTCGCCTCCGGCTGTGGCTTCAGCGCGTAATGCAGGTCCACGCCCGGCAAGGCAGCCGCGAGCGCCCGGTACTGGCGCCGGATGATGTTGCAGTCGATGAACAGCAGTGGCGAGCCGAAGCGCGCGGCCAGCGACTTCAGCGCCGCCTCGCTGTAGGGCTCGACGAGGCGCAGCCCGGCAGCGGTAGCGGCGTCGCGATTCCTGCGGATCCTGGCGGGTGTGTTCAAGTTGCGGGTCATGATAGCAGCGGGTCCACGAGCCGCAACAAGCGGTCGAGCGCTCCGCGATTGGCATCCAGCACGCCGCGGCCGGCGGCGCCCATCGAAGCGCGGAGCGTGCTGTTTCCCAGCAGCTCCGAAACGGAATCGCCAAGCTCGGCGGTGCGGGCGACGACGCGTGCCGCACCCGCCTCGATCAGCAGTTGCGCGGCCGCTTCGCTGTTGAAATTGTGGGGCCCGGTCAGCAGGGGCCGGCCCAGCGACGCCGGCTCCAGCAGGTTGTGGCCGCCGATCGGCACCAGGCTTCCGGCGACGAATGCGACGTCGGCGGCGGCGTAGAACATCATCAGCTCGCCCATCGTGTCTCCCAGCATCACCGACGTGGCAGCCGGGATTGCCGTGCCACTCGAACGATTCGTGTGCGCCTCGCCGCGCCGCGAGAGCAGGTCCCGCACCGCGTCGAAGCGCTGGGGATGCCGCGGCACCAGCAACAGCAATGCGTCCGGGAAAACTCGGCGCACGGCCTGATGGGCGTCGAGGATCATCTCCTCCTCGCCCTCGTGGGTGCTGCCGGCCACCCAGATCGGCCGGCCCGGCGCATTCATCTCCCGCCAGCGGGCCCCGCGTTCCTCGATTCCGGGCGGCGGCTGGAAATCGAACTTGATGTTGCCCGTCACGTGCGTGCGCGCGGGATTCGCGCCGATCGAGCGGAAGCGCGCGGCGTCGGTCTCGCTCTGCGCGGCGATCAGGATGCCGTGCGACAGCGCCTCCCGGAACAGCGGTACGAGGCGGCGGTAACGTCCAACCGAGCGCGGCGAGATGCGCGCGCTCGCCAGCACGAGCGGCACGTTGCGGCGGCCGCATTCCGCATAGAGGTTGGGCCACAGCTCGGTCTCGAGGATCATCGCGAGACGTGGCTGAACGCGGTCGAAGAAACGCCGCACCGAACCCGGAAGGTCGAAAGGGATATAGCGCAGCTGCACCGAGTCCCCGAACAGCTGTCTCGCACGCGCCGCCCCGGTCGGCGTCACCGTCGTCAGCAGCAACGGGTAGCGCGGATGGCGAATCAGCAACTTCCTGACCAGCGATTCGGCCGCCTGGACCTCGCCGACCGATACCGCGTGGATCCAGATCGTGTTGCCTGGCAGTGCTGGCCCGAAGCCGAAGCGTTCGCCGAGACGCTCGCGGTAACTCGGGTCGCGCAGCCCGCGCCAGAGCTGCATCAGGAGCGCTACGGGCGCCGCGAGGTAGATCAGGAAATTGTAGACGAGGCGCATCGTCAACCGTCGTGCGCGGCGGTGAGCAGCGCGAATCCGCCCTGCCATTCGATGCGATCCGCCGTGAGCTTCGCGAGGCTGCGCGCCAGCCGGTCGAGCACGCGCCCGCGCCAGCCGCCGGGCTCGCGCAGGCGGCCGCGATCGAAATCGAGGACCCAGACCTCGCCGTTCCCGCCCAGCATGATGTTGTTGGCAGTCAGGTCGGCGTGCTGCACGCCGGCGTCGTGGAATCGCCGCAGGCAGCGGCCGATCGCCATCCAGCCCGCATCGCTCATGCGCCCGGCGCGCAGCGTCTCGATCAGCGACGCAGCACCGACCAGCCGCTCGGTGATCAGTTCAGCGACATAGGTGCAGGCGCCGCGCCGGTACCCGGCGGCCACCGGCGCCGGCACCGGCAGGCCCATCTGCAGGAGCGCCGCGAGCAGGCGCAGCTCGCGGAACGAGCGCGTGCGCTCCTCGCCGAGGAACAGGAATCGCTCGCGCACGAGATTCGCGATGACGCCGCCGCGCAGGTAGCGCCTGAGCGCCCAGTGCCGGCCCCGGTCCTCGATGAAATGGATCGAGCCGCGCCCGCCGGTGTGCGCGGTCAGCGCGCCACGCGCCTGCCAGCGCGCGCGGTCGAACAGTTCCCAGCCGGGATCGTCGACTCGCTCGGGATCATAGAGAATCGCGCCGTGGTCGACTGCGAGCCGCTTGAACATCAGTCGTCAGCGGCCCGGAATGACGCGTCTGGCGGTTGCAGTCGGCTTGTTCCGTCCTGTCTCGGCGCTTTGCACGGAACGCGGCCCCTGGCTTGCAGGCCGCGATTATATCCAGAGGTCGCTAGTCCCGCAGTATCCGCTCGCCCTCGACCGGCCTGAAGCGCGCCTGGAAGAAGCGCAATTGCCTCGGCTCGTAGGTGAATTGCAGGCCCACGATCCCGGCGCGTTGCCGATAGAGCGCCACGACCGACTCGGCGGTGACGTCCATGTGCGCCTGCGTGTAGACACGGCGCGGAATCGTCAGCCGCACCAGCTCCAGTCGCGGAATGTTGTTCCGGCCGGTCGCCGGATCGCGCCCTGCCGACACGGCTCCGCGCTCCATGGCCCGCACGCCGGAATCGACGTACAGCGCGGCCGCCAGCGCCTGGGCCGGAAAATGCTCGCGCGGCATGTCCGGCAGGAACTCGAGTGCGTTCAGGAAGATGCCGTGGCCGCCAATCGGCCGCACGATCGGCACGCCCTCGCGCTGGAGGATCTCGCCGAGGTACTGCACCTGCCCGACCCGCGCGTGCATGTGGTCGTATTGCACGGACTCGCCGATGCCGATCGCCATGGCCTCCATGTCGCGCCCGGCCAGTCCGCCGTAGGTGTGCAGGCCTTCGTAGATCACGACCATGTTGCGGGCCGCGTCGGCCAGCTCATCGTCGTTGATCGCAAGGAAGCCGCCGATGTTGACCAGGCAATCCTTCTTGCCGGACATCGTGCAGCCATCGGTATAGGAGCAAAGCTCGCGGAGAATCGCGGCCAGCGACCGGTCCGCGTATCCGGCTTCGCGGGCCTTGATGAAGTAGCAGTTCTCCACTGCCCGCGTCGCGTCCAGGAATATCCTGATCCCGTGCCGCCGGCACAGCACCGACACTTCGCGCGCATTGGCCATGCTGATCGGCTGGCCGCCGGCCATGTTGACCGTCGCATGCAGCGAGAGATAGGGAATGCGCGACGCACCGACACGCTCGATCAGCCGCGTCAGCTTGCCGAGGTCGACATTGCCCTTGAAGGGGAACTCGGAACCGGGGTCGTGGGCCTCGTCGACGATCACGTCGACGAACTGCCCGCCGGCCAGCTCCTGGTGGACCCGGGTCGTCGTGAAGTACATGTTGCCCGGCACGAAATCGCCCGGCTTGATGCACGAGCGGCTCAGGATGTGCTCGGCGCCGCGGCCCTGGTGCGTCGGAATGACGTGCTTGTAGCCGTAGAACTCGCGCACGGCGCTTTCGAGATGATAGAAGTTCGCCGAGCCGGCATAGGCCTCGTCGCCCAGCATCATGCCCGCCCACTGCCGGTCGCTCATGGCCGATGTGCCGGAATCCGTCAGCAGGTCGATGTAGACGTCGTCGCTGCGCAGCAGGAAGGTGTTGAAACCCGCGTCGACGATGGCCCGCTCGCGCTCCGCGCGGGTCGTCATCCGCAGGTGCTCGACCACCTTGATCTTGAAGGGTTCAGCCCAGGAGCGACGCTGCATGCTTCCGACTCATCTGCCGCCGAGTTGCCGGTGGCATGCTGCGGCCGGAACGCCGCCGCCGCCCTGACCTAGGTCAACGGGTCCGAAGCGTCAGCGCTTCAGCACGAATTCGGCACTGCAATACGGGCACTTGGCCCAGCCGGTCGCCTCGATCGGCAGGTAGACGCGCGGGTGGCTGTTCCAGAGGGACATCGAGGGCATCGGGCAGGACAGCGGCAGGTCCGCCGCCGTGACTTCGTAACGGTTCTGCGCATTCGGCAGGATCGGTTCGCGCTCGCTTGCCTGGGTGCCGGTCACCGGGATTCCCCTGTCAGCCCGCCCGCGATTATACCGGCGCAGGGTCGGCGCCCGCGACCATTACCTGCTCCCAGATCGCCGCGACCCTTGCGCGCAATTCCGTGAACGCCGCCGTCTCGACGACCGGAGGCTTCTGTTCCAGCGACAGGTGGTGCGCCGCCTCGCGGTAACGACGGTAGGCGTCGACCAGGACGTCGATCATACGGTGGTCGACGAGTGCGGCGGAACCGACCGATTCGAGGTGGCGGATGGTATCGGCGAACTCGCAGAGCGGCGGGTACCTGTCGGTAGAGCGCAGCACCCAGTACTGCGCCATGAACTCGATGTCGGCGATGCCGCCGCGATCCTGCTTCAGGTCGAAGATTCCTTCATGGGAACGGGAGAGTTCCACGCGCATGCGTTCGCGCATCGCGACGATGTCATTGCGTAGCGTCTCGCGCCGCACCGAGTGCATCAGCACTTCGCGGCGGATGCGGGCGAACTCGATGCCGAGCCTGCGATCGCCCGCGATCCAGCGCGAGTGCAAGAGCGCCTGGTGCTCCCAGGTCCATGCTTCGCGTCGCTGGTAGTCCTCGAAGGCCTGCATCTGCGTGAAGGCGAGACCGCCCTTCCCGCTCGGCCGCAGCCGCACGTCCACTTCATATAGCCGGCCGGCGGCCGTGTGCACGGTCAGCAAGTGCACGAGCCGTTGCGCGAGCCGCAGGAAGAAGACCTCGTTGTCCACCGGCTTCGCGCCCGCCGTCTGCTGCCGCTCGCCCGACGAATCGTGCAGGAACACAAGATCGAGATCCGAGGCATAGCCAAGTTCCATGCCGCCCAGCTTGCCGTAACCGGCGATCGCGACCCGTGCGGCGCGCGGGCCTTCCGCGTCCACGCAGCGCGGCTCGCCGTGGATCGCGATGGTCTGCTGCCAGGCGAGCGTCAGCGCCTGCTCGAGGATCAGTTCCGCGACGTCCGTCAGCCGGTCACTGACCTGCATCAGCGGCAGCCGCCCGGTCAAGTCCTGCATCGCGATACGGAAGGTCGCTGCCCGGCGGAACTGCCGCAGAGCGTCCACCTGGCGCTCCTCGTCGCCGCCGGCATGCCCGAGCCGGATCGCGAGTTCCTGGCGGAACTGCTCCCGGTCCGGAAGCGTGTCGAAGATGCGCGAGTCCAGCAGTTCGTCGAGCAGCAGCGGATGCGCCGCGACCTGGCGGGCCAGGTAGTCGCCCAGCCGGCAGATGCTGACCAGCCGCGCCCGGGCGCTGGCATTTTCGTTGAGGAGCGCAAGGTAGGCCGTGCGGCCGCCGATCGCCTCGACGATCCGGATCAGGCGCGCGAGCAGCGTCAGTTCATCGGCGCCGCGATCGCCGCCGGCCGCGCCGGCGATCCCGGAGAGCAGCCGCGGCAGGAGCAGCGCGAGGCGACGCTGGCCGAACTCGTCGAGGCGCCGGAAATAGGCCGACTGCCGCAACTCGAGCAGCATGCCGGCCGCACCCGTGGCATCACGGATGCCGAGACCCGCCAGTTCGCGAGCGATCGATTCCGCATCGGGCTCCGCAGCCCACAGCGACTCGAGGCTCGCGGCAGGCGGCAGAGCGGCGCGCCCGCCCGGGCCGAACACGACATCATTGAAGTGTGCGGTGACGGCGCGGCGCTTGCCGTCGAGGATGCGCATGAATTCGGTCCAGCCGGCCGCTCCCATGGATGCGGCCAACCGTTCGCGGCCAGGTTCGCCTTCCGGCAGCGCATGCGTCTGCTGGTCGGCAACCATCTGCAGGCGATTCTCGGTCCGGCGCAGGAATTCGTAGGCGTCCTGCAGGTCGGCGACCGCGGCTGCCGCCAGCAGCTTCGAGCCCTGCAGCCGCGGCAGCACCGTGAGCAGCGCGGGCGATTGCAGCCCCGGCTCGGAGCCGCCGCGGATCAGCTGCTGCGCCTGCACGATGAACTCGATTTCGCGGATTCCACCGGGTCCCAGCTTGATGTCCTGCTGCAGGTCGCGTCGCGAGACCTCGCGCGCGATCATGTCCTTCATCGCGCGCAGGCTCTCGAACACGCCGAAATCCAGGTAGCGCCGATAGACGAACGGACGGACGGCGTTGTCATACAGTTCGCGGTAGGCCGCGACGCCGGTGACCGCGCGCGCCTTGACATAGGCATATCGTTCCCAGTCGCGGCCGTGTTTCTGCAGGTATTCCTCGAAGGCGCCGAAGTTCACCACCAGCGGCCCGGAATCCCCGAATGGGCGCAGGCGCAGGTCCACGCGGAACACGAAACCCTCCGCCGTGCGCGAGTTGAGGAGCCGCACCAGCGCCTGGCCGAGGCGCGTGAAGTAATCTTCGTTTGCGGTCGGCCGCCGGCCATCCGTCTCGCCCGTTTCCGGGTACAGCAGCACGAGATCGATATCCGACGAAAAATTGAGCTCGCGACCGCCCAGCTTGCCCATGGCGAGCACGACCAGTTCCTGCAGGCCACCGGCCGCCGCGCGCGGCTGCCCGAAGCGGGGCAGGAATGCTCGTGAAGCAAATGCGATGGAAGCCGTGATGGCCGCATCGGCGAGGTCGGAAAGTTCCGTGAGCACCTCGACAAGGGCCGCCGCGCCCGTGAGATCGCGCCAGGCGATGCGCAGCATCTCGTGCCGACGCAGCCGTCGCAGTCCATCCATGAAGCGGGCTTCGTCGTCGCCGCCTTCGAGCAAGGCCATCGCGGCGCCCAGGATTTCGCCGGCGTTTCGCGCGCGCCCCAGTTCGCCGCTGGCCGCCAGCTGTCCCAGGATCGTGGGCTCCCGCGTCGACGCCTCGGCGACGAATTCGCTCGCCGCGAAGACACGTTCGAGGTCTGCGGCGGGAAGCTCTGCCGACCCGCCGGCCTCGCGCCAATGGGCAATCAGCGTGGCCGCGCGATTCCCCAGCATCGAGCCGATCCCGCTCAATCGCGATTCACGAGCCAGAGACCCGCGAAACACAGCGCGACGCCCGCGATGTTGGTCAGCGACAGCCGGTCCCTGAAGAGCAGGTAGCCGAGACCGAGCAGCGCGATCGCGGCCGATACCTGGGTGACGAGGGCCCCGATCGACACCGGAAATCCGCTCCGGTAGAGCAGGATGAACGCGAGGTCGATCACCACGATGGACATCGCGAGCGCCGGCGCGGTCCAGTTGACCTGGGCGAAGTGACTGCGGAAACCGGCTTCCACCGGCATCAGCAGCAGGATGGCGCCGCAGAGCACCATGCCGACCACGTAGGCCGTGAACAGCATCGCGATCGGATTGGCGCCCGCCGGCACCAGCTTGGTGACGAGGTGATAGCCGACCGTCCCGCCGATTGCGAGCGCTAGCGCGATGGATTGCATGGGGTTTCTCCGCGGGTTTGCGCGTGCAGTGTCAGGAGTCGATGCATCGGCGGCCTTGCGAACGCATCGATCGCGCGCCGCAATTCCGGCGAAGCGGCCGCCTGCTTGGTCGCGGCATCGCGAACGAACTGCACCGCCTTCCCCAGCGGCGCCTTCGCATGGGACTTCGCAGCCTCCGCCATCCGCGCGCGTTGTGCGGCATCGATCGTCAGCGCGAAATGCGGCGCGACGACTTCCCAGACGGCCGCGGGCAGGGATTCATAGGACACGAGCCTGCCCCGTTCTGGATCGAGGCCGGCGACTGCCTCGCAGAATGCGCCATACAGTCGGGCGACGAATTCCTCCGGCGACCGCGACACGTCCTGCGGGTCCACGAATGCGGAGAACTGGCCGCCGGGACCCAAGGTATCGCGGAGCCAGCCGGGTCGCTGGGCGAGGATCGAAACGCCGACCTCGACCGGATCGCGGATGCTGAGGACCCAGGGCGTCGCGGGAAACGCCTCGGCGAGGATGTCGCAGAAGAATGTGTTCCAGCTGCTGAGCTTCAGGACATAGGGCTTGCCCGCATGGCGGGCCAGCGCATCGCCCAGCGATCGAAGCGCAGCGACCAGGTCCTGGCGCGGCCACGCCTGGGGCGGCACCAGGATCTCGTTGACGGGCAGCGGCTCCGCGTAGACGACAAGCGATTCGTGCTGCTTCAGGAGCTGCGAGATCAGCGTCGAGCCGCAGCGCGCGACGTGAAAGACGAGCCCTGCCGGCGCCGTATCGGCGTCCGCCTTGCCGATGTCCTCCCTGGCGATGTGGACGACCGTTTCAGTCGCAGCGATCCGCGTGACGGTCTCCTGCATGAAAGCATCCCGGAGCTCCTCCGGGCGGATGTCGCGGAGCGCGAGAAATAGACCATCGGGTCGAAGGGCCGCGCGCACCGGCAGCCGGTTCCCTTGTGTCTCAAGCATTTCGCGGCACCCGCGGTTCCTCGACAGGGGCGGATTGGCAATGCTAACGTCTATTCGTCATGGAATTTGCAGATTTCATCGCGCCATTCGACGCAGCCAGCTTCCGCTCGCAGTACTACGGCAACCGCCCCGTTCATATCCAGCGGCAAGGGGGCGGCGCGAGCCTGCTCTCCTGGCAGCGCTTCAACGATGTACTCGCGATCACGCCGTACTGGAACGAGGACACGCTGAAGGTCTTCTTCAAGAGCCGGGCGGCGCTGCGCGAGAATTACTGCGACACGGCCGAACTGCGCGCGGGAGCGAGCGCCCCCGTCAATCCCGCCAAGGTCAAGGCACTGCTGGGACTCGGGGCAAGCCTGGTCGCCAATCAGCTGCATCGCGTCTGCCCGGAAGTCGGCGCGGTCGCCGGCATGCTCGAGCGCGAGTTCGCGGCCCGCGTGTCCGCGAATGTCTATTGTTCCTTCAAGGGCGTGCAGGCCTTCCAGACGCACTACGACCTTCACGACGTGTTCGCCGTGCAGGCCGAGGGCGAAAAGACCTGGCGCATCTACGAGTCACGCGCGGACGCGCCGGTGGCGCCGCTCCCGCCCGGCGACGAGATCGAGAAATGGCTGACCGAGTCCCGCGGCAAGCTCCTGTTCGAGGTGCAGATGAAACCGGGCGACATCCTCTACCTGCCGCGCGGCCAGTATCACGATGCGCTGACCGGTTCGCAGGCATCGCTCCACGTCACCTTCGGCATTTCGCCGGCGACCGGCCTCGCGCTCTTCAAGCTGCTGGAGAGCGCCGTGACGCAGGAAAGCGAGTTCCGCGCCTACCTGCCCGATGCACGCGGGGAGTCGGACCTGCGCTCGCGGCTCGCCCGCCTCGCCGACCGGATCAAGGCCGTGATGACTTCGCCCGCATTTGCCACGGACGTGCTGAATCACCAGCGCGACCTCGCCCGCCCCGGGGCTGACTACGGATTGCCGGCGCAGGCGAAGACGACCTGGTATTCGGTGGCGCGACGGGCGCAGGTCGTGCGTCGCGACCGCGGATTCGCCGTCGTCTTCGATGGCGGCGAGATCGCTCTCGGAGCCGACAACCCGACCGTCGAATGGATGTTGAAGCAGCGCCTGTTCTCGCTGGAGGACGCCATTGCGCGCCAGCCCGGCCTCGACCGGCAGGAACTGCAGCGCGACCTGGAGCAGCTCGCCCGGGCCGGCGTGATCGTCGAAACCGAAATGCGGTAGCAGCCTGCCCAAGTCTTCCGTATTGAACGCAATCCTGGCAACGGCGCTGTCGGTCGTGGCCGTCCTGCGCGTCGACGCGGCGCCGGATGCGAAGGCGAGCGCCTCGCCCGCGCGCGTGCGGGGCGCGAGCATTGCCGGTGACGCGCTGTCCGGCATCCTGCCGCGCGCATCGGCTGTGCCCGGCGGCGTCGTGCTGTTGCCGATCGAGGGGCCGGCAGACGTTGCGCCCATCGTCACATTCGACGGCGCCCGCGCACTGGTGCTGCGCGATGCCGATCACTGGCTCGCCGTCGTCGGCATTCCGCTGGCCGCGGTTCCGGGTCACGAGGAGGTCGCCGTGCGTCATGGCAACTCGAAGGCGCGTATCGGCTTCGAGATTACCGCCAAGGAATACGCCGTGCAGAAACTTACGGTGCCTCCGGAGCAGGTGAATCTTTCGAAGCGCGATCTGGCGCGCGTCGAGAACGAGCGCGTGAAGATCCGCGGGGCGCTGACGACCTTTTCGGAGGACGCGCCGGGAACGCTGCGGCTGCTGCAGCCGACGCAGGGCCCGCGCTCGAGCTCCTTCGGCCTGCGCCGCTTCTTCAATGACGAATCGCGAAATCCCCACAGCGGCATGGACATCGCGGCATCGCTGGGCGCCCCGGTGCAGGCCGCTGGCGCCGGTACCGTCGTCGATGTCGGCGATTATTTCTTCAACGGCAACACCGTGATCGTCGACCACGGCGCCGGTCTCGTGACGTTGTACTGCCACCTGAGCCGCATCGACGTGAAGACCGGGCAGAAGCTGCAGGCCGGCGAACGGATCGGCGAGGTTGGCGCCACGGGCCGGGTGACCGGTCCGCACCTGCACTTCGGCGTCACCCTGAACGGGGCGATGGTGGACCCGGCGCTGTTCCTGCCGGCGGAATAGGCGGAATCGCCCTTGCAGCGGTCGGCTACGGAGCCGCTGCCGGAATCGCGGGCCGCGCCGTTGCCAGCGCTTCGTCCAGCATCCTGACCAGGTTGTCCCGGTCGTAGGTGTAAACCTGGCCCTCGTTGAGCTGGACCAGTTCCTGGATCGCCTTCCTGATCGTGATCTCGGCCTCGTGCTGGTCCGGCACCACCATGTAGCGGCGCTTGGGGCTCGGCTCGAACAGGGCGAGCTTCACCGCCGCCGCGACTTCGTCCGGCGGCTTGTACTGCGAGCGGTCGGTCAGGCGCGACACGACGCCGGTCCGTTTCGCGGCGGTAGCGCCGATTTCCGAGTTGTAATTGCCGGGCTCGACGACGCTGACCAGCACGCCCTGTGGCTCCATCTGCAGCGCGAGCGAATCCGCGAATGCCTCGATCGCATGCTTGCTCATGCTGTAGACGCCGAGGTCGCGCGCCGAGAGGATGCCGGAAATCGAGCCGATGGTCGTGATCCGGCCCTTCTCCGCAATGATCAGCGGCGCGAAGGCTTTCGTCACGCGGTAAGGACCGTAGGCGTTGACCTCCATGACGAAATCGAAGTCTTCCTCCTTCGTATCCATGAAGGAGCCAGTGATCGCGACGCCGGCATTGTTGACCAGGCCATAGAGGCCGCGGCCGGCCTTCGAAATGGTCTCGACCGCTCTGGCGATGTCATCCGCCTTGGTAACGTCCAGCCGGACTGCCTGCACGTTCTTGATCGTGTTCAGGTCCTCGAGGTCCTTGTCCTTGCGCGCGCCGGCATAGACGAAGTACCCGTCGGCGGCGAGCCGCTCGGTGATCTTGCGCCCGATGCCGGTGCTCGCGCCGGTCACGAGCACGGCTTGCTGCGCATCGCCCTGGGGCAGGTCCGCGAAAGCAAGGGGGCTTGACAGCAGCAATGACAGGCCAATCGAGAAAACCAGTCTCATGATTCGGCTCCGGGGTCGCGGTGGGTGATGGAAGCTTGCGTTTGGATACTACCAAGGCGCTCCCCGGCGGATCGGGCTGCGCCAAAACAAAGGCCCGGGAGTCGCCTCCCGGGCCTTCATGATCGAACCGTAGAGCCTTGCGGCTTTACATGTCCATACCGCCCATGCCGCCCATGCCGCCGCCGCCCATCGGCGGGTGGTCGTGCTCCTCCTTCGGAGCCTCGGCCACCATTACCTCGGTGGTCAACAGCAGGCCGGCGACGGACGCCGCATTCTGGAGCGCCAGGCGCGTGACCTTGGTCGGGTCCAGGATGCCCATCTCGATCATGTCGCCGTACTCGCCGGTCGCGGCGTTGTAGCCGAAGCTGCCCTTGCCCTCGCGGACCTTGGCCAGCACGACCGAGCCATCTTCACCGGCGTTCTGCACGATCTGGCGAAGCGGTTCCTCGATGGAGCGCGACAGGATGCGGATGCCGACATTCTGGTCCTCGTTGGCGCCGGTGAGCTTGTCCAGCGTCTTCTGCACGCGGACCAGCGCAACACCGCCACCGGGAACCACGCCCTCTTCGACGGCCGCACGGGTTGCATGCAGGGCGTCTTCGAGGCGGGCCTTCTTTTCCTTCATCTCGATCTCGGTGGCCGCACCGACCTTGATCACGGCAACACCGCCGGAGAGCTTCGCAACGCGCTCCTGCAGCTTTTCCTTGTCGTAATCGGAGGTCGCTTCCTCGACCTGGCGGCGGATCTGCTCGATCCGTCCCTTGATCTCGGAGGGCTTGCCCGCGCCGTCGATGATCGTCGTGTTTTCCTTCTCGGCGACAACCTTCTTGGCCCGTCCGAGGTCATTCAGCGTCGCCTTTTCGAGCGACAGGCCGACTTCGTCGGAAATCACGGTGCCACCGGTCAGCACGCCGATGTCGGCGAGCATGGCCTTGCGGCGGTCGCCGAAGCCCGGCGCCTTGACCGCGCAGACCTTGACGATGCCGCGGATCGTGTTGACCACGAGTGTCGCGAGCGCCTCGCCCTCGACGTCCTCGGCGATCACGAGCAGCGGCTTGCCGGCCTTGGCGATGCCCTCGAGCAGCGGCAGCATTTCGCGGATGTTCGAGACCTTCTTGTCGTACAGCAGGATGTACGGGCTCTCGAGCTCGCAGGTCTGAGTCTGGCCGTTGTTGATGAAATACGGCGACAGGTAGCCGCGGTCGAATTGCATGCCCTCGACGACTTCGAGTTCGTTCTCGAGGCCCGAGCCTTCCTCGACCGTGATCACGCCTTCCTTGCCGACTTTTTCCATCGCCTCGGCAATCTTCTTGCCGATGGCCTCGTCGCTGTTCGCCGAGATCGTGCCGACCTGGGCGATCGCCTTCGAGTCCTTGCAGGGCTTGGAGAGCTTCTTCAGCTCCTCGACCGCGGCCGTCACGGCCAGGTCGACGCCGCGCTTGACGTCCATCGGGTTGATGCCCGACGCGACGGCCTTCATGCCCTCGCGGATGATCGCCTGCGCGAGCAGGGTCGCCGTGGTCGTGCCGTCGCCGGCCTCATCGGAGGTCGACGAAGCGACTTCCTTGACCATCTGCGCGCCCATGTTCTCGAACTTGTCCTTGAGCTCGATTTCCTTCGCGACCGAGACGCCATCCTTGGTGATGGTCGGCGCGCCGAAGCTCTTCTCGAGCACCGCATTGCGGCCCTTCGGGCCGAGCGTCGCCTTGACGGCGTTCGCAAGCAGGTTGACGCCGCGGACCAGGCGGGTGCGCGCGTCATCGCTGAATCTGACTTCCTTGGCTGACATTGGTACTTGTCCTCTTTACTTTTCGATCACGGCCATGACGTCTTCCTCGCGCATCACGAGGAGCTCGTCGCCGTCGACCTTGACTTCGGTTCCGCCGTATTTGCCGAACAGGATCTTGTCGCCGACCTTGAGGTCGAGCGGACGGACGCTCCCGTTCTCCAGAATCTTGCCCTTGCCGACTGCGACGATCTTGCCGCGGATCGGCTTCTCGGCAGCGGTGTCGGGGATCACGATGCCGCCGGGTGATTTGCGCTCTTCATCTTCGCGCTTGACGATCACTCGATCATGAAGCGGACGGATCTTCATGGTTCAACACTCCTTGGAAAATCGCCTGTTGGTGCCCGGGAGGGCACACTTTGGGTGTTAGCACTCTCCCTGGTCGGGTGCTAATCATAGGGATTGGCGACCCAAATTCAAGCTCTGTCTGGCCGATCCCCTGCACTATTCTCAAGCTGTTGAAATACAATGAGTTTTCGTGCCAGCCAATGGTGAAAACTGACGGCGGATTTGCGAAACCGGGCAGGCGGTCAAGACAAGTGCGCGGCGGGCCGCTAACCTCTCGCCGCGTCCGCCGAAAAATCTGCCGGAAGGATCCCTGCGAATGAAGAGTCCGAGGACTGTCCTGGCCGCCTGTCTGCTGGCCATCAGCGCCGCCGCCACCGCACAAGGCCTGCTAGGCCCGGCAATCAATGACGACCAGTTCCTGCCGGTCGATGAGGCCTTCGTCTTCACCGCGGCTGCCGATGGCGGGGCCCAGCTCGCCCTCGATTGGCAGATCGCGCCGGGGTATTACCTCTATCGGCACCGCGTTTCGGTCAAGACCGCGACGCCCGGATTCACGCTCGGTGAGCTCGCGATGCCGGCGGGCAAGAAGAAGACCGATGAGTTCTTTGGCGAAGTCGAGGTTTACTACCACGCCTTGAGCGCGACCGTGCCGGTCACCCGGCCCGCGACTCCGTCGACGCTCGAGATTGCCGTCGGCTATCAGGGATGCGCGGATGCAGGGCTCTGCTATCCGCCGGTCACCAAGACCGTCACGATCGCGATGCCCGCCGCCGGCACGCCGTCGCGCGCCGACGCCCCGCCGATGGTCTCCGAGCAGGACGATCTTGCGGCCAGGCTCGCGACCGGAAACCTGCTGATCGTGATGGGGCTCTTCTTCCTGGGCGGGCTCGGCCTCGCCTTCACGCCCTGCGTGCTGCCGATGATCCCGATACTCGCCCGCATCATCGCCGGCCAGGGCGAATCCGCGACCACGCGCCGCTCGCTGTTGCTCTCCGTCATCTACGTGCTCGGCATGGCGACCACCTACACGATCGCCGGCGCGGCCTTCGCGGCCGCCGGCAAGCAGGCGCAGGCCTTCTTCCAGCAGCCCTGGATCATCATCAGCTTCGCGATCCTGTTCGTCGTGCTGGCACTCGCCATGTTCGGCCTGTTCGAGTTGCGCATCCCCTCGGCACTCGAGACGCGGCTGTCCGCCGTGTCCGGCCGGCAGAAAGCCGGCAGCCTGGTCGGGACCGCGATCATGGGAGCGCTGTCCGCGCTCGTCGTGACGGCCTGTGTGGCACCGCCGCTCGTCGCGGCATTGACCGTGATCAGCCAGTCGGGCGACGTCGTGCGCGGGGCGCTCGCGCTCTTTGCGATGTCCATCGGCATGGGCGCACCGCTCCTGCTGGTCGGCGTGGCCGGCGGGCGCTTCCTGCCGCATGCCGGACCCTGGATGACGACGGTCAAGGCCCTGTTCGGCGTCATGATGCTGGGCGTCGCGGTGTGGATGCTCGAGCGCATCCTGCCGGGTCCGCAGACGCTCGCCCTGTGGGCGCTGCTCACCATCGTCGCTGGCTATTATTTCGGCGGTTTTGGCCGGCCCGATCCCAAGAGCGGTCCGCGCCCCATCGCGCGCGGCGCTGGGCTCGCGGCGATCGCCTGGGGCATCATCATGATGATCGGGGCGGCGGCGGGCGGGAACGATCCCCTGCAGCCCTTGCGCGGCATTTCACTGCCGGGCGCGCTTGGCAGCTCGAAGACGGCAGCCAGTGCGGCGCTTCCCTTTCGCAAGGTCGCTTCGGTCGAGGACCTCGACCGTGAGCTTGCGGCGGCACTCGCCGCCGGCCAGCCCGCGATGCTCGATTTCTATGCCGACTGGTGCGTCTCCTGCAAGGAAATGGAGAAGTACACGTTCTCCGATGCCGACGTCCAGAAGGACCTGGCCGGATTCGTGCTGCTGAAAGCCGATGTGACGGCCAACAATGAGGCCGACCAGGCGTTGCTGCGCCGCTTCGGCGTCTACGGTCCGCCGACCACGGCTTTCTTCGCCAAGGATGGACGCGAGTGCCGCGGTTTCGGCTGGTCGGCTTCAAGGCCGCCGCTGAATTCCGCGAACACCTGGCCCGGTTCGCCCGCGAATGCTGAAACTGCCGCGCGGCATGAAATTGGCAGGCCTCGTAGCAGTTGCAGGCCTTGCCGGCGTCGGCGCCTATCTCGCGAGCCGCAACCTGCTGGCGCCCGAGCCGCTGCCGCCGCCCGCGCCGACCAGCCGGCCGGCCGTGATCCCGGAGCGCCGGCCCGACATCACGCTCGCCGATCGCGACGGCAAGCCGCGCGCACTTTCCGAGTGGGACGGCAAGGCGCTGGTCGTCAACTTCTGGGCGACCTGGTGCGCGCCTTGCCGGCGTGAGATCCCGATGCTGAACGAACTCGCGCGCGAGCAACGCCCGCAGGGCGTCGAAGTCATCGGCATCGCCGTGGACTTCCGCGAGGACGTCTTGAAGTACCTGCAGAAGATGCCGATCGACTACACGGTGCTGATCGGCGAGCAGGAAGGCCTGGACGCGGCCCAGGCCTTCGGCGTCGAGGCGGTCGGCTTGCCCTTCACGGCATTCACCGACCGTTCGGGCCGCATTGCCACCATCCACGTCGGCGAGTTGCACCGGCCGCAGGCGGAGGTCATCCTGAAGCTGGTCCACGAGGTCGATTCCGGCACCCTGGACATGGCCGCAGCCAGGGCCCAGATCCGCGCCAAGCTTGCCGAACTCGGCCCGTTCGAGTCAGACGCCCACACAGATTGACCTGTTTGGCGTCAAATCGACGCCGTTCGACGCATTATCCCGGCATGATGTGGACAAAGTGAGCTTTGTCCGGTTGAATGGTCGCCCACCGGGGCTGCCATGAACGGGGGATTGCGCGGCCGATGCGTCGGATTCTGCTCATCAACGGGCCCAACCTCAACCTGCTCGGCCAGCGGGAACCCGACCATTACGGCCGGGACACGCTCGCGGCCATCGAAGAGCGGCTGAAGGCCCAGGCCGCCGGCCGCGGGGCGACGCTCGAGAGCTTCCAGAGCAATGCCGAGCACGAGCTGGTCGATCGCGTCCAGGCGCTCGCGAAGCAGCCCGCCGATTTCGTGATCCTGAACCCCGGCGCCTTCACCCACACGAGCATTGCGTTGCGCGACGCGCTCCTGGCCGTGGCCGTGCCCTTCATCGAGGTGCACCTGTCGAACGTCCACGCGCGCGAACCCTTCCGCAGGCATTCCTATTTTTCCGACATCGCGGTGGGCAGCATCGCCGGCCTCGGGGCGCAGGGCTACGAACTCGCGCTCACGGCCGCACTCGACCGCCTCGACCGTCCGCAGGGGAAATGAATGGACATTCGAAAGATAAAAAAACTGATCGAACTGCTCGAGGAATCGGGGCTCGCCGAGCTCGAGATATCGGAGGGCGAGGAATCGGTGCGCATCGCCCGCTTCACGCAGGGCGCCCATGCCATGACGCAGGGCCCGGCTGTCGTGATGCAGGCCCCGGCGGCGCCCGCACAGGCTGCGGCCGCACCCGCCTCGGCGCCCGCCGAGCAGCGCGATGAAAACCTCGTGACGGCGCCGATGGTCGGCACTTTCTATGCGTCGCCGGCGCCGGGCGCCAAGTCCTTCGTCGAGATCGGCCAGGAAGTCCGGGTCGGCCAGGTGCTGTGCATCATCGAGGCCATGAAGATGATGAACCAGATCGAGAGCGAGCGCGCCGGCAAGGTCGTCGCCGTGCTCGCCAAGAACGGCGAACCGGTCGAGTTCGGCCAGCCGTTGTTCGCGATCGAGTAATGCTCGACAAGATCGTCATCGCCAACAGGGGCGAGATTGCGCTCCGCATCCTGCGCGCCTGCCGCGAGCTCGGCATCAAGACGGTCGCGGTCCACTCGACGGCCGACCAGAACCTGAAGCACGTGCTGCTGGCCGACGAGACCGTCTGCATCGGCCCGGCCCCCTCGCGGGACAGCTACCTCAACATGCCGGCGATCATCAGCGCCGCCGAGGTCACGGACGCGGTCGCCATCCATCCCGGTTACGGCTTCCTGTCCGAGAATGCCGATTTCGCGGAGCGCGTCGAGAACAGCGGCTTCGTGTTCATCGGCCCGCGCAGCGAGACGATTCGCCAGCTGGGCGACAAGGTTTCCGCGATCCGGGTGATGAAGGAGCACAACGTGCCCTGCGTGCCGGGCTCCGACGGCCCGCTGCCGGCGGACAACGACGAATGCTTCCGGATGGCGCGCAGCATCGGCTATCCGGTGATCATCAAGGCCTCGGGCGGCGGCGGCGGGCGCGGCATGCGCGTCGTGCACAGCGACGCGACGCTCGTCAACGCGATCAATGTCGCCAAGACCGAGGCGCAGGCGGCGTTCGGCAACGACACCGTGTACATGGAGAAATACCTCGAGAAGCCGCGCCACATCGAGTTCCAGATCATCGGCGACAACTACGGCAATGTCGTGGCGCTCGGCGAGCGCGACTGCTCGATGCAGCGGCGGCGCCAGAAGATCATCGAGGAAGCGCCGGCGCCGGGCATCACCGAGACGCAGCGCACCGAGATGAGCGAGCGGCTGGTGGCGGCCTGCGCGGCGGTCGGCTATCGCAGCGCCGGCACGCTGGAATTCCTGTTCGAGGACGGCAATTTCTACTTCATCGAAATGAACACGCGCGTGCAGGTCGAGCACCCGGTCACCGAGCTCGTCACGGGCGTCGACATCGTGAAGCTGCAGCTGCGCATCGCGGCCGGCGAGCCGCTGCCGTTCCGCCAGCAGGACATCGTGATTCGCGGGCATGCGATGGAATGCCGGATCAATGCCGAGGACCCGAAGACTTTCGCGCCATCGCCCGGCCCGGTGCGGCTGTGGCACGCGCCCGGCGGTCCCGGCATACGGGTGGACAGCCACCTCTATTCCGGCTATTCGGTGCCGCCCTACTACGACTCGCTGGTCGCCAAGCTCATCTCCTACGGCGAGAGCCGCGAGACGGCGATCGCCCGGATGAAGAATGCGCTGTCCGAGATGGTCGTCGAAGGCATCAAGACCAACGCGCCGCTGCACCAGGAAATCTTCGGCCATTCCGCATTCAGGCAGGGCGGCCTCGACATCCATTACCTGGAACGCCGGCTCGGCCTCAAGTGACGACGGCGGATTTCGCGAATTCCGGCGCCGGCCGATGCCATTCCATCAGCTCGTGATCGAACTCGGGGCGGCGGACCCGGGTCCCGCCGAGGGCGCCTGTTTCGCTCTCGGCGCCCTGGCAGTGTCGCTCGCCGACGCGGCCGATCATCCGCTGCTCGAACCGGCGCCAGGCGAGACACCGTTGTGGCCACAGACGCGGCTGCGGGCGCTCTATCCCGCCGAGGCGGATCCAGGCATCGTCGCAGCGACCCTGATGGCGGTGCTCGCGCTGCCGGCCGGCGCGATCCGCCACGAGCACGTCGAAGACCGCATCTGGGAACGCGAATGGCTCAAGGACTTCCGCCCGATGCGCTTTGGCAGGCGGCTGTGGGTCTGTCCCGGTGGCCAGGCGGCAGGCGTATCCGATGCCATCGTGCTCGAACTCGATCCGGGCCTCGCCTTCGGCACCGGCACGCACGCGACCACGGCCCAGTGCCTGGAATGGCTCGACGGCCATCCGCCGGCCGGCCTCCGGGTGCTCGACTACGGCTGCGGGTCCGGGATCCTCGCGCTCGCCGCGCTCGCGCTCGGCGCCCGATCGGCCACAGCCTTCGACATCGATCCCCAGGCTCTGGTCGCAACCCGCGACAACGCCTTGCGCAACGGACTCTTGCGGCAGCTCGAGATCCTGGGCCCCGAAGACATGCCACGGGGACCCTTCGACCTCGTGCTCGCCAACATCCTCGCGGGCCCGCTCTGCCAGCTCGCGCCCGGGCTCGCGCGCCTTTGCCCGGCAGGCACTCTGCTGCTGGCGGGCCTGCTCGAAGGGCAGGCAAGGGAAGTGGCGGATGCTTATGCTCCATGGTTTGATATCGAAACGGCGGCCCGGCGTGATGGATGGATCGCCCTCGCCGGCCACCGGCGCGCGGAGTAGGCGTGTACACCCAATGCCCTGATTGTGCGACGGTCTTTCGCGTCACTGCCGACGCGCTGCGAACCGCGCAGGGCAATGTCCGCTGCGGCGTCTGCTCGACGAGCTTCAATGCGCTCGAAAATCTGAGCGAAGAGCCGTTCCGCGCCACGCCCGAAGGCGAGGACGCCCCGGCCCCCGAAGACACGATCACGGTCGAGGAAATGCCGGGCAACGAGAGACATCGAACTGTCGACGATTGCGGAAGCCGTCCCCTCGCCGGATTCGGCGACGGAAGTCGAGGCGGCCGGATCGGATTCCGCCAACGAGCAGTCGTTCGAGTTCGACGGCAGCGCCGAGGACCTCGATCGCCTGTTCGTCAAGATGTCGGCGACGGACCTCGAGGACATGGCGGCCACGGCGCGGTTGGGCGACCAACCCTCGACGCTCGCAATCAACCCGGCCGTGATCGCGGCTTCGCTGTCGGTCAGCGAGGACGACGATTCGAAGCTGCTGCCCCACGGCGACGAACGAGCCGCCCAAGGAGCTCGAGCCGACCGACGAATTCCCGATCCTGGTGCTCGACGAATCGGACGTGGACTTCGAGTTGCCCGAATCCGTGCCGCCGCCTGCGCCGCCAACCGTCACCCCGCGGTCGCGGGAACCTGTGCCGGAGTCGCGCGACTTGCGTCCGAATCCCTTCGAGACGCCGCGCATCCTGATACCGGACGAGATGCGCAAGGGACTCGCGGATGAGGCGGCGGCGATCGACGCCCCGCTCTTCGAAGAGGCGGAAATGGAAGATGGCCCGCGCCGCTGGCCATGGGCGATCGGCGCGGGGATCCTGATGCTGACGCTCGCGGCGCAGGTCGTACACGCGAAGCGCGACGAGCTGCTGCAGAAGCCCGCGATCGGCCCGCTGCTTGCCGAGGTCTATGCGCTCGTCGGCCTGCCGGTGTCGTCGCCGACCGATCTGTCGGCGTATGAACTTCGCCAGTGGGGCGCCGCGAGCGACGCCCTGCAGGCCGGCCGCCTGATGCTGCGCGCCAGCATCGTCAATCGCGCGGGCTATGCGCAGCCCTACCCGCTGCTGCGACTCGAATTGCAGGACCGCTTTGGCACGACGGTCGGCGTGCGCGACATCGAGCCGGTCGATTACCTGCCGGGGGCCAATGCCGGCACGTTGCTCGAACCAGGACAGCGGGCGGACGCCGAGATCCGCATCGTGGATCCCGGCAAGGATGCGGTCGGATTCGAGATGGACGTCTGCCTGCCGGTGCCCGGCGGCGTACGCTGCGCCAACGAGGCCCCGCCGGCCACGCCATGAAGATCGGACCCTATCAACTGGCGGCGCCGCTCGCGCTCGCGCCGATGGCCGGCGTGACGGACCAGCCCTTTCGCAGGCTGTGCAGGCAGCTGGGCGCCGCGATCGCGGCGACCGAAATGGTGACCTCCGACGTGCGGCTCTGGAATACGTCCAAGTCGCGGCATCGACTGGTGCATCGCGACGAGCCGGAGCCGCGGATCGTGCAGATCGCCGGTGGCGAGCCCGCGATGATGGCCGAGGCGGCGATCAAGAACGTCGAGCTGGGCGCCCAGATCATCGACATCAACCTCGGATGCCCGGCCAAGAAGGTCTGCAATCACGCCGCGGGTTCCGCGCTGATGCGCGATGAGCCGCTGGTGCGCGAGATACTCGCGCAAGTCGTTGCGGCGGCGGGTGTTCCCGTCACGCTCAAGATGCGCACCGGCTGGGACCGCGACAACCGCAACGCCGTCGCGATCGCGCGCCAGGCCGAGGATCTCGGCATCGCCGCACTTGCCGTGCACGGCCGCACGCGCACGGATTTCTTCAGCGGCGACGCGGAATACGAAACCGTCGCCGCCGTCAAGCAGTCCGTCGGCATTCCCGTGTTCGTGAATGGCGACATCGATTGTTCCGCCAAGGCATTGAAGGTGCTGGCACAAACCGGCGCCGACGGCGTGATGATCGGCCGCGCGGCGCAGGGCCGGCCATGGATTTTTCGCGAAGTGCTCGCGGCGATGTCGGGAACGTCGGTCGCCCCGCCTTCACTCGCGGAGGTCCGTGTTATCATGCTTTCGCACCTCGAGGCCCTGTACTCGTTCTACGGCGAGCAACAAGGAGTCCGCGTGGCGCGCAAGCATCTCGGTTGGTATTGCCGGCTGCATCCTGAAGTCGGACATTTGCCACTCGAGTTGTTGACGATCGGAAGCGCAAGAGAGCAGCTGCTGCTCGCGGGCGAATTCCTCACAGGCATCATCGGGCAGACGGCCCGCGCAGCCTGAACGATAAGTACTGAGACAGGCGGGGACCAGTTGGCAATGATCGCTAAGACCCGGGCGCATGCGCCGCGCCGTTCATCCGTATCCCGGCCGCTCAACGGACATGCGCGCGAAATTCCGCTGCGCAACCACACCGAACAGGCCCTCAGCAGCTATTTCGACAGCCTTAACGGCCACCGGCCGGGCCGTTTGTACGATCTCGTGATGCGCGAGGTCGAATTGCCGCTGTTCCAGGCGGTCATGGACTACGCGGCAGGCAACCAGAGCCGCGCGGCGACCATCCTCGGCATCAATCGCGGCACCCTGCGCAAGAAATTGCGCGAATACGGGCTGTCCGCCTGACCGTGGCGATGCGCCGGCAAGCCCGGCGGGCGCTCCTGAGCGCCTCCGACAAGACCGGCATCGTCGAACTCGCGCGCGAACTGCATGAACTCGGCTTCGAGCTGGTCTCGACCGGCGGCACGGCGAGCGCCCTCGCGTCCGCCGGGCTGCCGGTCACCGAAGTCGCCGCCGAGACCGGATTTCCGGAGATCATGGACGGGCGCGTCAAGACGCTGCACCCGAAAGTGCACGGCGCCCTGCTCGGGCGCAGCGGAATCGACGACGCGGTCATGCGCGAGCAGGGCATCCGCCCGATCGACCTGCTGGTCGTCAACCTCTATCCGTTCGCGGCGACCATCGCGCGACCGGACTGCAGCTACGCCGAGGCGGTCGAGAACATCGACGTCGGCGGGCCGGCGATGCTCCGGGCCGCTGCCAAGAACCACGAGCGAGTCACCGTCCTCGTCGATCCCGCGGATTATCGCGGCGTGCTCGACGAGTTGCGCGCGAGCGATGTTTCCGCGGCGACGCGACGACGCCTGGCGACCAAAGCCTTCTCGCACACCGGGCAATACGACGCGATGGTCTCGGCGTGGCTGCGCCAGCAGCAGGCCGATGCGGCCTACCCGGATGCGCTCGCGCTCGGCTTTCGCAAGAAGCAGGAGCTGCGCTACGGCGAGAATCCGCACCAGACGGCCGCCTTCTACGCGGATCCGCAAGCCGCCGGGGCAAGCATCGCCACCGCGGTCCAGCTGCAGGGCAAGGAACTCTCCTTCAACAACATCGCGGACGCCGACACGGCGCTCGAATGCGTGCGCCAGTTCGACAGCCCCGCCTGCGTGATCGTGAAGCATGCGAATCCCTGCGGCGTTGCACTCGCCGCCGGCATCCTCGAGGCTTATGCGCGCGCCTACGAAACCGATCCGACCTCCGCATTCGGCGGCATCATCGCCTTCAACCGGCCGCTGGATGCCGCGACGGCCGCGGCGATACTCGAGCGGCAGTTCGTCGAAGTGATCCTCGCGCCGGCAATCGGCCCCGCGGCGCGGGCGGCGCTGGCGACGAAGCCCAATATCCGCGCGCTCGAGACCGGCGACCTGGCGCGCGCGCCGATGGCCGCGCCCGAACTTCGCTCCGTGACCGGCGGCCTGCTGCTGCAGAGCCGCGACGACGGAATGCTCGAGGCCGGCGCACTGAAGACCGTCACGCAACGCGCACCGACCGCCGCCGAGCGCGCCGATCTCCTGTTCGCCTGGCGCGTCTGCAAGTTCGTGAAGTCGAATGCGATCGTGTTCGCGCGCGAAGGCATGACGATCGGCGTCGGTGCCGGCCAGACGAGCCGCGTGATCTCGACGCGCATCGCCGCGGTCAAGGCCGTGGACGCCGGCCTCGCGATCGCCGGCAGCGTGATGGCCTCCGACGCCTTCTTCCCGTTCCGCGACGGCCTCGACGCCGCGGCGGAACTCGGGGTGCGCGCGGTGATCCAGCCCGGCGGGTCGCAGCGCGACGCCGAGGTGATCGCCGCGGCGGACGAGCGCGACATCGCGATGGTCTTCACGGGCATGCGGCATTTCCGGCATTAGGAATCCACGATGAAGCTGCTGGTCATCGGTGGCGGCGGCCGCGAGCATGCGCTGGCCTGGAAGCTCGCGCAGTCGCCGCGCGTCAGCGAGGTGCTGGTCGCGCCAGGCAATGCCGGCACGGCGATGGAACCCGGGTGCCGCAATGCGGCGGTCGCCGCGACCGACATCGCGGGTCTCGTCGCGCTCGCGCGATCTGAAGGAATCGGCCTGACCATCGTCGGGCCCGAGGGCCCGCTGGTCGCGGGCGTCGTGGACGAATTCAGGGCGGCGGGACTCCCCTGCTTCGGCCCGACTCGCGCTGCCGCCCAACTGGAAGGCAGCAAGCGCTACACGAAGGAGTTCCTCGCGCGCCACGGAATCCCGAGCGCGCGCTACTCCGTAATCACGAAGGACGACTTCGATCCGGCGGTGATACGCGCGCAGCGGCCGCCGATCGTCGTCAAGGCCGACGGGCTCGCGGCCGGCAAGGGCGTCGTGATTGCGACGACTGCCGAGGAAGCGATCTCGACCGTGGAACAGATGCTGGCGGGCGCCTTCGGCGCAGCCGGCAGGACGGTCGTCGTCGAGGAATTCCTCGAGGGCGAGGAAGCGAGCTTCATCGTCATGGCGGATGGCGAGCACGTGCTGCCGCTCGCGACCTCGCAGGACCACAAGCGCTTGCTCGACGGCGACCACGGCCCGAATACCGGCGGCATGGGCGCGTATTCGCCGGCGCCGGTCGTCACGCCGGCGCTGCACGAACGCATCATGCAGGAAGTGATCTGGCCGACCGTGCGCGGGCTCGCGGCCGAGGGCACGCCTTATACCGGCTTCCTGTACGCAGGCCTGATGATCGCGCCGGACGGCACGCCGAATGTGCTCGAGTTCAATTGCCGCTTCGGCGATCCGGAAACCCAACCGATCCTGGCGCGGCTCGAGAGCGATCTCGTGGAGCTCTGCGAAGCGGCACTGGCGGGACGATTGCACGAGGTCGAGGCGACCTGGGATGCGCGCGCCGCGGTCGGCGTCGTGCTGGCCGCCGAGGGATATCCGGATGACGTGCGCCAGGGCGACGCGATTGCGGGGCTCGACGAGGCAGCGAAGCTCGACGGCAAGGTCTTCCACGCCGGCACGCGGCTCGAGGACGGAAAGGTGCTGACCGCGGGCGGACGCGTACTGTGCGCCGTGGGCCTCGGCGCGGGCGTCGCCGCAGCGCAGCGCGCGGCCTACGCATTGGTCGATCGCCTGTCCTGGCGCGGCATGCAGTACCGCCGCGACATCGGCTGGCGGGCGATCGGCCGCGCATGAGCGCCGATATAATTCGCCGATGAGCCGGATTCACCTGAGGCGCCCGCATGATTTGACGGCCAAGGCTGCGCGCGAGCGCGTCAATCGCATGGCCAAGGCGCTCTCAAAGAAGTTCGACGCCGAATGCAGCTGGCAGGGCGAGGTGCTCTCGATCGAGCATCCGAACGTCACCGGCACTGTCACGATCGGCAGGAACGAGATCGTCGTCGAGGCCACGCTCGGCTTCCTGCTCGCGCTGTTCCGCGACCGCGTGGACGAGGAACTGGTCCGCATCCTCGATGCGGAGTTTCCGGAAGAGGAATCCTAGGTCGGCGGCCGCACCAGGATCGGCCAGCTCACCGTGGCCTCGACATTCTGCCCATTGCGGCGCGCCGGCACGAAGATGAGCCTGCGCAGGATGCAGATTCCCGCCTGATCGAGCGCCTCATCGCCGCTCGTGCGGACCACCTCTGCCTTGCGCACCCGGCCGCCGTCATCGATCGTGACGCGGTAATTGATGCGTTGCTGGTCCTCGCGGCCGGATGGATAGCAGCTGCGGTAGGCATCGAGTATCTGTTCCTCGTCCGAGCGCACGGTCGGCGGATCGAGCCTCGAGCGTTCGTGCGGATCCGTCGTCAGGTTGAAATCCACCGGGACGACCGCCCAGGACTCGACCGCGACGAGGTGCAGGCGCGCCGGAAAGAATTCGAGCCGCTCGGACACGCAGTGGGCCGCCTGGTCCATCCAGGGGAGGATGCCGTCCGGCAGCACCGTCTCGACGACGTGGCCGTCCTTTCCGACACGCACCAGCAGGTCCAGGTTGCCCTCGTAGGCCCCGACGAGCGTCGGCAGCTGATCGATGGCCGGCTGGCAGAACTCGATCGCCTTGCGCGGATCTTCCCGAAGCTCAGGCGGGTTCGGAAACCCGATGGCCAGCGACACCTTGCCGGACACGGGTTCGCCATCGAGGGTTGCCGGTTCGTAGTGCAGGGTCACCGCCACGCATTGCGCCGCGGCCGCCAGGCGTTCCTCCGTTCCCGGCGGACTGACGGCCCCGGTCACGTGTCCCTGCGCATCGACCGTGATCGTGACCTTGACCTCACCGGCCACGACGCCGCCGCGGCTGTGCATCGCATAGCATCGGTCGGTTGCATTGCTGACGCTGCCGACCGGGCGCGGCGGCTGCGGCAGATGCTCCTCCGCCTCTGCAAACATGACCGCGCCGAGTGCGGTGGTCGCCGTGAGGATCCGCGCCGCTA
This sequence comes from uncultured Gammaproteobacteria bacterium, assembly GCA_963746545.1. Classification (GTDB taxonomy): domain Bacteria; phylum Pseudomonadota; class Gammaproteobacteria; order Steroidobacterales; family Steroidobacteraceae; genus SCUD01. The sequence continues at coordinate 844,611 of CAVVBV010000031.1, forward strand.
ATTGAGCCGTGCAGGCCATATCGATATTCTAGTCCCGGGATTGCGGGATTCTCCGCCGGGGGATGAAACGTGAAGAAAGTGCTCAAAGTCCTCGGATTGTCCCTGATCGCCATCGTCGTGCTGGCGGCTGGCGCCTGGGGATTTGCATCGTGGAAAGCCGGGAACCGCTACAACAAGCAGTGGGAGGCCCACGACGCAACGTTCCCGATCCCCTTCCCGCTTGGAGAGGCGGACATCGCCGCGTTACGGACGGAACGCATCGCCGCCGGCGCGTCTCCCGACGATCCGCTCGCCGGCGTGGACCTGCAAAAGCTTGCCCTCGAGCGCGCAATTGCCAATGGCCAGCACCTGGTCCAGAGCCGCGTCGGATGCAGCGGCTGCCACGACAAGGATTTCGGCGGCGGCGTCATCATCGATGCCCCGATCCTGGGGCACTGGGCTGCGCCCAACCTGACGACTGGCAAGGGCAGCGTCACGCTCGAGTACACCGCTTCCGACTGGGACCATGCGGTCCGGCACGGCCTGCGCCGCGGCGGGCGCAGCTCGTCGATGCCCGCGATCGAGTTCGTCAACCTTTCCGATCATGAACTTTCCGATATCGTCGCGTACATCCGGAGCATGCCGCCCGTCGATCGCGATATGGGGCGCGTCAAGTTCGGACCCGTATTCTCGTTCGTCATGGCATTCGACTCGTCGGCCCTCGTGGCATTCAATGTCGACCATCAGAAGGCCCATGCCGTCGAGCCACCGGCAGCCGCGCCCACCGCGGAATATGGCGAACACCTCGTTCAGGTGTGCCGTGGCTGCCACGGAGCGAATCTGTCGGGCGGCAAGATCCAGGGCGACCCGAACATGCCGATCGTCGCAAACCTGACGCCGCATGAAACCGGACTCAAGGACTGGACGGAAGAGGATTTCATCCGCGCGCTGCGTGAAGGCAAGCGCAAGGACGGCAGGCAGCTTTCCGAGTACATGCCCTGGAAGGCCTACGGGCAGATGGGCGACGCCGAGCTGAAAGCGATCTGGGCGTACCTGCGCACGGTGCCGCCGGTGGAGAAGGGAAAGCGCTAGCGGTGCGGGCGGAGAGGCAGCTCCCAGGTCGCGGTCGATTTGATTGCGCGGCCATTCTGCATCATGGGCGTGAATTCGAGCATCTTCAGGATGCAGACACCAGCATCGTCGAGGCGTGGGTCACCAGTACCCTTCAACAACTTCGGACTACTCACTTTCCCGTTGGTAGCGATGTTGAAGCTGTAGAAGGCCGAGGTCATCGTCAAGAGATCCGGTGGATAGCATGCTCGATAGGCTGATTCGAGTTCTTGCGCGGTGGAACGCAACTCCGACGGCGTGATACCTCCAGAGTCATCTCTCAAGGAGATCGGCATTGTCGCTGCGGCTGCCACGGGAAAGCCATCCCGCGTGCCCGGGAAAAACGTGATGCGACCCAGCAGGCAACGAGCCAACTCCTGTTGCCAGTTTTGACTTCCCACGGGGAAAACCAGATCCGTCATGGAGCCGTCCGGCTGAACGGTGAGCGTTACGACGAAACGACTCAGCGTGCCGGGCGTCACCGTGTCCGGCACGCAGTTACGCGTAATTCGGGCACGGTTCGATATCCGCGGTGCCGTAATGACCGGACCGACATTCTCGACGGCGAAGCCGGCCGCTTGCCCGGGACCACGCGCGCGAAAAGCGATCATTAGAAACGCGCCGGATTCCATCGGCTTGTCGTCCCGGATCCAGGGAGAGAATCTCAGCTGCTTTACCACGCAGTCCGACAAGATCGTCATCCAGCTTGGAGAACCTTTGGGCAGCGAGAATTCTTTGAGCGTACCGTCCGTCGCGATCAGAAGTTCAACGCTTCGATCAGCGTCCTTAGGGAGAGCGCCGGCGGCATCGACATGACACTCATTGAACTCATCGGGACGCTGAACGATGCGGGGCGGCGTCCAGACAGTCGGGTCGTTCTTGTCCGCGAGCGCGGCCTGGAGCGTAACAGCTGCTGCAATCGCGATGGCGCCCGCCATGAACCGCCGGTTCATTTTTTGCCCGCGTTTCGTCCTTCACGTTCAAAATCGACAGCCCGCCAAAGGTACCACGACGCCGTCGTGCGGTAAGGCGCCCAACGCTCGCCGAATACGGCGAGAACCTTCGGCTTCGGCAGCTTGCGCTTGCCATAGGCGATCCGGAAGCCATTGCAGATCCCATAGTCGTCCACGGGCAGCACATCCGGCCGGCCGAGCGTGAACATCAGGAACATCTCGACCGTCCAGCGGCCGACGCCGCGTGCCTCGGTCAATCGTTCGATGATCGCCATGTCGGAGAGCCTGACGAGCGCGCGCCGCTCGGGGATCGTGCCGTCCAGGGTCTTGGCGGCGATGTCCTTCAATGATGCCGCCTTGGCCCGCGAGAAACCGACGCCGCGCAGATGATCGTCGGGTGTCGCGACGAGCTGGTCTGGCAACGGATAGCTAGTGCCACCGTACAGTGCGCAAAAGCGGCCGAGGATCGTGTTGGCGGCCTTGCCGGTCAGCTGCTGGTGGGCAACAGCCTGCACCAGCGCCTGGTAAGGACTGCGGCTGCGGTCGGGCTTGAGGACGTAGGGTCCGGCGCGGCGAATGAGCTGCGCCATCACCGGGTCGTCCCGGCGCAGGTGGCGCAGCGCCTCGCTCATCCGCGCTTCATCGAGTCAAAGAACTCCGCGTTGGTCTTCGTGTCCTTCATCTTGTCGATCAGGAACTCGACCGCGGCGAGCTCGTCCATCGGGTGCAACAGCTTGCGCAGGATCCACATCTTGGCCAGTTCGTCCTGTGCCGTGATGAGTTCCTCGCGACGCGTGCCTGAACGGTTGATGTTGAAGGCCGGGAACACGCGCTTCTCCGAAATCCTCCGGTCGAGGTGGATTTCGCTGTTGCCGGTGCCCTTGAACTCCTCGTAGATCACGTCATCCATGCGCGAGCCGGTGTCGATCAGCGCGGTCGCGATGATGGTCAGCGATCCGCCCTCCTCCACGTTGCGCGCCGCGCCGAAAAAGCGCTTCGGGCGCTGCAGGGCGTTCGCGTCCACGCCGCCGGTCAGCACCTTGCCGGAGCTCGGCACGACGGTGTTGTAGGCGCGCGCGAGGCGCGTGATGGAATCGAGCAGGATCACGACGTCGCGCTTGTGCTCGACGAGGCGCTTGGCCTTCTCGATGACCATCTCGGCGACCTGCACGTGGCGGCTGGCCGGCTCGTCGAAGGTGGACGCGACGACCTCGCCCTTCACGGTGCGGGTCATCTCGGTCACTTCCTCGGGCCGCTCGTCGATCAGGAGCACGATCAGGTACAGGTCGGGATGATTCCAGGTGATCGAAGTGGCGATGTTCTGCAGCAGCATCGTCTTGCCGGCCTTCGGCGGCGAGATGATCAGCCCGCGCTGGCCCTTGCCGAGCGGCGCCATCAGGTCGATCACGCGCGCGGTCAGGTCCTCGGTCGAGCCGTTGCCGCGCTCGAGCTTGAGCCGCTTGGTCGGGTGCAGCGGCGTCAGGTTCTCGAACAGGAGCTTATGGCGCGCGGACTCCGGCGTGTCGAAGTTGATCTCGCCGACCTTCAGCAGCGCGAAATAGCGCTCGCCGTCCTTGGGCGGACGGATCAGGCCCGAAATCGTGTCGCCGGTGCGCAGGTTGAAGCGGCGGATCTGGCTCGGGCTGACGTAGATGTCGTCCGGTCCCGCGAGGTAGGAGCTGTCGGCCGAGCGCAGGAAGCCGAAGCCGTCCTGCAGGATCTCCAGCACGCCGTCGCCGTAGATGTCCTCGCCGCTGCGCGCATGCGTCTTCAGGATCGAGAAGATGACGTCCTGCTTGCGCTGGCGTGCCATGTTCTCGAGTCCCATGGACTCGGCCATCGTCACGAGTTCGTGGACCGGCTTGTTCTTCAGCTCGGTCAGGTTCATGGAGCTGCGCGATGCGGCCAGCTCCTCCGGTGAGATTGTGTCGCCTTCCGAACCGTCGACATGATCGTCGATCGGAAGCCCCTCGTTGCCATGACGCGGCCCGCCGCCGCCACCGCCGCGATTGCGATGGCCCTTCTGGCGATTGCGCGCCTGGTTGCCTAGGTAGCCCCTCACAGGTGCTGGTCCAGCAATGCCGACAACTTCGACTTACCGACCAGGCCGACCTGCTGCGCCTCGGGGGCGCCGTTCTTGAACAGGATCAGCGTCGGAATGCCGCGCACGCCGTACTTGACGGGCGTCTGGCGGTTGTCATCGATGTTGAGCTTGGCGATCTTGACGCGCCCCTGGTAGTCCTTGGCGATGTCGTCGAGGATCGGGGCGATGGCCTTGCACGGGCCGCACCATTCGGCCCAGAAATCGAGCAGGACCGGAACATCCGATTTCAGGACATCGGACTCGAAGGTGGCATCTGAGGTGTGGACGATATTGCCGCTCACGCGGGGGTTTCTCCTGGTTTAAGTTGGATCGGTGACGGGCGAATGCCCGATACGGCACAATAAGGGTTCTGGCGCTGGAACTCTGGCTGCCTGTCTAGGGTGTTCGCACATGCCCGGGGTCCTGTTCGGGACGCTTCCGGAGTGCCGGTGGACGCGGATGTTTGCGGGGAACCGCGGTGCTTAGGTCCTTTTGTAGCGCGTCGGAGGACATTTTTCAAGAGATGAATGCCACAGTAGTGATCCAGTGACCGATCAGCAATTCTCGGATATCTCGTTCACCGGCCTGCAATTACCCGAATCCGTGGCCCGCGGCATCGCCGATGCGGGCTTCGAAAAGTGCACCCCGATCCAGGCGGAGGCGCTGCCGCGGGCGCTTGCCGGCCTCGATGTGGCAGGCCAGGCCCAGACCGGCACCGGCAAGACCGCGGCCTTTCTCGTGGCGCTCTTCAACCACCTGCTGCGCTACCCCGCCTCGGCCGGCCGGCCCACGAGCTCGCCGCGAGCCCTGATACTGGCGCCGACGCGCGAGCTGGCGATCCAGATTCATCGCGATGCGGAGCTATTGGGCCAGTACACCGGCTTGACGCTCGGCCTCGCCTATGGCGGCGTCGATTACGACAAGCAGCGGCGCGAATTGCAGGCCGGCGTCGACGTGCTGATGGGCACGCCCGGTCGCATCATCGACTATTACAAGCAGCATGTTTTCGACCTGCACCACATACAGGTGATGGTCCTCGACGAGGCCGACCGGATGTTCGACCTCGGCTTCATCAAGGACATCCGCTACCTGCTGCGCCGCCTTCCGGCGCCCGAATTCCGCCTGAACATGCTGTTTTCCGCGACGCTGTCGCATCGCGTGCTCGAGCTTGCCTACGAGCACATGAACGACCCGGAATTGATCCGCATCGAGCCCGAGCGCGTCACCGCCGATCGCGTGCGCCAGGTCATCTACTACCCGGCGATGGAGGAAAAGGCCTCGCTGCTGGTTCACTTCCTGCGCAAGACCGACGCGACCCGCACGATGGTCTTCGTCAACACCAAGCGGCTCGCGGAGCGGCTCGAGCGGGTGCTGCGCGCGAATGGCATCGTCGCATCGGCAATGTCCGGCGACGTGCCGCAGCGCAAGCGGATGCGCATGCTGCGCGAGTTCCACGAGGGCAAGCTCGCGGTGCTGGTCGCGACCGACGTCGCGGCCCGCGGCCTGCACATCCCGGACGTCAGCCACGTGTTCAATTACGACTTGCCGCAGGATGCGCAGGATTACGTGCACCGCATCGGCCGCACGGCGCGCGCAGGGGCCGCGGGCGACGCAGTCAGCTTCGGCTGCGAGCAGTATGTGGAGTCCCTGCCCGAGATCGAGGCCTTCATCGGCCAGCGCATCCCGGTCGGCAGCTTCGACCCGGCGGAGATGCCGAGGCTCAGGCCCGGTTACCTCGCGCCGCGGCAGGACGACGATGAAGAAGACGGTCCGCCGCCGCCCCAGCGCCACCGCCACAGCCATTCACAGGGCCGGCACGATCAACGCGGCGGCAGGCCGCAGGCGCAGCCACCAGTCAAGGTGGCTGTCGCCCCGGCCCAGCCTGACGCGGCGCCAGCCGACGATGCGACACCTGCGAGAAAACGCCGGCGCCGGCGCCGCCGGCATGGCGGCGGGCCCGGCGGCGCGCCTCAACCGACGCCTGCGGGCTGAACCTCGGGCATCCGGGGCGCAAGCCCCTCTGCCAGTTCGTGCACCGAATCGACGCCCGGAAAGTCGGTGACCACCCGCGACGGCGCGCCGCTGGCTGGCCTGCGCACGGCGTAAAGCCACGCGATGCCATGAGCGCGGGCGGCGCGCAATACCTGCAGGCTGTCATCCACGTACAGCGTGCGGCGCGCGTCGAAGGGCTCCTGGGCGGCGAGCCGCGGCCAGAACGCCGCGCTTTCCTTGGCTTCGCCGAGCTCATGCGAGGAATAGACCGCGTGGAACTCGCGCTTCACGCCGAGGTGCGCATCCTTGATCGCCAGCGTCTCCGGATGGGCATTCGTCACGAGCACGACGCGCCGCCCGGCCGCGCGCAGCCTGGCCACGAATTCCCGCGCTCTCGGCAGCCAGGCGATCTGGTGCCGTGCCGCGCGCTTCAGCGCCGCGATGTCGAAAGAAAGCGTCCGGCTCCAGTAATCGATGCAGTACCAGTCGAGCGTGCCGTGCGTCGCCTCGAACATCGGCTTCATGGCCTCGCGCACCTCGTCGATCGGCACGCGCCGGCTTTCCGCGATGTGACGGGGAAGCCGCTCCTGCCAGAAATGGATGTCGAATCCGAGGTCGAGCAGCGTGCCGTCCATGTCGAGCAGCACGGTGTCGATGGACGACCAGTCTGGCAACGCGGCGGTGCTCTTCACAGGCCTATGATATAACGCGCGCCTTTCCGGAGGCTCAATGATCCCCGACATGCACCGACTGCTGCTCGACGTCACGGCGCTCGCCCGCGAGGCGGGCCAGGCAATCCTCGGCGTGTACGCGTCGTCGTTCACGGTCGCGGAAAAGGACGACCGCTCGCCGCTGACCCAGGCCGACCTGCAGTCGGAGAAGGTCATCCTGGCCGGACTGCGGCGCCTCGCGCCCGAGATCCCGGTGCTGTCGGAGGAATCCGCCCAGGCGCCTTACTCGAAGCGCGCGGCCTGGGACTGGCTCTGGGTCGTGGATCCGCTCGACGGCACGAAGGAATTCGTGCAGAGGAACGGGGAGTTCACGGTCAACATCGCGCTCGTGCACCAGCACCGCCCGGTGCTGGGCGTCGTTCATGCGCCGGTCCTCGGGCGCGACTACTACGCTGGCGAGGGCATCGGCGCCTTCCGTTCCGATGCGGCTGCCGCGGGCCGGCCGATCCATGTCGTGCCGCGCGGCCCGGGCCCGGTGCGCGTGGTCGGCAGTCGCTCGCATCGCGGCAGTTCGCTGGACCGTTTCCTCGAGCGCGTCGGGCCGCACGAATTCGTCGAGGTCGGCAGCTCGCTCAAGATGTGCCTGGTCGCCGAGGGCCTGGCCGACGTGTACCCGAGAATGGGGCCCACCAGCGAGTGGGACACGGCCGCGGGCCAATGTGTGGCCGAGCAGGCCGGCGGCCAGGTGCTGCGCCTCGACGGCGAGCCCCTCTCCTACAACAAGGGCGATGACGTCCTGAATCCGAATTTCGTGGTCATTGCGGACCCGGATACCGACTGGCTGGCGATGCTGAGATGAGCTGGGAGCTCTTGCTTGCTACCGCATTGCTCGCAGTACTCGGCGTGTTCTGGCATTCGAGCCTGGCCGCGCGCGAGCTCGCGAATCGCGTGGCGATGGACACCTGCACGAGCGCGCAGGTCCAGATGCTCGATGGCACGGTTTCGATCCACCGGCTGACGCTGGTCCGGCATTCGCAACCGCCGGTCGCCTGGCGGCGAACCTACGTTTTCGACTACACGGAGGACGGCTTCAGCCGGCGCCGCGGTTTCGTCGTGCTGACCGGGGACTCGGTGGACACGGTCGGCCTCGGGCCGAGGCCCGTATGAATCCGCAATCGCCCGTGGACCTGCACCTGCACTCCTCGGCTTCCGACGGCGTGCTCGAGCCGGCCGCGCTCGTCGCCCATGCCGCGGCCTGCGGCGTGCGGCTGATGGCCTTGACGGATCACGATACGGTCGCCGGAATCGATGAAGCGGATGCGGCCGCAAGACGCCTTGGCGTCACACTGGTCACGGGGGTCGAACTGTCGGTCGACTGGCGGGGCCGCAGCCTGCACTTGCTGGGCCTCGCATTCGATCCGGTGGCGGCGTCGCTCTCGAGCGGCCTCAGCCTGCTGCAGGGGCGGAGGCTGGAGCGCGCCGAGGAGATGGCGAGCCGCCTGACTTCTGCCGGCGCACCGGGGGATGCGGCACTGGAAATCGTGCGCGCCGCCGGCGAGCTTCCGACGCGCATGCATTTCGCCCGAGCGCTGGTTGCGCTCGGCACCGCGCCGGACGCCGCGAGCGCATTCGATCGCTGGCTGGCCCGCGGCCGCCCGGGTTACTTCGCCGCGAAATGGCCATCGCTCGCCGAGGCGACCGGCTGGGTCGTGGCTGCCGGCGGCACTGCCGTCATTGCGCACCCGATGCGCTATCCGCTGTCGGCCGGCGCGCGGCGCGAGCTTTGCGCCGAGTTCCTGAGCGCCGGCGGCCGGGGCATCGAGGTCATGACCGGCGGCGGCGGAATCAGGAATGCCGACCAGGCCGTTTCGCTTGCCGTGCGCTGCGGTCTCGACGGCTCGGTCGGGTCCGACTTCCACGACCCGGCAATTCCGTGGAATCCGCCAGGACGTTTGGCTAAGCTTCCGGGGTCGGTCCGACCGGTGTGGTCCGGGCCACCGTTTCCCGCATTCGAGACCGACGCCGAGCCGGCATGACGGACGACGACAAGGTCAACACGCAATTATTCGCGCGTATGCAGCGCCTGCGCGAGCTGCGTATCGAGCACCGCGACCTCGACGACGTGATCTGCCGCCTGTCGATGGACCTCTATGTCGATGAGCTTCAGCTGCGGCGCCTCAAGAAGCGCAAGCTCATGCTGAAGGACCAGATCATGCGGCTCGAGAGCGAGCTGATCCCGGACCTGAACGCCTGATGCAAGAACTGATCGACCTGCTCGCCAGTCTATATGCCGCCGCAGGCAAGGCGCAGCTCTTGGTGCTCGCCGTGACGGCGGCCGTCGTCGTCGTGGGTGTCGTCTGGGGCCGGCGCTGGTACGTCAATCGACCCGAAAACGGCGGCAGCGCCGGCGGGATCGTCACCGACGCCGTCGTCGTGGTCGCGCCGTATCTTGCCGGTCTCGTGATCGTCGGCGCCGCACGGATGTGGTTTTCCGCCCACGGCAGGCTGGGCGAATGGCTGGAAACCGCCTGGATCCTCCTGGCGCTGCTTGCGCTGATCCGCCTGCTCGCTTTCCTGCTCCGGCTATCGCTCGGGCGCGGCACTCGCATGAAGGCCTGGGAACTGCGCATCACGCTGATCGTCTGGGCGCTGATTGCAACGGAGTTGCTCGGCTGGTGGGACGCGATCGTCTCCGTGCTCGACTCCGTCGGGCTATCGAAGGGCACGACGCGCATAACGATCTGGTCGGTCTTGAAGGCATTTGCCACTGTGACCGCGTTCGTGGTCGCGAGCGCCTGGACTGCGCGCTGGATCGACCGGCGGGTCAGCACCGTGCAGGAACTGGCGCCATCGACGCGCATCGGCATCGGCAAGTTCGCCTACGCTTTCCTGATTGCGCTCGGCGTGATGCTGGGCCTGCAGGCATCGGGCGTGGACCTCACCGCACTGACCGTGTTTTCGGGCGCGATCGGCCTCGGGCTCGGATTCGGCCTGCAGGCGGTCGCGGCGAACTTCGTCAGCGGCATCGTGCTGTTGCTCGATCGCTCGATCAAGCCGGGCGATGTCATCAGTTTCACCACCACGACCGGCGCCAGCACCACCGGATTCGGCTGGGTCGAGGAATTGCGCGGCCGCCACATCGTGATCCGCGACCGCGACGGCATAGCGACGCTCGTGCCGAACCAGAACGTGATCACGAACCCGCTGATCAACTGGAGCTACGGACATCCGAAGGTGCGGCTGCGCCTGCCGGTGCGGATCAGCTACGAGGACGACGTCGAGCATGCGCTCAGGCTGCTGCTCACCGCGGCCGAGCATCCGCGCATCCTGAAGGACCCCCCGGCAGTTTCGCGCCTGATGGAATTCACGGACTTCGGCATGGAGATCGAGCTGCGCTTCTGGATCCACGACCCGGCCGAGGGCGTCAACAACGTCCGCTCCGACGTCAACCGCCGCATCTGGGCCCTGTTCCGGGAGAACGGCATCACGATCCCGCCGGCGCAGCGCGAGATCCGGATCCTGGAAGGCAGCGTGCCGGCATCGAAGCTCGCACCGCGCGTGACGCAGCCGATCAACCCGTCCACCGACGGCCAGGACTGACGATGACCGACGACGACACTACCCGCCCCGGGATTCCCGAGAGCGAGTACACCTTGAGTTACGTGCGGAGCCCCGGTCCCGGCGGCCAGAATGTCAACAAGGTGTCGAGCGCCTGCGAACTGCGGTTCTTCGTCGCCGCGACTTCCCTGCTGGACGAGGACGGCAAGAGCCGGCTGCGCGCACTCGCGGGGCGCCGGCTGACGCAGCACGACGAGATCGTGCTCGAAGCGCACCGTCACCGGAGCCAGGAAGCGAACCGGCGCGATGCGATCGATCGGCTGGTGGACCTGATCGTGCGGGCGCGCCATGTTCCGAAGGCGCGCAAGGCGACGCGGCCGAGCCGCGGTGCGCGTGCCCGCAGGCTCGAGGGCAAGCGCCAGCGCAAGGACGTCAAGCGGCTGCGCGCGCGGCCAGCCTTCGACTGAGCGGGCCCGATCAGGCCGGGGTCGTAGTGCTGGCTGGCGCCTTCTTCCGCAGCAGCCACGCCCCGAGCGCCGGCAACAACAGCATGGCGCCCAGCATGTTCACCAGGAACATGAAGGTCAGCATCATGCCGACGTCGGCCTGGAACTTCAGCGGCGAGAACACCCAGGTCCCGACGCCGATTGCGAGCGTAATGCCGGTGAAGAAGATCGCGGCGCCGGTCACCCGCAGCGCGCCGAGATAGGCCTGCTGCACGCTTTCGCCGCGATCCAGGAATTCCTGCATCCGGCTGAAGAGATAGATTCCGTAGTCCACGCCGATGCCCGCGCCGAGCGCGACCATCGGCAGCGTGTTGACCTTCAGCCCGATGCCGACGAATGCCATTACCGCATAGACGAGAATCGACACCAGTAACAGCGGCAGGATCACCATCACGGTGCCGATGACCGACCGGAAATTGACCAGGCACATGATCGTGACCGCCGCGAAGACCCAGCCGAGGATCACGAACTCCTTGGCCTTGACCTCCTCGTTCTGCGCGGCCATCACGCCGACATTGCCGGTCGCGAGCCGGTAGGTGACGCCCTCGGTCGGCTCCTTGGTACGGTATTCCTTGACGGCCGCGACCACGCGTTCGATCGTTTCCGCTCGGTGGTCGGACAGGAACATCATCACCGGCATCACGCTGCAGTCGCGGTTCAGGAGCCCGGTGCTGGTCTCGATGTAATTCTGGGCCTGCACGAGCTGGCGCTCGTCGCGCGGCAGGCTGCGCCACTTGAGGCTGCCCTCGCTCCAGCCTGCGCTCACCAGCTTGGAGACGCCGGCCAGGCTCATGACGTCGCGCACGCCCTCGACATTCGCCATGTGCCACGCAAAGCGATCGATCGCGTCGATGATGCGGAAGTCGATGCAGCCGTCGGCCTTGGTCTCGACGATCACGTTGATGATGTCGGTGCCTATCGAGAAGCGCTGGCTGATCAGGTTGCTGTCCTGGTTGTAGCGCGAATCGGGCCGCAGCTCCGGGACGCCCGCCTGCGTGTCGCCGATCGGGGTTTCCATGCCCTTGATGAACCCGAACACGCCGAGCAGCACCGCAATGCCGATGATCGCGGCGGCCGGTCCGCGATGCGTGATCTTCGCGAGGCCGACCCAGACCGACTGCAGCGCGTGCTGGCGGCGCGCGACCCGTTCGCGGAACTTGCCGGTGATCGGCACGTAGGAAACGAGCACCGGCAGCAGGATCAGGTCGGTCAGGATGATCACGCCGATGCCGAGGCTCGCGGTCACCGCCATCTCGCGGATCACCTGCACCGGGATCAGCAGGATCGTGATGAACGCCACCAGGTTCGCGAGCAGCGCGACGATCGCCGGCAGGAACAGCAGCCGGAAGGTGCGGCGCGCCGCGTCGTTGCAGTCGCAGCCGGACATTGCCGCGTCGCTGACGGCGCTGATCTTCTGCACGCCGTGGCTGGTGCCGATCGCGAAAATGATGAATGGCACCAGGATGCCGAGCGGATCGACGCCGTAGCCCAGGATCACGAGCAGCCCGAGCATCCAGATCATCGCGACCAGCGACGAGATGACCGGCACGAGCGCGATGCGCAGCGACTGGATGTAGACCCAGACGAACAGCAGTGTCAGCGTGACAGTGGCGATCGCAAAGGTGATGACGGAGAGTGCGCCGTCGGCGACGTCGCCGACCACCTTCGCGAATCCGATCATGTGGACCGAGACCGGCACCGTGACCGACACGTCGACCCTGCGGCCTTCGATGCGGTCGCGCACTTTCTGCTCGAGTTCGTGCGAGATCGCGATGTAATCGACCGGCGCGCCGGTCTCCGGGTCGGCATCGAGCAGCTGGGCGTTGACGAGGGCGCCCGAAAAATCGTTGGCGACCAGCCGGCCGACGATGCCGGCCTTCAGGATGTTCTCCTTGACCCGCTTCAGGCCCTCGGCGTCGGGCTTGAAGTCCGACGGGATCACGTCGCCGGCCTCGATGCCGCCCTCGACCACTTCGGTGTAGCGCGTGTTGGGCGTCCACAGCGACTGCACGCGCGAGCGGTCCACGCCGTCGATGAAGAACACCTCGTCGGTCGCGATCTTGAGCGCCTCGAAGAACTGCGGCGTAAACATGTTGCCGTCGCTGGCCATCACCGCGATCAGCAGGCGGTTCGCGCCGCCGAACTCGGCCTTGTGGTCGAGGTAGGTCTGTATGTACTCGTGCCTGAGCGGCAGCTGCTTGATGAAGTTGGTGTCGAGCCGCAGGCCCGTGATCGCGATCCATCCGAGGACCACGGTGACCAGCGCGAATATCCCGAGTATCAGCGTGCGATGCCCGAACACATGGGGTTCGAGCCTTGCCGCGATCCTGGCGTCGCCGGCTTCCTTCATGGAGCCGCTCCGGCCACCGGCATCGGCAGCCTGCGCACACCGCCCTCGCCCGCCACGATCAGCGCGCCGTCACCGGACGGCAGGACGGCGGATATCGCCTTGCGGTCGTCCTGCTGGGAAAGCGTGAAGTTCCGGCCGCCGTCGCGGCTCACGAGCAGCACACCCGCCATGCCCGAGATGACGATGGTGTTGGCATCGATGCGCGCGCCCGAGGTCAGCATCGAAACCGTGCCGGTCGGGATCGCGGTCCATTTCATGCCGCCGTCATCGGAACGGAACAGGTTGCCGCGCAGGCCGAATGCGAGCAGCGCGTCGCCGTCGAGCGGCAGGATCCCGTAGAAGGATCCGTCATAGGGCGACGGCAGTTCGCGCCAGCTCGCGCCGTCGTCGTCGGACCGGAACAGCCGCCCGGCTTCCGCGCCGAGATAGAGCCGCTTGTCCGCGCCGTGCGCGATGGCGTTGAGATGAAACTCGAAGCCGAGATCGACTTCGGCTTCCATGTCCTCGGGATCCGTCGGTGTCGCGGCCGCGTCGGCGAGCGGCACCGGCTCGAATGGCACCTGGCCCCAGACGGCGCCGCCATCGGTGCTCGAGTAGATGACACCGTAGGCGCCGACGGCGAGCCCGTGGTCCGGGCCGCCGAACCAGACGTCGAGCAGCGGCTGCTGGTTTTCCGGCGCGAAATGCACGCGCTCCCAGCTGCTGCCGCCGTCGGTCGTGCGCAGGATCAATTCGGCATGACCCACGGCCCAGCCGTGGGTGGCATCCGAAAAATAGACCGCATTCAGGTTGGCGCTGCCGGGAACCTGGACCTGCGTCCAGCTGCGGCCCTCGTCGCCCGAATACAGCACATGGCCGCGCTCGCCGACCGCGAACACGCGCGGCCCGGCACGGGCAAGGTCGAGCATCAGGGATTTCACCGCGAGCGGCGCGATCACCGACGGTCGCGCCGCGGGATCCTGTTCCGCAGCATCCTGCGCCTGCGACTGGCGCAGCGTCTGCCGTCTGCAATGCCGTCAGCGCCAGCAGCGCGAGGACGGCCCTCACGTCAGCGCGTGCCGCGCCTTGCGATCGCGGCCGGCGTGAAATCGGCGGCGGTCCGCTTCGCGTTGAAGTTGACGGTCATCGGTTCCTCGTTGTCGAGGCCGAGGGCCAGGTAGCGGCCCGATTGCAGGTCGTAGGTCGTCTCGAGCGTCGTCCAGAAGGTCGGGATGTCGTAGTAGTTGATCGAATGCCCTTCCTGCACGCGCCACATCTGGTCGCGATCGTCGTAGCAGTCCACCACCAGGATCTGCCACGAGTCCTCGTCGATGTAGAACGTGCGGCGCTTGTAGATATGGCGCTGGCCCGGCTTCAGCGTCGCATCAACGACCCAGACGCGGTGCAGTTCATAGCGCGCGTTCGCCTGGTTGATATGCAGCGGACGGATGATGTCGCTGTTCTTCAGCTTGTCGCTGTGCAGCATGTAGGCGTTGTACGGGACGATCATTTCCTGCTTGCCGACCAGCTTCCAGTCGTAGCGCTCGGGGCTGCCGTTGTAGATGTCGAACTGGTCCGCCGTGCGCAGGCCGTCCGAGCCCGTGCCAGGATTGTCGAAAGCGACATTGGGCGCGCGGCGCACGCGGCGCTGGCCCGGGTTGTAGAGCCAGGCACGGCGCTGTTCCTTGGTCTGGTCGAGCGTCTCGTGCACCAGCAGGATCTCGCCCGCGAGGCGCGCCGGCGAAATGGTCTCCTGGATGAAGTACAGCGTGACGTTGTCGAGGCCCGCCTCGGTCGCGCCCGGCAGGCTGTAGCCGACCATGGTCTCGTCGTGGAACTTGACCAGGTTGTAGTCGCCGGTGCGGCTCACCGCGGCCTGGCCGATGATGCGTTCGGCGATATCGGCGCGGTAGCGCAGGATGTGATTCCAGATCACCTCGACGCCGGAGCTCGGAATCGGGAACGGCACGCCGATGATCGCGCCGGTGACGCCGTTGCCGTTGCCGGTCAGCTTGCCGGAAGTCGCATTCGCCTTGGTCGCGTCATAGATGCGCTGCGGAAACGCCGCGCTGCGATGCGACGGGTAGACATTCATGTAGTAGCTGTTCTTGTAGGTCGTCAGCAGGGCCTTGTGCCCGGCGGTCAGGTTGGCCGCGTACTTCGACATGTTGGTGGCGTCGATCTTGTACAGCGGCTTGTCGCTCGCATACGGATCCGGATGGTGGCCACCGGACTTGAAGTTGGGGAAGCCCGCCTGCGCCGGCGACGTGAATGCCTCCGGTCCAGGCCGGGATGGTGCCCGCGGCGTTGCCCGCCATCTCTCCGCCCATCGGCGTCAGGTCGGCGCCGAGCCGCGCGGCCTGCTGCGCCGTGACGCCGGCAGTCGCGATGGTCGCTGCACAGGTGGCGGCCAGGAGGCCGATGCGCAGGATGTTCTTCGTGTTCATCATGACTGGACTCCGGCCGGTTCAGAACGAGTACTTGGCGGTCAATGCGATGAAGTCGCGATCGGTCAGCTCGTTGTAACGGCTTGCGCCGCCGAACTGCGTATAGCTGGCGTCGAACTCGAGCTTCGACTGGTAGCTCGCGCCGACACCGATCGTTGCGCCGTAGCGGCCCTCGACGAAGTTGCCGCCGGGACCCGGCGTCGTACCGGAGACGTCCTGCGACCAGACGATGCGCGGCGTGAAGTTCCAGGAGCCGATCAGGCCGAGATAATCGAAGCGCAGCGCCAGCCGGTAACCCCAGGAGGTCGGGTCGGCGAAGCGGTTCAGCGGCTCGACTTCGTTGAAGTGGCGGCTCGCGAGTTCCGCGTTGCCGGAGACCGAGGTGCCCGGGCCATTGAAGCGCAGCCCGCGGCCGATCGGGCCGCCGCTGGTCTTGCTCGGCATGCCGTCCACGTGGGTCACGCCCGCTTCCAGCACGGCGACTACCTGGGCGGCGCCCAGCATCGGCGGGAAGGCCTTGGTCGCGGTCATCTGTCCCTGGTACACGTCGAAGAGGCCCCAGCCCTGGACGACCTGGTTGACGCCATAGGATCCGAGCTGTCCGCAACGGGCGAGCGTCGGCAGCGCCGGCGTGCAGGCAGCCGGCACCGGGATGCCCTGCAGGCCGAGCGCAGCGGCCTCGAATGGCGTCAGCGCGGCGAACAGCAGTTCGACGTCGTCGTACTGCAGCGGCGTGTCGTGGCGGAAGGACACCTCGCCCTGCAGCGCGATGCCGGTCTGGCCGAGCTGCGTGTTGAAGGACACGCCGAACAGCTGGATGTCCTCCGGATACTCCGTGAAGTAGCGCGCGGTCTTTGCATACTCGTGCGTCGCGAGGTTCGTGGCCTGGGCGGTCAGGTTGCCGCCGGCCAGGACGGTATTGCCGGCGATGGTCGCGTACTGCGTCGCGGTCGCAAGCGACATGTCGCCGCCGCTGGCGAGCGCCGCATTGCGGCCGGCGTTGGCGCCAAGCGCGACCGCCGCGTCGAATGGCAGGCCCGAAGCGAGGCCGATTGCCGTGGCGCGGGCGAGCGTCAGCGTGCCGATCGAATTGCCGATGCCGGCCTGCGTTCCGGTGCGGCCGCTGATCAGTGGCAGCTTGCTGTGATAGTTGACGAAGTAGAAACCGAGTTCGGTGCCCTGGCTGAAGTCCGGCAGGTACCAGCGCAGCGACGCACCGTACTGGCCCTGGTTGCTCGGTTCGATCGTCGGTCCACGCGGCACGGCCTGGAAATCCCGGATGAGCGGCCCGCCGAGCGGCGTGAAATCCACGCCCTGGTCCGAGAAAGCGCCGAAGCCGAGGAACACCTGGCGGCCGCCGCGCGGCACGAAGTCGTTGGCCGCGAAGTAGGAGCCGACCGGTTCCGGCTCGGTCCGGTCCCAGTCGAACAGCACGATGGCCTCCGCCGTCACGTTCTCGGACAAGCCGAGCGACGCCTTCAGCATTTCCTGCGGCAGATAGGCTTCGCGCAGTTCGGAACCTGGAACGCGCAGCGCCGTGACGTCGAAATGATTGATGGCGTTGTTGATGCCGCCCTGGATGAACGTGCTTTCGCCCCAGTTGACCACCTGGCGGCCCGCGCGCAGCTCGAGCTCGTGCCCGCTGAGGTCCCAGCGCCCATAGCCGAATGCGTCGAGCACCCGCACATAGGAGCCGGCCAGCGCCAACCCGCCCGACGAGATCGGCGTGCGCTGCGTGTCATGGTCCCGGACTTCGAAGTCGTGCAGGCCGGAGGCGCGGAAGAAGAATCCGTAGTTGTCGTGGTCCAGCGAGAGCTCGGACACGACCTTCAATGCGTTCGAGACCCTGCCCCGCACGTAATTGAGGTCGCCATCGTCGATGTTCGGCGAGCGGCCCGTGCCGCCGTCGGCCGTGCCGATCAGGCGCGGGTCGCGCGCTTCGTCGCGATACAGCTGTCCCCAGGAAATGGTCGTGTTGAGGCTGCCGGTCCAGCCACCGGCGCTGAAGTCGATGGCCGATGCAGCGCCAGGCGCGCAAGCTGCCGCGACCAGCGTGGCCTGCACCGCGGCGCGCAGCGCACGCGGCATGGATCGGACGGAATTCTTGGTCATTGTTTTCCCCAGGACAGGATCGATCGAGTATTTGGCGGGACTTCTGGCACCCCCGGCGCCGCCGGCCCACCTTGTTTATCTCGTCACCCTCAAGGATATATCAGTGGACGCAGTGCCCATAGCGCAGCAGATCGGCCGGGCGCCCGGGACCGCCGTCGCTTTGCAGTGCAAAAGGCCGCGGGCGCCTCAGCTGTGGGTCACTTGCAGGATGCTGTTGCGAATTTGTTCCGACAGCACGATGCGGGCGTCTTCCGCGACCGCAAACAGCAGGTCGTCGTAGGTCAGCTGGCCTTCCGGGTCGAGCCGGATCACGCCGCGCTGGCGCAGGAGCTCGATGAAGTCCCGGAACATCGCGCGGTCGAAGAACTCCGGGGCCGCCAGCCCGTACAGCATGGACATGCGCTGGGCCATCGTGACACAGCGCTTTTCCAGCGCGTCCACCGTCAGCACCGAGCGGCCCGCGCGCAGCAGCAGCGCGATCGCGAGGTAGTAGCGCTCGATGGTCTGGATCGTCGCCTGGGCCAGCACCGACAGGCGCACTGCCTCGGCGCTGCCGGTCGTCGGCCGGCGCCATGACAGGCCGTCGGCGCCGCGTTCCAGCAGGCCGCGCGCCGCGAGCGCGGCAAGCACGCCGTCCACGGCGCCGGCCAGTTCGTCCTCGCGCCAGCGCAGGAAGAGTTCGGCCCGTATGTACGGATAGACGCGCCAGACGAGGCGGTGCACGTCCTCGTGGCGCATCGTGGAATTGTTCAGGAAGGCGCAGGCCACCAGCGACGGCAGCGCGAACAGGTGCAGGACGTTGTTGCGGTAGTAGGTCGCGAGCACGGCGTTCTGCTCGACCATCCGCAGCACGTCGCCGAGCGGGTGCGCACGCCGCTCCAGCATGCCCATCTGCTCGCCGCGCTTGATGATCGACGCGCCGTCCTCGGCCGCGATCGAGACATCCGGCGAATACGGAAACGCGCGCAGCAGTTCGATGTAGAGCTGCAGCTGCTTTTCCAGGTCGCTTTCGATCATCGCCTGCCGCGGCGCCGCGAGCAGCGCCACCGAGAGAAGGTTGATCGGGGTCACCGCCGCCGCCGCATTGATCCTGCGCATGATCTCGACCGCAACCGCATCGACCGCGTCGCCGAACCAGGCCGGCCGCGCGCTCTCCTCCTTCACGTCTTCGCGCCAGTCGGGCTTCAGCCCGTCCAGCAGTCCGTCGAGCAGCAGCGGCTCGCCGAAGCTGATGAACACTCGGCCGAGTTGCCGGCGCAACTGCGGAAGCACGCGCAGCAGGCCGCCCCAGGACTCCTTCTGCTTGGGCCGGCCGGAAAGCTCGTCGATGTAGGACTCGCCTTCCAGCAGGCGCTCGTATCCGAAATAGGCCGGCACGTATGCGACCGGGCGGCGCGCGTCGCGCAGGAAGCTGCGTACCGTCATGCCGAGCATGCCCGTGCGCGGCTGCAGCAGCCGGCCGGTGCGGCTGCGTCCGCCCTCGATGAAGAACTCCATCGCGTGGCCGCGATTCATCATCACGTCCACGTACTTCATGAACACGATCGGATAGAGCCCGGTGCCGCGGAAGCTGCGGCGGATGAAGAACGCGCCGCCCTTGCGCAGGAAGCGCCCGATGACCGGCAGGTTCAGGTTGATGCCGGCGGCGACATAGGGCACGGCGTAGCCGCGACGGTAGATCACGTAGGACAGCAGCAGGTAGTCGATGTGGCTGCGGTGGCAGGGAACGTAGACGATCTCGCAGGCCGGCGGCAGCCGGTCGAGGTACTCCGCGTTCCTGATCTCGACGCCGTCGTAGACGCGGGTCAGCATCGCGGTTCAGCACGCGATCGGCGACGCGGACGAACGCGTGCGAGTAATCCGCTGCGATCTCGAGCGCGTGGCGGCGCGCGACCCTGAGGCCGGCGCGACGCGAAGTCTTCGAGTCGCGGATCTCCTGGCGCACGGCCTGGCGCACGGCGCGCGTCCGCAGCACCTGCGCGACGATCGCGCGGCGCGTGGACAGGTCGGGCCCCAGCGTGTCCGCGCGCATGTGCCGGAACTCGGCGCGCAGTTCCTTCAGCAGGCGGCGCGCGCCGCGCGCGCCGTCGGCGCCCGACGCGGAATAATTCTTGAGCGCCTGCGGCTCGCCGAAGCGGATCAGCGTGTTGCGGCCGTTGAAGACGATCGAAAGCAGGCGCCTGAACGGCCCGACCAGCGCCCAGTTTTCCGACAGGATCAGCCGCAGCCAGGACCTTTCGCGCTGCGGCGCGCGGCCCCAGTAGACCGAGACCGGAACGATGTCGAGCTCGAGCGCAGGATCGGCGCCGGCCGCCGCGACGGCGCGCGCGAGATCCGGCGGCGTACGGCGGTCGGCACGGCGGCGCAGCACGCCGGCGCGCCGTTCCATTGCGACCAGCGAGCGGGACAACTTGAGGTCGCGCACCTGCAGGCGCTTGCTGGGCCGCCGCATTCCCCCGTCCATGCAGGCGAGTTCGAGCGCCAGCAGGTCGGAGATGCTGCGTTCCTCCAGCACGTACAGCAGTGGCCGCGCGCGGCCGCGCAGGCGGACCAGCGCGTCCTCAGGCACGACGGTCGCACGCACGAAGATGCGCATGACGCCGCGCAGCGCCCACAGGATGGTGCGATCGAGCCCGAGCAGGCGCTTCATTCTTCCGGTTTTTCTTCCGGCTTCTGGTCTTCGCTCGCGCTGATCTGCGCTTCGAGCGCGGCCTTGTGCTGCTCCAGAGCCGCATTCGTCCGGTCGCGCGCCTTGTCCTGCGTGCTGATCAGGTCACCAAAAGCCGTGTCTTCGACCTTCATCGGCGGTTTTTCGGGCTCGGGCTCGCTGCTGCCGCAGCCGGCCACTGCGAGCACTGCGAACACTCCAGCCATCCAGATTGCGCGCATCGCGGTCCTCCCGGGTCGACAAGCCATGGAGTTTAGCGCGATCCTGCCGACATCGGAGCGGTCGGGCGCGGGGGAGACGGACATGGACTCATTCGAGGGCAAGGTGGTCGTGCTGACCGGAGCCTCCGAGGGCATCGGCCGCGCGATGGCGCTCGCACTCGCGCCCGCCGGTGCGCGCCTCGTGCTGGCGGCCCGGAACGCCGAGCGTCTCGCTGCGCTGGCACGCGACTGCACGGATCGCGGCGCGGAAGTGTTGTGCGTGCCGACCGACGTCTCCGAGCGCGCCGGCTGCGCGGCACTCGTCGAGGCGGCGCTTGCGCGCTTCGGCAGGATCGATGTGCTGCTGCTGAACGCCGGCTCGACGATGTGGTCGCGGCTCGACGAGCTCGAGGACCCGGACCTGCTCGAGCGCCTGATGCGCGTCAATTATCTCGGCGCCGCCTGGCTGACCTGGCAGGCCCTGCCCGCGCTCGTCGCGTCGCACGGCCGGATCGTGGCGATCTCGAGCCTCGCGGGGCTCGTCGGCGTGCCGACGCGCACCGGCTACTCCGCGTCCAAGCACGCGATGATCGGCTTCTTCGATTCGCTGCGCATCGAACTCGCCGGCAGCGGTGTCAGCGTGACGGTCGTCGCCCCGTCGTTCGTCCGCTCCGAAATCCACCGCCGCGCCATCGGCCCCGATGGCAAGCCGCTCGGCGTCAGCCCGATGAAGGAAGCGAAGATCATGACCGCCGACGAGTGCGCCGCGATCATCCTGCGCGCGACGTTGCAACGCCGCCGCCTCGTCTTCACGACACCGCGCGCCCGCGCCATGCTCTGGCTGAAGCTGATTGCGCCATCATTCGTCGACCGCATGGCCGCTCGCGCGATTCGTCGAAAACATTGATTCCGGTGCCGCTCGCGGGCCGGGCGGGAGGCGAGTGAGCGAATCCGGTCGCCGGTCTGAGCGAACGAGCCTGCCCGACCGGCCCGCGAGCGGCGCCCGACCTCAACGCCGCTTCGGAAGGTCGAGCGCGACGAGAAAGTATTCGAATACGTAGTTGACCAGCGAGAGCTCGCTGTGCAGGCGGTGATCGGAATCGAGAATGTGCAGCGTCGCGCCGTACTCGCGCGCGAACTTGATGCTGTTCTCGACCGGGACGACGTCGTCCTTCCAGCCATGGACGATCGTCTTCGGGCAGGGAGCGGGCTTCGCGGTGAGTTCTTCGGTGCCCGGCATGTAGAATGCCGGCGCCATCAGGAACAGGCCGCGTGCATGCAGGAGCGCCGAGGCGCTGGTCGCGACATAGCCGCCGAGGCTCGAGCCCACCAGCACCAGGTCGCCGCGGATGTCGCGGCAGAAACTGAGGAGCCGCGTGACCCGGTCGCGCGCGTCGGTGACGCCGCGATAGTCGACCGAATCGACATTCCAGCCCTCGCTCTTCGCGACCTCGGCCATCGCGGAAATCTTGGTTCCCCACGGGCTGCTTTCCAGCCCGTGCGAGAACACCACATGACGGCTCGCCATGATCCGCTCCAGAGTCCTGTCGCGCCGATGGTATCAGTCCCGGCGCGGCCGCCACAGCAGCGCGTCGAGGTCGTCGGTCATTTCATGGGCCGCCAGGTCCACGCGGCCATTGCGGAATCGCACGCCCTCCTCTTCCAGCTTCCCGCGCTGCAATCGGTAGGGCCGCGACCCGGGAGGGAAGCTGATGGCGCCACGCGCATTGACGACGCGATGCCAGGGCAGCCGCAGCCCGTCGGGCGCCACCTTCAGCGCGTGTCCGACGAGGCGCGCGCGGCGCGGCAGGCCCGCGCGGCGCGCGATGCCGCCGTAGCTCGCGACCTGCCCTTTCGGGATTCTCGCGACCTCCTTCCAGATGCGCTCCAGCAGCTTCCGGTCCGTGTCGGCCATCACGAAGATTGTATCCGGGCCGTGCTATCGTCCGCCTGCCGTGGACCCCCAGGAAGAACGGACCCAGGTCGATCCGACGGCCAATCCCTGGGCGATGCTGGCCTCGCTGCCATTGTTCTCGGGGCTGCCGACGACCGTCATCGATGCCGCCGTTGCCGAACTCGAGTGGATTTCGGTGCCGGGCGGCGGGCTCCTGTTCGAGGCTGGCGCTCCCGCCGACTCCGTCTACTTCGTCGTCAGCGGATGCCTCGGCGCATTCGGGCCGGGCGGCGAACTCGTCGGACGCATCGCGGCCGGCGAAAGCGTCGGCGAGATGGGCCTGATCGTCGCGCGTCCGCGCGCCGCGACCGTCAGGGCGCTGCGCGACTCGGAACTCGCGCGGCTGTCGTCAGGCACTTTCGAGCGCGTGCTGCTGTCGCATCCCGAGGCGATCCTGCGGCTCGCCCGTCTGTCGGTCGAACGCCTGCTCGAGAACGCGCCGCCGCGCAGTTCCATTCCCGCCGCGCCCCGCACGATCACGGTCATCCCGCACGGCGACGCCATCGACGTCGGCGCGCTCACCGCCGCGCTGGTCGAGGCGCTCGGGCGCCTGGGACGAGTCGATCTGGTCAGCAGCTCGCGCGCGGCCCGGCACAGCGGCCAGTGGTTTCACGAGGTCGAGTCGCGCAACGATTTCGTCGTCTATGCCGGGGAATCAGCGGACACCCCCTGGACGCAACTGTGCGTGCGCCAGGCCGACGTGCTGCTGCTCGCTGCGCGCGCGTCGGACGAATGCAGTCCCTGGCGCGTGCTCGACCGGCATGCGCATGCGATGCAGCGTGCGGAACTCCTGCTGATGCACGAGGGCAGCATCGTCACCGGCGCGGCGACCCGCTGGCGGCAGACATTGCCGGGCGCTCCCTGCCATCACCTGCGAGGGCCGGGCGACATGGCGCGCATCGTGCGCCTGATGACGCACCGCGCAGTCGGCCTCGTGCTGTCGGGCGGTGGCGCGCGCGGCTTCGCGCACCTGGGCGTCGTGCGCGCGCTGCGCGAGCACGGGGTTCCGATCGACCTGGTCGGCGGATCGAGCATGGGCGGCATCCTCGCGGCCGGCGTCGCAGCGGACTGGACCGACCAGGAATTGTTCGAGCGCTTCCGGCGCAGCTTCGTCGAAACCAATCCGCTGTCGGATTTCACCTGGCCGCTCGTCTCGCTGGTCTCGGGCCGCAAGGTCGGCCAGCTGCTGCGCCGCGAACTGGGCGACATCGACATCGAGGATCTGCCGCTGCCGTTCTTCTGCGTCTCGTCGAACCTGACGAGCGGCCGCATCGCCGTGCACCAGCAGGGACCGCTGTGGCGCTGGCTGCGCGCCTCGGTCGCGATCCCCGGCGTGCTGCCGCCCGTGTTCCACGGCGGCGAGGTGTACGTCGACGGCGGCACCATGAACAACCTGCCCGTCGACATCATGCGCGCCAAGAACCGCGGCCCGGTGATCGGCGTCGATGTCGCCACCGACCCGACATTCACGACCGACATCGATGCGACCGAGGCACCGTCGTTCTGGAAGCTGTTCGGTCGCCAGCATCGGCGGCGCAAGCGTCCCAACATCCTGCAGATCCTGTGGCGCTCGGGCATGGTCAACAGCACGACCTCGAGGCAGGAGAATCGCGGCCAGAGCGACCTGCTGCTGATGCCGCCGCTGGAATCGCTGGACCTGCTCGCCTGGAAGTCCTTCGAGCGCGCGATCGACATCGGCTACCGTCACACCTGCGAGCGAATCGCTGCCGGAGCGCTGGACCCGCTGAAAGCATCCATTTCATGAGTCGAACGCGCGGCTGGCAGTTCTGGATCGACCGCGGCGGCACGTTCACCGACATCATCGCGCGCACGCCCGACGGCCGGCTGATCGTCGAGAAGCGGCTGTCGGAGGACCCAGCGGCCGATCGCGACCCGGGCGTCGCGGGCGTGCTGGCCCTGCTCGGGAAGCATGGCGGCGCGAAACCCGCGATCGACGTGATCCGCATCGGCACGACGGTCGCGACCAACGCGCTCCTCGAGCGGCGCGGCGTGCCGACCGCGCTCGTCATCACCGCCGGATTTCGCGATGCGCTCGCGATCGGCTACCAGAATCGCCCCGAGCTGTTCCGGTTGCGGATCGACCTTCCAAAGCCGCTCTATCGCGAGGTCGTCGAGGCGGACGAGCGGCTGAGCGCCGACGGCGAGGTCCTGCGGCCGCTCGACGAAGCGCGCCTCGCAGCGGACCTCGCGCGGCTGCGCGAGGCCGGGATCGCGAGCGTCGCGATCGTGCTGATGCACGGCTATCGCTATCCGGAGCACGAGCGGCGCGCGGCCGCGATCGCGAGAAAGGCAGGATTCGACGACATCGTCGTTTCCCACGAGTCCTCACCGATGATCCGCCTCGTCAGCCGCGGCGACACGACGGTCGTCGATGCCTACCTGACGCCGCTGCTCGCCCGTTATGCAGATCGCTTCCGCGACGGACTCGGCGAGCGCTTGCGCGACACGACCCTGCAATTCATGCAGAGCAATGGCGGCCTGGCGGCGCCGGAGGCGTTTCGCGCGTCGAACGCGGTGCTTTCCGGCCCCGCAGGCGGCCTGGTCGGCACGGCGCGCGCAGGCCGCGCCCTCGGGCGCTCGCGGCTGATCGCATTCGACATGGGCGGGACCTCCACCGACGTCGCGCTCTACGACAATGGCTGTCCGCAGCGCTACGAGACCACGATCGCCGGCGTGCGATTGCAGACGCCGATGATGAACATCCACACGGTCGCGGCCGGCGGCGGTTCGATCCTGCACTTCGAGGGCGGTCGCCTGCGAGTCGGCCCGCAATCGGCGGGCGCGATCCCCGGGCCCGCCTGCTATCGCCAGGGCGGTCCGCTGACGGTCACCGACCTGCAGGTGCTGCTCGGCCGGATCCGGCCCGAGTTCTTTCCGTCCGTGTTCGGCCAGGGCCGCGACCAGCCGCTCGATGCGGCCGCCGTGAGGCAGCGCTTCGACGAACTCGCGGCGCGCGTCTCGAAGGAAACCGGAGCATCCGCGAGCGCCGAGAGCCTCGCCTCGGGATTCCTGGACGTCGCGATCGAGACCATGGCGCGCGCGATCCGCCATGTCTCCGTGCGCCAGGGCCACGATCCCGCCGGATTCGCGCTGTTCTGCTATGGCGGCGCCGCGCCCCAGCATGCCTGCCGGGTCGCCGACGCGCTCGGCATCGGCGAGATCCTGATCCACCCGCTGGCCGGCGTGCTATCGGCCTGGGGCATCGGGCTCGCCGACCGCAGCCTGCAGCGCAGGCAGAGCGTGGAGCGGCCGATCGCTGCCGCCAGGCGCGAAGCGCTCGCCGCGGAACTGGATGCGATGTGCCTCGCGCTCCGCGATTCGCTGATCGCGCAGGGTGCCGACGCCGCGACGCTGCGGTTTTCACAGGTCGTCGAGCTGCGCGCCGCAGGCACCGAGACCGCGATCGGGACTCCGTTCGACGAATTCCCGGCGATGCTGAACCGCTTCAGCACGGCTTTCCGCCAGCGCTTCGGATTCATCCCGGAACTCGACGGCGTGATCGTCGCGACGCTGCGCGCCGAAGTCGTGGCTCCGGGAGAGGAAGCGGCGGGAGCATTGCCGCGTGCCACGGCAACCCGCTCTCCCGCGCAGGATGGCCGCGTTCGCGCCTGGTTCGACGGCTGGCGCGAGGTGACGGCGATCGATCGCGCGAGTCTTGCCGCCGGCGCCGATATCGCGGGACCCGCATTGATCGTGGAGCCGAATTCCACGACGGTCGTCGAGCCCGGATGGAAGCTCTGCCTGCTCGACGGCGGCGAACTGAAGCTCACGCGCGACATGGCCGCAAGCCAGCAGCGCGCCGCGGTCAGGCACCCGGATCCCGCGCTGCTCGAGATCTACAATCACCGCTACATGCAGGTCGCGGAGCAGATGGGCGCGGTGCTGCAGGCGACCGCGGTTTCGGTCAACATCCGCGAGCGGCTGGATTTCTCCTGCGCGCTGTTCGACGCGGACGGCGCCCTGATCGCGAATGCGCCGCACATGCCCGTGCATCTCGGCTCGATGGGCGCGAGCGTGCGCGCGGTCATCGAGCGCAACGGCAGGGAGCTGAAGCCCGGGCGCGCCTGGATGCTGAATGCGCCCTATGCGGGCGGCACGCACCTGCCCGACATCACCGTCGTCAGCCCTGTCTTCACCGCGGGCAGCACCAGGCCGGCGTTCTTCGTCGCATCCCGCGCCCACCATGCGGATATCGGCGGCATCACGCCGGGCTCGATGCCGCCGGCCAGCCGCACGATCGACGAGGAAGGCGTGCTGATCGACAACTTCCTGCTGGTGGACGGCGGCCGCCTGCGCGAGCGCGAGCTGCGCGCGATGCTGGCGTCCGGCCGATGGCCTGCGCGCAACCCGGACCAGAATGTCGCGGACCTGAAAGCGCAGCTCGCCGCCAACTCGCGCGGCATGACCGAACTCGGCCGGCTCATCGAGCTCTTCGGCCGCGAGCAGGTCGAGGCCTACATGGGCCACGTCCAGGACAACGCCGACGCCTTCGTGCGCGAGGTCATCGGGCGCCTCTCCGACGGCCGGCGCCGCTATGAACTCGACGACGGCAGCGCGATCGAGGTCGCGGTCACGATCGACCGAAAAGCGCGCGCCGCGGTGATCGACTTCGCCGGCACGTCGGCCCAGAGCGCCGGCAACTTCAATGCGCCGCTCGCGGTCTGCACGGCCGCGGTGCTGTACGTTTTCCGCACGCTGATCGACGCCGACATTCCGCTGAACGAGGGCTGCCTGAGGCCGCTCGAGATTCGCGTCCCGCCGGGATCGATGCTGAATCCCGTGCCGCCGGCCGCGGTCGTCGCCGGCAATGTCGAGACCTCGCAATGCATCGTCGACACGCTGTACGGGGCGCTCGGCGCGCTCGCCGCCTCGCAGGGAACGATGAACAACCTGACTTTCGGCGACGCCCGGCACCAGTACTACGAGACGATCGCGGGCGGCTCGGGCGCCGGTCCGGGCTTCGACGGCGCCTCCGGCGCGCAGACGCACATGACCAATTCGCGGCTCACCGACCCCGAAGTGCTCGAAGCGCGCTACCCGGTGCTGCTGCGCGAATTCCGCTATCGCCGCGGATCGGGTGGCGCCGGACGGCAGCGCGGCGGCGACGGCCTCGTGCGCCGCATCGAATTCCTGAAGCCGATGACCGCGGCCATCCTGTCCAATCACCGTCGCATCGCGCCTTTCGGGCTCGCGGGCGGCGGTGACGGCGCGACCGGCATCAATCGTCTCGAGCCCGCGGGAGGCAGCCCGCGCGATTTGCCCGGCTGCGCCAGTGTCGAGGTGAACGCGGGCGATGTGCTGGTGATCGAGACGCCGGGTGGCGGCGGTTACGGCAGCGCCTGAATCAGCCGGCGCTTTCGGCAGGCAGTTCGAGTTCCTCGAGCATCTGGGTAATGCCCGTTCCGGGCAGCCCGGCCAGGTTAGGGCTCACCGGCTGCGCGCGGCTGCCGCCGGCGCGATGGCTGACCATGTAGGCGTGGAACTCGCCGGGACGCGCGGCCGCGAAGCCGAACAGCAGGTTGACGATGCCGCGCTCGCGATGCTGCGCGCGGTTGACGCGCTCGTCGCACAGCACGTACCAGCGATCGCCGGCCGCGCGGTGCGCGAACGCGCCGCGCTCCTCGAGTGAAGTCAGGAAAGAACGCACCTGCACGGCCGCCCGACGCCAGGTCGCCGGCTCGTTGGGTTCGAACAGCATCCAGCGCGTGCCGCGCTCGATGCTGCTGATGATCATGAACGCGAGCCTGCGCACCGGAAGCATGCGCCAGTCCGCAGCAGCGGCGCCCGGCCCCGCCATCGTGCAGGCGACGGGCACCTCGCGTCCCGGCCGGCGCACGGTCTGCACCGTGTTGACGCCGCAAGCCGCGAGGCGCGCGCGGTAATTGTCGTCCACGGCGCAGGCCGGCCTCAGGCCCGGGCGCAATGCGCTCTCCTCGCCATTTGCCGAGGACCAGATCGGCGCGGCATCCGCTGCGCGCGACAGGGTCCCGGCCACCGCGCCGGAGGGCGCGAACGTCTCGAAACGGCCGCGCAGCTTGTCGAAGGCGAGGAGCCGCGGGAAGAACATGCACGCCGTGTCGCTCGGCAGCGCCCAGTTGCGCATCTCCGCCAGCGCCTTGCCGGCCGAGTCCCAGGACATCGGCGGATCGACGAACAGGAGCGCGCGCCGCTCGCGGCAGTAGCGGTTGGCGACCAGGAGCGTGCTCGCGCCGACATCGGCGTCGCGCGCCAGCGGCGGGATGCACAGGAAGTTGAATGTCTCGATGGCGTCCAGCGCAAAGAGGCCCGTGCCGCGCGCCGCCGAGCCGATCAGGTCGTAGTCGGTCAGCGCGCCGCCGTCGTCGCCGTCCGGGCTCGATACGACGTAACCGGCGATCCCGCGCGGGTCAGTGCGCGGTGTCGGGTCCGGGCGCTGCAACGGCACCGGGCCCGCGACCCGTGCGATCTGCGAGTCGGCGAGCGTCGTCGTGACATGGCGTGCGGCGTCCGGCAGCACCGTCAGCCGGCGGTAGATCTCCTGGTCCTCGATGTGTTCGGAGCCCGGCGTCCGGATGCGCTGCAGCACCAGATTGAAGCGGTCTTCCTCGTTGTCGCCGATGCCGTCGTAATCGACCGCGGCGCGCAGGAACTCGCGAGTTCCCGGCGCCAGCGCCTGCAGCACCAGCGATCCTTCTCCCGCCGGCAGCGTGAGCGTGCAACAGCGCGCGCCATTGGCGACCCGGACGACGAATGCGGTGCGGCCGCCGTTCTCGAAATACTGCTCGACGGCGTAGGAAAGCGTGCTGGGCTGCCAGAGGCCGCCGAAGATGCGCTGGAAATCGGCGAAGCCCGTGAGCTGGACCGGGCGATTGACCGGGCCACGCAGGCAGCGGCCCACAAACGCCGCGATTGCTGTCGGCGTCTCCGCGATGGCCTGCTCGGAACCGGCGTCTTCGTGAACCTGTATGCCGGTCTGTCGTTCCGCCACCGGTTACTCCCCCGGGTTTTCGGAAGATTATCACAGGGCCACTGCACGGACCGGGCTGGTTTATGCTGCCGAACCCCGTTCATCGACGATCACGGATCCGCATGCACACCGACACCGGGCGCTGGCAGCTCGGCTTCACGATGGCCCTGACCACCGCCGTGCTGTGGGGCATGCTGCCGATCGCGCTCAAGGTGGTGCTGAGCGGCCTGGACGTCTACACGATCATCTGGTGGCGCTTTTCCGTGTCGATGCTGGGACTCGGCGCGTTCCTCGTCTGGCAGGGCCAGTTTCCGCGGCTGCGCGGCACGCGACGGAGTGCCTGGATCGCGCTCGCCGTCGCACTCGTGATGCTGCTCGGCAACTACCTGCTGTACCTGGTCGCGCTCGACCACACGACGCCTTCGGTCGCGCAGGTCGTCATCCAGCTCGCCCCGCTCCTCTTGCTGCTCGGCGGCGTATTCGTGGTCGGGGACCGCTTCGTGCCGCTCCAGTGGCTCGGATTCTTCGTGCTCGCCGCCGGCATGCTGCTGTTCTTCAACAACCGCCTGCCGGAACTGGCGCACCCCACAGAGGGGCTCGGGCTCGGCGTCGCGCTGATGGTCGCGGCGGCGATTGCCTGGGCGATCTACGGGCTCGCGCAGAAATACCTGCTGACGACCTTCACTTCGCGCCAGGTGTTGTGGATGCTGTACGCGGGCGCGACGATCGCGCTCCTGCCGGCGGCGAAGCCGGCAGCGGTGCTGGATCTCGACGGCCTCCAGCTCTGGATGCTCGCCTTCTGCTGCGCCAACACGCTGGTCGCTTACGGTGCTTTCGGCGAGGCGCTGCACCATTGGGACGTGTCGCGCGTGAGCGCTGTCATATCGACCGCGCCGCTCTTCACCATCGCATCGATGTGGCTGGTCGACAGGCTGGGCTGGCATCTGCTCGCGCCGGAGGGACTGAACGCCCTCAGCATCGTCGGCGCGCTCGCCGTGGTCGCCGGCTCGATGACCTCCGCGCTCGCTGCGCGCGGCGACGAGGCCTGATCAGCGACCGGCGGTCGTCGTGTCGGCGGCGTCGGTCACCGCCGGCTTCTTGAATTCCGGCTCGCCGGCGTACTGGTCCTCGACGCCATCCCAGCTAGCGCCCTGCGGCAGGGCATTGCGCACGCGCGGCGCCTGCGCGACCAGCGTCTCGAGACTCGGAACTGGCCCCGGCCCCGGCCCGACCGGCTGCGCGATGCCGCGCGGCTTGGCCGCCGCCTGCCGGATCGCTTCCCAGTCGATTGCGTCCGCCTGCGCAGCGACGCGCTTCCACAGAGTCGTGCGCGGCTTGACCAGATTCTTGCGCAACATCTTCGGAACGTCGGAGAAATCGCGCTTGTCGTCTTCGTGCGGCTCGTAGGTCTGGGTCAGCAACTGCTGGCCGCGCCAGCCGAGCAGGTACGGCTGGTTGACGACCGTGACCTTCGTGCCGATCGGCATCGAGTCGTACAGCGCCTCGATGTCCTCGGGATAGAGCCGGATGCAGCCGTGGCTCGAGCGCATGCCGACGCCGGGCGGCTTGTTCGTGCCGTGGATCAGGTAACTCGGCCAGCCGAGCCGGAACATGTGGCGGCCCAGCGGATTGTCCGGGCCCGCGGGCACCTTTTCAGGAAGGATGTCGCCGTCCTTTGCGTGCTCCTGCCGCACCGACAGCGGCGGCGTCCAGACGGGATCCTTGATGCGCGCGATGACTTTCGTGCTGCCCTCGGGCGTGACCCAGCCGACCCGGCCGATGCCGATTGGATGAGTGATCACCTCGACCGGCGCGTCCTTCTCGTGCTTCGGGTAATAGTAGAGCCGCATCGCGGCGAGATTGAGCACCAGGCCCTCGCGCGGCGCGTCGGGCAGGATGAACTCGGTCGGCAGCACGATCGGCGTTCCCTCGCCCGGCAGCCACTGGTCCACGCCGGGATTCGCCCGGATGATTTCTTCGTAGCCGACATTGAAGCGCCGCGCGATGTCGGAGAGCGTGTCTTCATGGCGCGCGATGGTCACCTGCAAGTGGCCGACGACATCCTGGTCGGGCGTGATCGTGAACCGGTGCGTCGCGGTCGCGAGCGGCAGTTCCGGTTGCGGCGCGGCCGCGGCCGGCTTCGCGGCGGACTTCGGCGGCCTGTGCAACAGCGATTCGAATGGCGTGCAGGCGGCGACCGCCAGCAACACTGCGGGAACGACGATCAGCCGGAAATGAGGATTCCTGCGACTCATGGCCGGGCATTATCAGCGCAAATCGCCGGCTTCGGCCAGCGGGATCTGGGGTCACCAGATCTTGACGCGCTCCGCGGCGGGCCGCCACAGCTTGTCGCCTTCGCGCAGGTCAAAGGCCTCGTAGAACTCGGCCATGTTCGAGACGACGCCATTGGCGCGGAATTCGCTCGGCGCATGCGGATCGGTCAGCACGACCTCGCGTATCAGGCCCTCGCGCCATTTGGTGCGCCAGGCCTGTCCATAGCCCAGGAAGAAGCGCTGGGGTCCCGTGAAGCCGTCGATGACCGGCGCCTCGGCGCCGCCGAGCGACTTCTTGTAGGCAGCGAAGGCGACCGCGGCGCCCGACAGGTCGCCGATGTTCTCGCCGAGCGTCAGCTCGCCGTTGACCTTCAGGTCCGGCAGCGCCTGGAAAGAGGAATACTGGTTCACCAGGCCGCCGGCGCGCTCCTTGAACTTCGCGTTGTCGTCCGCCGTCCACCAGTCCCGGAGATTGCCGTCGCCGTCGTACTGGCGGCCGCGATCGTCGAAGCCATGGCTGATCTCGTGGCCGATGACCGCGCCGATCGCGCCGTAGTTGACCGCGTCGTCGGCTTCCATGTTGAACAGCGGCGGCTGCAGGAATGCTGCCGGGAATACGATCTCGTTGTTGGTCGGCAGGTAATAGGCGTTGACCGTCTGCGGCGTCATCAGCCACTCGGTCGGGTCCTTCGGCTGGCCCGCGCGAGCGGCCTGCCAGTTCCACTCGAACCGGTTGGCGCGCATCACGTTGCCGAGCAGGTCGTCGCGGCTGATCTCGAGACCCGTGTAGTCGCGCCACTTGTCCGGATACGCGATCTTCACGTTGATCTTGCGGAGCTTGGCATGCGCCTCGGCCTTGGTCGCGTCGCTCATCCACGCAAGCGAGTCGATGCCGCTGTCGAATGCGGCGAGCAGGTTGCGGACCAGCTGGTCCATGCGCTGCTTGGCTTGCGGCGGGAAGTGCCGCGCGACATAGGCGGCGCCGATGGCCTCGCCCATCGCGTTGTCGGTCTCCGCGACGGCGCGCTTCCAGCGCGGCCGCAGGCTTTCCGTGCCGCGCAGCGTGCGCGAATTGAAGTCGAATGACGCCTCGACGAAGGCGGCCGGCAGGACGCGCGCGTAGGCGCCGATGGTCCGCACGGTCAGGTAATCCTTCCACACCGCAAGGTCGGCACTCGCCATCTGCTCGCCGAGCGCCGTGGCGTAGCTCGGCTGGCGGATGACGAATTCGCCGGCCGGCAGGCCGGTGCCGGCAAGGAACGCGTTCCAGTTGAATTTCGGCGCGAGCACGGTCGCCGACTCGATCCCGTGGCGGTTGTAGGTCTTGATCGGGTCGCGATTCTCGACCGGCGTCCACTGGACGCGGGCAATCTGCGTTTCGAGATCGAGAACCTTCGCCGCGCGCTCGGCGCCATTCTGCTGGCCGGCCAGCGTGAAGAGCTTGGCGAGGTAATCCGCGTACTTGCTGCGGAAATTCTTGTACGTATCGTCTTCGCGCAGGTAGTAATCGCGGTTCGGCATGCCGAGGCCGCCCTGCGACAGGTAGGCGATGTTGTGGGTCGAATTGCGCGCATCCGGCGATACGTAGATGCCGAGAGGCACGCTGATGCCGAGGCCCTGGGCGGTGCCGAAGAAGTTCGCGAGCGACTGCGGTCCGTCGATCGCGTTGATCTCGGCGAACAGCGGCGAGAGCGGCGCGATGCCGCGCTCCTCGACGCCCTTCTCGTCCATGAAGCTCGTGTACATCTCGCCGAGGCGGCGCATCTCGGGTGTCGCCGCGTTGCCGGCGGCCGCTGCCTCGAGCAGGATCGCGTGGACGTCGTCCTGCGCCTTTTCGAACAGCATGATGCCGATGCCGGCGCTCGAGTATTCGGCCGGGAACGGCGTGTTCGCGAGCCAGGTGCCGTTGACGAAACGGAACAGGTCGTCCTGCGGGCGTACGGACCTGTCCATGGCGGTCATGTCGATGCCGGAAGAAAGCGTCGTCGTGGTCGCGGTATCGGCCGCGGATGCGGCGAGGGACACGAGTGCCAGGGCCAGAAACGCGTTGCGGCGGGACATCGGGGATCTCCAGGATCGGCAGGGCGCGCAGTATAAGGCAGCCGCAACAAGCCCGGGTTCCGCGGCGCGATGAAGCGTTTGCCTGCCGGGACGAAGGCGGAATGTGTCCGGATTCAGCGGCGGCCCGCCTTGATGACGAGCGGCCATCGCAGCTGCCGGACGCCGGTCCCCCAGGCGCGAGTGAGGGGCGGCGTCAGGAGCGCGAGCGGATCGCGGTCGTTCCGTTTCCGGTAGCGCTGCACTGCCGACCAGGTGCCGAGGTAGCCGAGCATCGACTCGATATCCCAGTCGACCCGCATCTCGAATCGAGGCACGGCGACCTCGGGAAACGGCAATGCCAGGTCGCGATAGGCCTCTTCGACATGCCGGCGTTCGCGCGGCCAGTAAGGACCGACGACGTCGCGCGAAAAATCCTCGAGCATTCGGTCGATCCCCGGCTCGGACTCGCAATTTCCATAGCTCCAGAATGCGAGCAGGCCCCCGGGGCGCAGCACGCGGCGCGCCTCCGCCTGGAATGCGTGCCAGTCAAACCAGTGCGCAGCCTGCGCGGCGACGATCAGGTCCGCCGAAGCATCCGGCAACGACAGCCGCTCGGCGGGCTCGCACTGGTAGCGGACACGGGGTCTCGCCAGCGCCGCCTCGAGCTGCGCCGCGCTCGCATCCGTCGCGACGACCTCGTCGAAGAATTCCGCGAGCGCGATCGCCGCCTGGCCGTTGCCGGTCGCGACATCGACGGCGACATCTCGCGCAGGCGCATTCGCGGCGAGCCAGGCAAAGAGCTCCCGCGGATAGCGCGGCCGGTATTTCTCATAGGCGATCGCCTGGCCCGAAAAATGGTCCTTGAATGCCGGCGAGGATTTCATCCGGCAATTCTAGCGGGCGAAAAAAAGCCCCGGGTTTTGGCCCGGGGCTGAAGAGCGGACTTTCGGTGAAGGGAAGGAAGTCCGCTAGGGGATACTGACGGTGAGATCAATACTGGAACCTAGGGTAGCGCCGGCGTCCGCGGGTTAACGTGAAGCGCGCCACAATCCCCGCGTGCGAGTGCGAGCGCCGACTCGCGGCAAGGATCGCCTGCCGGTCCTCGAAGGCTGGTAAAACAGCCTGGAAACCCGTTAATATTCAATACGTTGGAAAAGCACGGATCAAAGTATGTAACACCCGAGGGCGCGAGCCGCCTGAGGGCAGAACTCGATCAGCTGTGGCGCGTCGAGCGCCCCGCCGTGACCCAGGCGGTCGCCGAGGCCGCGGCCCAGGGCGACCGCTCCGAAAACGCGGAATACATTTACGGGAAGCGCCGACTGCGCGAAATAGACCGGCGCGTGCGTTTCCTGCGCGGACGCCTCGACGGCATGGTCATCGTCTCGCAGCCGCCCAGCGACCGGACTCGGGTCTTCTTCGGCGCCTGGGTGACCATCCGGGATGAGTCCGGTGCGCGGCGCCGGCACCGGATCGTCGGTCCCGACGAGTTCGACCAGGCTCCCGGCTACATCAGCATGGATTCGCCGCTCGGACGCGCGCTCCTCGGCAAGCGCGCGGGAGACGAATTCGAGATCGAGCTGCCGACCGGCGCGG
The DNA here is from genome assembly GCA_963746545.1 of uncultured Gammaproteobacteria bacterium. Classification (GTDB taxonomy): domain Bacteria; phylum Pseudomonadota; class Gammaproteobacteria; order Steroidobacterales; family Steroidobacteraceae; genus SCUD01. The sequence goes on from CAVVBV010000031.1 coordinate 880,046, forward strand.
CCAGCATGAAGGTCGAGGCGGTCGAGTACCTGACGGTTACACCCGGATATTCTTGAACTGCCAGGGATCGCCTTCGTCGAGGTCCTCGAGAAACAGGCGCCCGCGGTCGAATAGCGGTGTCCAGTCCGTGTACTTGCCTACCACGGGGCCGAGATACGGCATGCAAATCTCGAGATTGCGGCGGAAATCGAGTTCGTCCGGCTCGACAATGCCCTTGGCCGGGTTCTCGATGGCCCAGATCATGCCGGAGAGCGCCGCGACGGTGACCTGCAGCGAGGTCGCGCTGTTGAACGGCGCGAGCGCGCGCGCCTCGTCGATGGAAAGCTGCGAGCCGTACCAGTAAGCGTTCTTCGCGTGGCCGGCGAGCAGTACGCCGAGCTCGTCGATGCCGGTCGTGATGTCGCCCATCATGATCCGCTTCTCTTCCTGCAGGTGATAGTTGCGCCCGCAGAATTCATGCACCGACAGCACCGCGTTGTCGGAGGGGTGATAGGCGTAGTGCACGGTCGGCCGGTAGGTCACGCGGTCGTTCTGCCGCACCGTCAGGAAATCGGAGATCGAGATCGATTCCCCGTGGGTGATCAGGAAGCCGTGGAAATACTGCGCGCGCGGCGTCCAGGTGCGCACCCGCGTCGCGCAGCCCGGCTGTGTCAGGAAGATCGCGCTCTTGCGCCCGAAATCGTGCTGGCGCCCGTCGCGCGGGAAATGCCGCTCGTGCGTTCCCCAGCCGAGTTCTGCGGGCTGGCTGCCCTCGCTGACAAATCCGTCCACCGACCAGGTGTTGACGAATTCGCCGGGCATCTTGGGCCGGCTCGATACCTGCGTGTCGCGCTCCGCGATGTGGATGACCTTGATGCCGAGATCCATCGCGAGCTTGGCCCATTCCTCCCGCGTCGCAGGTGTCGGTGCGTCGTGGCCGGTGTCGGTCGCTATGTCGATCAGCGCCTGCTTGACGAAGTGCGAGACGAGACCCGGGTTGGCGCCGTGGGTCAGGACGGCCGTCGGCCCATTCGCATGCGTCTTGCGGACTTCGAGGACCTCCTCGCGCAACGCATAGTTCGTGCGCCGGCTGACCGGGATATTCGGATCGGTGTAACCGCCGGGCCAGGGCTCGATGCAGGTGTCGAGGTACAGCGCGCCCTTCTCGTGGCACAGCTTGATCAACGCGATGCTCGAGACATCGACCGAAAGGTTCAGGACGAAGTCGCCGCGGCCGACCAGCGGGTCGAGCACGTGCCGGTAATTCTCGCGTGTCAGCGGGTGATTGACGAAACGGATGCCGAATTCCTCGGCCTCCTGGCGTCCGGCGTCGTCGGCCGTGACGATCGTGATCCGGTCTGCCGTCAGGCCCCCGACATGGCGCATGATGAGCGGCAGGACGCCCTGGCCGATGCTGCCGAAGCCGATGAAAATCAGGCGACCGGGGAAATGGGTATGGACTGTGTGCTTGGTCATTAGGTCGCAGAATGTACCGTAAAACTATCTCGCTGTGGCGCTACCCGCTGACGCTGCTGGCGCTGTACACCCTCCTCTGGATCGCGCTCGCGATCGCGCCCGTCTTCCGCAAGGACTGGCTGCTCGAAAACATGCTGGTGTTCATCGCCCTTCCATTGTTCGTGCTGACTGCGCGTCTGCTGCGATTCAGCAATTTCACCTATACGTGCCTGTTCGTGTTCTTCTGCCTGCATGCCGTCGGAGCGCATTACACCTATGCGCTGGTGCCCTACGACGAGTGGTTCCGGTCGCTGACCGGCGGGACGCTCAACCACCTGCTGGGATTCGAGCGAAACCATTTCGACCGGCTGGTGCACTTCCTCTACGGCCTGCTGCTGGCGCCGGCCGCCGTCGAGATCTTCGCGCACTACGGGCGCTACGCCCGCTCATGGGCCTACCTGTTTCCATTCCTGTTCATGGCCTCGCACGCCGCGATCTACGAGGTCATCGAATGGGGGGCGGCGATCGTCTTCGGCGGCGATCTCGGCCAGGCCTACCTCGGCACCCAGGGCGATATCTGGGACGGGCAGAAGGACATGGCGTTCGCGATGGCCGGATCCCTGATCACGATCACCCTGCTCGCCATCGCGGGCCGGCTGCCGGTCAGGCGCGAATAAAAAAAGAGCCGGCTCGCAGCCGGCTCAATTGCAGTTTCACATTTCAACGAACAGGGACTGATACCGGGTAACGCCGGGTCACGAGGCGCCTGCGCTCGAGGTCCACGGCCCGGCGCCAGAATGCGCGCTCGAGTTCGCTGACCTGCGGCAGCGGGCGGTGGCTGGCCTCCGCGCCGGGGCCCGGCAGCTCAAACATCCTCGGACTTGGCGACTCGTCCATGGCGGGTAAGATGCGGCAAACGCCGAGAAGGTTGCAGGGCAATGCCGCATACAACGCTCGTGTCCACCGGCGAACTCGCCGCGCACCTGGCCGACCCCGACTGGCTGGTCGCGGACTGCCGCGCCGAGCTCAGCGACCGCGAGGCGGGCGCCCGCGCCTGGCGGGCCGGCCATATCCGCGGCGCGATCCATGCCGACCTCGAACGCGACCTGTCCGCGCCCGTTACCCCGAAAACCGGGCGTCATCCGCTGCCGCCGGTCGAGACGATGGCGGCAACTTTCTCGCGCTGGGGAGTGAGCGGCTCCACCCAGGTCATCGCCTACGACGCGGGAAACGGCGCCTATGCATCGCGTCTCTGGTGGATGCTGCGCTTCCTTGGTCATGACGCGGTCGCGGTGCTGGACGGCGGCTTTGCCGCCTGGCTTGCGGGAGGGCATCCCGTCTCGGAGGCTGCCGTGACGCGCCGGCAGGCAGGATTCGTTGCGCGGCCGCGCCCGGAAATGCTCTGTGATGCCGGCGGCGTGCAGGCGGCGCTTGCGCGCGGCGAACTCCTGGTGGACGTCCGCGGCGCCGAACGCTTTTCCGGCAAGGTCGAGCCGCTCGACACCGTCGCGGGGCATGTCCCGGGCGCGGTCAACCTGCCATTCACCCAGAACCTCGACGAGAACAGCCGGTTCCGCACGAAGGGCGGAACTTGCGGAATTGTGGCGCTCGCGCACCGGAGTGACCGCCGGTTCCTCCCCCATCTGCATGTGCGGCTCCGGCGTGACGGCCTGCCAGGCGCTGCTGTCGCTCGAGGTCGCCGGCGTCGGCGGCGGGCGGCTTTACGCCGGTTCCTGGAGCGAATGGATCCGCGATCCGGGGCGGCCGGTCGCGCGCGAGGGCTGAGCGCCCGTTTACACGGGCCCGCGATCTGATATCGTCCGCGCCCGGGATCCGCACGGGGACGAGTTCTTGGACAGCACGACGCGTGGCGCGGCAACGCCCCGGCCCTGGAGCATCGAAGACTCCGACGACCTCTACGCCGTGCGTTCCTGGGGCAGCGGCTATTTCGGCATCAACGGCGCCGGCCATGTCGTGTGCCGGCCGAGCCGCGACGAAACCCGCCAGATCGACGTCTATGAAGTGGTGCAGCAGCTGGGCGCGCGCGACCTGACGGCGCCGATGGTGCTGCGCTTCTCCGACATCCTGCGCGACCGCCTGCGTTCGCTGCACGACGCCTTCGCCGCCGCGATCACCGAGAACGACTACAAGAACCGCTATGCCGCGGTGTTTCCGATCAAGGTGAACCAGCAGCGCCTGGTCGTCGAGGAGGTCTATCGCGGCAGCGCGGACCTCGGTTTCGGGCTCGAGTGCGGGTCGAAGCCCGAATTGCTGGCCGTGATGGCGATGACCGAGGACGCGCCGAATCGCCTGATCATCTGCAACGGCTTCAAGGACGACAGCTACATCGAGGCCGTGATCCTCGCGTCGAAGCTCGGCCGCTCGATCATCCCGGTCGTCGAGAATTTCTCCGAGCTCGGCTACATCCTGCGCCATGCCGAGAAGTACCAGGTGCGCCCGAAGATCGGCGTGCGGGTCAAGCTCGCCGCCGAGGGCGCCGGCCGCTGGCGCGAATCTGCGGGCGACCGCTCGAAGTTCGGCCTGTTCACGACCGAGATCCTCGAGCTCGTCGAGGTCCTGCGCTCGCACGGCATGCTGGACTGCCTGAAGCTCGTGCATTGCCATCCGGGCTCGCAGCTGCACGACATCCGCCGCGTCAAGGACGCGGTCAACGAGCTGGCCCAGGTCTACGCGGAACTCGCGAGGCTCGGCGCGGGCCTCGAGTACATCGATGTCGGCGGCGGGCTCGGCATCGACTACGACGGCTCGCGCACCAACTTCGAGTCGTCCACCAACTACTCGCTGCGCGAATACGCGAGCGACGTGGTCTACCGCGTCGCGAGCGTCTGCAACGCCCGCGGCCTGCCGCATCCCGTGATCATCAGCGAGTCCGGGCGCGCGATCGCGGCGCATCACAGCGTGCTGGTCTTCAACGTGCTGGGAGCGTCGCGGCTCGACCTCTTCAGCGCCCCCGATCGCGCAACGACCGACAACGGGCAGCTTGCCGCAACCGGTCGCGGACCTGTTCGACGCGTACGCGACGGTCAGCGAGCGCCGGCTCGTCGAGTGCTGGCACGACGCCCAGCAGGCGCGCGAACAGGCGCAGCAGATGTTCAGCCTGGGCTACCTCAATATCGAGATGCGCAGCCTTGCCGAGCGCCTGTACTGGGCGACCACCGCCAGGGTGCGCGACGTCACGCGCCGGCTCGGCCGCATCCCGGAGGAGCTGGACGGGCTCGAGGCGGTGCTGTCCGACACCTATTTCTGCAACATGTCCGTCTTCCAGTCGCTGCCGGACAGCTGGGCGATCGACCAGCTCTTTCCGATCATGCCGCTGCACCGGCTGGACGAACGGCCCGGCCGCACGGCGGTGCTCGCGGACATCACCTGCGATTCCGACGGCAAGATCGACCGCTTCGTGTCGTTGCGCGACATCAAGCGCGCACTCGAAGTGCACGAGTTGCGCGCCGGCGAGGACTACTTCCTCGCCGCCTTCCTGGTCGGCGCCTACCAGGAGACGCTCGGCGACCTGCACAACCTGTTCGGCGACACGCACGTCGTGCACATCCGCCTCGACGACGAGCACGGCTGGTGGATCGAGGAGATCGTCAAGGGCGACACCGCGAACACGGTGCTCGGCTACATGCAGTACGACACCGACGAGCTCTATCCCCGCTTCGCGCGCGATTGCGAGCGCGCCATGCGCGACGGCCGCCTGTCGGTCGCCGAGGGCCAGGCGCTCAAGCGCTTCTACGAGTCGGAACTCGCCGGTTATACCTACCTGGAGCCGGACAGCGCACAATAGGCTCCATGGCGCGCTGGGAGCAGGTCATCCGGATCAGCCGCGAGATCGAGGAGCGCTTCAATATCAGCGCCGCGGTCCGCTCGAACGGAACCCTCTACCTGTCGGGCATGACCTCGATCAATGACGCGATGGAGGTCGTCGGCGCCGGGCAACATGGAGGCGCAGGTGCAGCGCATCTACGAGCGCCTGCAGGCTGCCCTCGCCGCCGCCGGTCTGACGTTGCTCGATGTCGTCAGCGAGGTCGCCTACACGACCGACATCGTGGCGCTCGGGCGCGCGGCGCATGTGCGCGATCGCTGCTACCGGCAGGCGAATGCCGCGCCGCCGGCCGTGACCGCAGTCGAGGTGCAGCGGCTATTCTTCCCCGAGGCGATGGTCGAGCTGGTGGCGACCGCCGAACTCAGGAGCTAACGGAGTCAATACATGTCCATGCCACGCGCGATTCTCCCTGCATTCCTCGTCACTGCCGCATTGCTCGCGGGTTGCGCCGGCGCCGGCGCTTCGAAGCCCGGTGCGGCTGCGCCCGTCACCGACGCGGCGACGCTCGCTGCGATCGACAAGGCGCTCGCGGGCGATCACCGCTCCGCCGCGAATCGCGCGCGGGACATCTATCGCCATCCGAAGGAAACGCTCAGCTTCTTCGGCCTGCGCCAGGACATGACGGTGCTCGAAATCTGGCCGGGCGGTGGCGGCTGGTACGCGGAGGTGCTCGCGCCGGTGCTGCGCGATCACGGACATTACATCGCTGCCGGCCTGGACCCGAAGTCCGACAGCAAGTACACGCAGGACAACATCAAGGCCTTTGCGGACAAGCTGGCCTCGCGTCCGGACCTCTACGGCAAGGCTGCCGTCACGGCGCTGCAGTATCCGGGCGCGATGCAGCCCGTAGCCGACGGCAGCGTCGACATGGTCCTGACCTTCCGCAACCTGCACAACTGGATGTCGCGCGACGCCGCCGAGCCGATGCTGGCCGCGATGTTCAGGGCGCTGAAGCCCGGCGGCATCCTCGGCATGGTCGAGCACCACGCCTCCGACAGCGCGCCGCAGGACCCGCATGCGAAATCCGGCTACGTCCGCGAGGACTACGCGATCGCGCTTGCCAAGGCCGCGGGTTTCCAGTTGATCGGCAAGAGTGGCGTCAATGCGAATCCGAAGGATACGAAGGATTATCCGCAGGGCGTCTGGACGCTGCCGCCGACCTACCGCGAGGGCGACGTGAATCGGGAACGCTACGCGGCGATCGGCGAGAGCGACCGTTTCACGCTGCGCTTCCAGAAGCCGCTCTGAGGATTGCCGCCGCGCCACCGGGTCGCGACGGCCGGAAGTGGTTGATTTTCCTGCCATGACCCGGTGATTCCGCGATCCTGCGCACGGTTGGCGAACCACCGCCTGCAGTAGTGTCGGTTGGATTCGCCGGCACGCCCGCCGCAGGCCAGGTCCATTGAGCTCCACGGACACGACAAGCACCCAGCGCCTCAGTACCACGCAGCGCCTGCGGGTCACGCAGCGCCTGAGCGTTTTGCGGCCCGACAGCATCCGGAACAAGATCCTGGTGTTCGCGGTCCTTGCGACGCTCTTGCCTTCGCTCGCCACCGCCTGGTTCCTGTACCTGGAGAACAAACGCTCGCTCACGGCCAAGGCGTCCGAAGAGATCCTGAATGTCGGCACGCAGGCGGCGCGCGAGGTGGATCTCTGGATCAAGGAGCGGCGCTACGACTTGCGCGTCTTCGCGAGCTCCTATGAGGTCACCGAGAACGTCGAACGGATTCCGCGTGCGGGCGGCCAGGCCGTCCTTGCCGGACGCCCGTACCAGCACCTGACCGATTACCTGCGTTCCGTGCACGAGCGGTTCGCGGATTACGACGAGCTCCTGATCGTCGCCCCCGACGGGCGCGTCGTGGCGTCCAGCAGCGAACGACCCGACGCGGTCGTGCTGCCGCCTGACTGGCAGGCGCAACTGCGCGGCGATCGCCTCGTGCTCGGCGCGCCGTACTGGAACGCCGCGATCGAACGGCCGGAAATGCTCGTTTCGGTGCCGATCAACGTGGCCGGCGGCAGGTTCCTCGGCGCGATCACCGCCAGGGTCAATCTGCTGTCGCTCGCCGAAACGCTGAAGCGCTTTGCGCCTGGGGAATCTGGCCAGATCTACCTGATGCAGGAGGACGGCCACCTCATCGTCAGCTCGCGCGAGCGTTCCGCCGCTGTGATGACGCTTCGCTACTCGCGCGCGGCGACGCTGTCGCGGCTCGCGAGCGAAGGCCGGCCCGTAGAGTTCCAAAGCGTCATGGGAGCCGAGGTCCTCGGCAGCATGCGCCGCGTGCCGGGACTCGAATGGATCGTGGTTGCGGAGATCCCGTCGTCCGAGGTGTTCAGCCAGTTGAGCCGCCTGCGCGACATCACGCTTCTGATCGTCGTCGGCATGCTCGCCGTGGCCGGCGCGCTCGGCTACGCGCTCGGCCTGTTCATCGTGCGACCGCTCGATCGCCTGACCCGCGGCGCCGCCAAGGTGGCCACCGGCGACCTGGACGTCGACCTGCCCGTCGAGACGGGCGGCGAGGTCGGCTATCTCACGAAGGTCTTCAACAACATGGTCTCGCGATTGCGCGCGAGCCGCGGCGAGCTGGAGCGGCTGTCGGTCACGGATCATCTCACCGGGCTCAGCAACCGGCGGCGGATGATGGAAGCGCTGGAGAACGAGGTGCGCCGGTCGCGGCGCCTCAAGCACACCTTCGCCGTGCTGATGGCTGACGTCGATCACTTCAAGCAGTACAACGACGCGCACGGGCATCCGGCGGGCGACGAAGTTCTGAAACGCGTGAGCGCGGTGCTACAGGAAGCGATTCAGGACGTCGACTTCGCGGCCCGCTATGGCGGCGAGGAATTCTTCGTACTGATGCCGGAACTCAGTTCGGCCGGGGCCGCTGCAATGGCGGCGAGGATCCGCCAGCTGATCGCCCAGCAGCCATTCCCGGGCGGCCGCGTCACGCTGAGCTTTGGCGTGGCCGAGTTCCCCGTCAACGGCGACTCCGGCGAGGCATTGATCGCCGCTGCTGACGCAGCGCTTTACGAGGCGAAACGCGCCGGCCGCGATCGCGTGGCCGTGGCGCACGCCGCCGTGCCTGCTATGGCCGCCGGCCGATGAGGCTCTGGTTGATCCAGCCGTCCCGACCCGATTCGTCGGCAATCCGCACCCACTCCTGGGCATGGGAGTATCCGGTAAGGGCCGCAGCGGCCGGTAGCGTGAACAGGATCCTGAAGTTGCCGCCAGGCCCTTCCCGAACGTTGGCGCGCTTCGTCGTCTGCAGCGGAAGCGCGCTGGCAAACGCCTTTTCTCCTTCCCGCAGCGGTCCGCGATCCACGCTCGCAAATTGTCCACGCGCCGCGAATGCGGCGCCTTTTGCCTGGCTGGCGAGGTACAGCGCGCCGGCGTAGTTCTGCTTGTCGAATTCCGCATTGGACAGCTTGATCAGGCGAGCTCACGTCGGGCACTCCCTGGGCTCCCGCCGATGCGCGCAGCGACTGCAGCGCGATCTCCGCCTCCGCCATGCCGGACGCGGCTTCGGCCCGCGACGCCAATGATTGCTGCTTGGCCATCGCGCGCACCACTTCCTGCCGCGCGTCGTCGAGGCGCGCCTGCAGCTCGCTGAGCTGTGCCTCTTTCTCGAGCAGCTGCAATTCCGTGCGCGCGAGCTTCTGTTCGAGTTCCGGATCGCGCGTGACCACCACCTGCGGCGGCGGCGCACTGACTCGGGCGGGTTCTTCCGGCGGGCTTGGCGGGGCTGGTTCGCGGTGGGACGGTAGGCCGGCGCAAGCGGCGGTCAGCGCCTGCAGCATCAACACCAGTACGAGGTTCCTGTACTTCATTCGGATCACCCGGCCAACGCCCGCCGGCATCGTAACAGCCGCCATTCGCGCAAGGCGTGATGCGGTTACCAGTGTTTCCCGAGCCGCGCGGCGATGCCCGTCTGCGCGGCGGCGGGTACTGCCGGCGCAGTCGCGGGTGCCGGTTCGCCGAACAACGCCAGCGCGCAATTCGGATGATCGAACATCTTCTCGTGGTCGTGGCCGACACCCGGTGCTTCCACGAGCTTCCAGGCGAATGGCCAGCCGCGCGCCGCGGCAAGCATGCGGCCGCTCCAGTACAGAGCCAGGCCACGCTGGTGACGGCCCCCGCCCTGCTGCATCGCCTCGTCGCTGTCGTCAAAATCCTCGTCAGGCTGGTCGTCGGCCGTGCCGAGATAGATCGTCAATGGCGCCGCCAGGTAGTGGCGCAGCCGCTTCTTGTTGGCGAGCTTCTTCGGCAGGCCGCCGAAGCCATAGCCGAATTCCATGTCGAACGTCGGAAACAGGGCGCTTCCCGGGTTCGCCGCGACGAGCCGCTCGGCGCCGGTGTCCTGGAACGCGCTCATGCGCATCACAAACTGGCCGCCGGCGGAGTGGCCGATGATCCAGTACGCGAGCTTCGGCTTGCCGGTCGCTTCGCGCATTGCCGCGGCGAGCTTCGGGATCAGCGCGTAGGTCCATTCCTCCGGCGGCGCCGCAGTCTTGTCCTCGCGCAGCACGCCGCCGCGCTGGTAGGCCCGGTTCGGAAAGCGTTCGCTATCGAACTTCGGCGCCACGACCAGCGCCCCGAACCGGTCCGCCATGCCGATCGCATGGTCGCGATACTCGTCGGCGTTGCGCAGCACGCCGTGCATCACGATCAGCATCCTTTCGCCCGACCAGGTTGCAGGGCGATAGGTGAATACCTGCAAATCGACTTTCCCGACGGTGACTTTGATCTCGGCCTTGCCGACCGGCAGGTCCGCGGCAGCTGCGGCCGGCGCCTGATACGCAGCAAGCAGCGCAGAGATGAGCCAGGCGAGTACGACCCGCAACATTTGCGCATGCTACCCGTTGGCGCGCCGCGACACGAAGTGACCGTCGGGAATGCCTGGCCTTGTTACCAAAGGGCCTTGAGGCGCTCGGCCACGTCAACCCGCGTTGCCGTTGCGGCGGCGGCCTGGGCGATGGACGCTTCCGACTCCTGCGGCCAGCTCGCGCGATCGAGCGTTCCGAGCACCGCAGGGTCGAGGAACCGGCTGCGCGCGCCATAGACATGGCGGTCGCCGCTGCGCGACTGTTGCGTCACGTAATAGCGCAGCGGCTCGATCAGGTGCAGCTCGTCGCGGGCACGCGTCATCGCGACATAAAGCAGCCGCCGCTCCTCGTCGAGGCCCTGCGGGGTCGACGTCGCGAACTCCGACGGGAAATTTCCGTCGGTGACATTCAGCACGTAGACCGCATCCCATTCCTGGCCCTTGGCCGAATGCACGGTCGAGAGAACCAGGTAGTCCTCGTCCAGCATCGGCGGCCCGGCGAGTTCGCCGCTCGCGCTCGGCGGGTCGAGGGTCAATTCCGTCAGGAACTGCTCGCGGTTCGCATACTGCGGCGACAGTTGCTCGAGCATCTCGAGATCGGCGCCGCGCACGCCGGCCGATTCGTACAGGCGCGGAAGCTCGGGTTCGTACCAGGCGCGCACCGACCCGATCTGGCCTGCCCAGGCACAGCCGGGTTTTGCGAGCCCGGCCATCATCGAGGCGAATGGCCGCCAGGTTTCCGCCGCGGCGGCCGGCGGATCGAAATCCTCGAGCGCTGACAGCCGGAAGTCCGCGGCGACGATCCGCTGCCAGGCGCGCGCGGCGTTGGCCGGGCCCATGCCCGCCGGCAGCTGGAGCACGCGAAACGCAGCGAGGCCATTGCGGGGATTGTCGGCCCAGCGCAGCACTGCGAGCAGGTCCTTGACGTGCGCGGCCTCCAGGAAACGCAATCCCCCGTACTTGACGTAGGGAATGTTGGCGCGCATCAGCTCGATCTCCAGCCAGTCGCTGTGATCGGAACTCCGGAACAGCACGGCCTGGCGCCGCAGGAGCGTGCCCGCCTCCCGCCGCTGCAGCACACCCTGCACGACGTAGTCCGCCTGCTGGCGATCGTCCCGCACCGTCACCAGCCGCGGCCGCGCGCCACTGCCGCGCATGCTGACGAGCGTCTTGGCGTACTGCCGGCCGGCGCCCGCGATGACCGCATTCGCAGCATCGAGCAGCGGTTGACGCGAACGGTAGTTCTGCTCGAGCGCGATCACCTTCGCCCGTGGCTCACAGCGGTCCGGGAACTCGAGGATGTTGTCTACCGAGGCGGCGCGGAACGAATAGATCGCCTGGGCATCGTCGCCGACCACCGTGATGCCCTCGCCGCCCGGCTTGAGGGCCAGCACGATGTCGGCCTGCAGCCGGTTGACGTCCTGGTATTCGTCCACCAGTACGTGATCGAAGCGGCCGCCGACCGCCGACGCGAGCGCGGGCTCCTGCATCAGCGCATGCCAATAGAGCAGCAGGTCGTCGTAGTCGAGCGCGGCATTCGCCTGCTTGCGCTCCACGAAGGCGCGAAAGAGCCCGCGCAGTTCGTCGGCCCAGTCCTCGCACCACGGATACCCCTCGCGCAGCACGTCCTCGAGCTCGCGCCCGCCATTCACGCGGTGCGAATAGATCGCAAGGCAGGTGTCCTTCCTCGGGAAGCGGCGCTTCTGCGACGACAGGCCGCGCTCGTGGCGCAGGAGATCGATGAGATCCGCCGCATCGCCGCGGTCCAGCACGCTGAAATCCGGCGCGATGCCGAGCGACAGCGCGTGTTCGCGCAACAGGCGGTTCGCGATGGAATGGAAGGTGCCCGACCAGGGCAGGCGCATGGCCGGCGCCCGCCCGCCCGGCGCCGCGCGGCAAAGCGCCTCGCCGACGATGCGCTCCGCGCGTCGCGTCATTTCGAGGGCGGCGCGGCGGGTGAATGTCAGCAGCAGGATGCGCAGGGGATCGACGCCCTCGAGCACGAGCTGCGCGACCCGATGCGCGAGCGTATTCGTCTTTCCGGTTCCCGCGCCTGCGATCACGAGCAGGGCCGGCGCCGTGAAACGCCCGCCGTCGGGCCGCCCGCCGAAACTGGCCGCCTGGCGCTGCGTTTCATTCAAATTCTGCAGGTGGGGTGCCGGAATCACGGCGCCATCCTATCGGGAGACTGTATATACATCCAGTCCCCGGCGGTCGGGGACCGGCGGCGCCGGCTTCCGTTATGTGAAGCCGCTCTCGGTTTGGGCCTCCCTCCTCCTATAGCGTTTTGCTTGGGAAAGTCTCACTGCAGGAAGCCGGGCGCCATGGGCGGCGAATCGTTCAAGAAGATCTCGACCGAGTTGCGCGAGATGACGCATTACGCGGAAGAGCAGCGCCTCGGCCGCGGCAAGATCGAGTTCGATGAACTGGGCAATGCCGTCTGGGTGCCGAGCAACACGGCGGTGAGCGGCGACGTCATGCTGCGCCTGCTCGAAGACCCCACGCTCGCGATCAGCGAGGACTACGCGCAGAGCACAACTCGTCTGGTCAAGAAGAATCCGGCGGGCCTGAAGAAGGGTTACGACCCTTACGACAGCGGACTGCTGGCCAAGAAGCAATTCAAGAAGAAGAAGGACCTGCGCAGACTGTCGGCCTGGATCCAGACCCAGAAGCCCAAAGAGGATTGACCGGCCCCGGCCGGGCGCGCAGTCTCGCCCGCATGAGCGGGCTCGTGCTGGTCATCGGGACGAAAAACTACAGTTCATGGTCGTTGCGGCCCTGGTTGCTGCTGAAACACCTTGGCCTCGATTTCACCGAGAGGCTGTACCACTTCGGCACGCCCGAATTCGAAAGGGACATCCCGAAAATCTCGCCGACACGCAGGGTTCCGGTCCTGCTGAACGGCGACTTGCGGATATGGGAGTCGGTCGCGATCGGCGAATACGCTTCCGAACTGGCCGGCGGCAGGGGCTGGCCCGCGGACCAGGGACTGCGCGCGCAGGCACGCTCCATTGCGCACGAGATTCACGCGGGCTTCGCGGCCTTGCGCGACCAGTGCCCGATGAATGCGCGCGCCACCGGCCGGCGCATCCCGATGACTGCACCGCTCGAGCAGGACCTGCGCCGGCTCGACGCCATCTGGTCCGGTTGCCGCCGCGATCACGGCGAGCGTGGGCCCTGGCTGTTCGGCGACTTCGGCATTGCGGATGCCATGTATGCGCCGGTCGTGCTCCGGGTCAGGACCTACGGGCTGCCGCTCAGTGCGCTCGCGACGCGCTATTTCGAAACGATGCTCGCCGACGACTTTCTGCAGCAGTGGATTCGGGCCGGCGAGCAGGAAACGATCTTCATCCCGCATGAAGAATTCGGCGCCGGCGCCTGAGCCGGAGCTGCGATGAAATGGGCCTCCGCCATCGGCCTCGGCCGCGACCTCGAAACGGCCGTCGCCACATCTGTCGAGCAGTTGACCGAGGATCCGGCGATGTCGCGGCCGGATCTCGCCATCGCCTTCGTTTCCACCGCCTACGGCGCCGCAATGGACAGGCTGCCGGGAGCGCTCGAACCCTGGCTCGGCGACGGACTGCTGTTCGGCTGCAACGCCGGCGGTGTGATCGGCGGCGGCGTAGAAGAGGAAATTGAACCGGGCATCGCGCTGCTCGCGGGGCGCTTTGGCGATGTCGGCCTGACGGCGCTGCATCTCGAGCAGGCGACGATGCCGCCGCTCACGTCCACGCGCGAAATCTGGTGGCGCATGCTGGATCTCAGTCCGGAGTCCGGCGCGAGTTTCCTGTTGCTGACCGATCCCGCGACGATCGATGCGGAGGCCTGCGCGAGGGGCATCGACCGTGCGTTTCCCGGCGCAACCGTCGTCGGGCGGCCTCGCGAGCGGCGCATCCGAGCCGGGAGCCGCGCGCCTGTACGCCAATCGCGAAGTGCACCGCTCGGGTGGCGTGCTGCTCGCACTGACCGGCAATGTCGTGATCGACCCGGTCCTCGCCCAGGGATGCCGCCCGATCGGCGAGCCGCTGTTCGTGACTGCCTGCGAAGGCAACCTGCTGCACGAACTCGACGGGCGCAGGCCCAGGGAGTTGCTCGCCGCTCTGTATGCGAGTCTCGACGAGGCCGACCGCGAGCGCTTCGGCGACTCGCTGTGCATCGGCCTCGCATTGCCCGGCCCGCGCCAGACCGTCGGCACGGGCGAATTCCTGATCCGCAACGTGCTTGGCCTCGACCCGGACAGCGGCGCGCTGTGGATCGGTGCGCGCCTCGCGCGCAATGCAGTCGTGCAGTTTCACCTGCGTGACGGCGATGCGGCGTCGCGCGAGCTGGCGACGCGGCTCGGCGCGGCAATCGAGGGGCGCGCAGCGCCGGCGGCCGCGCTCCTCTTCGCCTGCGCGGCCCGCGGCCGCAACCTGTTCGGCGTGCCCGGGCACGATTCGGCCGCACTGCGGCGCATCGTGGACGTCCCGGTCGCCGGCATGTTCTGCGCCGGCGAGATCGCGCCGGTGCAGGGCGCAACCTTCCTGCACGGCTTCTCCAGCGTGTTCGGCCTGATCCGGCCGCGCATGCCGGGGAGCGCTTGATAGAATTGCCGATCCGATTCCTGCCGGAGAAACCGATCATGCGACGCCTGCTGCTGGTCGCCGCGATGGCGACCTTCTCGCTGCCCTCCGCTGCCGCGACCCGCGGCCTGGCTGCGGCCGACCTCGTGACGCTCGCGCGCATATCCGAAGTGCAGCTGTCGCCCGACGGCAGGAGCGTCGTCTACACGCTGCGCGAGACGGACCTCGCCGCCGACCGCGGCCGCAGCGACCTCTGGATGCAGGGACTGGACGCGGGCTCCGTGCCGCGCCGGCTGACCAGCAGCGAGGAAAACGACACGGCGGCCGACTGGGCGCCGGACGGCAGCGGCGTCTACTTCCTGTCGGCGCGCGGCGGCACGACCCAGGTCTGGTATTTGCCGGTAGGCGGCGGCGAAGCCATGCAGGTCACGCAATTGCCCCTGGACGTCGGCAGCTTCGAGATTTCGCCGCGCGGCGACCGGCTGCTGTTCTCGGTGGATGCATTCGCGGACTGCGCCGATCTCGACTGCACGCGCAAGCGGCTCGACGAGAAGGCGGGCTTGAAGCAGCACGGCCAGCGCTATGACCAGCTGTTCGTCCGGCACTGGGATAAATGGGAAGACGGGCGCGTGTCCGAGTTGTTCGCACTCGCGCTCGACGCAGGCCACAGGCCATCGGGGAAGCCAGTCGCGCTCACCGCGACCATCGATGCCGATGTTCCGTCAAAGCCATTCGGCGGGCGCGCGGATTACAGCTTCAGCCCGGACGGCGGCCAGGTCCTGTTCGCGGCGCGGATCCGCGGCCGCATCGAACCGGAGTCGACCAATTTCGACATCTACCGCGTGCCTGCCGACGGCAGCGCCGCGCCTGTCAATCTCACGATCGCCAATCCCGCCTGGGACGCACAGCCCGCCTGGTCGCCGGACGGGAAATCGATCGCGTATCTTGCAATGGAACGCGCGGGCTTCGAGGCTGACCGCTTCCGGCTCATCGTGCGCGATGTCGCGAGCGGCAAAGAGCGCTTCACGACTGGCGACTGGGACCGCTCGATCGCCGCGTTCCGCTTCTCCGCGGACGGAACCCATGTCTATGCGTTGACCGATCACCTGGGCCAGCATCCGCTCTGGTCCATCAGCCTGAAGGATGGCTCACGCCGCATGCTGACCGAAACCGGCAGCGTCACGGAGTTCGACCTGGCCGGCGATCGCATCGTTTATGCGCTGCAGAGCCTGACCGCGCCGGTTGATCTGTTCGTGATCCAGGATCGTGGTGCGCCGCGAAGGCTGACCGAGGTCAACGCCGCGCGCCTGGCCGACGTGCGCTTCGGCGAGCCGGATCAGTTCAGCTTCGCTGGCGCCGGCGGTGACAAGGTCTACGGCTATGTGGTCAAGCCATGGAACTGGGAGGCCGGAAAGAAATACCCGATCGCGTTCATCGTGCACGGCGGTCCGCAATCGAGCTATGCGAACACCTGGAGTTACCGCTGGAACCCGGAGATCTATGCGGGCGCAGGTTATGGCGTCGTGTTCATCGACTTCCACGGCTCGACCGGTTACGGCCAGGCATTCACCGACTCGATCAGCCACGACTGGGGCGGCAAGCCGCTCGAGGACCTGAAGCTTGGCCTTTCCGCGGCGATTGATCGCTATTCATGGCTCGACGGAGATCATGCCTGCGCGCTCGGCGCGTCCTATGGCGGATACATGATGAACTGGATCGCCGGCAACTGGCCGGACAGGTTCCGCTGCCTCGTGAATCACGACGGCTTGTTCGACAATCGTTCGATGTACTACTCGACCGAGGAACTGTGGTTCCCCGCCTGGGAGCACGGCGGCCCCTATCACGACAACCCGGCCGAGCATGAGCGGAGCAACCCCGCCAATCACGTACTGTCCTGGAAGACGCCGATGCTCGTGATCCACGGCGGGCTCGATTACCGCGTGCCGGACGCGCAGGGCCTGTCCACATTCACGGCGCTGCAAGAGCGCGGCATCGAGAGCCGGTTCCTGTTTTTCCCGGACGAGAATCACTGGGTCCTGAAGCCGGCCAACAGCCTGCAGTGGCACGCGGAAGTGCTGCGCTGGCTCGACGCGCACCTGCGGTGAGCCGTTTGCGGTCCACTGACATCCGTCCTTGAATCCGCCGCGCAGACCCACGCAGTCGAAGCCCGAGCTCACCCGCGGATTTCTCGGCGTCTTTGCCTATAGCCGCCGGGCGCTGGAGCTGGTCTGGACCACCAGCCGGCCGCTGACCGTTGCCTTTGCACTGCTGACGCTCGTCGCCGGCACGCTTCCCGCCGCGGTAGCGTACGTCGGGGCGCTGATCGTCGATGCGGTCGTCGCCGCGATCCGGGCGGACGAAGTGGCGCGCGCCGCACTGACCGGCCATGCGCTCATGTTCGTCGCCGCCGAAGCCATTCTGGTCGCGACGATCGCCGGTGCCCAGCGCGGCATGTCCCTGTGCCAGTCGCTGCTGCGTGCGCAGCTCAGCCAGCGCGTGAATGTCATGATCCTGGAAAAGGCGCTGACGCTCGAGCTGGCGCATTTCGAAAACTCGGATTTCTACGACAAGTTGACGCGCGCGCGCCGCGAAGCGTCGAGCCGGCCGCTTTCCCTGGTCATGCGCACCTTCGGCCTGGGGCAGAACGCCGTGTCGCTGATCAGCTTCGGCACGTTGCTGTTCAGTTTTTCGCCGTGGGCGGTACTCCTGCTGCTGCTCGCGGGTCTGCCGGCATTCCTTGCGGAGGCGAAATTCTCGGGTCAGGCGTTCCGCCTGTTCCTGTGGCGCTCACCCGAGACGCGCATGCAGCTGTACCTGGAAACCGTGCTGGCACGCGAAGACCATGTGAAGGAGGTCAAGCTGTTCGGGCTGGGGCCGCTGTTCCTGGAGCGATACCGCAACATCTTCCGCAAGCTCTACAAGGAAGATCGCGACCTCACGATCCGGCGCGACACCTGGGGCTTCCTGCTCGGACTCATCGCGACCGCAACGCTGTACGGGGCCTACGCGTGGATCGCCCTCTCCGCGATCGCAAGCCGCATCACGCTCGGCCAGATGACGATGTACCTGATGCTGTTCCGGCAGGGGCAGTCGGCCGTGTCCGCGATCCTGTCGGCCGTCGGCGGCATGTACGAAGACAACCTCTATTTGTCGACGCTCTACGAGTATCTCGAAACGCCGGTGGATGACCGCAGGGGCGCGGCCATCCGAGGTCCCATGACCGACGACGGCATCCGCTTCGAGAACGTCAGCTTCAGTTATCCGGGTGCCGAGAAGCCGACGCTGGTCGATGTGACCCTGCACATCAAGCCCGGCGAGTCGCTGGCGCTGGTCGGCGAAAATGGCTCCGGCAAGACGACCCTGATCAAGCTGCTGACAAGACTGTACTCGCCGACGGCCGGGCGCATCACGCTGGACGGACAGGACCTGCGCGAATGGGATGAGGGCGCGCTGCGCGATCGCATCGGGGTCATTTTCCAGGACTTCACGCGCTACCAGCTCATTCTCGGCGAGAACATCGGCGCCGGCGACGTGCGGCATTTCGAAGACGAACAACGCTGGCGTGAGGCCGGCGAGAAGGGACTGGCGGCGCCGATCGTCGACACGCTTCCGGAGGGCTACCGGACGCCGCTCGGCAAATGGTTCAACGACGGCCGCGAATTGTCAGGCGGTCAATGGCAGAAAATCGCGTTGTCACGCGCCTTCATGCGCTCGCGCGCGGACATCCTGGTGCTCGACGAACCGACCGCGGCGATGGACGCCGGTGCCGAGGCAACCATCTTCGAGCACTTCCGCGCGCTGACGAAAGGCCGTATTGCGATCCTGATCTCACATCGCTTCTCGACGGTGCGCATGGCCGACCAGATCGTGGTCCTGCAGGATGGCCGCATCATCGAACGCGGCAGCCATGACGAGCTGATGCGCGTGAACGGGCATTACGCGCAGCTGTTTTCCCTGCAGGCGAAGGGATACAGATAGCCGGCGCAGCCGCCCTGGCCGCCGACCCTCAGGCTAGTCCTGCCGCCACTCCGCCCGGTACGTGCAGCCGAGCGCGATGATGCGCTCGAGCAGCGCCGCGTAATCCATGCCCTCATCGAGGGCAGCATCGGCGAAGTCTTCCTCCGCGGCGAGATTCGGGTTGGCATTGGCCTCGAGCGCAAATGCCGTGCCGTCGGCGCGCAGGCGGAAATCCATGCGCGCATAGCCCGACATGTGCAGTGCGCTGAACATCCGCCGCGCCTTTCGGCCGAGCCGTTCGGCAATCCCCTCCGGCAGGTCGAGCGCCTTGCAGCTCGTGATCCTGTGCCGTTGCTGGTACGCGCGGTCCCACTTCGCCTTGCGCGTCGCGATGGCCGCGCGGCCGTCCTTCAGCTCGCCGAAGATGAATTCCCAGGGCGCGAGCGTGCGCACGCGCTCGTTGCCGAGCATCGCGACGTACAGCTCGCGGCCCTCGATGAATTCCTCGACGAGTGCGTCCGACTTCGTGTGTTCATGGATGAATTCGATGCGCTCGCGCAGCCGCGCCGGATCGTCCACGAGCGAGGCCTGGGAGATGCCGAGCGATGCGTCCTCGGTTGCCGACTTGACGAACAGCGGATAGCGCAGCCGCGCCGGGATGCGGATCCGGCGCCCGCGCGGGAGCAGCGCGAACTGCGGCGTCGGGATGCGGTGGTAGCTCAGGATCTGCTTGGTCAGCACCTTGTCCCGCGACAGCATCAGGCCGCGCGGATTGCAGCCGGTGTAGGGCTGGCGCAGCAGCTCGAGGAATGCGACCACGTGCTGGTCGTAGGTCACGATGCCGTCGAATTCCTCCAGCAGGTTGAAGCAGACCTGCGGCTTCCAGTCCTGGATGTTTGCGCGCAGCTCGCCGAGGCTGTCGCCGATGCCGAGCGGCCGCACTTCGTGCCCGCACTGGCGCAGCCGCGTAACGACGTCGTACTCGGTGCGGAATTCGTCGGCCTGCTGCTCGGTGCATCCCTCGAGCGTCTCCGGCGGCACCAGCGTCTCGTGGACCAGCACGAGGATGCGCAGCTTCTTCACTTGCGCCGCCCCGCCTCGTAGAGCGCAATGGCCAGGTCCTCGATCTCGTCGCCGCGCGCGACCGACGCGCGCAAGGACTCCGGGAATGCCGCAGCGCCGTAGTGCGCGCCTGCGAGCTCGCCGACGATGGCCGCGGTGATGTCCGCTTCGCCGCCGAGGCTCGCCGCGATCGCAAGACATTCCGCCGGACTGCTGCCGCGCTCGAATGCCCACAATGCGGCTTCGAGGGTGTCGGCTGCCGCATGCGAAGGCGTAACCGCGGCTCTCGGCTTGCTGCGCCGCCACGACCCGAGGGCGACGTCGTTCACGCGCGGCTTCAAGACGATCGAATCCCAGAATCCCGGGACCGGGGCGAAGTAAGGCGACAGCAGTTTTTCCTTGCCGGCCCCCGCCAGCGCGCCGGCGAGCAGCGCCGCGAAATAGCGCACGGCGTCGAGCGTCAGCGGCGCCTGGTGCGTGACGCGTGCGCAACCGACCGCGAATTCGACCGCTTCCTGCGGATTCCCGGCAGCAAAGGCGACGGCCGGGCCGATCCTCGCCAGCGGTTCGGCGTCCGCGTGCGCGGGATCATGCGATCCGGAAAAGGGATTTCCGGTCCATTGCGCCATCGCGAGCGCGCGCGCAGTCGCCGGGCTGATTCCGACGCATTGGCCGGTGCTGGTCCAGCGCCCTTCCCGCTGCCATCGCCTGTAGCGCTCCACCTGGTCGGCCGCATCCATGCCCTTCTGGTCGGCGAAACTCTCGGCGAGACACAGCGCCATCGCCGCCTTGTCCGACCAGGCGCCCGCCGGCAGGTCGAGCGGACCGCCGCCTGCGAGCGTATCGCCTACCGAAATCGCCCCCGCCCGCTGGCCGCGCGCAGGCTGGCCGATCGCGTCGCCGATGGCGAGACCGAGCAGCAGGCCGCGGTGGCGATCGCGCGAGTCGCCGCTCGCGGGCGCCGGCGTCAGCTGCGTCGCTGGCAACCCGGCTCCGACAGGGACGGGTTGCGGCACGTCGGCCGCGCGCCGACGCGACGAGCGCCAGTGGCGCACGTATTCTCTCTGGGCCGCGGTCTCCGGAACGCTGGGCCATGATTGGGAGCGCGCGCTCGCGCGCCACAGTTCGTTGAGGCGCTCGAGCGCAGCTTCACCGGTGAGTCCGCCGCTCGCGAGCCAGCAGCCGACGACGAGATTGGTGCGGCCGACGCCGGCGCGGCAATGCAGGTACACGGAGCGGCCCTCGGCCAGCGCCGAGTCCAGCTTGTCGAGGATCTCTTCCATCTGCGCGGGAGTTTCCGGCAGCCCGTGATCGCGGATGGGCCTGCGGATATGGACCATCGCCTGCGGTGAATCGGGTCCTGGCAGCAGAAACTGGTAGGGGTCGCGTTCGCCCGGCTCGGTCAGGTCGATGAAGCAGTCGATTCCCGCCGCCAGCAGGAGCTGCAGCCGCTCCTGCGTCGCATCGTCGCTGCTCGCCGCCGGATATTCGCCCGCGAGCAGCCGGTCCGGGACGACCCAGTAGCTGTTGGGCAGCGGCGGCGGCCGTGACGCCACTTCAGGAGCCGGGCCCGGCGATCTTGCGCTCGAGCGCCGCGAAGTCGAATGCGCCGGGATCGGCGAGGTGCGCGGTCTCGACATTGCAGAGCGCCGTGAAGATCGAGTCCACGCGGCCGGGATGGTCGCGTTCCCATTCGTCCAGCATGCGGCCGATGGCCACGCGCTGCAGGTTCGGCTGCGAGCCGCATAGCGTGCAGGGAATGATCGGGAAGCCGCGCGCGCGGGCATATCGTTCGATCTCGCGCTCCGGCACGTAGCACAGCGGCCGGATCAGGACGTTTGCGCCGTCATCGGAGAGTAGCTTCGGCGCCATCGCCTTCAGCCGGCCGCCATGGAACAGGTTCAGGAACAGCGTCTCGACGATGTCGTCGCGATGATGGCCGAGCGCGATGCGCGTGTAGCCGTTCTCCCGCGCAAACCGGTAGAGGGCCCCGCGCCGGAGCCGGCTGCAGAGACCGCATTGCGTGCGGCCCTCCGGAATCACGCGGCGCACGACGCTGTAGGTGTCCTGCTCGATCACGTGGTAGGGGACGCCGAGGCCCTCCAGGTATTCGGGCAGCACGCGCGCCGGGAATCCCGGCTGTTTCTGGTCGAGATTGACCGCGCACAGTTCGAATCGCACCGGCGCCGCGCGCTGCAGCGACAGCAGCATGTCGAGCAGCGTGTAGGAGTCCTTGCCGCCGGAGAGGCACACCATGACGCGGTCGCCCTCGCCGATCATGTTGAAGTCGGCGATCGCCTTGCCGACCAGGCCGCGCAGACGCGCGGCGAGTCGCCGGAAATTGCTCGACGTTTCCTTGGCCAGCGGTATCACGGCATCATTCTAGAATTCGGAGACGTACTTGCGCTCGAGATAACGCAGGAACGGGGCAGCCGACAGCGGCCGTCCCGTCGCGTGCTCGACGAGCTGCGGCACGCCCATCTTGGCGCCCAGCGAATGCACGCGCGCGCGCTGCCAGGCCAGGAGCCCGCCGAACTGGCCGGCGGCGATCTCGGCCTCGATGCCCGGGTGCTGTTCCCGGATCGCTTCCCACAGCTGGCCGGCAATCACGGCGCCGACGCCATAGGACGGGAAATGCCCGAAGGATCCCAGCGCCCAGTGGATGTCCTGCAGGCAGCCCTCGTTGTCAGATGCGGGCACGAGCCCCAGGCGATCCCCCGACAGCTCGTTCCAGGCCTTGCGCAGGTCCTTGACCGCAAGCTCGCCGGAAAGCAGCCGCCGCTCGAGTTCGTAGCGCAGGCCGATGTGGGTCTGGTAGGTGAGCTCGTCCGCGTCCTGGCGGTTCGGCCCGCGCGCCACGCGATTCAGGTGGCGATAGAGATTTTCCTCGGTCCACTCCGGTCCCGCGGCGCCGTAATGCTTCTCGAGCAGCGGCCGCAGCCAGGACACGAACGACCGGTTGCGCCCGATGATCATCTCGAGCAGTAGCGACTGGCTCTCTTCCAGCGCCATGCCGCGATCCTGGCCGACCGGCTGGTCGACCCATTCGGCCGGAAGCCCGAGGCCGTAGAGCGCCTGGCCGGTTTCATGCAGCGCGCCGAGCAGGCCCTGGAACGGATCCTTCAGGTTGAACTGCGTCGTGACGCGGATATCGCCGGGCACGCCCTCGGTGAACGGATGATCGCTCTCGTCGAAGCGGCCGCGGTCGAAGGGGAAGCCGAGCGCCTTCATCACGTCGGTGCACAGGCCGCGCTGGCGGCTGGCGGAGAAACGGCCCTCGATCTTGAGCACCGGATGACCGGCCTGGACTTCCATGGCCTCGGTCACGAGGGTCGGCAGGCGCTGCGACAGCGGCGCGAATATCGCGTCGATGTCGCGCGACAGCAGGCCCGGCGTGAATTCGTCGGCAAGCGCGTCCCAGGGATCGAGCCCGAATCGCTGCGCCAGCAGTTCCGCCTTGTTGCGCGTCAGCGCGACGACTTCCTCGAGGTGCGGCGCCAGCACGCCGAAGTCGTTCTGCTCGCGGGCCTCGCGCCAGCGCGCCTCGGCGAGCGCCACGCAGCGTGCGATGCGCGCGACCAGCGTCGGCGGCGTCGCGATCGCGTGATCGTGCAGGCGGCGCATCTCGCGCAGGTTGGCGCTTTGCCAGTCGGCGAGCGAGCGCGCGTTCGCGTCGGCACGATCCAGCAGCCGCGAGATCCGCGGCGAGACCAGCAGCGTGTGGCATTCGATCTCGAGGGCCGCGAGCTGGTCGCCCCGTACGTCGGCGCTCGCGCGCGGCATCGTGACGGCCGCGTCCCAGCGCAGGAGCGCGAGCACGCCGCGAAACGCATGCAGGCGCCGGAACTCCTGTTCGAGCTGCTGGTAGGGCGTCGCCGTCGCCATTCACGGACTCCTCCGCCCACGGGCCAGCGCCGGAAAATGCCGGCCTGACACCCGGCCTGCGCCGGGATCGGGCATCCTCGATCGGAAGGCCGGCGGCTGGGTGGGCTGCCCCGGACTCTCGAGATGCGCCCGCAGGAACTGCGGGGCGGTCGTTTGTGCGTGCAATTCTACCAGCCGGGGCGGTTGGCGACCCCGGCGATGCCACTTTATTTATTATTTTTCAACTACTTGAGAAGGATCGCCGTGGCTTGACACCGGCGCTGGCGCCCCGGCCCGCAGCCGCTCGATCAGCCCCGCCAGGTAATGCGGCGAACGGTGCTCGCCGGCCACCAGCGCATAGACCGCCGGTACCGCGAACAGCGTCAGGAACACCGCGATCGTCGTCCCGAAGAACACGACCACGCCGATCGGCTCGCGCTGCTCGGCCCCCGCCCCTCTCGCGAGCAGGAAGGGCAGCGATCCGAACGCGGTGCAGAGGCTGGTCATCAGCACGGGGCGCAGCCGGATCGATGCGGCCCGGATGACCGCCTCGACCCGCTCGAGGCCCTGGTCACGCAGCTGGTTGGAGAACTCGACGATCAGCACGCCGTTCTTCGCGGCGATCCCGATCAGCATGATCATCGCGATCTGGCTGAAGATGTTGAGCGACATCGGGCTGCCCGCCAACCGGAAGATCGCGAGGCCCGCAATGGCGCCGATCAGCGCGAGCGGCACCGTCGTCATGATGACGGCCGGCTGCTTGAAGCTCTCGAACAGGGCGGCGAGCACCAGGAACACGATTGCGATCGCAAACAGGAAGGTCGTGCCGAACTGGCCCTGCGTGCGCAGGTATTCCCGCGCGTCGCCGTCGAATGACAGGCGCGCCGCCGGCGGCAGCTCCTTGCGCACGAGATCCTGGAAATACGGCACCGCCTCGCCCAGCGTATATCCCGGCGCGAGCCCGGCGCTGATCGTGATCGAGCGCATCCGGTCGAAACGATTGAGCTGCATCGCGCCGGATGTCTCGGTGAGCCGCACCAGGTTCGCGAGCGGAACGAGTTCGCCGCTGCGATCGGAACGGACGTAGAGATTCTGCAGGTCGGAAGGCACGGCGCGGTCCTGCGACTCGCCCTGGAGGATCACCTTGTATTCGCGGCCGCGATCCACGTAGGTCGTGACCACGCGCGAGCCGAGCACCGTTTCCAGCGTGCGGCCGACCGACTCCAGCGACACGCCAAGTTCCGCGGCACGGTCGCGGTCCACCGCCACGTCGATCTGCGGCTTGCGCTCCTTGAAGTTCGTTTCCACGCCGATCAGCCCCGGATTCTGGCCCGCGAGATCGAGGATATGGTCGCTCCAGCCAGACAGCGTCTGGTAATCAGGGCCGCCGATGACGACCTGCAGCGGCCTGCCGAAACCGCGCGTGCCCAGGCCCTGCACCGGATAGATGCGCGAGCGCACGCCGGGCAGCGCCTCGAACTGCGTCGTGAGCGAGTTCGCGACGTCCGTGGCGCTGCGTTCCCGCTCGCCCCAGTCCGTCAGCAGCACGAAGCCGCGGACCTCGTTGACCTCGCTGGTGCCGGAACCGCCGCCCGAACCGATGCGCATGATGAAGCGGCGGATGTCCCCGTACCGCGCCTTCTCCCTGAACAGGATCTGCTCCGCCATCTGCAGCTGCCGTTCGGTGTACTCGAGAGTCGAACCCTCGGGAGCGTCGAGCTCCACGCGCACGAAGCCGAGGTCGCCGGCGGGCGCGAATTCGCGCGGCAGCGCGTTGAGCGCGAGGATGGCAATGCCCACCAGCGCCAGCGTGCCGCCGATGATCAGCCACGGCCGGCCGAGCAGGATGCGCAGGCGGCGCTGATAGGCCTGTGACAGCATCTGGAAGAAGCTGTCCACGCGCCGGGAGAATCCGCTGCGCTGGTGCCCCTGCCGGAACAGGCGGGTCGCCATCACCGGAGTCAGCGTCAGCGCCACGAGCGCCGAAAACAGCACGGCCGCCGCCAGCGTGAAGCCGAACTCGCGGAACAGCCGGCCGATCGCTCCCGGCAGGAACGAGATCGGCACGAACACCGAGATCAGCACCAATGTCGTCGCGATCACGGCAAATCCGATCTCCTTGCTGCCGTCGATCGCCGCGAGCAGCGACGGCTGGCCTTCCTCGACGCGGCGGAAGATGTTCTCGAGCACGACGATCGCGTCGTCCACGACGAGGCCGATCGCCAGCACCAGGCCGAGCAGCGTCAGCACGTTGATCGAATAGTCCAGTGGCATCCATGACCATGAATGTCGCGATGATCGAGATCGGGATGGTCACGGCCGGCACCAGCGTCGCACGCAGGTTGCCGAGGAACAGGAAGATCACGAGCAGCACCACGGTCATCGAGATGCCGAGCGCGGTCACGACCTCGCGCAGCGATGCATTGATGGAGTCCGCGCGGTCGATGTTGATGGTCAGCGACATGCCGGCCGGCAGCCCCGGCTGGATGCGATCGAGCGTCTTGTAGATCTCCTTCGCGACTTCGAGTGTGTTCGCCTTTGAATTCTGCTCGATGCCGAGGCTGATGCCGGGCAGGCCCGTCGAGCGGGAGACGCTGCGCTCGTTCTCCGCGCCGAGTTCGACCCGCGCGACGTCGCCGAGCCGGATCAGGGCGCCGTCCGCGCCGCGCCCGATCGACAACTTGCGGAAATCCTCGACCTTCGAGAGCCCGGTGTCGGTGCGCAGGGAGAACTCGCGCTCGCTGGATTCGAGGCGGCCCGCCGGCAACTCGACATTCTCGCGCCGCAGCGCGCCCTCGATGTCGGCGACGGTCAGCGCCCTCGCGGCGAGCGCCTGGCGGTCGATCCAGATGCGCACGGCCTGGCGGCGCTCGCCATTGATGTTGACGCGCGCGACGCCCGGCGTTGCGGACAGCTGGTCGAGCAGCACGCGCTCGGCATAGTCGGTCAGCTCCAGCCCCGACATGCGGTCGCTGGACAGGTTGAGGTAGACGACGGCCTCGCCGATGGCCTCGGCCTTCTGGATCTCCGGCGGATCGGCCTCTTCGGGGAGGTCGTCGATGACGCGGCCGACGCGGTCGCGGACGTCGTTGGCGGCCGCATCCACGTCGCGATCGGGGCTGAATTCGACGTTGATGGTCGAATGGCCGTCGCGAGAATTCGAGCGGATCGTCTCGATGCCCTCGAGGCCGGCGATGCGGTCCTCGATGACCTGCGTGATCTTGTTCTCGATGATTGCCGCGCCTGCGCCGAGGTAATTCGTCGTGATCGACACGAACACCGGGTCGACCTCGGGATACTCGCGGATTGCCAGGCGGGTCAGCGACACGAGACCCAGGATCACAAGCAGCAGACTGATGACCGTCGCAAAAACCGGCCGCCTGATCGAGAATTCCGAGAGTTTCACCGGGCAGGCCCGCTATTGCGCGGCAGCGGCTTGCGATCTGTTCGTGCACGACGCTGCCGTCGCGGATCATCTGCGTGCCCTCGATGACGACGCGTTCGCCCGTGGCCAGCCCGCTCGTGACCTCGACTTCACCGGGACTGCGCCGCCCGATCGCGATCTCGCGACGCAGCACCTTCCCTTCCGCGACGACGTACGCGTACACGTGGCCCCGCTCGGGCACGACGGCCTGCTCCGGCACCACGAGACCCGGCAGCGGATCGCGGCTGACCTCGACGGTCAGGAACATGCCGGGCCGCAGCCGTCCGTCCGGGTTGGGAACCCTGGCGCGTACCTTGATCGACCTCGCAACAGGATCTACGCGCGAATCCACCGATTCGACCGCGCCGCCGAATGACACGCCGGGGTACGCAATGCTGGTCGCGGCGACCGAGAGTCCCGGTTTAAGGATCGCAAGAAACGTTTCGGACACGTCGAAGTCGAGCTTCATCGTGCGCGTGTCGTCGAGCGTCGTGATCACCGTACCCGGGTTCACCAGCGCTCCCACGCTGACCCGCCGCAATCCCACACGCCCGTCGAATGGCGCGCGGATCACGGTATCCGCCACCCGCGCCTGTGCCGACGCAACGCGTGCCTCGTTGCCCTTCAGCGTCGCCTCGATCTGCTCCAGCTGCGACTGCGACAGCGCCTGCTGTGCGTAGAGATCGCGGCTGCGTCCATAGGCGTTCCTGCTCTCCGCCAGCGCCGCCTCGGCGGCGGCCAGGTCCGCCCGAGCCTGCGCGCCATCCAGTTCGACCAGCACGTGCCCGCGCTGCACCCACTGGCCCTCCTCGAATCCCACGACCACGACCTTGTTGCCGGCCTTGGAAGTGACCTCGACCGCCTCGTTTGCATGAGCCGTGCCGAGCGCCTCGATTTTCACTGCGATGGGCTTCTCGACAACCGCCGCGGTGACGACCGCGACCGACTCGGGTGCCGCGCCGCCCTCCGCCGTCGCATCGGGCGATCCCGTGCGGCGGCTCATGTAGGCCCAGGCGGCCACGGCGATGATGAGCGCCGCGATCACGACCATCACTGGACGTCGGGATGGATTCATGGATTCGATGCTACCCGATGCCCCGTATGCACGCGCATCAGCGCTTGCCCAGCCATTCGGCGATGGTCCGCGGCAGGAGTTCCTGGGCTTTCGCGCTGACATAGATGCCGATGTGGCCGCCGTCGAATTCGAAGCCCGTGTAGTCGCGGCTGCCGACCAGGCCGCCAAGCGGCAGCGAGGCCGAGGGCGGCACCAGGTGGTCCTGTGCCGCATGAATATTGAGCACCGGGCAATCGACCTGCCGCAGGTCCACGCGGCGGCCGCCGATCGCGAGCCCCCCGAGCACGAAGCGGTTTTCCTGGAAGAACCAGCGCACGAACTGCGCGAAGGCGGCGCCGGCCTGGTCCGGGCTGTCGAAGATCCAGTTTTCCATGCGCAGGAAATTGGCAAGTGCAGTGGGGTCATCGGCGATGTCGGCAATGCCCGCGTACTTCTGGCTGGTCAGTCTGAGCGGCATCAATGACAGGAATGTGGCATTCAGCAGTTCGCCCGGGATGTTGCCGAGCACTTCCACCATGCGCTCGACGTCGACGCCCCGGATCCATTTCGACAGGAGGTTCTCCGGCGTATGGAAATCCACCGGTGTCACCATCGTGACGAGATTTCGGACCGCATCCGGATGCAGGGCCGCATGACACAGCGCGAGCGTGCCGCCCTGGCAGACGCCCAGCAGGTTGACGGCGGGCACGCCGTGCGTCCGGCGGATGTAATCGATGCATCCACCCAGGTAACGATTGATGTAGTCGTCGAGTTCGAGATAGCGGTCGGCTGCCTCGGGGTAGCCCCAGTCGACCAGGTAGACGTCGAGCCCGCGGGCCAGCAGGCCGCGGATCAACGAGCGATCCGGCTGCAGGTCCATCATGTAAGGCCGATTCACGAGTGCGTAGCAGATCAGGATCGGAGGAAGCCCGGCGCTACGCGCTTGCGGCCGGTAGCGATACAGGACGACGCGATCTTCGCGATGCACGGCATCGCGGGCCGAACAGCCTTCCCGGGGCAGGTCGAGTGCGGCGAGTGCGCGAGCGCCCGCGGCGAAGCGCTTCGAGAAATCGGCAGCTTCGGCGGCAGCCTGTACCGGATCGATGGCGAGACGGTTCATTGCTTCTGCGCTTCGCGAATCACACGGCCAAGTTCGTGAAGCCGCCGGTGGATCGCGTCGATCTCGGTGCGTGTCGGCAGGTTGAAGGCGCGCGCCCATTCCTCGATCGCGCGGCGCTGCTCGGAAAGCATCTCGACCATCGCCATCAGGAGTTCGGCCTGCGCGGCGGCATAGTCGTCGCCGTGGGCGACCGCGGCGTACGCGCGCTCTCCGCAGTGGACGCACAGGTCGTGCAACTCTCGCAATGTCGTGACAGGTGGGCCGCTGGCATCCGGGCCTGACAGCGCGATGGTGAGTCTCTCGACTGCGTCCGCGGCGACGGTCGCCTGCAGTTCGCTGATGCGCGCGGTCGCGCGTTGCCAGCGCAGGGTCGCCGCCATCAGTCGCTCACCGGCCTGCTGCTGACCCTGCATCAGAGCGAATGCGGGCAGATGGGCGCGCGCAAACTTGTCTTTCAACGATTCGCGGAGCTTGTCCAGGCCGTCCCCCGGCGCAGGCGCGACTGCGCCTGTCATTGCGGAAGCGCCGGATTCCACGAATTCCCAGAGTTCCTGCGTCATGCCGAGATAGTCTTCGCCGAATTGACGGATCCGGCGGATCGCCTCGGCTCCGCCCCCGCTGGCTTGCCGAAGAACCGCTTCCTGAGCTTCAGTCCAGGGGTCCGTCATGCTGTCCCCTGCTTACCAATACTGGATTGCGACGCAAAATATCGCTCCCATGACAGGCAGTCCTGACTCTGCGGAGAAATCTAATAACATGTTGTTTTATATTACTTTATTATCAAGAACGCCCAACGCTCGATCTGCTCGATCAATCATGTTGCACTGCAATAAATATTGATCTATTATATGTCCCATCTCGTTACTGCCCCGATCGCCAAGGATGCCAGAAATGAACAACCAGACTTTCGATTTCAGCGCGTTTGTGGATGCCAGCAAGAAGGCTTTCGCACCTGCCGCCAAGTTCAATGAGCTGACCCTGCAGGGTTTTGAGCGCGTTGCGCGCCAGCAGTTTGCGTTTGCCGGTGAAGTGCTCGAATTCTCGCTGCAGCAGCTGCAGCTCGCGACGACCGCCAAGGATTTCAATGACCTGACGGCGCGCCAGATCGAGTTGACCACGCTGTTCGCCGAGAAAGCGACGCAGCGTTCTCAGGACCTGGTCAAGCTCACGACCGAGCACCAGGCCGAGATGACGAAGTGGTTCGACACGACTGTCGCCGAGACTTCAAAGACGGCCAAGAAAGCCGCCTGATCGAATTCCAGAAATCCCCCTCGGGACGGCGCGCCTTTCGGGCCGCCGTCCTTTTTTTTGCCCGCAAGGCCCTGTTCCAGCGTCATGCCGCAGTGCGTTATCGCACTGCGGCATGATCCGGTACACTCGGCCAATGACCAAGGAACGACTGATCAAGAAGTACGCCAACCGGCGGCTTTACGATGCCTCGATCAGCAAGCATGTGACCCTCGAGGACATCCGGGATCTGATCGTCAAGGGAGAGAAGATCCGGGTGGTCGAGGACAAGACCGGGGAGGACATCACCCGGCTGATCCTGCTCCAGGTCATCGCCGAACAGGAGCAGTTCGGCAAGCCGATCCTGACGACCCAGCTCCTGGAGTCGATCATCCGTTACTACGGCGGCCCGATGCAGGATTTCATGGCGGGTTACCTCGAGCAGAGCGTTGCGGCTTTCATGCGCCAGCAGGAAAGCGTCCAGCAGCAGATTTCCCAGATGTTGAGCAGCGCGCCGCCGCCGATGAACGCGATGGCCGAGCTAACGCGCCAGAACATGGAACTCTGGAATCGCATGCAGGAAGGCATGCTTGCGATGATGGTCTCGCCGCGCAAGGCGCATGCCGCCGGCGAAGCGGCCGGCCCGGAAGGTGCCGGCGAAGAAGCAGCCGCCGCACCTCCGCGGCAGGGCAAACTCTGATTCCGGAATTCCCGGTCTAGGCGCGCGCGCGGGCGCCGGCCGCGTGCTCCCAGGCCAGCATCGCCCGCTTGCGCTCGACTCCCCAGCGATAACCGCCGAGCCCGCCGTCGCGCCGCAGCACGCGATGGCAGGGTATGAGCCACGCGACCGGATTTGCGCCGACCGCCTGGCCCACGGCGCGGCTCGCCGTCGGCTGGCCGATGGCGCGCGCGATCTCCGAATAACTGGTCGGCCCGCGCGAGCCGAGTTCCAGCAATGCCTGCCAGACCTTGAACTGGAAATTGGTGCCCGAGAGCGACAACGCCACCTGGCCGCGCCGTTCGACGAATATCTGCCTCGCCAGTTCTGCGACCGCTTCGTCGTCGCGATCGAGCGTCGCCCGCGGCCAGCGGACTTTCAGCTGGGCGAGCGCGGCGTTGTCGGATCCGTCCACGAACACGAGGTGCGCGAGGCCGCGCGCGGACAGCGCCGCGTGGATGCGGCCGAATGGCGATGTTGCATAACCATGCCGCAGCCGGACGCCCAGCCCGCCATCCTTGTATTCGCCGGGCGTCACGGCGTCGAAGCTGACGAACAGGTCATGCAGGCGCCCGCCGCCCGAAAGTCCCGCGGCCCACGCGGCTGCAAGCACCGAGCCGCGCTCGTCGAGCTCCTGCTTTGCGACGGAGAGTGCGACGGTGCGCAGGTAACGCGTCGGCGACAGTCCCGCCCAGCGGCGGAATTCCCGCGAGAAATGAAACACGCTGAGGCCGGCGACGCGCGCCAGTTCGTCGAGCCGCGGCTGGCGTTCGTGATGACGGTCGATGTGCGCGATGACGCGCTCCATGCGCCGGTAGGTCGAGGATTCGCTTGCGTGTGTCTGTGTCATGGTGGCGCCAGATTGCGGTGCGGCGCTCGCGCCGGCAACCCGGATCTTGCTGCCTGCTCAGTCGGCCTTCTTGCCCTTCTTTTCGGTGATGCTGCCGATCGGCAGCGTGCCCGTTTCATCGAACGGCACCGAATGCAGCAGGCCGAGCCGCGTCGACAGCTTGCCCTTCAGGCGGTATGGAACGGCTTCGCGGGCCTTGCTGTCGCTGCCCAGGATCTTGATCAGCGCGCTCGCCGCATTCGCGGTGACGTTCATGTCGAATTCGGCTTCGCCATTCGCCGGCACCGTGAACTCGCGAGCCGAAACGCCGTGTGCGAAGTGCTCGCCCGCCAGTTCCACGTCCACGTCCAGTCCCTTGACCGGGAGTTCGATCGTGTTCGGATTCTGGACCCGCAGCCGTACCGCGAGTTTCTGCTCGAACAGGTTTCCCTCCAGCGCCCTCAAGCCGACGAATGCGACATGCGGCGTCTCGAGCTTGGTGCCGAGCCCCACGCATCCGGCAAGCCCGAGGGTCAACAAGACCGCGGCCAGGGATTTCATGACTCGATCTTATCGGAGCAGGGCTGGATCGGGTCGGCCCCCCCTCGAATTCGGCAAATCATGTGGGGCTTGACTAGTGTTAAGTTAGTAGTATTATTCGATCAATCATGCTGACAGATGGGTAGCGCTCCGTGGAGCAAGAGACCAGCCTGAATAGCCGGGACCGAGGACGCCTCCGAACAGGAGCGGCTCTCGCAGAAGTTCCAGCGCGAGCTGAATGCCGGCCTCGTGGGCCTGGTCCTGCTCGCTGTCCTCGACCAGGCCGACGAGGATCTCTATGGCTACCAGATCGCCAAGCGCCTGCAGCATCTCGCGGACGGCAGCTCGCCGGTAAAGCAGGGCGCGCTGTATCCCGTCCTGCGCCAATTGTCCGCCAATGGCCTGTTGGCCAGCCGAATCGTGCCGTCATATTCTGGCCCGCCGCGCCGCTACTACCGGATCACGGATAACGGGCGCCGGACGCTTTCGGAATGGCGCGACATCTGGCACGCCACACGCGATTTCGTCGATGGGTTCACGGAGTCCAAGGGAGCATCGTCATGAACGAACGGTCCGCGCCACGCTCGATCGAGCAATACCTCGACGCGCTGCGCGCTGCGCTTGCAGGTGAAGACCCGGCACTGGTGCAGGATGCGCTCTACGACGCGGAGGAATACCTGCGCGCCGAGGTCGCAGCGAATCCCGATCGCAGCGAGGCCGACACGCTCGAGCTGATCGCCAGCACCTACGGTGCGCCGGACGAAGTTGCCGCGGCCTATCGCACGACGGAGAAGCAGGTCCGCACTGCGCTTGCGCCGCCGCCGCGCAAGGCGGCGCGCACCGCGATCGGGCGATACTTTTCCGTCTACGGCGATTCGCGCGCCTGGACCGCCCTCTTCTACATGCTGCTCGCGCTCGTGACCGGCATCTTCTATTTCACCGCGACGGTCACCGGTCTTTCCCTGTCGGCCGGCCTGATGATCATGATCATCGGCATCCCGGTGTTCCTGCTGTTCGTGGGATTCACGCGCGTGCTGGCACTCGCCGAGGGCCGGCTGATCGAAGGGCTGCTGGGCCAGCGCATGCCGCGTCGGCCGGTCTATCCAAGCAAGGGCATGCCGATCATGGAGCGCATCAAGGAAATGCTGACGGACCGCCGCACCTGGACGACGATGTTCTACTTCCTGCTGATGCTGCCGCTCGGGATCCTGTATTTCACGATTTCGATCACCGGCATCGCCGCCAGCCTCGGGCTCGTTTTCGGCTCGATCGCCAGCGTCCTGATGGAACTCGGTGTCGGCGGCGGTGGCATCAGCATCGACGATGCCATCTATATGGGCCCTTCGCCGGTACTCGCGCCACTGATCTTCATCGCCGGCGTCCTGCTGATGACCGCCATGATGCATCTCGTGCGCGGCATCGGCCGGGCGCACGGCACGCTCGCCAAGCACCTGCTGGTCGCGCCCAGGGGCGCTGCCTGAACAAGGTCGCCGCGAATCATGCCGGTGATCGCGTTGCTGCTGCTCGGGCTGCCCGGCGCCGCCATCGAGCCGCCGGCAACGCAAGACCCTGCGGCGATTCATTGCCTGCCCGACCACGCGGGCTTCCTGACGATGCGGCTGCGCGGCAGCATCGAGGCTGAAATCGAATGGCGGGAACCGGAACTCGCCTGCACCGGCATGCCGCGTCCCGAAGGCCGCGGATTGCGGCTGCGATTTTCGGGTCCCCTGCCCGGCGCCGGGCAACTCGCCATCGTTTTCTCGGCACCGGGTCTCGGCGTCGGCGTTTCGGCGCACGGCATGCCCGTCAATGTCACGCTGCTCGATGAAGCCGGTGAGCACATCTACGGCACGCAGGGAGACAGCCGCTGCCAGTTCGATGAAGTCGAGCAGCTGGCATTGACCGAACCGTCATCGCCGCGCAGCTATCGCGTCAGCGCGAAGGGATTCTGCACCGTGCCCGCACGCGCACTCGATGGCGATGGAGCGGTGCTCCTGACGCGATTCGACTTCACGGGCCTCGTGACCGACGCAGAGGACGCGGCCCCGGTACCTGGTGTGGCAGAGTCGGCACCATGAAACGGTTCCTGGCCCTCCTCGTCCTCGCAAGCCTGTGCGCCGGATCGGCGGCCGCGCTCGGCAAGCGTCCGCCGGTTCTGTTCGCCGACCTCGAGCGGACCGACATCCGCGTGATCACGGCGAGCGGCCGGCACGACTTCAAGGTCTGGATCGCGGACGACGAAGAGAGCCGCGAGCGCGGGCTGATGTTCATCAAGTCGCTGCCCGCCGATCAGGGGATGCTGTTCCTGTTCGAGCAGCCCCGCTACGCTGCTTTCTGGATGAAGAACACCTACCTGTCGCTCGACATCGTGTTCATCGGCCCGGATGGCGTGGTCGTCAACATCGCCCGTGACGCCAGGCCCCAGTCTCTCGACCCCATCGAATCCGAAGCCCCGGTCAAGGGGGTGCTCGAGCTCCTGGCCGGCACGGCAATGAAAATCGGCCTCACCCCCGGGGCCCATGTACTGCATCCCGCTTTTGGAAGTCCCGCCAGCAATCCCTGAGCGAACCGTTTCGCCCTGAGCGACAGGAAAGTGGGGATAAAGATCTCATTTTGCGCTCAGGTATGATCCAAGTGGGCTGATATCACAACTAATTTCTCCCTGCCTGAGTGCCGGTGCCCGAACCGATCAGCATTTCTCCCCAGGGCTCTGCCCTTTCTGACAGTCGACTTTGTGGGCGACCTGCCGCGTGTGGCCCCCACGCGAAGCGCTCGTTGTCAAATAACAACGCAAGGACGCGCGTGTCTTTCGAGCACAGGCTTTTTGCCTGGTGAACCGGACGCGACACGGTCGGACGCGGTTTTCCCCTAAAGATCCTCAGAAAACCGCTTTTGTTGTGTTTTCACGACACCCGCTTGCGCCCGCAACAATTGTTGTTATGATGCGCCCACGAAAAGTGGTCGAGGTCCCGTGTGAATTTCGCCACTTCGGAGTTTGTGTACTGCAGTTCGCATTTCAACGTTCGGAAGAACGGCGCTGCCGTTCGCGGGAGGAAGTAGACAATGGAACGTAACAATCGCGTCGCAACAGCGGTTCGTCGCGCGCTCATCATGAGTGCACTGACGACTGCCGGCGTTGCGGCACCTGCGCTTGCGCAGGACAACCTCGGTGAGATCATCGTCACCGGTTCGCGCATCAAGTCCGCGAATCTGGAAACCACGACACCTGTGACGCAGATCACGGCGGCCGACGTCGTGACCCAGGGCGTGAATCGCATTGAAGACCTGGTCAACCAGCTGCCGCAGGCGTTTGCCGCCCAGAACGTGACCGTTGCTAACGGCTCGAATGGCACGGCGACACTGAACCTGCGCGGCCTCGGTTCACCGCGCACCCTGGTGCTGGTCGATGGCCGGCGCCTGCCCTACGGCAGCGTCAACAACTCGGCAGCGAACATCAACCAAATCCCGACGCAGATGATCGAGCGGGTCGAAGTCCTGACCGGCGGCGCATCCGCGGTCTACGGCTCCGACGCGGTCGCCGGCGTCGTCAACTTCATCCTGAAGAAAGACTTCGAAGGCGTGGAAGTCACCAGCCAGTACAACTTCTACTGGCACCAGAACGACTTCTCGGGCCCGGGCGCGACCAAGCTGCGCGATACCATTGCGGCGCGCGCTGCAACCAACCCGGCGCAGTTCGCTTTGCCTGACAGCACCGTCACGGACGGCGAAGGCAAGCAGATCGGCGTCATGATGGGCGTCAACAGTGGCGACGGCCGCGGCAACATCACGGCCTATGCCAGCGTGTTCGACAGCGACGCGATCCTGGAAGCCGACCGCGATTATTCGGCCTGCTCCCTGAACCCGAATCCGACCACGTCCTTCAGCTGCGGTGGTTCGTCCACGGCAGCCGGCGGCCGGTTCACGGATTTCGGCGGTGCGGGCGGTGGGTTTAACTTTACGGCCGACACGGCGAACAGTTTCCGCAACTTCAGTAACGCTCTCGACCAGTACAACTTCGGACCGCTGAATTACTTTCAGCGTCCGGAACGCCGCTTCGACCTGGGCGCGACCGGTCATTACGAGTTCGGTGAACATGCGGACGTGTACACCCAGATCGGGCTTCAACGACTACGAGTCGATCGCCCAGATTGCGCCGGGTGGCATCTTTATCGGTGACACCAGCGTAATCAATTGCGATAACCCGCTCCTGCCGCCGGGTTCGGTGAATTCTCTCGAGAATCACTACCAGAACCAGTGGTTGGATGCCGCGCATACCATCCCTGACCCGCTTTTCGGCACGGTTACTGCCAGTTGCAACCCGGCCTCGCCGGCCTTCAGCCCGACGGTCGCGATGTACATCGGTCGCCGGAATGTCGAAGGCGGTGGTCGTCAGCAGCAGTTCGCGTTCTCCGGCTTCCGTGGTGTGGTCGGCCTGCGTGGCGCGATCAACGAAGGCTGGGACTACGATGTTTCGGCCCAGTATTCGACGGGCGGCGGCGCGAACGTGACGGCGAACTACTTCGTCAAGGATCGCATCATCCGTGCCCTCGACGTGCATGACGTCGGCGGCGTGCCGACCTGCCAGTCGGTCATCGATGGATCGGACCTGAATTGCGTGCCCTACAACCCGTTCGTTCCGGGCGGCGTGACTGCGGCCCAGCTGAATTACCTGCAGGCGCGGGGCATTCAGGACGGCCGCTTGACGCAGGAAATCTACAACGGCGTCGTCAATGGCGACCTGGGCACCTACGGCTGGAAGACGCCGTGGGCCAGCGACGGGGTGCAGGTCGTGTTCGGCGCAGAGTACCGGCGCGACACACTCCGCAATACCGTCGACGCGCTCCAGGAGGCGAATGCCCTCTCCGGCGCGGGCGGCGCAACGATCGGAATCTCGGGCTCGACCAAGGTTACCGACCTCTTCATGGAAGGCCGGGTGCCGATCGCCCAGGACGTCAAGGGCGCCGAGAGCCTGTCGTTCGATACCGCCTACCGGTATTCGGACTACGGTTCAGGCACCACGACCGACACGTACAAGTTTGGCCTCGAGTGGGCGCCGATTTCGGATGTCCGCTTCCGTGCCAGCTACCAGCGTGCCGTTCGCGCGGCCAACATCGTCGAGTTGTTCACCGCACAGGGCTTCAACCTGTTCGATGCGCCCGGCGATCCTTGCGGCTTTGCGTTGCAGAATCCGCCGGCGGGATCGCCCCCACCGGCTGCTTCGCAGGCCGAGTGCGTGGCCACAGGCGTTCCTGCTGCACAGTTCGGACAGTTGTCACTGGACAGCCCGGCTGGCCAGTACCAGTTCCTGCAGGGCGGCAACCCGAACCTCATTCCTGAGTCGTCGGATACCAACTCGTTCGGTATCATCCTGACGCCGCGCTTTGCACCTGGTGCGAGCCTGTCCCTCGACTGGTTCAACATCAAGATCAAGGACACGATCTCGACCTTCGGTGCGCAGAGCACCCTCGACGCCTGCTACGTCAACAATGACCCGGCAGCCTGCTCGCGGATCCACCGCACCGCAGGCCTCGGCCAGTTGTGGCTTGGCGACGGCAACGTTGTTGATACCAACATCAACATCGGCTCGCTGGAAGCGGAGGGCATCGACGTCAACTTCGGGTACACCGGTGTAGAGATCGGCCGCTTCGGCAGCCTGAACTTCAGCCTCGTCGGTACTTACTTCGACAAGCTGATCACAGAGCCGGGCCCGGGCATCGGCAAGTACGACTGCGTCGGCCACTTCTCATCGGTCTGCGGCACGCCCACGAATGAGTGGCGTCACATGGCCCGCGTGAGTTGGGTGACCCCGTGGGATGTGGACCTGTCCCTCGGCTGGCGCTTCTACGGCAGCGTGGTTGGTATCCAGGGAACCGACCAAAATGGCGTCGTCGAGATGCCCTCGGCCCAGATCGACCGCAAGATCCCGGACGAGAGCTACTTCGACCTGTCGGCCAACTGGGCGGTCACTGAGAAGGCGTCCGTCACGCTGGGCATCAACAATGTCCTCGATGACAACCCGTCGATCAGCGGCAGCGTCGGTACCACCGGCAACGGCAACACGTACCCGCAGACCTACGACGCCCTCGGTCGTTACGTCTTCCTGCGGGCGACGCTCACTTTCTAAGATCGATTCACAAGTTCGAAACCTGGCGGCGGTCCTTCGGGACCGCCGCTTTTTTTTGGGCGCCCGCGTAGACTTGGCGCCCTATGGCGGTCGGGCACGAGAATGCGGTGGGAAAGGAGTTGTGGGCGCAGTTGCCGGTCTCGCCCGATAGTTATCCCCAGAAGCTCGACCTGGTGCGCGAGCTCGTGCTGATCATCCGGCTCGACATGGCCAGCTACCGCTCGGCGAGTTTCCTCGACGACCGGGTCCTTGGACCCGCCGTGCAGGGCGCCTGGATGGCGCTCGGCCGCGTCACCGAAGCCGCCCTCGCGGCAACGAGCCCGCGACCGCTGCATTTCATCTTCCACACGGGTCACGTCGGCTCGACCCTCGTCAGCCGCCTGATCGATGAGACGGATCTTGTGCTGCCATTGCGCGAGCCCCTGACGCTTCGAACCATCGCCGATGCCCACGACCTGCTCCTGGCGCCTGAGTCGCTGCTGAGCGAAGCGCAGTTCCAGACTCTGCTCGATACATTCCTGCGGCTCTGGGCCCGGGGCTACGAGTGGACGCGCGCGGTCGTCGTCAAGGCGACCAGCAGTGCCGGACGCCTGGCGATCCCCCTGCTGGAATCGCGGCCGCAATCGCGGGCAATCTGCCTGAACCTTCGGCCCGAACCCTACCTTGCGACGCTGCTCGCCGGGTGGAACTCGGCCGAAGACCTGCGCGGGCATGGCCCCGGCCGGATGCAGCGGCTGCAGGCGCGGTGCGGGAGCCCACTCGACCCCTTGCATCAGTTGTCGATCGGCGAACTCGCCGCGCTCGGCTGGCTCGTCGAGACCGCATCGCAGCAGGATGCCCTGCGCCGGTTCCCGGATCGGGTCATGGCCGTCGATTACGACGCCTTCCTCGCGTCCGTGCGCGACGGGATGGAACGCATCCTCGATCACCTCGGCCTGCCGGCGGATGCCTCGTTTCTCGCCGGCATCGGTTCGAGCCCGGTCCTGCAGCGCTATTCCAAGGCACCCGAGCAGCCCTTCTCGCCGCAGGATCGCCGGCGGCTCGTGCAGGACTCACGCCGCGACAACGCTGCCGAGATTGGCCGCGGGATGGCATGGCTCGAGCGCTTGGCGCGATCCGAGCCGCAGCTCGCCGATGTCCTGGCAGGTCGGAGCGCGCCATGAGCGCCATGCCGGATGATCTTGAACTGGCTGCGCGCCTCGAGCAGCAGGGGAATCGCATCGACGCGGAAATCTGCTACCACAGGCTCATGGCGGGCCGACCCGAGCTTGCGGTCGCGCGCTTCAATTTCGCGTGTTTCCTGCGGCGCGGCGGGCGGCTCGAGGAAGCGCTCGCCGAACACCAGAAAGCCCTCGACCTCGGCATCGACGAGCCGGAAGAAGTGCTTTCCAACATGGGCGTGATTTCCAATGAATTGCGGCGCGATGAACGCGCCCGCGAATTCTTCGAACGCGCGCTCGCCGCGAATTCCGGATACATCCCGGCGATGTACAACCTCGCGCTGCTGCACGAAGAATTCGGCGACCGGCAGAAAGCGCTGCAACTCTTCACCGGGATCCTCGACCTGAATCCTGCGTATCACAACGCTCTGGTCCGCATCGCCCATGCGCAAGAGATTGCGGATCCCGCCGACCCGATCATCAGGAAACTCCGCCGTGCGCTGCGGCGCACGAACATCGATGCGCTGACGCGCGAGAGCCTGCATTTCGCACTCGCCAAGACACTCGACGACTGCCGCCAATATGACGAGGCATTCTCCCAGTACGAACTGGGCAATCGCCTGGGCGCAATGCGGCTCCAGCCCTACGACCGCAGGGCCGAGGAAGCCCGCGTCGCAGGGATCCTCGAATTGTTCACGCCGGAATGGCTCGCGGGCCGCGCTCCGGTATCCGACCGGCCGCTGATATTCATCACCGGCATGTTCCGCTCCGGTTCGACGCTATTCGAGCAGGTGCTGGCCGCTCATCCTGCCGTCGCTTCCGGCGGCGAGATCGACTACTTCGGCCGGGAACTCGCGCTTTCCGGCAAGCCGTTTCCGGACTC
Source organism: uncultured Gammaproteobacteria bacterium (assembly GCA_963746545.1). Taxonomy (GTDB): domain Bacteria; phylum Pseudomonadota; class Gammaproteobacteria; order Steroidobacterales; family Steroidobacteraceae; genus SCUD01. The sequence continues at coordinate 920,668 of CAVVBV010000031.1, forward strand.
AGCCGCGACGCTCGATGCCGCAGGCTGGCGGCGCCTCGGAACTGGCTATCTCGACTATCTCGACCGGACATTCCCGCCCGGCGCGCTGGTCACGAACAAGCGCCCGGATGCCTTCGAGTGGCTCGGCGTGCTGAAAGCGCTGTTCCCGAATGCCCGCTTCGTCAACACGGCGCGCGATCCACGCGACACCTGCCTGTCGATCTACTTCCAGCAGCTGGACGGCCGCATCGCCTATGCGAACGATCTCGCGAACATCGGGCACCGCTACGCCCAGTATCGTCGCCTGATGGCGCACTGGAAGCGACTGTTCGACGCGAGCATCTTCGACGCCGTTTACGACGACTTCGTGACGGACCGGCGCGCCATCACCGGGGATCTGCTGCGATTCCTCGGGCTGCCCTGGCACGAGGGCTGCCTGGAATTCCAGCGGCTCCCCAATCGCGTTCGCACCGCGAGCGTCTGGCAGGTCCGCGAGGACCTGTACACGAAGTCGTCCGGCCGCTGGCGCAACTATGAGCGGCATCTGGAACCGGCACTCCGGATGCTGGAAGGGGCCGCCTGAACGTGGACCAGGGCATCGATCAACGCGTTCAGCAGCTGTTCCAGTCGGCGTCGCAGGCCTTCGAGAGCGGGCGTCCCGAGCAAGGGGAGCAATTCCTGCGACAGGCCGAGGCCGAGGCGCCGCGACATCCGCTGGTGCGGAACGAAAGCGCGCGCCGGATGCTCAATGCCGGCAACTGTGCGGGCGCGCAGGAACTGCTCGCGCAGGCGGTCGCGGCGGATCCCTCGTATCCGGCCCTGTGGCTGAACCTTGCCGCCGCACTGCGCGGACTCGATCGTGCCGACGATGAACAGGCCGCGCTCAACAAGGTGCTCGCGCTCGAGCCGCGCAACCTGCGCGCACTGCTGCAGCTGGGATCGTTGCAGGAGATCCAGGGCAGGGCGCGCGCCGCCGCCGCGACCTACCACACGGCGCTGCAGCTGCTGCCGCGGGGAATCCAGCCGCCGGCAGCCTTGCAGGCGGCGCTCCAGCATGCAAGGGAGACCGTCGCGGCGAACGACCGGGCGCTGGAGGCTTTCCTCGAGTCGCGGCTGAAGGACCTGCGGGGGCGGTTCGCCGACATGCCGCTCGGCCGCTTCGACCGCTGCCTCGCGATACTGCTTCGCAAGCAGCCCATCTACCGGCAGCAGCCGACATTCATGTATTTCCCGAACCTGCCGGTCATCGAGTTCTTCGAGCGCGCAGATTTTTCGTGGCTCGACACGATCGAGGCCGCGACCGACGACATCCGCGCCGAACTGTTGAATGTGCTCGCGGAGGATTCGGCGAAGCTGCAACCCTACATCTCGCTGCCCGAGACGACACCGCTGGCCCAGTGGCGGGAGCTCAATCACTCGCGCCGCTGGAGCGTCTACTACCTGTGGCGCGAGGGTGTCGCCGTGGCTGAGAACCTGGCGCGATGCCCGCGGACCGCGGCAGCGCTGAAAGCCTGGCCGCAATGCGACGTGCCGGGTTACTCGCCGTCGGCGGTGTTTTCAATCCTTGAAGCGAAGACCAGGATTCCGCCGCATACGGGCGTCACCAATACCCGCCTTATCGCGCACCTGCCGCTGATCGTCCCGCCGGGCTGCGGCTTCCGGGTCGGTGGCGAAAGGCGCGAGTGGCATCCCGGCAAGGCATTCGTGTTCGACGACACGATCGAGCACGAAGCCTGGAACGACAGCGACGTCCCGCGCGCCGTGCTGATCTTCGATATCTGGAGCCCTTACCTTAGCGCGGCCGAACGCGAAATGGTCCGCAAGGCCACGATTGCCGTGGGCGAGTATTACGGCACGCGGCCTTACGCCGAGGGCTAGGTCGAGGACCACATCCGCATCAGGTTCTGGCGCACCACGTCGAGTCGCACGCGGCTTTCCCAGTTCATCCGATTGCCCTCGAGCGCGGCGATCTCGTTGAGCTCGAACACCTGCTGGCGCTGGTGCTGGTCGACGATCAGGCTCTCGATGAAGGTGATCGACACCAGGCGCTGCCCCGAGCGCACCGGAATCACCTCGTGCAAGGTCGTCGACGGGTAGACGATCGCTTCGCCGGGCGCGCCCTTGAACGCGATGGTCTGGTTGCCGGCCACGATCGCCAGCTCGCCGCCTTCATAGGCCGCCGGGTCGCCGACGAAAACCGTGCAGGACAGGTCGGACCGTATGCGCGCGTTGGGAAGCTGGATGATGGCGGCGTCCGCATGCGCCCCGTATTTCATGCCCGGCTCGTAGCGGCACAGCAGCGGAGGCGCGATCCTCTTCGGCATCGCGAAGTCTGCAAACTCGCGCGATCTCAGGAATGCGTTGCCGACGATCTGGACCGACTCCGAGTACTTTGGGTCGGCAGGATCGGCCTGCAGGTTTTCCTTGCTGGTGTTGGCGGGATTGGAGACCTTGCCGTCCACGAAGTGCAGTTCGCGGGACAGCGCCTGGAGCCGCTCGATCTCCGGGGCCGACAGCAGGTTCTTGATCTTCAGGAACACTTCAGGCGGGAACTATATATGAGCGGAAGGCACCGTGCCCCTGAAGGCATCGGTCGCGGCGATGACCGCGCGGATCGCAGCACGTTCCTCGGCGGAAAGCCTTGGGCTCCAGATGTCGCAGATCAGGATGATCCGTATCTGGTCGCTGTCATTCCAGGCCTCGTGTTCGATCGTGTCGTCGAATACCCAGGCCTCGCCCATGCGCCACTCGCGCTGCTCGCCGCCGACCCGGAAGCCGCAGCCTTCCGGCAGCACCAGCGGCAGGTGAACGACCAGGCGGAAATTGGCGACGCCGGTGTGCGGCGGGATGCGGGTTCGCGGCTTCAGCACCGAGAACATCGCCGTGGGCGAGCGCAGGTCGACGTCCGCCTGCGGCAGGCGGCGTACCGCTTTCATCGTCTTTGGCGCGCGCGCGCAGCGCTCCTCGTCCGGCCTGCCGAGCTTGTAGAAGTGGAACGCGCTCCAGCGCGGCGACTTGTTGAGCTCGCGCCACTGGTCGAGCGGCAGGTGGTCTTCATAATGGATGTACGGGCTGAAGCCAGCTTCATCCTCGACCAGGATCCTGGCGAGTTCCTCCTGGATCGATGGCGTTGCCGCCTCGAATTCCGGCAGCCACGGGAATTCCTCGCGCTCGTAGAACTCAATCGCCGGAAGCCCCGGGTAGAAATACTCGATCGGTTCCTGCTGGTAACGCCTGCGCGTGCGCAGCGTCGTGTCGATGAAGGAATCGATGCGGCGCCGCTCGACGGCCGTGCAGCGATCGCTGGTCGCGGCGGCATGCTCGCGGACGTACTTGCCGAGCTGTGCGACGTGCTGCCCATGGACCGTCCGTGCGCGCTCGAGCGCCTGGCGGGTCGGCGGGTCGAGATACTGCTCGGGTGGCGCCTGGGCAAGCGCCACGGCGTAGGCCGTTGCCGCCGGCACGGCCTGTCCGAGCCGGTCCAGCATGCTCGCATGCATCAGGAGCGCGATGAAATTCCGGCTGTCCAGCTTCAGGACTTCACGCAGCCCCTCGAATGCCCCGTCGATGTCGCCCAGCTGGCGCCGGACGACGGACAGGTTGAGCCAGAGGCTGATGTTGCTCCGGTCGCGGGCAAGCGCCTCCAGCAGCATCGACTGGGCGCCCTTCATGTCGCCCGCCGCCATGGCGCGCATGGCGGCCTTGTTCGCGCTCGTGACCTCTTCGTGCATGGCGGCGGCTAGACTAAGGCCCGCTGAGGCGGACCCGCAAGGATTTTGCCCGCCCGCACCGCAGCCGTCATAATGACCTGCGGTCGGGACGGCCGGTTTCACATCCTGACTACCATGAGCAACGCAGCCGAATTGGCAACCGCAGGGGCGGAAGCCCTGCGCAGGGGTGACGCGCAGAAGGCGCGCGAGTTCCTGTCGCAGGCCGTCGAGGGCGGCCGCACCGACGCCCCCGTGATGCTGGGCCTCGCCACGGCCTGCAAGGCGCTCGACGATCGCCCCGGCCAGGTCGCGGCGCTCGATCGCCTGCTGGCGGCGGAACCGCGCAACATTCCCGCGCTGATACTCCGGGCCGACTGCTATACGGCCGCGGGCGATGCCCGTTCAGCATCGTCCTTCTACCAGATGGCGATCAGGGCCGTGCCGCCCGGGGCGAAAATTCCGCCGGAGCTTGCGGGGGAGCTCGGCCGCGCGCAGCAGATGTGCGAACGGTTCGCCGAGGAGTACAGGACCTGGCTGCGCCAGAGCCTGGCGGCGAAAGGCTTCGACGCAGCCCGCTCGAGCGAGCGTTTCGCGCAATCGCTGGACATCGTGCTCGGCAAGAAGCAAATCTTCGTGCAGCAGCCGCGTTTCTATTACTTCCCCGCGCTGCCGCAGATCCAGTTCTACGACCGCAAGGCTTTCCCCTGGCTGGACGACGTCGAGGCAGCGACGGATGACATCCGCGCCGAACTCCTCGACGTCATGAAGCTGCCCGGCTCATTTACGCCGTATGTCGAGGGCAAGCCGAACCGGCCGCACAAGGAGCAGATGGGCATGCTGAACAACCCGGCCTGGAGCGCCTACTTCCTGTGGAAGAATGGCGATCCGGTCGCGGAAAACGCGGCGCGCTGCCCGAAGACGCTGCATGCGCTCAGGAACGCCCCGCTCGCGCGCGTACGCTGGCGCTCGCCATCGATACTGTTCTCGCTGCTGCAGCCGGGCGCGAAGATCCCTCCCCACAACGGGCTCGTCAACACCCGCCTCGTCTGCCATCTGCCGCTGATCGTTCCCGGAAAATGCATGTTCCGGGTGGGCAACGACCTGCGCGAGTGGGTCGAGGGCAAGGCCTGGGCATTCGACGACACGATCGAGCACGAGGCCTGGAATGACAGCGATCGGACGCGGGTTATCCTGCTGTTCGACGTCTGGCGTCCCGAGCTGACGGAAGAGGAGCGCTCGCTGGTCATTTCGCTGTTCGAGGCGATCGACGAGCACAGCGGTGGGAAACCGGAATGGGAAATCTGAGCAGGAGTCGATCGATGAGTTATGACTGGTTGCGTCCGTCATTGCTGGCGGGTTTTTTGTGTGCGGCAATCCCGCAGGCAGTAGCCCACGACCTGCCGGTTGCGCTCGCCGCCTGCCGGGCGGAAAAGGACGACGCTCAGCGTCTTGCCTGTTACGACCGTGAAGCCGCGAAGGCGGGAGAGCAGTCGGCGGCATCCCCCGCCGCAACCGAGGCTGCGGGGCCGCAGTCTCCCGAGGAGAAATTCGGCTATCGCGGCGTGCTGGCCCGCGAAGAGCAGGAGCGCGCAAAAGTTGCTGCGCTGGAACAGCTCGAGGCAACGGTGACCGAAATTGCCAGGCGCGGCGACGGCGCAATGGTGATGACGCTCGACAACGGCCAGGTCTGGGCGCAGAACAGGCCCGATGCGTTTTTCCGTCTCAAAGTGGGCGAGCGCGTGAAGATCGAGCCCGCCGCGCTTGGCTCTTACATGATGATCGGTCCGTCAAAGCGCACGGCGCGGGTCACGCGGGTCAAGTGAGTGAGCGCAGGTGCCGCTCGGCTGCTGGAAGTGCGGCGCGTCACTGGCTGCGCTCAGCCTGCCGCTATCGCGCACCGACGAATGCCGCGCCTGCCGGGCGCAAATGCACGTGTGCCGGATGTGCCGCTTTTACGACACCAGCAAGGCGAAAAGCTGCGCGGAACCGATCGCAGACGAGGTCCAGGACAAGACGAGGGCCAATTTCTGCGGCTATTTCCAAGCCGTCGCTGGACGCTTTCAAGCCAGGAGATGGGGCCGGCGACCGCGCATTGACAGCCCTGGAATCACTTTTTGGCTCGAAAAAGTGAAGCCGTTATCGAATCGGGGTTCCCTACCCCGCCGCATTGGTCCACAATGATCTTTCTCCTTCTTTGCCAGCGGTCCCCCGACAATGAATTCGACGACAGTCACTGAAAAGCCACGCATCCTCTGGGCCAACGTGCTCATGTTCGTGTTCACGATGCTGGGCGCTGTCGTGGTCGTGCCCTGGTACGGATTTACATTCGGCTACAGCACGGCGGCATGGGTCTGGTTCGCAGTGCTGCTGTACGCAAACGGGCTCGCGATCACGGGCGGATATCACCGGCTCTGGTCACACCGCACATACGAAGCGCATTGGTCGCTGCGGCTCATTTATATGCTGCTGGGCGCGATGGCGCTGCAGAACAGCGTGCTGGTCTGGGCGTCCGGCCACCGCGATCACCACCAGTACGTCGACGACAACGATCGCGACCCCTACTCGGCCGGCCGCGGTCTCTGGTTCTCGCACATCGGCTGGATGCTACGCCGCTACCCGAGCGGCGAGCCGCACTTCGACAATGTCCGCGACCTGCAGAAGGATCCGCTGGTCGCATTCCAGCACCGCTATTACTACGTGCTGGCGATCGGACTGAACGTGCTGGTGCCGTTGGCGCTCGGATGGCTGCATGGCGACCTGTGGGGCGTGTTCCTGCTGGCGGGCGTGCTGCGTCTCGTCGTCAGCCACCATTTCACGTTCCTGATCAACTCCGTCGCCCACGCGTTCGGCCGGCAGCCGTACACGGATGAGAACAGCGCGCGCGACAACGGCTGGCTCGCGTTCCTGACGTATGGCGAGGGCTACCACAACTTCCATCACCAGTTCGCCCACGATTACCGCAACGGGATCCGCTGGTGGCACTGGGATCCGAGCAAGTGGATCATCTCGTCGCTGGCATGGATCGGCGTGACGCGCAAGCTGAAGCGCACGCCCGATGTCGTGGTGCAGCGCGCGCGCCTCGCGATGCAGTTCCGCCGCGTTGAAGAGAGTCTCGAACGCCGGAAGATGACGCTGCCGCATGTCGATGTCGAACAGCTGCGCTCGCGATTCACGAGAGAGTACGAAGTCTTTGCCGCGACGCTTGCTGAATGGTCGCGGCTGACCGACGCCTGGTACACGCGCACGCGCGAGCAGATCGTGCACCGCTGGGAGGAAGCCAGCTTCCGGACCGAAACCCGCGCGATCATGTATCGGCTCCGCATGCAGCATCGCCGGCTGCAACTGCTGGGGGCCCAGCTCGCCTGACCGGGGGCAGGGCCTGCCTCGTCCTTGGAGGCCTGATGCCGAACCGCTTTCGCCAGCCACTGCTGAGTGCAGCTGCGGCGCTCCTCTGCGCAGGCATTGCCGCCTGCGGCGGCGGCAGCTCAGGCGGCGGGATCGTCAATGGCGGCGCCTGCTCGGCGACCAAGCAGAAGCAGTTCGTGCTGGACGCCGCGCGCGAGTGGTACCTGTTCCTCGACCTGCTGCCGCCGACAGTCAGCATCTCCGATTTCGCGACCGCTCAGGACCTGCTCGATGCGCTGACCGCAACCGCCCGCACCCAGGGCAAGGACCGGTTTTTCAGCTACCTGACGACGCCGGCAGCCGACAGCTCCTTCTTCGAGGAAGGACAGTTCATCGGATTCGGTTTCCGGACCAGCATCCAGGGCAACCGCCTGTTCGTGCCGGACGTGTTCGAGGCGAGTCCGGCCGCGGCCGGTGGCCTCACGCGCGGCATCGAGATCACCGCGGTGGATTCGGGCAGCGGTTTCGTGCCGATCGCGACCATCCTCGCTGGTGACCCGAATCTGGAACAGGCCTTCGGGCCGGCCAACCAGGGCGTGCAACGCGGCCTGCGCTTCCTGCGCCTGAACGGCCAGCAGGTCGAGGTCACGCTGACCAAGGAGCTGGTCACGATCCTGCCGCTGCCGCCCGCGAATGGCGTCGCGGTCCTCGCGCTGCCCTCGAATTCGTCGGTGCCAGTCGGCTACATCCACCTGCGCACGTTCATCACGACGGCGATGACGCCATTGGCCGACGCCTTTGCGCAGTTCCGCGCCCAGGGCATCGATTACGTCATCGTGGACTTCCGCAGCAATGGCGGCGGGCTCATCAGCGTTGCCGAATTCATCGGTGACCTGAATGGCAGGAACCGCGCGGCGGCCGACGTGTTCTCGAACATGCGCTTCAACACGGCGAAGTCCGCGAATGATTCCGTCCGCCGCTTCCAGGCGCAGCCGGAATCGATCGCGCCGGTCAGGATCGCTTTCATCACGAACGGGGGAACGGCGTCCGCGAGCGAACTCGTCATCAATGCGCTGAAGCCCTGGACCGAGATCGCCATCGTCGGCGAGGACACTTACGGCAAGCCTGTCGGCCAACTGGCATTCGACATGGCTGGCTGCGACCTGCGCCTGCGGCTGATCTCGTTCAAGGTGACCAACGCCAACGACGAGGGCGATTACTTCGACGGCCTCGCCTCGACACTCGCCTTCGCCTGCCGGGCGACCGATGACCTGTCCAGGACGCCGGGCGACCCCGCCGAGGACTCGACAGCCGAAGCGCTGAACTGGCTCGGCACCGGAGCCTGCGGGCAGATCATGAGCACCGGGGGGCCGGGGCTCAACCTGACGCTTGCGCCGACGCGGATGCCGAGGCCCCGGGCACCGACACCCGCGCAGGCCTGGCTGCCCGGCCTCTACTAGCGGGGACAACTGTCGCCAGTTGGCGACAATCCGGCCCCCTGCCGCCCGAAGCCATCGGCGCACTCGCCCGATGGCTCCCAACTGGCTACTCTTATGCTCCCCTCACCCCGGAGTAGCAGTCATGGCGATCTGGAAAGACATCGTTGCTAAGGACAGCATGCAGCCCGAAGTGGCCGCCGGTGCCGCGCCCGTCAACCGTCCGCGGCCCGAGCCGGTGCCCGCGACACAACCGCAGGCAGCCGCAGGCAGCGCGCGCAAGGAACTGAAGGAATCCGTCATTGCGACCGGCCTGACCTTCGAAGGCAAGATCGAAGGTTCCGGCCATGTGCGGATTTCAGGACGCTTCAAGGGCGACGTCCACGTGGATGGCTCGCTGACCGTCGAGGCCGGCGCGCATCTTGCCGGATCCGTACGCGCGGCATCCGTCGTCGTCGCCGGCGAAATCGAAGGCAACATCGAAAGTGCCCAGAAGGTCGAGCTGCACCAGACCGGCGTGCTGAACGGCGATGTCAACGCGGGCTCGCTGTCGGTTGCGGGCGGCGCGCGCATGCGCGGCCGTGCGGAATTCGGCTGGAGCGAGACCGGCATGCCGAAGACCACGGCGCGGAACTGACCCGGGCAGATATCGTGAACCGTCGCGTGGCAACGGCCGGCAAGACTCGTTCGTGTCCGCACTGCAAGGCCACGATCCTCGAGAGCGCCGCCGTCTGCCCTGCGTGCAAGCATCACCTGCGTTTCGAGCGGCGCAGCAGCACGGAGCCCGAACCGTCCGCAGCGGTGGCGCTGAAGGTATCGGGTCAATTCTCCCGGCAGGCGCAGGAAGGGCCAGGGGAATATTCCGTCGTCGTCGTGATTCGCGATGCGAAAGGCACTGAGCTCGCGCGCAAGGTGATCGGTGTCGGCGGACTCGCGCCCGGCGAGGAGCGCTCGGTGGACTTGACCGTCGAGATCTTCGATTCATGAGCCTGAAGGTCGTCGAACTGCACCACCACGCCGTGCGGGTGTTGCCGACACGGATGGCGGCCGCGGAAGCGCGGCGCTTCTATACCGAGGTGCTGGGACTCGGCGCCGACGACGGCCCCTCCGCCCCGCCTGGCCAGCAAGGCCAGCAGATCAATGCCGGGCCCGCGGCCCAGATCCACCTGATCTGCGTGAACGGCATGACGATCGACCCCGGCACGGGCATCGACCCGACCGCGCCGCACGTGGCGCTCGCGGTTGCGAGCATCGCCGAGGCCAGGGCGGAACTGGACCGGCTCGGCGTCCGTTACCGCACGATGCCGGGCGTAACGGGGCCGGATTCGCAGCAGCTCTTCCTGACCGACCCCGCCGGCAACCTCATCGAGCTGCACCAGCTCGGGACCTGCCGCTGTACGGCGCGCTCGCGCAATGCCCTCGCAGGCCATGCGCGGGTCTCGGGCACCGTCCTGTTTGCGGACATGCGCGGATTCACGACCATCGCTGAGCAGTTGAGCCCCGATCAGGTCGTGCCGCTGCTGAATGAGTATTTCTCGATGCTGTCGAAGATCACCGCCGACCATGGCGGCACCGTGTTCCACATCGCCGGCGACGGGCTGATGGCGGGGTTCGGCGTGCCGCGCGCCCAGCCGGACGCGAGCTCCCGCGCGGTCGCAGCGGCGCGGCGCATGATCGCCGGGTTCAGCGGTCTCGCCGGCGACTGGAAGACGCGGCTCGGGCTCGATACCGGCATCGGCATCGGCATCAATGCAGGCGAGTTCATCGTCGGGGACGTCGGCGCACCGGAACGGCCGAGCTACACGCTGATCGGCGACACGGTCAACGTGGCGGCACGGCTCGTGCAGCGCGCGCGGGCCGGCGAAGCCCTGTTCTCGCGCTCGGTTTGGCAGGCGCTGAAATCCGGCGATACCGGCATCGTGGAACTGCCGCCGATGATGCTGCGCGGACGCGTGCGTCCGGTCGAGATCTACTGCATGCCGTCCGCCACGCGCCTCGACCTGCGACCGGCCGTGGCCTGACCCATGTGGCCGGAAGAAAGTCCGGTTCAGGCTATACTTCAGCCAATGAATACGGGCCGCCGGCCATGGCCAGCGGAACTGTCGACTGTCGCGGCCGTCTATCGGACGCAGACCCGCTAACGGACCACTGGACCCCATCTCATGGCACTTGTTCGACGCACCGCCGCCAGGGCGGTACCCACGATTTGCGCGCTCCTGGGCGCCCTGCTGGCCTATGGTTGCACCGGCAGCAGCCCACCCCATGCCGCGCCTGCAAACCCCATTGCCGAAGGCGCAGACGGCCGGGTCGAACTCAGCTGGAACGCGGTCACCGGGGCCAAGAGCTATACGATCCTGTGGTCCGACGATCCCGCGCCTGGCAGTCCTTTATCCAATGAAATCAAAGATTTAACGGCACTCACCTACAGCCACACGGGCCTCACCAACTTCCGCACCTACCGCTACCGGATTGTTGCGGAGACCGGCGGCGGCCGCGGGCCGGAGAGCAACCAGGTCCAGGCCGAACCGGGCCCGGTGCCTGGGCCGGTCGAATGGGCCGTCGTCGTCGCCGGGGACCCAGGACACACGATCTATTTCGCAGCAGCTGCCAATGCGACCGCGTATCGCATCTATAACGCGGGGCTCGAAGCAACTCTCGCCGGACGCCGGCCGAACACCTTTTTCGAGGAGGTCGCCGCCTCCCCCGACGTGAATGCCACCATCCCGATCAACACGCCGTTGCTCTATCGCGTGATCGCAATGAACGGCACCCGGATCGGCGTCGACGGCCCGGTGGTCATGACGCCATCCCATGGGATCGCGACCTATGACCTGCCTCTCCTGGGCATGGCATTCGGCGATCCGAATGCCGACAACTGCCTCGATCTCGTGGGCGCTGGCGGCGGCATTTCGGGCTCGATATGCGCTGGCGTCTTCAACCGGCGTGTGCTGGGGGATGCTGGCCTCTCGGACCTGGTAGCGACCGGCCGGGTCAACGGCGATTCGCGCTTCGCCGACTTCACGGGTGACCATAAGGATGACGTCTTCAGCAACACCTTCTCGCCCGCGGACGACCCGGCCTCGGTCGCAGTGCTGAGCGTCAACCAAGGTACCGGCAGTTACCAGACGAGCGCGAGCGTCACCACACTCGGCATCGGCGGCTTCGGCGGCACGCTGCTGGCCGCCGACTTCGACAACGACAACGACGTCGACGTGTTCGCGCCGAACGACCAGACACGCGGCGATGGCGCGCACAACTGGCTCCTGATCAACGACGGCGCGGGTGTCTTTACCGATACCGCAGCCGCTGCCGGCGTCGCCACGAACCCGGCCGGCGCGGACTATGTGCCGCGCGGCGGCCAGGCGGTCGACTTCAACGAGGACGGCCGCGTGGACATGCTGTTCGGGTCGCGGCTGATGATCAACAACGGCGACGGCACCTTCAGCGACGGCAGCGCTGCTGCCAATATTCCGGTGCGCGCCGACCAGGGACTGAAGCTGATCGACGTGGACCTCGACGGGGACCTGGACCTGATCCATCACGACGGGTCCGTCACCCGCCTCTACCGCAATACCGGCGGCGTGTTCGACGGCGGGACGATCGTCAATGAGGACACGACCCAGGCGACGCTGGGCCTCGGGCTGAATGCCTGCGACGTCAATGGCGACGGCTACGAGGACGTGCTGGTCGCGAATAATGTCGTGGCCACCGACAAGGGTGTGCCGAAGCTGCTGATCAACGTCAATGGCCAACTGCTGGCTTCCGCCATTCCGGACGAAATCGTCAAGGACAGCGGCGACCTGCTGGCGCACAACGACCTGATCGCCTGCGGAGACGTGGACAACAACGGCGTGATCGACTTCGTGTCGCGCTGGGGCACGACCCACCGCCTGCTGAAGGCGGCATCGAACCTGTCGGCGCACATCAAGGTCCGGGTGCTCGGCTCGGGGGGCGAGCGCAATCAGCAGGGCCGCATCGTCCGGCTCGTACCGCAGTCGTATCCGAACCGGATCATCACGCGCGTGATCGAATCGGGCTCCGGCCTGCAGGCGCAGAACCAGTATGACCTGCTGGTCGGCGCACCCTGGCTCGGCACCTACGACATCTCGGTGCGCTTCCGCAACGGCATCGTGACCGGGACCGTGGCGCCGGGCGGCTCCGTGACGATCTACGAAGACGGCCGCGTCGTCACGGGCCTGCAATAAGGTCCGGCGCTCCTTCAGCCGAGCGCAGCTTCCAGATCCGCAATCAGGTCGCCGGCATCCTCGATGCCGACCGACAGGCGCACGAGCGAATCCGTGATGCCGAGCTTCGCCCGCGCCTCGGGCGGCACTGACGCGTGCGTCATGATCGCCGGGTGATCGACGAGGCTCTCGACGCCGCCCAGGCTTTCCGCGAGCGTAAAGAGCTCGAGACGCTCCAGGAAGCGCCGCGCCTCCGGCAGACCGCCGCCCTTCAGGAAGAACGTTACGATGCCGCTGTGGCCGTTCTTCATCTGGCTCCGCGCCAGCGCGTGCTGCGGATGCGACGGCAGCCCCGGGTAGAGCACCCGCTCGACGCGCGGGTGCCGTTCGAGCCAGGAGGCGATCGCAAGCGCGCTTTCGCTCGCCTGGCGCATGCGCAGCGGCAGCGTCTTCAGTCCCCGCAGCGCAAGGAAGCTGTCGAACGGGCCGCCGACGGCGCCGACCGCGTTCTGCAGGAAGCCGATGCGCTCGGCGAGTGCCGCGTCCGCCACCACCGCGATGCCGCCGACCATGTCCGAGTGGCCGTTCAGGTACTTGGTTGCCGAGTGCACGACGATGTCGGCGCCGAGTTCCAGCGGCCGCTGGATCCACGGCGTCGCGAAGGTGTTGTCCACGACAGTCAGGATGCCGCGCTTGCGCGCCGCCCCGGCGATCGCCGCGATGTCCACGAGACGCAGCATCGGATTGGTCGGAGACTCGATCCAGATCATGCGGGTCCCGGGCCGGATCGCGGCAATCGCGGCTTTCGGGTCGGTCATGTCCGCGAAGGTGAAATCGATGGCGGCCGAGCGGCGGCGGACGCGCTCGAACAGGCGGAAGGTGCCGCCGTAGAGATCGTCCATCGCGAGCACGTGGCTGCCGCTGTCGAGCAGGTCCATCAGCGTCGAGGTCGCCGCCATGCCCGATGCGAAGGCAAAGCCATGCGTTCCACTTTCGAGGTCCGCGATGCAGCGTTCCCAGGCCATGCGCGTCGGGTTTTGCGTGCGCGAGTACTCGTAGCCCTTGTGCACGCCGGGGCTTTGCTGGGCGTAGGTCGACACGGCGTAGATTGGCGGCATCACGGCGCCGGTCGTGGGATCGGGCGACTGCCCGGCGTGGATGGCGCGGGTCGCGAAGGCCTGTTTCTTCTTTCCGTCGGTCATGGTCTTCCTCAGTGGGCCGGGGAGGCGCGCATCTGCCGGCGCAGATAATTCAGCATGTCGGCGCGCGTGATCAGCCCGTGAAATTGATCGGCTTCCATGACCGCAGCATAGGGCTGCACGTCCAGCATTGCCGCCAGGTTCCTGACGGACATCGATGGCTCGACCACCAGGAAATTCTTGTGCATCGCCTTGCTGACCGGATCATTGAAACGTTCGGGATCGCCGAACGCGTGCCGCATGATGTCGTCCTCGGCGATGAAACCGACGAGACGATCGCCTTTCATGACGGGCAACTGGCTGAAACCCGCATTGCGCAGCCGATTGTGCGCCGTCGTCAACACGTCGTCCGGTCCCACGGTGATGGTCGCGCGCTCGCCGTGCGGCCGGCCCACGAGATCCCGCAGGTTGCCGTGCTGCTCGCGCCGTATGAAACCCTCGTCTTCCATCCAGAAGTCGTTGAACAGCTTCGACAGGTACTTGTTGCCGGTGTCGCAGGCGAACGTGACGACGCGCCGGGGCTTCTGCTGCTCACGGCACCAGCGCAGCGCCGCCGCGACCAGCGTCCCGGTGGAGGAGCCGACCAGCAGCCCTTCCTTGCGGAGGATCTCGCGGGCCGTCGCGAAGGACTCGCCGTCCGGGATGCTGTAGGCCTTGTGGCACATCGAGAAATCGCAGATGGTCGGGATGAAGTCTTCGCCGATGCCTTCCACCAGCCAGGAACCGGCCTTGCCGATATGGCCTGCATTGACCAGGCTCGCCAGGACGGAGCCTTCCGGGTCCGCCAGCACCATCTCGATGCCCGGGGCCTTCTCCCTGAAGCATTGCGTGAGCCCGGCAATCGTGCCGCTCGACCCGACGCCCACGACCACCGCATCGACGTGGCCCTGCATTTGCTCGAGGATTTCCGGCCCGGTCGTCATCTCGTGGGCCTTCGGATTGTCCGGATTGGCGAACTGGTTGATGTAATAGGCTCCCTGCTCGTGCGCGATCCTTGCGCCCACGTCCTGGTAATACTCCGGATGACCCTTCACGACATCGGAACGGGTCAGCACGACCTCCGCGCCCATCGCGCGCAGGTTGAAGATCTTTTCCTGGCTCATCTTGTCCGGCAGCACGAGGATGACCCGGTAGCCCTTCTGGGCCGCCACAAGTGCAAGGCCAAGTCCTGTATTGCCGGCGGTTGCCTCGACGATCGTCCCGCCGGGCTTGATGTCGCCGCGCTTTTCCGCCTCCTCGATCATCGAGATACCGATCCGGTCCTTGATGGATCCCGCCGGATTCATCAACTCGAGCTTCAGGAAGAGATCGCAGGGGCCCGTGTCGAGCCGCGCGAGCTTCAGCATCGGTGTCCTGCCGACCATGTCGAGGACATTGCCGTAGACCATCATGGTTGTGGCTCCGCACGCAGGCTACTATTGCCCCGGATTGTACCGGGAGACGTGCCGTGCGTTGGCGACCGTTCCTGCTGGCTTTGCCGGTCGCCGCCGGCTGTGCCCTGACTCCGGTATCTCCGCCGGCCGTGCCTCAGCCGATCGCGGCCCGCATCCGGGACGATGGCAGTGTTCAGCTGGCAGTTGAACGGGCACGCACGGAGTTTCTGGCAGGCCAGCACTTCGATCGCCTCGACGTGACGGTGCTGCTGGCGGCGCCCGGCGGGCTGTGGCTCCGCGGCAGCGTCGGCGGGGACCGCCCCTGGTACCCGGCGAGCTGCGTCAAGCTGGGCTTCGCAATCGCCGCGACCCATTGGTGTGCCGCGCGCTCGAAGGGCCCGGATTGCCTCGACGAGTCGGTGCGGCCGATGCTCGAGGTTTCGGACAATGTCGCGACGGGCGTGGTCGTGGATGCGATTACCGGCGTGACGAACGGCCCGACGGATGGCGCGGACTTCGAGGCCTGGCTGGCGCGGCGGATGTACACCGAGGACCTGCTGAAGAGCCATGGGCTTCTCGGCAGCCAGCGTCTCGTCAACAAGACCTACCCGACGAACTCGGGGGAAATGCCGCAGGATCTCGAAAAACTGGCGCTCGAGCGCCATGGCCGCAATTCGATGACGGCCGACGGTTCGGCGCTCCTGATGCTCGCCGTCGTCAGCGGCGAATTCGGCCCGGCCGCCACGGACTACCTGCGCCTGCGGCTGCGGCGCCCACGAATCTCGCCTGAAAGCGCCATGGGCGGCGGATTTCCCGAAGGCACGGTGTTCGAAAGCAAGTACGGCTCCGCCTACGACACGCTGGCGGAGATCGCGCATGCCGAGCTGCCTGACGGGCGCAGGCTCATCGTCGCCGCCTATTCGAACGGGCGCGATCCCGACGGACCCGACGAGCAGGATCCCTCGGCGCTCGCCGGATTTGCGGCGCTGCTGCTCGAGCGGCTGCCGGCGCCACGGGCCGGCCCTTGACCGAAGCCTGCCAATGACCGAGGCCTCACGGAGGCTGCGCGGCGTGCTGCTGATGCTGGCCGCGGTCGGCGTCTTCGCGATCATGGACGCGATCATGAAGCACCTGACGCTGCGCTACCCGGCGCTGCAGATCGCATGCCTGCGCGGAGCGAGCTCGCTGCCATTCGTCGCGGTGAGCTATCTGGTGACCGGGCGGCTGCGGCTGCTGCGCCCGGTCCGGTTCGGACTGCACATCGCGCGCGCCGCGCTCGCCATCGTGATGATGTGGGGATTCCTGTGGGCCCTTTCGCACGCCAGCATGGCCGACACCTACGCGGTGTTCATGAGCGCGCCGCTGCTCGTCGTCCTGGCCGCGTCGCTGATCCTGGGCGAGACGGTGGACCGGCATCTGCTGATCGCGATCGTCGTCGGCCTCGCGGGCGTCATCGTGATGCTGAAGCCGTCGGTGGCGGGCTTCGTGAGCCTCGCCGGGCTCGCAACGCTACTGTCGGCACTCGCCTATTCGATCGTCGTGGTACTCGTCCGCATATTGTCCCGAACCGACACGACCGCCTCGATGGTCTTCTGGTACCTGTTGATGCTGTCCATCGGCGCCGCCGCACTCGCCGCGCCGGACTGGGTCCCGATCGTGACGACCGACTGGCCCTGGATCGTGGCGATCGGGCTGACCGGATGGGCCGGCCAGCACCTGATCACCGACGCCTTCCGGCTCGCGCCAGCCTCGCTCGTGGCGCCTTATGAATACACGGCGCTGGTCTGGGCCGTCGGGCTCGACTGGTTCGTATGGCAGGTGCTGCCGGGACCGCGAATGATCGCCGGCGCAGTCATTGTCGTCGGCGCCGGCCTGTACCTCCTGAACCGCGAGCGGAAGCGTATCGTGGCGGATCGCGCAATCCTTCGCGTCGATGGAAGCCCTTGAGCATCCTTTCGTAACGAAGCCGATCGCCGGATTCGCGACGAATGGAATCAGCCGCCGGACATGAACCACTTCCGCAACGAGACCAGCTAGCGCGAAAGATCCTTCAGCAGGCTCCGCCACTGGATCAACGCGCCGTCGAATGTCGCAAGCGGCACGCGCTCGTTCAGGCCGTGCGTGAATTCGTCCTTCGGGTGCATGAATATCCCGGACACGCCATAGCTCGGTACGCCGAGATTCCTGAAGAACAGGCTGTCGGTCGCGCCAGCGGACATCGAAGGCATGATCGGCAGGCCCGGCGCGCGCAGGTCGATAGCCTTCCGCAATGCCTTCATGACATCGTCGCGCAGCGGCGAGGCGTCGCTCGGAACCGGCTTGCCCATGATCGTGAACTGCGCCGTCGGGTCGTCGACGACCCTGACCAGCGTTTCCTTCACGCTCTCGATCGCGACGCCCGGGAACACGCGGCAGTTCACGTTGACCATGGCCTTCTGCGGCAGCGCGTTGCGCGCATGCCCGCCCTGCAGCATCGTCGCGACGCAGGTCGTGCCGAGCTGCCCGACGTACTCCGGATCCGAGGACAGGAGCGCAACGGCTTCCGCATCGTCCGGATTTTCGGCGTAACGGACCATCGCCGCGCCTTCCTCGCCGGACTTGATCGGGCCCGCGACCCGGAAATAGGCCCGTGTCAGCTCGGTGGACTGCCTCGGGAAGCGAAAGGCCGCGATTTGGTCGATCGCGCGCGCCAGGCGATAGATCGCGTTGTCCGCGCGCGGGCGGCTGCTGTGGCCGCCCGGATTCGAAAAGCTGATCTCGAAGTCGACGTAGGTCTTCTCCGCGGCCTGCAGGCCGTAGAACATGGGCTTGCCGTCGTCGCCGAGGGTCGCGCCGCCCGCATCGCTGTTCAGCAGCAGCTCGGCATTCTTGAGTCGCTCCGCCATGACCGCGGTCGTCGCCTGGTTCGTTTCCTCGTCGCCGGAGAGCGCGAGCACGATGTCGCGCCGCGGTTTGTATCCTTCCGACTTCAACCACAGGAGTGTCGCGACCATCGTCGAGACGCCGAACTTGTTGTCCGAGGAGCCGCGGCCAAAGACGAAGCCGTCCTCGACGACCGGCGTGAACGGATCGCGCTGCCAATCGGCCTTGAAGGCCGAAACGACGTCCATGTGGCCGCCGATCACGATCGGCTTCGCATCCGGGTCCTTGCCGCGATAACGCGCGATCAGGAATGCCGTTTCCCCGAATGGCGTAATCGTGATGTCCTCGGGCGCGAAACCTCCCTCGGTCAGCACACCGGCGAGATAGGCAGCATAAGCCGGCACCTGGCCCTGGCCCGCAACTGTCGGAAAAGAAATGGATTTGGCGTGGATCTCGCGCAAGCGGGCAGAGATGTCGGCGGGTACGGCCGGCGCAGTGGCGGCGGCAGCCGTCAGCGCGAAGCACAGGGCCATCGCGCCCAGGCCGGTCCGGGTGCGGATCGGATGCATCGGGAGTTTCCTTGTCGGAGGGTGCGGGGAGTGTGCCAAGCGGCCGTAGCTGCCGCAAGCATGTCATTGGAAGCTGGGTTAGAGTAGCGGCCATGCCGAAGTGCCCGACCGCATGATCGTCCCCGTCCTGCTGACCGCGCTCGGCGTGATCGCGGTGGTTTTCACCGGGATGCTGATCCAGACCGCCTGGCGCCGCAGCGAGCTTCGCCCGACGGTGGAATCCATCCTCCTGGGCGCCATCACCAATTTCTTCGACACGCTCGGCATCGGATCCTTCGCGACCTCCACCGCGTGGATCAAGCTGCGCAGGCTCGTGCCGGACAGTTACATCCCGGGCACGCTGAATGTCGGCCATGCCCTGCCGACCGTCGCCCAGGCCTTCATCTTCATCCAGCTGGTCAGCGTCGACCCCGCGCTGCTTGCGGCCTGCATCGCCGCGGCGGTCGTCGGCGCGATCGTCGGCGCACCGATCGTCGTGCGGCTGCCCGTGCGCATCGTACAAGGCGTGGTCGGCATCGCGCTCCTGATAGCGTCCGCGCTGTACGCGCTTTCGAACCTCGGGATGATGCCGGCCGGCGGCGTCGCGCTTTCGCTGGCACCCGGACCGATGGCTATCGCGGTAGCCGGACACTTCCTGATGGGCGCGCTGATGACCTTCGGCATCGGGCTCTATGCGCCCTCGCTGATCCTGCTGTCGCTGCTCGGCCTGAACCCGATCGCGGTGTTCCCGATCATGATGGGCGCCTGCGCCTTCCTGATGCCGGTCTGCGGCATGAAATTCGCCCGTGCCGAGCGCATCAACCTGCGCGTCGTCATCGGCATCGCCATCGGCGGAATTCCGCTGGTGCTGGTCGCCGCGTTCCTCGTGAAATCGCTGTCGCTCGTGACTCTGCGCTGGGGCGTGGTGGTCGTCGTGCTGTATGCAGCCATATTGCTGCTGCGCTCGGCGCTGCAAGGTGCGGCGACACAGGAATCCGCGGTCAAGCTCGCGCAATAAGAACGCGGGCCAGGGAGAGTTTCATGGACAGAAGACATTTCCTGATGTCATCGGTGGCGGCCGCCGTCGCGGCGTCGCTGCCGATCGGCAGGATCCTCGCAGCGGGCCGCGGCGTACCGGTCGCGGCCGATGTCGCCGCCGTCACGGGCGGCGGCGCGGCAACCACGCTCGAGCGTGCCGCCCTGCAGGAGCTGCGCGACAGCCTGCGCGGCGCGATGCTGCTCGCGGGCGATGACGGCTACGACCAGGCACGGCGCGTGCTGAATGAATCCATCAACAAGCACCCGGCGGTCATCGTACAACCCACGGGCGTCGCGGACATCAAGAACGCCGTGAATTTCGCGCGCGAGCGCAGCCTGCTGCTCGCGGTCAAGTGCGGCGGCCACAGCCCGGGCGGCAAGTCGACCTGCGAAGGAGGCATGCAGATCGACCTTTCTCATTTCCGCAGCGTGCGGGTGGATCCGCTGGCCCGCCGGGCCTACGCGGCGGGTGGCAGCCTGCTCGGCGAGCTCGATCACGAAGCCATGGCGCTCGGCCTCGTCACGACGGCCGGCACCGTGTCGCACACGGGAATCGGCGGCCTGACGCTGGGCGGCGGCTTCGGGCGCCTCGCACGGCGCTTCGGCCTGGCACTCGACAACGTGAAGGCCGTGGACATCGTGACCGCGGACGGCCAGCTCCTGCACGCCAGCGCGAAGGAGAACAAGGATCTCTACTGGGGCGTGCGTGGGGGCGGCGGCAATTTCGGCATCGTCACGGACTTCGAGTTCGGGCTGCATCCGATGCAGACGCAGATCATCGGCGGCAATGTCGTGTTCCCGATCGAGCGTGCGCGCGAAATCGTCCGCTTCTACGGCGATTACAGCGGTAGCGCCCCCGACGAACTGTATGCGGACTACTTCATGTCGCTGCCGCCGGCCGGCAAGCCCGGCGTCTGCGGTATCCATGTCTGCTATTCGGGGGACGCGGCAAAGGCCGACAAGCTGCTCGAGCCGCTGCGCAAGCTGGGCGGCTCGGTGGCGGATACGATCAAGGCGCAGGACTACGTCGCAATCCAGCGCAGCACCGACCGCAGCGACCCGCGCAACGAAGGAACCTACCTGAAGTCGGGATTCATCAGCGACTTCAAGGAAGACATGGTCGCCAAGCTGATCGACGGATTCCAGCCCGATCCGGACCGCACGACCATCGTCTTCTTCCAGCATTCGGGCGGCGCGATCGGGCGCGTGGCCCCCGATGCGACGGCCTTCCCGCACCGGCATTCGAAGCACAACATGTTCTCGGTCGTCTCCTGGAATCTCGACCACGATTCCGCGCCGCACATCCGCTACGTCAAGGATTACTGGAGCAAGCTCGAGCCCTACACGGACGGCTACTACACCAACGAAGTCGGCGACGAGGCGCAGCACATTGTCGACACGAACTACCAGGGCAACATCGGCCGGTTACGCACGATCAAGAAGAAGTACGACCCGGGCAACCTGTTCCGGCTGAATGCTAACGTTCTGCCGAGCGCGTAGCAGAAATGGGCGGGGCAATTTGCCCGCGGAACCAGTCTGGCGGATACTGGTCCATCGACCGGAGGCACCGACCCTGTTCAGGCATCGTCAACGGCTGATCGCCCGACTGCTGGCGCTGGCAGTGCTCGTCGCCCAATTCGGCGCCGAGGCTCACGCTATTTCGCATCTGGCGAAGGATCCGGACAGCGTTCCGAATTCGACCCAATATTGCGCGAAATGCCTGTCATTTGCGCCCGTGACCAGTGCCGCAGGCGGCATGCCGCACGTGGTGCTGATTCTCCAGCCCGAAACGGAACCTGCCCTGGCGGCCGCCACGGCTTCGATCCCGACCCTTTCTCCCCGCCCCTCTTACCAGTCTCGCGCCCCGCCCCAGCTCCTCTAGGCCAATGACCCCACGGCGCGCGTAAGCGCGGCCGTGCCCGTTGACTTGAGAGGAGGACCTTTCCATGACGAGGATATTGCCCGTTGCGGCGCTATTGGCGCTTGCCGGTGCTGCGCCCTGTGCATTCGCGGAGTCCGCCGATGACGTCGCGGCTCTGCGAGCCGAGTTGCAAAACCTGAAGAGTGACTACGCGGCGCGCGTGGGCGCGCTTGAAGCGCGTATCGAACAGCTCGAATCGGCGCCTGCGCCCGCTCCTGAACAGGTTGCGCAACAACAGCCGCCCGCCGGCTCGGGGTCGCGTTCTTCGGCTTCTGCCTTCAATCCGGCGGTTTCGGTAATCCTGGCCGGCAACTACTCGGACACTTCCCAGGATCCGGAAACCTGGCGCATCGCCGGCTTCATGCCGAGCGGCGGAGAAGTCGGTCCCGGCGAGCGCAGCTTCAACGTCGGCGAGTCCGAACTCGCGCTCAGCGCCAGCGTCGATCCGTACTTCTCCGCAACGATGATCGCCGCGATCGCTGGTGAGAACGAAATCGGGATCGAGGAGGCCTATTTCCGGACGACTTCGCTGCCTTCCGGCTTCACCGTCAAGGGCGGGAGATTCTTCTCCGGCATGGGCTATCTGAATGAAGTGCACGGCCATGCCTGGGATTTTGCCGACCAGCCGCTCGTCTACCAGGCATTCATGGGCAACCAGCTGGCGCAGGACGGCGTGCAGGTCAAATGGCTGGCGCCCACCGATCTCTTCGTCGAGATCGGAGCCGAGACCGGCAATGGCCAGGCGTTTCCGGGCACGCGCCGAAATCGAAATGGTTTCAATGGCACTGCCCTCTTTGCCCATGTCGGCGGCGATATCGGCGATTCGGCGAGCTGGCGCGCCGGCGCGTCCTGGCTCGACTTGCGTGCCGAGGACCGCAGCTTCGAGGACTCCGATGAATTCGGCGCACCGGTGCTGGACTCATTTACCGGCAAGTCGCGCACCTGGGGAGCGGATGCAGTCTTCAAGTGGGCGCCTACCGGTAATTCTGCCTATCAGCAGCTGAAAGTGCAGGCGGAGTACATGAGTCGACGCGAGGATGGCGAACTCACGTTCGATGCCGAGGGCCTCGGCCTCGCCGATGCCTATGGCAGCGACCAATCCGGCTGGTACCTGCAAAGCGTGTTCCAGTTCCGACCGCGCTGGCGCGTCGGCCTGCGCTACGACGCGCTCGACTCAGGCACGCCGCGCATTGCGCTCGTTGAAGACGGAACGCTGCCGCCTGAAGCTTTCCAGGCGCTGCTTCCCGCAGACCCCGAGCGGATCACCGTGATGTTCGACTGGAGCCCGAGCGAGTTCTCGAGACTCCGCGCCCAATATGCCTGGGACGAAGCCCGTGCCGACGGCGAACGTGACCGGCAGTTCCGGCTGCAATATCTCTATGGCATCGGCGCGCACGGCGCTCACAAATACTAGGAGCCGCAATCATGAAGACAATCATTCGCGGCGCCCTGGCGCTGCTCATCATCCTGGTCTGCGTTCCTGCGCAGGCCACTGTGAAGATACTCGGCGACCACGTCCGACTGGGGCGCACTCGCGACCGAGGTCGGCGGCGACAAGGTGAGCGTCTACGTCGCCACGACCGCCATGCAGGACGTGCACCGTGTGGACGCCAAGCCGAGCCTCGTCGCCCGGGCACGCACGGCCGATCTCGTCTTCGCGACAGGGGCAGAGCTCGAAATCGGCTGGCTGCCGGTGCTGGTGCAGGAGTCGGGCAATCCCAGCATCCAGCCCGGATCGCCGGGGTACTTCGAGGCGGCGTCGCTATTGAACCTGCTGGAGGTTCCTTCGCGGCTTGATCGCTCCCTGGGCGACATCCATCCGCAGGGCAATCCTCACCTGCAGCTCGATCCCCACAACATCGCTGTCATTGCGAAGGGGCTGACCGCGCGGCTGGTGCAGCTCGACGCCGGCAACGCGGCTTACTACCAGCAGCGTGGCAGCGATTTCGCGGCACGCTGGACGCAGGCAATCGCACGCTGGGAGGCCAAGGCGGCTCCACTCAAGGGATTGCCGGTCGTCGTGATGCACCGCGACCAGGCTTATCTCTGCCACTGGCTCGGCCTGCAGGAAGTCGCCGCGATCGAGCCGAAGCCCGGCGTGCCGCCGAGCGCCGGCTATCTCGGCGAGCTGGTGTCGAAACTTGCGACGACTCCGCCGCGCTTGATCATGCGCAATGCCTACAACGATCCAAAAGCGGCCAACTGGCTCTCGGAGCGGGTCCATGCGCCGGTCGTGACGTTGCCGTTCTCGGTCGGCGGCACGACCGAGGCGAAAGATCTCTTCGGCCTCTTCGACGACACCATCAATCGCCTGGAGGCGGCAATCCAATGAGTCTTTTCTCCACCGATCTCAGCATCCTGTGGCCGGCGCTGATTGCGGGCCTGCTGGTTGCCATCTCCCACGTGCCGCTGGGCCAGCAGGTGCTGTCACGCGGCATCGTGTTCATCGATCTGGCCATCGCCCAGGTGGCCGGGCTCGGCGTGATCGCGGCGAGTCATTTCGGCCTGCCGATCGAGGGCTGGAGCGCGCAGGCCGCGGCGGGCGTCGCGGCGCTCGCGGGCGCGTTACTCCTGACCTGGACCGAGAAAAAGCGACCGGAGGCGCAGGAAGCCCTGATCGGCATCCTGTTCGTGCTGGCGTCGACGGCGCAGATCCTGTCTGCTGGCGAACGACCCGCACGGCGGCGAGAACCTGAAGGACCTGCTGGCCGGCCAGATTCTGTGGGTCTCCACCGAGCAGCTGGTCCGCACCGCGATTCTGACGGCGTTGTTCGCTGTCGTCTGGTTCCTGTGGCGCGAGCGCGTCGGCCGGATCGGTTTCTACGTGCTGTTCGCCGTCGTGGTCACGGCCTCGGTCCAGCTCGTCGGCGTCTATCTCGTGTTCACGACGCTGATCGTCCCGGCGGTCGCAACCTATCGGCACGCCGCCAGGCGGCAGCTGCCGCTCGGCTACGCGCTCGCAATCGGCAGTTACGTCGTCGGCCTCGCCGTCTCCGTCGTCACGGACCTGCCTTCGAGCGCAGTGATCGTCTGGGCGATGGCGGTGCTGGGCCTCCTGGTGCACCTCGCCGCGGGTCGCCAGGCAGATACGGCATCCTCAAGGGCCCACGGCTGACCCGGACCGCGAAAAAGGGGCCAGGAGAAATCTCCTGGCCCTTTGCCTCGCGATTGAGTGTCGGTTCAGAATTCCTTCGTGAACCGGACCCCGAACTCGCTTGCGTCATTGCTCAGCATGACCAGCGTGTAGTCACCGGTGTTGAGCCGGGCATTGTCGTAGCGCTCGTCGCCGACGTTGTGGCCGTAGGCCGCGAGCGTCCAGTCGCCGTCGGTCGGTCGGTAGCTGATGTCGACGTTGACCAGGTCGCGGCTGTCGATGAACGTCAACCTGCCCGGGTCGGAAGTGGGCTCTCCGTACATGCTGTCGCGGTACGAATAGTCCGCCCGGATCGTCACCTCGCCGCTGCCCGCGGCAACCCTGAGTTCCGGACTGACCGACGCCGTCAGCTCCGGAGTCAGCGGCGCCACCGCGAGCGGGTTCGGGTCCTTCACGTTCGCATCGATGTAACCGAGCGTCGTGTACAG